>CAWKAN010000018.1:0-284604 GCA_963847615.1 uncultured Alphaproteobacteria bacterium
GCGCGCGTTCGTCGAGAGTCTTTCTCTCGCGGCCGCGGGAACCGGCGACCCTTCGCTGGCGGCATGCGCCGCATACGCCACGGACCGCGACGCTTTCGAGCACATTGCGGCTGGCATGACGCTGGCGGATGCGAACGTGCTGGTGCTTGGGCTCAGCAGCTCGCGCTACCGAGATGCGGTGGCGCATCTCATGGAGGCGGGGAGGATTGGATGGAGCCGCGAACGGTTTCCAGATTCCGCGATCGATTTCGCGCTGGTGAGGCGCATATGCGGAAAAACGGGGAGAGGGGCTAAAGGCGGGGCGGTACTATCTGGATTCCAGGGATTACGATGCCGCGCTCCGCTGTTTCCAGCCGAGCGGGACGAGCGCGGGATCGCCCGTGTGTATGAGCGCATGGGTCGCAGTGAGGAGGCCATTGCCCTCTGGACGAAATTGGGAAGGATGAAAGATGTGGAGCGTCTGCGAAAGAAAAGCCGTCACCACTGACGCGAAAACGTGAAGGCCATCCCCCGAGGCCGCGGAATCCAGGGGTCGGTGGTCTCAGCGGGGGGGTGGCAAAAGCAGCTTCTCCGCGCCGCTCTGGAACGCCGCGGTGGCAGAGCGGTAGTCGAATCCCACGATCACGCTCAATCCGCTGTAGAGGGTTTCATGAAGGAATGCGGCAAGAAGCTTCAGGTACGCGCTGCGCGTCGATCCTCGAACTCACGATCGCGAAGGAGAAGGTCGCGCACCTCGAAAGCCTGTGCCAACGGCAGCCAGTTGCCGCATGACGGGATCACGTGCAGCGTCTGCACTGCCTTCAAGTACCGCGCGCGGTAAGCAGGGTCCTGCTCCACCAGAGATTTTAATTTGGCGGAAGCGGTCGCGCACCACGCGGCCCTTCCGGTTTGCCTGCGGGAGATCAAGCCTTTCAGCAGGCCGACCAGCGTTTTCGACTGCAGAAGCTTGTGCAGGGAAAAGTCAAAGAGAAGCAGGACGCCCTGGTTGCGCATCAGGGGAGCTTGCGCGGGCGGATCGGTTCAGCGCCACCAGGAACCGCGCAAGCTCCCGATCCATGAGCTTGTCCTGGGATCCTAACGGCAGGCGGCTTGAAAATATTCCTTGCGCCTCTTCCATTTTCTGAACCTGCTCGGCAAGCAACTCTCTCCAGGCGCAGCATCTCCTTTTCGCAAGGCGCTCTTCTGGACACGAAGGAGGAAGTCTTCCAGCGCTCTCCTTTCTTGGGGAGTGAAGGGCGGAGCGGCGGCACCGTGGACGCCCCGACTGCAGCGGAGCGCCTCGGGGGCCCCTCGCGTGTCATCGTCATGACGGCGCCCCGCAGATACGCGCCGAGGATCCCTGGAGATAGTCATCTGGATTCCCCAATTTTCCCGGATGCCGGTTGAATGTAGGAGGTGACGACCTCCTGAATGCGCGCGGGGAGATCTCCGAGTTTCTTCGCTGCCTGAGAGGAGAAGGGACCAGTCCGTGCGCATAATCCAGGCTGTCCCTCATGCACTTCAGGACGTGGATAGCGGGGTTGGGCTCTCCCTGCAGCAGGTCAACGCACGGGTGCTTCAGGCACGAATGCGAAATCCTGCAACAGGTCGATTTCTTTACAGGGTCAGCCTGTCCGCGGAGTCCACAAAACGATTGTAATTTGCCAGCGACGTCGCTGGGATGGAAGCCCTCTTTCAACCACGACCACCTATGCGCGGGCCTGGCCCTCCGCCAGGGCTCCGGCGGTGGCAGCCTCCACCGCGGCGGCGGTAGAGCGCGCGACGGGCGCGCAGGCGGCGGCTTCATCGCGCCGCCGGTTCCTGGCGACGGGGCTCGCGGCGGCCGGCGGCGTGGTGGCGGCGGTGGTCGCGGCCGGCATTGTGGGCCTTGCGACGGGCGCGCGCCCCCGGCGGGCTCGGTGGCCGCGCGGCGTGATCGATTACCAGGGGCCGGCTGGCGGAACTGACCGGCGCGCCAATCAGCGGTTCCTGCTTTGACACTGCCCTGGACGCGCTGCACTTCTACGCCAACCTCACGTGGGGCCAGGTGCCCTCGACTGGCGACATTCCCGGCACGAATTCGTTCGACACGCGGTCGGTTAAGCGGGCTGCGCTCTCCCGGTACCTGCGCACAGTGCACCGGTGACCGGCACGATGAACTGCGTCTGGGTGACGCGCCGGCCCCCTGGCTCGCCAACCGGGCCGCGCTCAGGTCCTCATTGCCGGCGTCACGACCAGTCACCGGCAGCACGAGTCTCGCGGTCCAGCCGTGCCAAACCGGCAGACCCAGGCCACGGTGCGCTGGGATGCCACCGGCACGTGCGGCGGCGACCCGTTGGTGATGGCGCCGCGGCTACCGCTGACCGCGCAGTTGCAGCACAGCCGGGCGCGCCCTACGGGCCGGCCTCGACCAGCGCGCAGGCCACAACGTCGTCCAGGGACATGGCCTGGCCCCCCACCAGTGACAGCAAAGACGGCATCAATCGGCGCTCATGATGCGCCCCGCGCGACGCCCAGGTGATGCCGGTTCTGGCGCGACTGCCCCACCCGTGCGACGGCCAAGGCGCGCTGGCGCGGCCCCGGCCGCCCGGCAGCCTAGGCCCGGCCTTCCTCCAGCGCGAACGCCGCGGCCTGCTCCAGCGACATGGCCGCGCCGGCTTCCAGGCGGCGGCGAAGGCGGCTTCGCCCAGCGCGGCGCGGCAAGAGGCCAGAACGACTTCGCGGTCGGCCCGGTCGCGCGGGCTGGCCGGGCCGGTGCCGCCGAATAGCAACGCCACCTCTGCGGCCAGCAGGCGGGCGGCACGGTCCGGCTGGCCGTCGTCGGCGGCGACCAGCGCCAGGCCCAGGAGGCAGCCGGCAGCGCGCGGCCCGTCGCCGTGCGCGACGCGGGCGCGCAGGCTGGCCCTGAGAAGCTCGCCCGCCACGCCGAATCGCCGCGCCGGCAGGCGATGACACCGAGCCTGGTGTTGGGCCACGTCAACGGCGGCCTGAGCCCACGCCCTGCAGGAGGTTCAATCCCTCGGCGTATAGCTCGGCGGCCCGCTCATCGAGGCCGCGCTCGTAGGCAACATGCGCCAGGCCGACAATCGAGACCGCGGCGCCCCACGTGCTGCCCACGGACCGGAACAACTCCAGGCTCTCGCAGTCGAGAGCCTCGGACCGGGCCAGTTGGCTGCGGCGGCAGGCGATGCGACCCAGGTTGGTGGAGGGCGTAAGCGCGGGTGCTGTAGGCGTCGCCGAGCTGCCGGGCAGGACCAAGGCTCTCTTCGTAGAACGCGGCGGCCCGATCGTGGTCGTCCTGGCTCAGGGCCAGGAGCCGAGGTCCATCAGGCAGCTTGCCACTCCGGCCGTGCTGCCGGTGCGTCGGCTCAGCGCGAAACCTTCCTCCAAGAAGCGCCGGGCCAGCTCGAATCGCCCTGGCGCCAGGCCAGGGTGCCGGCGCCGTTCAGGGCTTCGGCGCGGATGGTCGCCGGGCCATCATGCGCGCGGTCCAGCGCCTGGCTCCGCCCAGGCCCTGCCCTCGGCGATGTCGCCGCGGATTTCCCAGAACTGCCACAGGGCAGCGGCCAGCCGCGGGAATTCGCCGGCGGCGCCGGGTTGGTCGCGATACCAGGCCAGCGCCACCCGCAGGTTCTCGCGCTCGCGGGCCAGCCGCTGCAGCGGCATCCTGGCCGGGGCCGCCGAGGGCCGGGGCCGCATCCTCGGCCACCTCGAGCGCCCAGGCGGCATGGCGGCCGCGCGCGTCAGTCTCCTCGCCGCAGTCTTGCAGCCGCTCGAGCACGGAACTCGAGAATCGTCCCTCCAGCATCTCCAGCCGGTTCTCGTCGTGGCCGGCCTCGCGCCGCACCAGGCTGCTGTCCACCAGGGCGGCGACGGCATCCATCGCCGCGGCCGGAGCCGGCGCGCCGCACACCTGCACGGCCACCGCCGGGGTGCGGCCGCCGGCGAAGACGGCCAGCCGCCGGAACAGGCTCTGCGCCGCCGGGTCCAGCAGGTCGTGGCTCCAGGCAATGGCCTGGCGCAGGGTCTGCTGGCGGTCCGGCAGGTCACGGGCACCGCGCCCGAGCAGAACCCAGCCGGCTGCGGCGAAGCTGGGCGAGGATTTCGGCCGGCCGCAGCAGCTTGCAGCGGGCGGCGGCCCTCAATGGCCAGGGGCGGGCCATCCAGCAGGCGGCAAATCTCGGCCAGAATGGGCGCGGTCTCTTCCGTCACGCCAATACCGGGGTCGGCCAGCCTGGCCTGCCGGGCCAGCAGCGCCACGGATGGGCATCGCGCCAACTCTTCCGCATCGGCCAGCAGGCCGGGTTCGGGCGTGGGCAGGGGCTGCACGGCAAACTCCACCTCGCCGCGCAACCGCAGAGCGCAGCGGCTGGTGACCACGACCTGGAGCCCCGGGCAGGCCTCCAGCAAGTCGGCGACAGCCGACCGCGGCGACAACCTGCTGGAAGTTCTCCAGGCAGAGCAGCAGGCGCCGGAGGTGCAGGTGGTCGCGCAAATCCTCCGCCAGCGAACGGCGGCCGCCCGCGCGAACGCGCGGGCAGGCGACACCCAGGCAGGCGGCCCCGTCGGTGCCGGCGGCCGCGCCCAGCGCGGGCCGCGCGCGCGCGCCGCTGCTGATCGGCCTCGGCGTCGCGGCGGTGCTGGCGCTGGGGGCCGGCGGCTGGTTCCTGCTTGGCCCCGCGCCGCGCGCGCCGAGCCCGCCCGAGGGGGCGGCGGCAGGCAGCGCGCCGCCCGCTGCCATGCCGGCCGCGCTGTCCGCCGCGCCGGCGCAAGCGGCGCCGCCGGCATCGCTGGACGCCGCACCGCAAGCCACGCCGGCCCTCCCGCCGCCGACGCCGGCGCCTTCCGTGTCGTCGCCGGCCCCGGCTGCGGCCGTTTCGCCGCCCGCGCCCACCCCGGCGCCGGCGGGCGCGACGGTCCCGGCCCCACAGACACCGCCGGCGAGCCCGGCGCCGGCGGCAACCCAGCAAGCCTCCACGGATTTGCACACGCTGCGCCAGCTGGTCGCCCAGGCGCTGGCACAGGCGCCTTGCACGCTGGCCAATGGCCTGGTGCAGGACAGCGGCGCGGTCGGCGTCGCCGGCTATGCCGGCAGCGGCGGCGCGGCGTCACTGCGCCAGCGACTGGCCGGCGTCGCCGGCGCCGCACCGCTGGACTGGCGGGTGCAACCGGTCGATCCGGTGTTCTGCGGTGCCCTCGGCGCGCTGCGCCCGATCGCCGCGCAGGCGGGCGCGCCGCTGTCGGGGCTTTCGCTCGCGCTCGCCGGCGGGCGGACCGCGCTGCACGACGGCGAGCGGATCATGCCGCGGGTCAGCATGGCGGATTTCGCCGGAGAGCTGCGCGTGGACTACCTCGGCCATGACGGCTCGATCGTGCATCTCTACCCGACCGCCGCCGATCCGGCGCAGCATGTTCTCGCGCGCCCGGCGACGCGGCTGGCGCCCGGTGCGCACCTGTCGATCGGCGACGGCGGCCCCGGCCAGCCGATCTGGGAGGTGGGACCGCCGTACGGCACGGATATGATCATCGCGGTCGCCTCCAGCGCGCCGCTGCTGACGCGGGAACCGGCGCAGAACGCGGCGGGCGATGCCGCGCCCTATCTGCGCGGGCTGGCGGACGGCATCGCGCGGGTCCGCCAGGCCGGCGGTCAGGTCAGCGGGACGCTGCTGCTAGTCAATGCTTTGCCGAAATAATACCGGACATCGGAAGAATTGGCCGGTCGGCGCTGCGCCGGCGCCATGCCGGCCGGCGCAGCGCCGATGATGCGGGTGCGACCGGAGGGGCGATCGTTCGGACTGCCGGCCAGCGCCGGCGGCCCGCCTGGTTATTGCTCCGGCTGCCGCAGATGTTGCGCCAGCGCCGTCTTCAGCCAGCACGCCGGCATGCCCGCATGGAATGCGATCTGCAACTGCCGGCGGCGTGCCAGCGGCATGTTCACGTTGGACGGCAGGAAGAAGCGGGCATCGTAGGTGAACATCAGGTAGGCCTGCATCTCGTTGTACATCAGCTCCTCGATGCCGGTATCGTAGCCCATCGATCCGAGGAAGCGGCGGATCGCCGCACGTTCGTCGCCGGTCATCCGGTCGAGCCAGAACCGGCGGACGTAGTCGGCGTAGGTCGGGTCGGTGAAGAATTCGCCGTGCGACAGTTCGTGGTGCAGGATGGCGGCGCGCATCGTCGCGGAGACCGTCGCATCGGGGCGCGTCACGCTGATCAGCGCGCCGACCGCGCCGGGCGAGAACCACCCCAACTGCTCAATCAAGCCGCGCAGCCGCTGCTCCTCGGGGTCCAACGCCACGCGCGCGCGGTCGGCGAGGCCGAAGAAGCGGACCAGCGCGCTGGCCGGGTAATCGTGGCCGTAATAATAGGTTTCGACGGTATCGCCGCGCGCGCGGATGGCGCCGTCCAGCTCGGCATCGTTCAGCACCCGGTCGCGCGGCAGGCCGGCTTTCTCGATCAGCGATGCAACCCGGTTCAGCATCTCGCCCTGCATGCGAAGCGTCGGGAAGTCGAGCACGGCGATGCTCGGATTGGCCGCAAAGCGCGTCACCGCCAGGTGCGCCGCGACATGGGCCAGAATTGTCGCCTCGTCGGCGGTCCCGATCCGGAATCGCGGCGCGGGTGGCGCCGGGGGCGGCGCGGTTGCCGGGGCGAGGGTTGTCGGCGCGGGGCTTGCCGGGGCGGGGCTTGGCGGGGCGGGGGCTGGCGGGGCGGGCACGGGAGCGGGCCGCCGGGGCCACAGCAGCCAACCGCAGACGCCGCAACACCCCAGGGCCGCCGCCGCGCCGCCGATTGCCAGCGCGGGGAACAAGCGGCGGCGGGGCAGCGCCGCGGGCAAGCGGGCGCCAGGCCTGACCACGACGGTCGAGTCATCGTCGGCCGCACCACCCGGCCGAGCGTTGACGTCTTGTGGCAAGCGCTGGTCAGGCGCCGAGGTTGACGACGTTCACCCGGCGGTTCTTCGCATTCGGGGTGCCGGGCGGCGTCGGCTCCAGCAATCCTTCCTCGCCCATGCCGACCGACTGCAGCCGGTTCGCGCTCACGCCGAATTTATTTTCGAGGTAGGCGGCCACGGCATCGGCGCGCTGCTGCGACAGCGCCTTGTTGTAGTCCGGGGTTCCCACGGTGTCGGTATGGCCTTCGATGCGGAAGCGGTATTGCGCCAGGTCGCTGCTGGCCAGCGCCTTGCCAAGCGGGTCGAGCGTCTGGCGCGCCTGCGGCGTCAGTTCGGCGGAGCCCGAGGCGAATTGCACCGAGAGGCTCACCGAGGGCGCGGCCGTCGCGCCGGCCGCCCCTGCGGCGGCGGTATGGGTCGGCCGGGCCGTGCCCGATGTCGCTGACTGCGCGGCCGATGACTGCGGGGTGGCCTCGGTCGCGGTGGGGTTGGCCATGCGGATCCCGCGCGTGCCGCCTTGCAGCAGGTTCCCCGTCGGCTTCAGCGATTGGATGATCTGGTCGGAGGACGGATTGCTCTGCGCCGCCGCCGGCAACGCAGCCAGTAGCAGCGGGGCAGCGATCAGTGACAGAATGACAGCGCGCATGGCGGGTTCCTCGGACGGGTCTTTGTGGTTTCGTGCCGCAGCCGCTGCGCTGGCCTGCCTGGCGCGGGCGGTGCGGCCGAGTTGGGTTGGTTCCTGTACACGATAACCCCGCTCCGCCGATAGGCCGGAGTTGCCTCCGCGGCGAGTTCGATTCTGGCCCGATGATGTTGCATTTTCGTTATATTCTGCCTGACCCGACCCTACGCGCACCGCCGATCTGCCCCCGATGGCCAGCGCCGGCGCCGGCGAAGCCCGGGGTCAAGCCAGGCAATGATGCCAACAGCCCGGCCGGATCAGCCAACAGGCGAATGCCTCGCCGGATCTCGCCACCGTGCCCGCCACCGGCATCAGCCGCCGCCGCGTTCCTCCCGCCACAGGCCGAGCTTTTCCTGCACCGGGCGGTCGGAGAAGCTGAACAGCACGGCCTCGCCGTCCGGCCGATGGCGATGCGTGTGCCAGCTTGGCACCACGAACACGTCGCGCGGCTTCCAGCGGAACACCGTCTCGCCGACGATCGTTTCACCACTGCCTTCGACCGCGACGAACACCGTGCCGTCGGTGCAACGGTACGGCGCGGTGGCGAAACCCTTCGGCAGCACCTGCATGAACGCGCCGATCGTCGGCATGGCGTGCTCCCCGGTGGCCGGGTTGGCGTAGCGCAGCTTGTGGCCGTGGCACGGGTCGGGGTCGCCGTTGCGCGCCAGCGTCGCCAACGCCTCGCGCGTGCGCGCGTAGGGATAGGCGAACACCGGGGAGCTCTTCGCCGCCGGCTTCCAGTCCACCGGCAACATGTTGGCGCCGTAGCGGGCCAGGCTGTCGCCCGGCGGGCGGGCCTCGGCCTGGCTCTCGGCATTGGCCGGCTCGGCGAAGCTGACGTCGAGCAGGCGGATGATCGGGATGTCCAGCCCGTCCAGCCACACCACCGGCGCCGCGGCCTCGTTGCCGTGGTCGTGCCAGGTCCAGCTCGGCGTGATGATGAAGTCGCCGGGCGCCATGATCGCCCGTTCGCCCTCCACCGCGGTGTAGGCGCCGCTGCCCTCGATGACGAAGCGCAACGCCGACTGGGCGTGGCGGTGCGCCGGCGCGACCTCCCCGGGCAGGATGAGCTGCAACCCGGCGAACAGCGCGTGGGTCACCGAGGTGTGGCCGCGCAGCCCGGGGTTCTCCAGGATCAGCACGCGGCGCTCGGCCTCCTTCGCGGTGATCAGGCCGCCGGCCTGCATCAGGTAGGGGCGCACGACGTTGTCGTAGTCCCACAGCACCGGCACGGCCGGCGTCGCGGGCGCGCTGGTGACCAGCGTGTGCAGGCGCTCCCACAGCGGGGCGAGGCTGTGCGGGCCGAGCTGGTCGTAGAAGCGCTGGCGCTGGGCGGCGGTGTCGCTCATCGGGACGGACCCTCCGGGCGGGCCCGGGACAGGGGGCCGCGACGCGAGGTTAGAGCGGCGTGGCGCGAAACACACCCAGGTTGTCGCCGGGCCGGACGGCAATTTGTGGCCAGCCGGGACGATCGAACCGGGACGATCGAACCGGGACGATCGAACCCGCCGGGCCAGCCACGGTCAGCCACCGGGCCGATCGACCCGGGCGATGCGTCGCGGTGTGCGGACGGAGGGCGGGCGGCTACTTCCGCGCCAGGTCCAGCGCATGGGTCAGATCGCCCATCGGCTGGTTGCCATGCGCCTTCAGGGCGTCGTCCCGCTGCTTCAGGCCGGCCAGTTCGGGCAGGCCGAACCGCTCGGTGACGAAGCGCAGGATCGAGTCCGTGTCGTACTGCGCGTGATCGACGAAGCCGTGCTTCGCGTAGGGCGAGATGATGAACGCGGGAATCCGCGAGCCGGGCCCCCAGCGATCACCCTTCGGCGGCGCGACATGGTCCCACCAGCCGCCGTTCTCGTCATAGGTGATCACCACCAGCATGTGCGGCCATTGCGGGCTCTTCTCCAGGTGCGCGACCAGCTCGGCAAGGTGCTGATCGCCCGACATAACGTCGGTGTAGCCGGCGTGTTCGTTCAGGTTGCCCTGCGGCTTGTAGAAGGTCACCGGCGGCAGCGTTCCGGCATCGATCGCCTTGATGAAGTTGACGCCGTTCATGCCGGCATCGCGCAGATGCTCGGCGCGCGCCTTGGTGCCCGGCGCGTAGGCGGCGAAATAGTTGTACGGCTGGTGATGGAACTGGAAGTTCGGCACCGGGCCGCCGCCCTTGCCGTCCAGCGCCGCCTGCCAGGCCCCGGCATACCAGGCCCAGTCGATCCCCTTGGCGGACAGGATGTCGCCGAAGGTCTGTTCCGTCTGCGGCGGCAGCGTGGTCGGTTTGGCGGGATCGGCCAGCGCCGGATCGCCGCCCGGCGCCGGCTTGTTGGCGCTGGGCTGATACGGCGGCTGCATGGTGTTGACCGCGTGGAAGTCGGGCGTGAGGTTGCCGTCGGCGACGAATTTCGGCACGCCGTCGAGCGCGGATTTCGGTCCGTTCGCCGCGACGGTCAGCGTCACGCCGTCCCTGTTCACCACACTGATCGACGGCTTCGCCGGGCTTTTGTCCGCATCCGGATAGACCGGCGCGCAGGCGCAGGCGAGGTACTGGTGGTTCAGGAACGAGCCGCCGAACGCCCCCATGAAGAAGTTGTCGGCCAGCACGTAGTGCTTCGCGATCGCCCACATCGGCAGCTTGGACCCGCTCGTAGTGGCCCATCACCAGCCCACCGGAATCCGCCCAGGCCGCGAAGCGGTCGTTGCGCCCGCCGTCGATCTGCATCTGGTTCTGGTAGAACCGGTGCCAGAGGTCGTGCGTGGTGACGTCCAGGCCGACGTTGAAGCCCTTCGGGTCATCGATCGCGAACGGGCGGTTGGGCAGGTGCTCGGTCTGCGCCTGGGTGACCACCGGGGTGACGCCCTTCGCGGTCAGCCCGTCCCACACCGGCGGCAGTTCCTTCAGCCGCGTGCCGTCACGATCGAACTGCGTGGGGTGCTTCGCGTTGCGCAGCCCGTTGGCGCCGGGGAAGGCGCCGTACAGATTGTCGAAGCTGCGATTCTCCGCGTAGATCAGGACGATGGTCTGGATCTTGTCGATCCCGGCCGGCGGCTTCCGCTGGGCGGCGGCCGGTGCGGCCGCACCGGATGCCAGCAGGCAGGGCACGGCGGCCACGGCGGCGAGCAGCAGAGTCCGTTTCAACATCGTACCCCCAGGGCGTGAATGCCTGCGGTGACTAGCATGGCGCGGCTGTCGTGGAACCCGGGGGGCGCCTTTGCGCCGATGTAATTTTCATTACAGCCCGGCCGAGCGATGCCTGCGGCGTTCTGCTCGACACCAAGGCGCTGCTAGAAGCCGCGGCATGCGCCTGATCCCCATTGCCGTTCTGCTCGGCGTGCTGCTGGTTGCCGCTGCCGCCGCGCCCGCGCCCGTCCCCGCCCCCACCCGCGCGTCCGCCCCCGCGCCCGCCCTTCCGGCCGCCCCGGCGCCTGCCTCGGGGTCGTCACGGGCGGATGTCTACCGCCAGGTGCGCGAGATGACCGCCTTGGGGCGGCGCCTGTTCCTCGATCCGGCGTTGTCGGCCTCCGGCAGGATGGCGTGCGCCGCCTGCCATGATCCGGCGCGCGCGTTCGGACCGCCCAATGCGCGGTCCGTGCAGCTTGGCGGGGCCAGGCTCGACCAACCCGGGCACCGCGCCGTGCCGTCGCTGAAATACCTGCAGGCGGCGCCGCAATTCACCGAGCACTTCTTCGAGTTGGACGACGAAGCCGATGAAAGCGTCGACAATGGCCCGACCGGCGGCCTGACCTGGGACGGGCGGGTGGATCGCGGCAGCGCGCAGGCGCGCATTCCGCTGCTCTCGCCGTACGAGATGGCCAATGCCTCGCCCGCCGCCGTGGTCGCCAAGCTGCGTGCCGCCGGCTACGCGCCGCAACTGCGCCGCATCTTCGGCGCCGGGATCTTTGCCGATCCGGCAAAGGCCTTCGCCGCGGTCGTCAAGGCGCTGGAGGTGTTCGAGCAGGACCCGGCGACCTTCTATCCCTACGACAGCAAATACGATGCCTATCTGGCCGGCAGGGCATCCCTGACGGCGGCGGAGGCGCGCGGCCTCGCGGCGTTCAACGACCCCGCGCGCGGCAACTGCGATCACTGCCATGTCAGCCAGCGCGGCCTGGACGGGACACCGCCGCAATTCACCGACTACGGCCTGGTGGGCATCGGCGTGCCGCGCAACCAGGAAATCCCGGCCAATGCCGATCCGGACTTCCACGACCTGGGGCTGTGCGGGCCGGACCGGACCGACCTGCGCGATCATCCGGAGTACTGCGGCCTGTTCATGACGCCGACGCTGCGCAACGTCGCCACAAGGCAGGTGTTCTTCCACAATGGCCGGTTCCACAGCTTGCGCGAGGCGGTGGCGTTCTATGCCAGCCGCGACACCGATCCGGCGCGCTGGTACCCGCGCAACCCGGACGGCAGCGTGCACAGGTTCGACGACCTGCCGGCGCGCTATGTCGGCAATCTCAACACCGAGCCGCCGTTCGATCGCCGGCCGGGCGAGAAGCCGGCGCTGACCGAGCCGGAGATCGACGACATCGTGGCCTTCCTCGGCACGCTCACCGACGGGTACCGGGCGCCGTCGGGCCCCTCAGCCAGGTAGCCGGGCCCCGTCAGGCGAGGCCCGGCCCGCGCCCGGCCAGGGGTCAGCACGTCTCATTTTGGCCGGACGACGTTGCCTCTCCGTCATGGCCGGGCCTGTCCCCGGCCTTCGCCGGGGCAGGCTCCGGCCATCCGCCCCCCACCGGCGCTGCGCGGATGGCCGGGGACAGGCCCGGCCATGACGGAGAGGCTGCCCGGAGCGGCCAAAATGAGACCTGCTGCCGCGGCGGCGGAGGCGACCCTAGCCCAGGCCTTCGCGGCCCATTTCCAGGAACTTCTCCCGCCGGCGGGTGCGCAGGGTCGCAGCGTCCAGGGCGAGGAACGGGGCCAGCGCCGCGGCCAGTGCCTCGCCAACCGCGGCGATCGCCGCCGCGGGGTCGCGCTGGGCGCCGCCCAACGGCTCGGCGACGATGGTGTCGATCAGGCGCAGCCGCTTCAGGTCCTCGGCGGTGAGCCGCAGTGCCTCGGCCGCCGTCGCCGCCTGGGCCGGGTCACGCCACAGGATGGACGCGCAGCCCTCGGGCGAGATCACCGTGTAGACCGCGTGCTCCAGCATCAGCACCCGGTCGCCGGCGCCGAGCGCGATGGCGCCGCCGGAGCCGCCCTCGCCGATGATGGTCGCGATCACCGGCACCGGGGCCTCCAGGCAGGCCTCGATCGAGCGCGCGATCGCCTCCGCCTGGCCGCGCGCCTCGGCATCGATCCCGGGATAGGCGCCGGCGGTGTTGACAAAGGTCAGCAGCGGCAGGCCGAAGCGGCCGGCCAGCTCGATCAGGCGGCGCGCCTTGCGGTAGCCCTCGGGCCGGGCCATGCCGAAATTGTGCTTCACGCGGGTGTCGGTTTCGGTGCCCTTCTCGGTGCCCAGCACCATCACCGCGCGGCCGCGGAACCGGCCCATCCCGCCGACGATCGCCGCATCGTCGGCGAATGCCCGGTCGCCGGCCAGTGGGGTGAACTCGGCGATCAGCGCCGATATGTAGGCCATCGCCTTGGGCCGGTCGGGATGCCGCGCGACCTGGGTCTTCTGCCACGGGGTCAGCTTGGCGTAGGTCGCGCGCAACTGGCGGTCGGCCTTGTCGGTCAGACGCGCGACCTCCTCGGCAATGTTGATGCCGCCGGGCTCCGACATGCGCCGAAGCTCCTCGATCTTGCCCTCCAACTCGGCGATCGGCTTTTCGAAGTCCAGGAAGTGACGCATGGGGCGCGGGCTTTAGCACATTGGGCGACCGGGGGAAGGGCGCGGGCCTGGCGCGATCGCCGGAAGGCAGCAAGCCGGGGCTTTGCCCCGGACCCCACCAAGGGGCGCTGCCCCTTGGATCCCCGCCAAGGGCTCCGCCTCTGGTGGGGGGTCCAGGGGGGCAACGCCCCCCTGGCGGGGTTCGGGGCGGAGCCCCGGCTTGCTTTCGTTCCCCCGATTGCCTTGGGGGGCGCCGCGCCGGGTGCGTGCCTGGGCGCGGTTCGGTAGGGTGCGGCGCGGATTTTTACGGGGAGCAGCCGCCATGTGGCAAAAGCGACGGATCGGGCGCACGGAGCTGGAGGTGACCGCGCTCGGGCTCGGCACCGCGACGATGGGCGGCAGCCGCGTCAAGGTGACCCAGGCCGAGGGCGAGGCGCTGGTGCGGGCCGCCTGGGACGGCGGGGTGCGCTACGTCGATACGGCGCCGTTCTACCGGGTTGGCGCGGCGGAGCGTCGGGTCGGCGATGCGCTGCGCGACCGGCCGCGCGGCGAGTGGGTGCTGTCCAGCAAGGTGGGCCGCCGGTTGCGCCCGGGGGGCCAGCCCGGCGCGGCGGCCGACGGCCGCATCGCGCCGCTGCCGTTCGAGGTCGTCTACGACTACAGCTATGACGGCATCCTGCGCTCGGTGGAGGACAGCTACCAGCGGCTGGGACTGGCCCGGATCGACATCCTGTATGTGCACGATATCGGCACCTACCGGCATGGCGCCGAGGCGCACGCGGCCCACATGCGGACGCTGAAGGAAAGCGGCTATCGCGCGCTGGACGAGTTGAAGCGCGCCGGCGTGGTCAGCGCCATCGGCATCGGCGTGAACGAGCGCGAGGTGCTGCTGGAGGCGCTGGCGTTCGCCGACTGGGACGTGTTCCTGCTGGCCGGGCGCTACACGCTGTTGGAGCAGGCGCCGCTGGACGATCTGCTGCCGCTCTGCGCCAGGCGCGGCACCTCGATCGTGGTCGGCGGGCCGCTGAACTCCGGCATTCTGGCCGGGCGCGACACCTGGAACTATGCGGCGGCACCACCGGACGTGGTCCGCCGCGTCGCGGCGATCCGCGCGGTCTGCGACCGGCACGGCGTACCGCTTGCCGCCGCGGCCTTGCAGTTTCCGCTGGCGCATCCGCAGGTCGCGGCGATCATCCCGGGACCGCGCTCGGCCGACGAATTCACCGCGAATCTGGCGCTGATGAGCCACGAGATCCCCGCGGCGCTTTGGGCGGAGCTGCACGCGGCCGGCCTGCTGCACGCGGCGGCGCCGGCGCCCGGCTGACGCCGGCGGCGCGCAACGGCGCGGTGGCGGTCATTTCGGCGAGGCCGGTATCGCGCGCCGGGGTTGGCTGGGCGGGGAAGCAGGGTGCTTCGCCCGCCGAAGCCGAACCGATCCCAGCCGGGCGGGGCCGACCGCGCGGCCAGCGGTTCGGTTACCTGGCGGTGCGGGCCGGATTGCCCCCGAGTGAGGCGCCGTATATGAGCGGAACGCCGCATGGCGTGGGCAGCCGGCAGCGCGCCGCTCAACGGCGCGCAACCAGCGGCACCCAGCCAGCGGCGACCAACCAGGGGTGCCAACCAGCGATCGTTGCGAATGACCGCTGGTCCTGCGACCGGCCCGGCTGCGCCGCCGGAACAGCTACCCCCGGCGCGTGGTTCGCCGGGGGCATCGGTCGGGCTCAGCCGCGCGCGGCGCGACGGGCCGGTTCGTGGGTGGCGGTCTGCCCCTTGCGCGCCGCCGCGGCGGCTTCCGTCAGCACCGAGCGCAGATCGCGCAGGAAGGCCGCGCCCTTGACGGTGCGCTGCACCAGCACGCTGCGGCGGTCGGACGGATCGACCTTGCGGCGCGCCAGGTCGAGCTCGCCCAGGCGGTCGAGCGCGCGCGTGATCGCCGGCTTCGACACGTTCAGGTCCGCCGCCAGCCCACGCACCGTATGGCCGCCTTCGACCAGGTAGCAGGTCAGGAACACCGCAAGCTGGCGCGCCGACAGGTCCGGCCCGTCGCGCCGCACCAGTGTGACGATGGTGTGTTTGAGAATCCCCACCAGTTGGTCGGGGGTCGGAGGAAGTGCCATTGATCAACCCTTTCGCTGTGCCCGCCGCCTGCCCACGGTTCTTCCGCGCGTCGAAATCTGGTCGGCCGAGCCAATTTGGCTCATACATCGTTTCAAACACAGAATGCAAGACATTTCGGCAGCAAGAATCACTGATCGAAACCAGCTGTTAGTTACCCGCCCGTCACGTGCCCGTGAGCGAATTGATCAGTTTCGGGCGGCCATTCGCGCATCGATCGCGGCGAACAACGCACGAATCGCTTGTGCTTCGCCGCCTTCCGGGCGTCCGGGGCGCGCCTGATCGTTCCAGGCATACAGATCGAGATGCGCCCATTTCGTGCCAGGTGTAACAAACCGTTGAAGGAACAACGCCGCGACGATCGCGCCCGCGAACGGCTTGCTGGACACGTTGTTGAGGTCGGCGACCGGGCTGTTCAGCCACGCATCGTAGCCCGGCCACAGCGGCAGGCGCCACATCGGGTCGTAACGGGTCTGGCCGGCGTGCAGCAGCTCGCCGGCCCACCCGTCATCGTTGCAGAACAATGCCGGCAGGTCCGGCCCGAGCGCCACCCGCGCCGCCCCGGTCAGCGTGGCGGCGTCGAGCAACAGCGCCGGGCGCTCCGCGCAGGCATCATCGAGCAGGTCGCACAGCACCAGCCGCCCCTCGGCGTCGGTGTTGCCCACCTCCACCGTGCGCCCGCTGCGGGTGCGGATCACGTCGAGCGGGCGCATCGCCGTCCCGGAGACGGCGTTTTCGACGCAGCCGATGCGCAGCGCCAGCCGCAACGGCAGATCCGCCTCCATGATCAGCCGGGCCAGCCCCAGCAGCATCGCGCCGCCGCCCATGTCCTTCTTCATCCGCAGCATCCCGGCGGACGGCTTCAGGTCGTAGCCGCCGGAATCGAAGCAGACGCCCTTGCCGCACAGTGCCAGCAGCGGGGCGTCCGGCGGCGCGGCGCTGCCCGCCCAGTGCAGGCAGGCGACGCGCGGCGGGCGGGCCGATCCGCCGCCGACCGCGGCGACGGTCGGATGGGACGCCGCCAGCGCCGCGCCCTCGTGGATCGTGACGGTGGCGCCATGGCGTCGGCCGAGCGCGGCGACGCAGTCCGCCAGCTCGACCGGGCCGAGCAGGTTGGCCGGCGTGTTGATCAGGTCGCGCACCATCCAGATCGCGCGCGCCTCGGCCTCGGCGCGTCCGGCCTGCGGGGGGACCAGCAGGCGTGCGGCGCCGCGCCCCGTCGGTTGCTTCAGGCCGGCAAACCGGTAGGCGCCGAGGCAGAAACCGAGCACCGCGGCTTCCTGCGCCGCCGCGGCAAGCTCCAGGCGCCACGGCATCCCTTCGGGCAGCCGGAACGCCAGATCGCCGAACGCCAGATCGCCGAACGCCTGGGGCGAGGCCTCCTCGCCGAGGCCGAGCACGGCGCCGGCGAGACCGTCCGGACCCGGCAGCAAGGTCAGCTCCTGCGCCGCCGCAACGAACCCGGAGTCGCGCACGAACCCGGCCTGCGCCGCCGACAGGGCGGCGAGAAACCCGGCCAGCTCCGGCGGGCGGAGCGCGTGCAGCGGCCGGGTCGCTGCGGCGTCCCGCACCAGGCAGGCAAGCGTCTGGTCGAGCATGTGAGCATCCTTCAAGTCGAATCACGCCCTCTCCGGCGCCGCCCAACCACCGATCAGGCGGCTCCGCAATCGGCTTTTGCCCTGCCGGTCGGGCGGATGCTAGGCCGGTATTGCGCTGCCGCAATTTTCCGGCGGGCCGCTCGGTCGGGCACCGCGGGGCCTCGTGCCGGCGCAGCGGCGAAGGCTGGTGGGGTGAGATGGTGGGATCGGTCGCCTGGTTGGTGTCGCTGCTGGCGGACAAGGGGCAGCGCCGCTACGGGTTGCACGACGTGACCCAGCTGCCGCCGCGCTGCGGTCGGCGACGTTTGCCGAGCAGGCGGGCGGTGCGCCGGTGCTGATCGCCGCGGCGCTGCTGCACGACATCGGCCACATGGTGCACGACCTGGGGGAGAACCCCACCGAGGCCGGTGTCGATGATCGCCACGAGGTCCTCGGGCCCGCCTTCCTGGTGCGGTATTTTCCGCCCGAGGTGACCGAGCCGATCCGCCTGCACGTCGCCGCCAGGCGATATCTGTGCGTGATCGAGCCGGATTATTTCGCGCCGCTGTCGCTCGACAGCGTGCTCAGCCTGCGGTTGCCGGGCGGGCCGATGGCCCCGGCCGAGGTCGCGGCGTTCCGCGCCGCGCCGGCGGCGGCGGTGCGGCTGCGGCGCTGCGACGACGCGGCCAAGATCAAGGACCTGCCGACCCCGGACATCGCGCATTTCGTGCCGTATCTGGTGCAATGCCAGCGCGACCCGGGTCCGCTGGGCTGCGGCCGCCGGCACGGCTTCGCAGGGCGATCCTGCGGCAACGGCGGAACATTGCCGTTTCGAGGTGCGGCCGGGCCAGGCTGCATAGGTCCGGTTCGGGCGGGCTGGGTCGCCCTCGATCCTGATGGTCGGCCGGCTGCCCGCATTGGGCCTGGACCGTGGGCCTGGGGGCGCCGCAGCGCGACAAAGAAAGCAATCAAGCGAACACAGAGGTCGCGGAGTGTCCACAGAGTTTCACAGAGAAAGTAAATAGCGCTGCGCACGCGGTGTTATGATTTGTACCTCCGCGCTCGCTGCGAAGCGCCAACAAAAACTACTCTGTGAAACTCTGTGGACACTCCGTGCCCTCGGTGTCCGCTTGATTATTTTCTTGGCTCATATGGCGTTGACTGTTGGACGGCCCCGTAGGGCGGAAAAGCGCAGCGCCTTCCGCCACCGCCGGGCGAGCCGCTCGCATCTGCCGACGTCCCCAACAACATATCCCGCCACCGTCCGATGGCGGAAGGCGCTGCGCTTTTCCGCCCTACGGGGCCGTCCAACAGTCAACGCCATATGAGCCATTTTCTTTCTTGCTTTCTTGCTTTGCCGAGATGTTGCGCAAGCAGTGCCTGGGCAGCTCGGGCAAGCCCGACACGGGCTAAATGCGATCATCCTGCCCAATGCGCCAGCAAGCTGCGCACCCGCGGTCGGGTCGTTCATTGTTGGGCGTCGCCCGACACCGTCCGGCCGATCCGCGCCGGCGGCTGGCACGATGCGGCGGCCCGGCGGCCGACGACTGGTCTGGCGCGCCGCGACACTTAGCGATCGGCGCCGCCGGGCCGCCGTGTGGCGTCGTCGAACGCATGCTGGGCCGACCGCTGCGCCGCCAGGTCGGTGCCGGCCTTGCGCCGCTCCAGCGCCAGTTCCACCGCGCGCATCGCCCCGCGGGCCGCGCCGAGCTCGGACCGCGCGGCCTGCGTCGCCTTGCCCGCCTGGGTCACCTGCGCTTCGGCGTCGCGCAGCGCCTGCGTGGCGCGCGCACGCCAGGGCGCGAACCCGGCCAGCGCGGCATCGCACTGCGTCAGGCGCTGGGCCTCCGCCGTCTCCCGGGTGATCGCCTCGGCGCAGGCGGCCTGCGTCAGGGCCGACTGTTGCTCGGTCCGGATCGCCGTGGCCAGGTCGCGGATGCGCTCCTGCACCGCCAGCCGGCGCAGGCGCAACAGCGTATCCAGCCGGTCGCGGGCCATCTCAGCCCGCTGCCCCGGTCATGCGACACCCTGCCAGCGCGACGCTCCGCGCAGCCGACAGCATCTCAGCCCGCCGCCTCTCGGTCCCCTCCGCTCGGCCCGCTACCGGCACGGCCCGCGACCCGGCTAGCCCGGATTTCTCACAGTGTCGCGGGATGATGGCGAAGGGCATTGTCGTGCCCAATAATCCCATGGGCGGTTTTCGCGCCGCCGCCAATACAGGGTGTATTCGCAAGGCGCGAAAACCGCCCACGGTACCATTGGGGCGCGGCAAGGACCGAGCCAGCGCCCGCGACACTGTGAGAAGTCCGGGCTAGGGCAAACCCCGCCGCGCCCATCCCGCTCAACCGGGCGCCAGCGCGGCGCGCAGCCCGGCGAAGCTCGCCGTCAGCTTGCTGCGCTCCTGCTTCTCCTGGCACAGCAGCGCCTCGATGCGCGGTGCCAGCGCCACCGCCTCGTCCACCACCGGGTCGGTGCCCGCCCGATAGGCGCCGAGGCGGACCAGGTCCGCCATGTCGGCCCAGGTCGCCAGAATGGCGCGGGCGCGGCGGACCAGGGTGTTCTCCTCGAGATCATTGCAACCGGGCACGCTGCGCGACAGCGAGCGCAGCACGTCCACCGCCGGGTAGCGGCCGGCCTCGGCGATGCGCCGGTCCAGCACCAGATGCCCGTCCAGCGTGCCGCGCACCGCATCGGCCACCGGCTCGTTGTGGTCGTCGCCCTCAACCAGCACGTTGAACAGGGCGGTGATCTGCCCGGCCGGGCCGTCGGCGCGCTCCGGCCCCGGCCCGGCGCGCTCCAGCAGGCGCGGCAGTTCGGCGAAGGTGCTCGGCGGGTAGCCGCGCGTCGCCGGCGGTTCGCCCGCGGCCAGGCCGATCTCGCGCAGCGCCAGGCAGAAGCGGGTCACGCTGTCCATCATCAGCAGCACGGACTTGCCCTGGTCGCGGAAATGCTCGGCGACCGTCATCGCGGCGTAGGCAGCCTGCCGGCGCAGCAGCGGCGGCGCGTCGGAGGTGGCGACCACCACCACCGAGCGCGCCAGCCCCTCGGCGCCGAGGTCGTCCTCCAGGAACTCGCGCACCTCGCGCCCGCGCTCGCCGACCAGGGCGAGCACCGCCACGTCGCAATCGGCCTGGCGGGCCAGCATGCCGAGCAGGGTGGACTTGCCGACGCCGGAGCCGGCGAACAGGCCGAGCCGCTGGCCCTGGCGGCAGGTGGCGAACAGGTCGAGCGCGCGCACGCCGAGATCCAGCCGCGGGCCAAGCCGGGCGCGCTGCGTCGCCGCGGGCGGCTGGGCGCGCACCGGCCGCCGGATCGGGCCGGGCGGCAGGCGGCCGCGGCGGTCCAGCGGATGGCCGAGCGGATCGATCACCCGGCCGAGCCAGGTGTCGGCGACGGCGAGGCTGCCGCCATGGCCGAGCACCACGGCCTTGCTGCCGGGGCCCAGCCCGTCGGCCGCCGCGAACGGCAATGCCTGTGCCCGGCCGCCGCGAAACCCGACGATCTCCGCCAGGACCTCGCCCCGGCCGCGGGCGGCGAGGGCGATCCGGTCGCCCACCGAGGTCACCCCGGTGAGGCCGGTGAGTTCGACCGCGAGGCCGCCGACGCCGACCAGCGTGCCTTCCACCCGCGCTGGAACGAGCTCGCTCAGGGCTGCCCGGCACGATTCGAGTTTTTCTACGAGATTTGTCTCTTGCATTGATGCAACTGGGCCGGGTTGTGACGGATTAAGCCGGACGTTCCCAATTCGTCCGCGAATGTGCTGCGAGAACCGCCAAAAAATACACGCCGATAGTGAAAAATCTATGGATAGATACACGCAATGGTGGTATTCAATCCGTGCTGCACCGGAGGACCGTCAATGCGTGTCTTGCTCGTGGAAGACGATATCACCGCGGCCCGAGGCGTCGCCCTGATGCTGAAATCGGGCGGTGCCGTGGTCAACCACGTGGACACCGGCGAGGAAGCCCTCGAACTCGCCCGCCACTACGAGTACGACATCGTCATCCTCGACCTGATACTGCCCGACATCGAAGGTTTCGAGGTGGTGCGGCGGTTGCGCGTGGCCCGCAACGATACCCCGGTGCTGATCCTGTCCGGCCTGGCCCGCCCGGCCGCCAAGGTCAAGGGCCTGGGCCTGGGCGCCGACGACTTCATCACCAAGCCGTTCGACCGCGCCGAGCTGCTCGCCCGCATCCAGGCGATCGTCCGGCGCAGCAAGGGTTTCAGCCAGTCCACTCTGTATGTCGGGCCGCTGCAACTGAACATGGACAGCCGCGAGGTCACCATCGAGGGCCGCGCGGTGCCGCTGACCGGCAAGGAATACTCCATTCTCGAGCTGCTGGTGCTGCGCAAGGGCATGGTGCTGACCAAGGAGGCATTCCTGAACCACCTCTATGGCGGCATGGATGAACCGGAGATGAAGATCATCGACGTGTTCGTCTGCAAACTGCGCAAAAAGCTGCAGCAGGCCGGGGCCGACAACATGATCGGCACGATCTGGGGCCGGGGCTACATGATCCGCGAACCCTCGGTCGCCCATGACGAGGAGCCGGCGCAGGCGCCGGTGCACATCTCGGTGCAGGGGGATGGGTCGGCGCTGTCCGCCGCCTGATCGCCTGACGGCCCGATCGCCTGACGATCCGCCAGCGGCCGGCCGCCGGTCGGTCCAAGCTCCGGCCGCGGCACCGGCGCCCCGCGGCGCGGTCCCCGCCTTCGGTCGCGGCGGGGCCTACTTCCAGCTCGACAGATAGAACCGCGGCAACTCGTCCGGGAACGGCTTGAAATTGAGCTGGCGCGAGAAACCGTAGGTCTTCACGTAGGTGAACAGCGGCAGGAAATCCGCGTTCTCGGTGATCAGCTTGATCGCCGCGCTGTAGGCCTGGCGCCGTTGGTCCGGATCGGTGACCGAGCCGCCCTCGGTCACCAGCTGCTCGATCCGCGGATCGCGCGCGTAGTCGTTCGCCGAGCCGGTGAAGAAATACGGCAGGAAGGCCGAGACGTCGTTGATCGAATAGCTGCCCCAGCTCCCGGCGTTCAGCGGCGTCTTGCCGGCCTGCACCTGCTGGATCTCGGTGGCAACCTGCAACTGGTTGATATGCACGCGGATGCCCACCGCCTGCAGGTAGTTCTGCATCGCCCCGGCCCATTGCGGCAGCAGGTAGGTCACCAGCGTGGTGTCGAAGCCGTTCGGATAGCCCGCCTCGGCCAGCAACTGCTTCGCCTTGGCCGGGTCGTAACCGTAGTGCACCGCGGCCGCCTGGTCGCAGCCGAACTGGGTGGGGAAGCACGGCGCGTCCAGCGGGCGCGAATTGCCCTGCATGAGCTGCCTGGCCATCGTCGCGCGATCCAGCGCATAGGCGACCGCCTGGCGCACCTTCGCCTTGGTCAGCGGGTTGTCCGCCCCGGTGCGCCCGGCCGCATCCAATTGCATGTAGGCGACGCGCATCGTCTCGGCCCGCAGCGCCGTCAGCGTCGGGATCGCGGCGACGGAGTCGAACTGGTCGGGGCTGAAATCCCAGATCCAGTCGGCGCGCCCACCCAGCAATTCCGCCATCTCGGTCGCCGCGTCGGCGACCTCGTGGATCTTGATGAAGCGGATCGCCGGCTTGCCCTTCGGGCTGTCGGCGTAATAGCCGTCGTAGCGCTCCATATCGATTTCGTTGATGCCGTCCACCTTGGTGATCTGGTACGGCCCGGTGCCGACCGGCGCCTTGGAGAAGCCGGCGGGGCCGACCTTCTCGCGGTACGCCTGCGGATAGATCGGCAGCACCATCGCGATGTATTGCAGGGCGGCCGGGAACACCCGCTTCAGCTTGATGCGCACATGGTAGTCGTCCAGCTTCTCGGCGCCCGCCAGGAACAGGTAGTTGCTGGGCACCGACAGCCCCTTGTCGGTCAGCAGGCTGTGGATCGTATAGACCACGTCGTCGGCGCTGAACTTGTCGCCATTCTGGAACGTCACGTCCTTGCGCAGCTCGAAGTCGATCGTGGTGTCGTCCACCGGCTTCCAGGCGGTGGCGAGCAGCGGCTTGATCTGGAACGTGTCCGGGTCGCGATAGACCAGCCCATCCTGGGCGTGGATCTGGACGACGTAGCCCTCGCGCAACGAATTGTAGTAGAAATCGACGTTGGGGATCGCATTGCGCGTGGTGAACCGCAGCGTGTCCGCCGCTTGCTGCGCCATCGCCGGCGCCATCCCGCAGGCCAGTCCCGCCGCCACCAGGCACGCCGGCCACCAGTTCCGCCCGCGCATTCGATCGCCTCCGTTGTTTCAGGCCGTCCCGGCGCGACGGTAGGAGGATGCGCGGGCTGGCCGCAAGGCCGGAGTGGCCCGGGCGCGCGGCTACGAGGCCGCCAGGATGTGCGGCCTGAACCTGCTGGTGAACATCCGCGGCGCGGCGGGCTCGCTGGATCGCGTCGAGGCGATCCTCAAGGTGCTTGGCATGGTGAACGCCGTGCCGGACTTCACCGAGCATCCCAAGGTGATCGACGGTTGCACCGACCTGTTCGTGGCGGTGTTCGGCGAGGGCGGGCGGCCGGCGCGCTCGGCATGGGCAGCCTGCCGCGCGACATCTCGGTCGAGGTCGAGGCGATCGTGCTGCTGAAGGACTGATACCGGCCGGCGAAAAGATTGACCCATCGGCGGCGCCCACCACGTCATGGCCGGCGCAGGCCGGCCATCCATGACTTGCCTTCGTGCAGCAAGCAAGCCCGTCGGTGCTGGCCTACGCCCGGCATGACCTGGTGGCACCGCCGAAGAGTCGATCATTCGGACGCCTGGTATGATACCGGCCGCCCGAAATGACGACCCTGCCATCATTTCGGGGGCTGGTATCGCGCGCGGCGTTGCCCCGGTCCGGGAACGCGCAACTCGGGCGCCGCCGCCAGGACCGGGTGGCTTCGCCAGGCGCGAAAACCCCCATGGTCCCTTGGGGCGCGGCAAGCACCGAGCCAGCGCCGGCGACCGGGTGAGAACTGCGGGCTAGTCCTGCCGCCGGCCGTTCGCCACCAGCGCCGCGACCTCGGGCCGGCCGTCGGCACGCAGGCCGGCGATGACGCCGCGCTGGTCCTCGGCGGGACGATTCTGGCTCATTTTCCATTTCCCCTCGAGCCGGGTGATCGGCAGGGCGAAGCCGACGATGCCCTTCAGCATGCCGTCGATGAAGTCGGCCGGCGCGTCGCCGACCGCCCAGGGTTCGGCGCGGCGGGCCTCCTCGCGGTCGGTCAGGCGGGTGACGATGTCCAGCAGGCGGTCGGCGTCGCTGAAGAACGTGACCGAGCCATAGGCGTGGATGGCGACGTAGTTCCAGGTCGGCACGACCTTGGCGGTCTGCCGCTTGGTTTCGTACCAGGACGGCGTGATGTAGGCATCCGGCCCCTGGAAGATGACCAGCGCCTCGGTCCCGGCCACGGCGCCGCTGGCTTGCGGGTTGGGCCGGGCGAGATGGCCGAGCAGCGTGCCGTGCGGCGCGGGGGTGGCGTCCAGCAGCACCGGCACGTGGCTGGCGATGAGGCCGTCCGGCGTCAGCGTCACCAGTGTCGCCAGACCGGCGGCGCGGATTGCGTCGTGCAGGACGTCGATGCGGTCTTCCTTGAACAGCGGCGGGACATACACGGCGAACCTCGATTGGCTGAGCGCGGGCGGGTGGGGGAGGGGAGTGTAGCCGGAAATCGACCGGGCGCTGACGATCCAATCGGGCGCAACGGGGAAGACCGCCCGGGCCGCGGGCCAGCCGGCGGCGGGGCTTGCCTGGCGTTGCGCGCGACGGCGCCGACGCCCGGCGATGGTTGCCGGCGGGCCTGGTCCGCCGGCTGACCGGTGACGAACCGCGGCAGACGGACCAGGCCCGCCGGTTGTTCGGAACCAAGACGGTGTTGCTGCCGAAGACCGTGCTGCTGGAAGCCGAATGGGTGCTGCGGCTGCTCTATCGCCTGCACCGTCCCGCCGTCATCGGCGCATCGGACGCGCTGATATCGCTGCCCAATGTCCGTTGCGAGGATGAACCTTTGGTGCGACAGGCCCTGGCGTGGAGCCGCAACGGCGTGGATTTCGCCGCTGCGCTGCATCTGGCCGCAAGCCGGGCAGCCGAACGGTTCGCCACGCTCGACCACGCGCTGATCAAAACAGGCCGCGTCAGTCGCGTCCGGGGCCGCTGTCTCCGAGCCCTGATGGGTCGCGCGGTTCCCACCGACCGCACCTGCGGCTGACGGCGCCTGTCACCCCGCCAGAGCCCATCACCACGCCACAGCAGGTCATACCAGCGGCCCAAAGTCTTGACCCATCGGCTGGTGCTGGGCCGCTGGTATGAGTCTTGAGTTTGGCGCGCGGCCGCCCCACCAACCCCGCGCGCGATACCAGCGGCCCAAAATGATGGAAGAGTCCGGTATTATGTAGCACCCGCCACCGCAAGCGGCGGGACCGCTCGGCCCGCATTCCCTACCATATCCGGCCATGGGCGACGCCTACGCAATCCTGGCGCTGCGCCGCAAGCGGGCTTACCTCGCGGGTGAGATAGCCCAAGCCGAGCTGCAGCTTGCCGACAAGCGGAAGATCCTCGGGACCTTGGATGCGACGATCCAGCTATTCGAGCCGACAGCCAACCCAGAGTTGATCCCGGCTATCCGGCCAACGAAGCGCGGGCTGTTCTTCCGGCATGGCGAGCAGATGCGGCTTTGTGTCGCGGCGCTGCGGGAGGCTGGAGGGCCAGTGTCCGCACGGCAGGTGGCTGAGCAGGTGATGGTCGCGAAAGGCTTGCCAACGGGCAACGCGCCGATCCTGGCCTCGATTACGGTGCAGGTGCGGGTGGCGCTGGGCCGGCTAGAGGCGAAGGGAATGGCGGTGAAGATCATCCGGGAGCCGGACGCTTGGTGGGGATTGGCGAAAATTTAGCTTGACAAAAATCCTAGCGCACTGTACGTTAGGTCTGTGTCAAAGGAGTGTTTGAAACAAACGCAGGCAGACAAGGATGCTCTAAGTAACAATGGCTTAGTGGGGTCACTGGCAGTCTCATGCGTCTAAAGTTTAAGACAAAGCTTGACAAGCTCGTGGAATTGCTTCTGTATTTGGCCCACAAAAGGCCGAACGCGGATCAGTATCAAGCTGTCAAATTCCTATACCTGGCGGATAAAGAGCACCTCAATCGCTATGGGCGCCCGATAACCTTTGAGACTTATTATGCGCTACCGTTCGGTCCTGTGGCGTCGCATGCCCTCGATATGTTGGAGGGAGACAAGAAGGTGTTGGAAGAAGCGAAGATCGATTGCCTGCCGTTTGCCGTGCAGACCCTTGGCAAGCTTCGCTTTATCCGAGAGCCACTGCGGGAGATTAACCACGATCTGTTCTCCCGGTCTGATTTGAAGGTATTCGACCGGATCATCGAGGAGTACGGCGATAAGACATTCGATGAACTCTATCACATAACACATTCGCACTTTGCCTATAGGAAGGCATGGGCACGACGCCCCTCGGGGACGCGCCGCGAGATCATGGACTATGAAGACATGATCGACGAAAGCCCAGCGAAGGATAAATTGGTAGAGGAATTGGAAACTGTCGCCTCACATATGTAATGAAAACGGGGGATGTATATTATTGGGATACGGACAAGGCTAAAGGCCACGCTTCTCGCTGGAAGTACCATATTTTCATATGCGAGATGAACTGGGAATTTGATACGACATTCTTATTTATATGCTCCGACAATTATCCTGGAGCCTTTAGGATTTGGAAGTCGGATTGCGTATTTTTGCCCAAGGAAGAAAGTTTCATTAGCTGCTCAGGGCCGGTCCAATACACAGATACGGAACTGGCGTCTTACTCAATTGAGTTCAGGGGAAAAATCCCCGATACCATTCTAGTGGATAGAATCTAACACTTGGTGCCCTCTTTTGACGGCGGCGATGATTTTATCGGGTTCCTTGGTCCATCGGAAGGGACGCGGGTCTGCATTGGTCTCGGTGAGGAATCTCTTGATGGCGGCTTGCAGTTCGACGACGGAGCGGAAGACGCCACGCTTAAGTCGTCGCCGTGTCAGCTTGGCGAAGAAGCCCTCGACGGCATTGAGCCACGAGGCGGAGGTCGGGGTAAAATGGAATGTCCAGCGCGGATGACGCACCAGTCACTCGCGGACCTTGGGATGCTTGTGGGTGGCGTAGTTGTCGGCGACGGCGTGGATGAGTTTGCCGGCCGGCACTGCGGCCTCGACCGAGTTGAGAAAGCGGATGAATTCCTGATGCCGGTGCCGCTGCATGCAGCGGCCGATGACCTTGCCGTCCAGCACGTTGAGGGCTGCAAACAGCGTGGTGGTGCCGTTCCTGATGTAGTCGTGCGTCATGCTGCCGCAGCGGCCTTTCTTCATTGGCAGGCCTGGCTGGGTGCGGTCGAGCGCCTGGATCTGGCTTTTCTCATCGATCGAGAGGACGACAGCGTGCGCCGGGGGATCGACGTAGAGCCCGACGATGTCACGCAGCTTGGCGGCAAACTGCGGGTCGTTGGACAGCTTGAACTGGCGCATCCGATGCGGCTGCAAGCCGTGCCTGCGCCAGATGCGCTGCACCGAACTGACGCTGATGCCACGCAGCTTGGCCATAGCGGCGCCCGTCCAGTGCGTCGTCTCGCCTGGTGGATCAGCCAGGGTCGCGGCGACGACGCCTGCCTCAAGCTCTGCTCCAAGCCGAGGGATACGCGACGGACGGGTCTTGTCGCGCAGCAGCCCGGCAACACCGTCCGTCATGAAACGCTCCTGCCAGCGCCAGACAGCGGTTTTGCTCGTGCCGGTGACACGCATGATCTCGGCGGTGCCGCAACCATCTGCCGTCAACAACACGATCTGCGCTCGCCAGACATGCTTCTGCGGGCTGTTTCGGTTCGCTACGACGGCGTCCAGATCGACACGATCCGTGGCGCTCACTTCAACTTTGATGCCGGTACGCATCCCACAAACTCGCACCACAGCGGCATCCTGGGAATCCTAAATCGAACTCATGCGTTGGATTTTATCCACTAGCACAACTTCGTGATCATATCTTGGATAGTGACGTTATGGAAAGAAGGCATATTCGCCGTATAAGCGAGGCGATACATGAGGCCTTGAGGTAGGCTTACGCCACCTTATGGCGCTGCCAATACCCGCACCAGTCCACCGAAGGCCGACAGGCCATTGCCAGCCCCATGACGCCTTGGACCTGCCGGCCGTTGTCCACCCGGCGGTGATCCTCGCGCCAAGCCATCTCTTGGGCATACCGGACCAGATAGGTCCCGCCGACGTGGTGGTGATGCCCGATCTCGGCGCGGCGCAGGCGAGAGAAGTTCGCTTCCGCTCCGTTGGAGTAGATGCCCCGATCCGAGTAAGCCGCCTGATGGTCAATCCGCTGCATGGCGAACCGGGCTTGCAGGTCATTCCACGACGCCGCTTCGTCCGCCACCAGTTCTGTCCCGTTGGCAACCCGGCCGGCGATGAACCCCAGCGCGGCGGACTCTGACTTAAACACGGCTGGCAGCGTCCGCCCCTCGCGCTCGCGGATTACGACAACGACCTGCCGCTTGCCGTTCTGGTTCTGAGCAAGGCGCCGATCCCGGCGGTTCTCCTTGTGGTTGGCCGGCTTGATGTAGCCGCCGAAATAGCCGCCATCGACTTCCGCCGTCCGGCCAGGGCCACCAACCGTCATGCTCTTCAATTCCGACGCCATCGCCTCGCGCAGCTTGTGCGCCAGGACGAAGGCCGTTTTGTACTGGGTGCCTAGGTCGCGGGACAGCGCCAGCGCGCTCTTGCCCTTGACCTCATTGCAGAAGATCGCGATGGCCGCGAGGTAGTTGCGGAGCGGCATCTTGTGGAACGCGAACAGCGTGCCGCTGGTGACGCTGAAATCCTTGCGGCAAGCCTTGCAGCGGTGCCGGCTCGCACCGATGGGGCGCCGGGCCTCATAGACGGTTGGGCATTCGCAGTGCGGGCAGACCGGCTTGCCGTCCGTCGCGGCCCAGCGGATGCGGGTGAAGGTTGTCTCGGCTTCCTCGATGGTCATGCGCAGAACTGCGCTCAGAGAGAGTGTGCGGGCCTTGGCCGAGAGGAGGAAGTGTTGCGACATAGCGTATCTGCCCGGTTGCTTGCAGATAAGCTAGCTCTCTGGCATTGCGCAGTCAACAAGAAACTGGCATATACGCCAAGTTATTTGCGTGAGGGCCGAGCAAATGGGGATGCCAGCCAAGGAGAAGGAATACGCCGATCGGGCGCGGCGGTTCCTCAAGGCCGAGTTGAAGCGGGCCGATGTGAGCTACAAGGAATTAGCCGAGCTGCTGACAAAGCACGGCCTGGAGGAAACCGAGGTCGGGATCGCCAGCAAGTTAGCGCGAGGGACATTCTCGGCTACCTTCCTGCTGGCGTGTCTGGCGGTTTTGGAGTTGGATGGTCTGCGGCTGGCGGATCTTTGATTGTCGGAGAGATCGCAAAGATGCCAGCCGTCATGTCGAACAGTATGGTTACATCAAATAGCAGAACCAACACAGCAAAACCATTAATAAACGCCACCGCAAAATGGTGCTCTACAAAGAGCGGCTTCACGAGCACGAGACCAATCGCAACGACAAACAACCCAATAAGCCAATACGCGCTGGACTTTACCTCGTGGCGGCTTGCTGCCATGAACCTTCGATTCTCTTTCTCCTCCATGTCATTGAATTTTAGGTGGATTTGGGCGGCGGACGCTAAGGTTATGACGAGGATGACGCCAAGAATCGACAGCAGTTCCTGATTTACGAAGCCATGCAGGAACTCATTGCGGTCGTCGAGCCACCGCGGCGCAGCCGCAGCAATCCAGACGACGGAGCCGCCGCTGACAATAAGCAGACAGAGGGCAACCCCTCTACTCATCTTCCGAACAACGCTCGCTTGATGGAACTTAGCATATCGGCCTTCCCTTGGGCCGCTGGCGTGTCACCATCCACGGATATAGTAGGCTGCTTGTCGTTAGTGTCAAATAGTTTCTTTCGTCCTTTACGCAAAACCGCGTTGCCGACTCCTTTTGCAATGTGCTCTATGGCCTTTCTTATGGAAGGAGTGTCAACTTTTATTCCATCTCTATTCTCAAGTGACACCGATACTGCGGCGGCATTGTTCTCGTTTTTTTTTGCCGTATCCAGTTCTGATGTTACATTGTCAAATATGCCCAACACGTTCGGCGCAGAGAATGTAATCTGAATCTGAGTTATTTCGTTCTCGTGCTTCTTTACTGCATTCCAAAATGTGTTGGCGTTTGTGATCGGATGGACATCTATTTGCCAGGCCGCGGTATCTACTCCAGCGGCATTTATTTTCTGAATGAGCGCCTCCGTTACCAGCCGCGGCGAGCCAACGCGCGGATTGATCTGGAATGCCAGTCTCTGGCCATCGGGGTCGCCAGCGGTATCGATGAACAGATTGGCTGCGAAGTGAACCGAGTGCTCTTCGGGGGCAAATCCGGTCTCAGGCGGACCCGCGGGCCGCTCGACGCCTTTCCGACCAACGCGGCCGACTATTGTGCCGTCTATCTCCTCGATGTGGACATACGAATAGGCCACTGCGCGTATGGCGAAGTGAACGCGTTGGCCGAAGGCCGCCCGCAGATGCTCTTGCCGCGTTGTCTCTCGGGTACTCTGGAGCGCCTCTAGTAGAGGCGGCTTCCTCCGCGCCATGAGAGACAGCCGAAACAGTTGATACGGCACGGCTTGCTCCCCGACTCCGCTGCGTTCCGGAGTTGCGGAACGATGCCAAGCCCGGCCTCGGGGCGCAAGCGGGGGCCGGCGGCCGATGGGATTAGGACCGATCCGGCCCCATAGAGCGCCGCGCCCCGGTCAACCACTAGTGCCTCGCGTCATTGACAGTGAGGGGGTCTCCTCCATCTCTTCGCGCCACAAATCCCAACACAAAGGGGGCTACACAACCCCTCATTTTCAGCAACTCAGGGCACTAGGCTCCTCTGGCGGGGATGGGGACGATGCCGCTGGAGGGCTTGTAGTCTTTGATTCCAGCCTCAGAATCGCTTCATGGAGCTTTTTCAGCGTGTCGGCGGCACTTGCGGTGGCGCTTTGCGCCTCTCGCATCACCGCCTGAGCCTCACTGAGAGACGCCGCGAGATGTTTCGCTTCCAGCGCCCGCGCTCGGTAGTAGCTCCTCATTGAGTAAAACGCCCACGTTGCCAGCAAAAGGGGGATCGCCGCCGATAACGCCCGGAGAATAGAACTACCCCCCTCGGTACGGTAGCAGATGCCGCAAGTCCGACAGCTTCTGCCCTGCCAAAAGTTGGGATGCCACGGTGTAGAGGGGGACAATCAAGTCATCCACGATCGTTTTGAGCGAGATGGCGCCAAGCGCAAGTGCCACAAGCGCCACCAAGACGGATGTGGCTCGCGGCCCAAACCGCTCCTCAAACATCTCGACAATCCGGGATAGGCCGAAATCCATTACGGGATTCCGTCCATACCGCCCTCCCGTCGTCAAGCTGCACATTCCGATCCCGAGAACGATTGCTCACGGCGCACCTCTCCCGCGAGAGGTGGGGGCGTCGGAACGGAATGCGAACAGCCGTTGGTGGCCGTTGCTACATAATACCGGAAGAGTCGGCATTTTGGGCCGCTGGTATCATCACGCCCGGCCAGCCGTCAGCTCAGAACCACCCATCACGCCAGCTCATCACGCCAGGTCCTGGCACCAGATCGTCGCACCAGGGATTGAGGCCCCGCCGCCGGCCGACCAAACTGCCGCCAGCATGACATCCCCCCTCGCCAACGCGCTGTTCACGCCGCGCCGTATCGCCCTGGTCGGCGCCTCCTCCGACCCGGCCCGCATCACCGCGCGGGCGCAGCTCTACCTGCGCCGGCACGGCTTCACCGGGCAGCTGTTCCCGGTCAACCCGCGCGCCGCCACCGTGCTGGGCGAACCCGCCTGGCCCAGCCTGCGCGACATCCCCGTCGCGATCGACCTCGCCTACGTGCTGGTCGGCACCCGGCACGTCGAAGCGGCGATCGCCGACTGCGCCGCGCGCGGCGTCAAAGTCGCCTGCGTGCTGGCCGACGGCTTCGCCGAAACCGGCCCCGACGGCGTGGCCCTGCAACGCCGCATCGTCGAGACCGCGCGCACCGGCGGCGTCCGCCTGCTCGGCCCCAACTCGATGGGCGTCATCAACCTGCCGGCCCGCATGGCGTGCAGCGTCAACGCCGTGCTGGAGGCCGACGCCCTGCCGCCCGGGCGCTGGTCGCTGGTGTCGCACTCCGGCAGCATGATGGGCACCATCGCCTCGCGCGCCGCCGGGCGCGGCTGCGGCTTCGCCAAGATGGTCGGCACCGGCAACGAGGCCGACCTGACCGCCGGCGAGATCGCCGAGCTGTTGGTGGACGACCCCGACACCGACGCGATCCTGCTGTTCCTGGAAACCATCCGCCGCCCCGAGTTGTTCGAGCAGGCGGCGCGCCGCGCCCATGCGGCGGGCAAGCCGATCGTCGCCTACAAGCTCGGCCGGTCGGAGGCGGCGGCGAAGCTGGCCGCCACCCACACCGGCGCGCTGGCCGGCTCCGACGCCGCAGCCGACGCGTTCTTCCGCGCCATCGGCATCGTCCGGGTGGACCAGATCGAGACCCTGCTGGAAATCCCGCCCTTGCTGCTCGGCCGCAGACCTCCGGTCGCGCCGCGGCGCGCGGTGCGCATCGTCACCACCACCGGCGGCGGCGGCGCGATGGTGGTCGATCGCCTCGGCCTGGCCGACATCGCCACGGCGCACATGCTGGACACCACGCTGGCCGGCGCCAACAGGGAATTCGTCGCCGATGCGCTGAACGCGGCACGCGATGCCGAGGACGCCGACATCGCCATCGCCGTGATCGGCAGCTCGGCCCAGTTCCGCCCGCAGGAGGGCGTGGCCGGCGTCATCGCCGCCACCGGCCGCCATCCGATCTGTGCCTTCCTGGTGCCGCAGGCCGAGGCCGCGCTGCGCCTGCTGAACGCGGCCGGCATCGCCGCCTTCCGCACGCCCGAGGCCTGCGCCGACGCGGTGCGCGCCTACCTTGACTGGCGGGCGCCGCGTCCGGCGTTGGAAGCGGGCGATGTCGCCGCCGCCGCCGGGCTGCTCGCGCGGGCCGACGACGAGCCGGGCGCCCGCGCGGTGTTCGCCGCGCTCGGCGTGGCCGACGGCGCGCGGCGCATCGACCCCGATGCGCCGCCCAACCTGGCCTATCCGGTCGCGCTGAAGGCGGTCTCGGCGGCGATCCAGCACAAGACCGAGGCCGGCGCGGTGGCGCTGAACGTGGCGGACCCGCGCGCCCTGCGCGCAGCGGCGGCGGCGATGCGCGCGCGGCTGGGTGAGCGCATCAGCGGGTTTATCGCCCAGCCGATGGCCAAGGGCGTGGCCGAGGCGATCCTCGGCTATCGCCGCGACCCACTGGTCGGCCCCATCGTGGCGCTCGGCGCCGGCGGCGTGCTGGCCGAGGTGTATCGCGACGTCGTGCTGCGCCTGGCGCCGGTCAGCCAGGCCGAGGCGATGGCGATGATCGCCGAGGTCAAGGGCCTCGCCCCCGCACGCGGCTATCGCGGCATGCCGAAAGGCGACCTGGCCGCGCTGGCCAGGGCGGTGGCGGCGGTCTCCCGCCTCGCCGCGCTGGCCGAGGTGAGCGAGGCCGAGATCAACCCGCTGATCGTGCTACCCGAAGGCCAGGGCGTGGTGATGGCCGACGCACTGCTGTCGCGCGGGAGCGCGGACTGACCGCAACGGTTGGTCCGGTGGCGGTTCTCCGCGCGCCAGCCGCACAGCGCGTGGAGGACCGGACGTGGGCGTCACACGACAGGTGACGCCCCGCCATCCATGTTGATCGCCGTGCCGGTGGTAAAGCCGCCGCGCTCAGAGACCAGCAGGCACGCCATCGCAGCGAATTCCTCCGGCTTGCCCAGGCGCCCAAGCGGGATGTTGGCTCCCAACTTCGCAACAAAATCCTCGAACGGGACATTGGCGCCCTGCGCCTCGTGCCGGCGCACCCATTGGTCCGACACGATCTGCCCCACCAGCATCGCATTCACCAACACGTTGTGCGGCGCGCCTTCCCCGGCCAGGATCTTGGTCAGCGCCATGCCCGCCGCGCGCGACACCGCGGTCGGCGCCCCGTTCGGCCGCGGCGCCTTCGCCCCGATGTTCAGCACGTTGATGATGCGCCCCCAACGCCGCTCCTTCATCTGCGGCATCACCAGCCGGCAGAACCGGATCGCCTGGAACAGCTTCAGCTCCAGGTCCTCGTGCCACATCTCGTCGGTGATCTGCTCGAACGGCATGGCGCGCGAAATGCCGGCGTTGTTCACCATGATGTCCACCTTGCCGAAGGTGGCCATCACCGCATCGTAAGTGCGCTTGATGTCGTCGGCCTTGCCGACGTCGCAGGAGAACGTCGCCACCCGCCCCTTCGCCGTGGCCGAAACAATCCCCTTCGCCTCCGCCAACACATCCGGCCGACGCGCCAAAATCGCAACGTCCGCACCCGAGGCGGCGAACTCCTTCGCCATCGCCAGCCCAAGCCCCTTGCTCGCACCGGTGATCACCGCCACCCGACCATCCAAACGTACTTCCATGCCAACCTCCCCAAACCAAACCCTTCCCGGCCAATGTGGAGCAATTCACCGCTCCGGCCAACCGGTCGCCACGCCGTTGCCGGACTGAAAGGAAGGTCAGGGCTCTGCCCTGAAACCCGCCAGGGGGGCTTTGCCCCCCTGGACCCCCCACCAGAGGCGGAGCCTCTGGACTCCGTCCGTTTTGGTTTGTTGAGGGGGTGGGGGGCAAGCGTGAGGCGCCGGTGCCGTCCGTCGCGACGGACGGCACCGGCGCCTCACGCTTGCCCCCCATCCCCTCAACAAACCAAAGTGAAGGGTTCCAAGGGCTCCGCCCTTGGTGGGGTCCAGGGGCAAAGCCCCTGGCCTTCCTTTCACGCCGGCAACGGCGTGGCGGTCAGTCCGCGACCGAGCCCATTTTCTCCGCCAGGTGTGGCAGCCGCCGGCGGCGGCGCGACAGCCGATGTTGCAGCCGATCGAGATACAGGTAGATCACCGGCGTCGTGTACAGCGTCAGCACCTGGCTGACGGCCAGCCCGCCGACCATGGCGAAGCCCAGGGGACGGCGCAGCTCCGATCCGGCGCCATGGCTCAACATCAGCGGCACGCCGGTGAGCATCGCCGCTATGGTCGTCATCAGGATCGGCCGGAAGCGCAGCAGGCAGGCCTGGCGGATCGCGTCGAACGGCGTCAGGCCGTCGCGGCGTTCCGCGGTGATGGCGAAGTCGACCATCATGATCCCGTTTTTCTTGACGATGCCGATCAGCAGGATCACGGCGATCAGGGCGATCACCGTCAGTTCGTAGTGGGCCATTATCAGGATCAGCAATGCGCCGACGCCGGCCGAGGGCAGGGTGGACAGGATGGTCAGCGGCAGGATGTAGCTTTCGTAGAGGATGCCCAGAATGATGTAGACGGTGATCAGGGCCGCGGCGATCAGATAGGGCTGCGACGACAGCGACGACTGGAAGGCCTGAGCGGTGCCTTGGAACGAGCCCTGGATGGTATCCGGCGCGCCGAGCTGTTGCACCGCCGCGTTGATCGCGGTCACCGCCTGGCCCAGCGCCACGCCGGGCGCCAGGTTGAACGATACGGTCACCGCGGGGAACTGGCTCTGGTGGCTGATCGACAACGGCTGCACCGGGCGCGTCAACCATTTCACGAAGGTCGAAAGCGGCACGGTCTGCCCGGTGGCCGAATGCACGTAGAGCTTGTTCAATGTCTCGACGTTGCTCACCTGGTTGGGCATCACCTCCTCGATCAGGTGGTAGGAGTTCACCTGGGAGAAATACTGGGTGATCTGGCGCTGGCCGAAGGCGTCGTACAGCGTGTCATCGATCGCCTGCGGCTGGATGCCGAAGCGCGCGGCGGCATCGCGGTCGATCACCAGCGTCGCGGTCATGCCGGACATCTGCTGATCGGTCGTCACGTCGCGGAGCTGCGGCAGGTTTTGCAGCTTGTCCAGAATCTTCGGCGCCCAGCCGTAGAGCTCGTCCAGGTTGGCGTCCTGCAGCGTGTACTGGAACTCGGTCTTGGTCAGCCGGCCTCCCACGCGGATGTCCTGCGCGGCCTGCAGATAGAGTGCGCCGCCCTGCACGACGCTCGTCTTCGGGCGGGTCCGGTTGATGAAGTCCTGCGCCGAGCCGCCGGTCCGCTCGGCCCAGGGCTTGAGCGCGATGTAGATGCGCCCGTTGTTGGTGGTCTGCCCGCCGATGCCGGCGCCGACGGTCGCGCCATAAGCCTCGACGTCCGGATCCTGCGCGACGATGTCATCGAGTTTCTGCTGGAGCCGCGACATATCCCTGAATGAAATATTCTGTGCGCCTTCGGTGACGCCGAGCACCACGCCGGTGTCCTGGGACGGGAAGAACCCCTTGGGGATGTAGATGTACAGGAAGACGGTCAGCGTCATGGTGGCAAAGAAGGTCAGCAGGGTGATGAACTGATGGCGCAGCGCGATGTCGAGCGTACGCCGGTAGCCGGAAATCAGTCCGCTGAACATCGCTTCGATGCTGCGGTACAGCCGTCCATGGCGGGTCTGGTGATGCAGGAACCGCGAGCACATCATCGGCGTCAGAGTGAGCGATACGACCGCCGAGATGACCACGGCGATGCTCACCGTCATGGCGAACTCGCGGAACAGCCGCCCGACGATGCCGCTCATGAGCAGCAGCGGGATGAACACCGCGATCAGCGAGCAACTGATCGAGACGATGGTGAAGCCGATCTCCCCGGCGCCCTTCAGCGCCGCCTCCATCGGCTGCATGCCCGCCTCGACGTGGCGGAAGATGTTCTCCAGCATCACGATGGCGTCGTCGACCACGAAGCCCACCGCGATCGTCAGCGCCATCAGCGACAGGTTGTCCAGGCTGAAGCTCAGCAGGAACATCACCGCGAAGGTGCAGATCAGCGCCACCGGCACGGTGATCGAGGGGATGATCGTCGCCCACACGTTGCGCAGGAACAGGAAGATCACCATCACGACCAGACAGATCGACAGCATCAGGGTGAACTGCACGTCCTTCACCGAGGCGCGGATGGTCAGCGTGCGGTCCATCACCACCGAGACGTGCACCGAGGGCGGCAGCGCCGCCTCCAGCCGCGGCAGCGCCGCCTTGATCCGCTCCACCGTGGCGATCACGTTGGCGCCGGGTTGCTTGAACACGATCAGCAGAATGCCGCGCTGGCCGTTCTGCCAGCCGGCAAGCAGATCGTTCTCCGGTCCGTCGATCGCCCGGCCGATATCCCGCACCCGCACCGCCCCGCCGTTGCGGTAGGCCAGCACGACGTTGTCGTATTGGCTGCCCGTGGTGAGCTGGTCGTTGGCATAGAGGGTGTAGGCGCGCTGGGCGGTGTCGATGTTGCCCTTCGGCGCGTCCGCCGTGGCGTTGACCAGGGTGTTGCGCACGTCCTCCAGCGTCATGCCCATGGCGGCGAGCTTGGCCGGATCGAGCTGCACGCGCACCGCGCGCTTCTGCTCGCCGCCGATCAGCACCTGGGCCACGCCGGTGATCTGCGACATCTGCTGCGACAGGATGTTGTCGGCGTAGTCGTCGACATTGATCAGCGGCAGCGCGTCGGACTGCACCGACAGGATCATGATCGGGCTGTCCGACGGGTTGACCTTGCGATAGGTCGGCGGCGAGGGCATGTTCTTCGGCAGACTGCCGGACGCGGCGTTGATCGCCGCCTGCACATCGCCGGCGGCGGCGTCGATGTTGCGGTCCAGATCGAACTGGATGGTGATCTGCGTCTGGCCCTGCACGCTGACCGAGGTGAGCTGCGAGACGCCGGGGATCTGCGCGAACTGGTATTCGAGCGGCTGCGCCACCGTGCTCGCCATCGTGTCGGGCGCGGCGCCGGCGTATTTACCGGTCACCGAAATGGTCGGGAAATCGACGTGCGGCAACGGCGCGACGGGCAGGAACGGGTAGGCGGCCACGCCGACCAGGACGAAGGCCGCCATGAGCAGCGACGTCGCGACCGGACGGCGGATGAACGGGGTGGAGATGCTCATGCTGGTGTCGCGCTGCCCCGCCCGCCTGTCCGCTGGCTAACCGCCGGTGCTGCCGGGCACGCTGCCCGACGGACGTGGCGCGGTGCTCACCGCCACCTTGACGCCCTCCTGCAGGCGGGACTGTCCCTCGGTCACCACGCGCTCGCCGGGCGCGATCCCTTTGGCGATCACCGCGGTCTGTCCGTTGTCGTGGCTGATCTCCACGTCCTTGCGCGTCACCGTGGAGTTCGGGCTCACCACGTAGACGTAGAGCCCGCTCGGCCCGTGCTGGACCGCGACCGAGGGCACGGTGAGCGCGTCGTGCAGGGTGGCCACCAGCAGCCGCGCGTTGACGAACTGGCCGGGCCAGAGCTGGTTGGTAACGTTCGGGAAGGTCGCCTTCAGCTTGATCGTGCCGGTGCTCGGATCGATCGCGTTGTCCGGCGTCAGCAGCGCGCCGCTGTCGAGCCGCGTCCGGTCGTCACCGGCATAGGCCAGCACGGGAAGCTTGCCCTGCGCCATGGCGGCGGTGACGCGCGGCAGATCCTCCTGCGGCAGGGTGAAGGTGACCGAGATCGGATGCACCTGGGTGATCGTCACGATGCCGGTTGCGTCGGTCGCATGCACAAGGTTGCCGGCATCGATCTGGCGTAGCCCGACGCGGCCATCGATCGGCGAGGTGATGTAGCAGAAACTCAGGTTGAGCTTGGCGCTCTCGATCGCCGCGTCGTCGCCGGCGATGGCGGCGACCAGATGATTGACCAGCGCGCCCTGGGTATCGACCTGCTGGCGGGAGGCAAAGTCCTGCTTGGCCAGCGAGGCGTAGCGCGCCAGGTCCAGCCGCGCATTGGTCAGGTCGGCGTCGTCCTGCACGCGCTTCGCCGCTGCCTGATCCAGCGCCGCCTTGTACGGCCTGGGATCGATCACCGCGATCAGGTCGCCCTGCTTGACCTCCTGGCCCTCGGTGGGGACGAACTGCATCAGCGTGCCATCCACCCGTGCCCGCACCAGCACCGCGTTGAACGCCTGCACCTGGCCGAGGCCGGCGAGATAGAGCGGAAAATCCTGCCGTGTCGCACTGGCCACGGTCACCGGCACGCCGGGCGTCGCCTGGGGCGGCGCGGTCTGCGCGACCGGCTGCGGCGTCAACAACAAGCCACCGAGCCCGATCCCGAGGCAAGCGAGCACCAGTGCCGAAGCCACCGGCCGACGCCGGCGGGTGATCCGCTCGCTCAGCCGCGACACGGTGGCTCCCTCGCGTCCTCGTCCAACAGACACTCCCTTGTGCATCGCACCACACCACCGTCGGGACGCCATTCCAGGCAGGATGACGTCAACAATCGGTGAACCCCCCGTATATCGCATCTACATTGAATTCGCGCACCACTGCCAATGCTAAATCTCCGCCAGCCGGCGGCAGTCAGCAAGCGCCGTAACTGTTCGAAACATAACCGCCCCGTCCTACCCCGGGCAGGTCAGGCCGCGGGCAGGTCGGCCCCGGACCGGTCGCGCCCCGGACCGGTCGGGCGTCGCACCGGTCGGGCGCCCGGGACCGGTCGGGCTGCCCACAGGTCAGGCCTCGGCCACGCCGAGCGCGCGACGAAACCGGTCGGCGAGATAGGCGCCGTCGCGCGGCGGCAGATGGCGCGGCACCTCGGCGGGCGAGATGCGGACCACGGCGAACAGCGCCTCGCGACGCAGCCGGGGACGCAGCGCCGCGACGTCCGCCATGCTGTGGGCGGTGGCGGTCGCGGCCCAGCCGCAGGCGGCGGCGACCGCGGCCAGGTCGGTGCCGAGCCCGGTGTGGCTGGCCTGCGCGCCGGTCTCGCCGAACGCGGCATTGTCGAGCACGGCGATCGCCAGGTTGGGCGCCCGCGCCGCGGCGATGCTGGCCAGCGAGCCCATCCCCATCAGCATGTCGCCGTCCCCCGTCAGCACCAGCACGCGCCGTGCCGGCTGGGCCAGCGCCAGGCCGAGGCCGATCATCGCAGTGCCGCCCATGGCGCCCCAGAGGTAGAAATTCAGCGCCCGGTCGCCGGCGGCCCCGGCGTCGTAGCTGGCGGCGCCGAGCCCGGTGACCACCAGCAGCTCGCCCGGATCGCTCAGCAAGGTGGCGACCACGGCGCGGCGGTCGAGGGTCAGGTCGTTGCGTCCGCTCATGGTTGAAATTCCCTGCTTCAATCCCCGGTTAAACCCCCGGTTAGATCCCTTGGGATCAGAACACCTTGGTGCCGATCAGGCGTTGCGAGAACAGCACGGCGACCGGCACGCAGCTGGCGAAGGCGAGCGCGGCGGCGGCGCCGACGGTCTCGGCGGCCTCCTCGGGACGGTCGACGCGGCGGACATGCACGCCGACGGCGGCGAGCACGGCGGGCGTCGCGCTGCCCATCGGCACCTGCCACGGATTGAACTCGCCCCACTCGCCGCGCATCGTCACCAGCGTCAGCAACGGCATGCGGCAGTTCACCGGCAGCGACAGCATGTTGATGCAGTTGCCGACGCCGGAGGACTGCATCAGCAGCACCGCGCGCTGGCCGCCGAGCCAGGCGCCGGCGGCCAGCGCGATGCCCTCTTCTTCCGTCGTCAGCACGGTGGCGCGGATCGCCGGATCGGCGTGCGCGGCGTCGATCAGGTGCGCGTGGCCGGCGTCGGGCACGTAGCCGACCTGGGCGATGGCGGCGCGTTTCAGGGCGGCGAACACGTCCGCCTGCCAGGTGGGCTCGGTCATCGGGCGTCCTTGAGCGTGTGGGCGGAGGCTAGCGGACGATCGCCGCGCCGGCCAGCGCCGCGGCGGTGATCGGCGCGGCGAGCATGCCGCACGCCGGCGATCAGGCGGCGGCGTACTGGCCGCGGCCCATCACCTTGTCCACCATGTCCGCCTCCGCCTTGTCGAACTGCGTGGTGCGGGCCCGCACGTCGTCAACCGCGCGCAGCGCGCGGACCACCGCCGGACGGGCAGCGATGGTCTCGATCCAGCGCAGCACGTTCGGGTACTTGCCCTTGGCCTCGCCGAGCAGCACGTCGGCCAGGCGCAGCCAGGGGAAGGTGGCGATGTCGGCGATCGAATACGCCGCGCCGCCGAGGAACGGCACGTCGCCGAGGCGCGCGTCGATCACCTCGAACAGCCGATGCACCTGGGTGGCGTAGCGGCTGCGCGCATAGTCGTTGCCGCCCGGCGCGAAGCGGATGAAGTGCACGAGCTGGCCGGACATCGGTCCGACGCCGGTCAGTTGCACCATCAGCCATTGGATCACCTCGTAGCGCGCCGCCATGTCGGTGGGCAGCAGGCGCAACGTCTTCTCGGCGAGATACAGCAGGATCGCGCCGGATTCGAACACGGTGTACGGCTTGCCGGCGGGGCCCTCGTGATCGACGATCACCGGTACCTTGGCGTTCGGATTGAGCCTGCGGAAGTCCGCGCCGAACTGCGCCCCGGCGAACACGTCGATCGGGTGGACGGTGTAGCGCAGCGCCAACTCCTCGAGCGCGATGTAGACCTTCACCACGTTCGGGCTGCCCATGCCATACAGGTCGATCATCGGAGTGTCCCCTCGGTTGTCGTGCGGGGGCCAACATCGCATGCGGCCGCTTGGGCGCAAAGCGGCCGGGCGGCTGCATCATTTCATTCCGGGTATAGCGGGCCGGCCGCTGTCCTGATGCCGGCCCGGGAGGCTGCGTCGGGCCTGGGCCGTGCGCCTGGGCGTGCCGCGGCCCGGTAAGCAAGCGCACCCAAACCCATGGCTGGACCCAACGCGGGCACGCCGGGCTGCCAGCTTGCGTCAAGGCGCGCCGGGACGCGCGGAACGGCAGGATGCGAGCCACGCCGGCGCGCACCGGGACGGCGCAGCGTCCTGGGCGTTGCCTCAGATCACGCCGCCCGCGCGAAGCCGTTGCAGCTCCTCGGCGGTCACGCCGCACAGCGCGTCCAGCACCTCCGCGGTGTGTTCGCCGAGCAGCGGCGGGCGGCTGATCTCGGCCGGCGAGTCGGACAGCTTGATCGGGCAGCCGACGGTCTGATAGGTGCCGCGGGTCGGGTAGTCGACATCGACGATCATGTCGCGCGCGCGCAGATGCGGATCGGCCAGCACCTCGCCGGTGTCGAGGCAGGCGCCGCACGGCACGCCGGCCGCGCCGAGCAGGCGCATCACCTCGTGCTTGCTGCGCCCGCGCGTCCACTCGGCCACGATCGCGTCCATCGCCGCGCGATTTTCCCAGCGCGCCTGAGGGGTTTTGAAGCGCGGGTCGTCGGCCAGTTCAGGCTGGCCGAGCACGCCCAGGAACGGCAGCCACATCTGCGGCTGGGCGAAGATATACACGTGGTCGTTCGGCCCGCCCGGCGCGCAGGGATAGGTCGTTCCGGGCACGGTGCGGCCAAGCTGGTTGCCGGTGCGCCCCATCGGCCGGCCGGTGCGCTGGTGGTCGCGCAGGCTGACGCGGATCAGGTTGACCACGGCGTCCTGCATCGAGACCTCGACGTGCTGGCCCTTGCCGGTGGCGTGGCGCTGCTGCAGCGCGGCCAGGATGCCGATCGCCATGTGCATGCCGGTGCCGGAATCGCCGATCGCCGGGAAGGTGTAGGTGGGCGGGTTCTCCGGGAAGCCGGTGACGCTCATCGCGCCGCCCATCGCCTGGGCGATCGGCTCGAAGCTCTTGAAGCCGCTGTACGGGCCGTAGGTGCCGAAGCCCTTGATGGTGGCGTAGATCAGCTTCGGGTTGAGCTGCGACAGCACGGCGTAGCCGAGGCCGAGCCGATCCAGCGCGCCGGGGCCGAAATTCTCCAGCAGCACGTCGGATTGGGCGATCACCTGGCGGAACAGCGCCTTGCCCTCCTCGGTCTTCAGGTTGAGCGTCAGGCTGCGCTTGTTGGCGTTCAGCACCAGGAAGAACAGGCTGTCGCTGTCGGGTTTGTCGCGCATGTTGGTGCGCGCGACGTCGCCGCCCTTGGGTTCCTCCAGCTTGATCACGTCGGCGCCGAGGAAGCCGAGGATCTGCGCGCAGGCGGGGCCCGCCTGGTTGTGCGTCATGTCGATGACGCGGATGCCGTTCAGTGCCTGGCTCATGGTCTCCCCTCCGCCGGTGTCGCCGCGATGGAAGCGGAGGATATCGACCTCGGGGCAGGGCGGATAGGCACGGCGGCGCGGCCGGCTGAGCAAGCTCTGGTCTTACGCAGCCGTCGACGCAAGCCCATCATTTCATCGCGAAGGCTCATATGGCGTTGACGGTTGGACGGCCCCGTAGGGCGGAAAAGCGCAGCGCCTTCCGCCGTCGGACGGTGGCGGGATATGTTGTTGGGGACGTCGGCAGATGCGAGCGGCGCGCCCGGCGGTGGCGGAAGGCGCTGCGCTTTTCCGCCCTACGGGGCCGTCCAACCGTCAACGCCATATGAGCGATCGCGAATGTACCGGCAGCCGATGTACCGGCAGCCGAAGCAGCACCTGTCATGAGCGCGACCGGGCCTGCCCGCATGACCGCGGATGAATTCATCGCCTGGGCCATGCAGCAGCCCGAGGGCGAGCGTTATGAGCTGGTCGCCGGCGAGGTGGTCGGCATGGCCCCCGAGCGGGCTGCGCACGCACGCACCAAGGGCCGCATCTACGAATGCCTGGTGCAGGCGATCCGTGCCGCCGGCCTGGCATGTGAGGCCTATCCGGACGGCATGACCGTCCAGGCGGATGCCGATACGATCTATCAGCCCGACGCGCTGGTCCGCTGCGGCCCGCCGTTGGACGACAACGCGATCCGGGTGTTTGATCCTGTCATCCTGGTCGATGTCGTGTCGCCCTCGTCACGGGTGCGGGATTCCGGCGGCAAGCTGGAGGACTATTTCCGGATGCCGTCGGTGCGCCACTACCTGATCGTCAAGACCGCGAATCGCGCCGTCATCCATCCCGCGCGGGAGGCGGCAGGGACGATTACGACCCGCATCATCGCGCGGGTCCGATCCGGCTCGATCCGCCCGGGATCGGACTGACTGACTTGTTCCCGCCACGGCGTTGAGCCGGGTTGCTGCGGGCAGGCACTGAACGACGCCTCCGGGTTCAGCCGCGGGCCGCGCCGTGGCGTGAGCGGGTTGCGGCGCCCGCTCAGGATATCGGCGCTTGGCGGTCTGCCCCTACCCCTTGGATCGCGAGGGCGGATGAATTACATTGTCATTCACAGACAGGAGATATCGGATGACCGCGAATGCCCTGGTGCAAGCCCGCGTGGACGAGACCGTGAAGGAGGAGGCGTCGGCCGTACTGGCGACCATGGGGCTTACCGTGTCCGACGCCGTGCGCATGCTGTTGACGCGGGTGGCACGGGAGAAGGCGCTGCCGTTCGAGCCGCTGGTCCCGAACGCCGAGACCGTGGCGGCAATGAAGCAAGCCCGGCGCGGCAAGTTGGCGACGTTCAAGAGCGTCGACGCGCTGATGGCCGATCTGCATGCGGACGATTGAGCGAATCGGCGCATTCAAACGGGACTTCAAACGCGAAACGAAAGGGCAGCACAAGGCCACGCTTGACGCTGATCTGGCGGCACTGGTGTCCGCTCTGGTCGAAGACCGACCGCTCGCGGTCCGCCACCGGGACCAAGCCCTGACCGGCGAGTGGCAGGATTTCCGGGATTGCCATGTGATACCAGCCGGCGGAAAGTTTGACCCATTGGCGCCGCAGCCTCGTCATGCCGGGCGCAGGCCCGGCATCCACGACTTTGCTTGCTGTACGCAGGGAAGAAGCCGTGGATGCCGGCCTGCGCCGGCATGAGTGCGCTCGTGAAACCGCCAGGTCAGCACGGTGGAAGTCCGTGCGGGAGGGTGTCGTAACTCCGTAGTCGAAGGTAACTGCGTCGGCCAAGCGCAAGCAAGGCGGGGTGGGGAGCAACCGGAGACGAACCGACAGTCCGTAGGGTGACGAACCCGTTTCGGCGGGAGTCTGTGGCGAGCCTGCTCATGTATGGCGAAGCCTGGAAGCAACCTCTGGCGCTGCGACGACGGCGAAAGCGACCAGCGGACGGCTCACGTGGTTGGGGATGGAATGTCGGGACGGCAAGGCGGCGTAAGCGAGGAGACCTGGGGGCCCGGGTGAGCCTTCCAGGAGTCAGAGCCTTCATAGTACCGCAGCCGTGATGAACGGCGAAACGGCCGGGCAGCAAAACCGGCCCGAGGGAAGGGAGGTAGGAAGCTGGATGCGCGAGGTCTGGCATGGGGCAAGGGGAAGTTTCGGCAGTGTCCGAGAGGGCTAAGCAAGAGACAGACGCCACCGGCGGCGAGCGCCGCAAACTGTGGTGGGCAGAAGCCTCGGTGTGGACGGACCGCATGGTGTCGGCGCTGGAGAACGGCGTCCGAGGAGGCAAATGGTTCAGTTTGGTGGACAAGGTCATCCGGCCTTCGACCCTGGACGCGGCGTGGCAGAGGGTTGCGCGGAACAAGGGGGCAGCGGGTGTGGATGGCCAGGATACGGAGCGGTTCGCGCTGCAGGCGGAACGGTATCTGCAGGAACTCCGGAGCAGTTTGGCGGACGGCAGCTACCGGCCGCACCCGGTGAAACGGGTGGAGATCCCCAAAGGAGACGGCAAGACCCGTCCACTAGGGATCCCGGTGGTGAAGGACCGGATCGTGCAAGCGGCTCTGAAGATGGTCATCGAGCCAATCTTTGAAGTGCAGTTCCGGCCGGGCAGCTACGGCTTCCGGCCGGGACGCGGCTGCAAGGATGCGCTGCGGGAAGTCGATCGGCTGCTGAAGGACGGCTACACCCACGTGGTGGACGCCGACCTGAAGGGCTACTCGACAGCATCCCGCACAACCGGCTGATGGCCGCGGTGGCGGGTTCGATCAGCGACGGCCGCGTGCTGGCGTTGATCGAGGGCTTTCTCCGCCAGGACATCATGAAGGACATGGAGCGCTGGCGGCCGACCGCCGGCACGCCCCAGGGGGCGGTGATCTCGCCGCTGTTGGCCAACCTCTATCTGCACCCGCTCGATCTGCTGATGGAGCAGAGCGGGCGACGGATGGTGCGGTATGCCGACGACTTCGTGATCCTGTGCCGGACGCAAGCCGAGGCCCAGGCTGCCCTGCGCGACGTTGCGGCGTGGGTGGCGCAGAACGGGCTGATCCTCCATCCGGACAAGACGCGGATTGCTGACAGCCAACTGCCGGGGCAGGGGTTCGACTTCCTCGGCTACCGGTTCGAGGCGGGCCAGCGTCTTGTGCGCAAGAAGAGCCTGATGGCGCTCAAGGACAAGGTGAGGAGCCGGACGGGCCGTTCCCGGGGCGTCAGCCTGGGGCGGATCATCGACAACCTCAACCCGGTGCTGCGTGGCTGGTTCGGCTACTTCCAACACGCCACGCCGGGTGTCTTCCGCGCCATCGACGGCCTCGTCCGCAGACGGTTGCGCGCCATCCTGCGCAAGCAGGAGAAGCGGCCCGGCTTCGGGAAATGCCAAGCCGATCACCAACGCTGGCCAAATGCCTTCTTCGCTCGGCGCGGGCTGTTCACCCTACAGACTGCTCACGCACAGGCGAGACACTCCCGATGAGGAAACCAGCAACTGGAGAGCCGTGTGCGGGAGAACCGCACGCACGGTTCGGAGGGCGGGGAGGTAGCGCCTTCCCGACCCCTATCGTGGTGGCACCGCCGGAGAGTCGATCATTCGGACGCCTGGTATGAAGCCGGATCTAGTGCTGATCTATGGCAAACCCGATGCCATGACACTTGTCCTTGTCCGCCTTGGCTCACATGCGGAACTCGGACTGTGACGCGACAGGACGCCATCCAACCGTAGGGACTTCCGCCTGCGCCGCACCGCCCGCGGGAAGCTGGTACGCTTCCGTCGCTTCCTGCCTGCCCGGCGCCAACAAGTCACGCGCGGCGGCGTGCCCGCCGCCGCGCCGAGCGTTACGCCGCCTCGGCCAGCGCGCCGTTGATCGTCAGCCCCTGCTTCCCGGCGGAGACGCGCACCGTGTCGCCCTCCTTCACCCCGCCCTCCAGGATCAGCCCGGCGAGCGGGTTCTGCAGGCTGCGCTGGATCACCCGCTTCAGCGGCCGCGCGCCATAGGTGCTGTCGTAGCCCTCGGCCGCCAGCCATTCCAGCGCGCCGCGATCCAGCTCGAGCGCGATCTTGCGGTCCTCCAGCAGCTTGCGCAGCTGCGCCAGCTGGATCTGCACGATCGTTGCCATGTCGCTGCGCTGCAGCCGGCGGAACAGCACGATCTCGTCCAGCCGGTTGAGGAACTCGGGGCGGAAATGCGCGCGCACCGCCGCCATCACCTGGCCCTGCACCAGGGCGGTCGGTTCGCCCTCGCGCTGCGCGGCCAGCACGTCGCTGCCCAGGTTGGAGGTCAGCACGATGATGGTGTTCTTGAAATCGACCGTGCGGCCCTGGCCGTCGGTCAGCCGACCGTCATCCAGCACCTGCAGCAGCACGTTGAACACGTCCTCGTGCGCCTTCTCGACCTCGTCGAACAGGATCACCTGGTAGGGGCGCCGACGCACCGCCTCGGTCAGCACGCCGCCCTCCTCGTAGCCGACATAGCCGGGCGGCGCGCCGATCAGCCGCGCCACCGCGTGCTTCTCCATGAACTCGCTCATGTCGATGCGCACCATCGCCCGGTCGTCGTCGAACAGGAACTCGGCGAGCGCCTTGGTCAGCTCGGTCTTGCCGACGCCGGTCGGGCCGAGGAACAGGAAGCTGCCGATCGGCCGGTTGGGGTCCTGCAACCCGGCGCGGGCGCGGCGCACCGCGTTGGCGACCGCCCTCAGCGCCTCCTCCTGGCCGACCACGCGCTTGCGCAGCTCGTCTTCCATGCGCAGCAGCTTGGCGCGCTCGCCTTCCAGCATCTTGTCCACCGGGATGCCGGTCCAGCGGCTGACCACGCCGGCGATGTCCTGCTCGGTCACCGCCTCGTTGACCAGCTTGCCGTCGCCGCTGGCCGCCAGCTTCTTCTCGATCTCCGGGATCACGCCGTACATCAGCTCCGAGGCGCGGCCGAGGTCGCCGCGGCGCTGCGCCACCTCGACCTCGCTGCGCGCGCGGTCGAGCTCCTCCTTCAGCTTCTGCGTCTCCGCCACCTGACCCTTCTCCGCGTTCCACGCGGCGGTCATGGCGTTCGACTTTTCCTCGATCTCGGCCAGCTCCTTCTCCAGCTTCACCAGCCGCTCGCGCGACGCCGCGTCCTGCTCCTTGCGCAGCGCCTCGCGCTCGATCTTGAGCTGCATCAGGCGGCGGTCGAGCTCGTCGAGTTCCTCCGGCTTGCTGTCCACCTGCATGCGCAGCCGGCTGGCGGCTTCGTCGACCAGGTCGATCGCCTTGTCGGGCAGGAACCGGTCGGTGATGTAACGATTGGACAGCGTCGCGGCGGCGACCAGCGCGCCGTCGGTGATGCGCACGCCGTGGTGCAGCTCGTATTTCTCCTTGATGCCGCGCAGGATCGAGATGGTGTCCTCGACGCTCGGCTCGCCGACGAACACCGGCTGGAAGCGCCGCGCCAGGGCGGCGTCCTTCTCGATGTGCTTGCGGAACTCGTCCAGCGTGGTGGCGCCGATGCAGTGCAGCGCGCCGCGCGCCAGCTCCGGCTTGATCAGGTTGGACGCGTCCATCGACCCCTCGGCCCGCCCGGCGCCGACCAGGTTGTGCAGCTCGTCGATGAACAGCACCACCTCGCCCTCGGCGGACTTCGACCTCCTTCAGCACCGCCTTCAGCCGTTCCTCGAACTCGCCGCGGTATTTCGAGCCGGCGACCATGGCGCCGAGGTCGAGCGACAGCAGCCGCTTGTGCTTCAGCGCCTCCGGCACGTCGCCGTTGACGATGCGGATGCGCCAGGCCCTCGACGATGGCGGTCTTGCCGACGCCGGGCTCGCCGATCAGCACCGGGTTGTTCTTGGTGCGGCGGGCCAGCACCTGGATGGTGCGGCGGATCTCCTCGTCGCGGCCGATCACCGGATCGAGTTTTCCCTCGCGCGCCAATTCGGTGACGTCGCGGGCGTATTTCTTCAGCGCCTCGAAGCTGGACTCGGCGTTGGGCGAGGTGACCTTGCGGCCCTTGCGCACGTCGGCGACCGCCTTGTCCAGCGCCTGGGCCGAGGTGCCGGCGGCTTTCAGCGCGCGCCCGGCCGGCGTGTCGGAGGCAGCCAGCGCCACCAGCACGCGGTCCTGCGCGACATACTCGTCGCCCGCCTTGGTGGCGGCCTGCTGGGCGGCGTCCAGCGCGCGCACCAGCTCGGGCGTGATCTGCGGCTGGCCGGCGCCGGCGCCCTGCACCTTGGGCTGCCTGGCGATCTCGGCGTCCACCGCCTGCTTGGCCGCCATCGGGTTGCCGCCGGCGGCCTTGATCAGGCCGGAGGCGGCGCCTTCCTCGTCGTCCAGCAGCGCCTTCAGCAGGTGCTCGGGGGTGATGCGCTGGTGGAACTCGCGGATGGCGATGGTCTGGGCGGCCTGCAGGAAGCCGCGCGAACGTTCGGTGAACTTCTCGATATCCATGGCTCGTGTCCCTGATCGTAGGCGACCGGCAAGTTTTGCCACCCCTCCAGAGGCGATGGCGTTGACCTTTGGCAAACGATCTGGGGCGGGGCAGACTGCGGGGCAAGGGGGTTTGCCGCATGCGCATCGAGTATCTGTACCGCTTTCCGGTGAAGGGCCTGTCGGCCGAGGCGATCGAGGCCGCCGAGGTGGAGGCCGGCGGGGCCATCCCGTGGGACCGCGCCTTTGCGCTGGCGCAGGGCGATTCCGGGTTCGACCCGGCGGCGCCGAGCTGGCTGCCGAAGGACAACTTCATGTGCCAGAAGCGCAATGCGCGGATCGCGCTGCTGCGCTCGATGTTCGACCCGCGCGCCGGGATGCTGGCGATCCGCGCGCCGGACGGCAGCGCGGTGCGCGAGAACCCGCTGACCGAGGCCGGGCGGGCGCGGATCGGGGCGTTCCTGGCGGGGTACCTGGGCGAGGAGGCGCGGGGGGAAACGCGGTTCCACCACGTGCCCGGGCATGTGTTCTGCGACCAGCGCAAGCCGGTGGTGAGCCTGATCAACCTGGCGAGCTGGCGCGACTTCGAGGCGCGGGTGGGCGAGCGGCGGCACCGGCGGCGGTTTCGCGCCAATGTGTGGTTTTCCGGGGCGCCGGCCTGGGCGGAGAACGACTGGGTGGGGCGGACACTGCAACTCGGCGGGGCAGTGCTGCGGGTGACCAAGCGGATCGCGCGCTGTCCGGCGACCGAGGTGAACCCGCTGACCGGCGAGCGCGACGCCGACCCGGTGGCGGAGCTGCGCGCGCTGTACGGGCATGTGGACCTGGGGATCCATGCCGAGGTGATCGAGGGCGGAAAATTCGCGGTGGGGGATGCGATCGCGGTGCTGATGGCGTAGGGGGTCTGCGCAGGGTGCGGCGCGTCCGGGGGTTTGACGAAATTGATCGCCGCCGCGTTGGTCGCGGCGGATACCGGGGTGAACGAGACGTGGCAACAGCCTGGCGACTGCAACCTCACAGCAATTCCGCTTGACTTGGATGTACCGTATAAGATACACTTGGTTGCAAATGATCCCGGATGGAGGATGACCTTAAGCGGCTGCCGGCGACGTTCTATCGCTCGGCGCGGGGGACACAGCCGGTTCGCTTGTGGCTGAAGGAACTGTCTGCCGCCGATCGCCGGATGCTTGGATACGACAGTGGCCTGGTCGAATTTGGCTGGCCCCTGGGCATGCCGGTTTGCCGACCACTCGGCGGCGGCCTTTGGGACGTTCGCACCGCGCTCTCCGGCGGGCGGATTGCGCGGGTGATCTTTTGCATCGCGCATGATCGCATGATGCTGCTGCACGGCTTCATCAAGCAGACGCAGAAGACGCCGCGGCCGGACCTGGAACTGGCCCGCAGCCGACAGAAGGAGGTCGAGCGATGAGCAGGAACCCGCATATTGGCGCTGCCTTCAGTGATTTCCTGAAGGAAGAGGGCATCTATGAGGATGTCACCGCGCACGCCGTCAAGCGCGTGCTCGCGTGGCAGATCGAGCAGGCGATGAAGGACCAGGGGATCACGAAAGTGCAAATGGCGAAGCGCATGAAGACCAGCCGCGCGCAGCTTGATCGGTTGCTTGATGCGAACAACGACAAGGTGCAGCTCGATACGGTTCAGCGTGCCGCGGTTGCGGTTGGGCGGAAGCTGCACATGGAACTTGTGTAAGCGGGCCGAACCGGGCTTGCGGCTTTGCCGCGGCGTTGCCTGGCTGGGTGATACCGCGTCCCCCCGCGGACCAGACTGCGCGGGTGACCCCGGCGGACCGCATCGCAAGTCGGCAGACCAGCCTGAGTAATGTTCGAAGGGTCCGGACGCCGTGGGCTCATTCCTGGCGTATGCTCCCCTGGGCCGATGGCGCATGTGGAGCACGGGCTGGCGGTGCGAAGGCCCGGCCGGGAGCCGCGCAACGCCGATGGTGCGGTTCGCCGGCCGCCTGGCATGGTCGCCGCGCAGACCGGCCCGAGCGAACGGATCGACCGGCGCCGCGCGCAGACGGGCGATGGTCGCGTCCGTCTCACGCATCGTGGGTCACCATGGCGCGGTGCCATCGTCTCGACGCGAGGCAAGCCGCCGCCCGCCGCGTTGGTTGATCAGTTCGTCGAACCCGTTGCCACGGTCCGCCTGGTCACGAGACGCCTGCCCGACAGGGCGGAGCCACCTCGGTCCGGGTCAGTGGATGGTCCGGCGCGGCGGCCGCTTTTTCGGCGCGGCGGCGACGGTGGCAGTCAGCCAATCGACCGCACCAGGCGTTCGATGCCAGGCCACGCCGCATGCGACAACGTAGTCGGTTGCCTCATCCGGACCGCCGTCCGTGATGTAGCCGTCATCGCGAAAAACCGGCGGCTTGGCGCCGGCCATGATAGCCACGACGTGCCGGTTCGCCGACCAGGCGGCCCTGGCCAGCGCCACCGCTTCGCGATCGTTCGGCCCGCGCGCGCGGAACGCCACCAGCGCCTTGGTATAGAGCCAGAAAGCGCTTGCCTCATCGGCATAGTCCGCGAGCAGTTCGTTAAGCGCCGCGGTCGCGTCGGATCGCAGCAGGCAGCCCGCGAGGCTGTAACGGATCCCCTGGTTGTCGTTCGGGTTCAGCCTGAGCATCGCGCGGAAATGCTCAATGGCGCCGTCCGTATCGCCCAGTTTCAGCAGCGTATGGGCAAGACCGGCCCGTGCCCGCATGTAGGGGCGGGTTTCGAGAGAGCCCCAGAACTGCCCGGCATATTCCTTGAAGCCCTCCAGGCCGAGCGCCAGTTCCCCGGCCTCCACCGCCGTTGCGTAATACGCGCGTGCCTCGTCGATGGAGGCTGCGGCGGTTTCGGCCAGCAGGCTATAGGCGTCGGCACAGAGCGGTGAGAGGTCGAGCGCCTTGCGCGCCAACGCAATCCGCGTGCGCGGATTCGCTGCGTCCCAGGCGTCGTAGATGATCTCCTGCGCCCTTGCGGTCGCATCGTCGCCCCGTCGTCCGCCGATCGCCGCCAGGAAACTCTCCATCGCGTGCCGATCCGGCAACGCAGGGGCCGCGCGAGGCTTCGCAGGCGCCTTGGGTGCCATCTTCCGAGGCGGCTTGTTCGACACGGGCATCGGCCGCTCCTCCCATTCCCCGAGTATATTGTTGCATATTCAGCAGAGTGCAACGCCACCACGATGGGCGAGACAGTCGGCCCGCCGACCTTGTCACAGACCCGCCCCTCCGGCGCGAGATTTGCGCACCGAGATGACGCTTTCGACCAAGGAGATCAAGCCCTGACGACCCTGGCGAAGCGCGCGGAGCGGCTGGCGACGAAGCGGGAGGTCAACGTGGACGACGATCGCCCCGTCCGGTCTGCGGCTTGGCCGCCGCGATGCCTCGCGGTCATCCGGTCGTCACCCACCCTTGCACCCTCGCGGCACCCGGCACACACTGCGCCACCGACCGGTAGCCACGCGCCGACGCCCATCCGACCCGGGGAGCAAACCCATGGACCTTGCCTTCACGCCGGAGGAAATCAGCTTCCGCGACGAAGTCCGCGCCTTCATCCGCGACAATCTGCCGACCGACATCCGCGACCGCATGCGGCTGGGCTATTCGCCGCGCAAGGAAGACCAGGTCCGCTGGCAGCGCATCCTGAACAAAAAGGGCTGGGCGGCGCATTCCTGGCCGAAGGAATACGGCGGGCCGGGCTGGTCGGCGATCCAGCGCATGATCTTCCTGCAGGAGAACCAGGTCGCCCCGGCGCCGGAAACCCTGTCGTTCAACACCACCATGATCGGCCCGGTGCTGATCCAGTTCGGCACCGCGGCGCAGAAATCGCGCTTCCTGGCGCGCGCCGCCAACCTGGACGATTGGTGGTGCCAGGGGTTCTCGGAACCCGGCGCCGGGTCGGACCTCGCGGCGCTGAAGACCGCGGCGAAGCGCGAGGGCGATCATTACGTCGTCAACGGGCAGAAGATCTGGACCTCGACGGCGCACCACGCCGACTGGTGCTTCGTGCTGGTGCGCACCAACCCGAACGCGGCGAAGCGCCAGGAAGGGATCTCGTTCCTGCTGGTGGACATGCAGACGCCGGGCATCACGGTGCGCCCGATCATCTCGATCGACGGCGCGCATCACCTGAACGAGGTGTTCTTCGACGACGTCAAGGTGCCGCTCGACATGCTGGTCTATGAAGAAAATCGCGGCTGGGACGTGGCGAAGTTCCTGTTGGGCAACGAACGCACCGGCATCGCGCGGCTCGGCAAGTCGAAGGAGCGGGTGCAGGCGGCGAAGGCGATGGCGCGCGAGGTGCGGTGCAACGGCCGGCCGCTGATCGAGGACGGATCGTTCCGCCAGCGCGTGGCGCAGCTCGAGATCGACATGAAGGCGCTGGAGATCACCCAGTACCGCGTGGTTTCGGCCCACGACAAGCAGCGCGACGGGCGGCCCGATCCGCTGTCGTCCGTGCTGAAGGTGAAGGGCACCGAATTGTTGCAGGCGACGACGGAACTCGCGGTCGACGTCGGCGGGCCGCTGGCGATGCCGGTCTGGGCGCAGGAGCTGGCGGCGCTGAACGAGCCGGACGAGCTGTTCGAGGCGGCCTCGGCGGCGACCGGCAGCTACCTGTTCCTGCGCGCCGCCTCGATCTACGGCGGCACCAACGAGATCCAGAAGAACATCCTGACCAAAGCAGTGCTGAGGCTGTAATGGATTTCGATCTCTCCGACGACCAGAGGCTGTTGACCGACAGCGTCACCCGGCTGATGGCCGACCACTACGGCTTCGAGGCCCGCAAGGGCTACCTGAAGCAGGCGCCGGGCTGGAGCCCGGCGCTGTGGGCGCAATTCGCCGAGCTGGGGCTGCTCGGCCTGCCGTTCGCCGAGGAGTACGGCGGGTTCGGCGGCGGGCCGATCGAGACCATGCTGGTGATGGAACAGTTCGGCCGCGCCTTGGTGGTGGAGCCCTACGTCGCCACCGTGGTGCTGGCCGGCACCGCGATCCGCCTGGCCGGGACCGCCGCGCAGCGCCAGGCGCTGCTGCCGCAGATCGCCGAGGGCAAGCTGAAACTCGCCTTCGCGCACGGCGAGCGGCAGGCGCGCTACGACCTGACCGACGTGCTCACCACGGCGACGCGCGACGGCAAGGGCTGGGTGCTGGACGGCGCGAAGGCGGTGGTCACGCATGGCGACTGCGCCGACCAGCTGGTGGTCAGCGCGCGCACCGCCGGGGGGCGCGACGCCGCCGCCGGGATCACGCTGTTCCTGGTCGATGCGCAGGCGCAAGGCGTGGCGCGCCGCGGCTATGCCGTGCGCGACGAGCAGCGCGCCGCCGACATCGCACTGTCGAACGTGCGGGTGGCGGACGCCGAGGTGCTGGGCGAGGTCGGCGAGGCGCTGGCGGTGATCGAGCGCGTGGTGGAGACCGGCATCGCCGCCACCGCCGCGGAATTGGTCGGCGCGATGGCGGCGATGAACGATCTGACCTTGGAATATTCCCGCACCCGCGAGCAGTTCGGCAAGCCGATCGGCAGCTACCAGGTGGTACAGCACCGGCTCGCCGACATGTTCATGGCGATGGAGCAGGGCCGCAGCATGGCGATGCTGGCGACGATGTCGGTGAACCAGGCCGATCCGGTCGAGCGGGCGCGCAACATCGCCATGGCGAAGGTCGGCGTCGGCCAGGCCGGGCGGTATGTCTCGCAGAGCGCGATCCAGATGCACGGCGGCATCGGCATGACCGAGGAATACGCCGTCGGGCACTATTTCCGCCGCTGCATGGTGATCGAGCGGCTGTTCGGCGATCCGGCCTACTACCTGGCGAAGCTGGCCGAAGCGGTGGCGTGATCGGCGGGCGGGCGGCCGGGCAACCGCCGTTCGCCGCCCGGGCGCGGCGGGGCGCGACCGGGCGATCGCCGCCTCGGCCAGCGGGGCCGCCCGACCGGGCCTGGGGGGAGGCGAGCCGGCGAGGTGCCGGCCGATGCGGGTGGACGGACCTGGGTCCAAACCGCCCGATGCGAGCGGACGGACGGGGGGCGGGCGTACGCGGCACGCGCCGCGCCCTCGGCGAGGCACCGGCCGCGTTGCGGCGACGTCGTCGTTGCTGGGCGCAAGGTTCGGCGGCTATCCTGGCTTGCCTGGCGGCCGAATTGGCCGTTCATCGGGGAAACGCCGGTCCCATCATGTTCGCCCACTGGCAACGTCGCGGTTACCGGGAAGCCATGGTCGTGGCGGGCGCCGTACTGGCGATCCTGGCAGGGTGCGCGCCATCGGCAAATGTCCCGCCGGCGGGCGGGCAATTCGACGGCGTCTATGCCGGCGAAACCACCCTGGTCGGCGGATTCGGCTACGTTTGCGGTGCGCCGAGCTATTCGGTGTCGATCCCGATCAAGGACGGCCGGTTCAGCTATATGGTCCCGATCAGTCCCTCGACCACGCCGCTGGTGTCGGTGCAAATCCGGGCCGATGGGTCGCTCGCCGGCCAGGTACTTTACATGGCCGAAAGCTTCTGGCCGCGCGGTCCGGATTTCATTCCGGCCTGGCTCACCATCGCCGGGCATATCGCCGGCGCAGAGCTGGACGCGACGGTGCGGGACTATCGCTGTGTGCGGCACATGGTGCTGCGGCGCGGCTGAGTGATCCAGGGAGCGACGGTTCGGACCGCCTGCGCCCGGCTTGGTTGCGGATCGGCGCAAGCGGGGAGGGGAAAGGAGCGATCCATATGATATGACAACGCAGCAGTGTTGTTTAGTAGGCGGTTTTCCAGACCGTCCGGCCGGGCGCGGTCGTTTCGGTCCATGATGAATTCCGCAGCAAGGCTTGACCCCTTGGCCCCGCGCCCCCGTCATGGCGGCACCAGGGCCGGGCCGCAGACCCACCGGAGGGCCGGCCATGATGGGGTGGCCCCGCCGGGCGTCGATCAGTCGGACCGCTGGTACCATTACGGCCAGGTAAGCCGGTCGTTAAGACCGCGTAAGCCGTTGTCGAACAGCCGAACATTGCTTGCGTCCGGTGCGGGCGGCGCCCATTTCCCCGGTGTGGAGGATCGGCTTATGGGCGAATTCAGCATTTGGCATTGGCTGGTCGTGTTGATGGTCGTCCTGCTGCTGTTCGGCGGCGGGAAAGTGAGCGGCCTGATGGGCGATCTGGCCAAGGGCATCAAGGCGTTCAAGCACACGATGGCGGAAGACCAGCCGCCCAGCGTCACACATGTCGAGCCGCCCGAAGGGCAGGCGCATCAGGGATAAGGCCAGGGCTCCGCCCCCCACGCCCCCTTCCCCTCCCCACACTCCCAGTCCGGGGTTCCAAGGGCTCCGCCCTTGGCGGGGGTCCAGGGGGCAGCGCCCCTTGGCGGGGTCCAGGGGTGGAGCCCCTGGCGCTTGACGCGGCGCGCAGGCTGATTATGACCCCGGTGACCCCTCGACACGAACCCAGCAGGACGGCATGGCGAACGACACGACCGATCCGCCGCCCGTGCCGCGCCCGCCGGACCTGACCGTCGTCGTCCCCTGTTACAACGAGCGCCCCAACGTCGCCCCCCTGGTGGCCAAGCTCGACGCCGCGCTCGCCGGCATCGCCTGGGAGGTGGTGTTCGTCGACGACAACAGCCCCGACGGCACCGCGGCGGAGGTGCGCCGCCTCGCCCGGCTCGACCCGCGGGTGCGCTGCCTCCGGCGGATCGGCCGGCGCGGCCTGTCTTCGGCGGTGGTCGAGGGGGCGCTGTCGTCCTCGGCGCTGTTCATCGCGGTGATGGACGGCGACTTGCAGCACGACGAGACGCGGCTGCCGGTGATGCTGGCGGCGTTGCAGACCGGCCAGTACGACCTGGCGGTGGCCAGCCGGCACGTGGCGGGCGGCGACGCGGCGGGGCTGGCCTCGCGCTGGCGGCACCTGTTGTCGGACGCCGGCGGGGCGCTGGCGCGGCGCGTTCTGCCGGTACGGCTGAGCGACCCGATGAGCGGGTTCTTCATGCTGCCGCGCCCGCTGTTCGAGCAGCTTGCCCCCGGGCTGACCGCGCAGGGCTTCAAGATACTGCTCGACCTGGTGCTGACCGCCGAGGTGGCGCCGCGGGTGATCGAGGTGCCGGCGGAATTCCGCCAGCGGGTGGCGGGCGAGAGCAAGCTGGACGTGCTGGTGCTGACGCAGTTCGTCGGGCTGCTGGTGGACAAGACGCTGGGCGGGCTGGTGCCGCTGCGCTTCCTGTCGTTCGCGACGGTGGGGCTGCTGGGCGTCGGGGTGAACCTGCTGGTGCTGATCGCCGGGCGGGAGGGGCTGGGCCTGGGCTTCGCGCCGGCGCAGATCGCCGGGACGCTGGTTGCGATGGTGTGCAACTTCCAGCTCAACAACCAGATCACCTATCGCGACCAGCGGCTGCGCGGGCCGCTGCTGTGGCGCGGGCTGCTGCTGTTCCTGGTGGTGTGCAGCCTGGGGGCGGTGGCGAATGTCGGCATCGCGCGGGAGCTGTATGAGACCCACACCTATTGGACGCTTGCCGGCGCGATCGGCGCGGTGATCGGGGTGGTGTGGAATTACGCGGTCTCGGCGACGCTGGTGTGGCGCGCCCGCTGACGCCAGCGGCGGCCCGGGGGGGCCGGATTGGGCTGGCCATGGCCGGGTTGGCGGGGCTGACGCTGGTGCGCCTGGCGGTGGCCGCGACGGTGCCGCTGTCGCCGGACGAGGCGTACTACCTTGTGTGGTCGCATGCGCTGGCGGCGGGCTACCTGGACCATCCGCCGATGGTGGCGCTGTGGATCCGCGCCGGCTCCTGGCTGGTGGGCGGGACGGCCGGCGGGGGAGCGGCCGGCGGGGGAGCGGCCGGCGGCGCGTGGGCGGGCGGATGGGCGGCCGATCCGGCACTCGGCATCCGGCTGCTGGCGCCGCTGTCGGTGGCGCTGGGGTCCTGGCTGCTGTGGGACGCCGCCGAGCGCCTGCTGCCGGGGCGCGGGGCGGGACTGACCGCGGCGGCGCTGCTGAACGCCACGCTGCTGCTGGGCGTGGGCGCGGTGACGATGACGCCGGACACGCCGCTGCTGTTCTTCTGGGTGTGCACGCTGTGGGCGCTGGCGCGGGCGGGGATCGGGCAGGGCGGCGTCGGGGCTGGCGTCGAGGACGGCGGGACCGGCGCGGGCGCGTGGTGGCTCGCGGTGGGGCTGTTCGCCGGGCTGGCGTTCGACAGCAAATACACCGCGGCCTTCCTGGTGCTGGGCATCGCGCTGTGGCTGCTGGCGGCGGGACGGCGGTGGCTGGCGCAGCCCTGGCCGTGGCTCGGCCTGCTGGTCGGGCTGCTGGCGATCGCGCCGGTGCTGGCGTGGAACGCGGTGCATGGCTGGGCGAGCTTCGCCAAGCAGGGCGGGCGGCTGGAGGCCTGGCGGACGGCGCGCGCGGCGCAGTTCCTCGGCGAGCTGCTCGGCGGGCAGCTCGGCCTGGCGACGCCGCTGGTGTTCGTGCTGTGCGTTGCCGGGGTGGTGCTGGCGTGCCGGCTGACGTGCCAGGCGGCGTGTCGGCGCCGCGCGCCGGGCTGGACGCTGCTGGTGGCGCTCAGCCTGCCGGCGGCCGCGGTGTTCATCGCGCACGCGTTCGCCGACCGGGTACAGGGCAACTGGCCGGCGATCATCTATCCGGCGGCGGCGATCGCGGCGGCGGGGCTGCGGGCGCCGGCGTGGCGGCGGCTGTATCGCCCGGCAGTGGGGCTGGGGCTGGCGATCACCGCGCTGGTCTATGTACAAGCCGCGACGGGCGTGCTGCCGGTACCGATCCGGTTCGATCCGTCGGCGTTGCAGTTGGCCGGGTGGCCGGGGCTGGCGGCGCAGGTCGAGGCGGCGCGGCAGCGCGAGGGGGCGAGCTTCGTCGCCGCCGACCAGTACGGCGTCGGCAGCGAGCTGGCCTACTGGCTGCCCGGCGATGCGCCGGTGGTCGGGATCGAGCCGCGCTGGCGGCTGTTCGCGCTGCCGGCGATGGCGCTGGACGGGCGGGTCGGCATTCTGGTGCGCAGCGCGCGGCGGGAGCCGCTGAGCGGTAACGGCGCGTGGGCGGCGCGCGCGCCGATCGGCTTGGCCGCGCGCACGCGGGATGGCCAGACGGTGGAGGCGTATCGGCTGTACCGGGTCGTGGGCGGCGCGGGGCCGGCGGAGACGGTGCTGCCGCGGCGGTAGGCTGGGGCTTCGCCCCAGACCCCACCAAGGGGCGCTGCCCCTTGGAACCCCGCCAAGGGCGGAGCCCTTGGAACCCTTCACTGGGCGTGTGGGGAGGGGAAGGGGGCGGGCGGGCGAGGCGAAGGGGCGCCGTCCGGCACGCCGGACGGCGCCCCTTCGCCTCGCCCACCCGCCCCCTTCCCCTCCCCACACGCCCAGTCATGGAGTCCAGAGGCCGCTGCCGGCGCCTGCCCCCGGGCACTTGTCCCGGGGGGTGGGGGTCCAGGGGGGCAACGCCCCCGGTGGGGTTCGGGACAGCCCCGACCTTGCTTTCGTTCGCTGGATTGCCCGGCCGGTATCCACCAGTTTGCTTGCCGCACGAAGGCAAGACGTGGATGCCGGGATGGGCGTCGTCGGCCTGACGGGCCGCGGACCGCCGCAACGTCGATCATTCGGGCCGCTGGCATGCGGGGCCGGCGACAGTCAAAATGGCAATCCCGGCGTGGCGTCCGAGCGTGGCGGCCCGCGCCCTCGGCACGCGCGCCGCCTGGCGACGAGGAGAGATCGATGGGTTTCGACATGGTGCGGCGGTGGTTCCGCCATCCGGCAGCCAGCGGCGTCGTGCTGATGCTGACCTCGGCGCTCGCCATCGTGCTCGCCAACTCGCGCTTCGCCGATTATTACGATCTGTTGTTGAGCGTGCGCGGGACGGTGAAGCTGGGCGGGTTCGGCATCGAGAAGCCGGCGCTGCTGTGGATCAACGACGGGCTGATGGCGCTGTTCTTCCTGCTGGTCGGGGCGGAGATCAAGCGCGAGGTGATGACCGGCGAACTGTCCGACCGGCGGCGCGCCATCCTGCCGGTTGTCGCGGCGATCGGCGGCATGGTCGGGCCGGCGCTGGTCTACCTGCTGCTGACGGTTCAGCTGCCGGCAGCGCGGCCGGGCTGGGCGGTGCCGGCGGTGACCGACATCGCGTTCTCGCTCGGCGTCCTGTCGCTGCTCGGCAGCCGGGTGGCACCGTCGCTCAAGCTGTTCCTGGCCGCCCTGGCGATCATCGACGATCTCGGCGCCATCGTCATCATCGCGATCTTCTATACCGGCAGCCTGTCGTTGGTCTCGCTCGGCGTCGCGCTGGGGGCGCTGGTCGTTCTGCTGGTGCTCAATCTCGCCGGCGTGCAACGCATCGTCTGGTACCTGCTGGTCGGCCTGGTGATGTGGGTGTTCGTGCTGAAATCCGGCGTGCACGCGACGCTGGCGGGCGTGCTGCTGGCGCTGGCAATCCCGCACAAGGGGCGAGCGGGCGGGCCATCGCCGTTGTTGCGCCTGGAGCACGAACTGCACCCCTGGGTCGCCTTCGGCGTGCTGCCGCTGTTCGGCTTCGCCAACGCCGGGCTGTCCTTCGCCACCCTGTCGCCGACCTCGCTGCTGCAGCCGATCCCGCTTGGGATCGCCGCCGGACTGTTCGTCGGCAAGCAGCTCGGGGTTTATGCCGCGGTCGCACTGGCGATCCGCGCCGGCTGGGCGGAATTGCCGCGCGGTGCAAGCTGGCGCGCGCTGTATGGCACCGGCATGCTGACCGGCATCGGCTTCACCATGAGCCTGTTCATCGGCACCCTCGGCTTCGGCCAGTCGGGCAACGAAGCCCTGATGCGGCTTGGCGTGCTGGTCGGCTCGCTGCTGTCCGGCATCCTCGGCGCCGCACTGCTGGGCTGGGGCACGCGGCGCGCAGCGCCGGGCCGGGGGTGAACCAAAGCAAGGCTGGGGCTTCGCCCCAGACCCCACCAAGGGGCGCTGCCCCCCATGGTACCATTGGGGAACCCCGCCAAGGGCGAGCCCTTGGAACCCTTCACTGGGAGTGGGTGATGGGGAGGGGGCGTATGGGCGCGGCGTCAGTGCCGTCCGGCACGCCGGACGGCACTGACGCCGCGCCCATACGCCCCCTCCCCATCACCCACTCCAATGGATGGAGTCCAGAGGCTCTGCCTCTGGTGGGGGGTCCAGGGGGGCAAAGCCCCCTGGCGGGGTTCGGGACGGAGCCCCGGTCTTGCTTTGGTTCACCCCCGGCCCGGCGCTGCCAGCCTCAGTGGGCGAAGCCGGCGCTGCGTGGGATTGCCAGGGAGAACTCGGGCACCAGGATGATCAGCATCAGGCCGATCAGCAGGGTCAGCACGTAGGGCCAGTAGCTGCGTGCATGTTGCCATGCCGACACATTGGCAAAGCGCAGCGCCATCAGCAGGCCGACCCCCATCGGCGGCAGGAACAGGCCGATGCCGACCGCGGCTGTCTGGACGATGTCGAAATGGATCGGGTTGATGCCGATCCGCGTGGCGATCGGGAACACCACCGGGATCAGCACCACCACGGCGGGCAGGCCGTCCAGCACCATGCCGAACATCATGGTGATCAGCGCCACCACCAGCAGGAACAGCCATTGCTGGGATTCCAGCGGCTTGAGCAGCTCCCCGAGCAGTGCGGGAACGCCGGTCACCCCCATCAGGTACTGGAAGATCGTTGCGACTGCGAGCAGGAACACCACCGCCGCGGTGAGGATCGCGCTGTCATAGGCGATGCGCAGGATCTCGGTCCAGGAGACGTTGCGGTAATACAGCCGCGCGGCGAGCAGCGAATAGAGTGCCACGATCGCGCCGGCCTCGGTCGCGGTGAAGACGCCGAGATAGAAGCCGCCGAAGATCACCACCGGGATGACCATCGGCACCGCGGAGGCGCGCAGCGCGCGCAGCAGGAAGCCCCAGCTCGGTCGCGTATCCTTGGGCCAGCCAAGGATATGCGCCTGGATCAGCACCAGGATGCACAGGCAGGTGCCGATCACCGCCGCCGGCACGAACCCCGCGAGGAACAGCGCCACCACCGATGTATTGGTCACCTCGCCCAGCACGATCATGAAGATGGCCGGCGGCACCAGCATGCCCATCGCGGTGCCGGCGGCGATCAGCGACGCACCGTCCTCCGCGCGATAGCCGGCGCGGCGCAGCGGCGGCATCAGCGTGGCGCCGAGCGCCGAGACCTCCGCCATCTTCGAGCCGCACATGTCGGAGAAGAAATAGGAGACGACGATGACCGACATGCCCAGCCCGCCGCGCAGCCAGCCGACCAGCGCGCGCGCCAGATCGACCAGCGCATAGGACATGCCACAACGTTCCATTACCGAACCGGCGAAGATGAAGCTGGGGATGGCCAGCAGCACCCAGCTCTGCGACGCGCCGACCAGGCTCGAGGCCAGCATTTCGAGCGAGTAGCCGCCGAGCAGCAGCCCGACCACTGCGGCGACGCCGAGCGCGAAGACGATCGGCAGCGACAGCACGAGGAGTGCGACGAAGACGACGCCGCTGATGGTGAGCAGCATGGCTCAATCTCCCGCGGCGGCGATGGCGGCGGGCTCCTCGGCGGGCTCCTTGCCGACGTCGGCGAACTCGCTGAACGCGGTGCCGATCCCGTACAGCACGATCAGTCCGCCGCCGACCGACGCCGAGGCGTAGAGCCAGGCCAGGCTGAGCTGCAGGCCCGGCGAGATCAGCGCCAGGTTGGTGATCGCCAGGTCGGTGCCGTACCAGGCGGTCAACGCGCCGAACACGACGATCAGCGCATGGTTCACGACGTGGATGACCCGCTGGGCGGCGAGCGGCAGGTGGTGCGTCACCACCCGCAAGGTGAAGTGGGCGCGCTCCGCCAGGCCGATGCCGGCGCCGATCAGGGTCATCCAGGCGAGCGAGTATTCGCCGACTTCCTCGACCCAGAAGAAGTTGATGGTCGGCAGATTGAAGTAATCGGTGATCGGCACCATGACGTAGCGCAGGAACACGCCGACCACCATGTCGGCGATCGCCAGCAGCACCAGTATCGTCAGCACGGCTTTCGGCAGCAGGCGGACGACATCCGCCAACCGCCTGGGCGCGGTGGCGGCCGAACCGGGCGCGGCACCGCCGCTGGCCAGGTCCGGCGCCCGCGGCGCGGCCGCGCGATCGGCGATCTGGCTCATGCCTTGGTCGCGACGATCTCTTCCCAAAGCTGGGAATACTGTTGCTGGTACTTCGGCCAGACCTTTTCCTGGGCCAGCTGCTTGAAGGCGGGAATATCCGCCTGATTGACCGTCATGCCCTTGGGTTCGAGCAGCCGCTTCGCCGCGGCGAGATTGTTGACGCTTTCCGTCAGGTTGCGAACCCGGTCCTGCGCCGCGCGCCCGAGTTCCAGCATCAGCTTCTGGTGCGCCGGCGTCAGGCCGTTCCACACCGCCAGGTTCATGACGCAGCAGGTCGGGCCGTAATTGTGGTAGGTCATCGAGCAGTATTTCGAGACCTCGTAGGCCTTGAGGTTCAGGATGTTGATGATCGGCAGGTCGGCGCCGTCGATGACCCGCTGTTGCGCCGCGGTGATGACCTCGTTCCACGCCATCGGCACGGCGACGCCGCCGAAGCCGTTGATGGTGTCGGCGAAGACCTGGGCCTGCTGGACCCGCAGCTTGAGGCCGCGCAGATCCTTCGGCTCGTTGATCGCCCGCCGGCTGTTCCAGAAATGGCGGAAGCCGTAGTCGAAGAAGAACAACGCCTTGAGCTTGTATTTCTGCTGGAATTCCTGGTCGAGGTGATCGCCGATCTTGCCGTTGAACATCTTGTAGGCCTGCGCGTAGCTGGCGACCAGGTAGGGCACCAGGAACACGCCCATCGAGGGAAACACCGTCGCCGCGGCGCCGCCGGGATCGCCGATGGCGATATTGCCGGCCTTGACCGCGTTCATGATCTCCAGCTCCTTGGTCAGCAGCGTGCCGCCCTGGAAATTCACGTCCAGCTCGCCGTTGGTGCGCTTGGTGATCTCCTGCGCCATCTCGGCGAAGGCGATGGAGCCGGATTCGGGCGGGGCGACGTTGTGCGCCCAGACCAGTTTTTTCGGCGCGGTCGCGGCGAAGGCCGGGGCCTTGCCCAGCGCCAGGATGCCGGCGAGTCCGGCGCCGGCGCGGGTCACGAGTTGCCGGCGGGTCGTGGTGAGCTGATTCAAGGCGGCCTCCCAGATGTTTGTTTTTTTTACGCGTCGCCGCATTATAGCGGCCGCGCCGAATGCCGCAATGGTTCGGCCGCGGCGATGCCGCGCGCGACCGCGGCGCGGCGTTTCGGATGCGGAACCAGGACGCTCGGGGCACCATCGCCGGAGGCGCCTGAAAGATGCTATTGCGGAATGAAACCGTGGCGGCTTCCCCTCCCGGTGGCCGGGCGGCGGTTGAACCTATGCCGCGGCCTTCGTCGTCGGCGCGCGCTCGAACAGCGCCGGCGGCATGGCGTGGGCGGCCGATCGCATGGCGGATGGCGCGGCTGCGTTACGGCGCGACGTCGTAACGGTTGGCAGGGGCAGCGAGGTTCCGGTGCAACCTGATGGAGCTGGGCGGACGCATCGACCGCAGGTTATCGTTCCGTGGACGGTTGTTTTCCGGGCGCGGCGGAGAGTCGGCGGCCGGATGGCGCGAGCGGCGGTGGTGGCGGGATCGGCCGCGCCCGGCCGGGCCGGGCGGCGCCGGCCGGTCCCGCGCGGCCCGGGCCCGCTGCGCGACCGGCCGGCGCGCGCGCGATGCCGACCTGGGCGCGCGCCCCGTACGGCGCCGGCTGTTGCCGCCACCGCGCGGTCGCGCCGGCCCGGGCCGGGCGGCGAAGCGGCCGCCGGGGTGGACGGGGCCGCAATCGTCGGACCCTCGGGGGCGCACGCGGTTGTGCCGCCCGGGGGGCGGCACAAGACGGGAACATCGACGGGGCGGTCCGGCCGAGGCATCCGCGCGGTCTGTGGATAAGTCCCGGTGGCTTCATGTTTCGTTAAGTATTTGTTCTTGCTTTGACCCTGGACTGACCGGTTCGGCATACAGTTCGGGAGACCGTTCGCATACCGCAACATGCCCCCGCCCCTGACCAGCCCCCCTGCCCGCTGCCGCCGCAACTGTTGCAGGCGCTGCTGCTCACCCTGCCCCGCCCGGCCGCGAATGCGCCGCAGGCCGCCTGGACCGCCGTCGTGCAGGGGACGCTCGACCAGCTCGCCCCGCGCGACCCGGTCGAGGCGATGGGTGCGCTGCAGATCGTCGCCGCCAACGCCGGCATGCCGGATGGCTTCCGCCAGGGCTTCGAGCCCGACCCGCCGGCCGAGCAGGCGCTGCGCCAGCGCGCCAACGCCGCCGCGCTGGCGCGTATCCTGGCCGGTGCGGCGCGGCTGCTGACGGAGCAGCGGGCGCAGCCGGCGGCCGCGGCGCCCGACCGGGGCGCCATGGCGGCAGCGCTGGAAGCCGGACCGAAGCTGTGGCAGCCCTATCCGGGCTGGGAGAACATGACGCTGGCGCAGCGGGGCGCGTGCTTGGGCTACCGCCATGACCGACCGCTGGCGCCGCGCTGGCGCGCAGCCCGGACGGCCAGGCGGCGATGCTGGCCGACCAGGCCGAGCAGGCGGCGCTGATCGCGGAATACGGCATGGAGCGGGGTGCGCCGGCGGCGCCCGATGGCCGGCGCGGCAGGGCGGCCGGGCGTTGGCGGCAGCTCCGAGTCGCCAGGGCGGCCGCCGCTCCGGGAGGCGGCTGCCCCGCGGCGCCCTGCCTGCCGCGGCCTGCCACCGGCCGGCGCGGCGGATGGCGCGTGGATGGTGGAATCCGGAGCGAAACCGCGGCTTTGCATCGCGCCGACGATTGCGCCGCGGCTCGGCTAGCGTCGCGCGCCGAGCACGGCTATTGTCGGGTCGCCTGACCAACCCCGCCCTGACCGGAGGCGGCGCGCGTTCGGGGGTAGGTCGTAGAAGGGGGGCTCGCCTTTTGCTTTGCATCCGCGCCGCGCTGTTGGCCCTGACATTGCTGTCGCTTGCGCTGCAGATCGATCCTGCTGCCGCGCAGACCCCGCCCATGGCGCCGGCCATCCAGGTGCCGCCGCGGGCGACCCCGACGCCGCGCCCGCCCGAAGAGCCGCCGATGCCGGCGGCCGCGCCGGTGGCAAGGCCCGGCGGCCCCGTCGTCCCGCCCGCCGCCGGCGGCCCGGTCAGGCCGGTCGCCGCGCCCGGCACCATCCAGTCGATCAAGATCGACGGCAACCACCGCATCGAGACCGGCACCATCCTGTCCTACATGCTGGTGCGGCCCGGCGATCCGTTCGATCCGGCGCGAAGTCGACCGCAGCCTGAAGACGCTCTACGCGACCGGGCTGTTCCAGGACGTGAGCCTGACGCGCCAGGGCGACACCCTGGTGGTCGTGGTGGTGGAGAACCCGCTGGTCAACCGCGTCGCCTTCGAGGGCAACCACAGCTGGAAAGCGACGACCAGTTGAAGGACATCGTGCAGCTTCGCCCGCGCGCCGTGTTCACCCCGGGCGCCGCCGAGGCCGACCGCCAGCGCATCCTGGACGCCTACGCCAAGCGCGGCCGGTTCGCCACCGTGGTGACGCCGCAGATCATCCGGTTGAGCCAGAACCGCGTCAACGTCGTCTTCAAGGTCACCGACGGGCCGAGCGCCTTCATCAGCCGCATCGCCTTCGTCGGCAATCACGCGTTCAGCGAGAGCCGGCTGCAGGATGTCGTCAACTCACGCCAGCACACCTGGTGGCGGTTCCTGTCGACCTCCGACGAATACGACCCCGAGCGGATCAATTTCGACAAGGAACTGATCCGCCGGTTCTACCTGAAGAACGGCTATGCCGACGTCAGGTGACCGACGCGGCGGCGGAACTGGCGCCGGATCGCTCGGCGTTCTTCCTGACCTACACCATCCACGAGGGCGAGCGCTACCGGGTGGCGAAGGTCATCTTCAAGGTCGCAGCTGCGCGACCTGAAGGGCGAATCGCTGCGCCAGGACCTGCAGTTCGACGAGGGCGACTGGTACGACGGCGACGCGGTCGGACGCACCGCGGACAAGATCGAGGAAGACGTGCACGCGCGCGGCTATTCCTTCGTCGACGTCAAGCCCGAGGTCAACCGCGATCCGGACAAGCACACCATCGACGTCATCTTCAACGTCGACGAGGGGCAGCGCCTCTATGTCGAGCGCATCGACATCGTCGGCAACATGCGGACCAAGGACAAGGTGATCCGCCGCGAGTTCCGCCTGGCCGAGGGCGACCCGTTCAGCGCCGAGGCGGCGCGCCGCAGCCGCCAGCGGCTGCAGGACCTCGGCTACTTCAACACGGTGACGATCCAGCCCTCGCCTGGGTCCACGCCCGACAAGACGGTGCTGACCACGACAGTGCAGGAGAAGTCCACCGGCTCGGTCACCATCGGCGGCGGCTACGCGACCGACGCCGGGGCGCTGGTCGATGCCGGCATCTCGGAGAACAACCTGATCGGCACCGGCATCAGTGCCTGCGATCAACGGCGTGCTGGCGCAGCGCGACAGCTCGATCAACGCCTCGCTCACCGACCCGTATTTCCTCGACCGCAACCTGGTGGCCGGGGCGGACGTGTTCCTGGTGCAGACCAACTACCTCGGCACCGAGCCGTACGACGAGAAGCGCGAGGGCTTCGCGCTGCGCATGGGCTACGCCTTCAACGACCACCTGCGCCAGGCCTGGAGCTATTCGCTGGTCGGGCGAACCGTGTTCAATGTCGCGTCGAACGCCAGCTTCTACATCCAGGACGAGGCCGGCTACACGCTGCTGTCGCAGGTCAGCCAGCAACTGACCCTGGATTACCGCGACAGCCGGATCGATCCGCACAGCGGCGGCGTCTATACCTTGGGCACCGATTTCGCCGGACTGGGCGGCAACGCCGAGTTCGTCCGCACCCGCCTGGACGCCAAGTACTTCATTCCGCTGGAACGGCTGATGGGCAATCCGGACTGGGTGCTGTCGTTCTCCGCCGGCACCGGATACCTGTTCAACCTCGGCCAGCAGGAGCAGTTCATCGACCGCTTCTTCCTGGGCGGCGACAACCTGCGCGGCTTCCAGACCGGCGGCGCCGGTCCGCACGATACGCAACGGCGATCCGCTCGGCGGGCGGTTCATCTGGACGCAGTCCTCCGAGCTGCGCTTCCCGCTGCCGGTGTCGGCCGACCTGGGGCTGTCCGGGCGGGTGTTCGTCGATGTCGGCGGCCTGACCCAGGCCACGTTCGAGAACAACTCCTGCCCCGGCTCGTCCGGCGGCTGCCCGCCGATCATCTCCTCGGCCGCCCCGCGCATCGGCGCCGGCGTCGGCGTCTCCTGGAAGACGCCGTTCGGCCTGATCAACATCGATCTGACGCCCTTCGTCGTGAAGCAGCCGTACGATCAGACGCAGCTTTTCCGCTTTGGTTTTGGTACGAGGTTCTAAGTGAAGCATCCCCGCCTAGCCGTGACGGCCCTCCTGGCCGCCACGCTGTTCGCTCCGCTCGTTACCGTCCGCGCCCAGCAGGCGCCGACGCAGGGCCCCGGCTGGTTTGTGCCGGGGCAGTCGCGCCCGGCGCCCGCGGCGCGCCCGTCGGCCCGGCCGGCCGCCACCGCGCCCGGCCCGGCCGGCGAGGCGCCGGCCAACGAGGCCGAGCCGCCGCCGATCTCGCCGCAGCAGATCGAGGTGGCGCTGCCGCCGCCGCCCGAGGTGCCGCCGATCCCCAAGAGCGGCTCGCCGCCGGCGGCGATCTTCGGGATCATTTCGGTGCCCGACGTGATGCGCAACTCCACCGCCTATCAGGCGGTCGACAAGGAGCTGGGCGTGCGGCGGAAGAAGCTGAACGAGGACGCCCAGCACGAGCAGACCGCGCTGCGTGATCTCGGCCAGGCGCTGGCGAACGAACGCGGCAAGCTGAACGCCGAGCAGATCCGCGCCAAGGAGCGCGAGCTGCAGGACCGCATCGCCAAGTCGCGGCGCAAGTTCGCTGAACGCAACCGGATCATCCAGGAGGCCGGCCAGTACGCCCTGGCGCAGATCGAGCGCACGCTGCGCACCGTGGTCCAGGAGGTCGCGGTGTCGCACGGGATGAACATCATCCTGCACGGCCCGCAGACCGCGCTCTATCTGCCGGACTTCGACATCACCCAGCAGGTCATCGGCGAGCTGAACAAGGTGCAGCCGACGGTGACGCTGCCGCCGGACGGGGTTTCGGTGCTCGACCTGAAGCCGCAGGCCGCGGCGGCTGGCGCGCACCCGGCCGCGGCGGGCAGCCCGGCCAAGCCGGCCGCCGCGAGCAAGCCGGCGCCGGCGAAGAAGCCCTGACCGCACGCGGCCCGCGGCGCGATGAGACCGGGGTGACGGCGAGGCCGGGGTGACAGGAACGTCGGCATGACGGGGACATCGGGGTGACGGAGACGTCGATGTGACGGACTGGCCCGAGATTGCCGGCGACGAGCGGTTCTTCCTGCGGGCCGGCCCGTTCACGCTGGCCGCGGTGGCGGACGCGGCGGAGGCCACGGCGCCGCCGCGCCGGCTGCTGCTGGCCGGCGTGGCGCCGTTGCAGGCGGCGGGGCCGGACCAGGTGAGCTTCCTCGACAACCGCAAATACGTCGCGGCGCTGGCCGCCACCCGCGCCGGGGCGGTGATCGTGCACCCCGACATGGCGGCGCGCGTGCCGGACGGCGCGGCGGCGATCGTCACCGACGAACCCTATGTCGCCTGGGCCAAGGTGGCGGCGCTGTTCCATCCGGCGCCGCCGATCCGCCCCGGGGTGCATCCGACCGCGGTGCTTGGCGCGGACTGCAAGATCGATCCCTCGGCCGAGGTCGGCCCGCTGGCGGTGATCGGCGCGGGCGCCGAGATCGGCCCGCGCTGCCGGGTCGGCGCCCTGGCGGTGATCGGGCCGGGCGTGGTGCTGGGGCCGGACTGCCGGATCGGCGCGCATGCCAGCCTCAGCCACGCGCTGCTCGGCGCCCGGGTCTATGTCTACCCCGGTGCGCGAATCGGCCAGGAGGGCTTCGGCTTCGCCATCACCGAAGCGGGGTTCCACAGCGTGCCGCAACTGTGCCGCGTCATCCTGCACGACGACGTCGAGGTCGGCGCCAACGCCACGATCGACCGTGGATCGTTGCAGGACACGGTGATCGGCGCCGGCTCGCGGCTCGACAACCTGGTGCAGATCGGGCACAACGCGCGCCTGGGACGTGGCTGCGTGATCGTGTCACAGGCTGGCGTTTCCGGCTCCACCATCCTGGAAGATCACGTGATGGTCGGCCCGCAGGCCGGCCTGACCGGGCACCTGAGGATCGGCCGCATGGCGCGGATCGGCGCGCAGGCCGGGGTGATGGCGGATATCGAGGCGGGGGCGGAGGTGGTCGGCAGCCCGGCGCAGCCGCGGCGGGCGTTCTTTCGCGAGGTGGCGTTCCTGCGCCGCCTGGTGCGCGGCGGCAAGCCGGCCGGCGCGACCCAGGCCGGCACGATGCGGGCCGGCGCCACGGAGGATGGCGCGGGGCGGGCGGAACGGACGCCTGGCGGCGGGGCGACGATCGGGGGAGAACCTTCCGCCGAGCGGAACGCCGGGGAGAAGCATCGGGCCAGCAAAATGACGGACACGGACTGACCGCCATGGACGCAACGACAATCGCAACGACCGGCGCGCCGCTGCACGGCACGGCGGTGGAAACCGTGGATATCGCCCGCATCCTGCAGGCGATCCCGCACCGCTACCCGTTCCTGATGGTCGATCGCGTGGTCGAGCTGGTGACCAACCAGTCGGCGATCGGCATCAAGAACGTTTCGGTCAACGAGGCGTTCTTCCAGGGCCACTTCCCCAACCACCCGGTGATGCCGGGCGTGCTGATCATCGAGGCGATGGCGCAGACCGCGGCGATCCTGGTGGTCGAGACGCTGGGTCCCGACGCCGCCGGGCGCGTGGTGTATTTCATGTCGGTGGAGGGGGCGAAATTCCGCCGCCCGGTGATCCCGGGCGACCAGCTCCGCATCCACTGCACCAAGCAGCGCAACCGCGGCAATGTCTGGAAATTCCATGCCGTGGCGCGGGTTGACGGGGTCTCGGTCGCCGAGGCCACCTATGCCGCGATGATCATGGATCGCGCCGCGCCGGTCGCCTGAGGCGGCGCGGCACGGGATTTTCGGCCGCGGCGTGGCGGGTGCCGCAATTCGGCCGGAATTTCAGATGAAACGAACGCTTGCCGGCCGATCGACGAAATACGATGCAACAATGATTGTGTTGGCCACTCCATGCCCTGCACCTAGGGTGACGCGGCGCAACAACCAAGGCGAGTCTCCCCGGCAATGACCCCAATGCTGGCCACGAAGACCGGACAGGTCTCGATCCATCCGAGCGCGATCGTCGCGCGCGGCGCGGAACTCGGGGCCGGCGTCAGCATCGGGCCATGGTGCAGCATCGGCGCCAACGCGGTGATCGAGGACGGGGCGCGGCTGGTCTCGCACGTGGTGGTCGACGGCCACACGACGATCGGGGCGGACGTGGTGCTGTTTCCGTTCTGCACCGTCGGGCTGGAACCGCAGGACCTGAAATACCGCGGCGAGCCGACGCGCTGCGAGATCGGCGCGCGCACGCAGATCCGCGAGCATTGCACCATCCATCGCGGCACCGCGACCGGGCGCGGCATCACCCATGTCGGGGCGGACTGCCTGATCATGGCGGTGGCGCATGTGGCGCACGACTGCCAGGTCGGCGACCACGTGATCGTGGCGAACAACGCGGTGATGGGCGGGCATGTCAGCATCGCCGACCACGCGGTGATCGGCGGCGCGGCGGCGATCCACCAGTTCGTGCGCATCGGCCGCGCGGCGATGATCGGCGGCGTCTCCGGGGTGGAGGCCGACGTGATCCCGTTCGGCAGCGTGATCGGCAACCGCGCGCGGCTGACCGGGCTGAACGTGATCGGCCTGAAGCGGCGCGGCTTCGACAAGGCGCAGATCGGCTTGCTGCACACGGCGTTTCGCGCGCTGTTCCGCCATGAGGGCGTGTTCGCGCAGCGGCTGGCGGAGACCAGGGCGAAATACGGCGAGGACCCGTTGATCGCCGAGGTGCTGGCGTTCATCGACGCGCCAAGCCATCGCGGGCTGATCCGCGCGGAGTGATCGGGGCGGAGTGATCGGGGCTGGCTGATCGGGGCAAACCGATCGGGGCTGGACTGATCGGGACGGCGTGGCCGGCATGAACCCGGCGCGCGGCGCCAGCCCGGATGGTTCGCACGATCCTGCCGGCCGCACCCATCGCGCGGCGTGCACCCATGGCGCGGCGTGCGCCGGCGCCATGGCGCGGTGGCGCGGTTCGGCTAACCTCGCCGCGCAATCGGAGTTGTGCCATGACCGAGACCCTGGAAGGCGGCTGCGCCTGCGGCAAACTGCGCTATCGCCTGGCCGCGGCGCCGATGTTCGTGCATTGCTGCCACTGCAAGGACTGCCAGCGCCAGACCGGCACGGGGTTCGCGCTCAACGCGCTGATCGAGACCGACCGGATCGACCTGCTGTCCGGCGAACCGAGCCCCTGCGCCATGCCGACCGACAGCGGCCGGCCGCACCGCGTGTTCCGCTGCCCTGACTGCGGCACCGCGGTGTGGAGCGAATACGGCGGCCTCCAGGCGCTGCGCTTCGTCCGCGTCGGCACCCTGGACGAGCCGGCCGCGGTGCCGCCGGACGTGCATATCTACACCCGTTCGAAACTGCCCTGGATCACGCTGCCCACGGGCGTGCCGGCGTTCCCGGCCTATTACGCCGCGAAAGCGGTGTGGCCGGCCGCGAGCCTGGAACGCCGCCGCGCGGTCCTTCTCTAGGCGGCAGGGCTGCCGACGCGGGGGCGGCGACGCGGCGATGGCGGCGACGCGGCGATGGCGACGCGCATGATGGCGGCACGCATGATGGCGGCACGCATGATGGCGACGCGCATGATGGCGGCCGGGGCGCGCGCGACAGGGCGCGCAATCCGGGCTAGCATCGCCCGGCGTGCGGACGCGTCGCTCGCGCGGGATGGGAGGAAACGGATGCGACCAGGGTCGCGCGACTGACGCCGTGGCGGTCGAGCAACGCGACGCATTGCCCGAGCCCGTGCCGCACCGCGCCATGATCACGGTGTGCGTGATCGGCGCGACGATTCTGCAATCGCTCGACCAGACCATCGCCAATGTCGCGCTGCCCTACATGCAGGGCAGTTTCTCGGCGAGCTACGACGAGATCACCTGGGTATTGACCTCCTACATCACCGCCGCGGCGATCATGACCGCGCCGGTGGCGTGGTTCGCGACGCGGTTCGGGCGCAAGCGGTTCTTCCTGGTTTGCATCATCGGTTTCACCCTGACCTCGATGCTGTGCGGGGCGGCGCAGTCGTTGCAGCAGATCGTGCTGTTCCGGCTGTTGCAGGGCATGTTCAGCGCGGCGCTGGTGCCGCTGTCGCAGACCATCCTGCTCGACATCTACCCGGCCGAGCGGCGCGGCTTCGCCATGGCGATCTGGGGCATCGGGGTGATGATCGGCCCGATCATGGGCCCGACGCTCGGCGGCTACCTGACCGAGGCGCTAAACTGGCGCTACGTGTTCTACATCAACCTGCCGTTCGGCCTGCTGGCCGTGGCCGGGCTGCTGACCTTCCTGCCGAACCCGCGCGGGCAGAGCCGGCTGCGCTTCGACTGGCTGGGCTTCGCGGTGCTGTCACTGGGGATCGGCGCGCTGCAGATGATGCTGGACCGCGGCCAGGACCAGGACTGGTTCAGCTCGCGGGAGATCATCGTCGAGGCGGTGCTGGCCGGGCTCGGCGTCTATTTGTTCCTGGTGCACATGGTGTGCGCGCACGCGGCCGCTGATCCGGCCGATTCTGTTCCGCGACCTCAACTTCACCGCCGGGCTGCTGATGATGTTCGCGGTGGGCACCATCCTGGTGTCCTAGCCTGGCGCTGATGACGCCGTGGCTGCAGGTGATGAGCCAAGTATCCGGTGGCGACCGCGGGGCTGGTGATGGCGCCGCGCGGCATGGGCAACCTGGCGACGATCATGCTGGGCGGGCGGATCGCCGGGCGCATCGACCCGCGCTGCCTGGTCGGCGCCGGCCTGCTGATGACCTGCGTCTCGTTCTGGCTGATGACCGGCTGGACGCCCGCGGTGTCGCAGCGCGAGTTGATCACCGCGATCGTCATCCAGGGGGCCGGCCTGGGCCTGGTGTTCACGCCGCTGCAACTGGTGGCCTTCACCACGCTGGCGCCCTCGCTGCGCACCGAGGGCGCCTCGCTGTTCGCGCTGTTCCGCAACATCGGCGCGGCGATCGGCGTGTCGGTGACCTCGTCGCTGCTGGCGCACAACACGCAAGGGCTGCACGAGGTGATCGGCGGGTCGGTCACGCCGTTCAACCGCGCGCTGCAGGCACTGGGGCCGATGCCGCATCGGCTGCTCGACCCGGCGACGCGGCACGGCGCGGTGCTGCTCGACCGCGTGGTCGGCCAGCAGGCGGCGATCATTGCCTATGTGGACGACTACGTGCTGATGATCTGCACCACCCTGCCGGCGTTGCTGCTGCTGTTGCTGATGCGCAGCCCGCGGCGCGCAGTGGTCCGCGGCGGCGCGCGCGACGGGGCGGTCGTGGAGTGAGGCGCACGGATTCGGGCCGGGACAACCGGACCGGCGCTTGGGCGGGCCGCATTCGTCATTTGGCGATCGTGACCAAGCAAGGCAGCAAGTAGGACATCAAGCGGACACAGAGTTGCACAGAGGGCACACAGAGTTGCACAGAGAAAGCAAGATGGCGCTGCGCGCAAGGTATTCCGACCTGTACATCCGTCATCAGCGCGAAGCGCCAATAAATTCTTCTCTGTGCAACTCTGTGTGCCCTCTGTGCGACTCTGTGTCCGCTTGATTACTTGCTTTTTGATTGCTTGCTTTCTTGTTTGCTTGCCCTGCTTGCCGGGCCATGGCACGCCCGGGCCCATCGGACGGTCCCGACGCGGTCGCCCCGCCGCCAGCGAGGTCGCCGGCACCCCAGCCGGTCGGCCCTCGCCGACCGCGGCGCAAGCCGACCGCCCCGGAACGGCGCGAGGCGCGCGCGGTCGGCGTGCCCGGCCTCGCAAATCTCCGGCACTTGGCATATTGCCAAGTGGGTGCGCGGCGGCCGAGGCGCGCCGCATCCTCGGCCAACAGGTGCAGACGATGGACGATGCCGTTGGGGGTGATGCCGTTGGGTGCGATGCCGCTGGACCCACCGCCGCGCGGGAGCGGTTCCGCCAGGCGCGTGCGGCGCGGGTCCTCGGCGGGGGGCGGCGGATCGCGCCCCCGCGCCATCGCCCGGTGACAGCCGCCGCGTGGCTGCCGTGACGCAAGACGAGGCGGATGCTGCCGCGGATGCGCGGCCGGCGCTGGGCATCCTCGCCGGCGGCGGGCGGCTGCCGGCGCGCGTCGCCGCCGCCGCCGCCGCCGCGGGCCGCGCCGTGTTCATCGTCGGCCTCGATGGCTTCGCCGATGCCGCCGCGCTGGCGCCCTGGCCGCACCAGATGATCCGGATGGGCGCCGCCGGGCGGATCCTGGCGGCGCTGCGGGCCAACCGCTGCCGCGACCTGGTGCTGATCGGCACGGTGCGCCGGCCGTCCTTCTTCGACATGCGCCCGGATGCCGAGGGCGCGCGCATGCTGGCCCGCGCCGGCCGCGCCGCCTTCGCCGGCGACGACGGGCTGCTCGCCGCGGTGATCAAGGTGCTCGGCGAGGCGGGCTTCCACGTCCTCGGCGCCCACGAAATCCTGAACGAGGCGCTCGCGCCCGCCGGCACGCTCGGCGCCGTGGCGCCCGACGCCCAGGCGATGGCCGACATCACGCGCGGCGTCGGCGTGGCGCGCGCCCTGGGGGCGGTGGATGTCGGCCAGGGCTGCGTGGTGCAGCAGGGGCTGGTGCTGGCGGTCGAGGCGATCGAGGGCACCGACGCGATGCTGGCGCGCTGCGCCGGACTGGCGCGGCCCGGCCCGGGCGGGGTGCTGGTCAAGCTGGTCAAGCCCGGGCAGGACCGCCGCGCCGACCTGCCGACGATCGGGCCGGAGACGGTGCGCGCGGCCGCGGCGGCCGGGCTGCGCGGGATCGCCTTCGCCGCCGGGGCCACGCTGCTGGCCGATCGCGCGGCTTCGGTTGACGCGGCGGACAGCGCGGGGCTGTTTCTGCTAGGATTGGATCCGGCAAGCACAACCGAAGGGGACCACCAGACATGAGCCGCTTTCTGCACACCATGCTGCGCGTCGGCGACCTGCAGCGCAGCATCGATTTCTACACCAAGGCGTTCGGCATGCAGGAGCTGCGCCGGCGCGACGTGCCGGACGGCAAATACACCCTGGCGTTCGTCGGCTACGGCGACGAGGACAAGAACACCGCGATCGAGCTGACCTACAACTACGGCGTCGAGAAATACGAGATGGGCAGCGCGTTCGGCCATCTGGCGATGGGCGTGCCGGACGTCGCCGCGGCGTGCGAGATCGCCGCCAAGGCCGGCGGCACCATCACCCGCCCGGCCGGGCCGGTGAAGTTCGGCACCACGATCATCGCCTTCGTGAAGGACCCGGACGGCTACATGATCGAGCTGGTGCAACGCGCCTGACGCCTGCCTGCGTCCCCCTGCCCCCTCCTTGCCCCCGGGCGGCAGGGGGGATTTCCGCCGCACATCGAGGGTGACCGTACAGCGAGGATGACCGACATGGACGTGGTTGAGCTTTCCCGGCTGCAATTCGGCCTGACGGCCCTGTACCATTTCCTGTTCGTGCCGCTGACGCTCGGCCTGTCGATCCTGCTGGCGATCATGGAAAGCGTCTACGTCACCACCGGGCGCACCATCTGGCGCGACATGACGAAGTTCTGGGGCCTGCTGTTCGGCATCAACTTCGCCATGGGCGTCGCCACCGGCCTGACCATGGAGTTCGAGTTCGGCACCAACTGGGCCTACTACGCCCAGTACGTCGGCGACATCTTCGGCGCGCCGCTGGCGATCGAGGGCCTGATGGCCTTCTTCCTGGAAGCCAGCTTCATCGGCCTGTTCTTCTTCGGCTGGAACCGGCTGTCGCGGGTGCAGCATCTGGCCGCCACGGTGCTGATGGCGCTCGGCACCAACCTCTCGGCGCTGTGGATCCTGATCGCCAACGGCTGGATGCAGAACCCGGTCGGCGCGCACTTCAACGTCGCCACCATGCGCATGGAGGTCACCGACTTCTACGCCGTGCTGTTCAACCCGGTGGCGCAGGCCAAGTTCGTCCACACCGTCTCGGCCGGTTACGTGGTCGGCGCGATGTTCGTGCTGTCGATCAGCGCCTTCTACCTGCTGCGCGGGCGGCACCGCGGGCTGGCGATCCGCTCGATGACGGTGGCCGCCAGCTTCGGCCTGGCCGCCGCCCTGTCGGTCGTCGTGCTGGGCGACGAGAGCGGCTACACGGCGGGGCTGAACCAGAAGATGAAGATCGCCGCGATCGAGGCGATGTGGCAGACCGAGCCGGCACCGGCCAGCTTCACCGTGGTCGGCATCCCCAACATGCAGACGCACGAGACCGCGGACGCGATCCGCGTGCCCTGGGTGCTTGGGCTGATCGCCACGCGGTCGTTGCACGGCCAGGTGGAGGGCATCGACAACCTGGTGTCGCAGGCCGAGCTGCGCATCAAGAGCGGCATGATCGCCTATGGCGCGATGCAGACGCTGCGCAGCCATCCCGATGACGCCGCCGCGCGCGCCGCGTTCGATGCGCATGTGGACGATCTGGGCTACGCGCTGCTGCTGAAGCGCTACACGCCGACCGTCACCGACGCCGGCGAGGACGTGATCGCCAAGGCGGCGCTGGATACCATCCCGCCGGTGCTGCCGCTGTTCGTTTCGTTCCGCCTGATGGTCGCGCTGGGCTTCTACTTCATCGCGCTGTTCGCGACGATGTTCACCCTGGCCTCGCGCCGCATGCTGGAACGCTACCGCTGGCTGCTGCACGTCTGCCTGTGGTCGCTGCCGCTGCCCTGGATCGCCGCCGAGCTGGGCTGGATCGTCGCCGAGGTCGGCCGCCAGCCCTGGACCATCGACGGCGTGCTGCCGACCTTCCTGTCGGTGTCCTCGGTCCCGGCGGCCGACGTGTGGATCTCGATCGCCGGGTTCGTGCTGTTCTACACCGTGCTGGCGGTGGTCGAGGTCTACCTGATGGTGCGCACCATCCGCCACGGGCCGCTGGCCCCGCCACGCGAAGCGGCACCGTCCGCGCTGCCGGCCGTCTGAGGAGGGTGTGATGGGCGAATATGCAATCCTGCGGCTGATCTGGTGGGCGGTGCTGGGCGTGCTGCTGATCGGCATCGCCGTGATGGACGGGTTCGACCTGGGCACCGCGATCCTGCTGCCGCTGATCGGGCGCACCGACATGGACCGGCGCATCATGATCAACACCGTCGGCCCGGTGTGGGAGGGCAACCAGGTGTGGTTCATCCTGGGCGGCGGGGCGATCTTCGCCGCCTGGCCGGCGCTGTACGCCGTGGCGTTCTCCGGCTTCTACCTGGCGATGCTGCTGCTGCTGCTGTCGCTGATCCTGCGCCCGGTGGGCTTCAAGTTCCGCGGCAAGCTGGCGGACACGCGCTGGCGCACCACCTGGGACACCGCGCTGTTCATCGCCGGGCTGGTGCCCGCGCTGGTGTTCGGCGTCGCCTTCGGCAATGCGCTGCAGGGCGTGCCGTTCCGCTTCGACGACACGCTGCGGATGAGCTACGCCGGCACGCTGTTCGACCTGTTCAACCCCTTCGCCCTGCTCGCCGGCCTGGTCAGCGTGGCAATGATCGTCATGCACGGCGCCGCCTGGCTGAGCTGCAAGACCGAGGCGCCGTTGCGCGCCCGGGCGCAGCAGGCCGGCGTCGTCGCGGCGCTGCTGCTGGTGGTGCTGTTCGTCGCCGGCGGGGTCTGGGCGGCGCGGCTGGATGGCTACGTGGTGCAGAGCTTTGCCGGGGTCGGCGCGCCGTCCAATCCGCTGACGAAACAGGTGGGCCGCGCTGTCGGGGCGTTGCTGGGCAATTACGGGGTGGCGCCGGTGACGCTGCTGGCCCCGGCGCTGGGGTTCGCCGGGGCGCTGCTGGCGGCGCTGCTGCTGGCGCTGGGGCGCTGGCGGGTGCTGGCGTTTTGCCTCAGCGGCCTCGCCGTCGCCGGGGTGATCGCCACCGCCGGCGTCAGCCTGTTCCCCTTCCTGCTGCCGTCCTCGCTGGACCCGCGGTCCAGCCTGACGGTGTGGGACGCGTCGTCGTCCGCGACGACGCTGCTGATCATGGCGGTGGCGACGGCGCTGCTGCTGCCGGTGGTGCTGGCCTACACCGCCTTCATCTATCGCGTGCTGCGCGGGCCGGTGACCCAGGCGATGATCGAGGCCAACCCGGACGAGACCTATTGAGGAGAGGGCGATGTGGTACTTCAGTTGGGTGCTTGGGCTGAGCTTCGCCGCGGCCTTCGCCGCACTCAATGCGATGTGGCTGGAACTGGCGCCGGGCAAGGGGCTGCCTGACTGAGCGGCGCCGGGGCGGACGCAAGGCCGGGGCTTCGCCCCGGACCCCACCAAGGGGCGCTGCCCCCATGGTCCATTGGGGAACCCCGCCAAGGGCTCGCCCCCGGCCTTCGCCGGGGCAGGCTCTTGGAACCCTTCACTGGGCGTGTGGGGAGGGGAAGGGGGCGTGTGGGCGAGGCGAAGGGGCGCCGTCCGGCCTGCTGGTCGGCGCCCCTTCGCCTCGCCCACGCGCCCCCTTCCCCTCCCCACACGCCCAGTCATGGAGTCCAGAGGCCGCTGCCGGCGCCTGCCCCCGGGCACTTGTCCCGGGGGGTGGGGGGTCCCAATGGACCATGGGGGGCAAAGCCCCCCTGGCGGGGTTCGGGGCGGCGCCCCGGCTTTGCTTCGTTCACCCGATTGCCCTGGCGGCCGATTCGACCCGCGTGGCCCGCGTCGCAGATCGGTGCGATGCTGCGGGATCGGGCCGCCGACGCCGGCGGCGCAATGCACGCCGCGGGCGCCGACGGCCGTGGCAGCGGAGAGCGCGACGATGCCGATCTGTCCGGTTCGCGGACGGCGATCGATCGGGAGAAAGGTCACTTGACGCTGATGACCCGCCGAGCCGACGCCGCGCCAGCCGCCCCGGCCGCGTCACCCCCAGTCCCGCCGCAGCTGGCCCCATCGCGCCCCGCCCCATCGCGCCCCGCCTCGCCGCGCCAGGCGCTGTCGCGCCTCGGCCTGGTCCAGCTTTTCATCTCGGTCGCCTTGCTCAGCAGCGCCTGGCCGCTGACCAAGATCGCGCTGCAGCACGGCGCGCCGCCGCTGTGGTTCGCCGAGGGCCGCGCCGTGCTGTCCGGCCTCGTCGTCGCCCTGCTGCTCGCCCCGCTCGGCCGGCTGCGCCTGCCGCAGCGCGCCGATCTGCCCGCCCTGCTGGCGATCGGCGGCTTGCAGCTTGGCGTCTATTTCGCCCTGGCGCACCTGGCGCTGGTGTTCGTGCCGGCGGGGCGCACCTCGGTGCTGGCCAACACCACGACGATCTGGGTGGTGCCGCTGTCGCTGATCGTGCTGCGCGAGTCGATCCCGCCGCGCCGCTGGCTGGCCGCGCTGCTCGGCGTGCTGGGCATCGGCGTGCTGATCGGCCCCTGGGCGATCGACTGGTCGGCCCCGGGCGTGCTGCTCGGCCATGCGCTGCTGCTCGGCGCCGCGCTGGCCTGGGCGGTGGCGATCATCGTGCTGCGCCGGTTCCGCCCCGCCAGCACCCTGTTCGCGCTGCTGCCCTGGTGCTTCCTGATCGCCAGCGCGATGCTGGCCGGGTTGCTGCTGCTGGAGCCGGCGGCGGCGCCCGGCGTTGGGGGGGTGGTTGGGCGCCGGCGGGTTGGGCGCCGACCGGCTGGCCTGGGCGGCGCTGGCCTATATCGGCTGCCTCGCCAGCCCGCTCGGCACCTGGTGCGTGGTGGAGGCGACGGCGCGGCTGCCGAGCGTGGTGTCCTCGGTCGGCTTCCTGGCGACGCCGGCGGTGGGTGTCCTGCTGTCGAACCGGCTGCTGGGCGAGGCGCTCACGCCGGATCTGCTGGCCGGCTCGGCGCTGATCCTCGGCGGCGTGGCGTGTGCCGCCTGGCCGGGCCGCCGCGCCGCACGCCCCGGCGGCGCGGCATGATTCTGCACGCGATCCAGGCCGGCCCGGCGCCGGACCCGGGCGGCCCGCCGCTGGTGCTGCTGCACGGGCTGTTCGGCCAGGCGCGCAATTTCGGCCAGATCCAGCGGGCGCTGGCGCAGCGCTGGCGGGTGATCGCGCTCGACCTGCGCAATCACGGCGCCAGCCCGCACGCGCCGGACATGCGCTACGCGACGCTGGCCGCGGACGTGCTGGAGACCCTGGCCGCGCTGGCGGCGGCGCCGGCGGTGCTGATCGGCCATTCGATGGGCGGCAAGGTGGCGATGCGCGCCGCCCTGGCGCAGCCCGCTGCGGTGGCGCGGCTGCTGGTCGCCGACATCGCCCCGGTGGCCTATCCGCCGCGCAACGCCCCGATCGTCGCGGCGATGCGGGCGATCCCGTTGCGGGACGGGCTGACCCGCGCGGCGGCCGACGCGGCGCTGGCCGCCGCGGTGCCGGACGCCGCGGTGCGCGCCTTCCTGCTGCAGAACCTGCGCTTCGGTGCGCCGCCCGCCTGGCGCATCGGCCTGACCGAGATCGCCGCGGCGCTGGCCGACCTCGAGGGCTGGGACGGGGAGGGGGCCGCGCCCTATCCCGGCCGCACGCTGTTCGTCGCCGGCGAGACCTCCGACTTCATCCGCCGGGCCGACCGCCCGGCGATCCGCGCGCTGTTCCCCGCCGCCCGCTTCGTCACCGTCAAGCGCGCCGGGCACTGGCTGCACGCCGACAACCCGGCGGCGTTCCTGGCCGTGGTCGAGGCCTTCCTCGGCGTGCCCGACGCCGCCGCGCCCGACGCCGCCGTGCCCAACGCCAACGCGCCGGCCGTCAAAGCGCCCGACGCCAGCGCGTCCGACGCCGGCCTGGCCGAAGCCGGCGCGCCCGACACCAGCCCGCCGGCCGCCGGATGAGCCGCGCCGCCACCCTGGCGTTGCCACAGGACGGGCTGCGCGCGCTGGGCCCCGGCGTGCTGGCGGCGGTCTCGTTCGGCTTCTCCGACATCTTCGCCAAGCTCGCGCTGCTGGCCGGGGCCGACGCGCTGACGCTGGCGACCTCGCGCGGGGTGCTGGGCACGCTGTTCATCCTGGCCTGGCTGCGCTTGGCGCCGCCGCTGCGCCGCCACACGGCGCGCGAGCGGCTGGTCGCGCTCGGCGTCGGGCTGCTGTTCGCGGCCAATCTCTATCTGCTGTTCGCGGCGATCCGGCTGGTCGCGGTGCCGATCGCCATCCTGAGCTACTTCGTCTACCCGCTGCTGACCGGCATCGTCGGCGCCGCGCTCGGGGTGGAGCGGCTGCGGCTCGGCAGTGCGGCGGCGGCGGTGGTGGCGCTGCTCGGCCTGGCGCTGATGCTGGGCGCGGGGGCGGCGCACCTGGCCTGGCTGGGCGTGGGCCTGGCGCTCGGCGCGGCCTGGTGCCGGGTGGCGACGCTGCTGGTCACCCGCGCGGCGCTGTCGGCCGCCGATTCGCGGCTGACCACGTGGTATTCGATGCTGTCGTCCACCGCGGTGCTGCTGGCGGTTTCGCTCGGGCTGGGGGCGCCGGCGTTTCCGCAGGCGGCGATCGGCTGGGTCGGGTTCTTCGGGGTCTGCGTGTGCAGCACCGCCTCGATCCTGGCGCTGTTCGCCTCGACGGTGCGGATCGGCGCGTTCCGCACCGCGCTGGTGATGAACCTGGAGCCGGTCGTTTCGACCGTCCTGAGCATCGTCGTGCTGGGCGAGAGCCTGACGCCGGTGCAGTTCCTCGGCGGGGCGATCATGCTGGCGGCGCTGTGCGCGTTCCAGCTTTGGCGGGGCGGCGCGCGCTCGGCCTGACCCACCCGGCCGCGCGCGGGCCGCGATGATTGGCTTGTTGGTGCCACGGAGTTTCACCTTGATGGCGTGGCTGCGGCACGGCGGCGCATCCAGGCGCACGGGCCTGATCCGCAACCTCTGCCCACGCCATGGTCCGGATTGGGCGCCACCCGGTGCAGCCGGAACGCCAGCACGCTGCCCACCCAGGGCGCGCCGCGAACCGGCGAAACCGGCGGACGCCGGCAACCCCGCACGGGATCGCAACGACCTCGCGGGCCGCCGCCGCCTCAGACGAGTTGCAGCAGTTGCGCCTTGAGATAGGCGCTCTCAGGCAGGTGCGGATGCACCGGATGATCCGGCCCGGCGCCGGTCGTCGCCAGGATGCGCCCCGCCCGCCGCGCCCGGTGCAGCCCCCAGGCGATCTGCCCGGCCCAGGCCTCCAGCGGCGCGTGGTGGCTGCACGAGGCGACGAACAAAAACCCGCCCGGCGCGACCAGCGGGGCCGCCAGCCGCGCCATCCTTCCATAGGCGCGCAACCCGGCCTCGGCGTCCTTGCGCGAGCGGGCGAACGCCGGCGGGTCGCACACCACGATGTCGAAACGTTCGCCGGCCTTGGCCAGCGCCTCCATGGTGTCGAACGCATCGCCGCGCCTGGTGGCGACGCGCCCGCTCAGCCCGTTATGCGCCGCCGCGGCCTCGGCATGCTCCAGCGCCGGGGCGCTGGAATCGACCAGCGTCACCGCGGCCGCGCCGGCGGCGGCGCAGCGCAGGCCGAAGGCGCCGACATGGCAGAACACGTCCAGCACGCGCGCGCCGGCGGCCAGGGCGGCGACGCGGTCGCGGTTGGGGCGCTGGTCGAAGAACCAGCCGGTCTTCTGGCCGGACAGCGGATCGACCGCGAAGCGCACGCCGCCCTCGCGCACCTCTGCGGTCGGATCGGTGCCGTGCAGCAGCGCAAGCTTCTCCTCCAGCCCCTCCTGGCGGCGCGCCGCGGAATCGTTGCGGGCGATGACGGCGCGCGGCTTCAGCAGCGCCAGCAGGGCCTCGACGATCTCCGGCGTCAGCCGGTCCATCCCGGCGGCGTTGGCCTGCAGCACGGCGACGTCGTCATACCGGTCGATGATCAGGCCAGGCAGGAAGTCGGCCTCGGCATGCACCAGGCGATGATACGGCGTGTCGCAGATGCGTGCGCGCAGCGCGATCGCCCCCGCCAGGCGCGCCTGCACCCAGGCACCGTCGATCGCCGCCGCCGGGTCGCGGTCGAGCAGGCGCGCGGCGATCAGGCTGTGCGGGTTGAACATGAAGCTGCCGAGGCGCGCGCCGTCGTCGCCCTCCAGTCGCACCAGCCCGCCCGGCGGCAACCGCCGGTGCTCCGGCTGCATCGCGATCTCGTTGCTGAACACCCAGGGCGCGCCGGCGCGCAGCCGCTTGCCGGCGCCGGGATTGAGCCGCAGCAGCGGGCGCGCCTCGCTCATGGCCAGCGGACCTCGGGCGGCAGGCTCATCAGGATCGCCTCCACATTGCCGCCGGTCTTCAGGCCGAACAGCGTGCCGCGGTTGTGCAGCAGGTTGAACTCCACGTAGCGCCCGCGGCGGATCAGCTGGTGGTCGCGCTCGGCTGGCGTCCAGGGTTCGGCCATGCGGCGGCGGACGATGCGCGGGAAGACGTCCAGGAAGGCCAGGCCGACATCGCGGGTGAAGGCGAAGTCGGAAGCGGCGTCGCCGGTGCAATGGTGGTCGAAGAAGATGCCGCCGGCGCCGCGCGGCTCGTTGCGGTGCGGCAGGAAGAAGTAGCGGTCGCACCAGGCCTTGAAGTCCGGGTAGTAGCGCGGATCGTGCCGGTCGCAGGCGGCTTTGAAGGCGGCGTGGAACGCCACCGCGTCGGCCACCGCCTCGGGCGCGTCGAGGCGCATCGGCGTCAGGTCGCCGCCGCCGCCGAACCAGCCCTTGGTGGTCACCAGCATCCTGGTGTTGAAATGCGCCGCCGGCACGCGCGGGCTGCGCATGTGCGCCACCAGGCTGATGCCGGAGGCCCAGAACCGCGGGTCGTGCTCGGCGCCCGGGATCTGCGCGCGGAACTCGGGGAAAAAATGCCCCAGACGGTGGAGACGTTGACGCCGACCTTCTCGAACACGCCGCCGTGCAGCACGCTCATCACCCCGCCGCCGCCGGGCGCGCCGTCCGGCGTCGGGCGCGACCAGGCGGTGCGGACGAAGCGCCCCGGGGCCTGCCGCGGCGCGCTGGGCCCGGCGCCGGCTTCGCCTGCCGCGGCGCCACACGCGGCGTCGCCGCGCCCGGCGGGGTGTTGCAGCAGGTTGTTTGGCGATTTGCTTGGCGGTTCGTTCTGCCGGGCGTCGTTTTCCCCGGCGCGGTCTTGCCGGGCGTCGTGGCCCGTCGCGGTCGCGCCGCCGGCGGCCTCGATCGCCTCGAAGGCGGCGCATAGCCGGTCGCGCAAGCTCTCGAACCAGGCGCGGGCGGCGGGCTGCAGGTTGGTGTGCGGCGGCGGGGCAACGTCGGTCATTCTGGTTGATTTATCTGGTCTGCGGGGCTTGTTCCATGCCCAAGGACAGGGTAGCCCGTCACGGCGGCGTGTTGCCGGGGCGAAGGCCTGCCCCTAGTATCCGCCGCGCGGGTGGTCGATCGGTGCGGGCCGCGGGGTCCATGCCGCGCTTGGGCGCGTCCGGCGCCTGGATGTTGCAGGTTCGCACGGCTTCCCGCCGCGGTGTCGCCGTGTGGGGGCCGGACAGGGAGACTTGAGGGAAGATGGCTGAGCAGTCTGCCGCCGTCGCCGGCCACCACGGTCCGGCCAGGGGCGTCACCAAGCGGAACCGCCGCCACCAGCTTGCCGGCCTAGGGGCGGCGATCGGCCGCATTACGATCGAGCCGGCCGCGGTCGGTTGTGCGATGGCGGGCGGCATGCCCGCCATGCAGGATGCGCGGGCCGCCAGGGTGGCCCCGACCTCGATTGTTACCGGAATGGGCGTTGCCGGAATGGGCATCGGGGGACTCCGGCGGGCCAGGCCGGGCGGCTTGCGTGCCGCCGCGCCGCCGGCCCGCGAGTCTGACCGCAAGATCAAGATCGGCTGAGGGGAGCCCGGACCATGGCCGGCATGACCAAGAGCGAGTTCAAGAACCCGTTGATCAACTGGATCGACACCCGCCTGCCCGTCTTCACGATGATGCAGAAGGAATACGGGACCTTTCCGACTCCGAAGAACTTCAATTACTTCTGGAACTTCGGCGCGCTGGCCATGGTCAACCTGATGATCATGATCATCACCGGCATCTTCCTGGCGATGAACTACCAGCCGAACACCGCGCTGGCGTTCGACAGCGTGCAGCGCATCATGCGCGACGTGAACTTCGGCTGGCTGATCCGCTACGTGCACCAGAACGGTGCGTCGATGTTCTTCGTCATCACTTACATCCACCTGTTCCGCGGGATGTACTACGGCTCGCACAAGTATCCGCGCGAGCTGCTGTGGATGCTGGGCGTGGTGATCCTGCTGATCATGATGGCGACCGCGTTCATGGGCTACGTGCTGCCCTGGGGGCAGATGTCCTATTGGGGCGCCACCGTCATCACCAACCTGTTCTCCGCCTTCCCGGTCGTCGGCCACGGCATCGTCACCTGGCTGTGGGGCGGCTTCAGCGTCGACAACCCGACACTCAACCGGTTCTACTCGCTGCACTACCTGCTGCCCTTCGTGCTGATCGGCGTGGTGTTCCTGCACGTCGCCGCGCTGCACATCACCGGGTCGAACAACCCGCTGGGCATCGACGTGAAGGGGCCGCAGGACACGGTGCCGTTCCACCCGTACTACACGGTGAAGGACAGCGTCGGCATCTGCGTCTACCTGCTGATCTTCGCGCTGCTGGTGTTCTTCTGGCCGAACCTGCTGGGTGATCCGAACAACTTCATCCCGGCGAACCCGTTGCAGACTCCATCGGACATCGTGCCGGAATGGTACTTCCTGCCGTACTACGCCATCCTGCGCTCGGTGCCGAACAAGCTCGGCGGCGTCTGCATGATGTTCGCCTCCATCCTGGTGCTGTTCGTGCTGCCCTGGCTGGACACCTCGCCGGTGCGCAGCGCGCGGTTCCGGCCGATCTACCGCCAGGTCATCTGGCTGTGGGTGGCGGCGGTGGTCGGGCTGGGCGTCTGCGGCGCGAACAAGCCCGAGGGCATCTGGGTGATCCTGAGCCGGATCTTCACGCTGTACTATTTCTTCCACTTCCTGGTGCTGCTGCCGCTGCTCGGCAAGCTGGAGCGGCCGCTGCCGCTGCCCGAAAGCATCAGCCGACCGGTGACCGGGGGCGGACCGATGCCCGCCGGTGCCGCCGCCAAGCCGATGGAGAAGGCGTGATGCGCGCGTTCAAGGGTGTTCTGGCCGCCGCGCTGCTGGGCGTCGCCGCGCTGACGGCCCCGGCCGTCGCGCAGGAGGAGGCACCGACCCCGCCGGCGCAGAACTGGAGCTTCGGCGGGGTGTTCGGCGGGCTCGACCTCGCCGCCGCGCAGCGCGGCTTCCAGGTCTATTCCGAGGTCTGTGCCAACTGCCACGCGATGACGCTGCTGCATTACCGCGACCTGGCGGGCATCGGGCTGACCGAGGCGCAGATCAAGGCGGTGGCCGCCGCGGTGACGGTGCCGCAAGGGGTGGACATAGAGGGCAATCCGAAGACCGGCCCCGGCACCCCGGCCAACCAGTTCCGCTCGCCCTTCGCCACCGACGACGCCGCGCGCGCGGCGATGAACGGCGCGCTGCCGCCCGACCTGTCGCTGATCGTCAACGCCCGCCCGGGCCACGCCGACTACGTCTATGCGATCGTCACCGGCTTCAACGCCACGCCGCCCGGCTTCAAGCTGGCGGCGGGGATGAACTACGACACCTATTTCCCCGGTCATCAGATCGCCATGCCGCAGCCGCTGCAGGACGGCCAGGTGACCTTCGCCGACGGCGCGCCGAACCGCATCGAGGACGAGGCGCGCGACGTGGTGACCTTCCTCTACTGGGCGGCCAACCCCGAGGCGGTGCAGCGCAAGCAGATCGGCGTGCGCGTCGTGCTGTTCCTGATCTTCATGACCGGCATCACCTATGCGGTGAAGCGCAAGGTCTGGGCCGACGTGCACTAAGGCGGCCAGCGTCGCGTGGTCAGTGGTCAGGCGGCACTGACGAAGACGCCGGTGATCGGCATCATCGGCGGCTCCGGCCTGTATGACATCGACGGGCTGGAGGACAAGGTCTGGCGCCAGGTCGCCACGCCCTGGGGGATGCCGTCGGATGCGCTGCTGTTCGGCCGGTTGGGCGATGTGCGCTGCGTGTTCCTGCCGCGCCACGGCCGCGGACATCCCGTCTCGCCGACGCACCTGAACTACCGCGCCAATATCGACGCGCTGAAGCGCTCCGGCGTGACCGACGTGATCTCGTTGTCCGCCGTCGGCAGCCTGAAGCCGGAGCTGCCGCCCGGGCATTTCGTCATCGTCAACCAGTTCATCGACCGCAGCTTCGCCCGCGAGAAGAGCTTCTTCGGCGAGGGCGTGGTGGCGCATGTTTCGATGGCGCATCCGGTGTGCGCGCGGCTGGGCGACGCGTTGGCGGCGGGGGCGCGCCGGCTCGGCCTGCCGGTGACGCGCGGCGGGACCTACCTGGTGATGGAAGGCCCGCAATTCTCCACCAAGGCCGAGAGCGAGCTGTACCGCAGCTGGGGCTGCGCGGTGATCGGCATGACCAACATGCCGGAGGCCAAGCTCGCCCGCGAGGCCGAGCTTTGCTACGCGACCGTGGCGATGGTGACCGACTTCGACTGCTGGCACCCCGAGCACGACCACGTCACGGTGGAGATCGTGGTGCGCGTGCTGCTGAGCAACGCCGAGCACGCGCGGGGGTTGGTGAAGAGCGTGGTGCCGGGGCTTGGCGCGCCGCGCGGGGTCTGCCCGGCGGGCTGCGACCACGCGCTGGACAACGCGATCATCACCGCCGAGCACATGCGCGACCCGGCGCTGGTGGCGAAGCTGGACGCGGTGGCGGGACGGGTGCTGCACCGAGGTCCGTGACCCGCGCTGCGAAATCTACGGGGCGCTTCGCTGGTTTGGGTGGGTGGGAATGGCGGTGGGTGCGGCCGGCCCCGACCACGGGCGCGCGTGCCGTGCGCGCCACATGACCCGGCGCCATTCGGCCGACCGGGGGCGCCGCTCAACGCTGGAGCATGTAATCGCGCACGATCGGCACCGCATCGTTCCGGCTCGATAGCAAAATCTGGAACACCATGTTGGAGCCGTTGCGGAAGCCGACCTGCACCGCGGCCAGGTAGTATTCCCACATGCGGCAGAACCGCTCGTCCGCCAGCGCGACCGCCTGCGCGCGGTTGGCGGCAAACCGGTCGCGCCAGTGTTGCAACGTGTACTCGTAGTGGCGGCGCAGCACCTCCATGTCGGCGACCCACAGCCCGACGCGCTCGGTCGCGGCGAACACCTCGGACAGCGCCGGCACGTAGCCGCCGGGAAAGATGTGCTTGCGGATGAACGGCCCCGTCGTGCCCGGCGGCGACATGCGGCCGATGCAGTGCACGAAGGCAAACCCGTCCGCGGTCAGCAGGTCGCGGATCTTGCCGAAATACGCGTCGAAATTGCCGATGCCGACATGCTCCATCATGCCGACCGAGACCACGCGATCGAACCGCCCGGTCAGGTTCCGGTAGTCCAGCTCGAGGAATTTGACGCGCTCGCCCACGCCGGCGGCCAGCGCCCGCTCCCGCGCCACGCGCAGCTGCGCGGGGGAGACGTTGATCGCCGTGACCTGCGCGCCGGTCGTCGCCGCAAGGTGGATGGCGAACGAACCCCAGCCCGAGCCGATCTCGGCCACCGTCATCCCCGGCCGCAGGTCCAGCTTGGCCGTCGCCCGGCGCAGCTTGTTCTGCTGCGCCTGCTCGAGCGTGTCGGCCGGGTCCTCGAAGAAGCCGCAGGAGTAGTTCAGGCCGTCATCCAGGAACAGCCGGTAGATCTCGGTCGGCACGTCGTAGTGGTGCCTGGCCTGGGCAGCCGCGACGCCGATCCGATTCGCCTGGTGCCAGCGCCGCGCCGCCCGCCAGACCCGCCGCAGCAGACGTTGCGAGGCGTGTCCGGCCAGGCCGCTGCGGTTGCAGGCGAACAGCTCCATCAGGCTGCCCACGTCCGATCCGTCCTCGAACGTCAGCGTGCCGTCCATGTAGGCCTCGCCCGCGTACAGCTCGGGGTTGAGCGCCAGCCTGGTCTGCAGGGCGCGGTCGTGCAGCCGCAGCGTGACCGCAGGGCCCGGCGCAAATCCCCCGAACAGGTGCGACCGGCCGGCGCTGTCGATGACGCGCAGGGTGCCGGCCCGGATGAACCTGGTCAGCAAATTGGTGAGCAGCCGCATGGTCATGTCCTGTCCAACCGTGTCCGGTGAATACACGAAAACCCGCTCGGTGCCCCCCCGGTTGCAAACGCCCCGGGGCTTCGCCCCGGACCCCACCAGGGGGCTTTGCCCCCTGGACCCCCACCAGAGGCGGAGCCTCTGGACTCCATGACTGGGAGTGTGGGGAGGGGGAGGGGGCGGGTGGGCGAGGCGAAGGGGCGCCGTCCGGCGCCCCTTCGCCTCGCCCACCCTCCCCCTCCCCCTCCCCACACTCCCAGTGAAGGGTTCCAAGGGCTCGCCCTTGGTGGGGGTCCAGGGGGCAAAGCCCCCTGGCGGGGTTCGGGGCGGAGCCCCGGGGTTGAGCCGCCTGCGGTCGCACCGTAGCGTGCCCGCCAAAGCAAGGAGGAAACCCATGACCACCCTGATCATCGGCGGCACCGGCTTCATCGGCTCGCGGGTGCTGCGTCTGTTGGCGGCGCGCGGCGAGCGGGTCGCCTGCATGGACATCAATCCGAACGTGCCGGCGGTTGCCGATCTCGCCGGGCGGGTGAAGTTGCTGCGCGGCGACGTCACGCAGTTCGACGACGTGATCGCGGCGATGCTGGCGGAGAAACCGGATCGCGTGCTCAACCTGTCCTATTACCTCGGCAGCGAGCACGCGCCGCGCACCGCGCTGAAGCTGAATATTCTCGGCATGGACAATTGTTTCGAGGCCGCGCGGCTGACCGGGGTGAAGCGCGTGGTGTTCGCCAGTTCGCTCGCGGTCAACGGCCAGCAGCGCCATTTCGGCGACCGCCCGGTCACCGAGGATGATTTCCGCCATGGCGACTACCAGTACGCCGTGCACAAGATCTTCAACGAGGAACAGGCAAAGGACTATCGGGCGAAATACGGCATGTCGATCACCGCGGTGCGGCCGGCGAACGTGACGGGGCCGGACAAGGTGCGCGGCTCGGTCGATCACGTGAACTGCATCACCCAGCCGGCGCGCGGCAAGCCGGTCAGCTTCCCGCACCAGGACGCGATGCGTTGCCCGATCCACGTGGACGACGTGGCCGAGGTGTTCGCGCGCGTCACGCTGGCCGACGCGCCGCAGCACGACGTCTACAACACCGGCGGGACGGCGATCAGCCTGGGCGAGCTTGCCGCGATGGTGCAGGGGTTCCTGCCCGACGCGCGGATCAGCTTCCTGCACGAGACCGGCGGGCGGCAGAGCTCGGGCAACTACCTGATCGACAACACGCGGCTGGTCCACGAGTTCGCCGTGCAGTACCTGCCGTATCGCCAGCGGGTGTTGCAGATCATCAACGAGGTGCGCGCGGCCGAAGGCCTGCCGCTGGTCAAGGGGTAGGGCGCATGGCAACGGACACGCACTGGGTCGGCACCTGGACCGCCGCACCGGCGCCGGCTGACGGGGTGGCGTTCAGCAACCAGACGCTGCGGATGCATCCGCGCATCAGCCTCGGCGGGCGCGGCCTGCGGGTGCGGTTGTCGAACGCGCACGGCATACGCCCGATCACCGTCGGCGCCGCACATGTTGCGCTGCGTGCCGCCGGCGCCGGGATTGTGCCGGGATCGGATCGGGTTCTGCGGTTCGGCGGCGAACCCTCGGCCGTCATTGCCGCCGGCGCGCTGCTGATCAGTGATCAGGTCGAACTGGCGGTGCCGCCGCTGGCGGACCTGGCGGTGAGCGTCTACCTGCCCGGCGACATCCCGGCCAGCCTGCCGGTCACCGGCCGCTATGCGCGGCAGACGAACTACGTGTCGCCGCCAGGGGATTTTTCCGCCGCCGAGGTGATGCCGATCGGACGCATCGCCGACGAGTGGTATTTCCTCAGCGGCGTCGATGTGGTCGCGGCGCCGGGGACGGGCGGCATCGTTGCGCTCGGCGATTCGTTAACCGATGCCAACATCTCGACGCCGGATGCGTTCTGCCGCTGGCCGGATCAGCTGGCGCGACGGCTGGCCGCGCGCGCGGGCGGCCGGGCGTTCGGCGTGATGAACCAGGGGTTGGGCGGCAACCGCATCCTGCACGACGTGCGCGGCGACAGCGGGTTGCGGCGGTTCGATCGCGACGTGCTGGCGCAGCCTGGCGTGACGCATGCGATCGTGATGCTGGGGACCAACGATCTGCGCAACCGCTGGGCCAGGCCGGAGGAGGAAGCGACCGCGCCGGCGATGATCGCCGGACTGAAGCAGATGGCGCTGCGGGCCCACGCGCGCGGGATCAGGATCTTCGGCGGCACGCTGACGCCGTTCGCGAACGAAACGTTCCTGGTCGGCGCCTGGACGCCGGCGCGCGAGGCCGTGCGCCAGGCGGTCAATGCGTGGATTCGCGACGGCGGGGCGTTCGACGCGGTGATCGACTTCGATCTGGGGCTGCGCGATCCGGACCATCCGACCAGCATGTTGCCGATCTATGACTGCGGCGACCACCTGCACCCGAGCGATCTTGGCTACAACCGGATGGGCGATGTGATCGATCTGGCGTTGTTCGACCGAGATTTTTTCCCGTCATGGCCGGGCTTGACCCGGCCATGACGGCAAAGCAACGGTAGCGCGCCAGCCATTCCGGCGGTTTGCCTCATACCAGGCGTCCGACTGATCGACTCTCCGGCGGTGCCGCCACGTCATGCCGGGCGCAGGCCCGGTATCCACGACTTTGCTTGCTGCGCGAAGGCAAGTCGTGGATGCCGGCCTGCGCCGGCATGACGTAGCAAGCGCTGCCAATGGGTCAAACTTTCCGCCGGCCGGTGTCACATCGTCTCCGCCTGCCACGGCAACTGCCACAGCTCGGCGTTGCACAGTTTCTGGGCCAGCGCGTCGGAGATCGCGTCGAACAGAAGCTCGCCTTTCTCCCTGCTGGCGGCTTCAGGATTGCCGATCACGCCGGAGGCGGAGCGCGCCCCGATCGCGCGCCAGCGATACACCCCGCCGCCCACCACGTCGCCGACATCCGGCGTCATGTTCGCTTTGGCCAAGGCAATGCGATCCGCCGCCACCAGCTCCGGGCGCACCGCCAGCATCATCGAGGTCTCGGCCTCGCAGGCATGCTGCAGCCCGCCCTGGGTCTCCAGGATCTTGGCGATCGCCACCGCCGCGGCGTACCAGTAGGTGAACTGCACGATCGGCACGCCGAGCTTCGGCGTCAGCGCGTCGGTGATCGTGCGCAGCGCGTTTTCGTTGCCGCCATGCGCGTTCAGCAGCACCACGCGCTTGAACCCGTCGCGCAGCACGGAGCGCACCACGCCCTCGACCACCGCGCTGAAGGCGGCAAAATCCAGCGTGATCGTGCCGGAAAAACTCATGTGATGCTCCGACAGCCCGGTCCACAGCACCGGCAGCACCACGATGGCCTGGCCGCGCGCGGCGACCTTGCGGGCGGTGCGCACGGCGACCTCCTCGCCCAGCCGCGAATCCACCTCGACCGGCAAATGCGGCCCGTGCTGCTCCAGCGAGGCCACCGGCAGGATCACGATCGCGTCCTGCCGCGCCAGCTCGCGCAACTGATCGGCGCGCAGCCGGCGCCATTCGACTTCCGTTGGATCGGCCATCGTCATCGCCTCCTGCTTCCGTTAGCTATCGGGCCACGAATTGGGTGGCGACGGAAGGGAGGCGCGGATGAACCTGTATCGGCTGTTGCAGCGTCGCGTGGCGGCGGGAAAGCCGGTGCGCGTCGGGTTGATCGGCGCGGGGAAATTCGGCTCGATGTTCCTCGCGCAGGTGCCGAGCACGCCGGGGATCGAGGTCGCGGTGATCGCCGACCTCGCCCCTGACCGCGCGAAGCAGGCCTGCCGCCATGTCGGCTGGGACGCTGCCCGCATCGAGGCGACGCGCTTCACCGATGACGCGGCGCGGCTGCTCGCCGCGCCGGAGGTCGAGGTGGTGGTGGAAGCCACCGGCCACGCGCCGGCGGGCATCGCCCACGCGCGCGGCGCGATCGCCAATGGCAAGCACATCGTCATGGTGAACGTGGAGGCCGATGGGCTGGCCGGCCCGCTGTTGGCGCGCGAGGCGGCGCGCGCCGGCGTGGTGTATTCGCTCGCCTACGGCGACCAGCCGGCGCTGATCTGCGAACTGGTGGACTGGGCGCGCGCCTGCGGCTTCGCGGTGATCGCGGCGGGGAAGGGGACGAAATACCTGCCCGAGTACCATGCCTCCACGCCGGGGACGGTGTGGGGCTATTACGGTCTGACGGCGGAACAGGCGCGGCTCGGCGGGATGAATCCGCAGATGTTCAACTCGTTCCTCGACGGCACGAAATCCGGTATCGAAATGGCCGCGGTGGCGAATGCGACCGGGCTGCTGCCGCCGCCCGATGGCCTTGGCTTTCCCGCCGTCGGCACCCACGAACTGGCGGAGGCGTTGCGGCCCGGCAACGCGGCCGGCGGCCTGCGCCAGGCCGGGCAGGTGGAGGTGGTCTCCTCGCTGCATCGCGACGGGCGCGCGGTGGCGAACGATCTGCGCTGGGGGGTCTATGTGGTGTTCGAGGCGCCGGGCGAGTATGCCGCGCGCTGCTTCAGGGAGTACGGGGTGCCGACCGATGCCTCGGGCCGTGTCTCGGCGCTGTACCGGCCGTTCCACCTGATCGGTCTCGAACTGAACGTGTCGATCCTGTCGGCGGCGCTGCGCAACGAGGCCACCGGCGCGCCCGACGGTTTCCGCGCCGACGTCGTCGCCACGGCGAAGCGCGACCTGAAGGCGGGGGAGACGCTGGACGGCGAGGGCGGCGCCTGCGTCTGGGGCAAGCTGCTGCCGGCGCGCCGCAGCCTGGCGATCGGTGGTCTGCCGATCGGCCTGGCCAGCCGCGTGAAATTGATCCGCGACGTGGCGGCGGGCCAGTGCGTGACGTGGGAGGATGTTCGCGTCGATGTGTCGGAGGCCGCGTATCGCTATCGTCGCGAGATGGAGGCGACGTTCGCGTAGCGGCTGGCTGGGCAGATCAAAGTCGCACCGCCATGCGTTCAGGGCCTCGGCTGGTTTGCAAGGAAGCAAGTTTCACCACAGAGACACAGAGACACGGAGAAGGGAAGCGATGGCGCTTTGCGCGAGGCGCATCGACTTTGTTCCACCCTGTCCCTTTGTCTCTGTGTCTCTGTGTCTCTGTGGTGAAACTTGCTTGCCGATGAGCGAGCGCCCAAGTCCTGCGACAATAGCACCCGACGCCGCGCCGGCGATCACACCGCCGGGATCGGCCCGATCTCCCGCAGCCGCGGCAGCACCTCCTTGGCGAACAGCCGAATGCCCTTCGCCAACTCCGCGTGCGTCATGAACCCCGAGCGCCCGATCATCGCCAGGTGCCCGAAGCCGCCGACCTTGTCGTAGAACTCCATGATCTGCCGGTAGACGCTGTCGGGATTGCCGGCGAACAGGATCCCCTGCGCCATGGCCTGCTCCGGCGTGATCGACATCAGCTTCGCCGCGTTCTGGTTGGCCGGCGTCACGCCCTTCTCCGCGTTCGCCAGGTTGGGTGCGGCCTCGGCCTGCGGCCTGCTGCGGTAGACCTGGGCCGCGACGTGCGGCGGCGCGGTGCCGGGCAGGAAGCGCGAATATTGCGGTGCCGATTTCAGGCTGGTGTTGAGGAACCACAGCAGCTTGCTGCCGACACGGATGCCTTCCTCGTCGGTGTCGCCGACGTAGACCAGCGCGGCATAGGCGAAATTGTCCGTGGTCACCGGCGGCAACCCCGCCGCCGCCCGGGCCTGGCGATGCGCCTGGTAGGCGCGCTGCGTCCCCTCCGGGCCGCGCAGCACCAGCACCTGCACCATGCCGCGCCGGCCGACCTCGGCCGCCGTCGCGGGATCGCCGGTGGCGGCCCACAAACGTGGATGCGGCTGTTGCCACGGCCGCGGCCAGATATTCACGTGCCGGTGGGTGAAGTGCTTGCCCTGCCAGGAGAACGGTCCGTCCTGCTGCGTCAGCGCCTTGCGGATCAGGTCGATCGCTTCCCAGTAGCGCTCGACGTTGTTCACCGGGTTGGCGTTGTTCGACGCCATCTCGCTGCCGCCCGACTTGACGAAGCCGATCTCCAGCCGGCCGCGGGAGATCACGTCCGCGGTGGCGTATTCCTCGGCGATGCGCACCGGCTCCTGGCGCAGCGAGACCAGCGTGCCGAGGCTGAGGATCCGCACCTTGCGCGTCTGCCGCGCCAGGATGCCCAGCAGCAGCGGATTGGCGGCGAGCAACGAATTGATGCCGGCATGATGCTCGATCGCAATGACGTTCATGCCGACATCGTCGCACAGCAGGAATTCGTCGATCACCTCCTCGAACAAATCGGCGGCGAGGCGCGGATCGCACCAGCGGTTCGGCAGGCTGCCGCGCACGGAGTTCGCCGCGTCCAGCACCTCCTGCGGCGCGAAAGGGTAGGGGACCTCGCACTGCCACCAGGCGTCCATCGCGTCGGCTCCCTCAGCCGTTCAGGAAATCGAGCACGTGGTTGGCGAACACCTCCGGCTGCTCGATCTCCGGATGGTGCCCGGCCTGCGCGATCGCGGCGAAGCGCGCGCGCGGGATCAGCCCGGCATAGGCGCGGCCATAGGCCGGCGTGACGATGCCGTCGCTGGCGCCCCATAGCACCAGGGTCGGGGCGGCGATCCGGCGTAGCCAAAACGCCAGACGCGGATTGTACATGTAGGGGTGCCACCCGTACAGCGACAGCGCGTCCCAGTTGCGCGCCCTGGCGGTCAGTTCCGCATCCGTCATGGCATCGTAGTCCGGCGACCAGCGCGCCGGATCGTGCCAGGCGCGCCGCTGTACCTCGTCGGGGGCGGTGTTGAAGACGTCGAGAATGTCCGCCGTCTCGCGATCGCCGAGCTTGATGCCGAACGGGTCCACCAGCACCAGCCGATCGATCCGGTGGCAGCACGCCGCGGCGACCTCGGCGGCCAGCCAGCCGCCGAACGAAAACCCGACCAGCGTCACCCGGTCATGCGGCAGTGCCTCCAGGACGTCCAGATAGAGCCGCGTCAGGTCGTAGATGGTTTCGAATCCGTCCGGTCGCGGCGAGCCGCCAAAGCCGGGATGCGACGGCGCAATGACCTCGGTCCGTTCGGCCAGAAGCTGGAAGAACCGGGCACGCGGATCGCAGGTCTGCATGCCGTGCAGCAACAGCACGGCCCGGCCCGCGCCGCGCCGCGCGACCTCCAGCTCCATGCCGCGCACCGTCATGCGGTCGGCGGTCTCGACAGGCGAGCTCATGCGCTTGGTGTCCCCCCGCGGGGCGCCGGCGTCACGTCCGATGCGCCGCGCATACCGTGCGCCGGCGATGCGCGCAATTGAGGGAGGCAAGGCCGGGGCTTCGCCCCAGACCCCACCAAGGGGCTCTGCCCCTTGGAACCCCGCCAAGGGCGGAGCCCTTGGAACCCCGGACTGGGAGTGTGGGGAGGGGAAGGGGGCGTGGGGGCACGGCGACGGGGGCGTCCGGCACACCGGACGCCCCCGTCGCCGTGCCCCCACGCCCCCTTCCCCTCCCCACACTCCCAGTCCTGGAGTCCAGAGGCCGCTGCCGGCGCCTGCCCCCGGGCAACTGTCCCGGGGGGTGGGGGTCCAGGGGGCAAAGCCCCCTGGCGGGGTTCGGGGCGGAGCCCCGGCCTTCCCTTCACTCAGGCGATGGACCGGTCACTCCGCGGCTTGGGCTTCTTCCACGTCCTCGGTCATCAGCATGGCGTTCGCCACCACGCCCGACTGATCGCGGATCTTCGCCTCGATCCGCTCGGCGATATCCTTGTGCTCGCGCAGGAACTGCTTGGCGTTCTCGCGTCCCTGGCCGATCCGCTGGCTGTCATAGCTGAACCAGGAGCCGGATTTCTCCACCACGCCGGCCTTCACGCCGAGGTCGATCAGCTCGCCCATCTTGCTGATGCCCTCGCCGTACATGATGTCGAACTCCACCTGGCGGAACGGCGGCGCCAGCTTGTTCTTCACCACCTTCACGCGCGTCTGGTTGCCGACCACCTCGTCGCGTTCCTTGATCTGGCCGATGCGGCGGATCTCCATCCGCAGCGAGGCGTAGAACTTCAGCGCGTTGCCGCCGGTGGTGGTCTCCGGATTGCCGAACATCACGCCGATCTTCATGCGGATCTGGTTGAGGAAGATCAGCATCGTGTTGCTGCGCGAGACGCTGCCGGTGAGCTTGCGCAGCGCCTGGCTCATCAGCCGCGCGTGCAGGCCCATGTGGCTGTCGCCCATCTCGCCTTCCAGCTCGGCGCGCGGCACCAGCGCGGCGACGCTGTCGATCACCACCACGTCGACCGCGCCGGAGCGCACCAGCGTGTCGCAGATTTCCAGCGCCTGCTCGCCGGCATCCGGCTGGCTGATCAGCAGGTTGTCCACGTCCACGCCGAGCTTGCGGGCGTAGGTCGGGTCCAGCGCGTGCTCGGCGTCGATGAACGCGCAGGTGCCGCCGCGCTTTTGCGCCTCGGCGATCGCGTGCAGGGCGAGCGTGGTCTTGCCGGAGCTTTCGGGTCCGTAGATCTCGATGATCCGCCCGCGCGGCAGGCCGCCGATGCCCAGCGCCAGATCGAGCCCCAGCGAACCAGACGGGATCACCTCGATCTGCTCGTCGCCGGGGCGTTGCGCCCATGCGCATGATCGAGCCCTTGCCGAAGGCTCGCTCGATCTGCGCCATCGCGGCATCCAGCGCCTTGCTCTTTTCCATCCCAGCCACCTCTGTGCTCCGTCGTGGTTACAACCGAAGGGTTAAGAATTTCGCTGCATATTCGCGCATAGATTGTGCCCCATACGGTCGTATGGGGCAAGGGACATAGCGCGAACCGCAACTCGCAGACCGATATTAACCATTCGTTGGGCATATGTTCGTAGTCTGCCGGATTCGGCAAGAACAATTGAGGAACTAACGCGGCGTCGCATCGCCCCCGGCCGCCCGCTCCGGCTCGGCCGCCGGCTCGACGCCCGCCGTGCCCCCCCGGTCGGCCCCCGCCGCGGCGCCCGGTTTTCCTGCCGCTTCGGCCCCCGCTTCGGCCCCCGCTTCGGCCCCCGCTTCGGCCGAGGTCAGCCGCGCCACCAATCCCAGCAGCTCCGCCGTCGCGTACGGCTTGGCCAGGAAGGCGATGTCGGTCGCCGCCAGGTCCTCGCGCAGCAGCGGTGCGGCGTAGCCGGAGACCAGCACCGCCGGCACGCCGGGGCAGCGCTGGCGCACCGCGCGCACCAGCGCCGGCCCGTCCATGCCCGGCATGACCACGTCGGAGATGACGACCGACAGGCGGGACCCGGGGTGGCTGCCCAGGCTGGCCAGCCGCTCCAGCGCTGCCTCGGAGGTCTCCGCGGTCAGCACGCGCCAGCCGGCCCGGGCGAGCGCGCGGGCCAGCACCAGGCGCACCGGCGCTTCGTCCTCGACCACCAGGGCGATGCGGTCGCCGCCGGCCGGCGGTGCGGCGGTGGCGCGCGGCGGCGGCGCGGCCGCGGTTTCCGGCCCCATATGGCGCGGCAGGTAGACCACCACGCTGGTGCCGATCCCGGGCCGGCTTGCCACGTCGAGGAAGCCGCCGGACTGGCGGACGATCCCCAGCACGGTGGACAGGCCCAGCCCGGTCCCGCCGAGGCTGCTCCCGCCCAGACCCATCCCGGGCAGACCCATCCCGGGCAGACCCGGCCCGCCGAGTCTGGTCCCGTCCAGTCTGGTCCCGTCCCGTCCGGTCCCGCGCAGATGGGCCCCGCCCTGATCGGTGCCGCCCGGCTCGATATCCCCCGGTCCACCGGCCGCCGGCCCGCCGCGGTCCGGCCCGCTTCGCCCCGGCAGGCGCTTGGTGGTGAAGAATGGCTCGAAGATGCGCGGCATCACCTCGGGCGGGATGCCGCCGCCGGTGTCGGCGACGGTGATCGTCACGTAGCGCCCGGGCGGAATGGTTTCGCTGCCGGCCAGGCGCGGCCGGTACAGCGTGGCGTGGCCGCTCGACAGCGTCAGCGTGCCGCCCGCGACCATCGCGTCGCGCGCGTTCACCGCCAGGTTCACCAGCACCTGGTCGAGCTGGCCGGGATCGACCAGCACGCGCCGCCCCGGCTGTTCCAGCGCCAGCACCACCGCCACCTTCTCGCCGAGCAGCCGGCGCAGCAATCGCGCGGCGTCCTCGATCGCCGCGTTCACCGCGACGACGCGCGGCACCAGGGTCTGCTGGCGCGAGAACGCCAGCAGCTGCTGCACCAGGGCCGCGCCGCGCTCCACGCCGCGGCGGATCTGGCGGGCGTCGTCGGCGGTCTCGGCCGAGGTGTCGGCGCGTTCGAGGATGGCGTCGGCGGCGCCCAGGACGGCGGTCAGCAGGTTGTTGAAGTCGTGCGCGATGCCGCCGGCGAGCTGGCCGACCACGTGCAGCCGGCGCGCCTGCTCCTGCGCCTGGTCCGCCTCCGGCCCGGGCGGCGCCTCGCCGCCGCTCATGCCCGCGGGCCCGCGTGGCCGATCGGATGCTCAATGCCCCCCCCGGCGCCCCCCCCGGCGCCCCCCCGGCGGCGCGCCCGGCGGCACGACCGAGCCGCCAGACATAGGCGATGATCTCCGCCACCGCCTGGTAGTGCTCGGCCGGGATGTCGGTATCCAGTTCGACGCGGTACAGCGCGCGGGCGAGCGGCGGGTTGGCGACCAGCGGCACCCGGTTGGTCTGCGCCACCTCGCGGATGCGTGCGGCCATCGAATCGACCCCCTTCGCCACGACGCGTGGCGCCGCGGTCTTAGCCCGGTCGTAGACCAGTGCGACAGCGTAGTGCGTCGGGTTGGTGATCACCACCGTGGCCTTCGGCACCGCGGCCAGCATGCGCCTGCGGGCCCGCCGCATGCGCAGTTGGCGGAACCGCATTTTGATCTTGGGGTCGCCCTCGGTCTCCTTCTGCTCGTCGCGCACCTCCTGGCGGCTCATGCGCAGGGTGCTGGCGTGGTGCAGCCGAACCCACAGCAGGTCCGCCGCGGTGATCGCGGTCTGCGCCAGCAGCACGGCGATCAGCACATGCGCCACCGGGCGGGCGCAGCGTGCGGCCAGCGCGGCGGCATCGACGAAGGGCGCGGCGAGCAGGCCGGCCATCTCGCCCGCCAGCACCCACCAGATGATCAGCGCCATCCCGCCGACCTTGGCGGCGGATTTCAGCGCCTCGACCAGGCCCTCGGCGCCGAGCAGGCGCTTCAGGCCGGCGCGCGGGTTGATGCGGGCGAAATTGGGACGCAGCGCGCCCAGAGTGCAGCAGCAGGCCGGTCTGCAGCAGCACCGCGAGGGTCCCGGCCAGCATCGCGCCAAGCGCCATCGGCGCGGCGGCGCGCAGCGCGGCGAGGCCGGCGAGGCGCAGCGGGCCGCCGACGCCGCGGTCGATGTCCAGCGCACTGGCCTGGCCGAGGAACCCGGCCAGGTGCCGCGCCAGGCCGCCCGCCGCGCTCGGCGCGAACAGCAGCAGGCCGATCGAGGCGCCCGCCAGGCCGGCGAGGCTCGCCAGCTCGCGCGAGATCGGGACCTGGCCTTCTTCGCGCGCGCGTTGCAGCCGCCGCGTCGTGGCGGCTTCCGTGCGGTCTTCCTGGGTGCCGTCGGCCTCGGCCATGGCGGCTCAGTGCAGCCCGGGCAGGCGGGAAAATCCGTCGCCCACCGCGCCCTGCCAAGTGGTGACGACCGCCCCCGCCAGGGCCGCCAGCAGCAGCAGCCCGCCGAGGATCTGGCCCGGGAGTGCCACGAAATATACCTGCACTTGCGGCACCAGCCGCGCCAGCAGGCCGATCGCCGCGTGCCAGACGATGGCGGCGAACACGAAGGGCGAGGCGAGCCGCAGCGCCAGGGCGAAGCTCTGGCCGACCGCGCGCACCGCCACCAGCGCGCCGTCGCCCGGCGGCAGCAGCGTGCCCGGCTTGATCAGGTCGTAGCTGCCGGCCAGCGCCGCCAGCGGCACCGCGTAGAGCCCGCTGGCCAGCACGACCACCGGCGCGGCGAGCGAGAAAAGCTGCTCCAGCGCGCTGCTCTGCGCGCTGAGCTCGGGGTCGGTGACCAGCACGTTGGACACGCCGAGCATGAAGGCGATGAACTGCCCGGCGATCGGCAGCGCCAGCACCAGCAGCCGCGCCAGCCAGCCCAGCCACAGGCCGGTGACCACCTCGGCGGCGACCATGCCGGCCGCGGTGGGCAGGTCCACCGGCACCTTCGGCACCAGCGGCGCGATCCCGGGCAGCAGCAGCACGGTGATGCCGAGCGCCAGGCCGGCGCGCACCATCGGTGGCGGCGCGGCCTCGCCCAGGCCGGGCAGCAGGGTCAGTGCCGCGCCGATGCGGCCCAGCACCAGGACGAAGGCGAAGGCCCAGGCCGGCAGTGTCGCCAGGTCGAGGCTCACGAGCCGCCGATCACGATGATCCGGTCGAACAGCAGCCGCGTGTAGCTCGACAGCGTGGCCAGCATGAACGGGCCCAGCAGCATCAGCGCGACGCCGAGCGCCAGCGCCTTCGGCACGAAGGCCAGCGTCGCCTCGTGGATCTGGGTGATCGCCTGCAGCACCGAGACGACCAGCCCGACCGCCAGGGCGACCAGCAGCGGCGGCCCGGCCAGCTTCAGCAAGACCAGCATGCCTTCGCGCAGCAGGGTGGCGAGATCGAGATCGGTCATGGCGGCTTCTCCCGGGTCGGCGGACGACGCCAGGCCGGCGCCCGCCCTGCTGTTCCGCTCACGGACCGGCGTGGCTGGCCGGCGGCGGAGCGGTCGTTGCAGCGGCGATCGCGGCGCGGCGCGGGCGTGAGCGATCCCGGATCGGCGGTTCGCGGTTGGCGCGCGGAACGGCGGTTGGCGGTTCGCTCTCGGGTCGGCGGTCTACTGTGCGGTCTCATACCAACGGCCCTATTGGCTGACCGATCGGCCGGCGTTGGGCCGTCGGGATGAGTCTCGGTTTGGCGCGCGGCCGCCCCACCAACTCCCCTGGGCAACCCCGCGCGCGATACCAGCGCCCGAAATGATGGAAGAGTCATCATTTCGGGCCGCTGGTATCAGGCCGGGAGGTTTCTGGTCGATCCCGGCTCGGCATTGTCACGTCCGATCCCGGATCGGCCGTTTCGGGCCCGGTCTCGGATCGGCATTTTCATGTCCGGTCTCGGATCGGCATTTTCATGTCCGATCTCAGATCGGCATTTTCATGATGTCCTGGTAGGCCTGCACCACGCGGTCGCGGATCGCGGTGGCCGACTGCAGCGCGAGTTGCGCGCGCGCCACCGCGGTGACCACGTCGGTCAGGTTGCCGGTGCCGTTCAGCGCCTGCACCGCCTTGGCGTCCGCCGCGTTGCCCGCGTCCACCGCGCCTTGCAGCGCCTGCTGCAGCGTGGCGCCGAAATCGCCGCCGCCGGCGGCATCGCCGGCGCCCTGGGCCCCGCTGTCGACACGCGCATAGGCTGCGGCGGCGGCCGAGGGGCGTACCGTGACGGTGGTGATGTCGGTCATTTGAGCAGCTGGATGGTGCGCGTCAGCATGTCGCGGGTTGCCTGCATGACGGAGAGGTTGGCGCTGTAGCTGCGCTCCGCCTCGCGCATGTCCATCGCCTCGACGAAGCTGTTGACGTTCGGCATCCTGACGTAGCCGTCCTTGTTTGCCGCCGGGTTGGACGGGTCGTAGCGCAGTTGCTGCGGGGTGGAATTGGTACCGATCTGCCTGACCCGCACGGTCGCCACGCCGAGCGACTGGTCCATGCTGTTCTCGAAGCTGATGGTCTTGCGCCGATAGGCCGCGGCGCCGGGGGTGGAGCCGGTGCTGTCCTGGTTCGCCAGGTTCTCCGCGATCACCCGCAGCCGCAGTCGTCTCGACGTCCATGCCACGCGCCGAGATGGTCATTGCCTTGTCGAGGTCCATGCTGCCTCCTGCGGGTCGGGCGCCTACTGGCCGTAGCCGAGCGCCAGGCTGAACATGCCGAGGTATTTCTTGTAGAGCGTGGTGGCGATCTCCTGCGCGGTGGCGGTGTCGGCCACCTTCATGAGCTGCTCGTCGAGCGAGACGCCGTTGCCGTCGGGCTGGCGCGGGGTCGGTTGCGCCACCAGCAGCGACTGCGCCGCGGTGTCCTGCGTGCCGGCCAGATGCCCCGGTTCGGTGCGCGCCAGGGCCGGCGCGGCGGCACCCGCCAGCGCCTGGGCGAACGGCCGCAGATCCTTCGCCTGCCAGTTCGGCGTGTTCAGGTTGGCAATGTTCTGCGCCAGCACCTCCTGGCGCCGATCGGTCCAGGCGAGGCGCTGCTGCGCCAGGTCGAACAGGGGAAGGCTGGTCGGGTCCATGCGCGCAGACTGGCCCATCCAGGTGAACGATGGGTTAACCGGGGGTTTTCCCGCGGTCGTGGCAGCATTTCGCAGTTGGCCGGACGACGTTGCCGCTCCGCCATGGCCGGCTCGGCCCGGCCATGGCGGAGACCGGCTGCCCGGATCGGCCAAAATGCCACTTGCTGGCGCGACCGCGGGAAAAATCCGGGTTGATCGCGCGGTGCAAAGAGTTTGGTAACCCCTGGCTGGTTTACTGCGCGCCGATGCAGCCGACCGCCCCATCCGCGCCCCTGAGCGAGTTGCGCGCCTTCGCCGACGGTGTGACGCAGACGCTCGGCGTGGCGCGCGGCCTGGTCGAGGCGGGGCGGGCGGTCGATCTCGCCGGGCTCGAGGAACGGGTCGGCCTGGTCTGCGCCAAGGCGCTCGACCTGCCGCCGGCCGAGGGACGGGCGATGTGCGGCGACCTGGTCGCCCTGCTGGCCCGCGTCGAGGCGCTGTCCGTCGCCCTGCTGCACGCCCGCCAGACGCCGGACTGATCGCGCTGCATGGACGCGCCCTTCACCACCACCCTGACCGCGCTGGCGGCGCTGGCCGCGGTGCTCGGTCTGGTCTGGCTGGCCAGCCGGGCGGCCCGCTGGGGCGGGCTGGCGCCGCGCCCGAGCGGCGGGCGGCGGCTGGCGGTGCTGGATGCCCTGGCGCTCGACGCGCGCCGGCGCCTGACGCTGGTGCGCTGCGACGACCGCAGCGTGCTGCTGCTGACCGGCGGGGCGCAGGACCTCGTGGTCGGCTGGGTGCAGCAGTCGTCAGGTGGCAGTGGTCGGTTGTCGGACGTTCAGCGGGCGGACGTTCAGCGGTCGGGTTCAGCGGTCCGACGGGGAGCCGGGGGCGTGAGGTTGCGGCGCGCGGCGGGGTGCCTGCTGGCGTTGGCGATGCTCCCGGTCGTTGCGCATGCGCAGTCGGTCAGCATCGACATGGGGGCGGCGGGTCAGGCCGGCGCCACCGGGCGGCTGGTGCAGATCACCGCGCTGATCACGGTGCTGTCGATCGCGCCCTCGCTGATGGTGATGCTGACCGCCTTCACCCGCATCATCATCGTGCTGTCGCTGCTGCGCAGCGCGCTGGCCACGCAGAGCACGCCGCCCAACATGGTGCTGATCGGCCTGGCGCTGTTCCTGACCTTCTTCGTGATGCAGCCGGTGTTGGACCAGGCCTGGACCACCGGCGTGCTGCCGCTGACCCAGGGCCATGTCAGCGAGATGGAGGGGCTGCGCCTCACCGCCGAACCGTTCCGCCGCTTCATGCTGGCCAACCTGCGCGGCAGCGACCTGCGGGTGTTCCTGGACATCGCGCATCTGCCCGCGCCGGCGACGGCGGACGCGGCGCCGTGGCGGGCGCTGATCCCGGCGTTCATGGTGGGCGAGCTACGCCGCGCCTTCGAGATCGGCTTCCTGCTGTTCCTGCCGTTCCTGGTGATCGACATGGTGGTGGCCACCGTGCTGATGAGCCTGGGGATGATGATGCTGCCGCCCAACGTCGTTTCGCTGCCGTTCAAGCTGATCTTCTTCGTGCTGGTCGATGGCTGGCGGCTGGTGGCCGGCAGCCTGGTGCAGAGTTTCGCGCCGGGAAGCTGAAGCGCCACGCCTGCGTCTCTGCCTGCTCTGCGCTCTCTGCGGTGAATCTTCTTGTTGCCACGGACAACATCGCTGCTCGTCTGCGAGTTGCCGCCCGCCGTCCCCCCGGCCTCAGTTGACCGAGAAACTGGTCCCGCAGCCGCAGGCCGACTTGGCGTTCGGGTTCTTCACCGCGAAGTAGCTGCCCATCAGCTCCTCGGCGTAATCCAACTCGGCGCCGGCCAGCAGGTCCAGGCTGGCGGGGTCGATCACCACCCGGGCGCCCGCCTGCTCGATCACCGTGTCGTCGTCCTGGGTCGCGTCGTCCAGTTCGAAGCGGTACTGGAAACCGTTGCAGCCGCCGGCCAGCACCGCGACGCGCAACGCGCCACGACCCTCCGCGGCCGTAATCTCCGCGATCCGCCGTGCGGCGCGATCGGTCATTGCCACCTGTCCCATGTTGGGCAACATAGGGCGTTGCGGGGCGGATTTGAAGCCCGCGTCGCGCCGGTGTAAGCCGGCGGCATGGAGCTCGCCCCCTACGCCGTGCGCGCCGAGACCAGTCGCGGCCGGCTGCACCCGGAGCCGGAGGCGCCCACCCGCTCGCCCTGGCAGCGCGACCGCGACCGGGTGGTGCACGCCTCGGCGTTTCGGAAACTGCAGTACAAGACCCAGGTCTTCGTCAACCACGAGGGCGATTTCTACCGCACGCGGCTGACCCATTCGATCGAGGTGGCGCAGATCGCCCGCTCGGTCTGCCGCGCGCTGGGGTTGGACGAGGACCTGGCCGAGGCGCTGGCGCTGGCGCACGACCTGGGCCATCCGCCGTTCGGCCATGCCGGGGAGGACGCGCTGAACCTGGCGATGAAGCCGTTCGGCGGATTCGACCACAACGCCCAGTCGCTGCGCATCGTGACCCTGCTGGAGAGCCGCTACGCCGGCTTCGACGGGCTGAATTTGACCTGGGAGACGCTGGAGGGGCTGGTCAAGCACAACGGCCCGCTGCGCAACCCGCCCAGCTATATCGCCGACTACAACGACCGGCAGAAGCTCGATCTCGGCACGCACGCGGGCGCCGAGGCGCAGGTCGCCGCGGTGGCGGACGACATCGCCTACCACAGCCACGACCTCGACGACGGGATGCGGGCGCGGCTGTTCGGCCCGGACGACATCGCGCACCTGCCGGTGGTGGGCGAGGCGGTGCGCGCGGCGCGGCTCGCCAGCCTGGACGTGCCGCCGCCGCGGCTGCGCCACGAGACGATCCGCCGGGTGATCGACGCCATGGTGACCGACCTGCTGGCGGAGACGCGGCGGCGGCTGGTCAAGCTGGCGCCGCGGGATGCGGATGCGATCCGGCGCGCCAAACAGCCGGTGGCGGGGTTCGGGCCGGCGATGGCCGAGGCCAACCAGGTGATCAAGGAGTTCTTGCGCGCCCGGATGTATCGCCATTGGCGGGTGAACCGGATGACCGCCAAGGCGCGCCGGCTGACCGAGGAGCTGTTTCGCTTGCTGCACCAGGAGCCCTCCCTGCTGCCCGATGACTGGCGGGCGCGGGCCGGGGAGGCCGGCACGGCGCGCGCGGCGACCACCGTCGGGGATTACGTGGCGGGGATGACCGACCGGTATGCGATGGACGAATACCGGCGGCTGACGGATCTGTCGGTTTCGGGGTGAGGCGTAGTGAGCGGGGCGTTGTCCGGTCGCGGGGATTGCCCATCAATCCCGGGTGACTTCGTGCCGCTCCTGCCTCGGCCGACCAATCGCCTGCGGTTGCGTTCGCCCCCCTTGTGGTCCTTCTTGTCCTGCCACGCCACGTCCAAAGTACCGCTGTGCGCGCCCAGGCGCTTGGGCCTGCCGACCTACCGGGCGAAGCGCAGGCCGGCGTTGAACGACTGGGTGTTGCTGCTGGCGCTGATCGCGCCGCCATAGCCGACGAACATCGCCACTGGCCAGGACGCCACCTTGATGTCGGCACCGAGCCCGACCACCGCGGCGTCGCGCCCAATCGGCGCGCTGTTCAACGCAAAGCCGCTGCCGCTCAGGGCCGCGAAGCTTGCCGAAATGCTCACCGAGTTGTCGGCAAACTCGTGCGACCAGCCCAACTGCCCCCTGGCGGTCACCTGCACGGTCTCGCTCAGCGCGAAGCTGCGTTGCGCACTGACGGCGAGCGTGCTCTCGGCGCTGCCCAGCGTCGCGCCGCCGATGTTCTCCGCCAGTGCCCCACCGGTCTCGGTCAGACGATCCATCTGTAAATCGAAGCCACCGAAGCCGAGGCTCGGCTCGATCAGCCAGGCGCCGAGAGTTTTCTGCACGCCGGCACGTACGCCGCCGCCGCCGGCCAGCCCGTTGGTATCACCCCGCGTGTTTGTACCGAACAGCGGCAGTGTCTGATGCACGGTCTCCTGTTGATACATCAGACCGAGTTGCGCCTCGGCGAAGAACATCCCGCGCTGCCACTGGCCATAGGTGGCGAACTGCGCCGTGCTGTTGGTGGCATTCCCACTGGCCTGCGACCAGGTCTGCCCCTCGACCGTTCCGGCCGCTACGCCAATGCGCCCGGTGCCGGCCACCGGTATATCGATGCCGACCGCCGCGCTACCCAGCCCGGCGGTAAAGCCCGGTGACCCGCCGCCCGCGCCGGTGCTGTCGTAGCCGGCGAGCGCGCTGACCCAGATCGTGCTGCCGTTCGGTCCGGACGCGCTGTTGGCGGCGTTATCGGCGGCCAAACCGCGCCGCGCCGCCAACTGGCCGCTGACCGCATTGGCCATCAGGTACCAGGAGTTACGCCCCGTGATCAGTTCGTCGGCGTAGATCGACGGTGCCAGCTCATCCAAACCCGCGGCGATGCTGCCGGCGGGCAATGTATAGAGCGGGCCGAACAGCGCCGACTGGGCGGGAGCCATCGCCGTGCCCGGGGCCGGGCGTATCGCATCCAACGCACCGCCGACGACCCTTTCGTTGCCGCTCTCCGCCACCCCGGCGGCGCCGAGGTTGCCGTAGAAACTCGGTGTTGTTACCAGCGAAATCGTGTTTCTGCCATAGAGCAGGTCAAACCGCGTGCCGGCGGCGAGACCGCTCGCCGGCTCGGTCAATGCGTTGAAGCTGCCGGAGATGCCGCCGATCGCGGTAAGGATCGGGTAGGCGCGACCCAACGCCGGGGTGTTGCTGATGCTGGCGGCGACGACGGTGCCGCCGGACAGCGTCGCCACACCGCCGACCTGGATCAGGTTGGCGCCGTTCGAACCGACCGCCGCCTGATAGGTGGAGCCAGCGAGCAAGGCAAGCGAACCGCCGACGACGCCGTTGCCGGCGAAGGTGGCGCCGGACCAAATCGTCAGATTGCCGGCCAGCGTGCCGGTGACGCCCAGCGTGCCGCCTTGTACGATGGTGCCGCCGGTATAAGTGTCGTTGCCGGCCAGGATCAGGGTTCCGGAGCCCTGCAGGCTCAGGCTGCCGGAGCCGGAGATGTTGTTGCTCCAGATGTCGAACGCGTTCAGGCCGCCGAGTGCGGCGTTCATGTTCACCGTAACGTTATTGGGAAAGGCGCCATAGCCGCCGGCGGCGGCGTAGAGATTGAGCCGTGCCCACCCGGTGCCGTTGTCGAGCGGCACGCCCGAAGGCAATTCGGTGGTGGCGAGGATCTGGTTGAGTTGCGCCACGCTCAGGTAGGGAAACCGTGTGGCGATCAAAAAGGTGGCATCCGCCGGCACCACCGGTGCCAGGTTCGTGGGGCCGACCGATGGCAGGCCGTAGGTCAGGAAATACGCGTAGTTCTGTAGCGCCTGGGTGTAGGTGGCGGCGGTGGGGATCACGCCGTTGGCGATGCAGGCGGCGACGCTGGCGGCGCACGGTGCCGCGTAGGGCGAACTGGCGCCGCCCGCCACGCCGGCGGCGGCGAGATAGCCCTGCATCGCCTGGCTGAGCGAGGCGAGATTGCTCGGGATGCCGGTCGCGGATGGGTACAGCGGATTGTCGGCGAGCGTCTGGGCGACCACGTAGGTGGCGAGAATTCGTCCGCCGATCACGTCCAGCGGATAATGCGCGGCGTAAACGTTGAGATCATAGGCGAAGGCCGCCTCCCCCAGGGCCAGTTGCTGGTAATTTCCGGGTGCCAGGACGGCATAGGTGAGCGCGTCGATGGTGGACGCCAAGGTATGCGCGCTCGGGAAATCGGCAGTCATCGAATTGCCCTGATCTGCCCAGCCCACGCCAAACGTACTTGCGCTCGAGTTTTGTTGAATCGCGGCCGCGAGAGCGGACGAGTTGGCCGCGGTAAAAGGATTGTTCAAGATGGCGCTGGACACCTGATAAGGTGGCGGGTTGCCAAGCGAGTCGACCTGTCCGGACAATAATCCGTAGGTAGTGCCATAGACATTGACCGCGCCGAAATACGGCTTCATGCCGGTTATTTGGGTGTTGCTATATATATCGTCGGTCGCGTCGGTCACAGATTGCGGGAGATTAGGCACATTCGGCAGGCCTGCCGAGGTATAATTGAAATTCGGATTCTGCGGGAACGCACGGAGCAGAAGATTGGCCGGGATGTACTGGGGAATCAAAATGGTTCCGGAAGCGATTTTCTCCGCTTGCGTCGAGTTGAGGTAGATATCCACTTCTGTTTGCAGGTTCGCAGCGAGCACGGCCTGTCCTGCGGACGAGTTCAGCAGGGCGTTGAACGGCGCCAGCAGCGCCTCCTGGTCCGTGGTCTGGCACGTGGCGAGCGTAGCTGCGGATAGCGGACCAGTACAGCTCTGGGCGAATGCCGGGCCCGTCCCGCCCATCGTGGCCAGCACCGCCACGAGCGGGACGGTGCATAGCACCCGGTGTAGCTTGCGCGCGAGGCTGCGGCGAACGCAGCCAGATGGCGGGTGGCGATTGGTCAACCTGTCGTGGTGATCGACAAGCGTCATGGCAAAATCCATTGCGCCGTGGGGTCGGAAGATCTGCTTGCCGAAGAGGATGCCGACGAAGAGCTAACAGACTGCAAAAATTCGCCTGGAAAGCGGCAGAACTTCTCCCATCTTGCAGGCTCGAGGAGGTCTTTCGCGAAGTTTTGCCGCCGGGGCCGGGTCTGCGTGTGCCTCATCGCGTTGGGCGCGCGATATGCCTGATAGGAGTCGTTGCTTGGAAACGCTGTCGCCGGGAGACCTGGTGCGGCGGATGCAATGCCGCCAGCCCGGGCGCCGAAGGTTGCTGAAGTGTCAACTGATGTGGGATTTGGCCGTGGGTTTGCTGCGGTCAGCAAGAAAGCAAGGGCGGATTCAAGTTTGGGAACGAACACCACCGGATGACGTCTGGTTTGCGCTGGCCGCTGCGGCAAGCAGATTGCTGAATTGCTCGTTCGGCGTTGCGTAGTCCAACGTCTTTCTGGGTCGATTGTTGAGGCTGGCGGCGACGGTGTCGAGGTCGCCTTGGTCCAGCCCCGACAAGGACGTGCCTTTCGGGAAATACTGGCGCAGCAGGCCGTTGGTGTTCTCGTTGGAGCCGCGCTGCCACGGCGCATGCGGGTCAGCAAAGAAGATGCGCATGCCGGTATTGAGGGCAAGGCTCTCGTGCTCCGCCATTTCCTTGCCCTGGTCGTAGGTCAACGTTTTGCGCAGCGGAGCCGGAATGGCGTTCAAGGCCCCGGCGAAAGCGCAGGCGGCGACATCCGCCTTGCGCGTGGGCATCCGCACCAGGACGACATAGCGGGTCGTGCGTTCCACCAACGTGCCGATCGCACTGGCCCCTCCGGCACCCACAATGAAGTCGCCCTCCCAATGGCCCGGCACCAGACGGCCCTCGATTTCCTCAGGCCGGTCCTTGATATTGGTCATGCCGCAGAGCTTGCCGCGGCGCTCGCTGCCTTTTGGCTTGCGACCGCGGTTTGGCTTGTCCTGGCGCAAGCACGCGATCAGCTCGCGGCGCAGTTCGCCGCGCGGCAAGGCGTAGATCGCGGTGTAGATCGCCTCGTGCGACACACGCAGGCCCGATTGCTGCTCCATTCCATGCTCGATCCGCTTGCGCCTGCCCGATATTTGCTCAGGGGACCATTTCAAGCGCAACAGCCTGGCCACTTCACCAAACAGCGCGCCATCGCTCGCCAGCCGCGGTTTGCAGCCAGACCGGCGCCGGCCGGCAAGGGCTTGGGTCTCCGCCGTGTGCGCCAGGTACCCCGCGGCATCGCGATGCCGCTTGATCTCAGCCGAAATCGTCCCAGGCGATCGGCAGAGGGCCCGGGCAATCGATCGGACCCCCCAGCCGTCATGCAGACGCACCTCAATCATCGTGCGATCAACAACCGTCAGCCGACGTCTCGAAATTGCCATCCCACCACCCTAAACTGTCGGGTCACCCGGTGGTGTTCGCTCCCAAACTTGAATCCGCCAAGGTTTTAACACGGAGGACACGGAAAAGGCATGGAGGACACGGAGAAGTCAAGATTCTGGCGCTTCGCGCGGCGTTTGATCAGACTCCTGCGCGAAGCGCCAAAGCCTTGACTTCTCCGTGTCCTCCGTGTCAAAAACTTGCTTTCTTGCTTTCTACGACAGCGTTTCCAAGGAACGAGCCCGACCGGGTATATTACCCCCCCCGGCGCAACTCGTCTCAGGACCTCCGGGATACGTGTGGTTTCATGGAATTGCAGTACGAGAGCTTCTTCCGACCCTACCAGGTGCATCGCACGCCGGCGTTGAACGACTGGGTGTTGCTGCTGGCGCTGATCGCGCCGCCATAGCCGACGAACATCGCCACTGGCCAGGACGCCACCTTGATGTCGGCATCGAGCCCGATCACCGCGGCGTCGCGCCCGATCGGCGCGCTGTTCAACGCGAAGCCGCTGCCGCGGAGGCCCGCGAAGCTTGCCGTCATATATGCCGTGTTGTCGGCAAACTCGTGCGACCAGCCCAACTGCGCCTTGGCGGTCATCCGCACGGTCTCGCTCAGCGTGAAGCTGCGTTGCGCACTGACGGCAAGCGTGCTCTCCGCGCTGCCCAGCGTCGCGCCGCCGATATTCTCCGCCAGTGCCCCACCGGTCTCGGCCAGACGACCCAGATGCAAATCGAAGCCACCGAAGCCGAGGCTCGGCTCGATCAGCCAGGCGCCGAGATTTTGCTGCACGCCGGCGCGCACGCCGCCGCCGCCGGCCAGCCCGTCCGTGTCACCCTGCGTCGATGCGCCGAACAGCGGCAGGGTCTGATGCACGGTCTCCTGCTGGTACATCAGGCCGAGTTGCGCCTCGGCGAAGAACATCCCGCTCCGCCATTGGCCATAGGTGACGAACTGCGCCGTGCTGTTGGTGGCATTCCCGCCGCTCTGCGACCAGGTCTGCCCCTCGACCGTTCCGGCCGCGACGCCAACCCGCCCCCCGCCTGTGCCGGCCACTTGCGTGCCGGCCACTGGCAAATCGATGCCGGCCGCCGCGCCACCCAGCCCCGCGGTAAAGCCCGGAGCCCCGTCGCCCGCGGCTGTCGTGTCGTAGCCGGCGAGCGCGCTGACCCAGATCGTGCTGCCGTTCGGTCCGGACGCGCTGTTGGCGGCGTTATCGGCGGCCAACCCGCGCCGCGCTGCCAACTGGCCGCTGACCGCATGTTCCATCAGGTACCAGGAGTTGCGCGCCGTGATCAGCTCGTCGGCGTAGATCGACGGCGCCAACTCATCCAAACCCGCGGCGATGCTGCCGGCGGGCAATGTATAGAGCGGGCCGAACAGCGCCGACTGGGCGGGAGCCATTGCCGTGCCGGGGGCCGGGCGGATCGCATCCAACGCACCGCCGACGCCGCTTTCGCTGCGGCTCTCTGCCACCCCGGCGGCGGCCAGATTGCCGTAGAAACTCGGTGTCACCACCAGCGAAACCGTGTTGCCGCCGTACAGCGTATCGAACCGCGCGCCGGCGGCGAGACCGCTGGTCGGCTCGATCAGCGCACTGAAGCTGCCGGATATGCCGCCGATCGCGGTGAGGATCGGGTAGGAGCGACCCAACGCCGGAGCGTCGCCTATGCTGACGGGGACGACGGTGGCGCCGGACAGCGTCGCCGTACCGCCGACCTGGATCAGGTCGGCCCCGTTCGGACCAACCGCCGCCAGATAGGTGGAGCCTGGGAGCAAGGCAAGCGAACCGCCGACGACGCCGTTGCCGGCGAAGCTGGCGCCGGGCGAGATCGTCAGGTTGCCGGCCAGCGTGCCGGTGACGCCCAGCGTGCCGCCCTGCACGATGGTGCCGCCGGTGTAGGTGTTGTTGCCAGCCAGGATCAAGGTGCCGGAGCCCTGCAGCGTCAAGCCGCCGGAGCCGGAGATGTTGTTGCTCCATATATCGAACGCGTTCAGGCCGCCGCGTGCCGCGTTCATGTTCACCGTGACGTCGGTCGGGAACGCGCCATAGCCACCGGCGGCGGCGTAGAGATTGAGCCGTGCCCAACCGGTGCCGTTGTCGAGCGGCACGCCGGACGGCAGCTCGGTGGTGGCGAGGATCTGATCAAGCTGCGTCACGCTCAGGTAGGGAAACCGCGTGGCGATCAAGAAGGTGGCATCCGCCGGCACGACCGGTGCCAGATTCGTGGGGCCGACCGATGGCAGGCCGTAAGTCAGATAATAAGTATAGTTCTGCAGCGCCTGGGTGTAAGCGGCGGCGGTTGGGATCACGCCGCTGGCGATGCAGGCGGCGACGTTGCCGGCACATGGTGCCGCGTATGGCGAACTGCCGCCGCCCCCCGCCACACCGTTGGCGGCGAGATAGCCCTGCATCGCCTGGCTGAGCGAGGCGAGATTGGCCGGGACGGTGGACGGGTAGATCGGATTTCCGGCAAGCGTCTCAGCGAGAACTTCCGTGGCGACAATTCGCCCGCCGATCACGTCCAGTGGATAATGCACACCGAACACGTTGCGACTGTAGCCGAAGTCCACCCCGGCCTGGGCCAGTTGCTGATATTCTCCGGGCGCAAGGACGGCATAGAAAAGCGCTGTAAGATTGCCGTATGCCGAATGTCCGCTCGGGAAGGAGGGAGACGACGTATAGGAACTCCAGTCCTGATTATAAATTATACCATTATAACCAGAGGTTTGCTGAATAGCAGCGGCAAATGCGGACGAGTTGGCCGCTGTCCAGGGATCGCCGCCGATCGCGCTCGATACCTGAAACGGCCGCGGATCGCCATCAGGGTCCTGCGCGTATAGGCCCGAGTAGCCGTATTGGCTGCCATAGATATCGAAGCCGCCGAAATAATCCTTCGAATCCTGCACGTTGCCAGATATCGATCCCACCGTGTTTAGCCCCACCGCGTTTAACACAGACAACGGGAGCCCAGTCGCAGTCGGAACATTATTCGTATAGGTGAGATTCGTCGTTAACCCGAACGCAAGGATAAGAATATTTTGGGGAACGTACTCGATGAGCGAATTCTCCGCAGCCTGAATTTTCTGCGCCTGAGTCGAGTTGAGATAGATATTTTCCTCCGTTTGGAGGTTTGCATTGAGCAACGCCACTCCAGCGGGCGAGCTCAGCAGCGTGGTGAAAGGCGCCAGCAGCGCCTCCTGGTCCGCAGCCTGGCAAGCGGCGAGCGCAGCAACGGATAGCGTGCCCGTACAGCTCCCGGCGAATGCCGCGCCCGGCCCCGCCATGATTGCCAGCATCGTTGCAAACCGGACGGCGCATAGCAGCCGGCGTAGCACCCGCTCGAAGGTTCCGGCGATGGAAGCCGGATGGCGCCCGGCGATTGCGCGAAACCTCGCGGCGATCGGCAAGTGGCATGACCAAATCCATTGCGCCGTTGGTCGCAAGGCGCGGTTTGCCCAGGATGCCGATAAAGAGTTAACAGGCCGCGAAAATTGACGAGCGGTTCACGCAGGCAACGGCTGATCATCAGAAATACATTCCATTCACGGAATTCCAGACAGACCCGAGATTTGATCAGGTGTTGGCTGCATCGAACGACCATTTGCCGGCGTGATAATGCTATCAGACGCTTCGACCGATCCCGGGAAGCCGCCTTACGACGCACCGCACGGGTGCTATGCAAACAACCGCACCAGCCGATCGAACTCGGCGATGCTGAGCGTCTCGGCGCGCCGGTCGGCGGCGATGCCGGCTGCGCTCAGCAGCGCCTCGCCGCCGGCGTTGCGCAGCGCGCCGCGCAGCATCTTGCGCCGCTGGCCGAACGCCGCGGCGGTCAGCCGCTCCATGCGCGCGAACAGCGCCGGATCGGGTTGTTGCGGATGCGGCGTCAGCACCACGACCGCGGAGTGCACCGCCGGCGGCGGCACGAACGCGGCGGGCGGCAGGCGCAGCGCCAGCGTCGCCGCGCAGGTCCATTGCGCCAGGACCGACAGCCTTCCGTAGGCGCGGGTGCCCGGGGCGGCGCAAATCCGCTCCGCCACTTCGAGCTGGAACATCAGCACCAAATGCTCGAAGGCGGCCGCCTGGCGCAGCCAGCCGACCAGCAGCGGCGTGGCGATGTTGTAGGGCAGGTTGGCGACGATCACCCGCGGCGGCGGCACCAGCGCCACCAGGTCGGTCTTGATCGCGTCGGCCGCGACCACGTGCAGCCGGCCCTGGCTCTGCGCCGCCAATTCGTGCATCGCCGCGACCGCGCGCGGATCGACCTCGATCGCGGTGACCGCGGCCGCCGCGGTCTGCAGCAGCGCGCGGGTCAGGCCGCCGGGGCCGGGCCCGATCTCGATCACCTGCCGCCCGGCCAGCTCGCCAGCCGCGCGCGCGATCCGCCCGGTCAGGTTGCCGTCCAGCAGGAAGTGCTGGCCGAGCGAACGGCGGGCATCCAGCCCGTGCCGCGCGATCACCTCGCGCAATGGCGGCAGGCGGGGGATGCCAGGCCGGGGCAGCCCAGGCTGGGGTGTGCCAGACTCGAGCGTGCCAGACTCGGCCGTGCCAGACTCGGCCGTGCCAGGCTGGGGCGTGCCAGGCTCGGGCATGCGGATCAGCCGGCCGTGCGCGCCGTCTTCAGCCGCGTGTACTGCAGCTGGTACAGCCCACGCCGGATCGGCGCGAGCGCGCCCGCCGCGATCAGCCGCGCCTCCGCCAGCGCCGCGTCGCACGCGGCCAGCAGCGGTGCGGCCTCGCTGCCGCCCTCCAGCAGGATCACCCAGTTGGGGATCAGCGGCTTGGCGACATCCTTCTTCTCCGCCGTCTCGATCGCCGAGGCGGCCTGGTCGGCGATCCCCAGATGCGCCCCGACGATGCCCGGCGCCTCGGCCAGCGCCGGCAGGATCTGGTGCGCCAGCAGGCGGCGCTGGTCCTCCTCCCGCCCTGGCGCGACATCGTAGCGGTAGGTCACCAGCAGCCCGCCCTGCCCGGTGCCGAACGACGCCGCCACCCGGCACAGCGAGCGCGAGGTGTCGAGGAAGCCGCCGATCGAGCGGCGCGTCCACGGCGTCGGGTCGTTCAGCCGCGCGGTGTAGTCGCTGCCGGTGTGCACCAACGGCGTGTCGGTTTCATACAGGGTGAAGAACTCGACATCGGCCTCGATCGCGCGGTAGCGCCGGCCGCGGCGGAAGCCGGCGATGCCGACGCGCTCTGGGATGTGCTCGCGGTTGTGCCACTCGTAGATGTCGTCGCGCATCTCCGGCGCCACGCCGTTCCAGATCGCGATCAGGCCCTCGCCTGCCAGGCTCATGCTGTCCTCCCGCGGTTTTGCTGGGTGTGGATAGCCTATTTGCCGATGCAGAAGTGCCGGAAGATGGTGTCGAGCAGGTCCTCGACGCCGACCTGCCCGGTGATGCGGCCCAGCGCGCGCAGCGCCAGGCGCAAATCCTCGGCGCGCAGCTCCGGCAGGTCGGCATCGGCGGCCCTGGCGAGGCAGCCGGCGGCCTCGCGCAGGGCGGCGCGATGGCGGGCGCGGGTCAGCGGCGGCGGGCCGGCGGTTTCGGTCAGGGCACGCGCCGCCGCGGCGAGGCGCGCGCGCAAGCCGTCCATCCCCGCGCCGGTGCGGACGCTGATGCCGATGGCGCCGGGCGGGACGCTGCCGCCGAGGTCGGTTTTGTTCGCGAGCAGGAGCGTCGGGGTTGGTGGGCCGACATTACCTGCTCCCCCTCCCCTTGAGGGAGGGGGTTGGGGGGAGGGGTCGATCACGCACCGGTTGGGGGGCTTCGACCCCTCCCCCCGGCCCCCTCCCTCAAGGGGAGGGGGAGAAGTATTCGCATCGCCGTCATCCGCCTCCCCCACCACGATCACCAGGTCGGCCGCCGCGGCCCGGGCGTGGGCGCGGCGCACGCCCTCGGCCTCGATCGCATCCTGCGCCGCGCGCAGCCCGGCAGTGTCCACCAGCGTCACCGGCACGCCGCCCAGCACCACGCGGGCCTCCAGCGCATCGCGCGTGGTGCCCGGCGTCGGCGCGACGATCGCCACCTCGCGCTCGGCCAGGGCGTTCACCAGGCTGGACTTGCCGACGTTCGGCGGACCGGTGATCGCGAACACCAGCCCCTCGCGCAGCCGCTCGCCGCGCCGCCCGTCGTCGAGATGGGCGCCGATCTCCCGGCTCAGCGCGGCCAGCTCGGCGAGCGCCAAGGCCTCGGTCTCCGCCGGCAGGTCCTCGTCGGGGAAGTCGATCAGCGCCTCCTGCTGCGCCAGCAGGAGGCGCAGCCGCTCGGCCCAGTCGCGGTAGATCGCGCCGAGCGCGCCGTCGAGCTGGCGCAGCGCCTGGGCGCGCTGGGCCGAGGTCTCCGCCTCCACCAGGTCGCCGATCGCCTCGGCCTCGATCAGGTCCAGCCGTCCGTTCAGGAAGGCGCGGCGAGTGAACTCGCCCGGCTCCGCCGGCCGCGCGCCAAGCGCCACCAGCGCGTCCGCCACGCCCTCGATCACCGCCCGCCCGCCATGCAAATGCAGTTCGGCCGCGTCCTCGCCGGTGTAGCTGGCCGGCGCCGGCAGCCACAGCACCAGCGCGTGATCGAGTTGCTCGCCCGCCGCATCGCGCAGCCGCCGCAGGCTGGCGCGCCGCGGCGGCGGCAGGCGCCCGGCCAGCGCGCGCAACAGGGCGGCGCTGTCGGGGCCGCTGAGCCGCAGCACCGCGATCGCCGCGCGCCCGGCGCCGGAGGCAATGGCGAAGATGGTGTCGTCGTGCATCATGCGATGCTGGCTAGGGCACGGATGTGCGATCCAAGCCGGAAGCCGCGCCGTCAATCCTGGTAGAACGGCGCTGTGTCGATGGCGACCGAATCGATCTCGGGGCTGCCGGTCTCCGAGAAATGTCCCTTGAATCTGCCGGTGAAGGCGTCCGAAGTGGCGAGGGCCTCGCCATTGTCTCTGCCAAATTCCAGCCCGACGTAGACATTCATGAGGCCCTCGAACTCGTCCTCGGCGATGGTCACGGCCGCAGGGTCAACCTCGATTCCATCCAGCAGGGTGTGGTCTGACAGCTTGCTCAGTTCGGACCAGTACGGCGAGGCCGCCAGGGGGAAGTCTTGGACTGCATCGACAATCTGATGGATCCGTTGGTTCTTGCCAGGCTGAACGGACGCAGATCTGCGGGCGACCATCGCAAGCCTCCTTAGTAATCAAACCTGCCGATCGCGATGCTGCGATCGAACTGCCACGAGAGGGTCTCACATACCCCATCCAGATCGGCCTTTATATGGGAAGGATCGATCCCGAGGTAGAAGAGCCGGCGTCGGAAGAATGCGCGATGGGTGCGGCCGACGTCGAAACTGTCGGCACGCGGCGGGGTCCAAGGTTCGGCCGGTTGCGGATGAACCGTAAAAAATCCGCGCTGTGATACAATTCGCCGCGCGACGTGGGCTGGAACAAAGAACGCGACGGGACCTCTGTACGTCATGGGATCGCCAATTTCCGTATCATCGATGCGGTCACGCGCCCGCACGGCATAGACGCGCGCGGTGGTATCCTGTGGGGGCGACGACACCGCGAAATAGGCGGCGACCAGTGGGTTGGAGGTCCAGTCCAGCAACCGTGTCGGTAGCCCGTGGTGCTGGGCGAGCGCAAGACTGTCCCAGATCGATAAACCCCGCGTGTCGAGGAATTGTGCGGCTCGGCGCCGAAAATTCTCGAACAGTTTCCGTTCCAATTTCGGGTCGTAGCGGTCTGGATCTCGTCCGATCTTGGGCAACAGCAAATGCCTCTCGGCATCCCCGACACCACGAAACATCCAAAACGATTGGGCATGCCGGTCAACAAACGCCATGAACTCGCGCCAGCGTCTCTCGTTGATCTGACGGGCGCCTTGCGCCGCCGACGCTTGGCTGGGCGCTCTCATGGTTGAAACTCAAGCACGATGTTGGCCGGATGCGGCGGGTCCGGCGCTAGCCGACGATCTCGATGCCCGAGAAGAAGAACGCGATCTCGATCGCGGCGTTCTCCGCGCTGTCCGAACCATGTACCGTGTTGGCCTCGATGCTCTCGGCGAACTGCGCGCGGATCGTGCCCGGTGCGGCATTCGCCGGATTGGTGGCGCCCATGATCTCGCGGTTGCGCGCGACGGCGTTGTCGCCCTCCAGCACCTGGGCGACAACCGGGCCGGAGATCATGAAATTCACCAGGTCGCGAAAGAAGCCGCGCTCACGGTGCACGCCATAGAATGCCTCGGCCTGCGCCTGGCTGAGCCATAGCCGCTTCTGCGCGACGATGCGCAGCCCGGCCGCCTCCAGGCAGGCGTTGACCTTGCCGGTCAGGTTGCGCCGCGTGGCGTCGGGCTTGATGATCGACAGCGTGCGCTCGGTGGCCATGGGCTGGTTCCTCGGTCTTTCCGTGGGTGGCGCGGCGCTTTAGACGGTCTGCCCCGGCCGTTCAACCCCGCGGTGGAAGTAAGAGCGGGGCTTCGCCCCGGACCCCACCAAGGGGCGCTGCCCCTTGGAACCCCGCCAAGGGCGAGCCCTTGGAACCCTTCACTGGGAGTGTGGGGAGGGGCAGGGGGCGGGTGGGCGAGGCGAAGGGGCGCCGTCCGGCATGCCGGACGGCGCCCCTTCGCCTCGCCCACCCGCCCCCTGCCCCTCCCCACACTCCCAGTCATGAAGTCCAGAGGCTCCGCCTCTGGTGGGGGTCCAGGGGGCAACGCCCCCTGGCGGGGTTCGGGGCGGAGCCCCGACCTTGCTTCCTGCGCCGGGCAAGAAGTTCCGTCGCTGGGCAGGTGATGCCGGGGGGTGGCGGCCTGGGGTGCCGGAAACCGTGGCTTTCCGTGCCGCGATCCCTGGCACGCGGCTTGCGGAGCATTGGCCCGGACAGCGAACCGGACCAGCCATGAACCTCGCCAGCAGCGTCGCCGCTTCTCGCCTGATCGCCGCCCAGCGGGTGATGGACGTCACGGCGGACAACATCGCCAACGCCGACACCCCGGGTTTCAAGGCCGAGCGGATGCAGTTCGCCGATTGGCTCAGCCGGCAGGGCGGTGCCGGCCAGGCGGCCGGCGAGGCGTCGATCGCCTACGTGCAGGACCGTGCCACCTGGCGCGACACGGCCGCCGGCGCGCTGACCCATACCGGCAACCCGTTCGACCTGGCGTTGACCAGCACCGGGTATTTCACGGTGGCGACGTCGAACGGGCCGCGGCTGACCCGCAACGGGCGGTTCGGGCCGATGCCCGACGGCACGCTGGCCGACATGTCGGGCAACGCGGTGCTGGACACCGCCGGCCAGCCGATCCGGCTGTCGCCCGCCGACACCGTCGTGACGATCGCCGGCGACGGCACCGTGTCCAGCCAGAACGGCCAGCTCGGCAAGATCGGCGTGGTGGCGCCGAGCGACCCGCTGCGGATCACCGCCGAGGGCGGCACGCTGTTCCGCGCCGACGTGCCGACCGCGCCGGTCGCCGCGCCCGGCGTGGTGCAGGGCACGGTGGAGGACTCCAACGTCCAGCCGGTGCTGGAGATGACGCGGATGATGGACGGGTTGCGGCAGTTCCAGTTCGTCAGCGAGCTGATCCAGGCCGAGAACGACCGCCAGCAGTCGGCGATCGACAAGCTGCTGCCGCAAGGCTCGTGAGCGGCGCGGCGGAACCGATACCAGCGAATATGCAACGGACAACCCAGGGAATCGACGCATGCGTTCATTGGACATCGCCGGCACCGGGATGCAGGCACAGCAGACCAACGTGGAAGTCATTTCCAACAACATCGCCAACATGACCACCACCGGGTTCAAGCGCAACCGCGCCGAGTTCCAGGATCTGATCTACCAGAACCTGCGCGTGGTCGGCTCCAACAGTTCCGATACCGGCACCATCGTGCCGTCCGGCGCGCAGGTCGGGCTGGGGGTGAAGACCGCGGCGGTCTACCGCATCAACGAGCAGGGCAACCTGCAGCAGACCTCGAACACGCTGGACATGGCGATCCAGGGCAACGGCTATTTCCAGGTCACCCTGCCGTCGGGCGAGACCGCCTATACCCGCGACGGCACCTTCGGCCTGGCGCCCGACGGCACCATCGTCACCGCCGACGGCTACACGGTGCAGCCGGGGCTGCAGATCCCGCCGGCGGCGACCAGCGTGACGGTGAACACCTCCGGGCAGATCCAGGTGACGCTGCAGGGCCAGACCGCGCCGACCACGGTCGGGCAGTTGCAGTTGGCGACCTTTCCCAACGACGCCGGGTTGGCCGCGCAGGGGGACAACCTGCTGCTGCAGACCGCGGCGTCCGGCGCGCCGGTGGCCGGCAACCCCGCCACCACCGGCTTCGGCACGGTGATGCAGGGCTTCATCGAGACCTCCAACGTCAACGTGGTGACCGAGATCACCAACCTGATCACCGCCCAGCGCGCCTACGAAATGAACAGCCGGGTGATCACCACCAGCGACGACATGCTGTCAACCCTGACCAACCTGCGGTGAGCATGATGCGCATCCTGTCCTTGCCCGGCCTGCTGGCCTGTGCCGTCCCGCTGGCCTGCGTCGCGACGCTGGCCTGCGTCGCCCCCCTGGCCAACATCGCCCGCCCGGCCGAGGCGGCGACGCTGCGGACGATGACCACGCTGCACGGGCCGCGGGTGAAATTGTCCGACCTGTTCGACGATGCCGGCGCCAATGCCGAGCGGGTGCTGGGGCCCGGCCCGGTGCCGGGCGGGCGCATCGTGGTGGAGGCGGCGCAGCTCGCCGCCATCGCGCACCAGTTCGACGTGGACTGGCGCCCGGCGTCCAGCGCCGACCGCGCGGTGCTTGACTGGCCGGGCGAGCCGCTGCGGCGCGAGGCGGCGATGGGCGCCCTGCGTGACGCGCTGGCGGCGTCCGGGGTGCGCCCGGAGAATTGCGAGATCGAGCTGTCCGGCTTCACGCCGCCGCTGGTGCCGCTTGGCGCGGCACCGCACCCGCTGGTCTCCCAGCTTGACTATGACCGCGCCTCGGGCCGGTTCAGCGCGGTGTTGTCGGTCAGCGCCGATGGCCTGGCGCCGATCAGCACGCGCATCACCGGGCGGGTGGACGAGATGATCGACCTGCCGGTGGCCACCGCGCGGTTGCCGGCCGGCGCGGTGCTGCGGGCCGAGGACGTGCACATGGCGCGCGTCAGCGCCGTCGCGGCGAACCGCGGCGTGGCGCGCCAGGCGACCGAGGCGATCGGCCGGCAGCTGCGCCACCAGGTGGCCGCCGGCCAGCCGCTGGCGCTGTCCAACCTGGCCGCGCCGCAACTGGTGCGCCGCGGGGCCGAGGTGCAGATGGTGTTGGACAGCCCCGGCATCGTGCTGACCGCCCAGGGCCAGGCGATGGAGGCCGGCGCGGTTGGCGAGCGTATCCACGTGCTGAACCCGGTGTCGCACGCGGTGATCGAGGCCGAGGTGATCGGCCCCGGCCGCGTCCGGGTCGCGCCCGGCGGGCTGTCGATGCTGGCGGCCGCGCGGGCCAACCGCGCCGCCGGGCAGGAGGTGGTCCGGTGAGCGCGCGCCACGCGCGGCGGCATCGGGCTGCGGCCGCCGCGGCATGCCGGGTTCCCGCGGCGTGCCCGCCTTCCACCTCGGGCCCGGCTTCCACGTCGGGCTCGGCCGATCGGTCGGACGGCCCGCGCGCCGGCGGAGAGCCGGCGCCGCGCGGGGCCGAACGCCGCCTGCTGGCGCTGCTGGCGCCGCTGTCGGTGGTCCTCGCGCTGGGCGGCTGCGGCGCGCTGTCGCGCCTGTCCGAGGTCGGCCGCCCGCCCGCGATGACGCCGACCGCCGACCCCACCAAGGAGGCCGACTGGCGGCCGCTGAGCATGCCGATGCCGGCCCGCCAGACGGCGCCGACCGAGGCGAACGCGCTGTGGCGCTCCGGTTCACGCGCCTTCTTCAAGGACCAGCGCGCCGCGCAGGTCGGCGACGTGATCACCGTCGTGGTGAACATGACGGACTCGGCGGACTGGAAGAATGGCACCATCGCCGCGCGCACCAGCTCCGACACCGGCGGGATCCCGAACCTGTTCGGGCTGGAGAACCTGCTGCCGAAGATGCTGCCGAAGCCGATCGACCCAAGCTCGCTGGTCTCGGTCAACAGCGCCAACAACAATAGCGGCACGGCGGAGGCGAAACGCAGCGAGGCGACCGCGCTGCGGGTCGCCGGCGTGGTGACCCAGGTGCTGCCGAACGGCAACCTGGTCGTCGCCGCGCGCCAGGAGATCCGGGTGAACGGCGAACTGCGCGTGCTGCTGGTGACCGGCGTGGTGCGGCCGCAGGACATCGCCTCGGACAACACCGTGCAACACGACCGCATGGCGGAGGCGCGGATCTCCTACGGCGGCCGCGGGCAATTGACCGATGTGCAAAACCCGCGCTGGGGCCAACAAATGATGGACATCATGCTGCCGTTCTGACCTCGGCAGGCCAGCCTGGGCCCCGTGCCGGGCGAACCCAGGCAAGGCTGGGGCTCCGCCCCAGACCCCGCCAGGGGGCTTTGCCCCCTGGACCCCCACCAGAGGCAGCGGCCTCTGGACTCCATGACTGGGAGTGTGGGGCGGGGAAGGGGGCGGGTGGGCGAGGCGAAGGGGCGCCGGACGGCGCCCCTTCGCCTCGCCCACCCGCCCCCTTCCCCGCCCCACACTCCCAGTGAAGGGTTCCAAGGGCTCCGCCCTTGGCGGGGTTCCAAGGGGCAGCGCCCCTTGGTGGGGTCTGGGGCGAAGCCCCAGCCTTGCCCGGGTTCGCCCGGCACGGGCCCAGGGTGGCCGCAACCCTTGCCCCGGCGGCCTGGCGCCTCTATTTGCCTGCGGGTCAGCCAACAGGAGACACGAAAATGGCCTACAGGGTCGCGGTCGTCGGCGCCACCGGGGCGGTCGGGCGCGAGATGTTGAAAACCCTGGCCGAGCGCAGCTTTCCGGTGTCGGAAGTGGTGGCTCTGGCCTCCGGCCGGTCCACCGGCTCCGAGGTGTCGTTTGGCGACAAGCAGGTGCTCAAGGTGAAGAACCTGGAGACCTTCGATTTCCGCGGCTGGGACATCGGCCTGTTCAGCCCTGGCGCGTCGGTCTCCGCGGTGCATGCGCCGCGCGCGGCCGAGGCCGGCTGTGTGGTCATCGACAACACCAGTCAGTTCCGCATGGATCACGACATTCCGCTGGTGGTGCCGGAGGTGAACCCGCACCACCTGGCGAAGTTCGCCCGGCGCAACATCATCGCCAACCCGAACTGCTCCACCATCCAGATGGTGGTGGCGCTGAAGCCGTTGCACGATCGGTTCAAGATCCGGCGCGTGGTGGTTTCGACCTACCAGTCGGTTTCGGGGGCCGGGAAGGAGGCGATGGACGAGCTGTATGCCCACACCAAGTCGGTGTTCGTGCACGAGCAGAGCCCGCCGCAGCAGTTCACCAAGGAGATTGCCTTCAACTGCATCCCCCAGATCGACAAGTTCATGGAGGACGGGTCAACCAAGGAGGAGTGGAAGATGGCGGTGGAGACCCGCAAGATCCTCGACCCCGACATCCTGGTGCATCGCCACCTGCGTGCGCGTCCCGGTGTTCATCGGCCATGGCGAGGCGGTGAACGTGGAGTTCTTCAATCCGGTTTCGGTCAACGCGGCGCGGGCCGCGCTGCGCGATTTCGACGGCGTCCAGGTGGTCGATCAGCGCGAGGACGGCGGCTACATCACCCCGGCCGAGTGCGCTGGGGAGGACGCGGTGTTCGTCAGCCGCATCCGCAAGGATCCGACGATCGCCAACGGCCTGTCGTTCTGGTGCGTGTCCGACAATCTGCGCAAGGGTGCGGCGCTGAACGCGGTGCAGATCGCCGAGACGCTGGTCGCCCAGGGGCTGCTGGCGAAGCAGGCGGCCTGACCGGCCGGTCGGCCTCGCTTGTGGCGGCACGGCCTGTGGGCGGGGGTCGGCCCGGCCGCGCGGTGTGCAGCGGGAAACGAAGTCGGTGTCGTCAACAGCGCCCAAGGCGCGAAAGCGGCGGCTCGCCGTCGTAGCGGCACTTGTGCTCCGCCGCGCGAAGGTTGCTCACGACAAGCGGCGCGGCAGCGATGAAGGCTACAAAGGCCACGCCGTGATCTGCCGGGGAGCCGAGGCGTTTCGGTTTATTCCGTTCGACGCGCGTTGAGGCTTGCAGACAAGCCTGGACACCGAGACAAGCGCACCGAGACAAGCGCCACGAGGGAACGGGGCAAATCCGCGTTTCGTCGGTTCCGGCCGACCACAGCTGCCCTGCCCTCAGGGCAGGCGGGCCAGGGACGTGCCCAGCAGCGCGAAGAACCCATCGGCGTCCAGCGTCTCCGGCACGACCACGTTGGGCGGCCGGGCGCTGCGCCCCCAGCGGTCGATCAGCGTGCGGCCGCGCCCCGGGCCGGGGCCGAGGTCGACCTCCACCGCGCAGTCGCGCGCGGTGAACAGGTCCGGGCGCAGCAGCCAGGCGACCGCGCAGGGGTCGTGCAGCGCCGCGCCGCGCCCGGCGAAGCGGCGCGACAGCGGCACCGTCGCCTGGATGTCGCACGCCGCGCGCAGGCACCGCCCGTCCCCGGCGGCACGCAGGGCCGCCAGCCGCGCCGGGGTGCACAGCGCCTGCGCGGTCAGCTCCAGCGTGACCAGCACGACCGGCCGGCCGCAGGCCAGCACGATCGCCAGCGCCTCGGGGTCGTTCAGCGCGTTGAACTCGGCCGCCGGGGTGGCGTTGCCCTCGCCCCAGGCGCCGCCCATCAGCACGATGCGCGCCACGTTCGCGGCCAGCGCCGGCTCGGTGGCCAGCGCCAGCGCCAGGTTGGTCGCTGGTGCGACACCGAGCAGCGTCACCTTCCGTGTCGCCGCGCGCAGCAGGCGCCGAATGGCGTCCGCCGCCAGTTCGGGCGCCGCCGCCCCGCCCGGCGGCAACGCCACGCCGCCGAGGCCGTCGATGCCGTGCACCCGCGTCTCGTTGGTGAAGCTGCCCAGCAGCGGCCGGTCGGCCCCGGCGAACACCGGCACCGGTCGTTGCCCCCCTGGCTGTCCCCCGGGTGGTGGTTCCCCGGGCCCTCCGGCCAGCCCCACCAGCGCGAGCGCGTTCGCCAGCGTGCGGTCCAGCCCGACATTGCCGCCGGCGACGGTCACCGCCAGCAGCTCGATCTCCGGCGCCGCCAGCGCCAGCAGCAGGGCGAACGCGTCGTCGGTGCCGGGATCGCAGTCCAGGATGACCGGGATCGTCGCGGGGCTGGGCAAGGCAGGCTCCTGTCGGGTCGTGCGCATTCTGGACGACGCACCGCATGGTGCGCCGGAAGCCGCCGGTTCGACAGCCGGCGAAACATGCGCACCGGGCGGTCGGGCAGGGTGGTCGCGATGCAACCGCAGGCGCCCGCCATGACGCTTACCGTCTTCATCCGCTACCAGATCGATCCGTTCAAGCGCGAGGCGTTCGCGGCCTACGCGCAGCGCTGGTTGGACATCATCCCGAGATGCGGCGGCGACCTGGTCGGCTACTGGTTGCCGCACGAGGGCACCAACACCATCGCCTACGGGCTGATCTCGTTCCCCAGCCTGGCGGCGCACGAGGCCTATCGCGCCCGCCTGCACGCCGACAGCGAAGGTCAGGCGAACTTTGCCTTCGCCGAGGCGCAGCGCTGCATCCTGGCCGAGGCGCTGACATTCCTGAGCCAGGTGGCGTAACGTCCGATGCGGCAGCGCCTGGTGCGAAGCGCCCCGTCGGCCGCATGCCGGCGTGGCCATGCAACAAGGAGGCAAACGGATGATCGCGGTGATCTTCGAGGTCTGGCCGACCCAGGGCCGCAAACAGCACTATCTCGACCTGGCGGGCGCGCTGCGTCCGTTGCTCGAACGGCTCGACGGCTTCGTCTCGATCGAACGCTTCGAGAGCCTGTCCGAGCCCGGCAAGATCCTGTCGCTGTCGTTCTTCCGTGACGAGGCCGCGGTGCAGGCCTGGCGCAACACGGTGGAGCACCGCGCGGCACAGGTGCAGGGCAGGGCGGACGTGTTTCGCGATTACCGCCTGCGCATCGCCGGCGTCATGCGCGATTACGGTATGCAGCAGCGCGCGCAGGCGCCCGCCGACAGCCGCGCCAGGCACGGCTGAGTCGCCGCCGCTCCGCGCACGGCGCGCGCACCGTTCCCGGCGGGACACGCACACCGGTCCACGCGCGACACCTGCACCGTTCCAGGTGCAGCGCGCGCGCCGTCAACCTGCGCTTATGCCAACGGCCCGACGTTGCCGGGTCGGCCGCCGTCCGGCGGTCGGCGTCACGCCGCCGCGACCTGCTGCGCGAGCATTGCGCCGCCCGCGACCAGATCGAACCCCGGCCGGCCAAGCAGGTAACCCTGCGCCTGGTCGCAGCCGTAGTGGCGCAGCATGCGCAGCTGGGTTTCGGTTTCCACCCCTTCCGCCGTCACCTCCAGCCGCAGGCTGCGGCCGAGCGCCAGGATGGCGCGCACGATGGCGTCGGATTCGCCATCCTCGCCGAGCCCCTGCATGAACGAGCGGTCGATCTTCAGCTTGTCGAACGGGAAGCGGCGCAGGTAGCTCAGGCTCGAATAACCGGTGCCGAAATCATCCAGCGCGAGGCGGACCCCGAGGCGCTTCAGCGCGCGCAACGTGGCGAGCGTGTCGGCGGAGTCCTCGATCAGCACGCCCTCGGTGATTTCCAGCTCCAGCCGTTCCGCCGCCAGGCCGGTCTCGCGCAGCACCTCGGCGACGATGCGCGGCAGGTCGGCGGTGCGGACCTGCACCGGCGACAGGTTCACCGCGATCCGCGAGGCCGTCGGCAGTGCCGCCGCGGCCGCGCAGGCGGTGCGCAGCACCCATTGGCCGATCGGCACGATCAGCCGGCTCTGCTCGGCCAGCGGCACGAACTCCGCGGGCGAGATCGCGCCGCGTTCGGGATGTTCCCACCGCAGCAGCGCCTCATGGCCGATCAGCCGCCGGCCGAGCACCGCAAAGACCGGCTGGTAGTGCAGCGACAGCTCGCCGCGCGGCAGCGCCTGCGCCAGGTCGCGCTCCAGCGCCAGGCGCTGGGTCCGCTCGCGGTCCATCTGCGGGGTGTAGAAATGGAACCGGCCGGGCCCGCCCCGCTTGCCGCGGCGCAGCGCGACGTCGGCGGTGCGCAGCAATGTCTCGCCGGTGGCGCCGTTCTGCGGATGCAGTGCCACGCCGACGGTCATGCCGACCTGGATCTGGTGGCCGTCGATCTCGAACGGCTCGGCCAGCGCGCCGAGCAGCCGTTCGGCCAGCGCCGCCGCGTCCTCGGGCGTCGCGATGCGCGGCTGGATGATGGCGAACTCGTCGCCGGCGAGCCGGGCCAGCGTGTCGCTGTCGCGCAGCCGCGCGCGCAGCCGGTTGGCCAGTTCGATCAGCAGCCGGTCGCCGACGGCGTGGCCCAGCAGCTCGTTGACCTGCATGAACCCGTCGAACGTTGCCGTACAGCAGGGCGACGCCGTGCCCGGGCCGCTCGGCCAGTGCCAGCGCCTGGGCCAGCCGATCGCGGAACAGCGTGCGATTGGCGCAGCCGGTCAGCGTGTCGTAGTGCGCCAGCTCGCCGATGCGCCGCTCCGCCGCCTTGCGCTCGGCGATGTCGCGCACCGCCACCACGGTGGCGGTCTCGCCGTGCTGGCTGATCGGCCGGCACAGCAGCTCGACCGGACGGGCCGAGCCGTCGCTGGTGCGCAGCGCGGTCTCCACCGTGTCGGTCCGCGCCCCGCTAGCGACCAGGCTCAGCCGGCGCACCGCCTCGGCGTCGAACAGCCGCTCCAGCCGCCAGCCGACCATCGCCCCCGGGTCCCAGCCGCCCATCCGGGCGAGCGCGCCGTTCGCGTCGGTGACCAGGCCGTCGCGGCAGAACAGGATGCCCTCGAACGTGGCCTCGGCGAAAAGGCGCAGCCGGCGCGCCTCCGCGGCCGGGCGGCGCGCGAGATGCGCGTCAACCGCGATGCCGGCCAGGCCGGGCCGCAGGACGGCCAGCGCCGCGGCGCCGAGCGCCAGCGCGGTGCCGAGCGCGAGGGCGGCGCCCATCAGGCCCGCGTCGTACCCCGGCTGCCCGGCCCGACGCAGCGCCAGCAGCGCGGCGAACTGGGTCGCGGCGATGCCGCCGCCGAGCAGCAGCCCGGCGAGGCCTCGCCAGGCCACCGCTGCGCCGGGGCGGGGTGACCGGCGCAGCAGCAGCGCGGCGGCGAAGGCACTGGCGGCCACGGCGACGGCGAGCGAAGCCAGGGCGGGAGCCAGCGTGAAGTCCGGCCGCGGCGGGGTGCGGCAGCCGATCAGGGCGATGACGCCGGTTGCCCAGACGCCGCCGCCGAAGGCCGCCGCGGCGCCGATGGCCCAGGCCAGCCGGAGGTTGCCGCGCGCCACGGCGGCGCGGCTCAGCATGCCGACCCAGGTGAGGCACACCAGCAGGCCGATCGCCGCCAGCGCCATCAGGGCGGGGGCATGGTCGAAGGCGAGACAGGCAGCGACCCTCGGCATGCGGACCTCGTTGCTTCGGAGGGCTCAGTCCGAGGGCGGATGCTGAGGGCAATTCGCTAGCGGGAGGTTAACGCCTGGTCGATGGCGCGGCGCGGCTGGTGTGGGCCGGCATCCGTGCCTCCTGGCCAAGCCGGCCTGGTTGATCCGTCCCCTGCTGCGCGCCGGTGTCCGGGTCGGTCAGCGACGCGGATCGTGCGGGGGCGACATGCTGGGCATGCCATGCTTGAAATGGCGTATTATGCATGGTAGCATTGCACGATGATCCGGTCATGGAGAAACGCCAGTACGCGGCGCTTTGCGGAAACCGGGAAGAGCCGATGGACCGGCATCACTGTCGATCGGGCCATGGAGCGTTTGCAGGCGCTCAATAGCGCGAAAAGCCTTGATGGACTGGGTCGGTTGAACAGCCTTGGTCTGCACAAACTGTCTGGAGGTCGGGCGGGCTTTTGGGCGTTGACCAGCAACGGTCCGTGGCGGCTGGTGTTCCGGTTCGCGGACGGTGACGCCCACGATGTCGAGATCGTGGATTATCACTAAGGAGCCTTGGTCATGCTGTTCGAGGAGGTCCATCCAGGCAGGGTACTGCGCGAGGAGCTTGCGGCGCGCGGCCTTTCGGCGGCGGCCCTCGCCCTCAAGCTGCGCGTGGCACCGCAGCGCATTCAGGAAATCATTGCGGGCCGGCGCGGGATTTCGCCGGAGACGGCGCTGCGCCTCGGCCGGTTCTTCGGCAATGAGCCGGAGTTCTGGCTGTCGATGCAGGCGAGTTATGATCTGGCGATGTTGCGCAAGCAGATGGGTGAGCGGATCGCGGCGGAGGTCGAGGCTGCGGCGTGAACGGCGCGCACCGGTGCGATGGACGATTGCTCGGCTATGAACGGCCATGCAGAGGGTTCTTGGCAGCGGCAACCCCCATGTCTTAGTGGCCTCGTTTTGCTGTAAATTTGTTGGTTTTTGCACCTCGACGTCAGGCGGTCGGCGATGCGGTGCCGCTCCAGGATCGGATGCAGGCGGCCTGACCGTCACCGATGATGAGGGTCTCAACAAATTCGGCCGGCATGAATCGGCAGGGCAATCGGGTGAATCGAAGCAAGGTCGGGGCTCCGCCCCGAACCCCGCCAAGGGGCAGCGCCCCTTGGTGGGGTCTGGGGGCGAAGCCCCGGCCTTGCTTCGCTTCACCCGATTGCCCTGCATGAATTGGTCCCCGCGCTTTCGCGGACGGTACCTCCGGGTGTAATGTGCACGCCCCTGGAGGGAACCTAAGTTCTGCCCGCCGATTGATGATAGGATGCCTGGACAGAGCGTGATGAGAGTACGTGGCGACATCGCGGTGCCAGGCAAAAGGGATACAATGCACGAGACGCCGCTGGTGCCGCCGGAGTTACTGAACCGGGTCGTGGATTACTTCCACCCGCGCCGCGTCGTCCTGTTTGGCTCACGAGCGCGCGGCGAGTTCCGGACCGGACAGCGATATCGACCTTCTGGTCATCCTCGACGACGACGCGCCCCCGGAGCGGCTTACCTTGCGGGCTGGCTGGGAATCGCGAAGGGGTTACGAGCACCCGGTTGATGTGATTCCGGTCAGGGAAGCGGTTTACCGCCGCCGGTCCAAAATCGTCGGCACGCTGGCCTATGAGGCGGAAATCGACGGGATCGCCGTGTATGAGCGGGCCTGACCGCCCGATCCGGCCCGAAAACCGGATCGAGTCCAGGCGATGGTTGGCCGTTGTCGAGGAAGACATTGATGTCGCGATCGCGGCGGCTCGTCTCTCGCGTCTGGGGGCCAGCGCTTATCATGTACAGCAAGCCGCCGAAAAACTGATCAAGGCCTTGCTCGTGTTGGCCGGGGAACCATTCCGCCGCACGCATGATCTGGACGATCTCGCCGCGCAACTCCTGCCGGTCTATCCGCAATTCGCCCGTCAGGCCGAGACCGTGCGCCACCTGTCCATATGGGGCATCGCCTACCGCTATCCTGGTCTGGAAGACGCACCGGAGCCGTTGCCCGAAATCGAGGAATTGGAACGAATGCTCACTATGTTGCAGGAATTCGCCGCGATGGCCGGCCGCCTCATCGACGGGGATTAGTCGCCGCCAGGCGCCTTCTTCGCAAAAGAGGTCCGAGAACGGGCGGTTGCACAATACCGCTGGACATCATGAATTCCGCGACAAATGCGAAGTCACGGCGACGGTTTCCCGTTGCTCCACAATGTCTTGATCTTCGCCCCGATCGTGCCACACGCAACACGCTCACCCCGCCGCCAGCGTCCGCATCGCCGCCCGCCGCTCGAACACCCGCAGCAGCACCCGCACCGCCCGCCCGCGGTCGCTCTGCAACGTCGGATCGCGCTGCAACAGCACCGCCGCATCGCGATGCGCCATGTGCAGCAGCCCTTCATGCGCCACCGGGTCGGCCAGCCGCAGCCCCGGCAGCCCGGCCTGGCGCGTGCCCAGCGCATCCCCCCCGCCGCGCAGCCGGAAATCCTCATCGGCGATGACGAACCCGTCATCCGTGTCGCGCAGCAGCGTCAGCCGCCGCCGCGCCGTGCCGCCCAGATGCGGGTCATGCAGCAACAGGCAGAAACTTGCCGCGGCACCCCGCCCGACCCGCCCGCGCAACTGGTGCAACTGTGCCAGGCCGAACCGTTCCGCATGCTCCACCACCATCACCGAGGCCTCGGGCACATCGACGCCCACCTCGACCACCGTCGTCGCCACCAGCAGCCGTACCCGCCCGGCAACGAACGCCGCCAGTGCCGCCTCGCGCAGCTCGCTCGGCTGGCGCCCATGCGCCAGCCCGACGACATCACCGAACCGCTCGCGCAACGCGGCGAAGCGCTGCTCGGCCGCGGCGACATCCAGTTCCTCGCTCTCCTCGACCAGCGGGCACACCCAGTAGATCTGCGCCCCCTCGGCCAGCTTGCGCGCCACCCCCTCGACCACCTCGTCCAGCGTATCGAGCGCGTGCAGCGTGGTGCGGATCTTCTGCCGCCCGGCCGGCTTGCCGGTCAGCCGGCTCACCTCCATCTCGCCCCATTGGGTCAGCAGCAGCGTGCGCGGGATCGGCGTCGCCGTCATCACCAGCACGTCGGTCAGCTCGCCCTTGCCGCCCAGCGACAGCCGCTGGTCCACCCCGAAGCGGTGCTGCTCGTCGATCACCGCCAGGCCCAGGTCGTGGAACCGCACGCTCTTCTGGAACAGCGAATGCGTCCCCACCACCAACGGGATCGACCCGTCCGCCAGCCCGGCCAGCACCTTCGCCCGCGCCTTGCCCTTCACCGAGCCGGTCAGCCCCGCCACCTCCACCGGCGCCAGCGCCGACAAGGTGCGCACATGCTGGCGCGCCAGAATTTCGGTCGGCGCCATCAGCGCGGCCTGCGCGCCGGCCTCCACCGCACGCAGCATCGCCAGCAGCGCCACCAGCGTCTTGCCCGACCCGACATCGCCCTGCAGCAGCCGCAGCATCCGCCGCGGCGCCGCCAGGTCGGCGTCGATCTCCGCCACCGCGCGCTCCTGCGAGCGGGTCGGGCGGTGGCCGAACCGCGCCAAGGCCTCGCGCCGCAGCGCGCCGTCGCCGGTCATCGCGCGGCCCGGGCGGCGGCGGATCCGGCCCCGCACCAGCGCGGTGGCGACCTGGTCGGCCAGCAGCTCGTCATAGGCCAGCCGCCGGCGCGGCGGGCTGTCCGTCAGCTCGCCGGTCGGCGGGGCAGGCGGGGCGTGCACCAGGCGCAGCGCCTCGGCGAAGCCCGGCCAGCGCTCCCGCCGCAGCAGCGCCGGGTCGTGCCATTCGGCCAGCGCCGGCAGCCGCGCCAGCGCCTGTGTCATCGCCCAGCCGACCTGGCGCGGCCACAGGCCGGCGGTCAGCCGCCAGGCCGGATCGATCTCAGGAATGCGCTCGGGCTGCGTCGCCGGCACCACATAGTCCGGGTGCGGCATCGTCAGCTGGTTGCCGTAGCGCTCCAGCTTGCCGGAAACCAGCAGCTTCGCGCCCGGCGCCATCAGCTCGGCGCGGGTGAAATGGAAGAACACCAGCTCGGCGAACCCGGTGCCGTCGGTCACCACCACGCGGTAGGGCTGGCGGGGGTTGGCGGGCGGCTCGTGGCGCACCACCTCGATCGCCAGGGTCGCCACCTGGCCGGGCTTGGCGCCTTGCAGTGCCTGCTTCAGCGTCGGCCGGGCGCGCCGGTCCAGATACCCCTCGGGCAGATGAAACAGCAGATCGATCACCCGCTCGCCGCCGGTCGCGCGCTTCAGCAGCCCCGCCACGGTCGGGCTTATGCCGCGGAGCGTGGTCAGGGGCGCGAAAAGCGGGACGAGCTGATCAGGTTGCACGGCTGACACGATGTGATGGCGCGGTTATATGACACCGCCTTGATGAGCCAACCACCTCCTGTCCCCGCGTCCGCGCCCTCGGCCGCACCCACCGCCGCGGCCGCCCCGCTCGACGCGCGGCGCCGGCGCCTGCTGTTCCGCGCCACGCACCGCGGCACCCATGAGAACGACCTGATGCTGGGTGGTTTCGTTCGCGCCCACCTGGCGGCGTTCGACGCGGCCGAGCTGACGGCACTGGAAGCCCTGCTGGACCTGCCCGACCCCGATCTCGCCGACTGGCTCACCGGCCGCCAACCGATCCCCCCCGAACCGGACATGCCGCTGCACCCCCACGTCTGGCCGATGCTGCATCGCATCCGCGCGGCGGTCGGCCGATGACCGACCCCGCAATGACCGCCATCTCGAAGGCCACCCCGGTCTACGGCGCGCCGGAGGGCTGGGACGGCTTCCTGCTGGCGCGCCGCCGCGCCGAGGCCGCCGGCCCGGTGCTGCACGTCACCCGCGACGACGCCCGCATGGCGCGGCTGGCCGAAGCGCTCGCCTTCGTCGCCCCGGAGGCCGAAATCCTGCGCTTCCCGGCCTGGGACTGCCTGCCCTACGATCGCGTCTCGCCCAACCCGGTGCTGGTCGCCGAGCGCGTCGCCACGCTGACCCGGCTGCTGGAGAAACCCACCCGCCCACGCATCGTGCTGACCACGGTGAACGCCCTGGTGCAGCGCATCCCGCCGCGCACCGCCTTCGCCGGCGCCAGCCTGCCGATCGCCGTCAACGCCAGCATCGCGCCGGAGCAGCTCGCGGCCTTCCTCGAAGCGCACGGCTACGGCCGCGCCGGCACGGTGATGGAGCCCGGCGAATACGCCATGCGCGGCGGCATCATCGACATCTTCCCGGCCGGCGAGGCCGACCCGGTGCGACTCGACCTGTTCGGCGACACCATCGAGTCGATCCGCGCGTTCGACCCCGCCACCCAGCGCAGCGGCGCCAAACGCGGCAAGCTGACCCTGCGCCCGGTCTCCGAGGTGCCGCTCGACAAGGACGCCATCGCCCGCTTCCGCTCCGCCTGGCGCGAGCGGTTCGAGCAGGGCGCCGCCGACGACCCGCTATACCAGTCGATCTCCGCCGGCCGCCGCCACCCCGGCATGGAGCACTGGGTGGCGCTGTTCCACGCCCGGATGGAGACGCTGCTGGACTACCTGCAAGGCGCCGCGGTCAGCCTCGACCACCAGGCCGAGGACGTGCTGGGCGCGCGGCTGGAGATGATCGCCGACCATTACGCCGCCCGGCGTAGCGTGCCGCGCGACGGCGAGGTGCCGTACCGGCCGCTGCCGCCGGGGCTGCTGTACCTGGATCGCGCCGGCTGGGACGCCATGCTGGCCGGCGGTCCGCTGTTCGCGTTCTCGCCCTTCGCCAAGCCCGACGGCGCGGTCGGCGTCGACGGCGGCGGCCGCCCCGGCCCGATCTTCGCCCAGGCCGCCGCCGCCCCCGGCGCCAACGTGTTCGACCAGCTCCGCGCCCAGGCCGAACGCTGGGCCAACGAGGGCCGCCGCCTGGTGATCGCCGCCTGGACCCGCGGCTCGCGCGAACGCCTGGCGCACCTGCTGCGCGAGCACGGCGTGCCCGACGTGGCGCAGGAGGACGACTGGGAAGCGGTCCGCCGCAAGCCGGCCGGCGCGGTGTCGCTGGTCACGCTCGGCCTCGAGCGCGGCTTCGTCGCCTCCCTTGGGGCCGACCGGCTGGCCATGGTGGGCGAGCAGGACCTGCTCGGCACCCGCATCTCCCGCCCGGCGCGCAGCCGCAAGCGGGCCGACCAGTTCATCGCCGAGGCGACCGAGATCGCCGAGGGCGACCTGGTGGTGCACCAGGAATACGGCATCGGCCGCTACGACGGGCTGGCCACGCTGCACGTCACCGGCGCGCCGCACGACTGTCTGCGGCTGATCTACGACGGCGGGGAAAAACTGTTCCTGCCGGTCGAGAACATCGAGGTGCTGTCGCGCTACGGCAGCGACCAGCAGGGCGTCGCGCTGGACAAGCTGGGCGGCACCGCCTGGCAGTCGCGCAAGGCGCGGATGAAGAGCCGCATCCGCGACATGGCGGCCGAGCTGATCCGCATCGCCGCGGCCCGGCAGATCCGCGACGCCGAGATCATGGCCCCGCCGGAAGGCAGCTTCGACGAGTTCTGCGCCCGCTTCCCGTTCGCCGAGACCGAGGACCAGTCGCGCGCCATCGCCGACGTGCTGGAGGACCTTGCCTCCGGGCGGCCGATGGACCGGCTGATCTGCGGCGATGTCGGCTTCGGCAAGACCGAGGTCGCGCTGCGCGCCGCCTTCGTCGCCGCGATGGCCGGCACCCAGGTCGCCGTCGTGGTGCCGACCACGCTGCTGGCGCGCCAGCATTTCCGCACCTTCTCGGAACGTTTCGCCGGCCTGCCGATCCGCGTCGCCCAGCTCTCGCGCATGGTCCCGGCGAAGCAGGCCGCCGAGGTCAAGCGCGGCATCGCCGACGGCAGCGTCAACATCGTCATCGGCACCCACGCGCTGCTGGCGAGGTCGCTGAGCTTCTCCGCGCTCGGCCTGCTGGTGGTGGACGAGGAGCAGCATTTCGGCGTGGCGCACAAGGAGCGGCTGAAGGCACTGCGCGCCGACGTGCACGTGCTGACGCTGACCGCGACGCCGATCCCTCGGACGTTGCAGCTGGCGCTGTCCGGCGTGCGCGAGATGAGCCTGATCGCCACGCCGCCGGTCGATCGGCTGGCGGTGCGCACCTTCATCATGCCGTTCGATTCGGTGGTGATCCGCGAGGCGATCCAGCGCGAGCGGTTCCGCGGCGGCCAGGTGTTCTGCGTCGTCCCGCGCATCGAGGACATGGGGCGCATCGCCGAGCGCCTGGCGCAGATCGTGCCGGAGGCGAAGATCGCCACCGCGCATGGCCGCCTGGCGCCCACCGCGCTGGAAAAGGTGATGACCGAGTTCAGCGACGGCCGCTTCGACATCCTGCTGTCGACCAACATCGTCGAGAGCGGGCTCGATATGCCGGCGGTCAATACGCTGGTGATCCATCGCGCCGACATGTTCGGCCTCGGCCAGCTGTATCAGTTGCGCGGCCGGGTCGGGCGCGGCAAGCAGCGCGGCTACGCCTATCTGACCTGGCCGCCCAACCATCGCCTGTCGGTCGCCGCCGAGAAGCGGCTGACGGTGATGCAGACGCTGGACGCGCTGGGCGCCGGCTTCACCCTGGCCAGCCACGACCTGGACATCCGCGGCGCCGGCAACCTGTTGGGCGACGAGCAGTCCGGGCATATCCGCGAGGTCGGCATCGAGCTGTACCAGCAGATGCTGGAGGACGCGGTCGCCGAGGTGCGCGCCGGCGATCGCCACGCGGTCGGCCAGGAGCGCGACTGGACGCCGAACATCAGCCTCGGCCTGCCGGTGCTGATCCCGGAGACCTATGTCGCCGACCTGCCGGTGCGGCTGGGGCTGTATCGGCGCATCGGCGCGCTGGCCTCGGATGGCGAGACCGAGGCGATGGCGGCCGAGCTGACCGATCGTTTCGGCAAACTGCCGGAGGAGGTGGAGAACCTGCTCCAGGTGGTCGCGCTGAAGCGCGCCTGCCGCGAGGCCGGGGTGGAGAAGCTGGACGCCGGGCCGAAGGGCATGGTGATCGGCTTCCGCGGCAACGCCTTCGCCAATCCGGCCGGGCTGGTGAACTGGCTGGCGGGGAAGGGGGGAAAGCTCGGCGGCCAGGTGCGGCTGCGCCCCGACCACAAGCTGGCGATCGTGCGCGACATGGACCTGGCGACCCGGCTGCGCAACGCGCGCGAGGTGCTGGGCAGCCTGGGGCGGATCGTCGGGCAGGCCAAGGCGGCGTAACGACGCAGGCGTAACGATGCCGACGCAACGATGCCGGCGCAACGACGTCAACGTAACGATGCCGACGTAACGATGTAGGGCGGAACAGCGTAGCGCATTCCGCCTTCCCCGGCCACCGCCACTGATCCGCCATAGGAACGGCATGGCCGGCGGCGGAAGACGCTTCGCTCTTCCGCCCTACGGCTGCAACTACGCCTCGCCCCGGCGCCGCGCCCGCGCGCCCAGCATCCCCAGCACCACCGCCGTCAGCCCCGCCGCCAGCACGAACGCGCCGCGAATCCCGAACAGGAACGCCGCCGCATCCCCCGCGCCCCGCGCCATCGCCACCCCCCGTAGCGTCTGGAACGCCAGCATCAGCAGCGTCGCGCCCAGCACCACGCCCCCGGTGCGCGTCAGCATCCCCAGGCTGCCGGCCACGCCGCGATCCCGCCGGGGGATGGTTCCCGTCACGATGTCGAAATAGGCGACCTGGAACAGCCCCAGCCCGAACCCCTGGGCGAACATCGCCAGCGCCAGCAGGCCGACCCCGCCGCGTCCCGCCAGCAGCGCGATCCCCCCCAGCCCCAGGGTGGCGAACAGCGCCCCGATCACCGTCAGCCGCTGCGGATTGCGCCGCCCCGCCAGCCGCCCGGCGATCGGCGCCGCCAGCATCAGGCCCAGCGGCGAGCTCGCCAGCACCAGCCCGAGCGATCGCGCCCCCAGGCCGGCGACGCGATCCAGATAGAACGGCAGCAGCAGCATGATCGCGAAACCGGCCAGGTTCATCAGCGCATGGCCCAGATTGACCGCGGCGAACCCAGCGATGCGGAACAGCCGCAAGTCGATGATCGGCCGCGCCGCAAGCCGCTCCTGCCGCACGAAGCCCCACAGGCCGCCCAGCGTCACCACCGCGAACGCCGCCGCCTCCGCCGGCACGCGCACCCGGGTCAGCGTCAGCAGCAGCGCCCCGATCGTCAGCATCAGCAGCGCCGCGCCCGGCGCGTCGAACCGCTCACGCCCGGTCACCGCGGAGCGCGGCGGGACCGGCAGCGCGAAAGCCAGCGCGCAACTCCCCAGCGCAATCGGCGCACGGGCCCAGAACACCGCGCTCCAGCCCCAGCGGCTGACGATCACCCCGGCGATCAGCGGCCCCAGCGCCGAGCCCAGCCCGAACATCATCGTGTAGAGGCCGAGCACCCGGGCGCGGCGGTCCTCCGCCACGAAGCCGGTGACCAGCGCGGCGCCGCAGCTCAGCACCAGCCCGGCGCCGACGCCCTGCAGGCAGCGGGCGAACAGCAGCCAGCCATAGGACGGCGCCGCGCCGCACAGCACGAACGCCACCCCGCTCCACGCCGTGCCGGCCAGGAAGATGCGCCGGTGGCCGATCATGTCGCCGATGCGGCCGAACACCAGCAGCAAGCTGGCATGGGTCAGCGTGTAGCTGATCACCAGCCATTGGATGTCCGGAATACCCAGGTCGAAACGCTGGATGATCGAGGGGAAATCCAGGTTCACCATCGAATTGAGCGGCACCACCAACGTGCCCAGGCACACCACCAGCACGCGCGACAGCGGCAGAATTCCCCCCATGCCGGTCCCCCCACGCGCCCCCGCCGAGGCCGAAAACACGCCGGGCCAGGCAACGCTCGCGCGCAGCCCGGCCCGGCAAGGCGGAGGCGGTCAGCCCCGCTTTGGTCTTGGCGCGGCTTGGTCTCAGACCGACTTTTTCAGCGTCGGCGAGGCCTTGAAGCGCACGGTCTTGCCGGCCTTCACCTTGATCGCCTCGCCGGTGCGCGGGTTCAGCCCCTTGCGCGCCTTGGTCTTGCGCACCGTGAAGGTGCCGAAGCTCGGCAGGGTGAACTTGCCCGCCTTCTTCAGCTCCTTGACGATGGCGTCCATCATGTCGCCGGCGGCCCGATTTGCCGCGGCGCCGGTCAGTTCCGCCGATTCCTGCAGGACCCCGGCGATGAAGGCTTTGGACATGCTTTGCTCCTCGTTCGATCGAGTGTGTGCCACGCTCTTCCGACGACGGGACCATGCATGCCGCTCCGGTGTGGATAAATCACCTGGCCAAGCGAATCGCCGCGTCGTGCCGCAATGTTTAGACAGACCCCGCGGATTCGCGCCAGAGGGGACTGCAGCGGCCGAGCCGGCGGAAGAAGGAAGGCTGGGGCTTCGCCCCAGACCCCACCAGGGGGCTTTGCCCCCTGGACCCCCACCAGAGGCAGCGGCCTCTGGACTTCATGACTGGGAGTGTGGGGAGGGGAAGGGGGCGTGGGGGCAGGGCGCCGGTGCCGTCGGTCGCGACCGACGGCACCGGCGCCCTGCCCCCACGCCCCCTTCCCCTCCCCACACTCCCAGTCCGGGGTTCCAAGGGCTCCGCCCTTGGCGGGGTTCCAAGGGGCAGCGCCCCTTGGCGGGGTCTGGGGCGGAGCCCCAGCCTTGCTTCGCCCGCCGGCCTCAGACCGGCTCCGTATCCAATGCGTAGCCCGCCGCGCGCACGGTGCGCACCACGTCCAGTTCGCCGGTTCCGTTGATTGCCTTGCGCAGTCGGCGGATGTGCACGTCCACCGTGCGCGGCTCGACATGGATGTCCGGCCCCCACACCGCGTCCAGCACCTCCTCGCGCGAGAACACCCGGCGTGGGTGCTGCATGAAGAACTCCAGCAGCCGGAACTCGGTCGGGCCCAGGTGCACCGCCCGGCCGTTGCGGCTGACCCGGTGCGCCGACAGGTCCAGGGAGATGTCGTGGAACGCCAGCAGCCCCTTCGCCGGCACCGCGTTGGACCGGCGCAGCAGCGCGCGCATCCGCGCCAGCAGCGCGTCCATGTTGAACGGCTTGGTGATGTAGTCGTCGGCCCCGGTGTTGAGGCCGCGCACGGCGTCCTGATCCTCGGTGCGCGCGGTCACCATGATGACCGGCAGGTCGCGCGTGGCCGGGCGGCGGCGGATCTGGCGGCAGACCTCGAGGCCGGACATCACCGGCAGCATCCAGTCGAGCAGCACCAGGTCGGGCGGCGTCTCGGCGATGCGGGTCATCGCCTCCTGGCCGTCGGCGGCCTCCTCGACGCGGAAGCCCTGCTTTTCCAGGTTGTAGCGCAGCATGGTGGCGAGCGCGGCCTCGTCCTCCACCACCAGCACCAGCGGCTTGAACAGGCCGGACGGTCCATCAAGCATGTCTTGTCCCTCGGTTCGGAGTTGGCCGGGCGTCACTCACGCGGCCGTACCACGGCATAGGCCGAGGTGTCGCCTTTCGGGCGCGCCCCGCTCAGCGGTTCGCCGGTCACCGCGTAGTACACGGTCTCGGCGATGTTGGTCGCGTGATCGCCGATGCGTTCCAGGTTCTTGGCGATGAACAGCAGGTGGGTGCACGGCGTGATATTGCGCGGGTCTTCCATCATGTAGGTAATCAGCTCGCGGAACACCGTGTTGTACAGGTCGTCGATCTTCTCGTCGGAGCGCCAGACCTGGATCGCCTTGGCGGTGTCGTTCTCGCTCACCGCGTCCATGATCAGCTTGAGATTGGCCTGCACGAGCTGCGCCATGTGGCCGAGCCCGGATAGGCTGATCGGCAACTGGAACTGGCTGAGCACGATGCTGCGCTTCGCTACGTTGGCGGCGTAGTCGCCCATGCGTTCCAGATCGCCGGTGATCTTCAGCGCCGCGACGATGTTGCGCAGATCGGCGGCCATCGGCTGGCGCAGCGCCAGCAGGCGGATGACGAACTGTTCCACCTCGCGCTCGATCGCGTCCACCTTCGGATCGCCCTCGACCACGCGCGCCGCCGTCTCGGCGTCACGATTCATGATGGCTTCGGCCGCGAGCGCCACCTGGCTTTCGACCATGCCGCCCATCTCGGTGATCAGGTTGCCGAGTCGCTTCAGTTCCTGATCGTAGCTCTTGACCAGATGCTCGGGGGCGTCGGTCATGGTGCTGGCTCCTTTGGGCGATTCAGCGGGGGCGCGGCTCAGCCGAACCGGCCGGTGATGTATTCCTGGGTGCGGCGTTCCTTCGGCGCGGTGAACAGGTCCGCCGCCGGCGCCACCTCGACCATTTCGCCGAGGTAGAAGAACGCCACCTGGTCGGCGCAGCGCGCCGCCTGCTGCATGTTGTGCGTGACGATGGCGATGGTGAAGTCGTGTCTGAGTTCGTCGATCAGCTCCTCGACCTTCAGCGTGCTGATCGGGTCCAGCGCGCTGGTCGGCTCGTCGAGCAGGATCACCTCCGGGCGCACCGCGATGGTGCGCGCGATGCACAGCCGCTGCTGCTGTCCGCCCGACAGGCCCATCGCCGAGCTGGCCAGCCGGTCCTTCACCTCGCCCCACAGCGCGGCGCGGGTCAGCGACCATTCGACGCGCTCGTCCATCGCCGATTTGGCCAGCCGCTCGTGCAGCTTCACGCCGAAGGCGATGTTGTCGTAGATCGACATCGGGAACGGCGTCGGCTTCTGGAACACCATGCCGATGCGCGCGCGCAACGCGTTCAGGTCGATCTCCGGGCCGAGGATGTTCACCCCGTCCATCATCACCTCGCCGGTGGCGCGCTGGCCGGGATACAGGTCGTACATCCGGTTCAGCGTGCGCAGCAGGGTGGATTTGCCGCAGCCCGACGGGCCGATCATGCCGGTCACCTGGCAATCCGGCAGGTCGAGATTGACGCCCTTCAGCGCGCGATTGTCGCCGTAGAAAAATTCGAGGTTGCGAATGGCGATACGCGGTTCGGTCATGGCAGCTTCCACACGCGATTGCGGCGTCACGATTATGCCGATCTGCCCGGAACTATCGTTCATTGTTGGGGTCTTTCCATACGCCTATCCATGCTTCCCGCGCAGCGCGGCGCGCGCACCGACGCTGACCACCAGCACCAGCAGCGTCATGATCAGCGCGCCCGCCCAGGCGAGGCTGTGCCAGTCCTCATAGGGGCTCAGCGCGTACTGAAAGATCACGACGGGAATGTTGGCCATCGGGTTGGCCGGGTTGGCGGTCCAATACTGGTTGTTGAGCGCGGTGAACAGCAGCGGCGCGGTTTCGCCGCTGATCCGCGCCACCGCGAGCAGGATGCCGGTCATGATCCCGGTGCGCGCCGCCGGCCACAGCACGCTGGTGACCATGCGCCATTTCGGCGCGCCCAGCGCCAAGGTGGCTTCGCGCAGCGTGATGGGAACCAGCCGCAGCGTCTCGTCGCTGGTGCGCACCACCACGGGCAACAGGATCAGCGACAGCGCGATCGCGCCGGCCCAGCCGGAGAAATGCCCGACCTGGCGCACCACCAGCTCGTAGACGAACAGGCCGATCACGATCGAGGGCGCCGAGAGCAGGATGTCGTTGATGAAGCGGACGATCTCGGCGATCGGCCGGCCGTGCTTGTATTCGGCCAGCCAGGTGCCGGCCATCACGCCGACCGGCGTGCCGATCACCACGCCGACGGCGATCATGATGGCGCTGCCGACCAGCGCGTTGAGCAGCCCGCCGGCGGTGCCCGGCGGCGGCGTCATCTGGGTGAACAGCCGCGGGCTGAGCGCGGCGAAGCCGTTGACCAGCGTCGCACCCAGGATCCAGATCAGCCAGAACAGCGCGAACAGCGTCACCGCGGTGGCGAAGCTCAGCCCCGCCAGGTTGACCAGCTTGCGCCGGCGCGCGAGCCCGGCGTCGCGCACCCGGCCGAGTGTCGCGCTCATGCCCCGCCGCCCTGGCGCGCCATCCGCCGCAGCATGAGTTTCGCGGCGGCCAGCACGATGAAGGTGACCACGAACAGCAGGAAGCCGAGCGCGATCAGCGCCGACAGGTAGAGCTGCGAGTCGGCCTCGGTGAACTCGTTGGCGATCGCCGCGGAGATGGAGTTGCTCGGCATCAGCAGCGAGATATTGAAGTCGTGCGCGTTGCCGAGCACGAAGGTCACCGCCATCGTCTCGCCGAGCGCCCGGCCGAGGCCGAGAAAGATGCCGCCCACCACGGCGGTGCGGGTGTACGGCAGCACCACGCTGCGCACCACTTCCCAGCGCGTCGCGCCAAGCGCGAACGAGGCTTCGCGCAACTGCGGCGGCACCAGGGCGAACACGTCGCGCATCACCGAGGAGACGAACGGGATCACCATGATGCCGAGGATGATGCCGGCGGTCAGCATGCCGATGCCGAGCGGCGGCCCGGAAAACAGCACGCCGATCCCGGGCAGCGCGCCCAGGTTGGCGTCGATCCAGGGTTCGATGTAGTTCGACATGATCGGCACGAAGATGAACAGCCCCCACATGCCGTAGATGATCGAGGGCACGCCGGCGAGCAGTTCGATCGCCGCGGCGACCGGTCCGCGCAGGCGGGCCGGCGCCACCTCGGTCAGGAACACCGCGATGCCGAAGCTGACCGGCACCGCCATGAGCATGGCCAGCGCCGAGGTGACCAGGGTGCCGTAGATCGCCACGCCGGCGCCGAAACGCTTGGTCACCGGGTTCCAGTCGGTGCTGTAAATGAACGACAACCCGAACGTGCGCAGCGCCGGGAAACCGCCATACAGCATGGACAGCGCCACCAGGCTCAGCACGATCAGCACCAGCCAGGCCGCGGCGGCGGCGGCCGAGTCGAACAGGGCATCGCCCAATTTCAGCCGGCGGCGCGCCGTACCGTGTCGGGTCAGACCGGCGAGGGTGGTGGACGACACGAAGCGGGCTCCATCGGCAAGTTGGGTTGCAGCGCCGTGTGCGGACGGGGCGAGGCCCCGCCCGTACCCCGGGGTTCAGTGAATTTGCGCCTTCCAGTAGGCCTCGATCTGGCTGACCAGGGTCGGCGGCAGCGGCACATAGTCCAGGCTCTGCGCTTGCGGCTGGCCGTGCTCCAGCGACCAGGTGAAGAACGCCAGCGCCGTCTTGCTCCGCGCCGCATCCTTCGGGGTCTTGTACATCAGCACGAAGGTCGAAGCGGCGATCGGGTAGGCGCCTTTGCCCGGGGCGTTGGTCATCACCAGGTCGAAATCCTGCGCGTGCGTCCAGTCGGCGGAGGCGGCGGCGGCCTGGAACGCCGCGATGCTCGGCGCCATGAATTCGCCGGCCGCATTCTCCAGCAACGCATAGGTCATCTTGTTCTGCAGCACATAGGCATATTCGTTATAGCCGATCGCCCCGCGGATACGCTCGACATAGGCCGCCACGCCCTCGTTGCCCTTGCCGCCGACGCCGGCCGGCCAGGACACCGAGGTGCCAACGCCCACCTTGGACTTCCAGTCCGGGCTCACCTTGGACAGGTAGTCGGCGAAATTGTAGGTGGTGCCCGATCCGTCGGAGCGATGCACGACGGTGATGGCCAGCTTGGGCAGCTTGAGGTCCGGATTCAGCTTGGCGAGCTCCGGATCGTCCCACGACTTGACCTTGCCCAGATAGATGTCGGCCAGCAGCGAACCGCTGAGCTTCAGCTTGCCCGCTGCGATGCCCGGCACGTTGAGCACGGGAATGATCCCGCCGATGATCACCGGAAACTGGGCGAGCCCGGCGGCCGACAGGTCGGCCGGGGACAGCGGCGCGTCGCTGGCGCCAAAGTCAACCGTGCCGGCCTTGATCTGGGCGATGCCGCCGCCCGAGCCGATCGACTGGTAGTTGACCTCGACATGGGCGGTCTTGTTGTAGTCGGCCGACCATTTGGACAGGACCGGATAGACGAAGGTCGATCCCGCCCCGGTGATCTGCGTCTGCGCCTGCGCGGCGAGGCCGAAGCTGGCCGCCAGTGCGAGGGCCAGTGCCGTGGTCCCTAGTCTCATTCTTTGCCTCCTCGATGGCCCCCGGCGGTGCGAACTGCGCGGCTCGGCGGGCGCGGCGGACCCTAGGCGGGAGCGGCGACTCCTCGATTGCAGTTCGATGAAGCTTCGATGACAGAAGGCCGGCGGCGACGCCCCGCCTGGTCGTGCGGCGCGCGCCAAGCCGCCGATTGCCCCGGCTCGCGGACGGCGCTATAGCCCCCCGCTCGCGCGGCCGGTCGGGATCGGCGGCGTCAGCAGGAGAGCCGAGATGAAGGCGGGCGTTCACCCCGACTACCACGAGATCACCGTCGTGATGACCGACGGGACCGAGTACAAGACCCGGTCCTGTTACGGCAAGCCGGGCGACACGCTGCGGCTGGACATCGACCCGAAGTCGCACCCGGCCTGGACCGGGGTGCATCGGATGATCGATTCCGGCGGCCAGGTGGCCAAGTTCAACAGGAAGTTCGCCGGCCTGGGCCTGAAGACGACCTAGCGTCAGCCCATGCCCTGGGCGGCTTCCGGCTCGATCTCGAACATCACGCGGACCTCGCCCGGTTTGCTCCAGGGGTAGTCCTTGCCGAGGTATTTGCGCGCCAGCGCGTCGATGTGCGCGCGCGCCCCGTCCTCGGTCACGTGGGTGACCGTGCCGCGCACCTGCACGTAGCGATAGGCGTTGTCGGGGTCCATGATCGACAGCGCCACCCGCGCGCCCGCTGTCATGTTGCGCACCTTCACCCGCCCCTTGGCCACGTTCACCCGGACCTTGCCGCCGGTGTAGTCGAACCACACCGGGGTGACCTGCGGCGAGCCGTCCGGCTGCACCGTCGCGATATGCGCGAACGCCGTCTTCTGCTCCAGCAGGTCGAGGTATTGCGCGGGGATGGCGGCCATCGTCGTCGGACTCCTGCAACGTCGGGTTTCGGTTAATGTAGGCGTTCCATCGGCGGGGGGAAACATGCGCATCGAGATCATCTGCACCGGCGACGAGGTGCTGACCGGCAAGATCATCAACAGCAATTTCAGCTACATGGCGCAGAAACTCGAGGACGTCGGCCTGTCCGTCCACTGGGGCACCACGGTCGGCGACGACCGCGACAGCCTGCTCGCCGCCTTCCGCCTGGCCGGCGAGCGCGCCGACGCGGTGATCGTCAACGGCGGCCTCGGCCCGACCGTCGACGACCTGTCGCAGGAGGTCGCCGCCCAGGCCGCCGGCGTCGGCCTGACCCTGGACGAGGCCTGGCTGGACCGGATGGAGGCGTTCTTCGCCCGCCGCTCGCGCATCATGCCGCCCAACAACCGCAAGCAGGCGATGCTGCCCGACGGCGCCGAAGTGCTCGACAACCCGATCGGCACCGCCTGCGGCTTCGCGCTGACCATCGGCCGCGCCCGCTGCTTCTTCACCCCCGGCGTGCCGCGCGAGCTGCGCCGCATGCTGGAGGAGCAGATCGTGCCCCGCCTGCTGCCGATGGCGGGCCTGCAGGGCGCCATCTTCCTCAAGCGCTTTCACTCCTACGGCCTGGGCGAATCCCACGTCGACCAGTTGCTGGCCGGCATCGAGGCGATGGTGCCCGACGGCGGGGTAAAACTCGGCTTCCGCGCCCACTACCCGCAGATCGAGACCAAGCTGACCGTGCGCGGCCGCGACGCCGCCGACATCCGCGCCAAGCTCGGCCCGGTCGAGGCCGAGGTGCGCGCCCGGCTGGGCAACTTCATCCTGGCCGAGGACGACCAGACGCTGGAGGGCGTCGTGCTGGCGGCGCTGACCGCGCGGCAGGCCAGCCTGGCGCTGGTGGAGACCTTCACCGCCGGCGCCATCGCCGCCCGCCTCGCGCACCTGCCGGGCGCGGAGCACGTGTTCCGCCGCGGCGTGATCGCCCGCGACCTCGACCGCGTGCCCGCCGCGGTGGGGCTGTCGCACCTGCTGCTGACCGAGGCAATGACGCAGGACAAGGCCGCGGCGGTGGCCGAGGCGGCGCGCGCCGCGGCGGGGGCTTCGCACGCGCTGGCGGTGCTGATCGAGCTGGACAGCGGGGCGGACCGCATCGACCTCGGCGGCACGGTGTGGATCGCGATCGCCCACCCGGAGGGGGTGGCGTTCCGCCGCTCGCGCATCGTCGGCGGGCGGGAATGGGTGCGCCTGGGCGCGGTGGAGCTGGGCCTGGACTGCCTGCGCCGCTTCCTGCAGGGCCTGCCGGTGGTGGAGCGGATCGACTTCGAGAAGGTCTGACCCGCAAGCGGCGGGCATCGCCACTCACCTCTCCCGCGCTGGCGGGAGAGGTCGCGGAGCCCTGGCGACGCGGGTGAGGGGGGTGCCGCGGGTATCCACCCATCCGCGTCACCACCGGATCGTGGTCCGGTGGCAGGCTGTTGCATGGGGTTGATGCCGAGCCCCACGGAAACGCCCCTCGCCCGCCACCTGACACACGCCGCAACCACACCGCCCGCGCCCGCCCGCCACCGCGTCGGCGGCAGGTTGCCGACTGTTGCATGGGAGCCTGCCCCGGCGAAGGCCGGGGTTGTTGCGCGATTTCGCCGATCCGCACTCTCCCCCTCCCCTTGAGGGAGGGGGGAGGGGGAGGGGTTGGTGCCGCCCCCCAGCCTCGACCAACGACCCCACGCCCCAACCACACGGCCCACCCCCCGCCCCACCGCCAGGTCGGCGCCAGGTCGCAGACACTTGCACGGGAGCCTGCCCCGGCGAAGGCCAGGGTTGTTGCGCGATTTCGCCGATCCGCACTCTCCCCCTCCCCTTGAGGGCTTGGGCCGCGAAGCGGACCAAGGGGAGGGGGAGGGGTTGGTGCCGCCCCCCAGCCTCGACCAACGACCCCACGCCCCAACCACACGGCCCACCCCCCGCCCCATCGCCAGGTCGGCGCCAGGTCGCAGACACTTGCACGGGAGCCTGCCCCGGCGAAGGCCAGGGTTGTTGCGCGATTTCGCGGATCCGCGCTTGCCGCCCTACGGCCCGGCGCGCACCGTCCTCACTTGGCATGGGGTCTTGTCGCGCAACGCGCATCCTTGCCCGACCATCCGCCACCGGGACGCATCGGCGTCCGCGGCCCACGGGACGCGCGAGCGTCGCCTGGCGGCCGGCCCTCGGCCTGGATCACGCCCGCAAGCGCCGTGCGGTCCCGTGCGATCCGGCGCCACGCGCCCCGCCGCAGCATGGCGCCGCCCCACGGCCCGGCGCGCACCGTCCTCACTTGGCATGGGGTCTTGTCGCGCAACGCGCATCCTTGCCCGACCATCCGCCGCCGGGACGCATCGGCGTCCGCGGCCCGCGGCATGCGCGGGCGTCACCTCGCGGCCGGCCCCCAGCCTGGATCGCGCCCGCAAGCACCGTGCGATCCCGCACGATCCGGCGCCATGTTCCAGCCCTCCACCCCCCGGCTACATGCCGTATTCCGCCGCCAGCGCCGCCTCTTCCGCCTGGTCGGCCAGCATCGCCGCCTGGCCCGCCGGGCTGAGCGCCTCCAGCGGCCCGCCGGGGCCGGCGTAGCTGTAGCCGAAGAACTCCCGCCGCTGCGCCAGCGTCATGTTCTCCCAGCCGGGATACGGCCGCCACAGCTTCGGGTCGGGCGTCCAGCGCCGCGCGTAGTCGTCCGGCTTGTGCTGGTAGATCCGCCGCGGCCCGGGCGGCACCGGCAGCGGCGGCTCGCCGGCTTCCTCGCGGCGCAGCCGCTCGACCTCCTCGGCCAGCTCGTCGTCGGGGACCTCGTCGAGCCAGCGGATGATGGTCTCCGGCTCCGCCGCGGCCGGCCCCGGCGCGCCGCCCCGCCCCACCTCCGCCGGCCGCCCCGGCGCCGCCTGCCAGCCCGTCGCCAGCACCGCCGCCGTGTCGCCCCAGTCGCGCGCCGGCGCCGCCGGCTGCGCCCGCTGCTCCTTCAGCAGCCGCATCGCGCCGGCCATGACGCGCGCCAGCGCCGCGGCGTTGGCGCGCTGGCGCAGCGCCTGTTTGGCGCTGGCGTCGGGCGCGAAGCCGAGCCGGAATGCGTCCAGGCAGGCGGCATTGGCGGCGATGATCTGCACCGCGTACAGCGCCTCGATCGGGTCGCGCGGGTCGAACGCGGCCAGCGTGTCGAGCCCGGCCTGCACCACCGCCTGCCAGGCGGCATCGGCGGCCTCGGCGGCGGGGCGCGCCAGGGCGAGCACCATCGCCTGCAAGGTCGGCGCCGGGATGGCGTAGCGCGGCTTATCCGGCGCGGGGCCGGGGTCGGGGCCAGGGTCGGGGCCAGGCTTGGGCACGGGCGCGGTCTCCGAGGGGTGAATGAGACCGGCCAGTATCGGGGAAAACCGCGAACAAAAGGTTAAGGCGGGATGAAGACCGCGGCGCGCGCGGCGCGCACCGATCGCGCGGCATACCGGCGTGTGCTGGACCGCAGCGGCGGCGCGGCGCCGCGGGCGGATCATCCGATCGCGTGAGGGCGGAGTTGCGCGGATCAATTCGACCGCCGTGCCGTTCCGGCTATGGTCTGGCCGGAACGCGGTTCGACATTCTCTTGGCCCCGAAGCGGTGCAAGACCTTGGCCGGCTGCGGGCGAAGGTCCGGACCGAGGTGCGGACCGCGATCGAGACCCATCCGCGCCACCCACCGGGAAAGACCAGCCGCAGCCGCATCAAGCGGCTTCACGGGCTGAGCCGGCCGCAGTTCAGGCTTCGCGTCGGCGAGGTGCGGGTGTCCTATACCAGCCCAGCAGGCGGGCCAGAACGGCCTGCGTGGCAGGATGCCGTAACAGCTTTTTCATCGCGGCGCGGGTAGCGCGGGGGGGCAGGCGGCGGAAGGGTGCGGGTTAGTGCGGGATGACTGCCGAACGGGCCCGCGGCGACGTGGCGTCGTGGCGCGTGTCGCCCAGCGGCCGCGTTCCTGTATCATGATCTCCGCCTCCTGACCCCCGAACATCAGCTCGCGGAGGACGCCCAACCAACAGGAGAGGTCCCATGGCAACCATCACCCCCTGTCTCTGGTTCGACGGCAATGCCGAGGAAGCCGCCCATTTCTATGCCTCGCTGCTTCCCGACAGCCGTGTCGACGCCATCCATCGTGCCCCGGGCGATTATCCCGCTGGCAAGGAAGGCGCTGTGCTCCTGGTCGACTTCACACTGATGGGGCGGTCGTTCACGGGCCTTAATGGAGGACCGAACTTCAAGTTCAACGAGGCCATCTCGTTCCAGATTCCCGTCGAGACCCAGGCCGAGGTTGACCGCCTGTCGAACGCACTCTCGGCGGTGCCCGAGGCCGAACAATGCGGCTGGGTGAAGGATCGCTTCGGCCTCTCGTGGCAGATTGTTCCCCGCCAACTCATCTCGGCAGTCGCAGGCGCCGATCCCGCCAAAGCGAAGCGCGCGTTTGAGGCGATGATGCAAATGAAGCGCATCGACATCGCCGCGATCGAGCGTGCCGTACGCGCCGCCTGAACCGTTCGCGAAGTTGGCACCGGGATCGAACGCGCGGCGGGCGTTCTGATCCCGATCGCGGCCTATGCCGCGGCGCGCGCCGCGAACATTGCATCCAGGTTTTCGCGCCGGACCAGCCTTGTGTAGTCCGCAACCATATCGGGGGTCGCGACCTCTATCATCAGGCGGTTTTCCAGCCAGAACTCGATGACATGAAAGAATGGCTTCTGCCCCGGCGCGCCGCGGCCGAACAGGCGGGTACGCTAACCCTCCCTGTCGCCGATCTTCTGCACCGTCTCGCGGTCGATGGGGACTGACAGCAGCACATGGAACGGGGCGCAGTCGGCCTTGGGCACGGTGCCGCACACGGCCTGCGAGTCGCCGGTGCCGGGTTCGAGGGTGACGGTTTCCGGGTAGACTTCGATCATCGTGCCGTGGTTGTCGCCGGTCACGGCCATGAAGGAATCCGCGACGCCGCCGGGAAAGGGGTAGGCCTTCCCATCCATCAGCTCGGCCAGGACGCCGGCCACATGCTTGGGGTCGCGGGCGGAAATCGAGACATGGTGGATCATGATTGGCTCCTCTGTTGTCTTGACGTGTCTGCTGATGTTGCGGACGAGTCCGTTGAAATCCTGGCGATCGTGGCAAAGTCGGAGGCAGCGGCGTGGCTGAGGCAGCTCGGAAGTCCGGCGTGAAACAGGTGCCGCTGTCCGTGGTCAAGGACGACCTGTCGCGTTTCCTGCGCGAGGCGGGGAAGCAGGAGATCGTCATCACCCGCCACGGCAAGCCGGCCGACGTGCTGATCGGCTTCGACACCGAGGACGATTGGTTCGACTATCGGCTGGAGACCGATCCGCGGTTTCTCCGCCGGGTCGAAAAAGCCCGCGCCAGCCTGCGCGCCGGGCGGGGCGTTCGCCTTGAGGATGTGCCGTCCGAGTGACGGCCGTGGTCAAACGGCGAGCCGCCGACATCAAGCTGACCGCGAGCAGCGGCAACCTGTTCGCCGACCTGGGTTTGCCCGAAACCCGAGGCGGAGCTGACCAAGGCCCAGCTTGCCAGCCACATCCGCCAGGTGATCAGGCGCCGGCGCCTGACCGAGGTCGCGGCGGCGGCGCGCATCGGCATCGATCAGCCGAAGGTCTCGGCGGTGCTCAACGGACGGTATTCGGATTTCTCCAGCGAGCGGCTGATGCGGCTGCTGACCGCGCTCGGCCAGGATGTGGAGATCACGGCCAGGACCAAGCCGCGCCATCGGGCGCACGGCGGCATCCGCGGCCTCGGCGAGGCGCACGCATGACGACGCGAAGCGGAATTTTGCCCCCGGCTGCCGTTGTCGCCGAAGGTGGCGGTGGTGGCGTCGCGAAGGAAGAATTTCACCGCAGATGAAGGAAGGCGATGCACGCAGATGCACGCCGATAGCGAGCGGCTGAATGATCTGTCGGGGCACGGGATCGGCCGCGCGTTCACCAGGCTCAAGACGCTTGCGGCAGGGCAATCGGGCGAACGAAGCAAGGTCGGGGTTCCGTCCCGAACCCCCCAGGGGCGGGTGATGGGTCAGTTTGAACGTCTGCGGCGGCGGAACCCGATGGTAGCCGCCGCGGTCGCTCTACCGCCGCTTTGGGTGGAGGCGGACCTTCCGCGACATGGGCCGCTGAGCGAAATTCAAGACTTTCCGAGTCTCCGGCAGGTATAACCGAAATGCGGCCGCAACAAGCCGGTTGAATTGGATTGACCTTGCCTCGCGGTCCCAGAGGGCACCGCATGGCGCGGTTGCCCTCATGCCGATTAGGTGGGAGTTCGGCCCCGAATTGCCCATCGACCAGACTCCCGTTTGGAACAAATTCCACAATGCCCCCATTTGGGATAGGATGCGGCCATGACCGAAACCGCCATGCGCCCCTTCCCTTCCGCGCTCCCGCCGACCGAGGCGGAGCTTGCTGCATGGCGGGCGCTGTCCCGCGACGAGCAGCTTGCCCGCTATCGGGAGGCCCTACAGGCGCCCGAGGCCCGGCGCGTCAGCAAGGCGACCATGGCGGACGTGTTGACCGCCGCGCGTCAACTTGTAGCCGCTCGCCGTGGCTGACTTCCGCCTTTCGGAACGGGCGGAACGTGACCTTATCGAGATTTACGACTACACCGAGGAGACTTTCGGAGCCTATCAGGCCGACGCCTACCATGCCGGGCTTGAGCGCACGTTCGACCTGCTCGCCAGCTTTCCCCGTATCGGGCGGGCTGTGGAGGAGATCACGCCCGGTCTTCGTCGCTTCCGCTTTCAGGCTCATACGGTGTTTTACACCGAGGAGGCGGACTTTATCTTGATCCGCGCCGTTCTGCATCAAGCCCGAGAGATCAAGCCCGATCTTTTTGATTGAGGCGAGGGGCCTCGAGCGAGGGGGCACCGCACGATCTGTTCAAAATCCTACGCTAAGCCCAAAATCCAAGAATTATGAAGGCGGATTCAAGTTTGGGAACGAACACCACCGGATGACGTCTGGTTTGCGCTGGCCGCTGCGGCAAGCAGATTGCTGAATTGCTCGTTCGGCGTTGCGTAGTCCAACGTCTTTCTGGGTCGATTGTTGAGGCTGGCGGCGACGGTGTCGAGGTCGCCTTGGTCCAGCCCCGACAAGGACGTGCCTTTCGGGAAATACTGGCGCAGCAGGCCGTTGGTGTTCTCGTTGGAGCCGCGCTGCCACGGCGCATGCGGGTCAGCAAAGAAGATGCGCATGCCGGTATTGAGGGCAAGGCTCTCGTGCTCCGCCATTTCCTTGCCCTGGTCGTAGGTCAACGTTTTGCGCAGCGGAGCCGGAATGGCGTTCAAGGCCCCGGCGAAAGCGCAGGCGGCGACATCCGCCTTGCGCGTGGGCATCCGCACCAGGACGACATAGCGGGTCGTGCGTTCCACCAACGTGCCGATCGCACTGGCCCCTCCGGCACCCACAATGAAGTCGCCCTCCCAATGGCCCGGCACCAGACGGCCCTCGATTTCCTCAGGCCGGTCCTTGATATTGGTCATGCCGCAGAGCTTGCCGCGGCGCTCGCTGCCTTTTGGCTTGCGACCGCGGTTTGGCTTGTCCTGGCGCAAGCACGCGATCAGCTCGCGGCGCAGTTCGCCGCGCGGCAAGGCGTAGATCGCGGTGTAGATCGCCTCGTGCGACACACGCAGGCCCGATTGCTGCTCCATTCCATGCTCGATCCGCTTGCGCCTGCCCGATATTTGCTCAGGGGACCATTTCAAGCGCAACAGCCTAGCCACTTCACCAAACAGCGCGCCATCGCTCGCCAGCCGCGGTTTGCGGCCAGACCGGCGCCGGCCGGCAAGGGCTTGGGTCTCCGCCGTGTGCGCCAGGTACCCCGCGGCATCGCGATGCCGCTTGATCTCAGCCGAAATCGTCCCAGGCGACCGGCAGAGGGCCCGGGCAATCGATCGGACCCCCCAGCCGTCATGCAGACGCACCTCAATCATCGTGCGATCAACAACCGTCAGCCGACGTCTCGAAATTGCCATCCCACCACCCTAAACTGTCGGGTCACCCGGTGGTGTTCGCTCCCAAACTTAAATCCGCCGAACCAAAATCAGGGCGTTGAGAACAAAGGGCTTTTCCGGTTCAGAATTCCGGTTCAGAATGCCCCCCATGAAATACGGTTACGCGAGGGTATCGCCGGGCGGCAAGAGCGAGAGCGTTGACGCACAGGCACGACAACTGACCAAGGCGGGATGCAAGAAGGTGTCCCGCGATGTGCATGTGAGCGGAGCCAAGACCGACCGGGCGCAGCTTCGCCGCGTGATCGAGGCGCTACAGCCGGGCGACGTGCTGATGGTGACGCGGCTCGACCGGCTGGCAAGATCGACCCGCGACCTGTTGAACACCCTTGCCGCCATCACCGACAGGAAGGCCGGTTTCCGCTCGCTAGGCGACGCATGGGCCGACACCACCACATCACACGGGCGGCTGATGCTGACCGTGCTAGGCGGGCTGGCGGAGTTCGAGCGCGACCTTATCCGGGCACGGACAGGCGAGGGCCGGGAGCGGGCGAAGGCGCGCGGCGTGAAGATGGGCCGACCGCCGAAGCTCACCCCGCACCAGCAGCGCGAGGCGATCAAGCGCCGCGACCGTGGCGAGCCGATCCGCGACATCGCCCGCAGCTACAACGTCAGCCATCCGACGATTTCGAGGTTGTCCGCGTGACTGCTCCAGACCCGCAACCGCTTTCGCTTAGGAACGCCAATGACGGACGTTAGGGAGACGGTTCAAACTGTGGGGGAGATATTAACTGCCTTCCAGAAATCCGGCCCAAGCTCTCCCGACCATCTGAAAGAAGCCAAGATGACGATATCCAAGCTTGCCCGTTCTATAGCGGTCAGCGCCGACGAGGCGACCGCCAGTTACGAACGGGTGAGCAGAGAATTCCTCGACAAGGTAATCCGCGCCAAGGGTATGCCGACGCGGATAATATCTGGCGATCCTGAGAGCCAACCGGACATAGTTAGCTCCAGCGGGAAGCAGGTTGCGCTAAACTTCGACGCCTTGTTGCCGTCTATACAGAAGCGTTTTGAGTGGTGCGTCGCGAATTATAAATCAGAGGCGACCGCATATCTCGACGAGCGGATTCGCGAATTTGACGCGATGGTGCAGCAATTCCTTGAGCGGGTTCCGATGGGTGGAACCAAAGCCAAGGACACCAAGAGCCGGATCACCGAAATAAAAAAGGAACTCCGACCGCTGGCGAAGTGGGATCGGTTATTTTATGTCCACAAGGCAAGCAGCTTTCCTGCCGAGGTGCAATTTCTGTTTTCGCTCGAAGGCAACCCAATCGCTGCAATCTGGCACTACAACGCGGGAGACGAGCAAACCGATTACCCGAAGATCTACAACCACAAGCACCGGGACGGCCTCGTATATGCCGTGCGCGGCAATTGGGCTATCGCCAAGGGTCTCACGAACGCCGGGCTTAACGGCTATCTCGATGAGATCAGCCGACCGAGCCAAGAAGTTGGCTGCATGTGCCACCTACAATGGCTCTACTCAATCAGCAGATTGCCCACGAACATGGTGACAGAGAAGGGTTTCTCCGAGCTTAAACGGGTGCGGGCGGCGACGCAGATGGGAAGTGCAGCACGGAAGCCGAACATAGCCGCCGAACCCGAGACGAGGCCAAGCGGGCTGAAGAAGCGGCTCATGCGTTGGATCGGTCGAGGCTAACCGACTTACCTATAGCTTATAGGCTGCACAGGAGCTAACATCGACGAATGAAATTTACTCTCCAGATGTTTTGGACGAACCCTCATGGCGCGATTGAGCCATTGCTCACGCCATTGACCCTTAATTTCGCGTCCGCCGAGGAGGCGCGGCGGATTTTCGGCCAAGTGACCAATCATCCGAACATTCCTGTGCATTCCCTGACGCTTGTTTCAGAGGACAGCACCATTTCGGAAAGGTGGTTCCAGATCGACGGCGCTTGGAGGCGAAAAGACGCCTAGCCAACGGTGTAACGCCCGCCGACTTGCCATAAAGCCGATTCTGCGGCAGCGCCCTGCCCCGAATGCGCCGCAACGCCCGCTCGCGGCTCGAAGCTTGCCCAGCGCCCGGTCCCGCCGCTTCACGGGACGCGCCCCGGGCCGCCTGATTGCTGAATGGCCGGCAATGTGGCCTCCGAACATGGGGCCTACCCCAGCCTTGAACCCCACCCCCCGGCGCGTTACGCGCAACGCATGGACGCCCACGCCTCCCCCCGCGAGCGCACCGCCCGCCATCGCACCGCCCGGCGCGCGCGCGGATTGCGCCCGGTTGTGCTGTGGCTGCCGGATGTGACCGATCCCGCCTACCAGGCGCGCCTCACCGAGGAATGCCGCCGCCTTGCGGACCTGACGCCCGACGAAACCACCATGGCGGCCGGCTTCGCACAGCTGGCCCGCCGGACGGAGGGATGGTGCTAGCCCCCGACGCCGTGCGGCGCGGCACCGTGGTTCTGGTCCGCCCCCCGCGCGACAAGGCGCGGCCGGCCGTCGTGGTCCGCTCGGACCTGCTCGCCGAGCTCTCCCCCGCGACGGTCCTGCCGATCACCACGCAGTTGCGCCAGAACGTCACCCTGCGGATCGACATCACGCCGAGCCCGACGAATGGGCTGCTCGCTCCATCGCAGGTGATGGTGGATTGGCCACAGACCGTCCGCTTCGCCGATATGGGCCAGCCGATCGGCCGCCTCGACCTGGCAACCATGCGGGCCATCACCCGGCAGATGGCCGTGGTGCTGGGCATCGGCTCCGAAACGAGCAGACCGCGCCGGACCCGAACCGGCTAAGCAACCGATTTTCCCTCCCCCCGGGTTCCCCCAACCTCCCGCCCCCCACCAGGGGCTTGAGCCAACCGCCCCCCGCACGCACACTCCCCCCGACCCACGCCCCCAAGCCGCCCCAAGCCCACCGAAGGACACCGCCCCCCATGCCCCACACCCTGCGCGGCGCCGACATCGTGGTGTGCACCCTCGAACGCGCCGGACACACAACGATCTTCACCCTGTCCGGCAACCACATCATGTCGCTGTTCGACGCCGCCATCGGCACCCAGCTCGACCTCATCCACACCCGCCACGAGGCCGCCGCGGTGCACGCCGCCGACGGCTTCGGCCGGCTCACCGGCCGGCCCGGCCTCGCCATGGTCACCGGCGGCCCCGGCCACGCCAACGCCACCGCCGCGCTGATGACCGCGCTCGGCCAGGAATCCCCCCTGGTGCTGCTGTCCGGCCACACCGAGACCACCCAGCTCGGCCGCGGCGGCTTCCAGGAGCTGCGCCAGGCGGAAATGGCTGCCCCGGTGGCGAAAGCCTCCTGGATGGCCACCGACCCCGCCCGCCTCGGCCTGGACGTCGCCAAGGCCATCCGCATCGCCACCGCCGGCCGGCCCGGCCCGGTGCATCTCAGCCTGCCGTCCGACCTGCTCGACGCCGAGGTCCCGGAAGCCGCGGTCGCCTGGCCGCAGCCCGCCGACTTCGCCGCCCAACCGACATCCCTCGGCGACGCCGCCGCCGACGCCGTGCTGGCGCTGCTCGCCGGCGCCGAACGCCCGCTGCTGATCGCCGGACCGGCGCTGGCCAACCGCCCCGGCCGCGCCCTGCTGGCCCGCCTGGAGGCGGCGACCAGCGTCCCCACCTGCATCATGGAAAGCCCGCGCGGCTTCGCCGACGCCACGCTGGGCGCCTTCGCCGAGCTGGCGGCGCGCTGCGACCTGATCGTGCTGCTCGGCAAGGCGCTCGACTTCACCCTGAAATTCGGCGCCCCGCCCGCCGTCGATCCGGCCTGCCGCTTCGTCATGCTCGATCCCGAGGGCGCCATCCTCGACCGCGCGCTCCGCGAAAAAGGCCCGTTGCTCGCCTTCGGCTGCGTCGCCGACACCCATCCGGCCGGCGAGGCGCTGATCCGCCGCGCCGGCGCCCGCCCCCCGCCCCCAACCGGCTGGCTGCACGAAGCGCGCCGCCACTTCACCGACCGCCCCGCCGCCTGGCAAACCCTCGCCAGCCAGACCCCGGACAAGCTGCACGCGGCCGAGGTGTTCCGCGCCCTGAAGCCCTATGTCGAGCGCCACCCCGACACCGTGCTGATCTGCGACGGCGGCGAATTCGCGCAATGGGGCCAGAGCCTGCTCAGCAACGACCGGCGCATGATCAACGGCGTCGGCGGCTCGATCGGCGGTTCGTTGCCGATGGCGCTCGGCGCGCGCGTGGTGGAACGCGCCGCCCCGGTGTTCGCCGTGCTCGGCGACGGCACCTTCGGCTTCCACATGGCGGAGTTCGAGACCGCGGTCCGCCGCAACCTGGCCTTCGTCGCGGTCGTCGGCACCGATGCGCGCTGGAACGCCGAATACAATCTCCAGGTGCGCGACTACGGCGCCAACCGCGCGGTCGGCTGCGAACTGAACCCGACCCGTTACGATCTCGTCGTCACCGCGCTCGGCGGCCACGGCGAGCTGGTGCGCCGCGCCGACGAAATGCCGGGCGCCATCGAACGCGCGCTGGCCAGCGGCAAGCCGGCCTGCATCAACGTGATGATCGAGCCGATCCCGGCACCCTTGCTGCGCCGGGCAATGCAAACCGCCTGAGCAACATTCATCGGAGGGACCCCATGCTTCGCATCCACGGCAGTGCCCGCTCGCGCACCATCCGCACCTTGTGGATGGCGGCCGAGCTCGGCCTCGACTACGTGCACGACGACCTGCTGCCGCGCTCGCCCGGCACCCGCACGCCCGAATTCCTCGCCCTCAACCCCAACGCCCGCGTGCCGGTGATCGAGGACGACGGCTTCGTGTTGGCGGAATCGATGGCGATCAACCTCTATCTGGCGAAAAAGCACGGCAAGCTCTATCCGGTCGGCCTGCGCAACGAGGCGCTCGCCTGGCAATGGAGCCTGTGGGAGACCGACCGGCTGGATCGCCAGGTCGTCACCTACGCCAACCACAGCGCGGTGCTGCCACCGGCGCAGCGCGACCCGGCGCTCGCCAAGGCGGCGTGGGACGAGATGGTGCCGGCGCTCGACGTCCTGGAGGGCGCGCTGAGCAAAACCCCCTGGCTCGCCGGCGACGACTTCACCGTCGCCGACCTGAACGTCGCCGGCGCGCTGTATCGCGGCCTGTTCCTCGACCTGGGCCGCTGGCCCACCGTCACCGCCTGGCTGCAACGCTGCTGGGACCGCCCCGCCGCCAAGCGCGCCCGCGCCATGCGCGAGTAGCCGCCCCGCCCCACCGCTGGCCCGGCCCCGCCCCGCCCCGGCCGCTCGGCCACGCCGCCACACCGTCGCCCGCCGCGGCCACCCCGTCGCGCGTGGGACCGGTCGCCCGCCGGCGCGACGCGCGCGGGCGATCAGTCGCCCGCCGCGCCGCCCGCGGGCAATGACCCGTCACTGAGGGTGATCAGGGCAGCGGCCCGCGGCGTCGGCGCGACGCGCAGCAGCGGCTGGTTGGCGGGGCAGGTGCCGCTCGCCACATCCAGCCGGGCGCACCAGGTCGTGGTGCCCGGGCTGCTCGGCCGGCCGTAGCGATCGATGGCGTCGGCGCGGATCGCCGCGGCGTCGGACGGGCCGCGCGCGACGATCGTGTAGCCGATGCGCACGACGCTGCGCGCGCCGTTCGCCGCCGCGGCGAACTCGATCAGCAACTGGCCGTCGCGGGTGCGGGCGCTGATCGCGCCGACACAGCTCGCCGCCTGCGCCGCCACGCAGCCGGGCGGGCTGAGCTGCATCCGCGCGTCGGGAATCCCCTGCGCGTGCAGCCGCTCCAGTGCTTCCGCCGCCGACATGTGCAAGCGCAGCGAGAGGACGTCGAACCGGCTCGGGTCGGCGGCATGCGCCGCCAGGCCAGGCAGGGTCATCAGGACGGCGGCAAACAGCAGGACGGCGCGGTGGGATCGCATGGCGACATGGTTGCCGCCGGGGGGATTAACCAACAGTGAACGCGCGTCTCAGCGCCGCCACCGATCCGCATCCGGTGAGACCCGGCCAGCAGGGCGATCGGGTGAAGCGACGGCAGGCCGGGGCTCCGCCCCGAACCCCGCCAGGGGGCTTTGCCCCCTTGGACCCCCACCAGAGGCAGCGGCCTCTGGACTCCATGACTGGGAGTGTGGGGAGGGGAAGGGGGCGGGCGGGCGAGGCGAAGGGGCGCCGTCCGGCATGCCGGACGGCGCCCCGTCGCCTCGCCCACCCGCCCCCTTCCCCTCCCCACACTCCCAGTGAAGGGTTCCAAGGGCTCCGCCCTTGGCGGGGTTCCAAGGGGCAGCGCCCCTTGGTGGGGTCTGGGGCGAAGCCCCAGCCTGCCGTCGCTTCACCCGATCGCCCTGCTGGCGACCCGTCCGTGTGTTGGCGTTTTCGCCCCGGGCGGTATAACCGGGCGCGCGTTATCGCCGCCAGGAAAGGAACCGCCGATGCTCACCAAGCGCTGGGACAAGTCCAGGCTGCCGTCCCGTCACGTGACCGTGGGCCCCGACCGGGCACCGCACCGCAGCTACTACTACGCGATGGGCCTGACCGAGGACGAGATCGACCAGCCCTTCGTCGGCGTCGCCACCTGCTGGAACGAGGCGGCGCCGTGCAACATCGCGCTCAGCCGCCAGGCCCAATCGGTCAAGAAGGGCGTGTCCGAGGCCGGCGGCACGCCGCGCGAATTCACCACCATCACCGTCACCGACGGCATCGCGATGGGCCACCAGGGCATGAAGTCCTCGCTGGTTTCGCGCGACCTGATCGCCGACAGCGTGGAGCTGACGGTGCGCGGGCATTGCTACGACGCGCTGGTCGGCCTCGCCGGCTGCGACAAGTCGCTGCCCGGCATGATGATGGCGATGCTGCGGCTGAACGTCCCCAGCGTGTTCATGTATGGCGGCTCGATCCTGCCCGGGAAGTTCAAGGGCGAGGACGTCACCGTGGTCGACGTGTTCGAGGCGGTCGGCCAGCACGCCGCCGGCAAAATGTCGCGACGAGGACCTGCACGAGCTGGAATGCGCCGCCTGCCCCTCGGCCGGCGCCTGCGGCGGGCAGTTCACCGCCAACACCATGGCCATGGTCAGCGAGGCGATCGGCCTCGCGCTGCCCGGCTCCGCCGGCTCGCCGGCGCCGTACGAGGAACGCGACCGTTTCGCCGTGCAATCCGGCCGCGCGGTGATGCAGCTGATCGAGAGCCGCCTGCGCCCGCGCGACATCGTCACGCTGCAAGGCGCTGCAGAACGCCGCGGTGCTGGTCGGCGCCACCGGCGGTTCCACCAATGCCGGGCTGCACCTGCCGGCGATCGCGCACGAGGCGGGGATCCGCTTCACCATGGACGACGTGGTGGAGATCATGCGCCGCACGCCGTACATCGCCGACCTCAAGCCGGGCGGCAAATACGTCGCGCTTCGACGTGCACAAGATCGGCGGCATCCCGGTGATCATCAAGGCGCTGCTCGACGCCGGGCTGCTGCACGGCGACTGCCTGACCGTCACCGGCAAGACCCTGGCGGAGAACCACAAGGACGTGGTGTTCCCGACCGACCAGGACGTGGTCTACCCGGTGTCCAAGGCGATCTCGCGCACCGGCGGCGTGGTCGGGCTGCAGCGGCAACCTCGCGCCGGACGGCGCGATCGTGAAGGTCGCCGGCATGGAGCGCGACCAGCTGCGCTTCGAGGGCACCGCGCTTTGTTTCGACTCCGAAGAAGAAGCCTTCGCCGCGGTGCAGTTGCGCGCCTACCAGCCGGGCGACGTGATCGTGATCCGCTACGAGGGGCCGAAGGGCGGCCCCGGCATGCGCGAGATGCTGTCGACCACCGCGGCGATCTACGGCCAGAGCCAGACCAAGGGCAAGGACGTGGCGCTGATCACCGACGGTCGTTTCTCCGGCGGAACGCGTGGCTTCTGCGTCGGCCATGTCGGGCCCGAGGCGGCGGTGGGCGGCCCGATCGCGCTGCTGCGCAACGGCGACAAGATCATCATCGACGCCGCCAACGGCAGCATCGACGTGGTGCTGTCGGACGCCGAGCTGGCCGCGCGGCGGGCGGCGTGGCAGCCGCGCAAGACCGACTACAACAGCGGCGCGATCTGGAAATACGCGCAACTGGTGGGCCCGGCGCATCTCGGCGCGCTGACCCATCCGGGCGCGGCGGCGGAGACGTCACTGCTACGCCGATATCTGAACCGTCCCGCGACCGTGATGACGGTCCCCGGGTCCGGCCCTACGGGGTTCACCCACCCCCTGCCCGGGATTGTCAACCGACCGGTCGGCCCTGGGCGGCCCCGTAGGGCGGAAAAGCGCAGCGCCTTCCGCCACCGCCGGGCGAGCCGCTCGCATCTGCCGACGTCCCCAACAACATATCCCGCCACCGTCCGACGGCGGAAGGCGCTGCGCTTTTCCGCCCTACGGGGCCGTCCAACCGTCAACGCCATATGCGCCAAGAATTTTAACCCGGAGGAAGCGCGGAGGACCACGCAGGGCCACGGAGAAGGCAGCGATGCGCTGCTGCGCGCGGTGCCGGAACCGACGACCGCGCGAAGCGCCCAAATGCCTTGCTTCTCCGTGGCCCTCCGCGCTTCCTCCGTGTTGGAAGCCTTACTTGCTTGCGATGCAGCCGGCGCCCAGGTCGCATCACCGGAGCGCGCCGACCGCCTCGGGCAACGATCGGTGAATGCCGGTGGGGTCCGGCCCGGGGATCGCCGCGCCATGGCGGCCAGGACGTGCCGTCCGGGTGGCAAGCTGCGGTAACCGACAGGTGCCTTGCAGGCACGGCATCGTTGCGGGACCGGCGTCGATGTCGATGTCGATGTCGATGTCGATGTCGATGTCGGTTGATGTCGATGTCGATGTCGATCCGGCCATGCCTGATCGGACCGCAAGCGGACCAGAAAGTCGCTCCTGGACCGCTCCGGGCGGCCGCTCCCCGGCAATCGCCGAGCCGCGCAACAATCGCTTGCGAATTGTCACAATCGGTGCCGCATCATGGCCACGGAGTTCGGCCAGCGTCGCCCCCGACCAACCGGCCGCGCGCATGGAGGACCAGGATGAAACGGGCACTGACGATCGGACTTCTGGTACTCGCGTTCGCCGCCCCGGACCTGGCGAGGCCGGCGCTGGCCCAACCGCCGCTGCCCTATGGGCCGATCCCGCCGCCGCGCTACGAGCCGATGCCGCCGCCGCCGGGCGCCCGCTATGTCTGGGAGCCGGGCCATTGGCACTGGAACGGCGCGCAGTACATCTGGATCGGCGGGCGCTACGTGATCCGCGACGTGCGCTTCCACCACTGGGTGGACGGGCGCTGGGTCTGGTCGCCGCAAGCCGCGCACTGGGTCTGGCGGCCGGCGCACTGGGAGTAGCCCCGCGGCACCCCGCCGCCGCGGCGCGCGCCCCGCGGCATGCCGCAACCGGGGCGCACGCGCCCGGCGGCGCGCACGGCGACCGCGGCCTGGCTCAAGCGAGCTCGATCAGCAGCGGGACGTGATCGGAGGGCTGCTCGGCGCCACGTTCCTCGCGGTCCGGCGTGGCGGCGCTCAGCCGCTCGGCCAGGCTGGGCGACAGCAGCGCGTGGTCGATCCGCAGGCCGCAATCGCGCGGCCACGCCGCACCCTGGTAGTCCCAGAACGTGTAGGCGTGGCCGTTCGGCTGCAGCGCGCGGACCGCGTCGGTCAGGCCGAGCCACAGCAGCCGGCGGAACCGGGCGCGGCTCTCGGGGCGGATCAGCGCGTCGCCTGGCGCCAGCGCCCCGGGCGCGACGTCCGCCTCGGTGGGCGCCACATTGAAGTCGCCGGCGATGACGAACGGCGTGTCCGCCTCCAGCAGCGCGGCGGCGCGCTCGGCCAGCCGGTCCAGCCAGGCCAGCTTGTAGGCGAAGCCGGCCTCGCCGCCGGAATTGCCGTTCGGCAGGTAGATACCGATCACGGTGATGCCGGCGGCCTCGATCTCGAGGTAGCGGGCCTGCGCGTCGTCGGCCGGCAGGCCGGGCAGCGCGCGGTGGGTGACGGTGAACTTCACGCGCGCGAGGGCGGCGACGCCGTTGTAGGATTTCTGCCCGACGACCTCGCTCTGGTAGCCCAGGCCGTGGAAGGCCAGGGTGGGGAAGCCGGTGGCCTCGCACTTGATCTCCTGCAGCAGCAGGATGTCGGGCTGCACGCGCGCCAGCCACCGCTGCACGTGGGCCTCGCGCTGGCGGATCGAGTTGACGTTCCAGGTGGCGATTTTCATGGCGGTGCTCTGCGGGGGACGATGGCGAGGCAGTCCATCGGGCGTGTTTGGAAATTCAAAGAATCGTCACGTTGCGCTGATTCAACTTGGGATTTAGCCAAAAGTTTACGTCTGCATATTTCGCGACCAGGTCGGGCGGGAGGCAGCTTTGCCTCGGGACAGGTGCCACTTTCGGCCGTACTCGGTGCAATCCGGGCATTCCGAGTTCCGCGTCATAGCCTGGTTCATCGGTACTCGACGTTGTCAACATCGTGCTCGAACAACGGTTCGTCCAACGCGCGATACAGGCGGGTCAGGATTTGGTGAGGATCATGCACCAGAGTGTCATAGTGAATGACAATCAGCCGGCCTGCGGCTTCGCTGAACCAGGCCTCGCGCAGCGAGCTCCAGGCCAGCCCGACCAAGCCCTTCTCCGGGTCCATCAACGTCTCGACACGAGAGTAGATCGATCCGCCGGCCCGATAATTGAACAGCTTCGATGGCTGGAGCGCGTTCCGACGCACCAGCCGCTCGATGCTGTCGAGGACCCAGGCGACCTCCCGCACGCAGCAGATGAGCCGTGCGCGCGGATACAGTTCGGCCAACACCGGCAGCCGTGCGGTCCAGCCCCGGTTGGTATCAAACACGACCCGATCCGCTGGTGCACCGGCGTAATAGGAATCGAAGACACCCCGAATGATGGCGCGGCGCCGCTCGTCGGTGAAAAACGGCGCAAACTCCGTCGCCCCGCTCATGCTGTGCAGCAGATTGCCGCACAGCATGGCGACGGGACTGGTCACGCCCGCCACGAAGCGCGGGTTCTGCCGGAGCAGCGCCGAAAGCAGCGTCGAGCCGGACCGGGGCAGCCCGGAAATCAGATGCACTCTCGCCTGCATCGACGTGTTCAATGCATGGGGCTGGCGGCGAGCACGTACGTCTGCACCGGCGGCGACATGCTCACGCCAAGCGGCGACGGTGCGGCCTGAACGCCAAAATTCGCAATTGCCTGGGTGAGCAGTGCCGTCGTGCTGTCTCCGAGTGTCCCGCCGGGGCCGTACAGGGTCTCGATATCGGCGATATCGGTCGCATCCAGCGTCGTGTTGGCCGATCCCAGTTCGGGGAACATGATCGAATTCGGATCAGCGCTCACGGACAGGCCCAATGCATGGCCGATTTCGTGCAACGCCACTTGATACAGCGAGACGTCGGTGCCCGAATAGCTCAGCGTTCCGTCGGCCCCGGTGACGATCGCGTCTTGCGATGGATCTTCCAGCCGCACGATGACGCCGGGCCGCAGTTGTCCGGCGAGCGCCTGATAGCTCGTCAAGCCGATCACGCCGCTGTCGGCGGTGTCGAACTCGCCCCAGCCAATGCGAATGTCCGACGCGGTTGAATTGGGCACTTCCTCGAAGGTCAGCCCGGTCGCATTCGCCCAGGTCTGGATCGCCTGCTCGATGGCTGCCTGATACTGGGCCTGGATAGTGCTGCTGAACGGCGATCCGGCCGGTCCGGAGCCGGTCGCGAAACTCCAGGTGATGACCGGCTGCGACCACTTCGCCCCCTCGAACGGCGATGGCGCCGGTACGATTGTCGGTCCGGCGGCGCCCGCGATTGCCTGATTTGCCTCGGTCAAGGCCGCTTCCGCCCGCACCGCCCCGGCGGCGTTTCCCTGGGCGCGATCATACTGGGCGATCACGTCGATCCCGGCGCCCTTGCTGCGTGAGCCGGCCACCAGGCCATAGCTGTAGGAATAGCCGATATCGGGCGAATACGCGTAGGAATATCCATAGATACTGTTGACCAATTGGCCATCGGCGTTGAATTCGTCGTCGGCGATCTCCGTACCATTGGAGCTGAGCAGCTCCTGATAGATGTCATCCAGTGTGCTGCCGCTGTAGGTAAATGAATTGTCGTAGACATCGCCATTGGTCTCGGTGAAGTCGAGCGTGGTCAGATTCCCCCCCTCATCCGGTTGAGTGAAGGTTCCAGTCCCAACAGTGATATCGCTGGTCGGATCGTACCAGGTGGTCTGCGACGTGCCGTTGTTGTAGTCGTATGTGGAGTCCTCGAGTTTTCCCTGGTTGTTGAGGCTCGCGTAGTCGTTGTACTCTGAGTACGCGGAGCTCGTCGGATCGACAATCTGGAGCTGCGACGTCCCGTCGGTCTGGTCGTTGAACGTGACCCGATCACCACTCGCCCCGGAATACCCGTCCTCGTCGATTTGCGCGAGGGTCCCGGCAAATGTCGCCGTATCGTTCGTCGTCAGATTGGCCAGGTCATCGCCACCGTTGATGGTGAAGCTGGCGCCGGCGGCGGTCGCGTCCACCGTGAGACCGGAGCCGATCACACCGTCCGAAGTACCCGCGACGCCGATCGAGTCGCCGGAGGCAGCAGACACCGTCTCGCTGTTACCGTTTTCCCACGCGGTGTCCGACGCGCCGATCGAGGCGTAGGCCGAAGCGCCGTTGAGCACCGCTACGGCGTCGGTGCCCGTCGCATACACGCTGGAGTTCGAGACCATTCGCCCACACGGTGCCGTTGCTGCCGGTGATGTTGGCGACACCGCCGGCGTTGAGCGTCGCGTAATCCGAAGTGCCGGCCAGCACCGCATCCCCACCGGTGCCGCTGGTGGCCACATTGTCCTGCGCCCCCTCCTCCCACGCGGTGTCCGAGGCGCCGATCGAGGCGTAGGCCGAGGCGCCGTTGAGCACCGCCACGGCGTCGGTGCCCGTCGCATACACGCTGGAGTCGAGACCATTCGCCCACACCGTGCCGTTGCCGCCGGTGATGTTGGCGACACCGCCGGCGTTGAGCGTCGCGTAATCCGAGGTCCCGGCGAGCACCGCACCCGCACCGGTGCCGGTGGCGAGCACGTTGTCCTGCGTCCCCTCCTCCCACACGGTGTCCGAGGCGCCGATCGAGGCATAGTCGGAGGCGTCGTTCATCACCACCGTCGCATTGGTCCCGGTTGTTGTCACGCTCGCGCCGGCGCCGTTCATGAACACGTCGCCGCCGTTGCCGGCCACGGTTGCCTGCGTGTTGGCGTCCAGGTCCACGAAGTTGCCGGCGACGTTGTTGTTCACCACATCGCCCGTGCCGCTGCCGATCGTGATGTTGCTGTCCAGGTTCAGATTGATGACCGCGCTGGTGGCGTTGACGATGTCTCCCGTGCCGCCAACAGAGATAATTATGCTGCCATCAGTGCCAAACGATTGCGTGTAGTTGGTCGGGCCGGATATAGTAGCCGCGGCGCCCGTGTCACTCAGCATGCTTGTGGTGTCGTCGGTGTTCAGCGTTACGGAACCAAGCTGAGTTCCAGTCGCAGCGTAGTCGAGGTAGGTTTCTGGTCCGCTGGTCTGCCCCCAATTCGCGTTAAGATCGGTCGGAAGCGCGACGTCGGTCACCGGAATTGAACCAGAATACCAACCGCTGGCATCGTTGGCCACAGTTTGGACAATTTGGCCGACGCCAGGGGCGATGGCTGCGACGTCGCTGATCCATCCTTCTACGCCGGCGGAAATAATAAGACTTGAGACAGCCTGCGCCGCCGCACTGACCACCAGGCTTTCCGCTTCCGACACCCCCAGCCCAACGAGCAAAGCGGCAGTGGCATCCACCGCTGCGGGCGCCGCGGCAACCGCAGCCGCAATTCCGACGGCGACGCCCGCTAAAGCCAGAAAGGGATCTTCCTCCGCTGCCGCCGCCAAAGCAGGGACGGTCCCAGCCAAAGCAGTTATCTGGAGCGAAAGCGTCTGCGCTTCCGCCTCGCCGAGAACACCGCCGCTATGTTCGGCAACATCAGCCACAGCCTCGAGCGTACCCTCGACTAATGCAGTCAATGCACCTGACATATTTCGTCACTCCTAGCTACGGTTTGCAGCACAATGCCCGTTTTCTGGGCGTATTTTGGACGTTTGACGCGATTTATTTCTTCATCCGGGGCAAAAACCCAAGCACAACCATAGATATCAACACCATTACTATAGCGAGTATCGTCGGTGGCCATTTCAAGGACCAGAAAATTAGCGCGGTCGGGAGCAAGCAGCCCAACAAAATGGCCGCCTGAATGCGCGCCGTCCGACGCCTTCGTTGACCTTCTTCAGATGAGGCTCTCCTTCGATAGTCCTTGCTTACACGTTCCCAAAAACCATTCTCGTTTGCCATCGGCGTGGTGTCCTCTCCACTCGGCCTCATGATCGTTGCATCCGCTATCGTTCTCGAATCCCCTCATGCGCATACCGCCGCAGCGGCGACAGCAGATAGCTGATCACGCTGCGCCGCCCGGTCTTGATCTCCGCGGTGACGGCCATGCCCGGAGCGATCGCCTGCTCCCGCCCGTCGATCAGCATCCGCGTGCTGTCCAACGCCACGTGCGCGACATACCCGGGCCCATTCAGGCGCGCATCGTCCGTGTCCTGATCGCTCGCCTTCTCCGCCGGCGGCTTCTGCCCCCCAGGCGGCACCTCCACCCGATCCCGGCTCACATCCACCACATGCCCGTGCAGCAGCCCATATCGCGTGAACTGAAACGTCTGCACCTTCACCGCCACGTCCTGCCCCGCGTGCACGAAGCCGATGTCCTTGTTGTCCACTGTCGCCTCGATCAGCACCGGCGCGTGATCCGGCACCACGGTCAGCAACGCCTGCGCCGGCGTCACCACGCCCCCAACCGTGTGCACCGCCAGTTGCTGCACCGTCCCGTCGATCGGCGCGGTCAGCACCGTCTGCGCCGCCTTGTGCGCCGCCGCGGCAAGCTGCTGCACCAACTCGCCCGCCTTCTGCTCCGCCTCCGCCAGATCCTTCAGCACGTCATGCGCATAGCCCGCGCGCGTCTCCGCCAGTTGCCGCAGCAGCGCCGCACGCGCCGCGACGATGGTGCCCGCATGGCTCTGCTGCACCGCCACCTGATGCACCTGGTCGGAGTAGGCCTGCTCCGCATCCAGCCACGCGACCTTGTTGGTGAACGCCACGTTCAGCAGCGCGCGATACAGGTCGCGCTTCTGCCGCAGCATCGGCAGGCTGCCGGTCAGCTTCGCCACCGTCGCGTCGTTCTCCGCCGCCTCGGCGGCCTTCCGCGCGATCTGCTGTCGCAGGCCGGCGAGCTTCTCGAGGTTCTCCTGCCGGCGGGCCTCGATCGCGGCGCGGGCGATTGCGACCTCGGTCGCCGGCGCTCCGGCCGGGGGTGTGAACCCGTCCAACCCGGCGCCGGTATCCAGGTCCTGGCGCAGCGCGCGCAACCCGGCCGCGTCCAGTTGCGCCTGGCGCAGGTCCAGCGCGAGCCGGTCGCGCTCGGCGGCGGCGACGGTGACGTCGAGCTCGAACAGCGTCTGCCCGGCGCGCACGTGGTCGCCGTCCTGCGCCAGGATCGCCTTCACCACCCCGGCTTCCAGCGGTTGCACGATCTTGGATTTGCCGACCGGGATGACGGTGCCCTCGGCGGTGGCGATGATGTCCACCTGGCCGAGGATCGACCATGCCAGCGCGCCGAGCAGGAACAGTCCGATGGTGGCGGCGACCGCGCGGCCGGCCGGGGAGGCGGGGGTGTCCAGGACTTCCAGCGCGGCGGGCAGGAATTGCAACTCAGATCGGGTGCGGCGGGGGCGCTTCGACCCCCACCCCAGCCCTCCCCCTCAAGCGGGGAGGGAGCGGTTGTCGCCAGGTTCACCGTTGGTGCGTCGCTCATGCCGCGCCTGCCTGCATATGATACAGTGTGGCATAGCGGCCACCGACCCGCAGCAGGTCGTCGTGGCTGCCCTGCTCGATGATGCGGCCGCGTTCCAGCGTGACGATGCGGTTGGCGTGGCGCACCGCGCTCAGCCGGTGGGCGATGATGAACACCGTGCGGCCCAGGCAGATGCGACGCAGGTTCTGCTGCACGATGCGCTCGCTCTCGTAGTCCAGCGCGCTGGTCGCCTCGTCGAAGACCAGGATGCGCGGGCTTGTGGCCAGCGCGCGGGCGATGGCGATGCGCTGGCGCTGGCCGCCGGACAGGCTGGCGCCGCGCTCGCCCACCATCGTGTCGTAGCCCTCCGGCAGTTCCAGGATGAACTCGTGCGCGCCGGCGAGCTGCGCCGCCTCGACCACCGCCTCGATCGCCATCCCGGGATCGGCCAGCGCGATGTTCTCGCGCACCGAGGCGTTCAGCAGCACGTTCTCCTGCAGCACCATGCCGATCTGCCGGCGCAGCCAGGCCGGGTCGATCGAAGCGGTGTCCACCCCGTCCACCAGCACGCGCCCGGCCTCCGGCACATAGAGCCGCTGCAAGAGCTTGGCCAACGTTGACTTGCCGGAGCCGGACGGGCCGACGATGCCGATCACCTCTCCGGGTTTCACGTCCAGGCAGATGTCCCCCAGCACCGCTGGCCCATCCAGCCGGTGGCGGAAGCGCACGTGCTCGAACCGCACCGCGCCCTGGATGGCGGGCAGCGCGGTGCGGCTGGCGCCGCCGGCTTCGGGTGGGGTATTCAGGATGTCGCCGAGCCGCTCGATCGACAGCCGCGCCTGATGAAAATCCTGCCAGACCTGCGCCAGCCGCAGCACCGGCTGGCTGACGCGCTGCGCCAGCATGTTGAACGCCACCAGTTCGCCGACGGTCAGCGCGTTGTCGATCACCGCCTTGGCGCCGAAGAACAGGATGCCGGCGGTGGCCAGCTTGCTGATGAGCTGGATCGCCTGGCTGGCGACATTGCCGAGCTGCGTCACCTGCATCGAGGCGCCGACGTACCCCGCGCGTTGCTCCTCCCAGCGGCGCTGCATCTGCGGCTCGACCGCCATCGCCTTCAGGGTTTCCACCCCGCTGACCGCCTCGACCAGGAACGCCTGGTTCTCCGCGCCGCGGCGGAATTTTTCGTCCAGGCGGCGGCGGAACAGCGGCGTGGCGGCCAGGCTGAGCCCGGCATACAGCGGCAGCGAGGCGAGCACGATCAGCGTCAGTTCAGGGAGTAGACCGCCATGACGGCAAGGAAGACGCCGGTGAACAGCAGGTCGATCACCAGGGTCAGCGCCGAGCTGGTCAGGAAGTTGCGGATGTTCTCCAGCTCGCGCACGCGAGCGACCGAATCGCCGACCCGGCGGGCCTGGAAATACGGCAGCGGCAGCGCCAGCAGGTGGCGGAACAGCCGCGCGCCGAGCTCGACGTCGATGCGGTTGGTGGTGTGGGCAAATATGTAGGTACGCAACGTGCCGAGCATCGCCTCGAACAGCGCGATGGCGACGAGTCCGACCACCAGGATGTCCAGCGTGGCCATGCCGCGGTGCACCAGCACCTTGTCGATCACCACCTGGAAGAACAACGGCGACAGCAGGGCGAAGATCTGCAGGAAGAACGAGGCGGCCAGCACCTCGCCGAGGATCCAGCGGTATTTCTGCACCGCGCCGACAAACCAGCCGATGTCGAACCGGCGACCAAGATCGCCAAGCGCGGCGCGGCGGGCAACCAGGATCACTTGCCCGGTCCAGCTCGCGAGGAAGTCGGCCGTTGGCCGGATGGCCGGCCGTTGGCTGGCGGGATCCAGAATTAACGTACGATCCCCGGATAGCTTGGCCAGCAGGATGCAAGTGCCGTCGTGGTGAACCGTGAGCGCCGGCAGCGGAATTGACGGCAATCGGTCCTTGTTCGCAACGGTAAGGCGCGCCCTCAGGCCACGTTCACGAAGCTGGCGCACCATGTCGCGCGGCGCAGGCGTCGGCGTGCCAAGAGACTGGGCGATCTGGCCCGGCTCGGTCGGAATGCCATGAAATCGCAACATGGCGACCAGCGCGGCAACCTGAGACGGGTCTGGTTCATCTGGCGCAACAGAACGCGCCGCGCGGTGCACGCGATCTCCGTCTGGCATGGAATGTTTCTCTGCCGATCGGGAAAGAACATGCGCGGCGCAACGCGTCCCAAGCAAGTGATATCAGCGTCAATAACTCGTAAGCCGCGAACTGCACAGCAACGTCAGCGCCTTACACGTCATAGGCGGCCCGATGATTCCGTATCCACCCACCGCAGAAGCTCGCATCGAAATACAATTGTCTGTTGTGATCCGCGGAGCCGCGCCTGCACGACGGATAGCGGGGCGCTTTCACCCAGCCTGACGGGCGCCGCGCGAAGCTACCCCGGCAGATGCTGCGCGATGTACGGCGGCAGCTGGAACGCGCCGACATGGATCTCCGGCGTCCAGTAGCGCGTCGTGCCGAGCACCCCCGCCGCCTCCGCCCGCGCCCGGATCGCGTCCACCCCCAGCCGCGTCAGTGACCCATCCTTCGCCGCCCAGCCCAGCGTCATGAACCCGCCGACATAGGTCGGCACCGCGGCGACATAGGCGCTGACATGCGGAAAGAATTTCGCCCGCCGCAGGCTGGTCTCGCGCAGCTCGTCGGCCTGCATGAACGGCACGCCGCACTGGTTCACCACCAGGCCGCGCGGGGTCAGCACGCGCGCCGCGTTGGCGTAGAATTCATCGGTGAACAGCACCTCGCCGACGCCGATCGGGTCGGTCGAATCGACGATGATCACGTCGAACGCGCCGTCCGGCGCGCGCTGCACGTAATCGATGCCGTCGCCGACGATCACCTCGGCGCGCGGATCGTCCCACGCCGCCCCGGCGATCGCCGGCAGGAATTCCCTGGCCAGCCGGATCACCTCGCCGTCGATCTCCACCATCGTCGCGTGCTGCACCGTCCGGTGTTGCAGCACGCGGCGCAGCACGCCGCCGTCGCCGGCGCCGATGATCAGCACCCGCGCGGCCGCGCCGTGCGCCAGCAGCGGCACATGCGCCAGCATCTCCTGGTAGACGAACTCGTCCGCCTCGGTGATCTGGATGATGCCGTCCAGCACCATCACCCGGCCGTGGCTGGTGCTGTCGAAGATGACGATGTCCTGGAACGCGCTCTGCACGCGCGCCAGCTCGCGCTTCACCCGGAAGCGCTGGCCCCAGTCGGGGTACAGCGTCTCGTTCAGCCAGACATCGCTCGCCATCGCGGCCTCTCCGTGCGCCAGCATGCCAAACCCCCGTACGGCCAAATCGCCGTAGGGCCAAATCCCAGCCGGGCCAAATCCCAGCCGGGCCAAATCCCAGCCGGGCCAAATCCCACCGGGCCAGCCGCCGGCGCTGCCCTTGCGCCGTCGTCCGGGCAGCGCGCGCGCCGCAGTCCTTCGGGGTCAGGCGATCAGGCGATCAGCCCGCGCCGCTGCTCGCCAAGTTGCATCGAGGTCGGCTGGAACGCCGCCTTCAGCGCCGGCAGCGACTTGTACGGATCGCAGGCGCCGCACATGAAAATATCCACCGCGGCGAAGTCGCGCTCCGGCCAGGTGTGGATCGAGATGTGGCTCTCGGCGAGCACCAGCACCCCCGACACGCCGCCGTCGGGCCCGAAATGATGGAAGTGGCTGTGCAGGATGGTCGCCCCGGCCGCCTCCGCCGCCGCGCGCAGCGCGCCGTCGATCGTCGCCGGGTCGGTCAGGTTGCGCGCGCCCCACAGATCGACCAGCAGGTGCATGCCGGCGAACTTCACGCCGTCCTTCTCGACGAAATAGTCCTTTGCCACTTCGACGGACGGCGTCTGGTTCGTGCTCGGGAGTTCCGAGACCATCCCCAGTGGGCTGAGTGCGTTCATTGCGTACCCCGTTCCTACCAGCAGACGGCCTGTTGGGTGCGGCGACCGGCGCGCTCGCGCCGATCCGATCACCCCCTGGGGCCAAGGCCGGGGGACATAAGCGCAGGGGGGGGGGGATGCAAGCGGTTTTCCGCCCCGCCGCGGGAGAAAATGCCCCCGCAACGACCAACCGGCCCGCCCGCCGCTACGGCATGGCGCCGGGCGGGCGCAGCGCGGCCAGCGCCTTGGGCAGCTCACGCGCCAGCGCGGTTTCGCGACCCGCCCGCGGCAGGTCGGCGGACACCTGCACCGGCGCCGCGGTCAGCAGGCGGAACATGTCGCCGAGCGGCCCGTTGGGCATGCGCGGCCCGTCGGCGGCGCGCAACCGCGCCAGGGTGGCATCGTCGCCCGCCTGCGCCGCCGTGGTGGCGTAGCGCACCACGACGCGCTGCTGCGCCGCGTCCAGCGTCCCCCCGGGCGGCAGCGTCTTGCCGAGGTAATCGGCCAGCGCCTGCTCCGCGCCAAGCCAGTCCTTGGCCGTTTCCAGGATCGCCGCCCGCGCCAGGTCGGCGGCCGCGGTGCCCAGCGCGGCAAGTTCGCGCGCCGCGCGCGCGGGCTCGCCCAGCCGGGCCCACGCCTCGGCGCCGAGCAGCGTCCGCCGCTCGGTCAGCGACCCCGCCAGCCGGACCGCCGGCGCGGCCGGCAGCGCCGGCTCGGCCGAGGCCTCGAGCGCCGCCAGCGCGCCGGCGGCGTCGTTCTCGCGCAGCCGCAGCTCGGCCAGGCGGGCGCCGAACCCGGCGCGGCTCAACGGGCTGGGCGCCGCTGCCATCAGCTTGGCCAGCACCGGCGCCGCCCGCCGCGGCAGGTCCAGCGCCACCAGCCGGTCGGCCAGCCGCTCGTCCATCGCCTCGCCCACCGCGCCGCCCGGCAGCAGGGCGGCATTCTCCTCGATCAGCGCCACCAGTTCGAGCGGCGCCAGACGGTCCAGGGCGTCGTCGTGCAGCAGCCGCGCGAAGGCGGCCTGCAAGCGGGAATGCACCGCCGCCAGGTTGTCGGGATACAGCGCCTCGGCTTCATGCAGCATCGCCAGGGCGGCGGGCCAGGCGCCGGCCCGCTCGCGCAGCTCGGCGATCCGTTCGCGCAGCGCCAGCTCGCGCCGCCCGCCGCGCCAGGCATAGAGCAGCCGGTCGAGCGCATCCGCCGCCTGCGCCGCGCCGATGCGCCCCGCCGTCAGCCGCAGCTCCACGGCGCGCCCGGCGGCGCGGGCATGGGTCAACTGGTCGGCGCTGGCGGCCAGCCGGTCGTAGATCGCCAGCGCGCCGTCGGTGTCGCCATCCGCCGCGCGCAGCATGCCGCGCGCCAGCGCCAGGCTCGGCGCGTCGGCCGTGCGGTTCGCCAGCAGCCGAGCCGCCGTGGTGGCCTGGCCGCCCTTGACCATGGTCTCGAACGCCAGCGGCAGCAGCCGCCGGCGCAGCGCCGCCGGGTAGGCGTCGATCAGCGGCGCGGTGGCGGCGAAGCCGGCCGCGGCGTGCGGCGAGCCGGGCGCCAGGGCGGCGTCGCGCACCGCGCGCCACAGCGTGACCTCGTCGGTGCCGGTGAGCCGCGGATCCTCGATGCCGCCGGCCTCCGCGGCCCGCCCCGCGAGCAGCGCGGCGATCGCGCCGAGCCCCGCCGTCTCCGCGCGCGCGCCGAGCGTGGGATCGTCGGTCGCCGCCAACTGCACCATCCCCTGCGCCTCGGCGCCGAGGCCGAGCGAGATCATGGTTGCCGCCGTGGCCAGGCGAAGCGGTCCGCGCGCCAGCGGCGCGGCCAGCGCGGCCCTGGCGACCTGGCGACGCAAGCGTTGCACCAGCCGCTCGGTCGGCTGGTTGGGCAGGTCGAAGCGGCGCGTCATCCCGGCCGCGTCGGCCTGCACCTGCAGCCCGGCCGCGCCGGAGGCCATCGCCAGCCCCTGCTTGCCGCCGGACAGCACGAACCCGCCGGCGCCGGCGCGCAGCGCCAGCTCGCCCGCCAGCGGCGCGACCGCCACCCCCTGCCAGGTCGCCAGCAGATTGAATTCCGGCGTCTGGCGCAGCGTCGGGATGCCTTGCCCGGTGGTCTTCTGGGTCCCGACCAGCAGCGTCGCGCCGGTCTCCGGGTCGGCGATCGCCACCACCTCGCCCGCTGCATCGGCGGCCAGGTCGAGGTGCCCGCCCTCCAGCCGCAGCGGCACCGGCTGGAGCGGCGGCGGCGTGTCGATCACGCCGAGGCGCCAGGATTGCGGCGTCTGGCTGATCGCCAGGGAGCGGCCTGGCGGCAGCGGCAGGCGCAGCACGGTGGCGGCTGGCAGCAACTGGATCGTCGCCGCGCCGAACACCGGATCGCCGCGCACCGCGGCCAGGTCGACGGGACGGCGTTCGTCGAACACCACCAGCGCGCTGCCGCCGCGGCGAAATGCCGCCATGCCGACGGTGGCGGGAAACGGCAAGGCGAGCACCGCGCTCGGCTGGCGCGGCGCCGCCGCCGTGGTGGCCGCCAGGGTGACCGGGCCTGACGGCGCGCTGCCGGCCGTGGCCGGTGGCGCGGCGGCGGGCTCGGCCGAAACCGCAGCCGGCGGTTGCGCCGCTCCCGACGCCGATGATGTGGCCGATCCGGGGGCCGCCCCGGGGGCCGGCCCGGGAACCGACCCGGAAACCGAGCGGTCCGCTGCGCGCGCGGTTTGCCCGGCTGCTGCCGACACTGGCGGGCTCGCCGCTGCCGACACGGTCGGCCAGCCCGGGAGCGACAACGGGGTCGGCGCGTTGGCGGGCGGGGCGGCGCGTCGCGGCGGCGCGGGTGAGGCCGTCGGTGCGGGACCGGACGGCGGCCCGGGCTCGCGCGCCGGCGCCGAGGGGTCGGCGCCCGGCGCGGCGGGCAGTGGCGGCGCCGGCGGCGGGGGCAGCGGCAGCGGCGTGCGGGCCCGCGCTGCCGAGGCCCTGCTGCGCGCTGCCCTGCCCGGCGCCGCCTCGCTCGCTGCCACACCGGGCATCGCTACACCGGGCACCGCTGCATCGGGCGTCGCCACCGCGGGCGTCGCGGCATCGCTCGCCGCCGCCCTGCTCGTCGCTACGCCGCTTGTCGCTACGCCGCTTGTCGCTACGCCGCTCGTCGCTACGCCGCTCGTCGCCGCCCCGCTCGTCGCCACATCGCTCGCCGCGACACCGCTCGTCGCCGCCCCGCTCGTCGCGGCAGCGCTCGTCGCCGTATCGGCCGCCGCGCCGCTCGCCGCCGCCTGGTCTGGCGGCGCCAGCGGCGGCGCGTCCTGGGTTGCGGTGGCGGTCGGATCGAACACGTCCACCACCAGGCGATTGCCAAGCCAGTAGACCTGCGTCGTGGCGCCCACCCGCAGCGTCAGATCCACCACGCCGGCCTCCGCCGCGACCGCGGCCACGTTGCGCGGCGGATGCGCCGGCGGCGTGGCGAGCAGGTCGTCGGCGAAGCGCAGCGTCAGGTGCTCGCCCGCGCGGTCCTGCCGATAAGCCGCGCGCGCGGGGAATTCGAACACCAGGCGCCCGAACCCGGGATGATTGCCCACCCGCAGTTCGATCGGCGCGCCGGCATCGGCCCGTGTCGGTGCCGCGCCCAGCGCCAGCGCCGCCAGAACGACCAGGCGGCAGACCAGGCCGGAGCCGATCCGAGCGGTCATGTCGGCGATCGCCCTCAGTCGAAGCTCGCCAGCAGCCGGTCGATGTCCGACTGGTCCATCGCGGCTTGCGGCAGTTGCGGGCCGTTCAGCAGCGACAGTTCGTCCACCGCCGGCGCCCGCGCCGCCGGGTGCAGCGGGTCGGCGCGTTCGCCGAACGCGGCGATGATGCCGGCCACCTTCCCCTCGATCACCTTCAGCGCGCCGACCACCTTGGTGATGCGCTGGCCGGTGATGTCCTGGAAGCCGCAGGCCTCGTAGATGCGCGTCGTGACGTCGGTCAGCTTCGCCGCCAGCTCGCCGCTGACCGCGCTGCCGACCTGGTCCAGCGTCTCGCAGCATTCCAGGATGGCGTTGGTCGCCGCCGCGGTGTGCGCAACGATCGCGTCGAGTTCGTCGGTGGCGAACGGGATGTCGCTGGCGTTGATGTCGTCGAAGCGCAGCGCCGCGATGTCGGCCTTGGCGGCGGAGATGGTGTGGCCCAGCGCCTCGACCTCGGACAGCAGCGAAACCTCGCGGGACGCCAGGTCGCCGCGCATCGAGACCAGCACCGAGCGCACCACCTCGGCCACCATCTCCGGGTCCGAGGCGGGGTAGCTGGCGCGGATCGCGGCGAGCCGGATCGGCAGCGGATCGATCGCCATGGTGTCAGGCATTCCCCAGCACCTTTTCGATCTTCTCGCGCAGCGTTTCGGCGTTGAACGGTTTGACGATGTAGTTCGACACGCCGGCCTGCTTCGCCGCCACGACGTTCTCGGTCTTGCTTTCCGCGGTGATCATGATGAACGGCGTGGCCTTGAGCCTGGCGTCGGCGCGCACCTCCTGGAGCAGTTGCAGCCCGGTCATCGGCGCCATGTTCCAGTCGCTGATCACCAGGCCGAAGCTGCCCGAGCGCAGCTTCGCCAGCGCCTCGCCGCCGTCGCTGGCTTCCTCGACGTTGTTGAACTCGATCTGCTTGAGCAGGTTGCGGATGATCCGCAGCATGGTCTTGTAGTCATCGACGATCAGCACATTCATTGCCTTATCGATCGGCATTCGCGGGGTCCTTTCAGCGTCTCCCGTCAGGCGTCGGGCGGGGTCAATTGCTTTGGGCCACGGCGGCCCGCCGGGTGCGCAGCGCGGCAAGCCGGATGGTCAGCTCGCGCGCCTTGTCGGGTTTCATCGCGGCGAGGATCGGCGCCGCGCTGCGGTCCTTCATGCGATCCACCACGCCGAGCAGCACCGGCATCTCGAGATCGTTGAAGATCGTCGCCGCGTCGCGCGGCTTCATGTTCTCGTACAGCTTCACCAGGCCCTGCCAGCTGGCGTCGTCGCGCTGCTGGCGCGCCTGCTCGAGGTCTTCGAGCTGGTGCTGCAACGTCTCCAGTTGGCGGACCCGGGCATTGAGGCGCAGTTCGGCCGCCGCCAGCGTCGCCTCGCGCGCCGCCACCGCGGCGTCGCGCGCATCCAGTTCCTGGCGCCGCTGGCGCAGCTCGAGCAGCACGGCGCGCTCGCCCTCGGTGATCGTGGGCGCCCCGGAGGCGCTCGGGGACGGCCCAAGGGAGGGCAGCGGGGAGGCCAGCGGGGACGGCCCAGCGGACGTCCCGGGGGATGCCCCGGGGGACATCCCAGCGGAGGACACCCCAGGGGACGATCCCGGCGGCGGTCCGGCGGATGGTCCGACGGATGCCCCAACCGAGGTCCCAACCGACGTCCCTGCGGGCGGCCCCGGCGGCGGTCCGGGCGACGCGGGGGGCATTTGCGGCGCGACCGCCGGCTTTGCCGCGGCCTCCGGCGCGGCCGGGGCCGTCGCGCCCGCCATCACGTCCCCCGCCATCACGTTCCCCGCCATCACGTCCACTGGGGCGGTCGCCGCCGCGCCGCCAACCGCGGCACGCACCAGCGACACCGACTTCATGGCGAGCAGCGCGCCCAGCGCGAGGATCGTCAGCGGCAGCAGCCGCGGGGTGGGAATATGCGCCATCAGCGGGCCATCCGCAGCGCCTTGAGCAGGTCGCGCTCGGCCTGGCTGCGCTGGGGCGGCGGGTCAGTCGCGTCGAACCCGGCCAGTGCCGGCGTGCCGACCGGCCTGGCCGGCTCGGCCAGCAAGGGGCGCACGCTGCGGACCTGCTCGGCCAGCCGGTCGGCCAGGCTCTCGCCGCGCTGGCTGAGCAACACCAGGTCGTCGCGCAGCGCGATCGCCACCTCGATCTGCCGCGCGATCTGCCGCCCGGCCCCGTCGGCCGCAGCGCGCAGCCGATCGATCCCCGCCTCGGCCTGGCGGGAGCTGGCGTTGAAGCCGCTCACCAGCTCCTCCAGCACCGCGCGGTCGCGCTTCAGCACGCCCAGCGCGCGCTCCAGCCGCACGGCGTGGAACAGCGTGGCCGCCAGCAGCGCCACCAGCACGAGCTCCAGGATCCATTGCATGCCGGGCATTCTGCGCGCGCTTCGTTAGCGCATTGTTAACCGCTGCGGCCGGCAGCGGCCGGAGGGGCAACGGCCGGGGGGGCAACGGCCGGGGGCAACGGCCAGGGGGGCAACAGTCGGTGGGGCAACAGTCGGTGGGGCAACAGTCGGCGCGGCGCCGGTCCGCGCGGCGCTGCTCCGCGCGGCACCGCTCGGTGCGGCGATCGCCGGCGCGGGGAGGGGGCCCGCGCATCGCCTAGCGCTCCCCCGCCGGGTTGCGCACCAGCTCGCGATCGATGCGCACGGCGATGTGGTTCTTGCGCCGGCCGACCTTGCCCTCGAACAGCGTCACCAGGCCGCAGCGCAGTTCCACCGGCGCATCCAGCCCGGCGTTCAGCACGATGCGGCTGCCCGGCTGCAGCGCGATGACGTCGCCCAGCCGCATGGTCTGCTCGTCCAGCACGACGTCGATGTCGATGTCGGTGTTCCACAGCTCCTCGGCCAGATGGGTCTCCCAGATCGAATCGCGGCCGAACTTTTCCCCCATGAACTGCTGCAGCAGCAGCTCGCGCACCGGCTCCAGCGTGGCGTACGGCAGCAGCAGCTCCATCCGCCCGCCGCGGTCCTCCATGTCCACCCGCAGCCGCGCCAGCACCGCGGCATTGGACAGCCGCGAGATGGTGGCGAAGCGCGGGTTCACCTCCAGCCGCTCGAAGCGGAACGTCACCGGGCACAGCGGGTCGAAGCTGGCCGACAGGTCGGCGAGCACCACGTGGATCAGCCGTTCGACCAGGGTGCGCTCGATGGTGGTGTACGGCCTTCCCTCGATGCGCATCGCCGCGGTGCCGCGCCGCCCGCCCAGCAGCACGTCGACGATGGAATAGATCATCGCCGAATCGATCACCATCAGCCCGTAGTTGTCCCACTCCTCCGCCTTGAACACCGCGAGCATCGCCGGCAGCGGGATCGAGTTCAGGTAGTCGCCGAAGCGCAGGCTCAGGATGTTGTCGATGCCGACCTCGACATTGTCCGAGGTGAAGTTGCGCAGACTGGTCGACATGATGCGCACCAGCCGGTCGAACACGATCTCCAGCATCGGCAGGCGCTCGTACGAGACCAGGCCCGAGCTGATGATGCGTTGGATGCCGGAACGGTTCTCGCCGTCCGAGGGGCCGCCGTCGAAGCCCAGCAGGCTGTCGATCTCGGCCTGGTTCAGCACCCGCGCCGGCTGGGTCGCCTCGCCGCCGCCCTCGCCCTCGGTCTCGGCGCCCCAGGCGGCGGCGAGCTCCTCGTCGGACTGGGGATCCGAAGCCCCGCTCATCGCCGATCGCCGTTCATCGCCGACGGTCGCTCATTGCACGAGCAGTTCGGTGAACAGCACGTCCTTCACCTTCGCCGGGGCGGTGGCGATGGTGGCGCGATCGATCAGCTCCTCGCGCAGCCGGTAGGTGCCCGCGGCGCCGCGCAGCTCCTCGGGGTGCATGTCGCGCAGATAGGTCTGGAACAGGTCCTGCAGCCGCGGCAACGCCTGCTTCACCCGCTCCACGTCGGCGGCCGAGCCAAGCTCGAGCCGGGCAACCAGCTTCACGTAACTCGGGTGATGCGGATTGCTGTTCAGGTTGGCGACCATCTCCGGCAGGTCGATGAAGACCGGCGCCGCCGGCGTGGCGTCGGCCGTCTTCGGCGCCTCGCGCGCCAGGCCGAGCAGGCGCGGCAAGACGCCGGTGAACCACAGCCCCGCGCCGAGCCCGGCCAGCAGCAGCGGCGCGCCGAGCATGATCAGCTTGCGCCGGTCGAGGCCCCGGCGGGCCACCGGCTCCGGCGGGCTCTCGCCGCCCGCCGTCGCCACCTCCGCCTTGCTCGCCGCCGCCTTGCCCATGATGCCAGCCTGTCCAGCGGGCGCGCCACGCGCGGCGGCCCGGTGACACGCATCCTGGCAGCCAGCCGTTAACGAACCCTTTGCAGGCGCGGCGCGAGACGCCACGGCGCGGCGGGCGTGAAGGCCCCGGGGCTCCGCCCCGGACCCCGCCAAGGGGCGCTGCCCCTTGGAACCCCGCCAAGGGCGGAGCCCTTGGAACCCTTCACTGGGCGTGTGGGGAGGGGAAGGGGGCGTGCGGGCGCGGCGTCAGGGTCGCCCGTCACAACGGGCGACCCTGACGCCGCGCCCGCACGCCCCCTTCCCCTCCCCACACGCCCAGTCATGGAGTCCAGAGGCCGCTGCCTCTGGTGGGGGGTCCATGGGGGGGCAAAGCCCCCTGGCGGGGTTCGGGGCGGAGCCCTGACCCTCACACCAGCGCCGCCAGGCGTTCCCAGGCCAGCACGCCCAGCAGGGCCGCGTTGGCCAGCAGCACCGCCGGCGCCAGCAGGGTCACCCCGCGGTGGAACGCCCGTCCCGCGGCATGGCCGGCGAGGCCCACGGCGACCAGGCTCGGCACCGTGCCCAGGCCGAAGCACAGCATGGCCGCCGCGCCGGTCAGTGGCCCGCCCGTCGCCGCCGCGGCGGCCAGCGCGGCATACAGGAAGCCGCACGGCAGGAACCCCAAGGTCAGTCCCAATAGCAGCCCGCCGGCCGGCCGCGTGCGATCGACCCGCACGGACAGCAAGCGGATCAGCCGGATCCAGCCGCGCGGCGCCCGGTCGGCGCCCGCGACCACCCAGGGCACCGCCCAGGGCAGCGCCGTGCCGAGCGCCGGGGCCAGGCGGCGCAGCGCGTGGCGCAGGAACAGCAGCGCCGCGAGGCCCAGCAGCACGCCCGACAGCCAGCCGAACCAGGCCAGCCGGCCCAGCGCCGCGCCGCCCGCGCCCGCCAGCGCGCCCAGCCCGGCATAGGTCATCAGCCGGCCCGCCTGGTATGGCGCCAGCAGCGCGCTGGCGAACCGTTGCCGCTCGCATAGCAGGGCGCCCGGCACGCGGGCCAGCCGGTCCGACACCTGGCCGAGCACGAACGGCCCGCACATCGCCGTGCAATGCACCACGCTGCCGGCGGCCCCGGCCAGCAGCAGCCCGCCATACAGCCCGCCGACCAGGCCGGCGCCGTGCAGCCCGCCCAGCCCGAGATGGCCGCACCAGGCCGCCAGCAATGCCAACGGATTGTCCATGCCGCCAAATGCGCCACCGCGGCGGCCGGCGGCTTGATTTGGATCAATGTGGCGGCGCGGCGCGCCCGGCACGGTCGCGACGGGCCGCCCTGGGGCGCCCGGGGGCGGGACCTTTTGCGGAGCGTGGGAAGATGGAGATAGAGCCAAGCGACCTGATCGTCGGGTTGATGATGCTGGGGTTCGGCATCGTCGGGCTGATCCTGGCCGCGGGCGCGGTCGACGACGAGATGTATGTCTTCGGCCTGTCGCTGTTCGGCTTCGCCTGCCTGTTCGTCATCGGACAGATCCGCCACCATTTCGACCGGCGCGACGCCGCGCGCGTGGCGGTCCGCGCGCAAGGCGACCGCCAATGAGCCACTCCGCCGCCGCCCTCGCCGCGCCGCTGCCGCAGGTCCGCGCCGTCGTCTACAACGAGGCGATCGTCAAGAAATGCGTCATCGCCGCGCTGTTCTGGGGCGTGGTCGCCATGCTGGTCGGCGTCTACATCGCCACCGAGCTGACCTGGCCGCAATTCAACCTGGGCCTGTCGTTCCTGAATTTCGGCCGGCTGCGCCCGGTGCACACCTCGGCGGCGATCTTCGCCTTCGGCGGCTCGGCGCTGATGGGCACCTCGTTCCATGTCGTGCAGCGCACCTGCCGCGCGCGCCTGTTCGGCGGCGACGCGCTGGCCAACTTCGTGTTCTGGGGCTACCAGTTCTTCATCGTCATGGCGGCGCTGTCCTATGTGATGGGGTTCTCCCAGAGCATGGAATACGCCGAGCCGGAATGGCACCTCGACGTCTGGCTGACCATCGTCTGGGTCTGCTACGGGATCGTGTTCATCGGCACGCTGTTCAAGCGCGAGGAAGAACACATCTACGTCGCCAACTGGTTCTACCTGGCGTTCATCGTCACCATCGCGATCCTGCACATCGGCAACAACATCGCCATCCCGGTCAGCATCTTCGGCGCGAAAAGCTACGAGGTCGCCTCCGGCGTACAAAGCGCGCTGATCCAGTGGTGGTACGGCCACAACGCGGTGGGCTTCTTCCTGACCGCCGGCTTCCTCGGGATGATGTACTATTTCATTCCGAAGGCGGCGAACCGGCCGGTCTACTCCTACCGGCTGTCGGTGGTGCATTTCTGGTCGCTGATCTTCCTGTACATCTGGGCCGGGCCGCACCACCTGCACTGGACCGCGCTGCCCGACTGGACGCAGACGCTCGGCATGGCGTTCTCGATCATGCTGTGGATGCCGTCCTGGGGCGGCATGATCAACGGCATCATGACGCTGTCGGGGGCGTGGGACAAACTGCGCACCGATCCGGGGCTGCGCTTCTCGGTCACCGCGGTGGGCTTCTACGGCATGGCCACCTTCGAGGGCCCGGTGATGTCGATCCGCAACGTCAACGCGCTGGCGCACTATACCGACTGGGTGATCGGCCACGTGCATTCCGGCGCGCTGGGCTGGGTCGCCTTCATCACCTTCGGCGCGATCTACTACCTGGTGCCGGTGCTGTGGAAGCGCAGCGGACTGTATTCGACCCGGCTGGCCAACTGGCACTACTGGATCGCCACGCTCGGCATCGTCTTCTACATCACCTCGATGTGGGTCGCCGGCATCATGCAGGGCCTGATGTGGCGCGCCTACGACCAGTTCGGCTTCCTGCAGTACTCGTTCGCCGAATCGGTCGTCGCCGTGCACCCGTATTACGTGATCCGCCTGATGGGCGGCCTGATGTTCCTCAGCGGCATGCTGATCATGGTCTACAACATGATCCAGACGATACGCAGCCCGAGCACCGCCGAGCGCCCGGCGATGCCGGTCGGCCTGGCCGTGGCGGCGGAGTAGGCCGATGTTCATCCGTCAGGACACCATCGAAAAGAACGCCGTGCTGCTGCTGGTGATCACCCTGCTGACCGTGGCGATCGGCGGCATCGTCGAGATCGTGCCGCTGTTCACCATCGAAACGACGGTGGAGCACGTCAAGGGCATGCGGCCGTATTCGCCGCTGGAGCTGCGCGGACGCGACATCTACATCCGCGAGGGCTGCTATCTCTGCCACAGCCAGCAGATCCGCGCGCTGCGCGACGAGGTCGAGCGCTACGGCCACTACTCGCTCGCCGCCGAGAGCATGTACGACCATCCGTTCCAGTGGGGCAGCAAGCGCATCGGCCCGGACCTGGCGCGCGTCGGCGGCAAATACTCCAACGACTGGCACTATGCGCACCTGAAGAACGCGCAGGCGCTGGTGCCGGAATCGCTGATGCCGCACTATGCCTTCCTGGCCGAGACGCCGTTGCGCACCGATGACATCCAGGCGCGCATGCGGGTGCTGCGTCTGGAAGGTGTGCCGTACACCGACGAGGATATCGCCGACGCGCCGGCCGACCTCGCGGCGCAGGCGGATCCCCAGGCCGACACCGCCGCGCTGCTCAAGCGCTATCCCAAGGCCGACCAGGCGTCCGGCGATGGCCGTGTCGTCACCGAGATGGATGCGCTGGTGGCCTACCTGCAGATGCTCGGCACCCTGGTCGACTTCGCCGACACCAGCACCGAACAGTTGCGGCAATGAGCGCGATGGGGCTGATCGTCTGGATGATGCACTACTCCGTCGTCGGCGTGGGCCTGGTGTTCATCGCGATCCTGCTCACCACCTACTGGCCGGGACGCAAGGCGCGGGTCGAGCGGAATGGCTGCATTCCGCTCGAGGACGACCGTTGAGGAGAGGGCCCAGTGCCGACCAAGATCGAGAAAGATTCCGTCACCGGCCGTGACACCACCGGGCACGAGTGGGATGGGCTCAAGGAGCTCAACAATCCCGCTGCCGAAATGGTGGCTCTACGTGCTGTACGCCTGCATCGCCTGGGCGGCGGTGTTGATCGTGCTGTATCCCTCCATCCCCTACGGCACCGGCTACTTCCATGGCCTGTTGGGCTATTCCCCGCGCCAGGCGGTGGACGCCGACGTCGCGGCGGTGGCGGCGCAGCGCGCCGGCTACATGGAGAAGATCCGGACGCTGTCGTTCGCCGACATCCGCAAGGACCCGCAGTTGCTGGAGGTGGCGGAGACCGCCGGGCGCATCACCTTCGCCAACAACTGCCAGCCCTGCCACGGCGCCGGCGGCGGCGGCCGGCCGGGCTATCCGGCGCTTGCCGCCGGCGACTGGCTGTGGGGCGGCACGCTGGGCGACATCCAGCAGACCGTCACGCACGGCATCCGCAGCGGCGATCCCGACGCGCGCACCAGCCAGATGCCGCGCTTCGGCGTTGACGGCATCCTGCAGCCCTCGCAGATCCAGCAGATCGCCGACTACGTCATGACGCTGTTCGGCAGGCCCGGGCCGAGCACCCCCGAGCTGGGCAAAAGCGTGACCGCGGGCCGCAAGCTGTTCACCGAGAACTGCGCCGTCTGCCACGGCGACGCCGGCCAGGGCAACCGCCAGTTCGGCGCGCCGCGCCTGGCCGCGCACATCCACCTCTATGGCGACACGCGGGACGGCGTGGTGGCGCAGATCACCAACCCGCGCATGGGGCTGATGCCGAACTGGAACCACCGGCTCGACCCGGCGACGATCAAGGCCGTCACGCTCTACGTCCATTCGCTGGGCGGCGGCGAGTAGGCCGGCGCAGCCGGGCCACGCCGGTGTCGCGGATCAGCAAGGCCGATCGCCAGCTCCAGCTCCACCAGGAGGACGCGGGACAGCACCTGTACGCCAACCGCGTGCGGGTCTACCCGAAAGCCGGTGCGCGGCCCGGTGCGCCGGTTCAAATGGGGCGTGCTGGTGTTCTGCCTCAGCGTCTACTACCTGCTGCCCTGGCTGCGCTGGCATCGCGGCGTGACCGAACCGGACCAGGCGGTGCTGCTGGACCTGTTCCATGAGCGCTTCTATTTCTTCAACCTGAGTTCTGGCCGCAGGACATCTACTACCTGACCGGCCTGCTGATCATGGGCGCGGTCGGCGCTGTTCCTGGTCACCAGCCTGGTCGGCCGCGTCTGGTGCGGCTTCACCTGCCCGCAGACCGTGTGGACCGACCTGTTCATGTGGGTCGAGCGGCTGATCGAGGGCGACCGCAACGCGCGGATGAAGCGCGACGCGGCGCCGTTCGGCCTGCGATGCGGCCTGGCGCAAGGCGGCGAAGCACGCGGTCTGGCTCGGGCATCGCGTTCTGGACCGGCGGCGCCTGGATCATGTACTACGTCGATGCGCCGACGGTGACGGTGGAATTCTGGACGCGGCACGGCATCGAAGGAGGTGTATTTCTTCACCTTCCTGTTCACCGCCACCACCTATCTGCTGGCCGGCTGGGCGCGCGAGCAGGTGTGCACCTACATGTGCCCCTGGCCGCGCTTCCAGGCGGCGATGCTGGACGAGCAGAGCCTGACCGTCACCTACCAGGGCTGGCGCGGCGAACCAAGGCTGCGCGGCCGCCGCCACCAAGGCGACGCCGGCGGGGACTGCATCGATTGCGGCGCCTGCGTCACCGCGTGTCCCACCGGCATCGACATCCGCGACGGCATCCAGCTCGAATGCATCAGTTGCGGCCTGTGCATCGACGCCTGCAACCATGTGATGGAGGTCTCCGGCCGGCCGAAATGGCTGATCACCTGGGACACGCTGGCCGACCAGGCGGCGAAGGCGCGCGGCCAGCACACGGCGTTCCGTTTCTTCCGTGCCCGCACCGTGACCTACCTGTTCGCGCTGGTGCTCGCGATGGGCGTGATGGCGGCGGCGCTGGCAACCCGTTCCGGGCTTGGACTGTCGGTGCTGCACGACCGCGCGCCGCTGTTCGTGCGCCTGGCGAATGGCGACCTGCGCAACGGCTATACGCTGAAGATCGTCAACAAGGCAGACACCGAGGCGCTGTTCGAACTGAACCTGGACGGCATGCCCGGCGCCGTCCTGACCGAGGCCGATGAAGGGCTCGGCCCCGCGGTGCAGCTCGGTCTGCCGGTCAACGCCGACAGCGTCGGCACCTTCCGCGTGATGGTCACCGGCCAGCCGGCCGCGCTGAAGGACGGGTCGCAACCGGTGAATTTCATCCTGAGCAACACCACCACCGGCGAACACACCGTCTACCGCTCGGTGTTCCTGGGCCCGGGTGGCCGTGCCAACAACGACTGAGCAGGAAAGCGCGCCGCGATGAGTTTCATCGACCCCGTTCCGCCCATCGGCACCTCCGGCCCCGGCGACAGCGTGCCGTCGTCGCGCAACCCGGGGTGGCGCTGGTTCCCCTGGGCGATCGCGCTGTCACTGCTGTTCGTCGTCGCCGTCAATGGTGGAATGGTATGGGTGGCGCTGCGCACCTTCCCCGGCGTCGCCGGCACGGACGGGTTCGACCTGTCGAACCATTACGACCGCGTGCTCAAGCTTGCGGCGCAACAGAAAGCGCTCGGCTGGACCGTGCAGGCCAGCGTCGGCGCCGACGCCCATCCGCTGATCGTGCTGACCGACCGCACCGGCGCGCCGCTCGGCGGCGCACGCATCCAGGCCCGCGCCGAACGGCCGCTCGGCCCGGCCGACACCACCCCACTGACCTTCAGCTCGACGGCCGACGGACGCTATCGCGCGGCGCAGGCGCTGTCGGCGCCGGGTCAATGGGACCTGCTGATCTCCGCCGGCGTCGGCGGCAAGACCATCAGCACGACGCGGCGCGTGATCGTGCGGTGACCGCGCTCGCCGCGAACGCGCCTCTCGCGGCCGCCCGCCTGGCTGAACCCAGGGCTGCCCCTGCGGCCGCCGCCACGGAAGTCGACGCATCCGCAACGATGTGCGCCCATTGCGGCCTGCCCGCGCCATCCGGGCGGCGCTTCTGCTGCCCGGGCTGCGCCGCCGCCTGCGCAACGATCGAGGGCCTCGGCCTCGGCCGCTACTACGCCAGCCGCGTGCTGGACCCCGCCCAGCGCCCGCCGCGCCCCGAGACGGAGGCGCGCTGGGACCTGGCCCGCCACGTCGTCACGCAGCCGGACGGCACCCACGCACTGACGCTGGCGATCGACGGGCTGCAATGCGGCGCCTGCGTCTGGCTGATCGAGCAGGTGCTGGCGCGCGAGCCGGACGTGACCCAGGGCCGCGTCAACATGACCACGCGCCGGCTGCGCCTGGCCTGGCGCGGCGGCGCGGCGCGCGCCGCCGCGCTGGTCGCGCGGATCGAGGCGCTGGGCTACCGGCTGGTGCCGTTCGACGCGGCACTGCTCGGCCAGGCGCGCGACGCCACCGGGGCGGCGCTGCTGCGCGCGCTGGCCGTCGCCGGCTTCGCCGCCGGCAACGTCATGCTGATCTCGATCGGCATCTGGGCCGGGCTCGGCGAGACCATGGGGCCGGCGACGCTGGCGCTGATGCACTGGGTCTCGGCACTGATCGCGATGCCGGCGATCGCCTATGCCGGGCGGCCGTTCTTCGTCTCCGCGCTCGCCGCGCTGCGCCACGGCCGCGCCAACATGGACCTGCCGGTCAGCCTCGGCGTGCTGCTGGTCACCGCCATGAGCCTGGTCGCGACGTTCACCGGCGGCGCGCACACTTATTTCGACTCCGCGATCACCCTGGTGTTCTTCCTGCTGGTCGGGCGCGTGCTGGACCACCGCGCCCGCTTCCAGGCGCGCGCCACCGCCGAACAGTTGCTGGCGCTGCGTGCCACCGACGTCGCCGTGCTGCGGCCCGACGGCAGCACGCAGCGCCGCGCGCAGGAGAGCGTCGCCCCCGGCGAGCGCGTGCTGGTGGGGCTGGGCGAGCGCATCGGCGTCGACGGCACGCTGGAGCGCGGCGAGACCTCGCTGGATGCCAGCCTGGTGACCGGCGAGACCCTGCCGGTGGCCGCCGCCCCTGGCACGAAGGTGTTCGCCGGCACGCTCAACCTGGGCGCGCCGATCACCGTGCGCGCCACCGCGGCCGGCGCGGCGACGCTGCTGGCCGAATGCGTCCGGCTGATCGAGGCGGCGGAGGCGCGCCGCTCGCGCTTCGTCGTGTTCGCCGACCGCGTGGCGCGGCGGTATGCGCCGACGGTGCACCTGACCGCCTTGGGAACGTTCCTGTTCTGGTATTTCGGCCGCGGCGTCGGGCTGGAGCAGGCGCTGTTCACCGCCAGCGCGGTGCTGATCATCACCTGCCCCTGCGCGCTGGCGCTGGCGGTGCCGGCGGTGCAGGTGATCGTCACCTCGCGGCTGTTCCGCGCCGGCGTGCTGCTGAAATCGCCGACCGCGCTGGAACGGCTGGCGAGCCTGGAGGAAGTGGTGTTCGACAAGACCGGCACGCTGACCGAGCCGACGCAAGGGCTGGTCAATGAAGCCGACATCGATCCGGCTGCGTTGCGACTGGCCGGCTCGCTCGCCGCCGCCAGCCGCCACCCGCTGGCCCGTGCGCTGCTTGCCGTCGCCGGACCCGTGCCGGCGGCGGAACAAGTCGTCGAGCACCAGGGCCAGGGCCTCAGCCTGGCGACGGAGGCGGGCGAGGTCCGGCTGGGCAGCCGCGCCTTCTGCGGCGATCCCGCCGCGCCGCCGTCCGCCACGCCCGAGTTGTGGCTGGCGCGGCCGGGCCAGGCGCCGCTGCGCTTCGCCTTCGACGAACGCCCGCGCGTTGACGCGCGCGAGACCATCGCGCAACTTCGCAGCGCCGGCCTGCGGATATCGCTGTTGTCGGGCGACCGGCGGGCGGCGGTGGCGCGCATCGCCGCGGCGCTCGGCATCGAGGACTGGCACGCCGAGTGCTCGCCGCTCGACAAGGTGGCGCGGGTCGAGCGGATGGCCGCGCGGCACGGCGTGCTGATGGTGGGCGACGGGCTGAACGACGGCCCCGCGCTGGCCGCCGCGACGGTGTCGGCCTCGCCGGCCTCGGCGGCGGATCTCAGCCAGACGGTGGCCGACGTGGTGTTCCAGGGCGCCCGGCTGGCGCCGGTGGCCGCGGTGATCGGCGCGGCGCGCCGGGCCCAGGCGGTGATGCGGCAGAACCTGGCGCTGGCGATCGGCTACAACGCGGTGATGGTGCCGCTGGCGGTGGCGGGCTGGGTCACGCCGTGGCTGGCGGCGGCGGCGATGTCGAGCTCCTCGGTGCTGGTGATGGCCAACAGTTTCCGCGCCGCGCGGGAGGGCCGGAAATGGCGGTGATCCTGCTGCTGCTGGCGGTCAGCCTGGTGCTGGGCGGAAGCGGGCTGGCCACCTTCCTGTGGTGCCTGCGCCACGGCCAATACGACGACATGGAAGGCGCCGCCAACCGCATCCTGTTCGACGACGAACCAACGGCCCCGCGGCCGAGCGAAGCAAGGTCAGGGCGCCGCCCTGAAACCCGCCAGGGGGCGCTGCCCCCCATGGTACCATTGGGACCCCCGCCCCCCGGGACAAGTGCCCGGGGGCAGGCGCCGGCGGAGCCTCTGGACTCCATGACTGGGAGTGGCTGAGGGGGAGGGGGCGTGTGGGCGAGGCGAAGGGGCGGCGTCCGGCACGCCGGACGGCGCCCCTTGCGCCGCGCCCACACGCCCCCTCCCCCTCAGCCACTCCCAGTGAAGGGTTCCAAGGGCTCGCCCTTGGCGGGGGTCCAGTGGGCAGCGCCCCCTGGCGGGGTCCAGGGGCGGAGCCCCTGGCCTTGCTTCCCCCGCCGCTGGCGCTTGCTGGCCGGTGTTGGTTGGCTGGTCTATAGGGCGGCCATGGCTGCAAGGTCCCTGGCGAGAATCGCCGTCAACGTTGCCCTCGATGGTGTCCTGGCCGCCGCGTCGGTGCCGCTGGCCCGCTGGATCGCGGCACCCGCCGCCGACCCGTTCACCCCGCTCTGGAGCATTCCCGCCGGGGCTGCCGCGGTGCTGGTGGCGGGTGCGCCGCTCCGGCTGTCGCTGCAGTACTGGCGCTTCCTCGGGTTGTCCGACCTGCTCGGCGTCGCCGGTGCCGCGGTGTTCGGCGCGGCGCTGTTCGCCGTCCTGCTGGCGCTGGCCGGCGTCGCCTCGCCCAGCCCGGCCTTCCCGGTGGTGTTCGCGCTGACCCTGCTGGCCGTGCTCGGCACCCCGCGGGTGCTGCATCGCCAGCACCACCTGCGCCGCCCGCGCGGCCGGATCGAGGCGCGCGACGCCGCCCTGCTGCTGGTCGGCGCGGTGGAGGACCTCGACCTGCTGCTGCGCGCCCTCGCCCAGGACCGCCGGCAGAGTTTCCGCCTGGGCGGCCTGATCGCCACCGGTGCCGGCCAGCGCGGCCGGCGCATCCAGGGCCAGGCCATCCTGGGCGGCCTCGACGACCTGCCGGCGGTGCTCGAGCGGCTCGCCGCCGAGGAGCGGCTGCCCGCCACCATCGTCATCGCCTCGCCCGACCTGGGCGGGGCGGCGCTGTCGCGCCTGGTCGACCTGGCCGACCGCTTCGGCCTGTCGCTGCGCCGCGCGCCGCGCCCCACCGCGCTGGGGCCGGCCGGCCCGGCGCGGCGGCTGGAGCTGCGCCCGGTGGTGATCGACGACCTGCTCAACCGCGCCCAGCTGCCGCTGGACCGCGAGGGGATGGCGCGGCTGATCCAGGGCCGCCGCGTCATCGTCACCGGGGCCGGCGGCACCATCGGCTCCGAGCTGGCCCGCCAGGTCGCCGCGTTCGGGCCGGAGACGCTGATCCTGCTGGACAACGGCGAATACGCGCTGTGGCAGATCGACACCGAGCTGGCCGAGACCCACCCGCAGGTGCCGCGCCAGGCGCTGATCGCCGACGTCCGCGACGAGGCGCGGGTGCGCGCGGTGTTCGAGGCGTGGCGGCCCGAGCTGGTGTTCCACGCCGCGGCGCTGAAGCACGTGCCGATCGTCGAATCCAACCCGCTGGAGGGGCTGCTGACCAACGTCGCCGGCACCCGCCACGTGGCCGATGCGGCGCGCGCGGTGGGCGCGCAGGCGATGGTGCTGATCTCGACCGACAAGGCGGTGAACCCGACCAGCGTGATGGGCGCCTCGAAGCGGCTGGCGGAGATGTATTGCCAGGCGCTGGATATTAACGCCCGCGCGCAGCTGCGCGACGACGCCCGCGCGCAGATGCGCGACGCCGCGCCGGGACGCGACGCAGGCCGCGGCATGCGCTGCATCACCGTGCGGTTCGGCAACGTGCTGGGCTCCACCGGCTCGGTGGTGCCGCTGTTCCAGCACCAGTTGGAGCGCGGCGGCCCGCTGACGGTGACCCACCCCGACATGCAGCGCTACTTCATGACGGTGCGCGAGGCGGTCGGGCTGGTGCTGCAGGCCAGCGTGATCGGCGTCGGCGGGGCGGCGCTGCCGGGGGCCGAGCAGGGCGGCATCTTCGTGCTCGACATGGGGCCGCCGGTGAAGATCGTCGAGCTGGCGCGCCAGATGATCCGGCTGGCCGGGCTGAAGCCGGACGAGGACGTGGAGATCCGCTTCACCGGCCTGCGCCCGGGGGAAAAACTGCACGAGGAACTGTTCCACGGCCAGGAGCCGCCGGTGCCGACCGGTTATCCCGGGCTGCTGATGGCGGCGCCGCGCACCGCCGATCCCGCCATCGTCGGGCGCGCCATCGAGGAGATCGCGGCGGCCTGCCGTGGCGGCCAGCCGCGCCTGGCGCTGACCCTGCTCGGCCGCCTGGTGCCCGAGTTCGACCACAACGCCGACGGCGCCGCCGCGCCGGCCCGTGCAGTGCCTGAAAGGTGAGCCGCCGATGACCCATCCCGCCATTCCCTTCCTCGACCTGAAGGCGCAGCAGGCGCGCATCGCGCCCGAGCTGCGCCGGCGGCTGGACGGCGTGCTGGCGCATTGCCAGTTCATCCTTGGGCCGGAAGTGGCGGAGCTGGAGCGCGAGCTCGCCGGCTTCTGCGGCGCGAAGCATTGCGTCGCGGTCTCCTCGGGCACCGACGCGATCCAGATCGCCTTCATGGCCGAGGGCATCGGCCGCGGCGACGCGGTGTTCCTGCCCGCCTTCACCTACACCGCGACGGCCGAGGTGCCGCTGGTGCTGGGTGCCACGCCGGTGTTCGTCGATGTCGATCCGCGCACGTTCCAGATCGATCCGGCGCACCTGGCCGACCGCATCGCCGCGGTACGCGCGGGGGGAAAACTGCGGCCGCGCGCGGTGATCGGCGTCGATCTGTTCGGCCAGGCCGCCGACTGGCCCTCGATCAACGCGATTGCCGCGCGCGAGGGGCTGTTCACCCTGGATGACTGCGCGCAGAGCTACGGCGCGACGCTGCATGGCAAGCCGCTCGGCACCATGGCGGACGCGACGATCGCCAGCTTCTTCCCGTCCAAGCCGCTCGGCGGCTACGGCGACGGCGGGGCGATCTTCACCGAGAGCGACGAGCGCGACGCGCTGTATCGCAGCCTGCGCACCCACGGCGAGGGGCCGACGCGCTACGAGGTGCTGCGCACCGGGATGAACGGCCGGCTGGACTCGCTGCAGGCCGCGGTGCTGCTGGCCAAGCTGACGGTGTTCCGCGAGGAGCTGGTGGCCCGCGAGCGCATCGCCCGCGCCTATGACCAGGGGTTGGGCAACGCGGTGGTGATCCCGGCCCGGGTGCCCGACAGCACCAGCGCCTGGGCGATCTACGCCATCCTGCTGCCGGAGGGGGCCTCGCGCGACGCGGTGCAGGCGCGGCTGAAGGACCAGGGAGTGCCGACCGCGATCTACTACCCTCGGCCGTTGCATGTGCAGCCGGCCTATCGCGACCATCACGACGGCACCGCGCTGCCGGTCAGCGAGGCGTTGGCGCAGCGCATCCTGGCGCTGCCGATCCACCCCGACCTGTCCGAGGCGCAGGTCGCGCAGATCTGCGCCGCGGTGCGGGCGGCGGTGGGGTAGCGCCGCCGGGTCGTGGCCGGGCGGCAAGCTCCCGGAGGACAGACTGTTGCATGGGGTCGTTGCGCGGTTTCGCGAACAGCGCGCCGCCGCCCCCGCCCTCACCGTCATGGCCGGCCCTCGTGCCGGCCATCCGCCCCCAGCGGTGCCGCCGTCACGGTCCATGCTCGCCGTCGGCTGATCGCCCCACCGGGCCGAGGTCCAGTGGCAGCTTCCGGTGAGGCACGTTGTTGCATGGGGTTGTTGCGCGGTTTCGCGAACAGCGCGCCGCCGCCACCGCCCGCACCGTCATGGCCGGCCCCCGCGCCGGCCATCCGCCCCAAGCCGGTGCCGCCGTCACGTTCCATCCTCCCCCACCGGCTGATCGCCCCACCGGGTCGAGGTCCAGTGGCAAACCCCAGCGCGGCAGACTGTTGCATGGGGTCGTTGCGCGGTTTCGCGGAAGACACGTCCGCCACCCCCGCCCGCACCGCCATGGCCGGCCCCCGCGCCAGCCATCCGCCCCAAGCCGGTGCCGCGGTCACGGTCCAGCCTCGCCACCGGCTGATCGCCCCACCGGGTCGAGCCCCCGCGGCGGGCTTCGGTGCGGCAGACTGTTGCACGGGGTCGTTGCGCGTTTTCGCGAAAAGCACGCTGCCGCCATTCCCGCCCTCACCGTCGTGGCCATCTCCCCGTCGGCCACCCGCCCCAAACCGGTGCCACCCACCCTTCACCACCGAGTGGCGCCCCATCGGGGTTTGCGACGGCACCTGACCCGGTGGGCAGTGTCCTTCGGGCATGCCCCCGGCGCGTCTCCCGGCGGTCCCGCGGCTTGGCTCCGGCGCTGGGGGAGGTGAGCGGGGCGCTGGCTGTGAGAAGATACATCTGCGGTTCTGCGTGCCATCTGTTAGTCAGTTACACTACACAGAACCGGTCTTCGACGCCACCGAAACCGGACCGGCCCAGGCACCGTCCCGGGTCGTTGGGACTGCCAGGCTGCATGCTCCCTCGACCGGCCCTGACAGCGTCGCAAGCGAGCCGCACCACCACCACCCAATCGGTCACGCAGATGACGATGACGCCTGCAGCGTCATCCTGACCGATCGAGCAAGCGCCCGCCGTGGCGCCGGGAGGTTGCGATCGCGTACAACCTTGCTCCGCGTCGCGAGCTTGTGGCACGGCAGGGCAAGCAAGAATTTACCGCAGATGAAGCAAGGCGATGCGCGCCGATGCACGCAGCTGGGTCCGTGCGGTTCACAGGCCGTGCGCCAAACATTTGATCTCCAGGCGCGGTTTGCTGAAATTGCTCGGCGGGCAGAGCGGCAGGCCGGCCGCTTTGAGGTCAGGAGCCCGCGATCCACCAGCCAGAGGGAGGCGACACGGGCTTGCCGCCTGGTCACCGAACGCGCGCCGATGCAGGCCAGAAAGCCCGGCAGGCGGTTTGGCGCGCTGCAGACCATTCACGCCGCCAGCCGGCTACGCAATGAGTAAGCCACCGTTGAGCTGACCCGCGTCTGGCTGCCGATCGAACGCGACCTGCCCCCGTTGAAGGCGGCCTGTCAGGACGCCGTGCGGACATGATCCCGCGACAGGTCCGCCGGCTGACCGGCCACTGTCGGCCCCGGTCAAGCCGCATTTGCACCGGTCGGCCGACTGGTCTAAACGGTCGGCATGAACCAGATTCCACTCAAACCGGCCATCTCCGTCGGCGCCTATGAGGCCAAGGCCAAGCTGTCGGAACTGCTCGACAAGGTCGAGCACGGCGAGCAGGTCGTGATCACCCGACACGGCAAGCCGATCGCGCGGCTGGTGCCCGAGGGTGGCCACGACATTGCCAAGGCGATGGCGGCAGTCGAAGGCCTGCTTGCGATCGGGAGGGAATTGGCGGCCCAGGGGGTGCGGGTCACCCAGGACGACATCCGCGCCATGCGCGATGAGGGGCGGCCATAGGACGCTCCCCGGTGGCCGTCCTTGTCCTCGACGCCTCCGTCGCGATCTCGGCGGCACTCGATGAGGCCAGTGCGGACCTTGCGCGTGCGATCCTTCGCCGCGTCGCGGAAGCCGGCGCCCTGGTGCCAAATCTCTGGCATCTGGAAGTCGGGCAGGCATTGCTGGTTGCCGAGCGGCAGCGCAGGATCGACCCGGCGCGGCGGCAGAAAGCCCAGGCGCTGCTGCTCGATCTGCCGATCACCGTCGATGCGGAAACCTCGACCAGGGCAATGCGGGACACGGCGACGCTTGCCGCGGATCAGCGGCTGTCCCTGTACGACGCGGCCTATCTCGAACTGAGCCGCCGCCAAGAGCTGCCGTTGGCAACGTTCGACGTCAATCTTCGTCGAGCAGCCACGGCAATTGGCGTGGCCCTGTTGTAGCGGCGAACCTGGCGGCGAGCCGGCGCCGACCTTGCTTTACCGCTCAGCGGTGGCGCCAGGCCATGATCCATTGGACTGGATTTTGATTGCCTTCACTGCCCCAATGGATTAGTATCCCCCATGGCTCGAACGATCCCGGTCAGCGTCGTCGAGACCCCGGAGTTCCTGTCCGCGACACGCAAGCTGATGACCGACAGGGAGCGGGCGCTTCTGGTGGACTACCTCGCCTACAACCCCATGGCTGGCGATCTGATTCCCGGAACGGGCGGTGTGCGGAAGCTGCGGTGGGGCTTGGAGGGACGCGGGAAGCGGGGCGGTGCGCGGGTGGTCTACTTCCACCACGACGCCGCCATGCCGCTGTTCGTGCTCACCGCTTACGCCAAGAACCGGCAGGCCGATCTGAGCCAGCGGGATCGTCCCGCGGGGTCGTAATGACTTCCAGCAGCTTAGGCAACGCCGAAAAATTGCCGCTTCGAGATGCGCGCAGGCCAGGCTGCATCATCCCGTTCCGGGTGTGCTGGGGCGCTGATCAATTCGGATGGTGGCCCGGGCGGCCGCGTTGGGTCTGGGTGCGCCGCAGCGCGACAAGCAAGTCAAGTCAAGCAAGTAATCAAGCGGACACAGAGTTGCACAGAGGGTCCACAGAGTTTCACAGAGAAGAATATATTGGCGCTTCGCGCTGAGGACGGACGTACAAGTCAAAGGACCTTGCGCGCAGCGCTATTCTCTTTCTCTGTGAAACTCTGTGGACCCTCTGTGCAACTCTGTGTCCGCTTGATTACTTGCTTTCCTCAGTCACCACGCTTCCCGAATGACGCGTGTCGGCAGTCAGGCAAGTCGGCGACGCGGGCCAAATGCGGCCATCCTGCCCAACGGGCCGCGAAGCTGCGCAACCACGATCAATTCGTTCATTGTTGGGCGTCGCCTTACGGCGCTACTGGTGGCGACATTCAAAAGGAGCAAGCCGTGAGCACGGTGGCCGACAGCATCCGACGCGGCCTTCAGCAGGCGGCGGCCTACGCCAAGGGTGCGGCGGACGAGACTGCCTATCGCGTCCATGTGCCGGAAAAGATCGACGTGAAGGCGATCCGCGCGGGCCTGGACATGACGCAGGAAGAGTTCGCGGGCCGCTTCGGGTTCAGCGTCAACACGCTGCGCCATTGGGAACAGGGGTCGCGCCAGCCGGAGGGGCCGACGCGGGCTTACCTCCTGGTCATCGAACGCGCGCCCAAGGCGGTTCAGAAAGCCTTGCAGGCGGGTTGACGCGCGCTCGACTGGATTTATGGTGCAATGAAAGTGCCCGTGAAGGCTGATTCGGCTAACACACCGTTCGTTAGGCTCGTGGCTGGCCTTTGTAATTTTTGCACGGCGCGCCGCTTACGGTGGGCCGGCTGCCTGTCGCATTGCGAACTGTCTACCGTAGCGAACATCATTGGATTCCTTTCATCGGCGATCGCATTCACGCTGGCGAGGTCGTCAACGCGACCCTGCTATCGGCCTCGCAGCCATTTTTCGGTGCTTTCTCGAACGGCATCTGCAAGGTATGGCGAAACCGGGTTCGGCGAGTAGAGAAGGTTTGAAAACGGAGGCGTCCGGTTCCGATCCAATTTCCACATCGGGGGCCGATGGACGATAACAAACCGCCGATTTGCGCGGGCTGCAATAAGCACCTCGTCTATTAGCCACTTCCGATGAACGCGAACGGACGGAAGAAGTTCCGCAAGCTTTCGGTTCTCGGGTTCGTTCCCAATCTTTGGGGAGCGGTAGGCGACGGCGTTCACGATAACCGCAGTCCCATTGCGTAGCCAATGGTAGATCCAGTTTCGTGTGTAATAGGTGCCCAAGTTCCTCGGCAGATCCTTTCGGTCGCCTCTGAGGTTGTCAATGAATTCGCGGTGATCCTCGGGGCGTGGGAACTCTCGCGGCGTCGCATCCGCGACATAGCCGCCGTTTGCCATCAGGATCACCACAGGCGCGTTATCCACATCGCCTACAAACGCGGGAGGCGGATAATCGAGGTTGAATGAATGCGGAATTCTTGCGAAGATCGGGGCGTCATCCGGGTGGACGCTGCCTTCAAGGCGCTGCCAGAATAGTCGGATCGAGGATGTCATTGAGCCAGACTCCTCAGTGTGCGGGCTAGCTTTTGTGCCCCGCGTGCGTCGGTGAGACGATAAGCTGTGACGACGCTGGCTTCCACGGTCACGACAATGCAGTCGCGACAGCGCTCGAACCGCTCGATCTCTTTCTTGCGCCGGTGGATTTCCCGTTCGGCGTCTTTGTGGGTTAGTACTACGCGGTGCCGGTCAATTGCGGTGCCGTGGGCGAGGACCAAGTTGAACGTCTTGCTCGCGCATGCCGCGCTGCTGGAGGCGCTGCTCAGCGTGGTTGGTGATTGGCATAGTGACAACCCTCCGACTGTGAGGAAGCGTTTGTGTTCGTTTATTTTTGCGGTTGATGGGACGCCACGCTCGTGGGTGATTCGCAGGCGTCGTTCAAACCAGTCGTTTTCATTCCGTTGCCGGCAGTTCCGGCGATCTCCTCGTTCTTAGATTTCCATACGAGGTCGAGCAGAGAGGTTGTCTCCTCGTTAAGGTCTTCCAGTGGCCACTGCCCTTCTCCACTTTCCCGCAGATCTTGTGCGTAGTCTCGAGAATAATTGGATGTTTCGCCGAGCAACCAATAGGCGGTCGGAGAGTTCGCAAACTCGACGGCCATCTGCCACGTCGGAATACTATCAGCCACTATCGTTCCGACGGCGACTCCATGTTCGTTATGTCGAAATTGACAAAGTTGATAGTGATCATCGGATTTAATGATTTTGAACCCGGAAGATTCCTCCGCGGTCTTCGGGATTGCGCGTTGAAGGCGCGACAAGATAAGGGCGAGCCCGTAGGCTACCTTCGCGTAGCGTGGCGTGCGGCTTTCCTTCAGCCAGCCACTGAGGGTGGATTCACCAATGTCGAGGAATTCGCAGAAGGGCTTTCGTCCGATCCAATCCACCTCAAGCTGGTGCTCGAGGTCCTCTTCGTTCCACAGGGCTTCACAGAAGGGCGCAATTTCCTTCCGCCCTAGCTTCAGGATCGCATCCAAGCCAGACTTTCCTTCGATTCTCGACATTGCGGCTTCCCTTTGAATTCGTATTCCGTCGGCACGACGCCATATCTCACAAAAAACGCATGAATGCAAGAGAAAAATGCGAAATACGCACGTTTTGTTGCTTTTGCCGTCCGGACTCGTTGGCGCCGGGCTATTGGGCGGCGGATTTTGGGCCTCATGCGGCCAACTCGGCCGTGAACCGAAGCAGCGCAAGCTGTGTTGGCCCAAAGCTGACCGCCTCCGGACTAATATGGAGCCCGCTGCGTCGGGCGTCTGGGCCGGCATGGTGACCTCAAACGATGTATGTGCGCGTTGGACTGGCGGTGACGTTCGAACGGCCTCCGACCCGCACCGCCCCGCCCGTTGCACCCCCACCCACCCCATGCTAGAGGCCCGCCCGCCGGTCCGGGCGCCGGCATCCCCTCGCCCGCGCTTGTGCGCGTGCAACCGACGGACCCGCGCGCGAGCGCAGAGAACAGGACGATACCGGTGGCTTCAGGCGGCACAGTCATCTCCTCCGGCGGCGGTCTCGAAGACCGCTACGCCGCGGCGCTGTATTCCCATGCCGAGGACATCCACGCGCTCGACGCCGTGGTGCAGGAGATGGAGACCCTCGGCCGGCTGATCGACAGCTCGGCCGATTTCCGCCGCCTGCTGGCATCCCCGCTGATCGACATCCAGACCGCCCGCCGCGCCGCCCTCGCCGTCCTGCAAGCCGAGGGCTTCGGCAAGCCGGTGCGCGACCTGGTCGGCGTCGTCGTCGCCAACCGCCGGCTGCGCTCGCTGCGCGCCATCGTCGCCGCCTTCGCCACCCTGGTCGCCGACAAGCGCGGCGTCGTCACCGCCCACGTCGCCTCGGCCCATCCGCTCAACGACCTGCAGCGCCAGCAGCTGCGCGCCAGGCTGATCGAGGCCGGCTACGGCAACGTCAACATCGATGAGAGCGTGGCACCCGACCTGCTCGGCGGCCTTGTCGTGCGCGTCGGTGCCCGCCTGTATGACACCTCACTCAAATCCCGGCTGCAACGCCTGCAGTTCGCCATGAAGGGAGCCGCCTGATATGGAGATCCGCCCAGCCGAGATCTCGGAGATCCTGAAGCAGCAGATCGCCGCGTTCGACACCGAGGCCAACGTCGCCGAGACCGGCCAGGTGCTGTCCGTCGGCGACGGCATCGCCCGGGTCTTCGGCCTGCAGAACTGCATGGCCGGCGAGATGGTGGAATTCCCCGGCGCCGGCATCCGCGGCATGGCGCTGAACCTGGAAACCGACAACGTCGGCGTGGTGATCTTCGGCGACGACCGGCAGATCCGCGAGGGCGACACCGTCAACCGCACCGGCTCGATCGTCGACGTGCCGGTGGGCAACGGGCTGCTCGGCCGCGTGGTCGACGGGCTGGGCACGCCGATCGACGGCAAGGGCCCGCTGACCGACGTGGTGCGCGGCCGGGTCGAGGTGAAGGCCCCCGGCATCATCCCGCGCAAGTCGGTGCACGAGCCGGTGCAGACCGGGCTGAAGGCCATTGATGCGCTGATCCCGATCGGCCGCGGCCAGCGCGAGCTGATCATCGGCGACCGGCAGACCGGCAAGACCGCGGTGATCATCGACACCATCATCAACCAGAAGGCGATCAACGCCGGCGACGACGAGAGCAAGAAGCTCTACTGCATCTACGTCGCGATCGGCCAGAAGCGCTCCACCGTCGCCCAGCTGGTGCAGACGCTGGAAGAATACGGCGCGATGCAGTACACGATCGTGGTCGCCGCCACCGCGTCCGACCCGGCGCCGACGCAGTTCTTGGCGCCCTACACCGGCTGCACGATGGGCGAGTTCTTCCGCGACAACGGCCGCCACGCGGTGATCTTCTACGACGACCTGTCGAAGCAGGCGGTCTCCTACCGCCAGATGTCGCTGCTGCTGCGCCGCCCGCCGGGCCGCGAGGCCTATCCGGGCGACGTGTTCTACCTGCACTCCCGCCTGCTGGAGCGCGCGGCGAAAATGAGCGACGCCTTCGGCGCCGGCTCGCTGACCGCGCTGCCGGTGATCGAGACCCAGGCCGGCGACGTCTCGGCCTATATCCCCACCAACGTGATCTCGATCACCGACGGGCAGATCTTCCTGGAGACCGAGCTGTTCTTCCGCGGCATCCGCCCGGCGGTGAATGTCGGCATCTCGGTCTCCCGCGTCGGCTCCGCCGCCCAGGTCCGCGCGATGAAGCAGGTCGCCGGGCGCATCAAGCTGGAGCTGGCGCAGTACCGCGAGATGGCGGCCTTCGCGCAGTTCGCCTCCGACCTCGATGCCTCGACCCAGGCGCTGCTGGCGCGCGGCGCGCGGCTGACCGAGCTGCTGAAGCAGCCGCAATACCGCCCGGTGCCGATCGACGAGCAGGTGGTGGCGATCTTCGCCGGCGTGCGCGGCTACCTCGACAAGATCGAGGTCGGCCGCATCGGCGCCTTCGAAGCGCAGTTGCTGGCCGAGCTCAAGGCGCGCGCGCCGGCGATCCTGGCGGCGATCCGCACCGACCTGGAGATCAAGCCGGACACCGAGAAGCAGCTCACCGGCTTCCTCGACGGCTTCGTCAAGAGCTTTGCCTGACGATGGCACCGAAGGCCACCACGACGCACCTCCCCCTCCCCTTGCGGGAGGGGGCCCGGGGGAGGGGTTGGTGCCAACGCCGCACTGAAGCCTTTTGCCCCCCGACCCCTCCCCCCGACCCCCTCCCGCAAGGGGAGGGGGAGAAGAGGTGCTAGATGCCCAGTCTTAAAGCCCTTCGCACGCGCATCAACAGCGTGAAGTCGACGCAGAAGATCACCTCGGCCATGAAGATGGTCGCGGCGTCCAAGCTGCGCCGCGCGCAGCAGCAGGCCGAGGCCGCGCGGCCCTACGCGGTGCGGATGGAGCGGATGCTGGGCGCGCTGGCGGCCTCGGTCGCCGAGCAACCCAACGCGCCGCCGCTGCTGGTCGGCACCGGCAAGGACGACGTGCACCTGCTGATCCCGGTCACCGCCGACCGCGGCCTGGCCGGCGCGTTCAACAGCAATATCGGCCGCGCCACGCGCACCCTGGCGCGCAAGCTGGAGGCCGAGGGCAAGACCGTGAAGATCCTCGCGGTCGGGCGCAAGGGGCGCGACTACCTGAAGCGCGAGCTGGCCAGCCGGATCACCGGCGACATCACCTATGCCGGCAAGAAGCGGATCGACTTCGCCGACGCCGAGGACATCGCCAGGCGCGTCACCGCCATGCTGGCGGCGGGCGAGATCGATGTCTGCACGCTGGTCTACAACCGGTTCCAGTCGGTGATCGCGCAGATCGTCACCGAGCAGCGCCTGATCCCCGCCCCGCCGCCGCCGGGCCAGGCGGAGGCCACCGCCGCGCTGGGCGGCGCCAGCTACGAGTTCGAGCCGGACGAGGAGACCATCCTCGCCCGCCTGCTACCGCAGAACCTGGCGATCCAGGTGTATCGCGCGCTGCTGGAAAGTGCCGCCGGCGAGCACGGCGCGCGCATGAGCGCGATGGACAACGCCACGCGCAACGCCGGCGACATGATCAAGCGCCTGACGCTCAACTACAACCGGGCGCGCCAGGCGAACATCACCCGCGAACTGATCGAAATCATCTCCGGCGCGGAAGCCATCTGACCCTCACCCGCCACGCGCGCGTGGCGACCTCTCCCGCAAGCGGGCGAAGTGTATTGCAAGGAACATCGAGCATGGCCAGCAACATCGTCGGACGCATCACCCAGGTGATGGGCGCCGTGGTGGACGTGCAGTTCGACGGCGAACTGCCGTTCATCCTGAACGCGCTGCACACCAGGATCGACAACCGCATGCTGGTGCTGGAAGTGGCGCAGGAGCTCGGTGAGCGCACCGTGCGCTGCATCGCCATGGACAGCACCGACGGCATGGTGCGCGGCCAGGAGGTGGTGGACACCGGCGAGCCGATCACCGTGCCGGTCGGGCCGGAGACGCTGGGCCGCATCCTGAACGTGATCGGCGACCCGATCGACGAGCGCGGCCCGGTGAACGCCAAGAAGCGCTACCCGATCCACCGCCAGGCCCCGACCTTCGAGGAGCAGGCGACCTCGGCCGAGGTGCTGGTCACCGGCATCAAGGTGGTGGACCTGCTGGCGCCCTACCTGAAGGGCGGCAAGGTCGGGCTGTTCGGCGGCGCCGGCGTCGGCAAGACGGTGCTGATCCAGGAGCTGATCAACAACATCGCCAAGGCGCATGGCGGCGTCTCGGTGTTCGCCGGCGTCGGCGAGCGCACCCGCGAGGGCAACGACCTGTACCACGAGATGATCGACGCCGGCGTCATCAAGCTGGGCGAGGGCGGCTCCACCGAAGGCTCCAAGGTGGCGCTGATGTACGGCCAGATGAACGAGCCGCCGGGCGCGCGCGCCCGCGTCGGCCTGTCCGGCCTGTCGCTGGCCGAGTACTTCCGCGACGAGGAAGGCCAGGACGTGCTGTTCTTCGTCGACAACATCTTCCGCTTCACCCAGGCCGGCGCCGAGGTCTCGGCGCTGCTCGGCCGCATCCCCTCGGCGGTGGGCTACCAGCCGACGCTGGCCACCGACATGGGCGCGCTGCAGGAGCGCATTACGTCCACCAAGAAGGGCTCGATCACCTCGGTGCAGGCGATCTACGTGCCGGCCGACGACCTGACCGACCCGGCGCCGGCGACGTCCTTCGCGCACTTGGACGCCACCACCGTGCTGTCGCGCCAGATCGCCGAGCTGGGCATCTACCCGGCGGTCGATCCGCTGGATTCGACCTCGCGCTCGCTCGATCCGCGCATCGTCGGCGAGGAGCACTACAACGTGGCGCGCGAAACCCAGCGCATCCTGCAGACCTACAAGTCGTTGCAGGACATCATCGCCATTCTGGGCATGGACGAGCTGTCGGAGGACGACAAGCTGGTGGTGGCACGGGCGCGCAAGATCCAGCGCTTCCTGTCGCAGCCGTTCCATGTCGCCGAGGTGTTCACCGGCTTCCCCGGCGTGTTCGTGCCGGTGGCCGACACGATCCGCAGCTTCAAGGCGATCTGCGCCGGCGAATACGACCACCTGCCGGAGGCCGCGTTCTACATGGTGGGCACCATCGAGGAAGCCGTGAAGAAGGGCGAGTCGCTGGCGGCGACCGCGTAACGCCGCGGCCGCCCGTCAGACCAACCGCCAACGCCAACCGTCACGCTGAATTGCCATGGCCGAGCCCAGGACTTCAGCCTAACCGCCATGGCCGCGACCGAGAACTCCTGCCTGACCGTCATGGCCGGGGCCTGACCCGGCCATCCACGCACCGCCCGCGGAACAACCTCATCCGCGCGGCCCGTTACCAAGGGACGCCGCCCATGCCCGTCGCGTTGGAGATCGTCAGCCCGGACAAGCTGCTGCTGTCCCGCCCGGTGGACATGGTGGTGATCCCGGCGAGTGAAGGCGACATCGGCGTGCTGCCCGGCCATACGCCGATGATCGTCACGCTGCGCGGCGGCACCATCGCGCTGTATGAGGGCGACACCATCACCGAGCGGCTGTTCGTCGCCGGCGGCTTCGCCGAGATCACCCCGGAGCGCTGCACCGTGCTGGCCAGCGAGGTGGCACCGGTGGCGGAGTTCAACCGCACCGACGCCGAGCGGCGCCTGGCCGAGGCCGAGGCGGACCTGGCGGCGCTGGACCCCAACGACCTGGTCGGCGAGGAGATGGCGCTGGAGCGCGCCCAGACGGCGCGGGCCTTGATCGAGACGCTGGAAGACCTGATCGCCGGCGGGCGGTAACCCACCGCCCCGGATCGTAGGGCGGAAAAGCGAAGCGCATTCCGCCGCTTGCAGACCGCGCGCCCACGCCGGGCAACGACGGCGCGCGGCCCGGTCGCTATCTCTCGCGCTGGAGCGATCTGCGATTGGATGGCCCAAACGGCCAGCGCGGCAGCGTGTGACGGTGGCGGGGCCGGCGGCCCTGGCAGCTGGGGGCGCTCCGCGCCTTCCCCCGCTCGCCCGGGCCGCCGGCCCCGCCACCGCGCTCCGCTCAGTCCGCTTTCGCTCAGTCCTGAACTCGGGCGCAGCGAACGCCGAGGAAGTCGCTGCAGATGCCAGTCCGGGCAGACCCCAGAGGCGGTGCACGCGAACCGCTCGTGGTTGCGCGCCAAGACCCGGCCGACCCCCATTTCCAAGCGGGCTCATCGCCGGCCAGCGCATTGGAGTTCGGTCTAAAGGCTTGAGATACCGGGCGTTCAACGGCTACGCATGTGATGATGTCCCATCCCGTGGTGTAACTGCGGCGGCAGCGCCGATCGCTCGCGACCGCGCCATCGCCAAGGCGCGGGTCGCAAGCGGCGCCGCTGCCGCCGCAGTTACACCACGGGATGGGACATGATCCCCGAACGTGGTGGAGTTTGGCTGAGTTACGCAACGGGGCCAGCCCTACTCCCAGGGCGTTTCGGCCACGGCATTCCGCCCGGCAACGCGGCCAAACGCCAGGCATTCCCCGATATTTCCGGTGCCCTGGTACAGATAGCTGTAGATCGACCCCAGCTCCCCCGCGCTATACAGCCGCGCGATCGGCGTCCCATCCGGCCGCACGATCTGCGCCTTTTCGTTACGCCGCGGGCCGCCTTGCGTGTTGAGCATCGAGGGCGACAGCTCGACCGCATAGAACGGCCCGTCAACGATCGGCGCCAGCATCAGGCTGCGGCCGAACTCCGCGTCGTGTTGCGCCGCGCAGCCGCGGTTCCACCGCGCGACGGTGTCGGCCAGCGCCGCTTGGTCGAGCCCCACGACCGCCGCCAGACCCGCCAGGCTGTCGGCGGTCTTGATCCAGCCCTTCGCCAGTTCGACGCTGTTGTCCGCGCTCCAGTCGTAGCGCTCGACGATCTGGGTCCAGCCGTGGCTCGGCGTCTTGTCATACAGCGGGCCGGCGGAAAACAGCGTGTGATCGAGGATCAGGAACATCGGGCACGGCGTGGCCAGCGGCAGCCAGCTTCCATGCACCGGGATCTTGCCATGGCGGGTCTTGTATTTTTCGTCGGCAAAGCGTTTCGCATCCGGCCCCACCACGATCATGCCGCCCGGCGTCTGCTTGCTGTAGTGCAGCGCCTGCATCGAAAACGATGTGCGGATGTCGGGGACCTTCAGCGCCATCGAGGGGCCGGCGTAGTTGTTCATGTGCCACAGATCGGCGCCCACCGACATCGCCATCGTGATGCCGTCGCCCTCGTTGTACGGCGTGCCGGAGGTGTAGCAGTACGGCACGCCGGGCAGGTAGTTGCGGATCATGTCCTGGTTGTTCTCGAAGCCGCCGCAGGTCAGCACCACCCCCCGGCGGGCCTTGACCGCGATCGTTCGGTCGCCTTGCCGGGCGCGCACCCCGAGAATTTCCTTGCTGCTGTCGTGCTGGATCAGTTGCTTCCCCGGCGTTTCATAGAGAATCGGGATCGGGCGATCCTTGACCAGGCGCTCGAACCGGTTCCAGGTGTGGGAATAGCCATAGGTCGGACCGTCGTGGAATTTGTGCACGCAGTCCGCGCCGGGCAGGTCGGGGAATTCGATGCCGACCGGCGGATGCTGATGCTCCTGCGGATCGGCGCCGAGGCTTTCCAGCCATGCGTTGTTGCGGCACATCTCCTCGGCCCACACCTGCACCATGGCCTGCGGCACGGTGTAGGGTCCGCACAGCGCGTTCAGATAGGTGACGGCCTGCTCGGCCGAAGATGTGTTCAGGTAGCCCTGTCCCGCGACCCGCGTGTTGCCGCCTTCCTGACCCTCGGGGGCTTTTTCCAGAATGACGACCTTGGCGCCCAGCTCGTGGGCGGTGACCGCCGTGGCCATGCCCGCCGCGCCGAACCCGACGACGACGACATCTGCTTCAACGTCCCATTTCTGCGGCACTGCGGGTTGGTGCTCCGTGGCGTGGTCCTGCTGGCGAGGTCGGTCCGCTTGCCCGGCGGCGGCGCGGACGAACGAACCGGGGGATTAATGGATCAGGTGTCGGCGTTGCCCGTCGCCCGGCTGCCGGCACCCCGCGCAACGGTCGGGCGCACGCGCCCCGCGACCGTTGCGCATCCAGCGGAACGATCGCGCCCGGCCGGGCAGGCTGCCAATGGCGTCGTCGCGCGGCTTCCGTCAGCCGGCGCCGGCAACGAAGCGCCGACGCCGACAACCGGGCAGGCCGGGTCTAGCGGCTGCCCATGTAGTCGCGCTTGCCGACCTCCACGCCGTTGTGGCGCAGGATCGCGTAGGCGGTGGTGCAGTGGAAGAAGAAGTGCGGCAGGCAGAAATGCAGCAAATACTCCTGCCCCTTGAACGACATCTGCCGCGTCCCCGCGGTCCAGGAGATCTCCTTCTCCTCGGTGCCGTCGAGCTGCGCCGGGGAAAACCCCTTGACGAAGTCGAGCGACTTGGTGACCCGGTCCTTCAATTCGGCAAAGCTGTTGTCGGCATCCGGAAACGCGGGCGAGGCGACGCCAGCCAGGCGGCCCGGGGCGTTGCGGCCGAAATCGGTCGCCTGGCGCACCTGGCGCGCCAGGGTGAACATGTCGGGAAACAGCCTGGCCTGCAGGAAAGCGGCCTCCTCGTACTTCTTCTCGGCGCAATGCGCGGCGGACTTGTCCAATACGCCGGACAAGCCGTTCAGCATCTGGGTGATCACCGGTACGCAGGCCTGGTACATCGATAGCGGCATGGTTCGATCCTCCTGTCGGATGGTTGCGGGCCAACCTAGAGCGGATTCGCCCGGACGGGAACCGCACCGGCCGAACGAAGCAAGGCCAGGGGCTCCGCCCCGGACCCCGCCAGGGGGCGCTGCCCCCTGGACCCCCGCCAAGGGCGAGCCCTTGGAACCCTTCACTGGGAGTGGGTGAGGGGGAGGGGGCGTGTGGGCGCGGCGAAGGGGCGCCGTCCGGCGTGCCGGACGCCGCCCCTTCGCCTCGCCCATACGCCCCCTCCCCCTCACCCACTCCCAGTCATGGAGTCCAGAGGCTCCGCCGGCGCCTGCCCCCGGGCACTTGACCCGGGGGGTGGGGGGTCCAGGGGGGCAACGCCCCCCTGGCGGGTTTCAGGGCGGAGCCTTGACCTTGCGTCCCCCGCCGCCCGCCCGCGGGACCGAGGGTTTGTTCCCACTGCGGTTTGCAGATTGTGCCCGGTTGCAATGCTGCCTAGCATCCGGGTCACGGCCGTTTGGTATGCCGGTCGGCATGGCAGGCGGCTCGCGGGCGAGGCACCCGCGCTGGAGGCTCTGGGAAAACGAGGAATGACAATGAACGAGCAAGATCTGCGCCACGTGATCGAGGACGTGCGACGCGGCAAGCTGTCGCGACGCGGTTTCACCCGCATGATGGTCGGGCTCGGCCTCACCGCGCCCCTGGCGGCGCAGATGCTGGCGTCGTCCGGTGTGGCGATGGCGGCGCCCGCGCCGGTCTACAAGCCGACCAGGCGCGGCGGCGGCGGGCCGCTGAAGGTGCTGTGGTGGCAGGCCCCGACCCTGCTCAATCCGCATTTCGCGGTCGGCACCAAGGACCAGGACGGCTCGCGCATCTTCTACGAGCCGCTGGCCGCCTGGGGCCCCGACGGCAGCCTGGTGCCGGTGCTCGCCGCCGAGGCCCCCACCGTCGCCAACGGCGGCCTGGCCAAGGACGGCATGTCGGTCACCTGGAAGCTCAAGCAGGGGGTGAAGTGGCACGACGGCCAGCCGTTCACCGCCGACGATTGCGTGTTCAACTGGGAATACGCCGCCGATCCGGCGACCGCGGCGACGACCATCGGCAGCTACAAGGACATCAAGGTCGTCAAGGTCGACGACCACACGGTCCGCGTGGAATTCCAGAAGCCGACGCCGTTCTGGGCCGACGCCTTCGTCGGCGTCGTCGGCATGATCATCCCCAAGCACCTGTTCGAGGCCTACAAGGGCGGCAAGTCGCGCGAGGCGCCGGCGAACCTGGCACCGGTCGGCACCGGACCCTACCAGTTCGTCTCGTTCAATCCCGGCGACCTGGTGCGCGGCAAGCTCAACCCGGTCTACCACATGCCCAACCGGCCGTATTTCGACACCATCGAAATGAAGGGCGGCGGCGACGCGGTGTCGGCCGCACGCGCCGTGCTGCAGACCGGCGAATATGATTTCGCCTGGAACATCCAGGTGGAGGACGAGATCCTCAAGCGGCTGGAGGCCGCCGGCAAGGGGCGCGTCTCGATCGTCGACACCGGCAGCATCGAGCATATCCAGCTCAACAACACCGACCCCACGAAGGAGGTCGACGGCGAACGGTCGAGCATCAAGACGAAGCATCCGTTCCTGACCGACCCGGCGGTGCGCAATGCGCTCAACCTGTTGGTCGACAAGGCGTCGGTGCACAAATACATCTATGGCCGTACCGGCTTCGACACCGCCGACTTCGTCAATGCGCCGCCGAAGTTCGTTTCGCACAACACGCACTACGAATTCAACGTCGCCAAGGCGATCAAGCTGCTGGACGAAGCCGGCTGGAAGCCCGGGCCGGACGGCGTGCGGGCGAAGAACGGCGTGAAGCTGCACGCGGTCTACCAGACCTCGATCAACGCGCCACGCCAGAAGACCCAGGAGATCGTCAAGCAGGCCTGCCAGAAGGCCGGCATTTCGATCGAGATCAAGTCGGTCACCGCCTCGGTGTTCTTCTCCTCCGACGTTGCCAATCCGGACACCTACAGCCACTTCTACAGCGACCTGCAGATGTACACGACGACGATGACGCAGCCGGACCCCGGCCTGTTCATGCGCCAGTTCATGTCGACGGAGATCGCGACCAAGGCCAACAAGTGGCAGGGCCGCAACATCACCCGCTGGCAGAGCGCGGACTACGACAAGCTGCACAACGACAGCGACAATGAGCTCGACCCGGTCAAGCGCGCGGCGCTGTTCATCGCCATGGACGACCTGGTGATCAAGGACGTGGTGGTGATCCCGGTGGTGACCCGCCCCACCGTTTCGACCGTGAACAAGAAGCTGCACGCGCCATTGAGCGGCTGGGACAGCGATTTCTACGCCCTGCAGGACTGGTACCGCGATGCCTGAGGCGTGCCGCGAAGGGACGGGGGCCGGCCGGGAGGGCCGGCCTTCGCCCCGTTCCGGCGGGCTCGCGGGCCGATGACCCTCCAGCGCGCGTGAGCCGCTACCTCATCCGCCGCCTGCTGATCACGGCGCCGAGCCTGCTCGGGATCAGCCTCGTGCTGTTCACCGTGCTGGCCTTGGCCCCCGGCGACCCGTTTTCCGAGCTGGCGACCAATCCGGCCATCCCGCCGTCGGTGCAGGCGGCGCTGCGCGCCAAGTTCGGCCTCGATGACCCGATCCCGGTGCGCTACATGCACTGGCTGATGGCCATGCTGCATGGCGACTGGGGGTTTTCCTTCGTCAGCCGGGTGAACGTCGATACGCTGATCCTGCAACGCCTGCCGGTGACGCTGGGGGTGATCGGCGCCTCGCAGGTGCTGGCGGTGATGATCGCGCTGCCGGTCGGCATCTACGCGGCGACGCGGCCCTATTCGTTCTTCGACCAGATCGCCGGCACCCTGGCGTTGATCGGCTTCGCCTTGCCGACCTTCTTCACCGGCATCGTGTTCATCCTGGTGTTCAGCATCTATCTGGACTGGCTGCCGTTCGTCTATCGCTCGGACCTGGCCGCCACCGGGCTGCTCTGGTGGTGGGAGGAGTTCAAGCAGTCGATCATGCCGATCGCCGTGCTCGGGCTGTTCCAGGGCGCCACCTGGACGCGCTTCGTGCGCTCCGCGGTGCTCGACGTGATCCGGCTGGACTACGTCACCACGGCGCGCGCCAAGGGGCTGGCGGAGAGCGGCGTGGTGATGAAGCACATCGTGCGCAACGCGATGATCCCGGTGGTGACGCTGATCGCGCTGCAGATGCCGATCGTGTTCGGCGGCGCCATCATCACCGAGCAGATCTTCCGGGTGCCCGGCATCGGCTCATTGCTGATCAGCTCGATCCTGGCCAACGACACCCCGGTGATCATGGCCGTCACCTTCGTCTTCGCCTGCCTGGTCATCCTGTTCAACCTGATCGCGGACCTGCTGTATGGCTGGCTCGACCCCCGCATCTCCTACCGTTGACGCCGCCGCCGTCGCGGCCCCGCCCAAGGCGCGGGCGCAGCACGTCACGCCGTGGACCGAGGCGTGGCGGCGCTTCCGCCGCCACCGCCTGGCGGTGGTGAGCGCGGCGGTGCTGCTGCTGATGGTCCTGGCGATCAGCTTCGGCCCGCTGCTGTGGCCGGTGCAGATCAACGACATCGACTTCACCGCGCAACTGCAGGGGCCGAGCTGGGCGCATCCGCTGGGGACCGACGACCTGGGCCAGGATCTGCTGGCGCGCATGCTGTACGGCGGGCGGATCTCGATGTCGGTCGGCATTGCCGCGATGTCGGTCTCGGTCATCGTCGGCACCATCGTCGGCGCCGTCGCCGGCGTGTCGCGCGGCAGCATCGACAGCGCGCTGGTGTGGCTGATCGACCTGTTCCTGTCGCTGCCGCAGGTCCCGGTGCTGCTGGTGATCATCTACCTGTACCGCAACACGTTGACGGCGCTGCTGGGGCCGGAGCTGGGCATCTTCATCCTGATCGTCGGCGGCATCGGCGCGTTCCGCTGGATGACGGTGGCACGCCTGGTGCGCGCGCAGTTGTTCGCGCTGCGGGAAAAAGAATTCGTCGAGGCGGCGCGCGCGCTCGGCGCCTCGACTTTCCGCCTGGTGGCGCGCCACGTGCTGCCGAATGCGCTGGGGCCGGTCATCGTCGCCGGCACGATCGACGTGGCGAACGCGATCATTGCGGAATCCACGCTGTCGTTCCTGGGCCTTGGCTTCCCGCCGGACATCCCGACCTGGGGGCGCATCCTGTATGACGCCAAGGATTACCTGGACGTCGCGCCGCACTGGGCGTTGATCGCCGGCGGGGCGATCTTCCTGGCCGTGCTGGCCATCAACTTCATCGGCGACGGGCTGCGCGACGCGCTGGACCCGCGCCGCATCATGTAGCGGGCCGGGCCGCGTGGCGCACGGCGATCCGGGGCACTCCGTGATCGGAGCGGGATCGGGCATGGCAGATTGCCGGTCCGGGGAGCCGCACGACAGGAACCGTCCGGGGCCTCGCCCTTCCCGCAAGAAAGCCAGCTTCACCACAGAGGCACAGAGACACCGAGAAGGCAAAAAATGCCGGTTTGCGCGAAACGACTTCATGTCTTCTCAGTGTCTCCGTGCCTCTGTGGTGAAGCTTTCTTGCGATAGATCGAACGCCCATGCCCCATCACGCAATCGTCCCGACTGCGGCGCCGCGCGGCGCCCACGCGTGACACCGGGTGGTTGCCGCCGGCACATCCAAGGGGGCCGGCATGGCTGACGCGCTGCTCGAGATCCGCGGGCTGAAGACGCACTTCAAGACCGATGACGGCATGGTCCGCGCGGTCGACGGCGTGGACCTGACCATCGACCGCGGCGAGACGCTGGGCGTGGTCGGCGAATCCGGCTGCGGCAAGACCGTCACCGCGATGACGGTGTTGAAACTGATCCAGATGCCGCCCGGGCGCATCGTCGCCGGCAGCATCCTGTGGCAGGGCCGCGACCTGGTGCCGTTGCCGGCGAACGAGATGCGGAAAATCCGCAGCAAGGAGATCGCCATCGTCTTCCAGGAGCCGATGACCTCGCTCAACCCGGTCTACACGGTAGGCCAGCAGATCGCCGAGGTGCTGCGCCTGCACGAGCACCTGAACCGGCGCGACGCGATGGACCGCACCGTCGAGATGCTGCGCCTGGTGAACATTCCGACCCCGGAGCGGCGGGTGCACGACTACCCGCACCAGTTCTCCGGCGGCATGCGCCAGCGGGTGATGATCGCCATGGCGCTGTCGTGCAATCCGCGGCTGCTGATCGCCGACGAGCCGACCACGGCGCTGGACGTCACCATCCAGGCGCAGATCCTCGACCTGCTGGGCGAGATGAAGTCGCGCCTCGGCATGGCGATCATGCTGATCACCCACGCCATGGGCGTGGTCGCCGAGACCGCGCAGCGGGTCGTGGTGATGTATGCCGGCCGGGTGGTCGAGGAGGCGACGGTCGAGCGGCTGTTCGCCACGCCGCTGCATCCCTACACCCAGGGCCTGATCCGCTCGATCCCGCGCATCGACCGCGACGCCGGCAAGCAGCGCCGGCTGGAGGCGATCGCCGGCGTGGTGCCCAGCCTGATCGATCCGCCGCCCGGCTGCCGGTTCGCGCCGCGCTGCAAGTTCGCAACGCCCGCCTGCACCGACGCGATGCCGGAGCTGCGCGCGGCCGAGGTCGGCCACAAGGTCGCCTGCATCCTGTATTGATCATGGAATGAACACGGAATTTGACGGCAATGCTGGCGGAATGACCACCGAACGACACCTGGGGACAGTCGCGCGATGAGCGAACCACTGCTGCGGGTCACCGATCTGGTGAAGAACTTCCCGGTGAAGGGCGGCGTGCTGGGCCGCGCGGTGGACCATGTGCACGCCGTCGACGGCGTCAGCTTCGAGATCGCCGCCGGCGAGACGCTGGGCCTGGTCGGCGAATCCGGCTGCGGCAAGTCCACCACCGGGCGCTGCATCCTGCGGCTGATCGAGCCGACCTCGGGCGAGGTGTGGTTCGCGGGGCGCGAGGTGACCGCGCTCGACCACCGCGCGCTGACCGCGCTGCGCCGCGACATGCAGATCATCTTCCAGGACCCCTACGCCTCGCTCAATCCGCGCATGACGGTGGGCGCGATCGTCGGCGAGGCGTTGATCATCCATCGCCTGGCGAAGACCCGCCGCGCCTTCGCCGACCGGGTGGCCGAACTGCTGGAGACGGTCGGGCTGAACGCCGACCACATGCGGCGCTACCCGCACGAGTTCTCCGGCGGGCAGCGCCAGCGCATCGGCATCGCGCGCGCGCTGGCGGTCTCGCCCAAGCTGATCGTCTGCGACGAGCCGGTCTCGGCGCTGGACGTGTCGATCCAGGCCCAGGTGATCAACCTGCTGGAGGACCTGCAGGAACAGTTCGGCCTGACCTTCCTGTTCATCGCCCACGACCTGTCGGTGGTGGAGCACATCAGCACCCGCGTCGCGGTGATGTATCTGGGGCGGATCGTCGAGATCGCCTCGGCGCATGATCTGTATGTCACGCCGCTGCATCCCTATACCGAGGCGCTGCTGTCGGCGGTGCCGATCCCCGACCCGACGGCGAAGCGCGAGCGCATCCGCCTGGAGGGCGACGTGCCGAACCCGATCCGCCCGCCGACCGGGTGCCACTTCCACACCCGCTGCCCGATCCGGCAGTTGCCGCTGTGCAGCACGGAGAAGCCGACGCTGCGGCAGACCGCGGACGGGCACTGGGTGGCGTGTCACTTGCGCGGGTAGGTCCTGGTCGATCCTCGCGGCCGGGAACGCCGACGGCCGCCCCCGGCGCGTCAGAACAACCGAGGATCAAACACAAACGGCTCAAGTGCCCGGACCGTAATGGCCGCGGACGCCGGGTGCATGTGATTGATCACGACGTTCACGTCGGGTGAGCCTGCCAGCGGCACGATCGCCGACGGCACCAGCAGCAAAGCCGTCGTGTGTGATGCGTACCAGCGGTCGCCTGTCTGCTGCGTCCAGCCTTCCCGGCGCCGCCAGTCTGTCGCCAGATCCTTAAGCGCAATAGTTTCCATCCCAAGCGCATCCGGTGCCTGGTAGCTGACCATGACCAGCTCCGGCAGGAGCATCGGATCCTCGATATGGACAAGCTTCTCCAGCACGCACAGCGACGGCGAGGTCGCGCAGTAGGTGACCGCGTGCCCCACCGTGTTCCAGCGTCCATCGAACAGCAGGCCGTACCCGCCGTCGAACGCCGCCGCGTGCCGGCGGCCCGACAGCCGCCACAGCACCATCAGGCCGCGGCACCCCAGGCGATCTTGCCGAGGATCGTCTCGATGACGCGGGCACCCGCCTCGGTCTGCGCGAGCGCGAGCGGCGCCTCGTTGTCGAGTTCCCGCAACGGCCGGCGCAGCCAGCGATTGGCTTTTTCGGTCTCGCCGAAAATGTCCTCGGCCAGCGTCTGGACCCGTAGCAGCCGGACCGCCCGGTCCAACTCGTCCACCGTGAGCGGCTGCTGCCTGTCGGCGCGGTGCCGGCGCGTGCGCTGCGGGATCACGAACCGTTCGATCTCCCGCTCGCTCAGCCCGGCCTGCGCCAGGCCCTTGAGCGCGCTCAACGGCAGGCGGTTGCGCACCGCCAGCGCGAGGTCGGCCTGCGAGCGCACCTCCGCACCCAGCACGCGCCGCCCGCCGAGCTTGCGGGCCACCTCCTCGACGATCGCTATGGACATTCGCCACCTCGCTTGTCAGTGCGGCAACATGCTCCAAGGATAGGCGGCAAGTTGCCGTTCTGCAAGGCAGCAGCGGGCGCCGGCGCCGAAAGGGCCACGGCGTCATTGTGGGCCGCCCCGTAACGCGTTACGATATTCGGCGTTGCGGGCGTGGGAGGGCAGAATGGCAGTTTCGGCCGAACGGATGAAGGCGATGCGCGACCGGCGTCGCCGCCAGGGATTGCGTGAGGTGCGACTGGTCCTGCCGGACGGGCGATCGGACGCGGTCCGCGAGCGCGTGGCGGCGCAGGTGGCCCGGTTGAGCCGTGACAGCGAGCGCGCGGCGCTGGCGTGGATCGAGGCGGTGTCCGAATTCGACGCCGCCGCGCAGGACGGCGATGCGGCGCGGTGATGTGGTGACGGTTGCCGCGTCTGGCGACGATGGCAAACCGAGGCCGGCGGTGATCGTGCAGACCGAGGCGTTTCCCGCGCGCCATGCGTCGGTGGTGATCTGTCAGATGACCTCAGAACTGGTGGACGCGCCGGATTTCCGTGTCACTCTCGATCCGAGTGCGGGCAACGGGCTGCGCCTGCGCTCGCAGGTGATGGCGGACAAGCCCGTGACCGTGCGGCGCGACCGAATCGGACGGACGATCGGGCACCTGAGCGCCGCGGAGATGGGCCGGCTGAACGTTGCGCTGGCGTTCGTGATGGGATTGGCTGACTGAGGAGAGGCGAAGCAGGGAACCGCTGATCGACGCAGACGAACGCCGATAGGCGGTCCTCGCTGCGGCGGCGCTTCACCGCCGCCGAGGCGCAGAGCGCAGGACCTCACCCACGCCAAGCTGGCGGCAGTGTGCGCAATGCGGGCTGGTTCACGCCCCGCCGAGGATCGCGTCGGCGCATTTCTCCGCCGTCATCAGCACCGGGAAGTTGGTGTTGGCGCACGGCACCACCGGGAAGATCGAGGCATCGACCACGCGCAGCCCGTCCACCGCGCGCACCCGCCCCGCCGGGTCGGTCACCGCCATCGGGTCGTCGGCGTTGCCCATCCGGCAGGTGCAGGAGGCATGCCAGACGCCGACCGCGGCCTTGCGGCAGAACGCCTCAAGCTGCTCGTCGTCGCGCAGCAGCCCGTCCAGCGTGAAGCCCTCCATGATCAGCTTGCGCATCAGGACGCCGCGCAGCGCCGCCGGGCCGTCGAGCAGCCGCGCCAGCGCATCGGTGATCAGCTTGTTCCTGGTGTTGATCAGCCCGACCTGGCGCACCTTGTCGCTGTAGCTGGCGGGGAACGGGTTGTCGGTCACCGCCTGCATGGTCGGCGTCAGGTGCATCGCGCCGAACCGGCGCACGCCGTCCATCATCCGCTCCAGGTCGCGCCGGTCGGACAGCAGGTTGAACTCCACCACCGGCTCGGCGCGCCAGTCGCGCGCGGCCAGCTTCACCTCGCCGGTTTCCGAATAGGTCTTGTAGACGGTGACGATGAACGAGCCGATCTGCTCGCCCACCGCGTGCCATGAGGTCTTGTTGGTGACCACGGTGAACATGTCGCCCTGCGGGGTGCCCGCCAGCTTCGAGGAGTAGCGCAGCGCCAGGTAGATGTGCCGGCGGGTGTAGTCGTGGATGATCCGCGCGTGCGGCTTGATGAAGGCGGCAACGGCGACCGCGGGGTGGTCCTGCAGGCGTTGGCCGACGCCGGGGACATGCGCGCGGACCTCGATGCCGAGGTCGCGCAGGTGCCCGGCCGGACCGATGCCGGCGCGCAACAGATGCGCCGGCGAATGGATCGCGCCGGACGACAGGATCACCTCCCGGCCGCGGAATTCCCGTGGCTGGCCGCCGACCAGCGCCTTCACGCCGACGCAACGATGGCCGTCGAACAGCAGCTCGCTGACCTGGGTGTCGGTGGCGATCGTCAGGTTCTCGCGCAGCCGCGTGCCGGGATCGAGGTAGCCGATCGCCGCGGAGACCCGGCGCTCGTAGGCGTTGGAGATGGTGATCGGGAAGTAGCCGTCCTCGAAGGGGCCGTTCTGGTCGAGGCGGAATTGATGCCCGGCCTGCCGGAACGCCTCGGCGGCGGCCTTGGCGTGTTCCGGCCACAGCTCGGGGAAGATGCGGCGGACCGGGATGCGGCCTTCGTTGCCGTGCCACGGACCGTCGAAGTCCATGTCGCGCTCCACCTTCTTGAAGTAGGGCAGCACGTTGTCCCAGTTCCACCCGGTGGCGCCGCGCGCCGCCCACTCGTCGTAGTCGCTCGGCGCGCCGCGGTTGGCGAGCTGGCCGTTGATCGAGGAGCCGCCGCCCAGCACGCGCGCCTGCTCGTATTTGCGCAACGGCGGTCGGTTCTGCTGCGGATTGTTGTGCGGGATGACTTCCGTGGTGACCTTTAGCCCGGTCCAGTGGAAGCGCGGGTTGAGGTAGGCGGTGCCGGGATAGCTGTCGAGGATCTCCGGCGGCACCTTGCCGTGCGGGGTGTCCTGGCCGGCCTCGCAGACCAGGATTTTGTTGCCGGAACGCGCCGACAGCCGGTTGGCGAGGACGGAGCCGGCGGAGCCGCCGCCGACGATGATGGTGTCGTAGGTCATGGTGCGTGGTGTGTCTGATGGCAAAACGTTACCGGAGTTATCGGCGAAACGCTACCCAACTCTCGGCTGGTCGCGTCGAGCGGGTGTGACTGACCCTGGTACGTGCAGCCAATCATGCCGGCACAACTCCCGGGAGTATCATCGAACTCGACCGGTAGGGTGTGTTTCTGGCCGCCCAACTCATAGTCTCCCCTCCTCTCCGCTTGGCATTCGCTCTGCGAACACCACAACATCGCTCCATCAGGTCGGCTGGGCAAGTGGGACGACGATTGTAAAGCAATTCTCGTTTTGACCGGACGACGTTGCCTCTCCGTCATGGCCGGGCCTGCCCCGGCCATCCACGCACCGCCGGTGGGGGGCGGATAACCGGGACAGGCCCGGCCATGACGGAGACAGGCTGTCCGGAGCGGCCACAATAAGAATTGCTGACGATTGTAGGTATGTGGAAAATGTGCTCAGTTCCCGCGCAGGCTGCGCTGTTCAGAGAGGGATTCGTGAGATGTCCATCCCGGATTTTCAAAGCCTGATGCTCCCGGTACTCCGGAACATAGCTGACCATCAATGGCGGGTTTCAGATCTTGTCAAGGCCATTTCCGACGAAATCAAGTTGACCGAGGAGGAACGCCACAAGCTACAGCCAGGCGGGCGGAACCGGATCATCAACAATCGTATAGGTTGGGCGCTTACAAATCTCAAGAAAGCCGGGCTCGTCGAGAGCCTAGCGCATGCTGAATATAAGGCAACCGAACTCGGCGTGAAGGTCCTATCAGCGAAACCAGCACAGATAACGGTCAGCTATTTGAGGCAGCTTCCCGGCGTCTCCAAATTGCCTGATAGCACACAGGCTGACACTCCGCAGGAAAGACTTATAGTCGCCGAACGAGAAGCTCAAGGCTGAGCTAGCAGAAAAACTCTTGGAACGGGTCACGAATCTGCATTGGTCTGACTTTGAGCGCCTGGTGGTCGATCTGCTAGGCAAGTTAGGCTACGCCGTGAACAATCCGACGAAGGTAGAGCGACTTGGCGGTGTCGGCGACGGCGGTGTGGACGGCGTCATCTTGCGAGACGAGTTCGGATTCGATTCTATCTTCATTCAGGCAAAGAAGTACGCCAAAGATAATCCCGTGAGTGCACCGGCAATCCAAAGCTTTGCAGGTGCGTTGCTGAGCAACGGCGCCACCAAAGGCATATTCGTAACCGCCAGCCGCTTCACCAGCCAGGCCCACGATACCGCATCGGGCTACAAAAGCCACCAAATCGTCCTGGTCGAGGGCCCCGAACTCGTACGTCTGATGATCGAGCACGAGATTGGTGTCCGCACTGTGCAAACCATCAAAGTACAGCAAGTCGATCTGGAAGCCTATGAGGAGGATGCGGGAAGCTGAAGGCTACGCCTCAAACTCCCAACTGAGCGGCCAGGTTCGCGATATCCGTCGCCACCACGTCCCAGTCCTGCTCGGCGGCATAATCGCGTTGCTGGTGCGGTCCGTACTCGGTCGGGCGCGGGAAGAACGCGGTCAGCAGCCCGCATTTGCGCGCGTTGGCCAGGTCGCCGTTGTGCGCCGCCGCCATCATCACCTCGCCCGGCGCGACATCCAGCAGCTTCGCCACGCCGAGATAGGTTTCAGGGTCCGGCTTGTAGTGGCCAAACAGGTCGGAGCCGAACACCATGTCCCACGGCAGTCCGGCATGCTTCGCCATCTTGGTCAGCAGCGCGACGTTGCCGTTCGACAACGGCCCGATGATGAAGCGCCGCTTCAGCCGGGTCAGGCCCGCCACCGCATCAGGCCAGGGGTTCAGCCGATGCCAGCCGAGATTGATGTGGCGCCGATCATCCTCGGTCAGCCCGTTGATGCCGAACTTCGCCACCAGCCTGTCCAGCGAACCGCGGTGCAGGTCGTCCAGCTTGGTCCACGCCACTTCGCCCTTGCGCACGCGGTCCATCGACGGGTGGTAGGCGGCGCGCCAGGCATCGACCAGCGCGGTCCAGTCGGCGCTGATGCCGCGTTGCGCGCCATAGGCGGAGAGATCGGCGATCAGGCTGCCGCGCCAGTCCACCACCGTGCCGAAAGTATCGAACACGATCGCGACGGGCAGGTTTCCTGGCATTTTGTACCTCCTTTGCGCATGCTTCCGCCGTTCTGCTTTGGGGCGAGTTGCCCGCCCTGGATCACGGGAGCAACGGGCGAGAACGAAACCGTGCCACCTCAATCACCGTGTAGTGGCCGAACAGCTCTCCTCCAAACCGATCGATGGCGGCAAGCAGCCGTTCAGCCTTGCGCTGTCGTTGCGTCGGCCCGATGCGCAAAAGCAGCAGCCCGGGCACTGGCCGGCGTTGCCGGAACACAAGGTCACCGAAATCCTTATCCTCGGTCAGCAGCAGGCGGCTATCGCGCGCGGCCCGTTCCATCACCTCGAGATCGCTGGCCCGCGGCGAAATATCGGCCACGTAAGCGACATCGTGCCCCGCCCGGCGCAATTGTTCGACCAGGGCGACATCGACACATTCATCAAATAGCCATTGCACGCCACGTCAACCGTAAACCAGCACTTCGTCAGCCAGATAGTCTGCCGCGAAAGCCTGTGCAGCCCGAATATCGTCCGGTGTCAAACGCGGATGATCGGCAACGATGGCCTCGGCTGTCATCCCCGCACCGAGTTTGCGCAACACCGTTTCGACCGGAATGCGGGTTCCCCTGATCACAGGTTTGCCGCCCATGATCGCGGGATTGCTCTCAATCCGGTTGTGCGTCATGTGCGCCTCCTTCACTCGCTACAGCATCCCCAGCGACTGTTTCCCGCGCGGCGGCGGATGCGCCGCGTCGATCGCGGCCAGATCCGCGTCGGTCAGCACGATCTCCCCCGCCTTGGCGTTCTGCCGCACATGCTCCAGTCCCACCGCCTTCGGAATGGAAATCACGTGCGGATGGCGCAGCCCCCAGGCGATGGCGACCTGCGCCGGCGTCGCGTCGTGCCGCTTCGCCACCGCCGCCAGCGCGGCCGAGCGCAGCAGCCGCCCGCCCTGGCCGACCGGCGAATAGGCCATCACCGGCATGCGCTGCTGCGCGCACCAGGGCAGCAGGTCATACTCGATGCCGCGGGCGTCGGGATGATACAGCACCTGGTCGGTGGCGCAGGCGGTCCCCGCCGCGAGCCGCAGCAACCCCCGCATGGCCTCGACATCGAAGTTGGAAACGCCCCAGTTGCCGATCTTGCCGGCTGCCTTCAGCGCCTCGAACGCCGCGACCGTGTCTTCCAGCGGATGGCTGCCCGGCCAGTGCAACAAATACAAATCGATCCGATCGGTGCCGAGCCGCTTCAGGCTGCGCTCGCAGGCCGCCTTCACCCCGGCGCGCGAGGCGTTGTGCGGCGAGACCTTGCTGACCAGGAACACGCTGTCGCGCTGCAAGGCGATCGCCTGGGCGACCACCGCCTCGGCGCCGCCGCCGCCGTACATCTCCGCCGTGTCGATCAGCGTCATGCCGAGGTCGATGCCCAGCCGCAACGCCGCCACCTCGTCGCGCGCCGCCCCGCCCCGCTCGCCCATGTGCCAGGTGCCCTGGCCGAGCGCCGGCACTTGCGTCCCGTCCGGCAGGGCAACGCTGCGGCTCATTGCGCCGCCGCCTCCGCCGCGCGCATGCAGCGCAGGAAGTTGCCACCCCACAGCAGCGACAGCGCGCCGCGGTCATAGCCGCGCCGCGCCAGCTCCGCGGTGATGTTGGGGCTCTCCGAGGCGTCCTTCCAGCCGTTGAACCAGCCGCCGCCGTCGAAGTCCGACGAGATGCCGACATGGGCGATGCCGATGCGCCGCACCGCGTAGTCGATGTGGTCGGCGAAGTCGGCCACCGTCACCGCCTCGGGCTTGGCGTTCGCGCGCAGGAACGCCGAGACCGCGGTGACCTGCACGACGCCGCCCACGTCGCGCAGCACGTCGAGCTGCACGTCGTCCAGGTTGCGCGGATGGTCGCACAGCGCGCGGATGCAGGAATGCGTCGTCACCACCGGCGTGCGCGAGCACTCGGCAAGCTGCAGCATCGCCGCGCGCGACACGTGCGCGGCATCGACCAGCAGGCCCAGCCGGTTCATCTCCGCCACCGCCGCGCGGCCGAGCGTGCTGAGGCCGCTGTGCTCCACGTCGCGGTCGCCCAGGTCGCCGCGCGGGTTGGCGGAATCCGCCAGCGCGTTGTGGCCGTTGTGGGTGATCGTCATGTAGCGCGCGCCAAGCGCGGCGAAGCGCGCGAGCCGGCCCAGGTCGGTGCCGATGGCGAAGCCGTTCTCCACCGCCGGCACCACCGCCAGCACGCCGTCGCGCTTGGCCGCCTCGATCGCATCGGCCGAGACGGCGAGCCGCGCGACGATGCCCGCCTCCGCATGACCCATGGCGCGGATGGCGAGCAGCATCGCCTCGGCGCGCTGGAAGGCGGCCTCCTCGGCGCTGGGCGTGCGGGCCGCCTGCGGCACATAGGCGACGAAGAACCCGGCGGTGATGCCGCCGCGGCGCATCTTCGGCAGATCGACGTGCCGCGGACCATCCTCGAACGGGTCGGGGCCGGTCGGCCAGGGGATGTCGATATGCGTGTCCAGCGTCAGCAGGCTATGATGCAGGGCGAGCGTGTCGGTGGGGAAGACTGCGTCCATGCGCAACGCTTCCCCGCACCGGCCGCGGCGTCAAGGGGTGGGCGGGCGATGGCGGTCAAAACGGCGATTTTCATCGATTTCGACAATTTCCACAGCAATCTGGAAAAGCTGAACCCGCGCGCCGCCGAACGGTTCGCCGACGATCCGGCAAGCTGGCTGGAATGGTTCCGGCTGGGCCGGCACGCGCCCGCGCCGGCCCCCGCGCCGGCGGACGCCCGGGCGGGCGCCCCCGCGGATGCTACCGCGGATGCCCCCACGGATGCCCCCACGGATGCCCCCATGGATGCCCGGGCGGACGCCCCGACGGACGCCCGGCCGGCGGCGCCGCGCCGCCTGCTGCTGCGGCGGTGCTACCTCAATCCCGACAAGTTCCGCCGCCATCGCGCCGGCTTCGTGCGCGCGGGCTTCACCGTGCACGACTGCCCGCCGCTCACCACGCGCGGCAAGAACGCCGCCGATCTGTGGATGACGATCGACATCCTCGACGCCATCGCCCACCCGACCGGGTTCGAGGAGTTCATCATCCTCGCCTCCGACGCCGACTTCACCCCCGTGCTGCTGCGGCTGCGCGAGCACGACCGGCGCACCGTGCTGATCAACGACAAGCTGATGGCCGCCGCGCTGCGCGCCGCCTGCGACGTGGTGGTACCGCAGGACCGCTTCATGGCCGAGGCGCTGGGCCTGCCGGCGGAGGCGCCGGTGGAAGCCGCCACCGAGCCGCCGGCGCCAGCGGCGATGGCGGTGCCCGCCGCGGCGGCGCCGGCGCGCCAGCGCGCCCATCCGGGCGGGATGCGCGCCGACCGGCTGGCGCGCGCCCTGGCCGGCCAGGCGCCGGACCTGATCGAGCTGGCGACGCGGCTGCACGCGGCGATCGGCCTGCCGGCCTTGTCGCCCGTGCAGTATCGGGCGGCGTTCGGCGCCATGGCCGACGCGATCAGCGAGAGCGGCGAGTTCGACCTGATCGGGCGCACCGTCGACCGCTGCCGCGCCGCGGGCGTGGACGTCATCAACCGCCCGGTGAGCGACATCCGCGAGATGCTGCGCGGCGCCGGCTTCGATTTCTCCGCCGGGCCGGTGACCGGCGCCGACCTGACGGCGGCGTTTCACGCCTGCGTGCTGGCGCTGTGCCAGCAGGAGGGCGTCACGCTGGGCGCGCCGGAGCGGGCGCTGCTTGATGACTGGCTGGGTGTGGGGCTGGTGCCGGTCGGCTGAGACAGGACAATGCGCCACCCGGGCGGCGGGCCGAAACGGCAACGAGCCGATCGGGCGAGGCGCCGAGAGGGCACTGCGCTCGCCTGGGCGAGGTGCCCGGCCGCTGACGCACCCCGGCCCCTGACGCAGCCGGCCCATGTGCGCGCCGACCGGGCGCCGATCGCGCGCCGGCGGCCCGCCGCAGCGGCGGCTGCGGCGGCCTAGGCGGCCAGGCGGACGCTGGCGCCCAGCCCGGCGAGCGCCGCGCGGATCGCCGCCTGCTGCGCCGGCGAGGCGGCCGGCATCGGCGCGCGCGGAAACCCGCCCGGGCAGCCCTGCAACGTCTGCGCATACTTCGTGCAGGCCGGCAGGTTGTCGCCCGCCATCGCGTTCCACAGGCTCAACAGCCGCGTGTGCAGGTCCAGCGCGCTTGCGTGATCACCCGCCCGCACCGCGTCCCACAGCGCGACGCAGGCGCGCGGCGCGGCGCTCAGGATCGCCGCGATCGCGCCATGCGCCCGCAGCGCGAACGACGGGTACATCAGTGCGTCGACCGCGCTGAAGATCAGGTCGTCCGGCCGCGCCATGCTCAGCAGGTCGGCCACCAGCTTCAGATCGCCGGCGCTCTGTTTCACCCCGATCACCCCCGGCACCTCGCGCATGATGCGGCAGAGCAGCGCCGGCGACAGATAGGACCAGGGGATCACGTTGTAGATCAGCACCGGCAGCCCGGTGGCCTCGGTCAGCGCGCGGAAATGCTCGGCCATCGCCGCGTCGCTCGGGCGGAACAGGTAGTGCACCGGGGTGACCTGCAGGGCGGCGACGCCAAGGTCGGCCACCGCCTTGCCGCGGCGGATCGCGTCGCGCGTCGAATCGACGATGATGCCGGCGATCACCGGTGCGCGCCCGGCGGCCTCCTCCACCGTGGCGGCGACCAGCCGGCGGAACTCGTCCACGTCGAGCGTCTGGCCCTCCCCGGTGGAGCCGCCGCAGGCCAGGCCGTGCACCCCCTGGTCGAGCAGCCAGCGCACCTGGGCGCGGGCGGCCGGCTCGTCGATCGCACCGTCGGCGGTGAACGGGGTGGTGGTGGGCGGGATGATGCCGTGCAGACGGGCCATGGCGTGAGTTCCATATTGTGGAATTACATTCTGACTAATATCGAGTAATCCAGGCGGCGCCCAAGGTCAATGCTCGGTCGCTTGACGCGGCCTGAAGCAATCGCCATCTTGTGTTCCATATTACGGAACAGATATCGCAAACCATGGACGCCGTCCCCGCCCAACCGGAGCCCCGCGCCGACGCCGGGCTGAAATCGCTCGGCAAGGTGGTGCGCATCCTCGACTGCTTCTCGGTCACCGACCGCACCCTGGCGCTGGCGGAAATCTGCACCCGCACCCGCCAGCCCAAGAGCACGACCCACCGGCTGCTGGCCGCCATGCGCGCGGCCGGCCTGCTGGACCAGGAGCGCGACCGCTACCGCCTGGGCCTCAAGCTCTACGAACTGGGCAACACCGTGCTCGCCAACATGGAACTGCACCGCGAGGCCCGGCGCTTCGTCGAGGCACTGGCGCGGCTCTCCGGCCAGGCGGTGCACCTGGCGGTGTTCGACGGGCGACAGGCCATCGTCGTCCACCGCGCCGAACCGTCGCCCGAACTGAACAGCGCGCTGACCCTGATCGAGGCCGCGCCGGTGCATTGCACCAGCGTCGGCAAGGCAATCCTGGCATTCCAGCCGGCGCCGGTGATCGAGCGCGTGATCGCCGCCGGACTGCCGCGCCTGACCGAGGCGACAATCACCGAGCCGGCGGCGCTGCGCGCCGAACTGGCGGCAATCCGCACCCGCGGGTTCGCCACCGACGAGGGCGAACACCAGCCGGGCCTGCGCTGCGTCGGCGCGCCGATCCGCGACGCCGCCGGGCGCGTGGTTGCCTCGATCAGCGTCAGCGGCCCAGCCTGGCGCCTGCCGCCGGGCGAGGTGGCGAACCTCGCCAGACTCGTCCGCCACAGCGCCGGCAGCATCGCCACCGCGCTCGGCTACCGTGGGTGATCGGGCGCACGCAGCAAGGCCGGGGCTCCGCCCCGGACCCCGCCAAGGGGCGCTGCCCCTTGGAACCCCGCCAAGGGCGGAGCCCTTGGAACCCTTCACTGGGAGTGTGGGGAGGGGAAGGGGGCGTCTGGGCGAGGCGAAGGGGCGCCGTCCGGCATGCCGGACGGCGCCCCTTCGCCTCGCCCAGACGCCCCCTTCCCCTCCCCACACTCCCAGTCATGGAGTCCAGAGGCCGCTGCCTCTGGTGGGGGGTCCAGGGGGCAACGCCCCCCGGCGGGGTCCGGGGCGGAGCCCCGGCCTTGCTGCGTGCGCCTCAGGCGCGCAGTCGCGCGGGGATGGTCATGCCCAGCCGCAGCGGGACGTCCCACAGCTCCCGCACCTCGCGCACCGTGCGGAAGCCGGCGCGCAGATAGCTCGGCAAGGCGCGCGGATGGTCGGCGGTGCAGGTGTTCACCGTCATCCCCCGCGCGCCCGAGCGCCACACCATGTCCACCGCCTGGCGCAGGAACGGGTAGCCGAGGCCGCTGCCGACCGCGTGCGGCAGCAGGCCGAAATAGCTCAGGTTGACGTCGGTCCAGCCGCGTGCGTCGAGTTCGAAGAAGCCGGCCGGTTCGCCGTCCGCGTACAGCACGTGCAGCGAGACCAGCGGGTCGCGCAGCATCGCGGCGAGGTCCCGGTCGGACATGGTGCGGCGCAGCCACCAGACATAGTCGGCGCCGACGGTGTTGTACAGGTAGCGGTAGAACCCGACGGTCGGCGCGCCGACCCGCACCACCTGCCGCCCCGGCGGCAGCCCCGGGGCCGCTTCGGCCGGCGGCTGGTCCATGCGCAGGAAGGTGACTGTGACGCCGACCCGCGTCACCGGCTCCATGGCGACGCGCCCGTGGTCAGTTGTCGTCGAGGAAGCTGCGCAGCTTGCGGCTGCGCGACGGGTGCTTCAGCTTGCGCAGTGCCTTCGCCTCGATCTGGCGGATGCGCTCGCGCGTCACGTTGAACTGCTGACCGACCTCCTCCAGCGTGTGGTCGGTGTTCATGCCGATGCCGAAGCGCATGCGCAGCACGCGTTCCTCGCGCGGCGTCAGCGACGACAGCACCCGCGTGGTCGCCTCGCGCAGATTGGCCTGGATCGCCGCGTCCAGCGGGATCACCGCCGCCTTGTCCTCGATGAAGTCGCCCAGGTGGCTGTCTTCCTCGTCGCCGATCGGCGTCTCCAGGCTGATCGGCTCCTTGGCGATCTTCAGCACTTTCCGAACTTTCTCCAGCGGCATGCCGAGCTTTTCGGCAAGCTCCTCCGGCGCCGGCTCGCGGCCGATCTCGTGCAGCATCTGGCGCGAGGTGCGCACCAGCTTGTTGATCGTCTCGATCATGTGCACCGGGATACGGATGGTGCGCGCCTGATCGGCGATCGAGCGGGTGATCGCCTGGCGGATCCACCAGGTGGCGTAGGTGGAGAATTTGTAGCCGCGGCGGTACTCGAACTTGTCTACCGCCTTCATCAGGCCGATGTTGCCCTCCTGGATCAGGTCCAGGAATTGCAGGCCGCGATTGGTGTATTTCTTGGCGATCGAGATCACCAGGCGCAGGTTCGCCTCGATCATTTCCTTCTTGGCGCGCGCCGAATCCCGCTCGCCGCGCCCGACGGTCATGTAGACGCGGCGGAACTCGCCGATCGGCAGGCCGGCGTCGTTGGCGACGTGCGCCACCTGGCTGCGCAGCCCGACGATCTCCTCGACATGCTTGCCGGCGAAGGTCTTCCAGCCTTTCGCCGGCAACACCGCCACCCGCTCCAGCCAGGTCGGATCGAGCTCCGCGCCGCGGTACTGCTTGAGGAAATCCTCGCGGTTGACCTTGCAGGCTTCGGCCATGCGCATGAGCTGGCCTTCCAGCGTGTTCAGCCGCTGGTTGAGCAGCTTGAGCTGGGTGACCAGCTCCTCGATGCGATTGTTGTGCAGCCGCACCTGCTCGACCTTGCTGACCAGCTCCTCGCGGGCGCGTTCGTAGGATTTCTCCGAGCGGGTGGTGACCTCCTCGCCGCTGGTCATGTTCTCCAGCCGGCGGGACTGCATCTTGTGCAGCTTCTTGTAGAGCGCCTCGATCTCCTCGAAGGTCGCCAGCACCTCGGGCTTCAGCTTTTCTTCCAGCGCCGACAGCGACATGCCGGGGCCTTCGCCCTCGTCGTCGTCATCGTCGCCGGCGTCGAACCCGGGCGCGGCTGGCGGCGCGGGCGCGGCCGCCGGCGCGGTGCCGTCGGCGGGGGGCGCGCCAGCGCCCTGGGTCGCTTCCAGGTCGACGATGTCGCGCAGCAGCATCCGCCCGGCCTTGAGCTGGTCGTGCCAGGAGATGATCGCCTTGAAAGTCAGCGGGCTTTCGCACAGCCCGCCGATCATCATGTCGCGGCCGGCCTCGATGCGCTTGGCGATGGCGATCTCGCCCTCGCGCGACAGCAGCTCGACGCTGCCCATCTCGCGCAGGTACATGCGCACCGGGTCGTCGGTGCGCCCGAGGCTGGCCTCGTCGACATTGCCGGTGGGTTCCTCCTCCTCGGCGTCCTCGGCCTTCTCGGCCTTGGCGACCGGGGCCTCGCCCTCCTCGGCTTCCTCGCCCTCGACCACCTGGATGCCGAGCTCGGAGAAATTCGCCATCACGTCCTCGATCTGCTCCGAGGAGTTCTGGTCGGGCGGCAGGATGGCGTTCAGCTCGTCGAAGGTGATGTAGCCGCGCTCCTTGCCCTTGGCGACCAGCCGCTTGACCGCGACGGTCTGCACGTCAAGCAGGGTGGATTCCACATCGTGTTCGGCCGTCGCGGTATCGGTTGCCACAGCGGGTTTCGTCGCCATTCGCAGGCCACTCCTTAAACGTCGGGGCGGCCGCGCCGCCCGGTGGTCATGCGGCCAGGTCGATCCCGTCGGGCTCGCCGCTCAATACCTTCTGCAGCGCCTCGGCCATCGCCACCAGGCGCCGCTCCGTCTGTTGGGTCATATCCTGCGAGCACGCGGCGCGGGCGAGTTCGACCTCCTCGCGCAGACGCTCGACATTGAGAAATCCGAAAATATGCCACCAACCCGCCTCGGCCTCGGCCGGCATTGCGGCGGGACTGGCACAGGAGGGAAGCGGCACGGGAACCGCCGCCAGCGCCTGTTCAGCCTCCGCTGCCATACCGGATGCCCTGAGGTGGGACATCAGTGCAGCCGAGTCAAGCACACCGGGCGCATGCGTTTCATCCTGTGTCCCATCGGGCGCGCCATCGAACGCCGCATCGAACGCCGCATTGAACGTTGCGCCGCGCGTCGCCTGCGAACCTCCGACCGGACCTCCCTCTGCCCCCCCTCGGGCCCAAGCCAGCACCGCGTCGCGCAGCCGGTCGAGCGGCGGCAGCAGCGTCAGCGCCGCATAGGCGTGCTCCACGTCGGCCAGCAGGTTGGGATGGCGCAACAGGATCGCGGTCAGCACCCGCATGCGCTCGGCATCCGAGCGTCCGGCGCTGGGCATCAGGCGCGGCGCGGCGCGGCTGGCGGTGGCGCGCGGCTGCGCCGGGTGGTACTCCCCCGGCCGCCGCTCGCCCGAGGAGCGCTCGCCCGAGGAACGCTCGCCGGGGCGCCATTGGCCGGGCCGGCGCTGGGCGGCGCGCCCGGCAAAGTAACGATCGAGCAGGGCGGCGCGGTATTCGCCGGCCAGCGCGCGGTCGGGGATGCGCCGCGCCGCCGCCTCCAGCCGGGTGCGGAACGCCGCCCGCTGCTCCGGCGTGCGCTCACCGCCGGCCTCGCGCAACAGGTCGTACAGCGCCTCGGCCAGCGGGCGCGCCGCGTCCAGCACGGCCTGGAAGCTGGCGGCCCCCTGGCGGCGCACCAGCGTGTCGGGGTCCTCGCCCTGCGGCAGCGCGGCGATGCGCAGCGTGCGGTCGGGCGCCAGCAGCGGCAGCGCGAGGTCGGCGCTGCGCGCGGCGGCCCGCGCCCCGGCGGCATCGCCGTCGAAGCACAGCACCGGGGCCGGCGTCAGGCGCCAGAGTTCCTCGAGCTGCTCCTCGGTCAGCGCGGTGCCGAGCGGTGCCACCGCGCCGGCGAACCCCGCCTGGTGCAGCGCGATCACGTCCATGTAGCCCTCGACCACCACGACCTCGGCGCCGCGCGCGCCGCGGGCGAGGTCCAGCGCGTAGAGGGTGCGCCGCTTGGAGAACAACACGGTTTCCGGGCCGTTGAGGTATTTCGGCTGGCCGTCGCCCAGGGTGCGCCCGCCGAAGCTGATCACCCGGCCGCGGCGGTCGCGGATCGGGAAGGTGACCCGGTTGAAGAACAGCTCGCCGACCCGCCCGCCGTCCTCGCCGCCGCGCAGCAGCCCGGCTTCGGCCAGCAGGTCCGGCTCGATGCCGTCGCGCTTCAACTCGGCGAGCAGCCCGCCGCGCCCGTCGCCCGACCAGCCGAGGCCGAACCGGCCGATCGTTGCCTCAGTCAAGCCGCGGCCGCGCAGGTAGTCCAGCGCGGCGCGGCCCTCCGGCAGGTGCAGGCGGCGCTGGTAGGCGGCCTGCGCGGCCTCCAGCACCGAGGTCAGGTCATGCCGCCGGCGGTCCGCCTCGGCCGCCTCGGGCGAGGGCTGCGGCACCTCCAGCCCGGCCTCGGCGGCGAGCTGCTCCACCGCCTCCATGAAGCCGGCGCCCTGGCTCTGCATGACGAAGCCGATCGCATCGCCATGCGCGCCGCAGCCGAAGCAGTGGTAGTGGTCGTCGTAGACGTAGAAGCTCGGCGTCTTCTCGCCGTGGAACGGGCAGCAGCCCTTCCATTGCCGGCCCGACCGGGCGAGCCGCACGCGCCTTCCGACCACCGCCGGCAGCGGGGTGCGGGCGCGCAGCTCGTCCAGGAAGTGCGGGGGCAGGGCCATCGGGCCGCCGGCTCAGGCGTTCGGCGGTTCGGCCCCGGCGGGGGCCGCGGGCGGGCTGAGCCGCGCCTTCACCAGCGGGCCGGCCTTGGCCATGTCGAGCGTGGCGGCGTGCCTGGCGCGCAACGCGGCCATCACCTTGCCCATGTCCTTGATGCCGGCGGCACCGGTCTCGGCGATCGCCGCGGCGACGGCTTGTTCGGTGGCGGCGGTGTCCATCTGTTGCGGCAGGAAGCTTTCGATCACCGCGATCTCGGCCGCCTCCTTGGCCACCAGGTCCTGGCGGTTGCCCTGGCGGTACAGCTCCACCGATTCGCGGCGGGATTTCACCATGCCGCGCAGCATCGCCAGCACCTCGTCGTCCGGCACCTTGTCGATGCCCTTGGGGCGGGCGGCGATGTCGCTGTCCTTCAGCTTCGCCAGGATCATGCGCAGCGTCGAGGTGCGCGCGGCGGTGCCGGCCTTCATCGAGGTCTTGAGCTGCTCGGTGAACTGATCGCGCAATGCCATGGCGTGCTCCTGGAAAAAAAGGCCCCTACTCTATGCGTGCGACCGGTCGGCGGCGCGAGACGGGATGATCGGCCCAGATTTAGCGGAAGGCTATGGTCCGCGCATCTGGATTAGCTCGCGGCGACGCCGTGCGAGGTTCGCGGCGAACCCGACCAGTTCCGCTTGCAGCGATGCCGGTGCCACCGCGATCAGCCCGCTCTCCCCGCGGTCAAGGTCAGGGAACCAGTCCGGCGTCAGGGGCAGGCTTGCGAGCACGTCCAGCCGCAGCAGGAAAGCGCGGGACTGGTTCAGGCGCGCGGCCTCCGCGAGCGAAAACAAGCGTGCCCCGGCCGGCAGCGGAATCGCGGTGGGCCAGGGTTGTGAGGTCGTATAGGCGACCATGCTCTTGGTTGGCGTGACGCCGAGCACGTAGCCGATGTGGAGCAGCCCGGGCAGATGGGGCTTCTCGCGGGTCGGGAACAAGACGCGAACGAAGGCGCCGGGAACCATCGGCGCCTCCGGCCTAACTGTTGTCCGGGATCGACCAAAGTTCCATCAACAGGGCCTGCCGTTTGTCATAGGCTTCGTCGGTTTCGTCTTTGCCGCGGATGATGTCCTCTGGTTGGACGTTCGCCAACGTGCCGGGTGCCACGTACATGGTGATGACTCGCTCGGCTTCGTCTCGGAGCGCCAGATCGCGCAACAACGCGGTCTCCACATAATTGGTCAGGGAACGGTTTTCGGCCGCCGCGATCGCCTCCAGCCGCCGCGCCCGATCGGCGTCAAGGCGGAGTGTGATGGCGACCTTCGCGGGGTGCCGGCGTGCGGTTGTCGGTTCGGTGGCGGTGCCGCGGCGACGGGAAGCTGGCTTGGTAACTGCTTCGGACATGCCAGCAATGTGCTGCTTAATGCAAGCAAATGCAAGCGGCTTGATCAGGCCGGCGGTGCCTTCCAGGCCGGCGGTTGCCAGTCCGGCGGCTACCAGTCGGGCGGCTACCAGTCGGGCGGCTGCCAGTCGGGCGGGGTGTCGTGGTCGGGGTGCTGGCGGCTGCGCAGGTCGCGCCTCGCCGCCCCGCTCGGTGCGGTCTGCCGGTCCGGCAGCCGTCCGGGCACCAGCTCGGCGATCCAGGGCAGCCGGCTTTCCACGCCGAAATTCAGCCGGGGCGGCGCCAGGTCCGGGCGGTCCAGGCTGCCGATCGTCAGCTCCATGTGCGCCGCGTCGAGGAAGCGGAAGGTCAGCGGGGTGCCGCAGGCGGGGCAAAAATCCCGGCAGGCGGCCGGGGAGCTGCGGAACGACGCCGGCGCCCCGCGGGTCCACACCAGATCGGCCTTGGCGAGCTTGGCGAGCGCGGCGAACGGCCCGCCGGTGGCCTTCTGGCACATCCGGCAATGGCAGACGCTGCCCTCCGGCGCGGCGTAGGTCGCATAGCGGATCGCGCCGCATTGGCAGCCGCCGGTCGCGACCACCTGGCGTTCGATTTGATCCATCACGCGCGGCCTCCTGCGGTAAAAAATTTCCCACCCCGCCGGCTGGGCTTGTTGTGGGAAGTTTCTTCCCATAGATACAGCCCATGCCGACGACGGTGGACCTCATCATCGACCGCCTGGGCGGCGCCGAGGCGGCCGCCCGCCTGACCGGCGTCGGCACCGAGGCGGTGCGCAAGTGGCGCCAGGCCGGCGCCATTCCCTCCCGCCACTGGCCTGCCGTGATCGCCGCCACCGGCCTGACCCTGGCCGACCTGTCCGCTGCCCCAGCCCTGCGAGCGAGGCCGACAATGCCCGAAACCGCGCTGACCCCTCAAGCGGTTCCCCCTGGCCCAATGCCGGGTGGCTCAATGCCGGGTGGCGCGATCTCGCCCGATCCGGCGCCGCCCGCTGCCGCGCCTCGGGGGTCCGCTTCCCTTGGTGCGGCACCCCCGGGCGCCACCGCGGCGCTGGTGCTGGCCGACGGCGCGGTGTTCTGGGGCACCGGCTTCGGCGCGCACACGCCGACCCCGGCCCCGGTCGGCGAGGTCTGCTTCAACACCGGCATGACCGGCTACCAGGAGACGCTGACCGACCCGTCCTATGCCGGGCAGATCATCACCTTCACCTTCCCCCATATCGGCAACGTCGGCGCCAACCCCGAGGACATCGAGGCCACCGCGATCGCCGCGCGCGGCCTGGTGGTGAAGCAGGACATCACCGAGCCGGCCAACTGGCGCGCCACCCAGCACCTGGACGCCTGGCTGCGCGCGCGCGGCGTGGCAGGGCTGGGCGGGGTGGACACGCGGGCGCTGACCACGCGCATCCGCGACGGCGGCGCGCCGAGCGGCGTGCTGGCCTTCCCGGCAGATGGCCGGTTCGAGCTGGACGCGCTGCGCGCCGCCGCCGCCGCCTGGCCGGGGCTGCAAGGCATGGACCTCGCGCGGGAGGTCACCTGCCGGCAGAGCTATGACTGGGACGAGACAAGCTGGGCCTGGCCGGACGGCTATGGCAGGCAGCGCGCGCCCAAGCACCACGTCGTCGCGGTGGATTACGGCGCCAAGCGCAACATCCTGCGCTGCCTGGCCGCGGCCGGGTGCAAGGTGACCGTGGTGCCGGCCACCGCCTCGGCCGAGGACATCCTGCGCCACCGGCCGGATGGGGTGTTCCTGTCGAACGGGCCGGGCGATCCGGCGGCGACCGGGGAATACGCGGTGCCGGCGATCACCGGCGTGCTGGCCGCCGGCGTGCCGCTGTTCGGCATCTGCCTGGGCCACCAGTTGCTCGGCCTGGCGCTGGGCGCGAAGACCTTCAAGATGGCGCGCGGCCACCGCGGCGCCAACCAGCCGGTCAAGGACCTGACCACCGGCAAGGTGGAGATCACCAGCCAGAACCACGGCTTCGCCGTCGATCCGGCGACGCTGCCGGCGACCGCCCGGGCCACCCATGTCAGCCTGTTCGACGGTTCGAACGAGGGCCTGGCCTGCACCGACCGCCCGGCGTTCAGCGTGCAGTACCATCCGGAGGCCAGCCCCGGACCGTCCGACAGCCACTATTTGTTCGAGCGGTTCGTCGCGATGATCGAGCGGCGTTGAATGATCGAGCCGCGAATGATCGAGCCGCGCAGCTTCCGGGAGGCGACACGCACGGTCACGGTGTCGTATCCGATTCGCTTCCTCGTCGCGACGCTGCTCGCGTTCTCGCTGGGCTGCTTCGGTGGGGCGCTGGCCGCATCGGATGCGCTACGGTGGGCGTTGACGGGAAGCGGTGCGTTAACGACTCTCGCCGCGGCCGGCCTTGCGGTCTACGCCGTCCTGCACAAGCCCGACCTGCTGCGCTCGGAACGGTATAGCGTTTTGAACCGGTATATCGACCTGGTTGGGGACAACGAGATGAGCACGACTGATCGGGCGGCACTCGACCGAACCATGCTGGCTTTCCTGGACGAGGATGTGCCCAAGAAAGCCGTGTCCTCCCATAGTGAGCCTGGGAATGGAGATCGCCGCCATGCTGACGAATAGCCGCACCTACATGATCGTGCTCGATGCTGCGACGATTGGCGCGGAATATGGCCCGATTGCCCGCTTCATCAGCTCGGCACCGATGTTCCATGGCTGGTGGAACCATCTGCCGTACACGTTTTTGGTCTCGACCGATCTGGACGCCGATGCGATCAGCGAGGGCCTGCGTCCGTACACCAAGCAAGCGCGGTTCCTGGTGATTGAGGTGAACCCCACCGAGTTGGAAGGCCGGTTGCCGCGCAAGGGTTGGGAGTGGATCCGCCACCGCGAGCAGCAGGCCGCGCCGGCGGATGCATCATAGGGCTGGCGGGTCTCCATGGACGCCGTCGCGCTGCTGCTGACCACGGCCTTCCGGCACGTGATCAACGAACCGAACGCCGAAGCTGGCTACGAACGGTTTGCCGCCTTGACCGGTGGTGCGATCGATGCCGACGCCTTCCGCGACGCCATCGCCGCCTGCCTGCGGGACCGGCTGATCCGCGAGCCGATCCGCCTGCCGGAAGGCGCGCTGCAGTGCCATTGGCATCTGGAGTTGACCGCCGAGGGCGTCGAGGCCGCCCGGGCACTGTCCGGGATCGCGATATGACACAATATACCAAACCTTATCGGATTTTTCGTAATATACGGTATTTTCCGTTTGGTCCGTTATAAATGGACCCTCTCCGCAACCCCTTCGCCCCAGGCGCCGGCACGCCGCCACCCGAACTCAGTGGTCGGCAGGAGCTGCTGGAACAGGCCCGCATTGCCCTCGGCCGTACCAGGCGCGGTCGGTCCGCAAAGGGGTTCATCGCGGTCGGTCTGCGCGGCGTCGGCAAGACCGTCCTGTTGCGAGAGGCGCTGCGGATGGCCCGAGAGGCTGAATTTCGTATCTGCTTCATCGAGGCGCACGAGCACAAGCGGCTCGCCGAACTGATCGTGCCGCATCTGCGGCGTCTGTTGCTTGATCTCGATCAGGTCGGCCGTCTGGCCGCCGAGGTCAAGCGCGGCCTCCGCGTCCTGAAGAGCTTCTTGTCCGGACTGAAGCTCACCTATGGAGAAGCCGAGTTGGCGCTCGACATCGATCCGGAGATCGGGGCCGCCGATAGCGGCGACCTAGACGCCGACCTGTCGGAACTTTTTTCCGCCATTGGACGGGCCGCGGTCGCACGCGACGCGCACGTCGCCCTGTTCATCGATGAGATCCAGTACCTCAATGCGCGCGATCTCGGCGCGCTGATCATGGCACTGCACCGCTGTGCACAGGAGCAACTGCCGATTCTGTTGATCGCGGCGGGCCTGCCGCATTTGGTCGGTCTTGCCGGCCAGGCAAAATCCTACGCCGAAAGGATGTTCGATTTTCCGGAACTCGGCGCTCTCAGCCGCGTGGACGCAGATCGAGCCGTTGTGGCACCAGCGGCGGACCAGGGCGTCGTCGTCACAACGCCGGCCCTCGACGCGATCCATGCGGCGGCACAGGGATACCCGTATTTCATTCAGGAATGGGCCTACCACGCCTGGAATAGCGCGTCAGGTCCAGGCATCGATCGGCACGACGTAGAAACGGCTGCAAACCTTGCGCGACAGCGGCTCGATGCAGGTTTTTTCCGGGTTCGTTTCGACCGGCTGACCCCCCGGGAGAAGAACTATCTGCGCGCCATGGCGGCGCTCGGACCAGACTCGGCGCAGGCTGGCGATATCGCTGCGGCGTTGCGCGTAAAGCCCGCGAGCGTGGCACCTCTGCGGACCGGCCTGATCGGCAAAGGCATGATCTACAGCCCGCACCGCGGCGGGACCGCGTTCACCGTGCCCATGTTCGATGCCTATCTGCGGCGCATCATGCCGGACTGGCAGCCCAACCATCAGACCTCGGGTTGAAACGACGATGCCGAAACGCACTGATATCCACTCCATCCTGATCATCGGCGCCGGCCCGATCGTCATCGGCCAGGCCTGCGAATTCGACTACTCCGGCGCGCAGGCCTGCAAGGCACTGAAGGAGGAGGGCTACCGCGTCATCCTGGTGAACTCCAACCCCGCCACCATCATGACCGACCCCGACCTGGCCGACGCCACCTACATCGAACCGATCACCGTCGAAATGGTCGAGCGCATCATCGCGCGCGAGAAACCCGATGCGCTGCTGCCGACCATGGGCGGGCAGACCGCGCTGAACACCGCGATGCAGCTCGCCAGGGCCGGCATCCTGGAAAAATACCATGTCGAACTGATCGGCGCCCGCGCCGAGGTGATCGACCGCGCCGAGGACCGGCTGAAATTCCGCGACGCCATGGCGGCGATCGGCATCGACTCGCCGACCAGCGCCATCGCCCACTCGATGGAAGAAGCCCGCGCCGCGCTCGGTGCCGTCGGCCTGCCCGCCGTCATCCGCCCCAGCTTCACCCTCGGCGGCACCGGCGGCGGCATCGCCTACAACCGCGAGGAGTTCGAGCAGATCGTCACCGGCGGGCTCGACGCCTCGCCCACCTCCGAGGTGCTGATCGAGCAATCGGTGCTTGGGTGGAAGGAATTCGAGATGGAGGTGGTGCGCGACCGGGCGGACAACTGCATCATCATCTGCTCGATCGAGAACGTCGACCCGATGGGCATCCACACCGGCGACAGCGTCACCGTCGCCCCGGCGCTGACGCTGACCGACAAGGAATACCAGCGGATGCGCGACGCCTCGATCGCCTGCCTGCGCGCGATCGGCGTCGACACCGGCGGATCGAACGTGCAGTTCGCGGTCAATCCGGCCGACGGGCGCATGCTCATCATCGAAATGAACCCGCGGGTCTCGCGCTCCTCGGCGCTCGCCTCCAAGGCCACCGGTTTTCCCATCGCCAAGGTCGCCGCCAAGCTCGCCGTCGGCTACACGCTGGACGAGCTGGACAACGACATCACCCGCGTCACCCCGGCCAGCTTCGAGCCCACCATCGACTACGTCGTGGTGAAGATCCCGCGTTTCACCTTCGAGAAATTCCCCGGCACCCCGGCGCTGCTCACCACCAGCATGAAATCGGTCGGCGAGGCCATGGCGATCGGGCGCAGCTTCGCCGAGGCGCTGCAGAAGGGCCTGCGCAGCACGGAGACCGGGCTCGCCGGGCTCGATGAGATCGAGCCGCCCGGCGATGGCGGGCCCGACGCGTTCCGCGCCGCGCTGTCCGAACCGCGCCCGGACCGGCTGCTGATGGCCGCGCAGGCGCTGCGCGCCGGGCTGTCGGTGGACGACATCCACGCCGCCAGCAAGTTCGACCCGTGGTTCATCCGCGAGCTGGCGCGCATCGTCGATGCCGAGCGCCTGGTCGCCGCCGCCGGCCTGCCGCAGGATGCCGGGCGGTTGCGCCGGCTCAAGGCGCTCGGCTTCTCCGATCATCGCCTGGGCCAGCTCACCGGGCGCAGCGAAGCCGCGGTGGCCGCCGTGCGGCAGGGCCTCGGCGTGCTGCCGGTCTACAAGCGGATCGATACCTGCGCCGCCGAGTTCGCCTCCGCCACGCCGTACATGTACTCCACCTACGAGGGCGGCTTCGCCACCCCGGTCTGCGAGGCCGACCCGACCGATCGGCAGAAGATCATCATCCTCGGCGGCGGGCCGAACCGCATCGGCCAGGGCATCGAGTTCGACTATTGCTGCGTTCACGCCGCCTATGCGCTGAAGGAGGCCGGGTTCGAGACCATCATGGTCAATTGCAACCCGGAGACCGTGTCCACCGACTACGACACCTCCGACCGGCTGTATTTCGAGCCGCTGACCAACGAGGACGTCATCGCCGTGGTGCGCCGCGAGCAGCAGAACGGCACGCTGCTCGGCTGCATCGTGCAATACGGCGGGCAGACGCCGCTGAAGCTGTCGCAGGCACTGGCGCGCGAGGGCATTCCCATCCTGGGCACCAGCGCCGATGCGATCGATGTCGCCGAGGACCGCGAGCGCTTCCAGCTTTTGCTGCGCCGCCTCGGCCTGCGCCAGCCGGAAAACGGCGTCGCCCGCTCGATCGAGGAGGCCGAGGCGGTGACCGAGCGCATCGGCTATCCGGTGGTGATCCGCCCCAGCTACGTGCTGGGCGGGCGCGCCATGGAGATCGTCCATGACCGCGCCGCGCTGCAGCGCTACATGCGCGCGGCGGTGCGCCTCTCGGGCGGCGACCTGTCGCGCGGACCGGTGCTGATCGATCGTTATTTGAACGATGCGATCGAGGTGGATGTCGACTGCATCGCCGACGCCGACAGCGTCTATGTCGCCGGCGTGATGGAACACATCGAGGAGGCCGGCATCCACTCCGGCGATTCCGCCTGCGCGCTGCCGCCCTACACGCTGGCCCCGGCGATGGTGACCGAGCTGAAGGCGGAGACCGAGGCGATGGCCAAGGCGCTCGGCGTGGTCGGGCTGATGAACGTGCAGTACGCCATCCAGGACGACGTGGTCTTCGTGCTGGAGGTGAACCCGCGCGCCGCGCGCACCGTGCCGTTCGTTGCCAAGGCGACCGGGGTGCCGGTGGCGAAGATCGGCGCCCGCGTGATGGCCGGCGCGCGGCTGGCCGATTTCCGGCTCGACGACCTGTCGGTCGCGCCGCATGTCGCGGTGAAGGAGGCGGTGTTCCCGTTCGCCCGCTTCCCCAACGTGGACACCATCCTGGGCCCGGAGATGAAGTCCACCGGCGAGGTGATGGGGATCGATTCCAGCTTCGAGCGCGCCTTCGCCAAATCCCAGCTCGGCGCCGGGGTGATCCTGCCGGCGGCCGGCACGGTGTTCCTGTCGATCCGCGACGCCGACAAGAAGGGCATCGCCGCGCTGGCCCGCCGGCTGACCGAGATGGGCTTCGCCATCGTCGCCACCGGCGGCACCGCCGGGCGCATCCGCGACGCCGGACTGCCGGTCAAGGTGGTGAACAAGGTGCTGGAGGGACGGCCGCATTGCGTCGATGCGATCCGTTCGGGCGAGATCCAGTTGGTGATCAACACCGCCTCGGGCGCGCAGTCGATCGCCGACAGTTTCGCCATCCGGCGCAGCGCGCTGACCCATGGCGTGCCGCACTATACCACCATGGCCGGCGCCCGCGCCGCGGTCCACGCGATCGCCGCGCTGAAATCGGGAACGCTTGAAGTCGCGCCGTTGCAGTCCTACTTTCGCGGATCGTTCTGAGCGTTCCGTCATGGCCGGGCCTGGCCCCGCCGTGACGGGGGCGTTTGCGTGCCGGCCCGAGGACGGCGCCGCGTGAGGCGATCACGCCGCCGCCCGCGACATCACAGCATCCCTTGGATGCTCTCACCTGTTGCCCGACGCCACCTGCCACGAGACGAAGGACCAAGACGTGCAGAAGTTTCCGATGACCGCCCCCGGCCTGCAGCGGTTGGAAGTCGAGCTGCGGCAGCTCAAGTCGGAAGAACGGCCGTCGATCATTCGCCAGATCGCCGAGGCGCGCGCGCATGGCGACCTGTCGGAGAATGCCGAATACCACGCCGCGCGCGAACGCCAATCCTTCATCGAAGGCCGCATCGCCGAGCTGGAGGAGATCGTCTCCGCCGCCGAGGTGATCGACCCGTCCAGCCTGTCCGGCGAGCACGTCAAGTTCGGCGCGCATGTCTGGCTGGTCGACGAGGAGACCGAGCGGGAGGCCACCTACCAGATCGTCGGGGTGCACGAGGCGGACATCAAGATCGGCCGGCTGTCGGTGTCCTCGCCGCTGGCCAAGGCGCTGATCGGCAAGACGATCGGCGACACGGTGGCGGTGCCGGCGCCGGGCGGCGACCGGTCGTACGAGATCCTCGGGGTCAAGTTCATCTGACCGTCCCGTGCCCCAGCCAAGATGCTCGCGCCCCGCTGCGGGCGCCCCCGCTGTGGACGCGCCAACGATCGCGCCCCCCGGTTCACGCAGCATGATCGGAAGCTGAGCACCCGATGATCTCCCTGGCGGATGTCGAGGCGGCGGCCGGGCGGATCGCCGGGCGCGTGCTGCGCACCCCGGCGGTGCCGTCGGACGCCGTCAGCCGTGCCACCGGCATCGAGACGGTGCTGAAACTCGACAATCTGCAGGTCACCGGCGCGTTCAAGGAGCGCGGCGCGGCCAACCGCCTGGCGCTGCTGAGCGAGGCGGAGCGGGCGCGCGGCGTGATCGCGATGTCGGCCGGCAACCACGCCCAGGCGGTGGCGCGGCACGCCCAGCTGCTCGGCGTCGCCGCGACGATCGTGATGCCGAAATTCACCCCGGCGACCAAGGTCACCCGCACCGCCGCCTGGGGCGCCGAGGTGGTGCTGCACGGCGAGACCCTGGCCGAGGCCGCCAGCCACGCCGCGCAGCTGGCCGAGATCCGCCAACTGGTGTTCATCCACCCGTATGACGACAAGGCGGTGATCGCCGGGCAGGGCACACTGGCGCTGGAACTGCTGGCCGACGCGCCCGACCTCGACGCGCTGGTGATCCCGGTGGGCGGCGGCGGGCTGCTCGCCGGCTGCCTGGTGGCGGCGACGGCGCTGCGCCCGGGCATCGCGGTATTCGGCGTCGAGGTCGAGGCCTATGCCGCGATGGCCCAGCGCCTGGCCGGGCGGCCGGTCTCGGTGGGCGGGCCGACCATCGCCGAGGGCATCGCCGTGCGCGACATCGGCGCGCTGCCGCTGGAAATCGTGCGCCGGCGGGTGACGGATGTGCTGGTGGTGCCCGAGCGCGCGGTGGAGGAGGCGATCGGGCTGCTGGCGGAGGGCGCCAAGACGGTGGCCGAGGGCGCCGGCGCGGTCGGCGTCGCGGCGCTGCTGACGTTTCCCGGCCGGTTCAAGGACAAGCGCGTCGGCGTCGCGGTGACCGGCGGCAACATCGATGCGCGCATCCTGTCCAATGTGCTGCTGCGCAACCTGCTGCGCGACGGGCGACTGCTGCGGCTGCACTTGCAGATCCCCGACCGGCCCGGCGTGCTGGCCGACATCGCCGGCAAGATCGGCGAAACCGGCGGCAACATCATCGAGGTGTCGCACCAGCGGCTGTTCGCGGCGGCCTCGGTGCAGGCGGCGGAGCTGGAGGTGATGGTGGAGGCGCGCGATTCGGCGCATGCCGATGCCATCGTCGCGGCGCTGGAACGCAGCTACGTGGTGCGGCGGATCTGAGCCGGGCGGGGCTCCGCCCCGAACCCTGCCAGGGGGCTTTGCCCCCCATGGTACCACTGGGACCCCCACCCCCCGGGACAAGTGCCCGGGGGCAGGCGCCGGCAGCGGCCTCTGGACTCCACGACTGGGAGTGTGGGGAGGGGAAGGGGGCGTGTGGGCGAGGCACCGGTGTTCGTCCGGCGCGCCGGACGGCACCGGCGTGTCACCCGTGCGCCCCCTTCCCCTCCCCACACTCCCAGTGAAGGGTTCCAAGGGCTCCGCCCTTGGCGGGGTTCCAAGGGGCAGCGCCCCTTGGTGGGGTTCGGGGCGAAGCCCTGACCTTGCTTCGCTTCACGCGATGGCGGCGGTCGGCTATGGTTGCAAGAGCAACCGGCGGAACGAAAAGGTGGCGGCATGCAGCGGCTTCGCCTCGCCATCATCGGATTTGGTCGGCTCGGCCAGGCCTGTGCCGGTGCAATTCACGCGTCCGACGACCTGGCTCTGGTGGGCCTGGTCCGCCGGCCGGAAAACCTCCACCGGCCGTTGCCCGAGCAATTCGCCGAAGTGCCGATTGTTTCGCATCCCAGCGAGCTTGGCGACGTCGATGCCGTATTGATCTGCCTGCCGACCGAGCGCGTCCGCGAGGCGGCCACCGAACTGTTGCGCCACCACACGCCGATCGTCGAGGCGGCGGCCTTCGACATTCCGTCGCGCCAGGCGCACTGGAGCGCGCTCGATCGCATGGCACTGCGGCGCGGCGTGGCGGCGGCGGTCGGCGCCGGCTGGGATCCCGGCGCGCGCGGCTTGTTCGAGGACCTGTTCGCGGCGCTTTGCCCGAAGGGCAGCACGACGACGCATGACCGGCCCGGCGTCAGTCTCCACCACAGCCTCGCCGCGCGGGCCGTCCCTGGCGTCCGCGACGCCCTCTGCGCGGAGTTCAGAGGCGCGGACGGCAGCAGCCGACGCTATGTCTACCTGGAACCCTTGCCGGGGGCCGATGTCGCGCGTGCCGCCGCGGCGATCCAGAGCGACCCGCTGTTTCTCGGCCAGGAGACCGTGGTTCTGCCGGTCGACAGCGTGGCGACGCTGGAGGCGGAGGGCCACGGGGTGGTCATCGAGCGATGGGGCCGGGCCGGCGGGAAGGACCACCAGCGGTTTCTCCTGGAAGGCCGCTTCGACCCGGTGGCCGTTGCCGGACAGATGATGGCGGCGGCGGCAAGGGCACTGCCGACGCTTCGACCTGGCGCCTATCCCTTGGACAGGATCCCGCCCGCCGCACTGCGGCCGGCGGTCAGGGACGGCAAGACCTGAAACCCCGTGGCGTTGATAGTGCCGTGCGCGATGCTGCATCGATCGTTGCTGATCGCGTCGCAACCAAGCCGCAACGTCGCCGCAATATCGGTGACGCAGATGACGAGTGCGCGTGCACAGCGATCCTGACCGGTTGAGCATGTTCCGGCCGTGGCTTGGAAGGCTGCGATCGCCTGCGGCCTCGGTCGGCGTTGCGCGCTGGTGGCACGGCAGGGCAAGCAAGAATTCGCTCTTATGGCGTTGACTGTTGGACGGCCCCGTAGGGCGGAAAAGCGCAGCGCCTTCCGCCACCGCCGGGCGAGCCGCTCGCATCTGCCGACGTCCCCAACAACATATCCCGCCACCGTCCGACGGCGGAAGGCGCTGCGCTTTTCCGCCCTACGGGGCCGTCCAACAGTCAACGCCCTATGAGCCAAAGAATTTAACGCCGATGCAGCCAGGCGATGCACGCAAAACACGCAGATCGGTCCGTGCGGTTCACCGGTCGTGCGCCACGCGTTTGGTCTCCAGGCGCGGCTTGCTGAAATGACGCAGCAGACAGAACTGCAGGCCGGTCGCTTTGCGGTAATTTGTCGATTGCATCCGGTGTGCGTTGGCCAGCGCTGTGCCGGTCTTCGGCGCAACCAACAGTGCCTCCGCGACCAGCAGGTCCGCGCAGTCTTCGCCAACCGCCCCGTCATGGCAGTGCACTTTTGCGCCACATGGTTGCGCAACCGATAGGCTCCCGGCCTTCGTCCGGGCGTGCTCCCGCACGAAGTGCCAGGGCCAGCGCATTTTGACCTTTTCCAAGAACCCGGCCCCTTGCGTATCGCGCACGATGAACGCGCAATCGATCATCGGCCCCGACAGATCATCCAGCCGCTGACCATCTGCGTGCATCCGCGCGCATCGCCTGGCTTCATCTGCGCTAAAATTCTTCCTGCGCGATGCCGCGGCCAGATCGTTGCGGCAGCGTTGGCGGGCCTGCGATGCACCAGATCGTTATTGGCCTGGAGGCACCGAGGTGATGAAGCGCAGGCTCAACGCGCCGTCTGCGCGCATCCCGTCTTATCTGCGTGCATCGGCATGTCCTCGTGCTTTGCCGGGCGGCACAAGCGCAAGGTTGGCGAACGAATGCCAGGCCACCATATGGCGCCGCTGTACCGCCCGCAGTTTCCGGGACACCGGACCGGAGCCTAACGGGTGATGGCGGCGGTCTGAAGCTGCTTTGAACGGCCCCGATCCGGAGGATTATCTGCGCCGGGTCTTGACCTGTATCGCCGATCACCCGGTCAGACGGGGGTAGCACCTGCTGGCGTGGAACATGGCTGAGATCAGGCATTGGCTGGATCAGCGGGCAACCGCCGGAGCACGCTATCCAGGCATCGACAGCGGCGCCTCGTCCGGGAGTGCGACGTTCACCGGAAGGAACCGTACCGGCTCATGACGGCTGCGGTCGACGCAAAGGCGGAACACATCGAAGCGGTTGTAGCCCGCGACCACGTCGTGGAAGCGCTTCGGTTCGACACACTTGGCAAGGTCGAGATCGGCGTAGGCCAGCCCCTCCTCGGTGCGCTCCTCGCCGAACGGGGTTCCGGTGGGATCGACAAAGAAGCTGGCCGCCGCCGGGGTCTGCTCCAGCACAGCGGCCGCATCGGCGTCACCGGCGACGAGGTCGAGGCGGGCGGTGCGGTCGAGGCAGCCGGCGGCGACAATGCCAAAGCATTTCGCCTCGAAGCTGTGGGCCGCGGCGCGGAGGCGGTTGGCGGCGCGGTTGTCGTAGTTTCCCCCCTCCGCTGGCGGGCGCGTGGGCCAGGCCGGCGGATAGGAACTGATATGCACCTGTTCGCCCTGCGCCATCAGCGTAAAGCGCGCGAGCGGATTGGTGTTCTCGCCGCAAATCAGCCCGCCGATGCGGCCAATCCTGGTGTCCGCGACCACCAGCCCTGCGCCGTCGCCAGGATTCCAGGCAAGCTTCTCAAAGAACGTCGGCACCAGCTTGCGATGGTGCACCAGAACGCTTCCGTCATCGCCGATCAGCAAGTTGCTGTTCCACAGTCCGCCGACGCTGGCCGGGTTGCGCTCGCTGAAGCCCAGGGAAACGAACACCTGCGCGCGCGCTGCGGCCTGGCGGATGCGGGCGATCTCCGGGCCATCGGCAAAGATCGAGGCGGCGGCGAAGCGTTTGAAATGCTCATGTGTCCGGATCGGCGCATGCAGCGCCGCCCAGAGCGGAAAGCCAGGAATGAAGCTTTCCGGAAACACCACCAGCTCGGCACCATTGCCGGCGGCCTCATCGATCCAGCAAGCTGCTTTCTCGGCGGTAGCGGTGGCATCGAGCCAGATCGGGGCAGCGTGCGCCGCGGCGGCCTTGAAGCGGTATCGACTGTGCATCTCGATCTCCTCTGCACGCAGGCGATCGGCTGGCAGCCATTGGGGGGATGTACCGCCCGCAGGTTCCAGGACACCGACCTGGAGCCTATGCCGCCGGTTTGACGGCGTGAAGCTGGCTCTGAGCGAACTGTGCCGGGCTGACGAAGCCGAGCCTCTCGATCAGCCCGGAGTGAACGCGAACCTGTCGTGTCGTGGATCGCGCGGAACGCCAACCGCGCCTGACGCGGTTCCCCGATCGTCTCGAAGCTGCGGACCCGGAGCAGGTGCTTCTTCAGCGTCCGGATGAACCGTTCGGCGCAGCATTTCCCGCCGGGGTACGGACAAATTCTGGCGATCTCTCACTACCGAGCAAGCCGCTCCGAGCCGGACCTGCAGCCTGTCACTTTCCAGGTCTTCGCCCGTCGCGGGTTTGGACGTGCGCACCGCCTCGCCGGCGGCGAGGAACGCGTCACGCCCGTTTGTCAGCGTTGCCGCCGTCGCACCGAGCGAGCGCGACACCGGTTCCAGGTCCTCACCCCGCCGCAGCCGTAGCACCGCTGCCACCTTGCGCTGCCGAGACATCCCGCCGTCGCGCCCGGGCGTCGCTGCGCCAGGCTCGTGTGGCCGCTTCGCGCCGCCCGGCCGCTTGATCGAGGTCAACGCGCTCCGCCGCCAGTTCGGCGTAGCCTGTAATGGCCCAACCCGGGAGGCCGACATGCAGGAGCCGCTTCGCATCGCGTTCCGCAACCTGGAAGCACCAGCCGCCATCGAGGCGGAGATCCGCAAGCGCGTGGACCAGCTTGAGGAATTCTTCGATCGGATCATCGCCTGCAGCGTGGTCGTGGAGGAACGCCACCGCCATCATCGCCAGGGCCGGCTGTATCACGTCCGCGTCGACCTGATCGTGCCGGAGCGCGAGATCGTGGTGCGGCGCGAGCCGGCGGAGCATCACGCCCATGAGGACCTGCATGTGGCGATCCGCGATGCCTTCGATGCCGTCCAGCGGCAGCTGCAGGATCACGCGCGGGCGTTGCGCGGCGACACCAAGGCGCACGCGACCCCGACCATCGGGCGGATCGCGCGGCTGTTCCCGGAAAAGGACTACGGATTCCTCACCACCGCCGAGGGCGACGACGTCTATCTGCACCGCAACGCCGTGCTCGGCCGCGGCTTCGACAAACTGCGCGTTGGCGACGAGGTGCGTTACGTGGTGCACGAGGGCGAAGGCGAGCAGGGGCCCCAGGCCAGCACGGTGATCCCGCTGTGAGCGAGGCGCGGCGGCGGTGCGGGGCCCGGTTCGTCGCGGCATCACCGGGTTCGGCGGGAGACGCCGGTGGTCGCGGCCGGACGCGCTCGCCGTGACCAGCCCGGGCTAGCCCGGGGCGGGCCACAGCCCGCGAATGTGCAGCGGCAGGGCGGCCTTCACCTTGTCGGCCAGTCCGGGCGCGACATGCCGCTCCAGCACCGTGAGAACGCCGCCCGTCGCCGCGCGGACGTTGACCGGGCGGATGCCGCCGAATTCCCCGCTGACGTGGGTGAGGAACTCGTCCTCCGTGTTCAGCCGCTCCGGCGCATGGCCCGGACGGAACTGGTCATAGTACGCCCCGCGCACCAGCAGCGGCAGTTGCGCCCCCAGATGGGCGGCGAGCTCCGGCGGCAGGCGATCGCGCAAGGTTCGCAGCACGGCGCCCAGCACGTGCCAGGCGACTTTCCGGTCAGGGCCGATCGTCTCCATCACCTCGTCGAGCCAGATATTCGTCGTTTGCAGCGTCTTGTCGAACACGTCGAGGCCGGTTGTGCTCATGCTGTCCTCCAGCGGGATCCGGCGCGCCATGACGACCGACCCAGTGCAGCAACGCAACCGGATCAGCCGCCGCGCCGGCGCCACCATCACGCCTGCGTGGTCGAGGGGTTCGATGGGATGCCCTCGGATCGGGCTCCCCATGGAAACCGCCGACGTGACGCTGCGTCTTTGCGGCTGGCTGATCGCCAGCCGATGCCGCAACGCCGCCGCGGCCTGGCCGCCCCTTCGGCGACGTGCCTCATGCTCGCCGGCATCATCATCGCCGTGAAACCCGGGAAATTCTCGCGGCCTGACGCTGCGGCGTCATTGATTCAGGTCAACCGACCACGCCGCGCCGCCGATGGCGAAGCGGCGAGCGTCACGCCGTCACGGTGGTGCCGGTCAGACCGCAGGTTCCAGCAGCGCCGCCGGCCCCTCGGCTTCGAAGCGCGGATCATCGACATGCTCGGCGCGGACCAGCGCGGCGCGGGTCCACGGCGGGAAATGCACGCCTTGCCCGGGTGGGAAGCCGGTCTTGACGTCGAAGGCCCGGGCCGCGACCGCCCGCGCCTCCGCCTCGTCATGCGCCCGCACCACGACCGGGCCGCGATGGGAGCTGCTGTCCCAACTGGCGTCATCCGGGTCCACCGGCGTCAGTCGCCATAGTGCCATGGTCCGATCCCGTGCTGCTGACTGGCCCGCGGATCATTGCCGGCAGCCGGGCGATTTGCCTTGACCCATATCAACGACAGCGCAGGAGATCGCTGCGATGTTTTTCAAAACGAGCTTCCCGCGCCGCGGCGTTCCGGCAGCAACCAGCGGCGAGACCGCCACACGACACAGCAGGGGTGTGCCATGACAGCGACCGCCAATCCCGGTCCGACCGCGGGTCCGCGCCGATGGGGCCGAGCCCAGGATCGCAGCGTCACCGATCCCTACAAGCACGTGCGGAAGCTGCGCGAGCCAACCGTCTGTCCGCAATGCGGCGCGGTCTACCACCACGGGCACTGGCACTGGGCCGAGCGGCCCGCCGGTGCGCATGAAGCACTCTGCCAGGCCTGCCAGCGGATCAACGACGATTTCCCGGCCGGCGTGGTCACCCTGAGCGGCAGCTTCCTGGAGCAGCACCGGGGCGCGCTGTTGCCCATCGTCCGCCGCCAGGAACAGCTGGAAAAGCCGCAACATCCGTTGAACCGGATCATCAAGGTTGAGGAGGAGGCGGACCGCATTTTCGTTACCACGACGGACATTCATTTGCCGCGCCGGATCGGCGAGGCGGTGCACGCCGCGCTCGGCGGCGAGCTTGCGTTCAAGGACGACGAGGATGGGTATTTCCTGCGGGTCGAGTGGCATCGCGACGACTGATACCAGCGGCGCAAAATGCTGACTCTTCCATCGTTTGGGGCCGCTGGTATCGCGCGCGGGGTTGGTGGGGCGGCCGCGCGCCAAACCAAGACTCATACCAGCGGCCCAGCACCAGCCGATGGGTCAAGACTTTGGGCCGCTGGTATCGCGCGCGGGGTTGGTGGGGCGGCCGCGCGCCAAACCAAGACTTATACCAGCGGCCCAGCACCAGCCGATGGGTCAAGACTTTGGGCCGCTGGTATCGCGCGCGGGGTTGGTGGGGCGGCCGCGCGCCAAACCAAGACTCATACCAGCGGCCCAGCACCAGCCGATGGGTCAAGACTTTGGGCCGCTGGTATCGCGCGCGGGGTTGGTGGGGCGGCCGCGCGCCAAGCCAAACTCATACCAGCGGCCCAGCACCAGCCGATGGGTCAAGACTTTGGGCCGCTGGTATCGCGCGCGGGGTTGGTGGGGCGGCCGCGCGCCAAACCAAAGACTAATACCAGCGGCCCAGCACCAGCCGATGGGTCAAGACTTTGGGCCGCTGGTATGAGAGCGGTCGGCCGCTGCGGGCGGCGCGGCTTGGCTCGCAGCCGTACCCCGGTGAGCCGGCGGCGCGGCCGAGCAGCGACGGCGTTCGCCGCCTGCTCGGCGGTTCACCCCCGAGCGATCGGCACCGCGCCGGTGGCGGTCAGCCGCGGATCGAGACTTTACCAGTCGCGGCCGGCCCGAAACCACGCGCTGCCGGCATGCGTGCAGGTTGATCTGTCAGCTGGCGCTCCCGTGCCGGCCGATCGGGCGGCCTCTGGTCGGCAACGCAACAGCGGCGATCGGCGTCCAGGCCGCGCGGCACCCGGATGACCTGGCTGGTACAGCCCGAGCTGATCAACGATCCGTTCGGCGACGCCGGCCTCTACCTCGATTTTCGCTTCGCCCGGCGCGCCCTGCTGTTCGATCTCGGCGACCTGCACCGGCTGCCGCCGCGCAAGTTATTGCGGATCAGCAGCGTGTTCGTTTCGCACGCCCACATGGACCATTTCTGCGGCTTCGACCGGCTGTTGGGCGTCTGCCTCGGCCGGCCGCTGCGCCTGGCGCTGTTCGGCCCGCCCGGCTTCATCGACCGGGTCCAGCACAAGCTGGCCGCCTATTCCTGGAACCTGATCGCGGGAAACGCCACGGACTTCGTGATCGGCGTCGCCGAGCTGCATGGCGAGGCGCTGGCCGCCGCCGCCGAGTTTCACACCCGCGATGCGTTTCGCCGCCAGGACCTGCCGCCGCCGGCGATGGCGAACGCCATCCTGCTCGACGAGCCGGACTTCCGCGTCAGTGCGGTGACGCTCGATCACGGCATCCCCTGCCTTGCCTTCGCGTTCGAGGCCAAGCCGCGCATCAATGTCTGGAAGGATCGGCTGCGCCGCCTTGGCCTGCCGGTCGGCCCCTGGCTCACCGACCTCAAGCGGGCGGTGCGTCGCGGCGACCCGGATGACACGCTGGTCACCGTTCCCTCGGCCGCCGGCGGACCGCCGGCGACGCGGGTCGCGTTGGGCCAGCTCAGGGCCGAGGTTCTGCGCATCGTGCCGGGCGAGAAGATCGCCTATGTGGTCAACGCCGTCTATCACGCGGACAATGCCGCCCGCATCATCCGGCTCGCCCGCGGTGCCGACCAGCTGTTCATCGAAGCCCCGTTCCTCGACGAAGATGCGGCCATCGCGGCGCGCAAGCTGCACCTGACCGCGGCGCAGGCGGGATCGCTGGCACGCCGCGCGGCGGTGCACCGCGTGGTGCCGTTGCATTTCTCGCCGCGCTATCTCGATCGGCCGGAGCGCATCCGTCAGGAAATCGACGCGGCCTTTACCGGCGCCTTTCCCGGCGAGCCGGCCGCCGGGGTCAGCGTGACCGGCACACGCTGAGAGGTTGGTCCGGGTCGTGCGTCCACGGCGAACGCCTGCGCTGCGGGGGGGGGGGGCGAAGCTGGTTGCTGCCGAGGGATTGGCCTTGGTTGGTGGCGTGATCCACGGCATCCGAGGGACTGACCCTTCGGGCGGCCCTCGGGCGGCTGGCAGGGACCGCCACGTGGCGCCCACCGCCAGCGTTTGTGCCTGTATCAGCAAGCAGGTTTTTAGCACGGAGGAACAGGGAGGACGAGCGAGTCCACGGAGAAAGCAAGTTCAGGCGCTTCGCGCGAAGTGTTATACCAAGCATCCGAAGGATTGACCCATCGGCGCTGCCCCCTCGTCATGCCGGCCCCCGGGTCCGGCCGCAGGCCGGCCCGAGGACAGGCTCCGGCCGGTATCCACGCCTTGCCTTCGTGCCGCAAGCACAGTCGTGGATGCCGGCCGGAGCCTGTCCTCGGGCCGGCCTGACGCTGCGGCTATGCCCTGAGACTCGATCATTCGGGCGTCTGGTATTGTCATTCCCTTTTTTCTCCGTGGACTTGATCGTCCTCCCTGTTCCTCCGTGTTAATAAAACCGGCGTACGTTCCGCACCGGCACCGCCCCGGTCGCATCTGCGCGACACGAAACGCAAGCCGATACATACGGCTATCAGAATGATCCCCGCTTCGGCCGGGCTCACCGCAGCATGGCCGGCACGCGGACAGGCGGAGCCTGCCCCTGGCGAAGGCCGGGGGCCGTCAGGGCGCCGCTACGGCGCCAAGGGGGCAATCCTTCCGCCGGCTGATACAGACCCCCGCGGCGGCCGTCGCCAGGGCAGGTGTCGCCGGCGTGACGGGACGGAAGCCCACACCACGAGAGGGCTCGGTTGTTTCGCGTCGGGCCCCGACCCGGCGTCGCCGACCGCTGCCGGGAGCTACCCCACCCGCACCTTCACATAGCTGCCCGGGGCGTCCTCGATCGGCGTCAGCCGGCCCTCGCCCGGCACCCGCGCCGGGACGTGCTCCTTGCCCAGCGCGCTCACCCAGCGATGCCAGTCCGGCCACCAGGACCCGGCGATCTCGGTCGCGCCGTGCAGCCACGCCTCCGGGTCGGGCGGCAGCGCCTGGTTCACCCAATGGCTGTACTTGCCGCCGTCCGGCGGGTTCACCACGCCGGCGATGTGCCCCGAGGCGGCCAGCACGAAGCGCTTCTTGCCGCCCAGCAACTGGGTGCCGCGATAGGTCGACTTCCACGGCGCGATGTGGTCCTCGCGGGTCGACAGGAAATACGCCGGGGTCGTGATCCGGCCCAGGTCGATCGGCACGCCGTTCAGGCTGATGCCGCCCGGCGTCGCCAGCAGGTTCTCCTGGTACATCTTGCGCAGGTAGAAACTGTGCATCCGCGCCGGCATGCGCGTCGAATCGCTGTTCCAGTACAGCAGGTCGAACGGGAACGGCTCGTTGCCCATCAGGTAGTTGTTCACCACGAACGACCAGATCAGGTCGTTGGCGCGCAGCATGTTGAACGTCGTCGCCATCTCGCTGCCCTCGAGATAGCCGCGCTTGTTCATCTTGTCCTCGAGCGCGCGCAACTGCTCCTCGTCGATGAACACGCCCAGCTCGCCCGCCTCGGCGAAATCCAGCATGCAGACGAAGAAGGTCGCCGACTTGATCCGCTCATCGCCCTTCGCCGCCATATAGGCCAGCGTGCTGCCCAGCAGCGTGCCGCCCAGGCAGTAGCCGATGGCGTTCACCTCGCGCTCGCCGGTCGCCGCCTCGATCGCGTCCAGCGCGGCGAGGTAGCCCTCGGTCATGTAGTCCTCGAAGCCCTTCTCCGCCAGTTTCTCGTCCGGATTGACCCAGGAGATCACGAACACCGTGTGGCCCTGCGCCACCGCCCAGCGCACGAAGCTGTTCTTCGGCCGCAGGTCCAGGATGTAGAACTTGTTGATCCACGGCGGCGCGATCAGCAGCGGGCGCTGCAGCACCGTCGCGGTGCTCGGCGAATATTGAATGAGCTGCATCAGGTCGTTCTGGTAGATCACCTTGCCGGGCGAGACGCCGATGTTCTCGCCCACCCGGAAGGCGTCGGTGTCGGTCATCTTGATGTGCAGCTTGCCCTTGCCGCGCTCCAGATCGCTCAGCAGGTTGTTCAGCCCCTTCAGCAGGTTCTCCCCGCCGGTCTCGGCGGTCTTGCGCAGCACCTCGGGGTTGGTCAGCAGGAAGTTCGACGGGCTCATCGCGTCGATGAACTGGCGCGAGTAGAAATCGACCTTCTGCGCGGTCTTGGCGTCCAGCCCGTCAACCTGCCTGACCACGTCCTGCACGTAGCGCGCCGACAGCAGGTAGGATTGGCGGATGAAGTCGAACACCTCGTTCTCCCGCCAGGCGTCGTCCTTGAACCGGCGGTCGGAGGACGGCCCGTCGATCACCGGCTCGGCCTCGATGCCCATCATGCGCTTGGCGGTGTTCTGCCAGAGCGTCATGTAGTCCTGCCAGAAGCCGATCTGCGCCTGCACCAGCTGCGCCGGATTGGCCATCAGCCGCGCCGTCATCTCCAGGAACGCGCTGGTGATGTTCAGCGGATCGGGCGCGTGCTCGGCGTCCGCCTGGCGCTTCAGCCACTCGGTGACGATGCGCTGCGAGCGCTCGGCGACGTCGGCCATGGAGCGGCCGATCGCGGCGGCGTCGGGCAGCCGGAACCCGGGGCTGTCCGGCGCGGGCGGGATGGTGTCCCCTTTAGGCATCGCGGCGTCCTTTCCGTCGGCCCTTCCGCAAGCTACACAGGCAGCGCGAGCGTGGAGTGGGTCCAACCTATGTTGTTCAGCGGAAGCGGCGCGCAACCTAGTGGCGTGCGGAGTGGGGTTCAAGCCGGCGGCCCGATGGCCGACGTCCCGATAGGCGGCGGCCCGATAGGCGGCGGCCCGATGGGCGGCGGCCGGATCGGCGGCGCGCCGGGCGCTGCCCGGTCTGGTGCGGCCCGGTCTGGCGCGGCCCGGTCGGGCGCCGGCGCGGCCGCGGCCAACGGCGCGCTGACCGTCAGCCTGCTGGCGGCGCTGCTGGCGCTCGGCGGCTGCTCGTCGGGCTCGTTGTCGGCGATCAACCCGGTCAACTGGTGGCACCAGGCGGAGGGCGGCGCGATCGCCCAGCAGCGACCGCCGCCGCCGGGCGCCGATCAATCGCCACCGAACCTCGCCAGCGTGCCGCCCAAGCCGGCGGAGCCGGACCGCGCGGCGCTGCAGAACATCGCCGACGCGCTGATCGCCGACCGCGCCAACGCCCAGCATATGGCCGCCGCGGCGCCGCTGGCGGACCCGTCATCGCCCAGCGCCGCCCCCGGCCTGTTCGGCGTCGGCACCGCCCCGCCGCCCGGCCCGCCGCCGCCGCCCAGCGCGGCGCCGGCCGCCTCGGCGACGCTGCAGACCGCCAACGCGCCGCCCGGGCCGCCGCCACCCGCCACCCCGGCCGCGCCGCCGGCCAGGGCACCGGTTGGCGCGGTGCAGGCCACGCCGCTCGCCGCGCCGGCGACGCCGCCGGCCGCCAAAACCGCCACGGCATCGGCGCCGGTGACGCCGTCGGCCCCGAAGACCGCCCCGCCGTCGGCGCCGTCAGCCGCCAGGGCCGCCCCGCCATCGGCGTCGGCGGAGACCGAGGCCGCCCTGCCGCCGGTGCCCGCCGCGCCGCCGGCGCCGGCCAACCTGCCGGGCATGCCCAGCCAAACCAACCCGCCGGCCGCGTCCGCGACACCCGCCGCGCGACCGGCCCAGATGGCATCCGCCACGGTCGCGCCGCCCCCGGCACCCAGCCCGATCGCGCCGCCGGCCGCGGTGCCCGCCGCCCCGGCAGTCGCCGCGCCGCCGGCCGCGCCGAGCGTTCCCCCGGTTCCCGCCCCGCCTTCCGCCGCCGCGCCCGCGGCAAAACCAGTTGCGGTCGCCAGCGCCACCCCGGCGGGCGAGCCGGTCAGCGCCGGCAACACCATCGCCGTGGTGTTCGGCTCCGGCTCGGCCGACCTGCCGCCGTCGGCCGCCGCGCCGCTGCGCGCGCTGGCCGGGCGGCGCGGCAATTCGCTGATCGCCATCACCGGCTTCGGCGATGCCCCCGACCCCAGCCCGGAGGCCCAGGCCGCTGCGCTCAAGCTCGGCCTGGCCCGCGCCCAGACCATCGCCAGCGCGCTGACCGCCGCCGGCGTGCCCGCCTCCGCCGTGCAGATCGACGCCCAGGCCATGGGTCGCGGCGGCACCGCGCGGCTGGTACAACAGTAAGCCTCGGTATTTCCCGCGACCCGGTAACCGCCATGCCCACCGACGAGTTCCACCGCATCCGCCGCCTGCCGCCCTACGTGTTCGCCGAGGTGAACAGCGCCAAGGCGCGCGCCCGCACCGCCGGCGAGGACATCATCGACCTCGGCATGGGCAACCCGGACAGCGCGACGCCGCCGCATATCGTCGCCAAGCTGATCGAGGCGGTGCAGGACCCGCGCACCCATCGCTACTCGGTCAGCAAGGGCATCCCCGGCCTGCGCCGCGCGCTCGCCGGCTACTACGACCGCCGCTTCGGCGTGCAACTGGACCCGGAGACCGAGGTCGTCGCCACGCTGGGGTCCAAGGAAGGCCTCGCCAACCTGGCCGCCGCGGTCACCTCGCCGGGCGACACCATCCTGGTGCCCAACCCGTCCTACCCGATCCACCAGTTCGGCTTCATCATCGCCGGCGCCGCGGTGCGCTCCATCCCCGCCAAGCCGGACGAGGAAATGCTGCGCGCGCTGGATCGCGCGGTGCGCCACTCGGTCCCGAAGCCGACCGCGCTGATCGTCAATTTTCCTTCAAATCCAACTGCGTATCTGGCCGACCTCGAGTTCTATCGCGAGATCGTCAGCTTCGCCCGCCGGCATGACATCTGGATCATGTCGGACCTCGCCTACGCCGAGATCTACTTCAACGACACGCCGCCGCCCTCGCTGCTGCAAATCCCCGGCGCCAAGGACATCGCCGTCGAGTTCACCAGCCTGTCGAAAACCTACTCGATGCCCGGCTGGCGCATGGGCTTCGCCGCCGGCAACCAACGGCTGATCAACGCGCTGACGCGGATGAAATCCTACCTCGACTATGGCGCCTTCACCCCCATCCAGGTCGCCGCCGCCGCCGCACTGAACGGGCCGCAGGACTGCGTCGCCGAGATGCGCGAACTGTACCGCGACCGCCGCGACGTGCTGATCCGCGGCCTCGCCGCCGCCGGCTGGGACGTCCCATCCCCCGACGGCTCGATGTTCGCCTGGGCGCCCATCCCGCCACGCTTCGCCTCGCTCGGCAGCGTCGAGTTCAGCAAATTGCTGCTGGCCCGCGCCAAGGTCGCCGTCGCCCCCGGCCTCGGCTTCGGCGAACACGGCGAAGGCTTCGTGCGCATCGCCCTGGTCGAAAACACCCAACGCCTGCGCCAGGCCACCCGCAACATCCGCAACTTCCTGCACGCCGACACCAACCTCGCCGAGCCGGCCACGCTGACGGAAGCGGCCGGGTCGTGAGGAGAGGCCGGTCTGCGGGGTTGCGCCAAGGAAGGCCAGGGGGCTTTGCCCCCTGGACCCCCACCAGAGGCGGAGCCTCTGGACTCCATCCGTTTGGTTGGGGCGTGGGCGGGGGGACGGCGGCGGGCTGGGGTGTGGCTGTCGCGCCGGCCGCCGCCGGCGCGACAGCCACACCCCAGCCCGCCGCCGTCCCCCCGCCCGCGCCCCAACCAATGGAAGGGTTCCAAGGGCTCTGCCCTTGGCGGGGTCCAGGGGCAGAGCCCCTGGCCTTCCTTGACACTTCCCCACAGACCGGACCCTGCTCATGATTCGACCGCTTTCCGTTGGCGTGGCTGGGCTCGGCACGGTTGGGGGTGGCGTGCTGAGGTTGCTGCGGGACAATGCCGAGATTGTGTGTGCGCGGGCGGGGCGGCCGATTGCGGTGGTCGCCGTGTCGGCGCGGGACCGCTCGAAGGACCGTGGCGTGCCGTTGGGGGGTTTGCGCTGGTACGACGATCCGATGGCGTTGGTTGGCGATGCCGGGGTTGACGTGGTGGTGGAGCTGATCGGCGGGGCGGACGGGCCGGCGCGGGCGCTGGTGGAGGCGGCGATCGCGGCGGGCAAGCCGGTGGTGACCGCCAACAAGGCGATGCTGGCGATCCATGGCGCGGCGCTGGCGTCGGCGGCGGAGGCCAAGGGCGTGCCGCTGGCGTTCGAGGCGGCGGTGGCGGGTGGCATTCCGGTGATCAAGGCGCTGCGCGAGGGACTGGCGGGCAACCGGATCAGCCGGATCGCCGGCATTCTGAACGGCACGTGCAACTACATCCTGACGCAGATGCGCGAGCGGGGGCGGGAGTTCGCCGACGTTCTGGCCGACGCGCAGAAGCTCGGTTATGCCGAGGCGGACCCGAGTTTCGACATCGACGGGATCGATGCGGCGCACAAGCTGGCGATCCTGGCGGCGCTGGCGTTCGGCCGGCCGGTGGCGTTCGACGCGGTGCATGTCGAGGGCATCCGGGGGATCTCGGCGCTGGACATCGGCTTCGCGCGCGAGCTGGGCTATCGCATCAAGCTGCTCGGCCTGGCGCGGCAGAGCGAGGCCGGGATCGAGGCGCGGGTGCATCCCTGCATGGTGCCGGAGACGGCGCCGATCGCGCGGGTGGACGGGGTGTTCAACGCGGTGGTGACCGAGGGCGATTTCGTCGGCCGGGTGATGCTGGAGGGGCGTGGCGCGGGGGCGGGTCCGACCGCCTCGGCGGTGGTGGCGGACCTGGTGGACCTGGCGCGCGGGCGGACCACGCCGGTGTGGGGCGGCGCGTTGAGCGATGCGCCGTCGGTGCCGATCTCGGCGCATGTCGGGCCGTATTATCTGCGGCTGATGGTGGTGGACCGGCCGGGGGTGATTGCCGACGTCACCGCGGCGTTGCGCGATCATGGCGTATCGTTGGAATCGATGCTGCAACGGGGCCGCGCGCCGGGCGAGGCGGTGCCGGTCGTTCTGGTCACCCACGAGACGCGCGAGAGCGCGATGCGCGCGGCGCTGGACCGCATCGCCACGCTGGATGCGGTGCTGGAGGCACCGACGCTGATCCGGATCGAGGCGGGGTAATGCCCTGCCGGCGATCGCCCGGATGACCCGGGCAACCGGATTGCATACCGGGCGACGGAACGATTGACCGATCGGAGCGGCTTAGGCGACGCCCAACAATGAATGAATCGATCGCGGTTGTGCAGCTTGGCTGCCCGGCGGGCAGGATGACCGCATTTGGCCCGTGTCACCGGCTTGCCTGGGCTGCCCACACTGGTCTTTCGGGGGACGCGGCAACGCGGGAAAGCAAGTAATCAAGCGGACACAGAGTTACACAGAGTGTCCACAGAGTTTCACAGAGAAGTATTTATTGGCGCTTCGCGCTGATGACGGATGTGCAGGTCATAATACCAGGTAGCGAAAGGATTGACCCACCGGCACCGCACCACGTCATGGCCGGCGAAGGCCGGCCATCCACGACTTGCCTCTGCGCAGCAAGCAAAACCGTGGATACCGGGCCTGCGCCCGGCATGAGTGCGCTCGTGAAACCGCCAGGTCAGCACGGTGGAAGTCCGTGCGGGAGGGTGTCGTAACTCCGTAGTCGAAGGTAACTGCGTCGGCCAAGCGCAAGCAAGGCGGGGTGGGGAGCAACCGGAGACGAACCGACAGTCCGTAGGGTGACGAACCCGTTTCGGCGGGAGTCTGTGGCGAGCCTGCTCATGTATGGCGAAGCCTGGAAGCAACCTCTGGCGCTGCGACGACGGCGAAAGCGACCAGCGGACGGCTCACGTGGTTGGGGATGGAATGTCGGGACGGCAAGGCGGCGTAAGCGAGGAGACCTGGGGGCCCGGGTGAGCCTTCCAGGAGTCAGAGCCTTCATAGTACCGCAGCCGTGATGAACGGCGAAACGGCCGGGCAGCAAAACCGGCCCGAGGGAAGGGAGGTAGGAAGCTGGATGCGCGAGGTCTGGCATGGGGCAAGGGGAAGTTTCGGCAGTGTCCGAGAGGGCTAAGCAAGAGACAGACGCCACCGGCGGCGAGCGCCGCAAACTGTGGTGGGCAGAAGCCTCGGTGTGGACGGACCGCATGGTGTCGGCGCTGGAGAACGGCGTCCGAGGAGGCAAATGGTTCAGTTTGGTGGACAAGGTCATCCGGCCTTCGACCCTGGACGCGGCGTGGCAGAGGGTTGCGCGGAACAAGGGGGCAGCGGGTGTGGATGGCCAGGATACGGAGCGGTTCGCGCTGCAGGCGGAACGGTATCTGCAGGAACTCCGGAGCAGTTTGGCGGACGGCAGCTACCGGCCGCACCCGGTGAAACGGGTGGAGATCCCCAAAGGAGACGGCAAGACCCGTCCACTAGGGATCCCGGTGGTGAAGGACCGGATCGTGCAAGCGGCTCTGAAGATGGTCATCGAGCCAATCTTTGAAGTGCAGTTCCGGCCGGGCAGCTACGGCTTCCGGCCGGGACGCGGCTGCAAGGATGCGCTGCGGGAAGTCGATCGGCTGCTGAAGGACGGCTACACCCACGTGGTGGACGCCGACCTGAAGGGCTACTTCGACAGCATCCCGCACGACCGGCTGATGGCCGCGGTGGCGGGTTCGATCAGCGACGGCCGCGTGCTGGCGTTGATCGAGGGCTTTCTCCGCCAGGACATCATGAAGGACATGGAGCGCTGGCGGCCGACCGCCGGCACGCCCCAGGGGGCGGTGATCTCGCCGCTGTTGGCCAACCTCTATCTGCACCCGCTCGATCTGCTGATGGAGCAGAGCGGGCGACGGATGGTGCGGTATGCCGACGACTTCGTGATCCTGTGCCGGACGCAAGCCGAGGCCCAGGCTGCCCTGCGCGACGTTGCGGCGTGGGTGGCGCAGAACGGGCTGATCCTCCATCCGGACAAGACGCGGATTGCTGACAGCCAACTGCCGGGGCAGGGGTTCGACTTCCTCGGCTACCGGTTCGAGGCGGGCCAGCGTCTTGTGCGCAAGAAGAGCCTGATGGCGCTCAAGGACAAGGTGAGGAGCCGGACGGGCCGTTCCCGGGGCGTCAGCCTGGGGCGGATCATCGACGACCTCAACCCGGTGCTGCGTGGCTGGTTCGGCTACTTCCAACACGCCACGCCGGGTGTCTTCCGCGCCATCGACGGCCTCGTCCGCAGACGGTTGCGCGCCATCCTGCGCAAGCAGGAGAAGCGGCCCGGCTTCGGGAAATGCCAAGCCGATCACCAACGCTGGCCAAATGCCTTCTTCGCTCGGCGCGGGCTGTTCACCCTACAGACTGCTCACGCACAGGCGAGACACTCCCGATGAGGAAACCAGCAACTGGAGAGCCGTGTGCGGGAGAACCGCACGCACGGTTCGGAGGGCGGGGAGGTAGCGCCTTCCCGACCCCTATCGATGGTGCGGCGCCGATAGGTCAAAGTTTCCGCCGCCTGGTATAATACCTTGCGCGCAGCGCCATTCTCTTTCTCTGTGAAACTCTGTGGACACTCTGTGTAACTCTGTGTCCGCTTGATTACTTGCTTGACTTGCTTGACTTGCTTGCCGCGCGGCGGCACCTTCAGCCTGATGGTCGCCATCAGGATTGAGGGCGACCCAGTGCGCCTGGAGCGGAAGTACGCAGGCTGGCCAGGGTGCGCCTCGACGCGGTAATTATTGGGCGTTGCCTTAGGGACGGTGCCACGATGCCGGCGGTTTCTCCCGTGACGGCCGATAGCGGCGGCGGGATGGATCGATCCGGCAAGCAAGGGACAGGACATGAGCGGCGCAACGCCATTTGATCCGCGAACTGCGCCGGCCAGCACCTTCCACGCCCGCAGCGCCGAGGCCTACGACCGGGTGATGGGACGCTGGAGCCGCCGCCTGGCACCGTTGCTGATCCGGTTCGGCGGTCTCGCCGACGGCGACCGCGTGCTGGACGTCGGCTGCGGCACCGGCAACCTGGCCTTCACCCTGCCGGAGATCGCCAACGTTGCCGCCGTGACCGGCGTCGATCAGGCCGAGATCTACCTGAACCACGCGCGCGGGCGCACCTCCGACCCGCGGTTCAGCTTTCAGGCGGCCGACGCGCGGGGGCTGCCGTTCGCGGCCAACGCCTTCGACCGGGCGTTCTGCATGCTGGTGCTGCAGTTCATTCCCGATGCCGAACGCGCGGTCGCCGAGATGTGCCGCGTCGTGCGCCCCGGCGGAACGGTCACCGCGGCGGTCTGGGACACCTTCGGCGGCAGTCCGCAGATGCGGCTGCTGTGGGACACCGCCGGCGCGCTCGATCCCGCCGACACCAGGGCGCGCAACCTGCTGCGTCCGCTCACCGCGCCGGGCGAAATGGCGGCGTGCTGGCGTCAGCTCGGGCTGCTGGAGGTCGAGCAGACCAGCCTGACGATCCGCATGGATTTTGTGTCGTTCGAGGACTATTGGGCGCCGTACACGGCGGGCGAGGGCTCAGCGGGCCAGTATGTCGCCGGCCTGTCCGAGGCCGTTCGCGCGACGCTCAAGACCCATGTGCGGCGCGGCTATCTGGCGAACCGGCCTGACGGCGCGCGCTCGTTCGCGTGCACCGCCTGGGCCTGTCGCGGCAGGGTCCCGGATTGAATCCGGCTAGCGGTTGGTGGCCCGCAGCCGCGCCAGCAGGTTGTACGACGGCACGCCGTCGACCGGCAGGCCGGCGACCGTCTCGTATTGCCTGATCGCGCTGCTGGTCATCGGCCCCAGGGTGCCGTCGGCCGGGCCGCCCATGTAGCCCAGCCGAATCAGCTGCTCCTGGATCTCCCCGACCAGGCCATAGGCGGCGGCGGGGGGCGGTGCGGCGGAAACCGGCGGCGGCTGGGTCATCATCGGCCCGTAGCCCGGGACCGCGTTGCCCTTGCTGTACATGCACTGGGAGTAAGCGTTGTTGTATTGCTGCTGGATCGACAGCTGCTCGTTCGAACTGCTCGCGGCGCCGATTCCGGTGCCGAGTTCCGGCGCCGCTGGCCGCCCCGATGGCGGCGCCCCGGCCACCGCCGATCGCCGCGCCGAGCCCGGCGCCGAGCACCGTGGTCAGGGCGGCGCCGCCGATCGCGCGCGTATTGGCGTTCTCCGCCTGGCCGGCGACCGCCTGAGCGGCAAATTGCTTGCAGACGGACTGGTCGTAGTTGAACGCATCGAACGATTTGCCGGGGCCCGGCATGACCTGCACGGTCGGTCCCATCGGCGTCTGCGCGCAGGCGGCCAGCAGGAAGATCGGTGCCAGGATGCCCGGCAGCCGGAGGCGGCGAAGCTGATGTGATGTCATCGACGGCACCCCTAACGATGCCGGCGGACGGTGCGTCGTAGCGACGACGCCACGCACTCTAACCCCCGCAACGGTGGGCACAACCAGGGCGACCGGGCTTTACCGTAACGACTTGGTGAGGCTGCGCCGCCGCGCCGGTCAGAACGGAATCTCGTCGTCCAGGTCGCCGCCCTTCGGCGCGTCCCAGGACGGCGCGCTGCCCGCCCGCGCGCCCGCCGCGGCAGCGGCCGCCGGCCGCGCCGCCGCCGGGGCGCGCTCGCGGTAGCCGCCGCCACTGCTCTCGCCGGCCTCGCCACCGCCGCCACGGGTGTCCAGCATCGTCATCTGCCCGTTGAAGCGGCCGATCACCACCTCGGTCGTGTAGCGCTCCTGGCCCGACTGGTCGGTCCACTTGCGGCTTTGCAGCGAGCCTTCCACGTAGATCTTGGCGCCCTTCTTCAGGAACCGCTCGGCCACGTCGGCGATCCGGTCGTTGAAGATGACGATCCGGTGCCACTCGGTCTTTTCCTTGCGCTCGCCCGTGGCGCGGTCGTTCCAGGTCTCGCTGGTCGCCAGCGCCAGGTTGACGATCTTCGTGCCGTCCTGCGTGCTGCGCACCTCCGGGTCCTTGCCCAGGTTGCCGATCAGGATCACCTTGTTGACGCTTCCAGCCATCGCACGAATCCCTCTTTCCAGAACGCCAAGCTAGCCGCTGCCGCCGCGAACGGCCATCATATATCCCGCCGGGCCCAAAGGGAGGTTAACGCCGCTTCCCAACCGCCCGACACTGCCATATACGCCTGGAACATTTTGCGAACAAGCGGGACCCCAATGGCCGCCAGCCAATCGCGTGGACGAAAGCAAGGCTGGGGCTTCGCCCCAGACCCCACCAGGGGGCGTTGCCCCCTGGACCCCCACCAGAGGCGGAGCCTCTGGACTCCATCCGTGGGAGTGGGTGAGGGGGAGGGGGCGTGTGGGCGAGGTGCCGGAGCCGTCCGGCGCGCCGGACGGCTCCGGCGCCTCGCCCACACGCCCCCTCCCCCTCACCCACTCCCAGTGAAGGGTTCCAAGGGCTCGCCCTTGGTGGGGGTCCAGGGGGCAACGCCCCCTGGCGGGGTCCGGGGCGGAGCCCCGGCCTTGCTTCTGTCCCTGCGACGGGTCTGACCATGGCCGGCTCCATCCACGTGCGCGGTGCGCGCGAGCACAATCTCAAGAACGTGGATGTGGTCATTCCGCGCGACTCGCTGACCGTGATCACCGGCCTGTCCGGGTCCGGCAAGTCGTCGCTGGCGTTCGACACCATCTATGCCGAGGGCCAGCGCCGCTACGTCGAGTCGCTGTCGGCCTATGCGCGCCAGTTCCTCGAACTGATGGGCAAGCCGGACGTCGATGCGATCGACGGGCTGTCGCCGGCGATCTCGATCGAGCAGAAGACCACCTCGAAGAACCCGCGCTCCACCGTCGGCACGGTGACCGAGATCCACGACTACATGCGCCTGCTGTGGGCGCGCGTCGGCGTGCCCTATTCGCCGGCGACCGGCCTGCCGATCGAGGCGCAGACGGTCAGCCAGATGGTCGATCGCGTGCTGGCGATGCCGGAGGGCACGCGGCTGCTGTTGCTGGCGCCGGTGGTGCGCGACCGCAAGGGCGAGTACCGCAAGGAACTCGCGGAGCTGCAACGAAAAGGCTTCACCCGCGCCAAGGTGGACGGCAAGCTCTACGAGATCGGCGAGGTGCCGGCGCTCAACCGCAAGATCAAGCACGAGATCGAGGCGGTGGTGGACCGCATCGTGGTGCGCGACGGCATCGCGCCGCGGCTGGCCGACAGTTTCGAGACCGCGCTCGCGCTGTCCGATGGGCTGGTCTACGCCGAGAACGCCGATGCCAAGGGCGCGGACGGCGGCGAGCGCACGGTGTTTTCCTCGCGCTTTGCCTGTCCGGTGTCGGGTTTCACCATCGAGGAGATCGAGCCGCGGCTGTTCAGCTTCAACTCGCCGCACGGGGCCTGCCCGGCCTGCGACGGGTTGGGCACCGAGAGCTTCTTCGACGCCGACCTGGTGGTGCCGGACGAGCGGCTGATCCTGGGCGGCGGCGCCATCGCGCCGTGGACCGGGGCGCAGAGCCCGTATTACGACCAGACGCTGCAGAGCCTGGCGCGGCACTTCAAGGTGTCGGCCAACACCGCCTGGCATGACCTGCCGCAGCCGGTGCGCGACGCGGTGCTGTACGGCACCGGGGAGGTGCCGGTCGGCTTCACCTACAAGGACGGCGTGCGCGCCTACACGGTGACCAAGCCGTTCGAGGGCGTGCTGCGCAACCTCGACCGCCGCTGGCGCGAGACCGACAGCGTCTGGGTGCGCGAGGAGCTGTCGCGCTACCAGGCGCAGAAGCCCTGCGCCACCTGCGGCGGCGCCCGGCTGAAGCCCGAGGCGCTGGCGGTGAAGGTGGCCGGCAAGCACATCGCCGAGGCCTCGGAGCTGTCGATTCGCGCCGCGCTCGGCTGGTTCCAGACCGTGCTGCCGACGCTGACGCCGCAGCGCGCCGAGATCGCCGGGCGCATCCTGCGCGAGATCGGCGAGCGGCTGCAGTTCCTGGTCGATGTCGGGCTGGACTACCTGACCCTGTCGCGCGGCTCGGCCACGCTGTCGGGCGGCGAGAGCCAGCGCATCCGGCTGGCCAGCCAGATCGGTTCCGGACTGACCGGGGTGCTGTACGTGCTGGACGAGCCCTCGATCGGGCTGCACCAGCGCGACAACGCGCGGCTGCTGACGACGTTGCGGCGGCTGCGCGACCTGGGCAACACCGTGCTGGTGGTCGAGCACGACGAGGACGCGATCCGCGCCGCCGATCACCTGGTGGACATGGGCCCGGCGGCCGGCGTCAACGGCGGCTACGTGGTCGCCGAGGGCAAGCCGGCGGAGGTGGCGGCCAATCCGAAATCGCTGACCGGGGACTACCTGTCCGGGCGGCGGCGGATCGAGGTGCCGCTGCTGCGCCGGCCGATGCAGAAGGACCGCTGCGTCACGGTGGTCGGCGCGCGCGGCAACAACCTGAAGTCGATCACCGCGGCGTTTCCGCTCGGCACCTTCACCTGCGTGACCGGCGTGTCCGGCGGGGGCAAATCGACGCTGGTCGTGGACACGCTGTACAAGGCGGCGGCACGGCGGCTGATGGGCGCGGGTGCGGTGCCGGCGCCGCACGAGCGGATCGCCGGGCTGGATCAGCTCGACAAGATCATCGACATCGACCAGTCGCCGATCGGGCGCACGCCGCGCTCGAACCCCGCCACCTACACCGACCTGTTCGCGCCGATCCGCGACTGGTTCGCCGAGCTGCCGGACAGCCGGGCGCGCGGCTACAAGCCGGGTCGTTTCAGTTTCAACGTCAAGGGCGGCCGCTGCGAGGCCTGCCAGGGCGACGGCGTGCTGAAGATCGAGATGCACTTCCTGCCCGACGTCTATGTCACCTGCGACACCTGCAAGGGGCGGCGCTACAATCGTGAGACGCTCGAAATAAAATTCCGCGACAAGTCGATCGCCGAGGTGCTGGCGATGACGGTGGACGAGGCGGTGCCGTATTTCAGCGCGCAGAGCCGGATCCGCGATCGGCTGAGCATCCTGCAACAGGTCGGGCTGGGCTACATCGCGCTCGGCCAGCAGGCCACCACGCTGTCGGGCGGCGAGGCGCAACGGATCAAACTGTCGAAGGAGCTGGCGCGCCGGGCGACCGGGCGGACGCTGTATATCCTCGACGAGCCGACCACCGGGCTGCATTTCGAGGACGTGCGCAAGCTGCTGGAGGTGCTGCACGCGCTGGTCGAGCAGGGCAACACGGTGGTGGTGATCGAGCACAACCTGGAGGTGATCAAGACCGCCGACTGGATCCTGGACCTTGGCCCCGAGGGCGGCGACGGCGGCGGACGGATTGTCGCCGAGGGCACGCCGGAGATGATCGCGGCGAACCGCGACAGCTACACCGGGCGGTTCCTGGCACCGCTGCTGGCGGCGGCGACGACGACGGGGGTGAAGCGGCTGCGCCGGCGGGCGTAGCCGCGCGGGCGGCGCCTCGGGTGGCAACGGGAGTAGCTGCACGGGTAGCTGCACGGGTAGCTGCACGGGTAACTGCACGGGTAACTCCACGGGGGGCAAGATCGCAGTCCGGACCGGAAGCCAGCCCGACCAGGCCTGGATGGTTGGCATTTCATTGCGCTGATGCCGCTCGGCATCGTTGCCGATTTCCCGGCAAACCGGTTGCCGCCGCGGCCGGGGGGCGGGTCGCTGAACGACTGTCGGGCCGTTGAACCACATGGGGGGCGGGCCGCAACGCCGGGTCGGGATCGCTGCGGGTGAAGCCGGCAACCGTGCCGGGTATAAGATGCGACGCAGGCCGCCGCGGCGACACGCGCCGGCGCGAACGACGGACAAGCCGATGAACAATGCGTGACGTTGCCGCGCCGGTCGCCGATCGACCGCAGGGCCGGGCGATCCTCGCGCTGCTCGGGCTGGTCATCGTCTGGGGCCTGTCGATGCCGGTCACCAAGCTGGGCCTGCGCGACTTTCCGCCGCTGACCCTGGTCGCGCTGCGCTACCTCGCCGCCGTGCCCTGCCTGCTGCCGATCCTGCTCCGCCGCGCGCTGCCCGCCCGGCGCGACCTGCTGGTGCTGGCCGCGCTGGGCGGCCTCGGTGTGGGGCTGGGCCAGGTGAGCCAGGCGTTCGGCGTGCAGCTGACCTCGGCGGCGGTCGCGACGGTGATCTCGGCGACCATCCCGATTTTCACCGTGCTGCTGGCGGCCGCGCGGCTGGGGCAGGCGGTGCGGCCGTGGCAGGCGCTCGGGCTGGCGGTGGCGCTGGGCGGCATCGGCCTGGCCGCGGCCGGCGGAGGGTCCGGCGGCGTGCCGCTCGGGCCCGTGGCGCTGGCCGGCGACGCGCTGGTGCTGGTGTCGAGCCTGGCCATCGCCGGCTACTACGTGGCCAGCACGGCGATCGCCGCCCGCCTCGGGGTGCCGGTGGTTGCCGCCTGGACCTCGGTGTTCGGCGCCGCCGTGCTGCTGGTGCCGATGGGCTGGGAGCTGACCTGGCGTCCGCTGCATCCGAGCCCGGCCGGCGTGGGCGCGGTGCTCTATCTCGGCGTGCTGACCACGGCGCTCGGCGTGCTGGTGTGGTTTCACGCGCTGCGGGCCTTGCCGGTGCGCGTCGCGTCCGCCTCGCAATACCTGCAACCGCTGATCGGCGTTGCCGCGTCCGCCGCCTGGTTCGGCGATCCGCTCGGCCGCGGGTTCCTCGGCGGGACGGCGCTGGTGCTCGGCGGCATCGCGCTGACAGCGCGTGGCGGGATCGCACTGACGGCGCGCGGCGGGATCGCGCTGACAGCGCGTGGCGGCATCGCGCTCGCAGCGCGTGGCGATGCCTCGCTCGCAGCGCGTGGCGATGCCTCGCTCGCAGCGCGTGGCGATGCCTCGCTCACGACGCCTGGCGATGCCTCGCTTGCGGCGCCTGGCGATACCGCGCTGACGGCGCGCCGCGGCGGGCGATAACGCGGCGCGCGGTGTTGCGGCCGGCGCCGCGCCACGCCACTGTCGGGTCGGGGCGGCGGGTCGCCGCCAGCCGCCGCCGCAGGGAGGCTCGCATGACCGAACCCGACAGCTTCGTCTTCGCCGATGACGGCGCGATTCCGAATTCCCGCCTGCCGCTGCTGGTTTATCGCCAGGCGGTGCCGGCGGATGCCGCGGCGATCGAGCGCATCTTCACCGCCAATCGCTGGCCGGCCGCCTGGCGTGCACCGGTGTTCCCGTTCCATCATTTCCACTCTGACGCGCACGAGGTGCTGGGCGTCGCCGAGGGCGAGGCGCGCGTGCAGTTCGGCGGGCCGAAGGGCCAGGTGCTGACGGTCCGCGCCGGCGACGTCGTGGTGGTGCCCGCGGGCGTCGGGCATTGCCGGCAATCGGGGTCCGACGGCCTGGTGATCGTCGGCGCCTATCCCGACAACACGGCGCATCGCGATCTGCGCCGCGGCGATCCGGCGGAGCACGGCGAGGCGGTACGCAATGTCGGCGCGGTGCCGCTGCCGCCGGCCGACCCGGTCGGCGGGGCCGACGGCCCGCTGCCGCGGCTCTGGCGCGCGTAGTCCCCGCCTCGGGGGACGCGCGGGCGGGAACTGGGCTCGGGGCGCGCTGCCGAGGCGCGTCCGGCGTGCACGGTCGCCTCGGTCCTGCCGGCTACGCCGGATCTTTCCGCAGGCGATTCCCCGGCGCCGGCCTTCCTCGCTTGACCGCGTCCCGGTGCCGCGTCAACACTCAGGCCATCGGCCACGGCAAGATCAATAGGGGGAGGGCGCGCATGCCTCAGGTGACCCTGACGGTGAATGGCAAGCCGCACACGGTCGAGGTGGAGGGCCGCACCCTGCTTGGTCGAGCTGCTGCGCGAGAAGCTGGGGCTGACCGGCACCCATGTCGGCTGCGACACCAGCCAGTGCGGCGCCTGCGTGGTGCATCTCGACGGCATCTCGGTGAAATCCTGCACCATGCTGGCGTTGCAGGCCGAGGGCGGCGCGGTGACCACGATCGAGGGGCTGGCGGCGGCCGACGGCACGCTGCACCCGATGCAGGAGATGTTCCGCGAGCATCATGCGCTGCAATGCGGCTTCTGCACGCCTGGCATGGTGATGAGCGCGATCGACCTGGTGCAGAGCCATCCCGAGGGTCTGACCGAGCGGCAGATCCGCGAGGGGCTGGAGGGCAATCTCTGCCGCTGCACCGGCTATCACAACATCGTCAAGGCGATCGCCGCGGCCTGGCCGCTGATGCACGGCAAGGCGGCCGCCGCGTAGCCGTGGCGCACACGCGTTCGGCTTAAGATCGGGCCATAGAACCGGGCCACAGAATCGGGAGACACGTCCATGGGCTTCGAGGGCATCGGCGCCGCGGTCCGTCGCAAGGAGGATTTTCGCTTCCTCAGCGGACGGGGCAATTACACCGACGACATCAACCGGCCCGGCCAGCTTTACGCCGTTCTCAAGCGCTCCGACCGGCCGCACGCGACGATCGGCGGGATCGACACCGCGGCGGCGGCGAAGGCGCCCGGCGTGGTGGCGGTGTTCACCGGCGCCGACCTGGCGGCGGACAATGTCGGCGGGCTGCCCTGCGGCTGGCAGATCCACAACAAGGACGGCTCGCCGATGGCCGAGCCGCCGCACCCGGTGCTGGCGATCGGCAAGGTGCGCCATGTCGGCGATCCGGTCGCGGTGGTGATCGCGACAACCAAGCAGGCGGCGAAGGATGCCGCCGAGCTGATCGCGGTCGATTATCAGGACCTGCCGGCGGTGGCCTCGTTGACCGAGGCGGTCAAGCCGGGCGCGGCCGCTGGTGCACGACGATGTGGCGGGCAATGTCTGCTACGACTGGCACATCGGCGACAAGGCGGCGGTGGACGCGGCGTTCGCCAAGGCGGCGACAGGTGGTGAGGCTCGACCTGGTGAACAACCGGCTGATCCCCAACGCGATGGAGCCGCGCGCCGCGCTCGGCGACTTCGACCCCAGCAGCGGCGACTTCACGCTGTACACCACCAGCCAGAACCCGCACGTGATCCGCCTGCTGATGGGCGCCTTCGTGCTGCACATCCCGGAGAACAAGCTGCGCGTCGTCGCGCCCGACGTGGGCGGCGGCTTCGGCTCGAAGATCTATCATTACGCCGAGGAGGCGATCGTCACCTGGGCCGCCGGCAAGCTGCGCCGGCCGGTGAAGTGGACCGCCGAGCGCAACGAAAGCTTCATGTCGGACGCGCACGGCCGCGACCATGTCAGCGACCGCCGAGATGGCGATCGACAAGGACGGGCAATTTCCTGGCGCTGCGCGTGCACACGCTGGCCAACATGGGCGCCTACCTGTCCACCTTCGCGCCCTGCGTGCCGACCTATCTGTACGCCACGCTGCTGGCCGGGCGTCTACAAGACGCCGGCGATCTACTGCGAGGTAAAGGCGGTCTTCACCAACACCGTGCCGGTGGACGCCTATCGCGGTGCCGGCCGGCCGGAGGCGACGTTCCTGCTGGAGCGGCTGGTGGACGCGGTGGCGCACGACACCGGCATCGACCGGGTCGAGCTGCGGCGGCGCAATTTCATTCCGGCCGATGCGTTCCCGTATCAGACGCCGGTGGCGCTGCAATACGACAGCGGCGACTACACCGCGACGCTGAATGCGGCGCTGCAGGCGGCCGACTATGCCGGCTTCGAGGCGCGGCGCAAGGCGGCGGCGAAGGCGCGGGGAAACTGCGCGGCATCGGCGTCTCCACCTACCTGGAAGCCTGCGGCATCGCGCCCTCGGCGGTGGTGGGCTCGCTCGGCGCGCGCGCCGGGCTGTACGAGGTGGCCAACATCCGCGTGCATCCGACCGGCAGCGTCACGGTGTTCACCGGCTCGCACAGCCACGGCCAGGGCCACGAGACGACCTTCGCGCAGCTCGTCGCCGACCAGCTCGGCGTGCCGATGGACCAGGTGGAAGTCGTGCATGGCGACACCGCGAAGATCCCGTTCGGCATGGGCACCTACGGCAGCCGCAGCCTGGCGGTCGGCGGCTCGGCGATGGTCAAGGCGATGGACAAGATCATCGCCAAGGGCAAGAAGATCGCCGCCCATCTGATGGAAGCCTCGGTCGAGGACATCGAGTTCAAGGACGGCAAGTTCACCGTCGCCGGCACCGACAAGGCGAAGACGCTGACCGACATCTCGCTGGCCGCCTACGTGCCGCACAACTACCCGATCGAGGAGCTGGAGCCCGGCCTGGACGAGACCGCGTTCTACGATCCGAAGAACTTCACCTTCCCCGGCGGCTGCCACATCGCCGAGGTCGAGATCGATCCGGACACCGGCGTGATCGCGGTGGTGAACTTCGTTGCGGTCGACGATGTCGGGCGGGTGATCAATCCGATGATCGTCGAGGGCCAGGTGCAGGGCGGCGTCGCCCAGGGCATCGGCCAGGCGCTGCTGGAGCACGCGGTCTACGACAGCGCCGGGCAACTGCTGTCCGGCTCGATGATGGACTACACCATGCCGCGCGCCGACAACCTGCCGAACATCACGGTGGGCAACGAGGTCACGCTGTGCACGCACAATCCGCTGGGCGTGAAGGGCTGCGGCGAGGTCGGCGCGATCGGTTCGCCGCCGGCGATCATCAATGCGGTCGATCGATGCGTTGAAGGACTACGGCGTGCGGCATATCGACATGCCGGCGACGCGCGCCAGAAGATCTGGTCGATCATCCAGGCCGGCCAGCCGAGAATGCCCGGGCGCTGCCCGAGGATGGCAGCGGAATAGAGCGAGGGGACGCAGAACGATGTACGATTTCGCCTATCAGAAGCCCGGCAGCGTCGCCGATGCGGTCGAAGGCGCTCGGCGCCGATGCCGACGCCAAGGCGCTGGCCGGCGGGATGACGCTCATCCCGGTGCTGAAGCAGCGGCTGAACAAGCCGTCGGTGGTGGTGGACCTGGCGAAGCTCGGGCTTGACCGGCATCACCGTGTCGGCGAACACGCGTCACGATCGGGGCGATGACCACGCATGGCGCGGTCGCCGGCAGCGCCGAGGTGAAGGCGAAGATTCCGGCGCTGGCGCAGCTCGCCGCGCATATCGGCGACGAGGCGGTGCGCCATCGCGGCACCATCGGCGGCTCGCTCGCCAACAACGATCCGTCGGCGGACTATCCCGCGGCGGCGCTGGCGCTGGGGGCGACGATCAGGACCAACCGGCGCGCGATCAAGGCCGACGACTTCTTCCAGGGCATGTTCACCACCGCGCTGGAGCCAGGACGAGATCATCACCGCGGTCGAGTTCCCGGTGCCGAGAAGGCGGCCTATGAGAAGTTCCCCAACCCGGCCTCGCGCTACGCCATCGTCGGCGTGTTCGTGGCCAAGGACCGCGGGCGGGGTGCGCGTCGCGGTGACCGGCGCGGGGCAGGGCGGCGTGTTCCGCCATGCCGCGATGGAGGCGGCGCTGGCCGCGAATTTCTCCGCCGCCGCGATCGGTGGGGTCGCGACGCCGGCCGACGGGCTGAACAGCGACATCCACGCCAGCGCCGAATATCGCGCGCACCTGATCGGCGTGATGGCCAAGCGCGCGGTGGCGAAGGCCGGCTGATCCGCCGCGCCGGCTGGCGCGCGAAGCAAGGCCGGGGCTTCGCCCCGAACCCCACGAAGGTCGGCGCTGCCCTTGGACCCCGCGCAGGGATCGAGCCCTTGGAACACTTCCTGGTCCGCTCGCCCAGACTCCGCGAGTCATCGATCCCAGACGACCGCTGCCGGCGCCTGCCCCCGGGCACTGGTCCCGGGCGGTGGGGGGTCCAGGGGGGCAAAGCCCCCCTGGCGGGGTTCGGGGCGGTGCCCCTACCTTGCTTCATTCCCCCACGTGCTTGGGCGCCTCGGGGTTCCCGCCGCATGCCGCCGCGGCGTAGCGTCGTGCGTCGCAGCAGCGAAGGCGTCGGCCGATGAACGATCTGGCGCGCCTGGTGCAGGCGCCAGGCGCATGCGCGATGGACTATGTCAGACCGGGCGTTTCCCGACCGCCAGCTGACGCTGCACGCGGCCTGCCCGCGCGGCTTCACGCCCGACACCCCGGTTCTGCTGGTGCACCACGGCGTCGGGCGCAACGGCGCCGACTATCGCGACTACTGGATGCAACCGGCCGACGCGGCCGGCATCCTGGCGATCGCGGTCGAGTTCTCCGCGGCGGCATTTCCCGAACACCTCTGCTACCATTTCGGCAACCTGCACGGCGCGGACGGCACCACCAATCCGCGCGCGCAATGGACCTACGGCATCGACGCGCGGCTGTTCGACGCGCTGCGCGCCCAGGGCATCACCAGGCGCGAGCGCTACGGGCTGTTCGGCCATTCCGCCGGCGGACAGTTCGTGCACCGCATGCTGTCGTTCGGCTTTCGCGAGCGCGTCGGCGTCGCGGTCAGCGCCAATGCCGGCACCTACGCGATGCCCGACCTCGACACCGCCTGGCCGTTCGGCCTGGGCCAGACCGAGGTCGATCCGCCGGCGTTGCGATCGCTGCTGGGCTTTCCGCTCACGGTGATGGCCGGCACGCACGACACCAGGACCAGCGGCCGGTTCTTCCCCAAGGGCCCGCGGTCGATGCGCCAGGGCCCGCACCGCCATGCCCGCGCCCATGCCTATGTCCGCGCCGCGCACGCGGCGGCGGCGGCGCTGGGCACGCGCTGCGCCTGGACGGTGATCGACGTGCCCGGCGTCGGCCACGACGGCAAACGCATGTCCGCCGTCGCCGCCCCGCTGATCGCCGCGGCGCTGCACGCCGCGGACCCTCCTGAGCCGCCCGCTTGCGACCCGGCGCCCGGCGTCGCGGCCGCCGGCCCAGGCCGGGCGCCGGCCTGACACGGGCGCCCGGCGTCCGGACATTGCTGAAACCCGCATCTCCAGCCAGACTTGCGCCACTCAAGGGCCGTGCTCGTGAGCAGCGATCGTCCGAAGGAAAGTGCAGCAGCCATGAAACGTCGTGACATCCTGAAGTCGGCTCTGGCCGGCGCCACCGCGCTCGCCGCCCCGCGCATCGCGCGGGCCGAGGCGCAATCGGTCCTGAAATTCATCCCGCAGGCCGACCTCGCTTCGCTCGATCCGATCTGGACCACGGCGGACGTCACGCGCAACCACGCGCACATGGTGTTCGACACGCTGTATGGCCTCGACGACAAATACCTGCCGCACCCGCAGATGGCCGAGGGCCACACCACCAACGCCGACAAGACGCAGTGGGACATCACGCTGCGCGACGGGTTGAAGTTCCAGGACAACACGCCGGTGCTGGCGAAGGACTGCGTTGCCTCGATCCAGCGCTGGTGGAAGCGCGATGCCTTCGGCTCGGTGCTGGCCTCCGTCACCGACGAGATGTCCGCCCCGTCCGACAAGGTGGTCCGCTTCAGGCTGAAGCAGCCCTTTGCGCTGGTGGCCGATGCGCTCGCGGTGACCACCAACATGTGCTGCATCATGCCGGAGCGGCTGGCCAAGACCGACCCGTTCAAGCAGGTGACCGAGATGGTCGGCAGCGGCCCGTTCAAGTTCGTCGCCGCCGAACGCGTCTCCGGCTCGCGGGTGGTCTACGAGAAATTCGCCGGCTACGTGCCGCGCACCGGCGGCCCGGCCGAAGGCACCGCGGGCCCCAAGACGGTGCATTTCGACCGCGTCGAATGGACCGTGCAGCCGGATGCCGCCACCGCCTCGGCGGCGCTGACCTCGGGCGAGTTCGACTGGTGGGAGCAACCGACCATCGACCTGGTGCCGCAGCTCAAGCGCGACAAGAAACTGGTGGTCGTGGTCAAGGACCATACCGGCGAGATCGGCTGCATGCGCTTCAACGAGTTGTTCCCGCCGTTCGACAATCCGGCGATCCGCCGTGTGGTGCTTTCGGCGATCGAGCAGGACGACTACATGCAGTCGGTGGCCGGCGCGGTGCCCGAGTTGATCAAGACCGGGGTCGGGCGTGTTCGTGCCCGGCACGCCGATGGCGAACAACATCGGCGTCGACAGCATGAAGGGCAGCAAGAACCTGGCGGCCGCCAAGCAGGCGCTGATCGCCGCCGGCTACAAGGGCGAGAAGATCGTGGTGCTGGCCGCGTCCAACTTCCCCACCATCAATGCCGAGGCCCTGGTCGGCGGCGACCTGCTGAAGAAGCTTGGCTTTAACGTCGACTACCAGTCGCTGGACTGGGGCACCGTGGTGCAGCGGCGCGCCAGCAAGGAGCCGATCGACAAGGGCGGCTGGAACATCTTCTTCACCTTCCTCGGCGGCACCGGCAACGTCACGCCGGCCTCCAACATCACGCTGCGCTCGGACGGCGGCGGCTGGTTCGGCTGGCCGAAGGATCCGGTGATGGAAAAGGCCCGGCTGTCGTGGTTCGACGCCCCCGACCTGGCCGGGCAGCAGGCGGCCTGCCGCGCGATGCAGACGGCGTTCTTCCAAAGCCCGTCGTACGCGCCGCTGGGGATGTATTTCCAGCCGACCGCCTTCCATGCCTACCTGAAGGACATCCCGGAAGGCATCCCGCAGTTCTACCGCGTCAACAAGCAGCTCTAGCGGCGCGGCCATGTCCCACCACGTGGTCGTCATCGGCGCCGGCATCGTCGGCGCCGCCACCGCGCTGGAGCTGCTGCGCGACGGCCACGCGGTGACCATCGTCGAGCCCGGCGAGCCCGGCGGCGAGCAGGCGGCCAGTTACGGCAACGGTACGTTGCTGAACCCGAGCTCGGTCATTCCGATGGCCTCGCCCGGGCTGTGGAAGAAGGTGCCGGGCTACCTGGCCGATCCGCTCGGGCCGCTGGCGATCCGCTGGCGCTACCTGCCGCGGCTGTGGCCCTGGCTGCGTCGCTTCGTCCGCGCCGGCTCGACCGTGGCCAAGGTCGAGGCGACGGCCCGCGCGCTGGCCCCGCTGGTCGCCGAGGCGCCCGAGCTGCACCGCCGGCTGGCGGAGGAGGCCGGCGTCGGCGCGCTGATCCGCCGCCAGGGCGTGCTGTTCGTGTTTCCCTCGCGTGCCGACTTCGCGGCCGAGGCGACCTCGTGGCGCATCCGTCACGACAACGGCACGCGCTGGATCGAACTGAATGAGGACGAGCTGCGCCAGCGCGAGCCGGCCTTGGCGCGGCGCTACAGGTTTGCCGTGCTGGTCGAGGCGAACGCCCAGTGCATCGATCCCGGCGCCCTGGTGGCCGCGCTGGTGCGGCTCGCCCAGGCGCGCGGTGCGGAGCTGCGGCGCGCGCGGGTCACCGGGTTGCGCATCGAGGCCGGGCGGCTGCGCGCGGTGGCCACCGATGCCGGCGAGATCGGCTGCGACAAGGCGGTGATCGCCGCCGGCGCGTGGTCGAAGGCGCTGGCCGCGGCGGCGGGCGATGGCGTGCCGCTGGAGACCGAGCGCGGCTATCACGCGCTGATCACCGATCCGGGCATCGAGGTGCGCCTGCCGATGATGCCGAGCGACGGCAAGATGGCGCACGCCATGACGCCGCAGGGGCTGCGCATCGCCGGCCAGGTGGAACTCGCCGGGCTGGACGCGGCGCCGAACTGGAAACGCGCCGAGATCCTGCGCGACTTCGCGCTGCGCACCTGGCCCGGCCTGCCGCGCGACCTGCCGGCGGAGCGGGTGAAGGTCTGGATGGGGCACCGCCCGTCGCTGCCGGACGGGCTGCCGTGCATTGGTTTGGCCTCCGGCTGCGCCGACGTGGTGCACGCGTTCGGCCACGGCCATATCGGCCTGACCGCGGGCCCGGCGACCGGCGTGCTGGTCGCCGACCTGATCGCCGGGCGGACGCCCAAGCTCGATCCATCCCCCTATACGGCGCGCCGCTTCCGCTAGCCCGCGGCGCACCGCACCACAGATTCCGCATCTGTTCCAGGACGATGCGCTAAAGGAACAGCTGGTCCAAACCAGGAACGCCGGTCGGGGCGGAGCCCCGACCGGCGTGCCGGTTGCAGCGGCGTGGGCCTTGGGCATAGTTGCCGGCGCAACCACGGCCATGACAACCAAAAGGAAGCGTCGCATGGATTTCTCGTTCACCGAGGAGCAGAGCGCCATCCGTGACAGTATCCAGAAGATCTGCGCCCGGTTCGGCGACGACTACTGGTACCAACACGACCGCGACCATGCGTTCCCGCACGAGTTCTCCCAGGCCTTCGCCGAGGCCGGCTGGTTCGGCGCGATCTTCCCGCCCGAATGCGGCGGCGCCGGGCTCGGAATGATCGAGGCCTCGATCATCATGCAGGAGGTCGGGCGTTTGGGGTTCAACGCCTGTTCGGCGCTGCACATGAACATGTTCGGCTGCATGCCGATCGTGAAATTCGGCACCGCCGAGCAGATCCAGCGCTTCCTGCCCCCGGTCATTGCCGGCACCGACCGGGCGTGCTTCGGCGTGACCGAGCCCGACGCGGGGCTCGACACCACGCATATCACCACCTTCGCCACAAAACGCAACGATCGCTACATCGTCAACGGCCGCAAGGTGTGGACCTCCACCGCGCAGGAGGCGAACAAGATCCTGCTGCTGACGCGCACCACGACGTTGGAGAAGTCGGCCCGTTCGTCGGGCGGCATGACCTTGTTCTACACCGATCTCGACCGCAGCAAGGTGGAGGTGCGGCGGATCGAGAAGCTGGGCCGCAACGCCGTCGATTCGAATGCGCTGTTCATCGATGGCCTGGAGGTGCCGATCGAGGACCGCATCGGCGAGGAGGGGCGTGGCTTCCACTACCTGCTGGCCGGGCTGAATGCCGAGCGGATCATCGTCGCCTCGGGCTTCCTCGGCTCGGCGCGCTATGTGCTGGACAAGGCGGTGCAGTACGCCAAGGACCGCGTGGTGTTCAACCGCCCGATCGGCCAGAACCAGGCGGTGCAGCATCCGCTGGCGGAACTGTGGATCCAGCAGCAGGCGGCGGAGATGCTGCTGTTCAAGGGCGCGCACCTGTTCGACACCGGGGCCGAGTGCGGCGCGGTGGTGAATGCGGCGAAGTATCTCTGCGCCGAGTTGTTCTTCCAGTCGGCGACGCGGGCGGTGCGCACCCATGGCGGGTTCGGCTACGCCAAGGAATTCCACGTGGAGCGGTATTTTCGCGAATCGATCCTGCCGCTGGTCGCGCCAGTGAGCCAGGAACTGGTGCTGTGTTATGTCGCCGAACGTGCGCTCGGCCTGCCGAAATCCTACTGATCGGGGCGATCGGGGGTTGGGCGCGGCGGGGGCAAATGGTTGACTGAAGCATCATAATAGATGACTATGACAACCAATGTCCGAGCAGTCCTACTTCGCCCAGCGCATCGCCGCGATCCGGCGGTTCAGCCGCTGCTACACCGGCGCGATCGGCGTGCTGCGCGAGCACCTGCACGACAGCCGCTTCTCGCTGACCGAGGCGCGGGTGCTCTACGAGCTGGCGCAGGGCACGCCGCTCACCGCCACCGACATCGCCCGCGCGCTCGGGCTTGATCCCGGCTATCTCAGCCGGATCCTGCAACGATTCGCGCGCGATGGACTGCTTCGGCGCGACCGCTCGCCGCGGGACGGCCGGCAGACGCGGCTGACGCTGACCAGGGCGGGGCGCGCCGCCTTCGCCCCGCTCGATGCCGCCGCGGTGCGCGAGGTCGGCGCCTTGCTGGCGCGGCTGCCCGACCCCGCCCAGGCGGCGCTGGTTGCCGCCATGGGCCGGATCGAGACGCTGCTGGGCGGCGCGGCAGCTTCGTCCGGCCCGTGGTTGTTGCGCCTGCCGAAGCCGGGCGACATCGGCTGGGTGGTGGCGCGGCACGGCGCGCTGTATGCGGCGGAATACGGCTTCGACGCGCGGTTCGAGGCACTGGTGGCCAAGGTCGCCGGGGCGTTCCTGGAGGCCAACGATCCGGCCTGCGAGCGATGCTGGATCGCCGAGCGCGACGGGGTGAATGTCGGCTCGATCTTCCTGGTGCGCGGCGATGCCGAGACCGCCAAGCTGCGCCTGCTGCTGGTGGAGCCGACGGCGCGCGGCGCGGGGATCGGCCGGCGGCTGGTGGCCGAGTGCGTCGAGTTCGCGCGTGCCGCCGGGTATCGCCGCGTCGTGCTGTGGACCAACGACGTCCTGACCGCGGCGCGGCAGCTGTATGTGCAGGCCGGGTTCCGCCTGGTCGCCGGCACGCCGCATCGCGACTTCGGTCCGGCGATGGTTGGCGAGGACTGGGCGCTGGATTTGCATCCGACCAAGTAACGGTCGTGCCCGAACGCGTGGTGCCGGGAACGTATCGACCGGCCGTTGGGCTCGAAGCAGGACAACCGAATTTTCTTGTGCGGCGGGCGGACGCGCGCGTCGTCATGGCGGCGGTGCGTGTCCCAGCGGCGGGGCGGACCGTGCGACCCGCATTGCACGGCGGCGCCTGGCGCGGTGCGCGACCCCGGGGCGATGCGGCGCGGCGCACACCCACGATGACCCCAGCCGGGATCAGCCGATCGCCGCCTCGTAGGCGGCCCAGGCGTTCGGGCTCTCGCGCAGCAGGATTTTCAGCCCGGTGACGGCACGACCGCCCGCGCCCAGCGCACCATCGCGGCAGGCGGCGGCGAGCAGCGTGTGGATATGCAACGCCACCTGTTCTGTCGTCGTATTGACCCCGGCGAACGCCGCCACCTCGTCGAGGTTGCGGTAGTCCAGCGCCTCCAGCACGCGGCGCAGCGCGGTCTTGGCCAGACCGATATCGACCAGGAGCTGGTGATGATCGAGCGACGGCGCACGGAATTCCGCCTCGACCGCGAAGGTGGCGCCGTGCAGGCGCTGCGCCGGGCCGAATTCCTCGCCGCGGAAACTGTGCGCGATCATGATGTGGTCGCAGACGGTCAGGCTGAACATTCACTTCTCTCCGTAGCTGATGACATGGCACAGCCCGCCTTGCCGCAGGATCGACGGCATCGCCGCCGGCAGATCGGCGAACCGCGTCGGGCCCTGCAGCAGCGCGTCGAACCGCGGGTCGGCCAACAGGCCGAGCGCCATCGCCAGGCGCTCGGCGTGGCTGCGCCGCCCGCGCATCGGCGCGGCGACGTGGCCGACCTGGCTGGCGATCAGGCGCAGGCGGCGCGCGTGGAACGCTTCGCCCAGCGGCACCGCGGGCGCGCTGTCGCCATACCAGCTGGCCTCGACGATGCGCGCCTCGAACGCGGCGCGCGACAGGCACAGGCGCAGCCCAGCCTCGGAGGCCGAGGTGTGGACGATCAGCTCCTGCTCCGCCGGGGCCGCGTCGGGCAGGGCGAAGTCGCAGCCGAATGACCGCGCCAGGGCGGCGCGGGTGGGGTCGATGTCCACCACCGTTACGGTTGCGGCCGGACTGCGCGCCAGCAGGGCGGCGGTCAGCAAGCCGACCACGCCGGCGCCGACCACCAGCATGCGCTCACCCGGCAACGGGGCGGCGTCCCACAGCAGGTTCAGCGCGGTCTCCATGTTCGCCGCCAGCACCGCGCGCGGCGTCGGCACGGCGTCCGGGATCGGGATGCACATGGCGGCTGGGGCGAGGAAGCGGTCCTGATGCGGGTGCAGCACGAACACGCGCTGTCCAGCCTCGGTCGGCCCCCCAGGGGTCAACCCATCTGCGGTCAACCCACCCGCGGCCAACCCACCCGCGGTCGGCCCGGCCTCGATCACCCCGACGGCGCTGTAGCCGTATTTCACCGGGAACGGAAAATCGCCGCCCATCAGCGGCGCGCGCATCGCCTGGTACTGGCTGGGCGGCACCCGCCCGGCGAACACCAGCGCCTCGGTGCCGCGCGAGACGCCGCTCGCCAGCGTCCGCACCTGGCAGGTGCCGGCCCCAGGCGGCGCCAGCCGCGCCGCGCGCAGCTCGCCTCGCCCCGGCGCGGTGGTCCAGAAGGCGCGCGCGCGCGTCATGCCGCGGCGGGGCGCAGCGGGATGTCGAGCAGCAGGTCCGCGCCCAGCCGATGCACCGTCCAGGCGAAGCGCAAGGCCGCCTCCGGCGAGGCCGCCGGCGGCAGGACGAAGGCCGGCACGCCGCCGCCGAGCAGCAGCGGCGCGATCGTCACGTGCAGCCGATCCAACGCGCCGGCGGCAAGGAAGCGCGAGACGGTGACGCCGCCGCCCTCCACGAACACCCGGAGCAGGCCGCGCGCCGCCAGCGCCGCCAGCACCGCCTGGATGGCGAATGCCGCGCCGGTGCGCCGCAGCCGCACGACGCTGGCCTCGCCCAGCCGGTCGGGGCCCGGCGCGTCCTCGGCGCACAGCAGCAGTGTCTCCGGGCCGCCCTGGAAGACCCGGAACCGCGCGTCCAGCCGCCGCTGCGGGTCGAGCACGACGCGGACCGGCGAGCTGCCCTCGACCGCGCGGGTGGTCAGCAGCGGATCGTCGGCCAGCACCGTGCCGGCGCCGACCACCACCGCGTCGAACAGCGCGCGCAGCCGGTGGGTGTGGACGATGTCGGGCGGGCCGCTGATCCAGCGCGAGGCCCCCGAGGCGGTCGCGATGCGCCCGTCCAGCGACTGGGCGATGCGGCCCAATACCAGGGGCTGGTTGGCCAGCAACGGGCCGTACAGCGGCGACAGGCCCGCATCCGCCGGCGCGCGGCGCAGCAGGCGACGCCAGGTCTGCGCGTCCGGCCCGTCCATCGCGCGGCAGTATCATGCCGGCGGCCTCGCCCGGAAGGGCCGGGCCGGGGTGGGCGGGTGGAAGCTGGCGGCGGCGCACCCGGCGGCGCGCGCCAAGCTGCCGGGGAGCGGGGGGCGACATTCCGCGCGTTGGCGGGGGCGGGAAGCTGGTCCTGCCGCGGCGCGGCGACCGGCCCGCCCGGCGCCGATGGATGAAAACGTGGCAAATTGCGCTTCATTGCTTGCTTGCTGCGGTGCACGAGGGCGACAATGACAACATGATGGACAGGGTTAACTCCGCGCAGGCGGATCAGGCGCCCGGCGTGGCGACGCGGGAGGACAGGTTTGCGGCATCGGCGTTTGCCGCGCTGGACCTCGGCACCAACCAGTGCCGCATGCTGGTCGGCGCGCCGACCGGCGACGGGTTCCGGGTGCTCGACAGTTTCAGCCGGGGGGTTCGCCTCGGCGAGGGGCTGCACGACAGCGGCTGCCTCTGCCCGGCGGCGATGGACCGGGCGATCGCCGCGCTGGCGGCCTGCGCGGCGCGGCTGGACCGCCGGCCGGTCCGCGCGCTGCGCGCGGTCGCCACCGAGGCGTGCCGGCGCGCCGCCAACGGCGCGGCGTTCCTGGCGCGGGTGAAGCAGGAGACCGGGCTGGCGGTCGCAGTGATCTCGACGCGCGAGGAGGCGGAGCTGGCGGTGGAAAGCTGCGCGCCGCTGCTGGCCGGCACCGGG
>CAWKAN010000019.1:0-431530 GCA_963847615.1 uncultured Alphaproteobacteria bacterium
TTTTTGCGAGATACAGAAACCGTTTGCTACATTACTGGTGGAAATGACGATCTTCAAGAAGTAATAGACGCAATCCATGAAACCGACCACGTAAAGAACCCCGAGAACAAGGTGGTGAAGATCGATGAGACTCACGAAATGGCGAGCATGGGATATGGGAATCCAACCCCCTGGAAATGCCCGCGGGACATCAGCGAGAAGGAGCTCGGAGAACGCATCGAGAAAGTTATGGCCTCTGTCTCAGATCCAGCCAATTGCATTCTAAACTTCCATATACCACCTCTAAATTGTGGCCTAGACACAGTTGCAAAACTCGACGATTCCGTGTATCCTCCGAAGGGTGTCACCGAAGGAGGGCAGCCGGTACTGATTGGAGCTGGCAGTGAATCGGTTCATAAGGCGATTATGACGTATCAGCCATTGCTCGACTTATGTGGGCATGTACATGAATCTAGAGGTACGACCAAGATCGGAAGGACCCTCGTGATCAACCCGGGTAGTGAATACTCAGAGGGCATTCTACGAGGAGCGATTGTGAACATCGCAGACAAGAAAGTGCTGAGTTGGCAGCTAACTTCCGGCTAGATAAGGAGAAAATACCAGGTGGATGTTCATCTCCACCCCTGTATCGAAAGTTGCCCGGTTCCAGTTTTAGACTCCTGTTGACACGTTGTCTTCATCAGGTTTCTCGACAATAACCTCAGGGATGCTGAAACTGTTTCGTTCCAGATTATTGACCACGATTGCACCTGGATAAAACCATACTCCAGTCTGTGTGTACTATCAGAGTTCCTTGGATCATACGGGTACAGCGCCCCAGTTTGAATCAAGAGAGAATCAAGGAGTCACGTGCACAGTTCGACACAATACAATTATGACATTCTTATGGAATTAATAGGAGATTATTGTCGCGAGTGACGTTCAGCAGAGCGGCTTAGATAATCGTCATAACATCAACGGGCGAACTACTTGAGTCCTGCAATTACAAAAGAAATTCAGTTCTCAATGTACGAGAGCATGCTGAAGCAGAGACTGCTGGATGAGAAAGTTGTTGAACTTTACAAGAAGGGTTTGATTCAAGGCATTGCGCATCCTTGCCTAGGCCAAGAAGCAGTTTCGGCAGGAGTAATGGCGAATCTCAGCAAAGAGGATCTCGTGGTGAGTAACCATCGAGGACATGGTCATAGCTTGGCGAAGGGCGTTTCCGAACGGGCAATGCTAAGCGAACTCCTCGGGAAAGAAACGGGCATGTGCAGGGGTTTTGGTGGATCAATGCATAGTAGTGACCTCGAATGTGGCGTCGTGTTTTCAACTGCCATCGTCGGAGGCGGGATACCTCTTGCCGTAGGGGTTGCACTTGCTTTGAAGATGGATAAGAAACCAAACTGTGTCGTGTGTTTCTTTGGTGACGGAGCATGCAATACGGGTGCATTTCATGAAGCATTGAACATGGCAGCGGTTTGGAGACTTCCTGTCGTATTCGTTTGCGAGAACAACCAATATGCAGTTTCAACACCCATCGCCAAGTCAACTGCAGGGCACATTTACCTTAGAGGCGAAGGGTATGGAATTCCTGGTCAACTAGTGAACGGAATGAAGGTTCTGGACGTCTACGAAGCGGTCTCCACAGCAGTTACTAGAGCAAAGAACGGGGAAGGCCCAACCCTCATTGAATGCGAGACCTATCGTTACACTGGACATGGGCCGTACGATATTGGCCTAGATTATAGGTCACAGGAAGAAATTGATCGATGGAAAGCCCGAGACCCAATCACAGCCTTCGAGCAGAAACTCATATCGCAAAATCTCGCTACAGCCCAAGACCTTCAAGCAATCCGAGAGCGAGCTCGACAGAGGGTTGAAGATGCAGTAGAATTCGCTGAAGCAAGTCCCTACCCTCCGACGGAACAACTATCGGAGCATGTTTGGGCGTAAGGGGTTGAAGCGATAACGAAGACGTTATCTTACGTCGAAGCGATTCGGGAGGCTTTGGCTGAGGAAATGCGTCGAGACTCGAAAGTGTTCGTTCTTGGTGAAGACGTGGGCCAGTATGGAGGCACATTCAAAGCCACTAAGGGGCTCATTCAGGAATTTGGACCGGATCGCGTTATTGATAGCCCGTTGTCAGAGAACGCAATAATTGGTGCTGCAACCGGGGCTGCGATAATGGGATTTCACCCTGTTGCCGAAATCATGTATATGGATTTCTTGAACGAATGTGGCGACCAACTAGTCAACCACTTACCGAAACTTCACTTCATGACTGGGGGAAAACTCAAAGTCCCCGTGGTGATTCGGACACAGTACAGCTTGGGGAGGAATACTGGTGCACAGCACTCACAGTTCTTTCCGGCCTTCTTCATGAATACCCCTGGAATCATGGTTGCGACCCCGTCTACTCCCGCTGATGCTAAAGGACTTCTCAAAACGGCGATACGCGGAAACAACCCTGTACTATTCGTGGAGTCCGCCGCTCTATATTCCACTAAGGGCGAAGTACCTGAAGGCGAGTTTCTCGTTCCATTCGGCAAAGCCGACGTGAAGCTTCAGGGAACTGATGTGACAGTTGTGGCAGTGTCTAGGTTGGTGAGGGAAGCTATCGCTGCTGCAGAGGTTTTGTCAACGGAAGGGATTAGTATTGAAGTGGTCGACCCTAGGACGCTCGTTCCGCTGGACATGGAGACAATCGTGTCCTCAGTTAAGAAAACCAGTAGACTTGTCACAGCCGAAGATGGGGTTAAGACATCCGGCGTAGGAGCCGAAATTGTTGCGCGTACTATGGAGATGGCTATGGGTCATATTGAGGATGTACAGCGCGTCGGATGCCCCGACGTGCCAGCTCCCTTCAGCCCTCCCCTTCAAGACGCCTACATGCCCGGAAAGAGAGCGATTGTTGAGACCGTTAAGAAAATGATGGGACGAAACCAGGCATCTTAAGATTATGAGAAAGCTTTAGCGCAATATCGGACTTGGATACAACTCCAGCAAGCATGGATGATCACGATGGGCATGGACCACGTATCCCTAACCGTCCGCGACGTTGACAAATCAGTCGAATTCTACTCGAAGGGACTAGGCTTGAAGCTGCTGAGAGTATCCGTACTTAACCCTTCACCCGACACTCAATTCAAGAATGCCTACATGTACAGTGACAGCCTACTCCTCGAACTCATAACTGCCGCAGGCACTGCAACGCAACCACCGCTGCCTGCAAGTTGGCAGAGCAGCCTGCGTGCCTCAATTGGCATAACACACTTAGGAGTACGAGTCAAGAATCTCGAAGCCGCGATGGCGAGGCTTGAAGCCGCAGGAGCACGCAAGATCGGCGGACCTTTTGAAATATCCAACAAAACGACTAAGATTGTCTACGTAGACAACAGACCTCCCCGAAGAATAAGATACGCCAGAAGACCAGGCAGGAAACCGTGGAGGAACGCCGTGTTCTCGGATCCTGACGGTGTCGTCATAGAACTCGTCGAACGGTGATCAGTATCTAAACATCATAATCCAACTGATTTCTCAAAGGCGTCCACCAATAGATCTATAACATCACAAAATCGTAATCAGCAAATCGACAATCTTTGCATCAAGACCTGTTGATGAAGGTTGAAGGATGTCTGCTGAACTTCGATAGGACAGGTATGCAAACTGCAGTGGATAACGCGTTGAATGCCGGGCTCACTCCAAGCGATATCATAGCGAGTATCAGGAAAGGGTTCGAAGAAGTGAGCAGGAAATATGATGCAGGGGAATTCTTCCTTTCGGAGCTGATAATGTCAGGTGAGACTGCAAAGGCAGCCCTCGAAGTATTGAAACCACATTTCCAAAAGACTCCGGGAGAAAAGTCGCCAAGGGTTGTTATTGGAACGGTGGAGGGAGACGTACACGACATCGGAAAGAACATAGTCAGCACAATACTCCTCTCTTCTGGCTTCGATGTTTATGATCTGGGAGTGGACGTCACATCGCATGATTTCGTCAGCAAGATAAGGAAAACAGGTGCAGAGATATTGGCTATGTCGGCGCTCTTGACAACTACTATGCTGAAAATGGGCGCAGTTATTGAGGACTTGAGAAGAGACGACTTAAGAGACAAAGTAAGAGTAATCATTGGGGGACAGCCTATTTCCGAAGAATTCTCCCAGCAGATCGGCGCCGATGCCTATGTAGACGACGCCCCCAAAATCCTGAGAGCCCTCAGCAAATTCGCACAGAGTGACGCAAATGCGCCATAGAATGACACCCAAAGAACGCGCCCACGTTGTCTTAGATCACAAAGAACCTGACAGAATTCCCTTATTGGAAGCATGGATGAGTGACGGCATAGTAGAAAAAGTCCTCCAACATTCCTACTCGGGCATCCTTGACACCGTGAATTTCTACAGAAAACTCGAAATTGATTTTGCCTGCATCTCTTTTGGACCTCCAAGCGGCTGGGAGAAGGAATTCCTAGATGAGAAAGTGTTTCTGGATGAGTGGGGACGCAAATGGCAGTATACAAAAGGAGACATGAAAGCGGGAGCAGGATCAGGCATAGTCTTGGGAATGTACGTTGACGGGACCATAAAGACCTCCGAGACGTTTGACGAATTCGAATTCCCACATGCTGATGCTCCCGGTCGTATGGATGCCTTCGAAACCGCTCTAAAGCTGATAGGGGACGAGTACGCGGTCACCGGGACAATAGATGAGGGTATCTTTCAGCGCGCAGCATTAATGACGGGACTAAAAGAGTTCCTCATCTACTTATATGAGAAACCTAGCTTCGCACGAGAATTGCTGAAGAAGCATTACGAATTTGCACTGGAAATGGGAAAGTGCTTCTTGGATGCTGGAGCTGAATTCATCTTGGTCGGAGACGATATTGCAGATAATCATGGCCCATTGTTGGCGCCCAAGTTGTATGAAGGACATGCCGGTCGCCATCCGCAGCATCACCGGCATGATCAAGAAGGCCCGCCGCATGGCCGGCGAGTTCCAGACCCATGTCGACGAGATGCTGCGCGAGGCCAACCTCGACGACATCAAGAGCACGATCAACGACATCCGCAACTTCGACCTGAAGGGCGAGGTCGAGCGCCAGGTCGATCCGGACGGCACGCTGCGCAGCACCTTCGCGGAGAACCCGCTGGAGCCCGGCGCGGCCGCGGCGACCGGCGCGCTGGAGCCGTCGGCGGAGACGCCGGCACTGGAGGACGCCGAGGCCGGCACCGCCGCCGAGCCGCCCGCCCTCGCCGCCCTCGCCGTGGTGCCCCCCGCCTTCATGCCGCCGGGTGCGGTGCCGCCGGCGCTGCCCAGCCCGTTGCCGGAGGACGCGACCGAGCCGCCCGCCTTCATCCCGCCCGAGGTGGTCAGCGCCGCCCGCGCCCAACAGGCAATTTCCGCGAATGGCTAGGCCACGATGAGCGAGACCGAGACCGAGGATCCGATCAGCGACAAGCCGATGCCGCTGCTCGACCACCTGATGGAGCTGCGCCGGCGGCTGATGTGGTCGATCGTGGCGTTCTTCGTCGCCTTCGTGGTCTGCTACTACTTCTCCGCGCAGATCTACTCGTTCCTGGCCCACCCGCTGGCCGAGGTGCTGCGCGCCCAGTCGGGCGGGGTGGAGGCGCCGCGGCTGATCTACACCCAGCTGTATGAAGCGTTCTTCACCCAGATCAAGCTGGCGATGTTCGGCGGCCTGTTCGTCGCCTTCCCGGTGATCGCCTCGCAGTTGTGGCTGTTCATCGCGCCTGGCCTGTATCGCAGCGAGAAGCGCGCGCTGCTGCCGTTCCTGGCGGCGACGCCGGTGCTGTTCGTGATGGGCGCGGCGCTGGCCTACTACTTCGTGTTTCCGTTCGCCTGGAAGTTCTTCGCCAGCTTCCAGACGCCGACCGGGGCAGGCGGCATCGGCATCGAGCTGCTGCCGCGGGTCGGCGAGTACCTCGACCTGGTGATGCGGCTGATCATCGCCTTCGGCATCACCTTCCAGTTGCCGGTGCTGCTGACGCTGCTGGCCAAGGTGGGGATCGTCACCTCCAAGGGGCTGAAACGGTTCCGCCGCTACGCCTATGTCGGGATGTTCGTGGTCGCCGCGGTGCTGGCGCCGCCCGACGTGATCACCCAGTGCGGGCTCGCGCTGCCGCTGATCACGTTGTACGAGATCTCGATCATCGCCGCGAAGATGGTCGAACCGAAGCCGGTTGAGGTCTGACGGACGATGCATGACATCCGCACGGTGCGCGCCGATCCCGCCGGCTTCGATGCCGCCATGGCACGCCGCGGGCTGCCGGGCGGTGTCGCGCGACGCTGCTGGCGAAGGATGCCGAGACGGCGCGCGGCCTGACGAAGATGCAGGACAAGCAGGCGCGGCGCAACGCGGTCCCAGCGGATGGTCAGGGCCGGCGGGACGGCGTCAGAACACCGCGGCGCTGGACGGCCGAGACTACGCAGTCAACTGCGCCGAGATGGTCAAGGGCAAGCGAGACGCACGAACCGCCACGCTCGAGGCGAGAGATCAAGAGCGTCCTGGAGACGCTGCCCAATGTGCTCGATCCCGACGTGCCGGACGGAGCCGACGAGCGCGCGAACATCGTGCTGGCGCAGCACGGCGCGCCGCGCGAGCTGGGCTTCGCGCCGAAGCAGCATTTCGAACTGGGCGAGGCGCTCGGGCTGATGGATTTCGCCGCCGCCGCGAAGATCGCCGGCGCGCGCTTCGTGGTGCTGCGCGGGGCGCTGGCGCGGCTGGAGCGGGCGCTGGGGCAGTTCATGCTCGACCTGCACACAAGCGAGCACGGCTATACCGAGATGGTGGTGCCCTCGCTGGTCAACGACGCGACCGCCTACGGCACCGACAAACTCCCAAAGTTCGCCGACACGATGTTCCAGACCACCGACGGGCGCTGGCTGATCCCGACCGCCGAGGTGCCGCTGACGGCGATGGTGATGGGCGAGATGGTGGCCGAGGCGGCGCTGCCGATGCGGCTGACCGCGCTGACCGATTGTTACCGCAGCGAAGCGGGCGCGGCCGGGCGCGACACCCGCGGCATGCTGCGCCAGCACCAGTTTCGCAAAGTCGAGCTGGTCTCGATCACCCATCCCGACCGCAGCGACGAAGAACACGAGCGGATGACGCGCTGCGCCGAGGAGGTGCTGCGCCGGCTGGAGGTGCCGTTCCGCCGCGTCGTGTTGAGCAGCGGCGATACCGGGTTCGGCGCGGTGAAAACCTATGACCTGGAGGCGTGGCTGCCGGGCCAGCAGGCGTGGCGCGAGATCAGCTCGTGCTCCAACACGCGCGGGTTCCAGGCGCGGCGGATGAACGCGCGGTTCCGCGCCGCCGACGGCAAGGGCGTGGCGCACGTGCACACGCTGAACGGCTCGGGCGTGGCGGTCGGGCGGGCGATGATCGCGGTGATGGAGAACCACCAGCAGGCGGATGGATCGATCCGCGTGCCGGCGGTGCTGTGGCCGTATATGGGTGGGAACGTGGAACGGATCGGCGCGTAGCGTCGGGGCATCGGCAAAGCCAGCACGGGCTGGTAGAGGATCGAACATGGCACGCATCGAGGACATTCCCCAGCCGACCCGCGACGTGGCGCTCGATATCGCGTGCCCGCAATTCGCTACGACCCCGTTCGTCGCCGGCCCGCCTCTGGCCGAGCGGCGCGTGGCGATCGTCAGCAGCGCGGCCCTGGTCCGCCGTGGCGACCCGCCCTTCCCGTTCGGCAGTCCGGAGGTGCGGTTCCTGCCGGCGCGCGTGCCGGCGGCGGATCTGCTGATCAGCCATGTGTCGATCAACTTCGATCGCAGCGGCTTTCAGCGTGACGTCAACACCGTCTATCCGATCGAGCGGCTGCGGGAGCTGGCGGCGGAGCGGGTGATCGGCGGCGTTGCCGAGACGCACTACACCGTCATGGGCTCCACCGATCCGGCAACGATGGGGGACGCGGCCGATCAGATCAGCGGCCAGTTGCGCCAGGAACGCATCGACGCGGTGCTGCTCAGCCCGGTCTGACCGCTCTGCACGCGCGCCGTGAGCGCGCTGGCCCACATGATCGAGCAGCGCGGGACGCCGACGGTGGCGCTCGGCCTGGTGCGTCCGCAGATGGAGAAGACGCGCCCGCCGCGCGGGCTGTGGACGCCGTTCCAGCTTGGCCGTCCGCTGGGCGAGCCGGAGGACGCCGGCTTCCAGCGCCGCGTGCTGATGCAGGCACTGGGGTTGCTGGCGCGCGCGGACGGTCCGGTGATCCTGGAGGATTTTCCGGACGATCCGCCGAACTGGCTGGACACGCCGGGGTGGCAGCCTCCGCCGTTGGCGCTGCCGTCGGCGCTGGCGGTCGCGCCGGATGATCCGGCCGGCTGGGCGGGCGCGGTGGGCCGCGAGATCGCTGCGCTGCGGCCCGCCTGGCAGCGCGCGCAGGCGCGGTTCGGGCGCAGCACGGTCGGCCTGAGCGGGCAGGCGCCGGAGGAATGGCCGGACTTCGCGGCGCGGTTCCTGGCCGGCGAGCTGCCGAGCGTTCCGCTGCACGCCACGCCGGCGCTGGCGCTGCGCTTCCTGTGCGACGACCTGAAGGCGTTCTACGGCGAGGCGGCGCAGGCGGATGGACCGGCGCCGTCGAGCCGGCAGCTCGACACCTGGTTCTGGCGGCGGACGCTGGGCGGGGCGCTGCTGATCGCGCTGCGGACGGCGGCGTTGCGGAGCGAGAACAATGCCGTGAAGACGGTGGGCGGGCGGTTTTTCGTTCCGGTCCCGTGGCTGCCGGCATAGCGTGGCCGGCCCGCGCGCCTCAGCCGGCGGCCGCGTCCTGCCACAGCAGGTAGATCGCGGCGGTCCAGGAGAAATCGGCGCCGCCGAGGCCCTCGCTTGTGACGGGGTCGAAATACTCGCTGGGTCCGGCGGCCTCGATCAGCGCCAGTGTATCGGCGCGGATGCGCTGCGCGGTGGCCGCCTCGCCCGCCGCGGTGAAGCCGTCGGCGATCATCCAGTTCACCACCGCCCAGATCGGGCCGCGCCAGTAGCGCTTCGGTTCGAAGCACGCGCTGGCCGGATCGGTGGAGGGCACCAGGCGGCCGACCTGGGTGGCCCAGCGCGCCAGGGTTGCCGCCAGGCGGGCGGCGCGGGCCGGCGCGTGATGGGCGAACAACGGCAGGAACCCGGCGGAGGTGCCGAGCGGGATCGTTTCGTGCGTGGTCAGGTCCAGGCTGGCATACGAGGCCGAGATCGTCGCGCCACAGCCGCTCCAGCGCGGCGTGCAGGCGGGCGATGCGCGCGGCGATCTCGCTATGTTCCGGGGTCGTGCCGAATCGCGCGGCCAGCGCCAGCAGGTCCTGCTCGGCGCGCAGCAGGATCGCGTTGGTGGCGACGTCGGCGACGCGGAACGGCGAGGCGGCCAGCATGCGCGCCGGGTCCCAGCCGGCGTCGCGGTACAGGTCGACCAGGTGGATGAAGCGCTGGTAGTCCTCGGCGCGCGGGCGCATCGCGGCGTCAACATGCGCGGTGTCGCGCCGGCGGATCGGCGCTCGCCGTGGTGGTGGGCACGCGCGCCAGGGCGGTGTCCCAGGCGGGCGAGTTGTCCATCCCGGTCTCCCACGGGTGCAGCGTCGCCACCAGGCCGCGGCGCTGCGGGTCGCGCGCCGCCTGCCACCAGCGGTGGTTGCGCAGCAGCGCGGGGTAGATCGCGGCGGCGTTCGCCTCGGCCGGCGCGCGGTCGCGCGCGTGGTCCCATAGATGGCGCACCGCGCTCGCCAGCACCGGCGGCTGGGTGATCCCCGAGGTCGGCGGCGTGCGCGCGACGCCCCACACATCCGGTCCGGGGAAGTAATCATCGGACGGGGCGTGGAACACGATGTGCGGGAGCAGCCCGTCGTCCCACTGGCCTTGCAGCAGGGAGGCGATCTCCTGCCAGGCGCGCGCCTCGTCGAAGCTGCCCCAGCCCAGCGCGACGAAGGCGGAATCCCAGTTCCACTGGAACGGATACAGCCGCGCGGTCGGCACGCAGTAGCCGCCGCGGTCGTTGGCGCGCAGGATCGCCCGCGCCCGGCCGGTCATGTTCGTGTTCGTGCTCATGGCGGGCCCTCCAGCGCGGCGCCGGAGGCCGCGTCGAACCAGGTGATGTGCTCGGCGCGCGGCCGCAGGTGCAGCACGCTGCCGGCGGCGGGGCGCAGGTCCGGCCCCGCCATGACGCGAACCAGCGCTGTCATCGGCATGGCCGGTCAGCAGCGTGTGCGAGCCCAGCGGTTCGACGACGTGCACGCGGAAGGCGAAGCCGTCGTCGTCGGCGACGATATCGAGGTCTTCCGGCCGGATGCCGAGCACGATCGACGCCGCGCCAGGCGGGGCGGCGAGGCGCTGCCTGCCCAGCGTGACCTGTCCCGCCACCACCGGCAGGGCCAGGAAATTCATCGGCGGGGTGCCGAGGAAGCCGCCGACGAAGCGCGAGACCGGATGACGGTAGATCGCCGCCGGCGCCGCCGCCTGCACGATGCGCCCGGCATTCAGCACGGCGATCCGGTCGGCCAGTCCCATCGCCTCGGTCTGGTCGTGCGTGACGTACAGCGTGGTGGTGCCCGCCGCCGCCAGCACCGTCTTCAGCTCGGCCCGCATCTCCAGGCGCAGCAGCGCGTCCAGGTTGGACAGCGGCTCGTCCATCAGCAGCACCGCGGGCTCCACCGCCAGCGCGCGGGCCACGGCGACGCGCTGGCGCTGGCCGCCCGAGAGCTGCGCCGGGTAACGTTCCAGGTATGGCTCGATGTGCAGCAGCTCGGTGACGCGCGCGACCTGGCGGGCGATGTGGGCGGCGTCGGCGCCGGTCATGCGCAGGCCGAAGGCGACGTTGCCGCGCACCGTCATGTGCGGGAACACCGCATAGTTCTGGAACACCATCGCCAGGCCGCGCCGGCGCGGCGGCACGCCGGCCATGTCGCGCCCGCCGATCAGCACGCGCCCGGCGGTTGGCGTCGCCAGCCCGGCGATGATGCGCAGCAGCGTCGTCTTGCCGCAGCCGGACGGACCGAGCAGCGCCACCAGCTCGCCGTCCGCGACGGTGAGCGAGACGCTGTCCAGCGCGATGGTGGCGCCGAACCGCATGCCGACCTGATCGATGACGATGTCGGCCATCAGCGGTTCGCGATGCCCCACAGGCTGAACAGATGCCTGCCGCACCAGGAAGATGAACAGCACCGACGGCACGATCAGGATGAAGCCGCCGGCGAACTGCACGTGCAGCGGGCTTTCCGCCAGCACCGACAGCAGATAGGCGGTCAGCGTCCGATGGCGCACCGTCAGCACCGAGGCGGCGAACACCTCGTTCCACGAGATCACGAAGGCGAAGATCGCCGTCGCCGCGATGCCGGGCAGCGCCATCGGCAGCACCACGCGCAGGAACGCCGTGGGACCGGAGCAGCCGAACACCCAGGCGGCCTCCTCCAGTTCGCGCGGGATCGCCTGGAACAGGCTGGCCGAGATCAGCACCGCGAACGGCATGGCCAGCACGCTGTGCATCAGCCCGACGCCGAGCGGCGTGTCGTACAGCCCGAGGCGGATGAAGCCGACGGTCAGCGGCAGGGCCAGGATCGCCACCGGGAAGGCGCGCGTCAGCAGCACGAACAGCCGGAACAGCGTGGCACCGCGGAACCGGTAGCGGGCCAGCGCGTAGCCGGCCGGCGCGCCAAGCAGGATCGAAACGACCATGCACAGGCAGGCCGCCTCGACGCTGTACAGCACGCTCCACCAGACGCCGCTGATGTGCAGGAACTCCTGCAGCGCGGCGACCGACAGGGCAGACGGCCAGGCCGGCTTCGGCCAGGCGTTCACCACCGCCGATCCGCCGATCGCGCCGAGCGCGATCAGGTAGATCGGCACCAGCACCCAGGCGCACAGCGTCGCGACCCCGGCCAGGAACATGCCGCGTTGCACGGTCATGGCAGTTGCGCCGCCGGGGTGCGCAGCAGGCGCAGATAGACCAGCGTGGCGGCGAGCGAGCACGCCATCACCACCACCGCATAGGCCGCGGCGACGCCGTAGTCCTGTTGGAAATACTGCCAGTTGAACGCCTCGCTCATCAGCACCGGGAAGTTCCGCCCGCCCAGCGTCAGCACGGTGGCGAACATCTCGAAGGCCAGCACGGTGCGCAGGATCAGCGCGGTCTGGATCGACGGGCGCAGCAGCGGCAGGGTGACGCGGGTGAAGCGCTGCCAGGGCGTGGCGCCGAACACCGCGGCGGCCTCGCCGTATTCCTGCGGCACCAGTTGCACGCCGGCCGCCACGATCACCAGCACGATCGCGGTGGCGCGCCACAGCTCGGCCACCACGATGGCGACCAGCAGCGCCGTCGGCGTCTCGTAGGTGAGCCAGCTTTGCGGCCCGGGGATGATGCCAAGGTGGAACAGCAGCGTGTTGAGGTAGCCACGGTCGGTCAGGATCGCCAGCCAGACCAGCCCCGCCGCCAGGTCGGAGATGCCCAGCGGGATCGACCAGACCCACAGCACGAGGTCGCGCCCGTGGCGCATGTGGCGCAGCATCATCGCCATGCCCAGCGCCAGCGCCAGCTGCAGCGGCACCGCCAGCAGGATGACCTTGAAGGTGTTGACGACCGCGTCGTTGAAGTTGATGTCGTTCGCCATGCTGGCGAAATTGCCGAACGAGAACGATCCGTTGGTACGGAACGCCAGCGCCACGGTCTGCGCCAGCGGCGCGACGAACAGCACGCCGAGGAAAGCCGTCGCCGGCGCGATCAGCAGGTAGGGTGTGATCGCGCCGCGACGCATGGCGAGGGTCTGCTTCGGCCGCCTAGTGCACCGGGCAGGCGCCGGTCGACTTCGGGTCGGGCGCCCAGCACGGCGCGTCGGCCTCGATCATGATCTTGCGCAGGATCGGTGCCTCGCGCGCCAGCGCGTCATGCGGCTTCACGCCGCGCAACACGATGAGCTGGAAGGTGTCCAGCATGACCTTGTCGAACGCCCCGCCATGGGTGCCGAGGCCGACCGGCAGCAGCGCCGGCAGGGCGTCCTTGGCGTTTTCCGTCTGCGCGATCGCCGCCGAGGCCAGCTTCACGCCGGGATCGAGGTCGGCCGGCAGCGTGGCCTTCACCACCGGGAAGAAGCCGACCGCGCCCGCCGTGGTGAGCTGCGTCGCGGGCTGCGTGAGATACGCGATCAGCGCCGCGGCGCCTTGCGGATCGGGCGCGTCCTTGGCGATGGCGAGGCCGGCGAGCACCGGCATGTAGCCGCGCCCCTTCGGCCCGGCGGGGGCGGGGAACGTCACGAAGTCGCCCGGCTTCTGGCGCAGCGCGTCCAGCAGCCGCGCGACGTGGTCGAAGGCGATCCAGACGTCGCCCGACAGCAGCGGCTCCTGCATGAAGTTGTAGTTGGTGGAGTTGGGGTTCACGCCCTTCCACAGCACGGCGAACTTGCTCCACATCGCCTCGGCCGCCGGGTCGCGGAACGTGGTGACCAGGCCGTCGGTGTAGGAGGGATACAGGAAGCCCTGGATGAACCGGTGCATCAGCCCGGTCGGGCCGGCGGGGAAGCCCAGCATGCGCTTGCCGGTCTTCGCCTGGATCGCCGCGCCCCAGGCGGCGAGCTGGTCATAGGTCAGCGCGTTGAGGTTGGCGCCCTTCGGCAGGTAGGGCAGCGCCTGCTTGTTGGCGACCATGAAATAGGTCGCCTGCATCCACGGGATGTACATCTGGTGCGCGGTGCCGAGCTTGCCCAGCGTCAGCAGCCCGGGCGGGATGCCGCGGTCCTTCAGTTTGGCGGCCAGGTCGTCGAGCGGAACCAGCGCGTGCAGCGCCAGCAGCGGCTCCAGCTCGCCGTGCAGCGCGCCGATCAGGCTGATCGTGTGGGTGCCGCCCTGCTGTTCGGCCTGGATGCGCACCGGCAGCTGCGACGGCTCCTGCGGCACATAGGTCACCTTGCCAGTGTAGTCCTTGAGGATCACGTCGCGCAGCTTCTGCGCTTCCTCGATCGGGCGCAGTTGCGTCGACATGAACAGCGTGTCGGCCGCGGCGGGGCGCGGTGCCAGCGGAAGCGCGGCCGGAACCGCGACCAGCAGCGCGCTAAGGGCGGTGAGGATGCGTGGCGTCATGTCGTCCTCCTGGGACGTGGGGTGGTGGTTTGGTTTTGCGCCCGGCGTGCGTTGACACCGGTCCGTCGGAGGCGCGCGGGATCAGCCGCGCCGGCCAGATTTCCGTCAGCGTCGCCGGGTCGGCCCCGCCGAGCAGCGCGAGCAGCATCGCCACCAGGCGCGTGCCGGTGCGGGACCCCGGCGGCTCGATCGTGGTCAGCGGCGGATCGGTGCAGCTTGCCATCGGCAGGTCGCCGTAGCCGATCAGCGAGATGTCGCGCCCGGCGCGCAGCCCGGCCTGCGACACCGCGTGCAGCACGCCGACCGCCAGGCGATCGGTGGCGCAGAGCACCGCGGTGGGCGGCACGTGCTCGGCCAGCAGGTCGCACATCAGGGTGAAGCCGGCTTCTTCCGACGGCTCGGCATGGCGCAGCGGACCGGGCGGCAGGTCGGCGGCGGCGAGGGCGGCGCGCCAGCCCTGTTCGCAATGGTGCGCGAACATGTAGTGCGGCGCGGCGTTGATCAGGCCGATGCGGCGGTGGCCGAACTCGATCAGCCGGTCGGTCGCCGCGCGGCAGGCGGCGGCGTCGTCGATGTCGAGGAAGGCGTAGGGGCGGGGGTCCTCGCAGCGTCCGTGCGCGACGAAGACGGCGCGGCGGTCCAGCAGGTAGCGGATGCGCGCATCGTCGCGCCGGGTGCGCGCCACCAGCATGCCGTCGACGCGGCCGCCCTCGACCAGGTGGCGGTAGGCGCGCAGCTCCTCGGCACCGGGGCGCGCGGTCATCACCAGCAGGTCCAGCCCGGCGTGCTGCAACGGCGGGCCGATGGCGGCGAGCAGGCGCAGGAAGAACGGGTTGTCGAACTGGCCGGCCTCGGCGGGCAGCACCAAGCCGATTGCCTCGCTGCGGCCATGGCGCAGGCGGCGGCCGAGCTGGTTGGGGCGGTAGTCGATGCGCTCCACCTCGGCGAGGACGCGCGCCCTGGTGGCGGCGCTGACCTCGGGGAAGCCGCCAAGGGCGCGCGAAACGGTGGTGACCGACAGGTCGAGCCGCTTGGCGATGGCGCGCAGGGACACTGGGCGAGCCGTTCCAAAACGTTCAAACTCAAACAAAATGATAATTCAAAACGTTTTGGCGGTCAATCGCACGAAGGCCAGGGGCGAGGGCAATCGGGTGCAGCGAAGCAAGGTCAGGCTCCGCCCTGAAATCCGCCAGGGGGCGTTGCCCCCGATGGTACCATTGGGACCCCGACCCCCGGGTCAAGTGACAGGGGCAGGCGCCGGCGGAGCTTCTGGACTGCATGACCGGGAGTGGGTGAGGGGGCGTGGAGCCAGAGTGCCGGCGGGCTGGACGCGACGGTGGATTGCCGGGGCGGCGATGGGGCCGTCGTCACGCCCGGCGGGCCAGCAAGCCGCGCGGCGGCGGTCGATCCGTGCGTTGTTACGTGTCGCTGACCGAACGCCGCCGCCATACGGCCCAACGAAGCGGCAAACCTGGCGGCGCCCGGCATCACGCCCTACGGGATTCATCCACCCGCTGCCCGCGATTGTTGACCGACCGGTCGGCCCTGGGCGGGTTCGCAGCGTCCGCAGGCAAGCAAGTAAGCAAGAATTTCGCTCATATGGCGTTGACTGTTGGACGGCCCCGTAGGGCGGAAAAGCGCAGCGCCTTCCGCCACCGCCGGGCGAGCCGCTCGCATCTGCCGACGTCCCCAACAACATATCCCGCCACCGTCCGACGGCGGAAGGCGCTGCGCTTTTCCGCCCTACGGGGCCGTCCAACAGTCAACGCCATAAGAGCCAATGCCTTGCTTCTCCGTGGCCCTCCGCGCTTCCTCCGTGTTGGAAGCCTTGACTTGCTGGCGATGCAGCCAGCGCCCGGGTCGCATCACCGGAGCGCGCCGACCGCCGCGGGCAACGATAGGTGAATGCCGTAGGCATCACGCCGGCGGAACGGCCAGGCCCCGGGTGCGCCGGCGGGACCGCGGCGCCGGCGCCCGGATCGGCGTCGGAACCGTCCGGCGACGGGATCAGTGGTTGCCGTCGTCGCCGCGCCAGTGGCTGTCCTGATGCGCGCCACCGGGATTGGCGGGCCGATAGCCGCCGGCCGGCGGTACGCCGTGCTCGCCACCGCCCCATTGGCCGCCCCCTTGGCCGCCCTGGTAGCCGCCTGGTGGATGGCCACCCTGGCCACCCTGGTAGCCGCCCGGCGGGTGGCCGCCCTGGTAGCCCCCTGGCGGGTAGCCGCCGTTCCAGCCGCCGCCGTGGTACCCGCCGCTCCAGCCCCCGCCGTAATAGCCGCCGACCCAGCCGCCGCCGATCACCACCGGGCTGCCGTAATAGCCGCCGTAGGCCGGGTAGCCGTAGCTGCCATACGCCGGGTAGCCATAGCCGCCATAGGCCGGATAGGCTCCGTACCCCGGGTACGGCGCGTAGGCGCAGCCTTGCAGCAGCCCACCGCCGGCGATCAGCGCGATCGCCGCCAGCGTGCGTCGGGGCCACAATCCGCTCATTGCCGCTCTCCACGTTTCGCGCCTCGCCGGTCGTCCCTGGCGGGCGATGGCGACATCCGTCGTCCTGGCACGGAATTGTGCCAGAACGGTTGCCACTCTGTGGCAGCCGCAAGGCCGCGGTCGCGGCGCGCCCGGCCGCAGAGTGCACTATCGCAATATTGGTTCGCCGGCCTGCCGCACCAACGCCCGCAACCGGCCGGTGCGGCCGCGGGCCTTGCGAAATACCGAGGGCAGGCCTGACCGGCGGGCAGGCCGCACCGGTGCCGCGCGGTCGCGTGGCGCCGTTGCGCGGCGCGCTACGGCGTCCACACCGCTTGGATGAAGGCGTAGCCGTCGCCGGCGCAGGCGACATGGCCGAAGGCGGGAAAATCCAGGTGCATGCCGGCCACCGCCAGCCGGTCCGTCGCCGCCATGTCCATGATGCGTTGCCGCGTCGCGATCGCCTGCGCGCCGTCGATGTCGAAGCCCATCCCGGCGCCGGGGCGGGCGAACTGCACGCCGGGCATGTGCACGATGTCGCCCCAGATCAGCAACTGCTCGCTGCCCGAGGCGACCAGCCAGCCGGTGTGTCCCGGGGTGTGGCCGGGCTCGGGCACCGCGCTGACGCCGGGCAGCACCTCGCCCGACGCAACCAGGCGCCCCCGGCCGCGATAGGCGTCCAGCACGGCGCGGGCGAGCTGGATGAAGCCGCGCTCCTGCTCCGCGGCCTGCGCCAGCACGGCGTCGTCGCGCCAGAACGGCGGCTCGGCCGCGTGCACGACCAGCTCGGCGTTGGCCAGCAGGGCCGTGCCGGCGGCATCGACCAGGCCGCCGACATGGTCGGGGTGCAGGTGGGTCAGCAGCACGGTGTCGATCGCCTCCGGCGCCACGCCCATGGCGGCCAGGTTCTCCGCCAGCCGGCCGAGCGCCGGACCCATCGCGCCGCCGCAGCCGCTGTCCACCAGCACCAGCCGCTCGCCGAGGTGCAGCAGGAAGGCGTTGATGGTGATCCGCGGCGGGACCGCGCGGAAGCCGGCCGCGTGCAGCGCCGGCGGCTCGGCGGGATCGATATGGGTCAGCCAGTCGAAGCTGGCGTCCAGCATGCCGTCGTTCAGCGCGGTGACGAGGACCTCGCCGACCTGGCGATGGTGCACGCCGGGGGCCTGGTGCGCGGGCCGGAAGGCGGTGGTCATCAGCGGTCCTCCTTGCTGGGTCGCGCGGCCTGGCGCCCGCGGGTTGGGTGGTGGCGCATCATAGCGCCGGATCGGCCGGCTTACCCTGCCGGCCGGCCAGCAGCGCGGCGAGCAGTCGCGGCGGCAGCAGGTCGGCGAGCCGCGCCGCCGCCGCCATCCACCACGGGAACGCCAGCCGCACCCGCCCGGCCGCCACGCCGCGCAGGATGATGCGCGCGGCGCGCTCGGCGTCCATCAGCCCGGGCATCGGGAAGCGGTTGCCCGCCGTCATCGCGGTGCGCACGTAGCCGGGGCAGACGCTGGTCAGCGCGATGCCCTGGGCGCGCGCGCCGGGGGCGGTCGCCACCGTCCAGGCGTCCGCCGCCGCCTTGGCCGCGCAATAGGCCGCCGAGCCGGGCACCGCGACCAGCCCGGCGATCGAGGCGATGACGGCGATCCGCCCGGCGATGCCGTCCGGCCCGCGCCGCTGCCCCGCCATCGCCGCCATCGCTGGCAGCACGGTGTTCAGCGTGCCGTCGAGGTTGATCGCCAGGATGGCGCGGACCTGCGCCGGCGGCTCCGGCCGGTTGCCGCCCGCCCCGGCGGAGGCGCCGGCATTCGCCACCACCAGGTCGAGCTGCCCGGCGGCGCCGATCCACGCCGCCATCGCCGCGGCATCGCGCACGTCCAGCAGCGCCGTGCGGGGCTCGGCGCCGCGCGCGCGGCAGGCCTGCGCGGTCGCCTCCAGCCGCGCCGCGTCGCGGCCCGACAGGTGCAGCGTGACGCCGGGGGCGGCCAGTTCCACCGCCAGCGCCCGGCCGATGCCGGAGGAGGCGCCGGTGATGAGCGCATGGGTGATGAGCGCATGGGTGATGAGCGCATGGGTGATGAGCGCATGGGTGATGAGCGCATGGGTGATTGGCGCATGGGCGATCGGCGTGGGGGCGATCGGCGTGGCGGCGGGTTGCGTGCGGGGCGGGTCTGTCATGGCGCCAGGATAGTCCAGCTTCGCAGCCGGGTGGGGGACTGTTAGAAGGGTGCCCGACGGGGGCGGCGGCGGAATGACCTTGGCGCCGAGGGACCGCGACCGGATGACCAGGGGATGCCAGGGGAATGACCGTATGACCGCCGCGCTTGCCTCGATGACCGGATTTGCCCGCGCCGAAGGCGGCACCGACGGCCTCGCCTGGGCCTGGGAGCTGCGCAGCGTCAACGGCCGCGGCCTGGACCTGCGGTTCCGCCTGCCGCCCGGCTGGGACGCGCTGGAGCCGGCGCTGCGCGAGGCCGCCGGCAAGGCGCTGAAGCGCGGCAACGTCACCGCCAACCTGACCACCGCGCGCGAGGCGGAGAAGAAGCTGGCTCCCGACCCGGCGGCGCTGGAGCAGGTGCTGGCGCTGGCGCTGGCGCTGCACGCGCGCATCCCCGGCAGCGCGCCGCCGCGGGCCGAGGCGCTGCTGGCGCTGCCCGGCGTGCTGCGCCCCGCCACCGAGGCGCAGGAAGAGCGCAGCGAAGCTGCCGTCGCCGCGGTGCGCGCCGGCTTCGCGACGGCGCTGGCCGCGCTGGTCGCGGCGCGCCAGGGCGAGGGCGAGCGGCTGCGCGGTACGCTCGACGGGTTGCTGGATGAGATCGTGGCGCTCCGGCACACGGCCGCCAGGGAGGCGGCCGACCAGCCGGCGGCGCATCGCGCCCGGGTGATGGAGAACCTGCAGGCGCTGCTGCGCGAAAGCCCGTCGCTGCCGGAGGAGCGGATCGCCCAGGAGGTGGCGCTGCTCGCCGCGCGCTCGGACGTGCGCGAGGAGCTGGACCGGCTGGCCAGCCACATCGAGGCGGCGCGCCTGCTGCTGGGCGAGGCGGCGATGGTCGGGCGGCGGCTGGACTTCCTGGTGCAGGAGTTCATGCGCGAGGCCAACACGCTGTGCAGCAAGTCGTCCTCGCGCGCGCTGACCGCGACCGGGCTGAAGCTGAAGGCGGCGATCGAGCAGTTGCGCGAGCAGGTGCAGAACATCGAATGACCACGATCGCGCGGCGCGGCCTGTGTCTGGTGCTGGCGGCGCCGTCGGGGGCCGGCAAGAGCGCGCTGACCCGCGCGCTGGTGGCGGCGGAACCGGCGCTGTCGCTGTCGGTCAGCGTCACCACGCGCCCGCCGCGCGCCGGCGAGGTTGACGGCGTGCACTATCATTTCCGCGACCGGGCGGCGTTCGATGCGCTGGTGGCGGCGCACGGGTTGCTGGAATGGGCGACGGTGCTGGGCAAGCACAGCTACGGCACGCCGCGCGCCGACGTGGAGGCGGCGTTGGCGGCGGGGCGCGACGTCGCGTTCGACATCGACTGGCAGGGCCATCGCAGCCTGCGCGCGGCGCTGCCGGGGGATGTGGTGGGGGTGTTCGTGCTGCCGCCGTCGATGGCCGTGCTGGAGTCCCGGCTGCGCGGGCGCGGCGGCGAGGACGCCGCGGAGATCGCCAGGCGAATGGGCCTGGCGCGCGCCGAGATCAGCCATTGGGCGGAGTTCGACCATGTCGTGGTGAACGACGTGTTCGAGGACGCGGTGGCGGCGTTGCGCGCGATCCTGCACGCGGCGCGCAGCGCGACGGCGCGGCAGACCGGGCTGGCGGGGTTCGTCGCCGGGCTGGGCGGATGAGGGCGGCGGCGTGACCCGCCGCGGCGCATGAGCGGCAGGCGGCGGGCGCGTCGGTCATGCCGGGCGCAGATCTATCGCTTCACGCCACGCCGACGGCGGACCAGGAGCGTCTTGGAAGCACGTGCCCCGGTCGCCAAGGCGGATCACTTCATCCGACGATGCGGCCGCCCCGATAACTGCCCGGAAGCGCAGCCGCCGCCGTCCCGCCCGGGGGCAAGACACGACGCATCCCGGCCGCGGCGCTGCGCGTATCCGCAATGAATTGCCGGACTGGCCGGTATTTCTCACACTGTCGCGGGACGATGGCGAAGGTCATCGCTCTTATGGCGTTGACTGTTGGACGGCCCCGTAGGGCGGAAAAGCGCAGCGCCTTCCGCCACCGCCGGGCGAGCCGCTCGCATCTGCCGACGTCCCCAACAACATATCCCGCCACCGTCCGACAGCGGAAGGCGCTGCGCTTTTCCGCCCTACGGGGCCGTCCAACAGTCAACGCCATATGAGCCAAGGTCATTGTCGTGCCGGAGGGTTTTTTGCGCCGCCGCCAATACAGGTTGTCTTCGCAAGGCGCGAAAACCCCCATGGTCCTTTGGGGCGCGGCAAGGACCAAGCCAGCATCCCGCGACAGTGTGGGAAATGCGGGCTGGCCCGATCGAACGAAGCAAGCATCGTCGAACGGCAATGCGCGCGCGTCGGTCGGCTGAACCCGGATCGGCGCTTACGGACCGGGCCGGTTGACGGCCTGGCAGCGGCAGCTGTCCGCCTGATGCAGCTCGATCATGTTGCCGGCCGGATCGGGCATGAAAATCTGCTGGGATTGCGGCCCGACGATGCCCTCCGCCACCCAGTATGGCGTGCCCATGCGATCGAGCTCGGCGCGGGTTTCCACAATATCGGCGACCGCGAAGGCGACATGCGGCAGCGACGGGTCCTGCCCCGGCCCTTTGGCGTAGCGCGACGCTCCGTTGACACCCATGAGATGGATCTGCGCCCGCCCGCCGACATCGACCCAGTAGCCGGGGATGCCCGGAATGTTCGGCCGGCCGGGATCGGCACTCAGGCCCAGCACATCGCGGTAGAAGCTGACCGCGCGGTCCGCTTCCTCCTGCGACCCACCGACCCGCACACCCTGATGATGCAGTTCCAGCACCTTGATGGCCATCGCCCCCTCCGCTGTTGCGTGTTGCCGCCAAAACTTGCCGGACGGCCGCCCCATTCAGCCTCCAGCAAGCCACTATGTCCGAACGGTCAAGCCTGCCGCAACCGATGGATCGCCGAAACCGCCGGGACAACGACCCGAGGTTACCAACCGACCGGGGCGGGTGGTGTGAACGGGAGCCGGTGCCCGTTTGTCAGCGTCGGGCGACGTGGTCGGGGTGTTCGTGCTGCCGCCGGCGTGGCCGCGCTGGAGTTGCGGCTGCACCGGCGCGGCGGCAGACCGGGCTGGCGGGGTTGGTCGCCGGGCTGGGTGGGGGAGGCGGACCGCGAGCGGCCGCGGCGCCGGCTGGGACGCGGGCGCGGCGCCGATAGATCAATCGGTACTGCCGGGATGGCGGTCAGGTCTCCAGCGACTTGACCACGCTCTTGTGCACCTGAACGGTCAGCGTTTCGACCCGTTCCGTGAGAGACTTGATGGTTTCCGTCAATTGCGTGTTCTGCTCGAGCATTTGCAGCAGCAGCGCGGTCTGCCGGGCGGCGACGGCCTGCCGCTCCTCGGCCGAACGGCTGAGCGCCTCGCGATGTTCCGCATCGGCGATGGCATGCGCCTTGTCGCGGTCGGCCTGGCGGGTCTGTGCCAGCAGGATGAGCGGGGCGGCATAGGCCGCCTGCAAGCTGAAGGCGAGGTTGAGCAGGATGAACGGGTAGATGTCGAATGCGGTGAGCCCCGTGACATTGACCAGAATCCAGGCAGCGACGACGAGGGTCTGGCCGACGAGAAACACCGGCGTGCCGAAGAACCGGGCAAAAGCCTCCGCCTTCAGCGAAAACCAGTCATCGCCGAAAACCGACCCGAGGTGCAGATAGGGGACGTGGAACCGGTAGAAATGTCGGTCCACCTTGGTGTCGTTGCTCTCGGTGCCCGGTGCGGGATCGACATCAGTTGCCATGGCGCGTGGTCCCTCCAGCTGTTCCGCATTCCCCACGAGATCGGGAAGCCACACAACAGATAGCACCGGCGCCGACACGCTTGATACCCGTCACGCCGCCGGATCGTCAGGGCAATCGGCTGAACGAAGCAAGGCTGGGGCTCCGCCCCAGACCCCGCCAGGGGGCGTTGCCCCCTGGACCCCCACCAGAGGCGGAGCCTCTGGACTCCATGACTGGGCGTGTGGGGAGGGGAAGGGGGCGGGTGGGCGAGGCAAAGGGGCGCCGTCCGGCGCCCCTTCGCCTCGCCCACCCGCCCCCTTCCCCTCCCCACACGCCCAGTGAAGGGTTCCAAGGGCTCGCCCTTGGCGGGGTTCCAAGGGGCAGCGCCCCTTGGTGGGGTCCGGGGCGAAGCCCCGGCCTTGTTTTGTTTCAGCCGATTGCCCTGGCGCTGCGGCGGCGGGGTCAGTCGAACAATGTTGCCAGGCGCCGCTTCATGCTGTCGGCGATATACAGTGCCAGCGCCTGGATGCTTGAGGTCGGGTTCACGCCGCCCGAGGTGACCCAGATGCTACCATCGACGATGAACAGGTTCCTCACATCGTGGCAGCGGCCCCAGGCATTGACCACGGATCGTTCCGGGTCATTGCCCATTCGCGCCGTCCCCAGCAGGTGTCCGGGGCTGTTGAGGATAGTGCGCGAGGTGTAGAGCTCGGTCGCGCCGGCTTCGGTGAGGATCTCGGTGGCTCGCGCGATGCCGTGCTCCATCATCCGCCGCGTGTTGTCGCTGAGCGCGTAGTCGATCCTGGGCGCCGGAATGCCGTGACCGTCCTTCAGCACCGGGTCGAGCGTCACCCGGTTGTGTGCTTCCGGCAGATCCTCGCAGGCGATGCCGATCTGCAGGCGGTGATTGACCAGGCGGCGATAGACATGGTGATGGTCCGCGCCCCAGGGCAGCCGGCCGGCGGCGGCGCTGGTGACGGCCTCGTTGACCACGCCGGTGCCGCGGGCGAACTGCAGCGTGTAGCCGCGCACGAAGTCGCGGGTCGGGTCGGTCTCGTAGAACTGCTTGCTCCACAGCACCGTCATCGGGCCGCGACCGCCGTCCACCGTCGCATCGACATAGCCGCGGACCTGCGGCCAGGGGTGCAGCATCAGGTTGCGCCCGACCAGGCCGCTGGAGTTGGCCAGCCCGTTGGGGAAGCGCGACGAGGCCGAATTCAGCAGCAGCCGCGGCGTGCCGATGCCGTTGCAGGCCAGGATCACCACCTCGGCCGGCTGGAACCGCTCGATCCCGTCGGCATCGTAATAGATCGCCCCGGCGGCCATGCCGTGTTCGTTGGTGGTGATCTCGCGCACCCGGCAGCGCGTGCGCAGCTCGACCCCGGCGCGGATCGCCCGCGGCCAGTAGGTGATGTCGGTGCTCGCCTTGGCGCCCTGGGCGCAGCCGGGCGTGCAGTGGCCGAGGTTGATGCAGGCCGCCCGCCCGTCATACTCGGTGGTGGCGACCGTGGTGTCCGACGGCCACCAGTGCCAGCCCAGCCGGTTCATCGCCGCGGCGTAACGGGTGCCGGTCCGCCCGAGCGGCACCGGCGGCATCGGCGGCTGGCGCGGCGGAACCCCCGGATCGCCGGCGAGGCCGGACACCCCCATCATGCGGTCGTTCTCGGCAAAAAACGGTTCCAGCGTGGCATAGTCGATCGGCCAGTCATCGGCCACGCCGTCCAGCGTGCGCACCCGGAAGTCCGACGGGTGCAGGCGCGGAAAATGCGCGGTGTAGAGGATGGTGCCGCCGCCGACGCCGTTGAAGTTGGCCACCTTCATCGGTGAGTTGTCGTCGTTGACCGGGTAATCCGTCGGCCGCGCCCGCCGGTTCGGACTGATGTCGAAATCGGCGTAGCGCCGCGCCTCCCAGTCGCGCCCATTGCTGGGGAAGTCGGACGGCTTGATCCAGTCGCCCTGTTCCAGGCAGAGGATCTTCATCCGCGTCTCGGCCAGGCTCCACGCCACCGCCGCGCCCGAGGCGCCGGAGCCGATGATCAGCACGTCGACGATGTCGTTGTGGGCGGGGTTGTTGTGGGCGGGGTCGTTGCGGGCGGGCGCGGCCCGCTGCGGCGGCGTCATGGCGCGTCGCGCCACAGCTTGGCCCGCGTCCGCACCGGATCCAGCAGCGACCAGTCGCCCTGCTCCAGCGTGTGGCCCTTGGGGAACGGCGGGCGCGGCTCCATCCCGAGCGAGCGCACCACGCGGTCGTCGCGATAGTAGCATTGCAGGATCGCCCGGCCGAGCGCCGTCACCTCCGGCGTGGTGCTGGCGAGGAAGGTTGCCGCCACGGCGTCCGCCCGCGCGCTGTCGAGCGCGGCGAAGGCGCCGCCGGCCAGGGTGGCGAGCTGCGCCAGCGCCGCGCGCACCGCGCCGAGGTCGCGGCCGAGGGAGTGCAGGATGTCGGCGAAGATCGCCGCGTCGTCGGCGCCCGGCACGGCGAACGCCGCGCTGGGCGGGATCATCAGGCCGGCGATCCGGCGCAGGTCCTGGGTCTGCGCCGGGGAGAGGTCGGTGGCGGAGTCCGTTGCGGAAGTGTTGCGCATGGCGGTTTGACCGGACAGGGGGACGGGGGAAGAGTCGATGGACCGCGCCAGGGCCGGCTGTCAATCCGCGCGGGTGCGGCGGGCGTGTTGCATTGCGGCCGGGGAAAGTTGCTTGTCCGTTATGGTTGGCCGGTCGCGGCGATCCGTGCATCACTGGTCGGGGGTAGATGGCCGGGACAGGCCCGGCCATGACGGAAGAGCAATGCTACTTAGAAGAAACGGAGATTGCCAGGCAACGCCATCCCATCGTCAGGCAACGGCGCTCTGCAGCACCAGGTCGGCCGCCTTCTCGCCGATCATGATGGCGGGCGCGTTGGTGTTGCCCGAGGTGAGCGTCGGCATGATCGAGGCATCGGCGACGCGCAGCCCGGCAATGCCGTGGACCCGCAGCCTGGCGTCGACCACCGCCAGCGGATCGCTGCCCATCTTGCAGGTGCCAACCGGGTGGTAGGTGGTCTCCGCCGCCGAACGGACCCAGTCCAGGATCTCGTCGTCGGTGGTCCGCGCGGCGCCTGGCGCGAGCTCCGTCACCTGCAATGGTGCCATCGCCGGCGCGGTCATCACCGCGCGGGCGATGCGCACCGCGCGGGCGGTGATCGCCGCATCGATCGGCGAGGCCAGGAAGTTGAAGCTGATCGCCGGTGCCCGGCGCGGATCGGCCGAGACGATGTGGATATGTCCTTTGCTCTCGGGACGCATCGGGTGGGCGTAGCAGGTCACGCCGGATTGGCGAGAGATCCGCGGCCCGCGGGCGCCCGGTTCGGTCAGCATCGGCACCCAGCCCAGCAGCACGTCCGGCGCATCGAGGCCCTCGCGCGAACGGACGAAGGCGCGGATCGGCGCGGCCACCGTGCCGAGCATGCCGTCGCGGAACAGCGCGTAGCGCAGCGCCTGGCGCAGCAGGCCGAGGCCGCGGCCGGTGTCGTTGTAGGTCAGCCCCTTGGCGCCGATCGCCCAGCGGGTGCGCGGCGCATAGTGGTCGCGCAGGTTCTCGCCGACGCCGGGCAGCGCGTGGCGCACCGCGATACCGAGGGCGCGCAGCCGCTCCGGCTGGCCGATGCCCGACAGTTCCAGCAACTGCGGCGAATTGATCGACCCGGCGCTGACCACGACCTCGCGCGCCGCGCTTGCCTCGCGGCGGGTGCTGCCGACGGCGTAGCGGACCCCGGTGCAGCGCGCGCCGTCCAGCACCAGCGCCTCGGCCAGGGCGCCCGTCTCGATATGCAGATTGTCGCGTCGGCGGATCGGGTCGAGATAGCAACGGGCCGTGCTCATCCGCCGGCCCGCCGCGATGGTGGCCTGGCTCATGGCGATGCCGTCCTGTGCGGCACCGTTGTAGTCGGGATTGTGCGCAATCCCGACCTGGCCCGCCGCCCGGATCAGCGCCGCGAACAAGGGCAGACGCGGCGGCGGGTGGGTGACGCGCAGCGGGCCTTCCCGCCCGCGATAGGCGTCGTCGCCGCCGTCGTAGCGTTCCATGCGCTTGAAGTAGGGCAGCACGTCGTCGTAGCTCCAGCCCGGGTTGCCCATTTGCGCCCAGGTGTCGAAATCGCGCGCCTGGCCGCGCACGAACGCCAGGCCGTTGATCGCGCTGGACCCGCCGAGGATCTTGCCGCGCGGCACTGGGATCTTGCGCCCGTTGGTGCTGGCCTCGGGCTCGGAGGCATACAGCCAGTTGGCCGCCGGGTTGGTGATCAGCCTGGCGAAGCCGACCGGCACGCGGGTCCAGGGATGGCCGGCGGGCCCGGCCTCCAGCAACAGGACCTTGGTGCGCGGGTCCGCCGACAGCCGGTTGGCGAGCACCGCGCCGGCCGATCCCGCGCCGACCACGATGTAGTCGTAGGTTTGCATCTTGCTTGAGCCCCAGCGATCCCGCGACGGGGTGTGTCCCGCCCGTCCCGACGGTCGCACGGCGGCCGCCGGGCAGGAAGCAGCGGAATCTTGCGAGGGAGAATTTGGTGGCAAGCCTGCACCCAACTTTCAGGCAAGGGCGGCTGCGCGGGCGGAATCGTTCCGCCAACGGCGGCAAGGAACGCAGCATGCCCCGATCATACGCCCCACCAGGGTGGGGCGCCTATTCGTTGCCGCCACGGCACAACGGAATGCCCCGATAGGAAACCCTGGATTGGGGAAGCGGGCCGATCACCCGGATTACGGTGCTCAGCCGGATCGGCCAATGCGCTGCGGCCTCCGCCTGCACGGCGGCGCGGGAGTTGCCGCTGAAGGGCACGACATAGCCGCCATCCCAGATCGGTTCCGCAGCCCCGGCCACCGCCTCGACCTGATCGCCCTGGCGCGCTGATACACCGGCGGCGAGCCGTGCGTACCAGAACAGCGGATCGACCCCTTCGCCGCGACTGCACTGCAGCAACACGATGCCGCCGGCGCGCATGTCCCTTTCATCAAGGCCACGCAGCGGGTCGCGGATTTGCCAGCTGGCCTCGATCGCTTCGAGCGGCTCCACGAATCGGCTCACTCGAACGCGCAGCACGTGGTCGGCGTCTTCCTGACACAGGACCACGGGAGTGATGCCGCTGTAGTTGACCAGTTGCTCGGGCCGGGGCGCTGGAAGGCGATGCAAAATCCGGCTGATTGGCCCCGATTGGTCCGCCAATGCGCCTTGCGAGATCGCCACCTGCTCACCCGCAAGCAGGTCGGTCATTCCCGGTGGGGCCAGAGCCAGACGGGAACTCGTTGTAGACCCGGGACGACGGGACGCCCGGCGAGACCACACAGTTCACCGACACAAGGCGGCGGTCCCAGACGTCGTCGAGCGTGACGCCGTGCAGCAAGGCATTGGCGACGGCGCCCCGAGGCAGCAGTCGCTCCATGGTGACCACTTCGAAAATGCGCGCGCTGAACCGCTCCCCCGGGTGCGGCGGCGTCGCCGCGCAGCCGAGCAGACTCAGCAGGATCGGGAAGTTCCGCCAGTTCACCGGAGAACAATAGAGTCTGTGTTCCCCGGCCTTCAAACGACGATGCCCGCTTTCCCCGCTGACGGGATCTGGTGCGGAACGCCGCGCCGGAGGCGGCCGGCCAATCCCGGGCCCGGTGCCGACGAAGTCCGCGGCTGGCGCGCAACGGTCCTGTGCCGCTACCCTGGACGTCATGTCCGATGTGCCGCCCCAAGACGCCCGGGTCTCACCCGCCGCCGCCCGCAACCGCGGTCCGATCCTTGACGTGCTGAAGCCGCGCCTGCCGGCCAGCGGCGTCGTGCTGGAGATCGCCGCCGGCGCCGGGGAGCACGCGGTCTACAACGCCGCCGCCCTGCCCGGCCTGCAGTGGCAGCCGACCGACCCCGACCCCGACGCCCTGCGCAGCATGGCAGCCTGGCGCGCGCACGCCGCCCTGCCGAACCTGTTGGCGCCGCGCCGGCTCGACGCGTCGGACCCCGACGCCTGGCCGGCCGATCGGGTCGACGCCGTGGTCAACATCAACATGGTTCACATTTCGCCCTGGGCGGCGACCCAAGGCCTGATGGCAGGCGCCGGACGCCGGCTGGCGTCCGGTGGCGTGCTGTTCCTGTACGGCCCCTACATCGAGCCGGATGTCGAGACCGCCCCCTCCAACCTGGCCTTCGACCGCAGCCTCAGGAGTCGCAACCCGGCCTGGGGCATCCGCCGGCTCGATGACGTGACGGCGCTGGCCGCCACGCACGGACTGGAACTAGCCGAGCGCATCGCCATGCCGGCCAACAACCTCGCGCTGGTGTTTCGCAAGACCTGAGGCCTGGGCAGGCGGGGGAATCAAAGCAAGCCGGGGCTTCGCCCCGGACCCCACCAAGGGGCGCTGCCCCCATGGTACCATTGGGAACCCCGCTAAGGGCGAGCCCTTGGAACCCTTCCCCTCCCCACACGCCCAGTCATGGAGTCCAGAGGCCGCTGCCTCTGGTGGGGGGGCCAGGGGGGGGCAACGCCCCCCTGGCGGGGTTCGGGGCGGAGCCCCGAGGTTGCGCGAGGCACGGCAATCGCGGCACGAACGGTGCCACAAGCAGTCCCGCCCCTCCCACGCGGCGGGAATCGGGGCCATGGTGACGCCGCCGACGATGGAAAGTACATGCGATGAGCTATGATATCTACGGGCGGATGCGCGACGCGGTGATCGCCGCGCTGCGCGACGCGGTGCCCGACCTGGACGACGCGGTTGCCGACCGGGTCGAGGTCACCCCGCCGCGCGACGCGGCGCACGGCGACATGGCGACCAACACGGCGATGGTCGCGGCCAGGGCGGCGGGCCTGCCGCCGGCGAAGCTCGCCGCGGCGATCGTCGCCCGCCTGGGCGGCGTGCCGGCGATCGTCGCGGCAACCGTCGCCGGACCGGGGTTCATCAACCTGCGCCTCGACCCGCACGCGCTGCGCGTCGTGCTGCCTGGCGTGCTGCGCGAGGGCGAGGCCTATGGCGACAGCACGATCGGGGCGGGCCTGGCGGTGAATGTCGAGTATGTCTCGGCCAACCCGACCGGGCCGATGCATATCGGCCATTGCCGCGGCGCGGTGGTCGGCGACGCGCTGGCCAACCTGCTGGCCAAGGCCGGGTTTGTTGTCACCAAGGAATATTACATCAACGACGCCGGCGCGCAGGTCACCGCGCTGGCCTGGGCGGCCTACTGGCGCTACCTGCAGGCGATCGGCACCAGGCTGTCCGAGGAGCAGTTCAGCGAAGAGGTGCCCGGCGGGCTGCAGTACCGCGGCGACTACCTCATTCCGGTCGGCGAAGAGCTTGCCGTCGAGTTCGGCCCGGCGCTGGCCGATCCCGGCGGCGAGGTCGCGGCGCCGCATGTCTGGCTGGACATCGTGCGCGACTTCACCATCGCGCAGATGATGCGCGGCGTGCGCCAGGACCTGGCGCTGCTCGGCGTCGCGCAGGACGTGTTTTTCTCGGAACGTTCCCTGATTGAATCAGGCGCGGCGGACGCGACGATCGACTGGCTGGCGGCGCGCGGGCTGATCTACGAGGGCACGCTGGAGCCGCCCAAGGGCAAGGCGCCGGAGGACTGGGAACCGCGCCCGCAGACGCTGTTCCTGGCCACCCAGTTCGGCGACGACGTCGATCGGCCGCTGCGCAAGTCGGACGGCTCGAACACCTATTTCGCCAACGACATCGCCTATCACCGCGACAAGTTCGCCCGCGGCTTCACCCGCATGATCGACGTCTGGGGCGCCGACCACGGCGGCTACGTGCCGCGCATGAAGGCGGCGGTCACCGCGGTCTCGTCCGGCGCGGCGACGCTGGAGATCGTGCTGTGCCAGATCGTGCACATCGTGCGCGCCGGCCAGCCGGTGCGGATGTCCAAGCGCGCCGGCAGCTTCGTGACGCTGCGCGAGCTGATCGAGGAGGTCGGGCGCGACGCGGTGCGCTTCACCATGCTGACGCGCAAGGCCGACGCGCAGATGGAATTCGACCTCGACGCGGTGGTGGCGCAGAGCCGCGACAACCCGGTGTTCTACGTGCAGTACGCGCACGCCCGCTGCCGCTCGGTGCTGCGCGCCGCGGCCGAGATGTTCGGCAGCGCGGCGGTGAGCGACGCGGCGCTGGCCGCGGCGGCGCAGGCCAAGGGGGCGTTGGACTGCCTGGCCGGCGCGGCGGAACTGGCCTTGATCCGCCGTCTGGCGCTGTGGCCGCGCACCGTGGAGGCCGCCGCACTGGCGAGCGAACCGCATCGGATCGCGTTTTTTCTCTATGACTTGGCGAGCGATTTTCATATGCTGTGGAACCGAGGCAAGGACGACGCCACGTTGCGGTTCCTGCAGCCCGCCCAACCGGGGGAGACCCTGGCGCGGCTGGCGCTGGTTGCCGCGACGGCGGTGACGATTCGCTCCGGCCTCGCCGTGATGGGCGTGGTGCCCGTCGAGGAGATGCGCTGAGCGCGCCGGGCGGACGGATCGAGGCGGCGCGCGGCCCAAACGCGGCCCAAACGCGGCCGAAGCGCGGCCCCCTGGGGGGTCGATCCGCCGGGAGGTGCCCCGCATCGGGGCGATCCCGCGGGGGAACCCCCTTCGGCGCCGCCGGGAAAGGAGCAACTGCCGTGTCCGACGACCTGAGTATCCCGAGGACCCCGGTCTACCGTGCCACCCGCGCGCGCCCCGGCCTGGATCCGATGACGCGCCGGCTGATGTGGATCGCCGGCGGACTGGCCGTGCTGCTGGCGGGGGTCACCGTGCTGTGGTCCGCCACCGGCAACCGGGGCGGGCCGGTGCCGGTGGTGCAGGCCGACCAGCAGCCGGTGCGGGTCAAGCCCGACCATCCCGGCGGCATGCAGATCCCCGGGTTGAGCGCCGAAACCGGGCCGGCGGCGGGGGGCACCTCGGCCGGGCGGCTGGCGCCGGCACCGGAGACGCCCAATCCGCAGGCGCTGGCCAGCCAGCTGCGCGCCGCCGCGCCACCCAGGCCGCCGGCGGCGGTGCCCGCGCCGCCTGCCGCGGCGGCAGCGCCGCTCGCCGCGAAGCCGGCGCCGCTGGCGGCCCCGCTGGCGGCCACCGCGATCCCGCCGCGCGGCGCGACGGCGACGGTGGTGCCGGAGTCCCGCGTGGCGGCGGCGCACGACGCCACCGCGACACCGGCGCCAGGGCCGGCCGGGCAGACCCAGGTGCAGCTTGCCGCGGTCGGCTCCGAGGCGGCGGCGCGGCATGAGTGGGACCGGCTCGCCCACCGCATGCCGGACGTGCTCGGCGCCCGTCATCCGACGTTCAGCAAGATCGAGCACGCCGGCCATACGCTGTGGCGCGTCCGTACCGGCACGTTCGGCACCGAGGCCGAAGCCAGCCAGTTCTGCCAGAAGGTGCGCGCCAAAGGCGCCGGCTGCATGGTCGCGGCGTTCTGAGGCGCTGCCGGACGCGGTGGGCAAGGGCGGGGCTCCGCCCCGGACCCCGCCAGGGGGCTTTGCCCCCTGGACCCCCCACCAAGGGCTCGCCCTTGGAACCCTTCACCGGGAGTTTGGTGATGGGGAGGGGGCGCATGGGCTTGGCGCAGGTGTCGGCCGTCTCGACGGCCGACACCTGCGCCAAGCCCATGCGCCCCCTCCCCATCACCAAACTCCCAGTGGATGGGTCCAGAGGCGCGCCTCTGGTGGGGGGTCCAGGGGGCAAAGCCCCCCTGGCGGGGTCCGGGGCGGAGCCCCGCCCTTGCCCACCGCGTCCGGCGGGCCGGCATGAAGGCGGCGATTGTCGGCATTGCCGGGCCGGCGCTGGGCGTGGCGGAGGCGGCGTTGTTGCGCGCCCGGCCGCCGGCCGGGGTCATTCTGTTCGCGCGCAACATCGTCGATCCGCCGCGGCTTGCCGCGCTGGTTGCGGCGTTGCGTCGGGTGTTGCCGGCCGAGGCGGTGCTGATGGTGGACCAGGAGGGCGGCCGGGTGGCGCGGCTGCGTCCGCCGCACTGGCGCGCGCAGCCGCCGGCGGCGGCGCTTGGGGCGCTGTTCGCGCGCTCGGCCGCCGCCGGGCTGCGGGCGGCCTGGCTGACCGGGGCGTTGATCGGGCTGGATTGCGCGGCCGCGGGGTTCGACGTGGCGGCGGCGCCGGTGCTGGACCTGGGGCTGCCGGGGGCGCATGCGGTGATCGGCGACCGGGCCTTGGCCGAGGATCCGGTGGTGGTCGGGCGGCTGGGGCGGGCGGTGGCGGCGGGGTTGCTGGCGGCCGGGGTGCAGCCGGTCGGCAAGCACGTGCCGGGCCATGGCCGGGCGCGGCTGGACAGCCATCTGGCGCTGCCGACGGTGGCGGCGAACGATCTGGAGGCGGATCTGCTGCCCTTCGCCTTGAACCCCGACCTGCCTTGGGCCATGACGGCGCACATTCTGTATCCGGCCTGGGACGCGACGCGGCCGGCGACGTTGTCGCCTACCATCATCGCGCGGGTGATTCGCGGGCGGATCGGCTTCGAGGGAGTTCTGGTGACCGACGACCTGGCGATGCGCGCGCTGTCCGGCGCGCCGGCCGACCTGGCGCTGCGGGCGCTGGCGGCCGGGTGCGACCTGGCGCTGTATTGCAGCGGCGAGGCCGATCCGACCGCGGCGCTGCTGGCGGCCTGCCCGGCGGTGACGCCGGCGGCGCGGGCGCGGCTGGGCCGGGCGCGTGCCGTGGCGCGGCGGCGGCGGCTGGTGTTGGACGGGGCCGTGCTGGCCGCGGCGCGCGAGCGGCTGCTGGCGGCGGTCGATGGCGGCGGAGCGGCGATCGGGATGCCGCTGGCCGGGGGGGCCGGGGATGCGGTCGGGATAGGCGCAGCCGCGGGCGCCGGAGGCGTGGTCGGGATGCGTCCGGCGGGGCGTGCCGGGGACGCGCCCGGGTGAGCGCATCCCGGGGGCTTGCGTGGGCGGCATGATCCTGCAGATCGCGCTGGCGGTGGTGCCGATCGTGCTGGCGATCACCCTGCACGAGGCGGCGCATGGCTATGCGGCGCTGGCGATGGGCGACGACACGGCGAAGCGGGCCGGGCGGCTGTCGCTCAATCCGCTGGCGCATGTGGATCGGGTGGGGACGGTGCTGCTGCCGGGCTTCCTGCTGGTGTTCCAGTTGCTGACCTTCCACCGCGTGCTGTTCATGTTCGGCTGGGCCAAGCCGGTGCCGGTGGCGGCCTGGCGGTTCCGCCGGCCGCGGCAGGGGATGATGGTGGTGGCCGCCGCGGGGCCGGCGATGAACTTCTTCCTCGCCTGGCTGGGCGCGCTGCTGCTGAACCTGGGCGGCTTTCGGCTGGACGTCGCGCCCGGTCTGGCGGGCGAGTTCCTGCTGGACTTCATCGTGGTGAACCTGGTGCTGGGGCTGTTCAACCTGCTGCCGATCCCGCCGCTGGACGGCGGGCGGATCGCGGTCGGGCTGCTGCCGCTGCGCCTGGCGCGGGTATGGGCGCGGCTGGAGCGGCTGGGCATCGTGGTGGTGCTATTGGCGATCTTCCTGCTGCCGCGCCTGCTGGCCGATTTCGGCGTGGCGTTCGATCCGTTTGGCGTGCTGCTGTACCGGGTGGTGCCGTGGGCGTTGCGGCTGGTGATGCTGCTGGCGGGGTTCGATGTCGGGTCGGGCGATGTCCGGTTGCTCTGAGGTGCCGGGGGGCGTGGCGTCGAGCGGCGCGGCCTCGGGCGGCGCGGCGCCCGCTGACGCGGTGCCGGTTGACGCGGCGGCGGTCGGCGTGGCCGCCGACGGCGGGGGCGCTGGGGTGACGGGCGGTGCGGCCCAGGGGGGCGGGGCCTCGGGCGACGCGGCGCCGGGCGAGGCGGGGCCGGGCGACAGTCTGCGGGTGCGGCTGGAGGGGTTCGAGGGGCCGCTCGACCTGCTGCTGGAGCTGGCGCGGACGCAGAAGGTCGATCTGGCGAAGATCTCCATCCTGGCGCTGGTCGAGCAATACCTGGCGGTGATCGAGGGGGCGCGGCGCATCCGGCTGGAGCTGGCGGCGGACTGGCTGGTGATGGCGGCCTGGCTGGCCTGGCTGAAGTCGAAGCTGCTGCTGCCGGCCGGCGCCGAGGCGGCGGAGGCGGAGACCGCGGCCGACGTGCTGGCGGCGCGGCTGCGCGACCTGCAGGCGATGCGCGCGGCGGCGGGCTGGCTGGGGGCGCGGCCGCGGCTGGGGGTGGACGTGTTCGCCCGCGGCGTGCCGGAGGACCATACCGAGATCGACCGGTCTCGGCTGGTGCTGGACCTGACGTCACTGGTGCGGGCCTATGTGCAGGTGGCGCGGCGCGGCGCGGGGGCGAAGCGGGCCTATCGGCCGCGGCCGGTCAGCCTGTGGAGCGTGCAGGACGCGCTGGGCCGGCTGGCGCGGCTGCTAGGCTCGGTGCCGGACTGGACCAACCTGGAGCAGTTCCTGCCGGAAGAGTCGGGCGATCCGTTGCAGCGGCGCGCGGCGCTGGCGGCGACGCTGATCGCCGGGTTGGAATTGGCGCGCGGCGGGACGTTGCGGCTGCGCCAGGAAGCGGCGTTCGGGCCGATCCTGCTGCGCCGTGCCGAGGCCGGGATGGAGGATGGGGCATGAGTGACGCAGCGGGGCGGCCGGCCGCCGACCCGGAAGGGGCCGCGCCCCAGGTGGGTGAGCCCCAGGTGGGTGAGCCCGGGTGGGTGAGCCGCTGGGGGTGAGTCGCTGGGGGGTGAGCCGCTGGCGACTGAGGCCCTGGGGGGTGAGCCGTCTGGGGCCGAACCGCCCGGGGCGGGACCGGGGGCGGCTGGGCTCGCCGTGCCAGAGGCGCCGCCGGCCGCGGCACCCCCGGCCGACCAGCCCGTGGCCGACCAGTCGCTGGCCGATCAGCCTGTGGCCGACCAGCCGGCGCCCGACGAGGCCGCGCTGCGGCTGGCGGAGGCGCTGGTGTTCGCCTCCGCCGCGCCGGTCACCCCGCGCGCGCTGGCGCAGCTCCTGCCGGAGAGCGCCGACGCTGACGCGGTGATCGCCGCGCTACGCGTGCGCTATGCCGGGCGCGGGGTGGAGCTGGCCGAGGCCGGCGGCGGCGTGATGTTCCGCACCGCCGAGGACCTGGCGCCGCGGCTGCGCAAGGTGGTGCAGATCCCCCGCCGGCTGCCGCGGGTGGCGATGGAGACGCTGGCGATCATCGCCTACCACCAGCCGGTGACGCGGGCGGAGATCGAGGAGATCCGCGGCACCTCGTTGGCGCAGCAGACGCTGGAAGCGCTGATGGAGGCCGGGCTGATCATGCTGAAGGGGCGGCGCGAAACGCCGGGGCGGCCGGCGCTGTGGGGCACCACGCCGGGGTTTCTGGCGCAGTTCGGGCTGAAGGAGCTGCGCGACCTGCCGCGGCGCGAGGACCTGCTGCTGGAGCTGCCGGTGCCGAGCGCGACGGCCGTCGCTGCCGCCGAAGCGGCGCCGGAGACCGAGGCGGAGCGGCCGGGCGAGGCGGGGGCGCCCGGCGACGCGGAGCGGTCGGCGGACCGCGATCGCTGATCGCCGCCGGCCGAGTGGGGCGGCCGCCGGATTTCCGGCGTGGTTGTCGCCCGGCAAACCGGCCGGCCTGGCGGCGCTTCCGTCGTGCCCGCCGGCGGAACGAGTGGCCGCTCGGCGCGTCATGGTCATGCCGGCGACGGACCGATGGCCGCGATGATGGCTGTGGCAGGAGGCTGGGTGGTGGATCGCCGGTCGGGCTGGCCTCTGGTGTGGGGCATATCGTTGCGTGCCGATGTCATACCAACGGCCCTAATTGCTGACCGATCGGCCGGTGTCGGGCCGTTGGTGTAAGTCTTGGTTTGGCGCGCGGCCGCCCCCTACCTCGCTGGGCAACCCCGCGCGCGATACCAGCCACCCGAAATGATGGAAAAGTCATCATTTCGGGCGATTGGTATCAGGTTGCGCAGGGGCGTTCCAGTCGTTACGCAAAATTATAGAACAACCGCCTAATATAACGGAATTATTGTCGGAATTACGCCGTCGAAAGGCGGGCCGGGACGCTGGCATTTGGCCATTCTGGTGGCCGGTCGGTCCGCCAGGTGGCCGGTTTTGGCCAATCGCCATGCGATGCATGCGCCGAAGTTCCGCTGCCTGGCTGGGAATTCTACTTTGACGGCATGCCATCGGATGCCCGACCGGATTTGGCCGCCTGGCGATTGGGCTGTTCGATGGCGCGAAAGGATTGCCGGGCGGGAGCGCGCCGATTCGACTCGGTTGTGATATGACGCACTCGCGCAACGGTTGTGCCGGCTGCGCTCGCGGCCGGCTGCTTGCGGCGGCCGACGATGCCAGGTCCGGCTTGTCGGTCGTCGCCATCAAACCGATGCGAGCGTTCCTCGGTTGGTGGAATTGTCATCCAGGGCAGATGGTTAGCCCCGGGGCCGAGGGGTGCTGCCGCCGGGTTTGGTATGCCGTACCCGATGTCGTCGGGCCAGCCCGCCGCGGTGCGGACAAGGTGCGGGTGTTGGCCGCGGCTCCGGCGCCGTGCCACGAGGAGAGTCTTGCAAGTTTTTGCTACTTATGGTAGTGATTGGGTTGGCCAGGAAACGCCCCGCTCGCGTCGGTCGCGTCAACGGCGCGGGAATTTTTGGTAAGATTCCTGTCAAGAACTCGCCTGTTTTGCTTGACTCGAATCATTTTCTTGGGCGATTATTGAGCAAGTCGCCGCTCCCGAGCGATCGGGATTCGACCAAGTGACTGGAATAACGCATCTTTCCCGGCCAGATAAGAAACCACCGCTGCCATCGTCTGGCGCCTTGTGCGTCATGAAATTGTGCCCATCTACCACGGCAAGCACCAGGATCGCTTAACGGAACATCATCGGGCTCTGTTGACAGGATATGGCCGAGGATCGCGCGTTGAGACATTGCTCGCAGAATGGAGGCTGGGGACGGATTTCTGTCCGACGCTGTGCTAACCGATATGCCTGGGTCCGGCCGCGCAGCCTATCCGACGCGGAAATTCGCCCAGGAGGCCAATGCAAGACCTCAGCCGGAGTGGAGAAATAATGATCTGGTTGCAATCGCCCAAGCCACACGCCGGATCCGTCCGGCTGAGTGGAATTCGGCGACGACCAGTCGCTTCTTGGTTTTGCGGAACGGATTCGGGTCGGCATCCAAGCTTGAGCGAAACCGTCGCGGGCGTTCGGATTTGCCGCCTGGGCGCGGCTTTCGCTGCCGCGGCGCGCCAGCAGAGACATGGTTCGTGAGACCGCAGCAACGGAGCCTGGACCAGTTGCTGGCGCCGATCGGAGGTAACCTGGCGATGCCCACAATCATCATTTTCATCGGCCTCGACATGTTGTTGGCCGCCCTCGCGATCGGGTTCGGCCAGGGGCTCCACTGGTGGTTCAGCGGCACCTGGACCCCGCTTGCAATCAGCGATGTCTGGGTGGCGACTTTTGGCACCCAGCCGGAGCCGTTGTTGAAGCCGCAACTCGTGGCGAAGTTTGTCGGCTGGCTGCTGAACCAGCCGCTCAGTGTGATCCTGCTGTTCGTCGGCGGGATCATGACCTGGATTGGCAACAGGGTAGACAACGGCCTGTAAGCCCGGCGCCGGCCGAGGGGGGCGCCACCAGGCCGGGCGCAGTGCCGGCGCGGATCCCGGCCATCGGCTGGCACCGGCGGCGTGCCGCCTGCGCGGGTGGCGGTGAAGGCGGCACCGCAAGGAATTTCGGCGTGGTGCGGCATGGCCGCCACCGTCGTTCCGATTGCCGCGGCAGGCGCCGCCGCCGTGACGGCGGCGCAACAAGGCCGGGAACCGTCTCACCCCGGCTTTCGCACAATGTCGCGGGATGCGGGCGAAGGGCGCCGCCGGCCCCAGTGATCCCCGGGCGGGTTTCGCGCCGCCAGCCATGCAGGATGCATTCGCAAGCGCAATAACCGGCCAGGATCCTGTCGGGGCGCGGCACCGACCGAGCCGGCGCCGCCAGCGCAGCGTTCGGCGCCCGGCGCGGGAGACCGCCCGGCCCGGACCAGGGCAATCGGCTGAAACAAAAGCAAGCCGGGGCTTCGCCCCGGACCCCACCAAGGGGCGCTGCCCCCCATGGTACCATTGGGAACCCCGCCAAGCGCGAGCCCCCGGCCTTCGCCGGGGCAGGCTCTTGGAACCCTTCACTGGGAGTGGATGAGGGGGAGGGGGCGTGCGGGCGAGGCGAACGGGCGCCGTTCGCCTCGCCCACACGTGCCCCCTCCCCCTCACCCACTCCCAGTCATGGAGTCCAGAGGCCGCTGCCGGCGCCTGCCCCCGGGCACTTGTCCCGGGGGGTGGGGGTCCCAATGGTACCAAGGGGGGCAAAGCCCCCGGGCGGGGTTCGGGGCGGAGCCCCGACCTTGCTTCGTTCGCCCGATTGCCGTGGTCCGGGCCGGGCGGTCTCCCACGCCGGGCGCCGAACGGCTAGGCTGGCGGCGCCGGCGCGCGGCAGCCATGACCGACCGGGGGAGACGATGAGCGAGCAGACATTCAGGGCGGTGGCCTATCCGTTGCGGCTGCACTGCGGCCGGCAGGTCATCGAGCAGGGGCTGAAGGAGGCGGTCGAGCGCGCGGGCGCGCGGCGGGCCTTCGTGGTGTGCTCGGCCTCGGTTAACCGGCGCACCGAGACCGTCCGGCGGATCGCGGCGGTGCTCGGCGAGCGGTATGGCGGCGTCTTTGACGGCATCGAGAAGGATTTCGACCTATGCCTCGGTATGCGCGGCGAAACAGGCGGCGACGCAGGCCGGGGCCGACCTGCTGATCGCCGCCGGCGGCGGCAGCGTCATGGTCGCGACGCGGGTGGTGGCGATCTTCATGGCCGAGCCGGGCGATCCGTTCGAGATCATGACCCAGTATCCGGCGGGCAAGCCGGCCTATAGCCCGCGGCTGCTGGCGCCGAAGCCGCCGATCATCAACATTCCGACCACGCCGACCAGCGCGATGAACCGCTCCGGCGCGGGGCTGAAGAATCCGGCGCTCGACCACCGCATGGAATATTTCGATCCCAAGACGCGCCCGCAGGCGATCTTCCTCGATGCGGACGCATTGCTCAGCGCGCCGGCCGAACTGTTCCGTTCCACTGCGACAACGGTGTTCGCCAGCCAGGTCGGCGCGATGTCGGCCACCCGGATCAATCCGCTGGCGGAGGCCGGGCGGAACCATGCGTTCCGGCTGGCCTATCGCGCCTATCCGCTGCTGGCCGAGCAGCCGGACGACCCGGCGCTGCGCATCGATTTCGCCATCGCGGCCTTGTTGCAGGATCGTGCCGAGGACGACGGCTTCCAGCGCTACCGCGGCGGCGCCTTCGCCGGCAACTACGCGGTCTCGACGGCGCTGCACGTGCGCTATCCGCAGGTCGGGCAGGGCGAGTTCGACCTCGGTGCTGCATGCGATGAAGATCCGGCTGTCCGAGCCGGTCGATGCGCGCGCGGCACGCCAGGTCGCCGAGGCGCTCGAGGTGTGGCGCGACGGGATGGACGCCAGGCAGGCCGCGCTGGCCGCGGCCGACCGGCTGGAGGCCTTGTATGCGCGCGTCGGGGCGCCGACGCGGCTGCGCCAGCTCGACATTCCACGCGACGACCTGGCGAACATCGCCAACGAAACGCTGAAGAATTTCAATTTCAATCCGGGCCTGCGCGCGGCGGCCGATCAGGTCGCGGACGCGCTGCGGCTGCTGGAGGCGGCGTATTGAGCTGAAGGCCGGCACCTGGGGCCGCGGCGGTTGGCGTCCCGGGGATGGCCAGGACGTTGGCGCCGCTTGCCGGCTCGGGGTGAGCTCGGGCCGGCCGCGGCGGCCGGCGGGATGGCGCGCGGTGGTTCGGGGAGGCAACGGATGCGACGGCGTTTTGCGGTCCTCGGTTCGGTGGTGTTCTTTTTCGCCGCGCCCGGAACGGTTGCGGGGCTCGTGCCGTGGTGGATCACCTTGTGGCACTTCAAGCCGCTGCCCGCCGGCTTTGCCGCGCATCGCTGGGTGGCCGTGGCGATGATCCTGGGCGGCCTGGTGCCGCTGGTCGCGGCGTTCGCGCGGTTTGCCTGGCAGGGTCTCGGCACGCCGGCGCCTACAGTTTTGCCTCTCTTAGACTCCGCCCAGCCGAAAATAGCCCTTGAGAGGGGCGAATCCGCGAAGCCGGGTTAGCGCCGCCGGGTCGCGGCGTCCCGCGCTGCATGGTGTCAGGGATTGGCCGGCTGGCTGGGCGCCGCGGTCGCGGAAAGCGGCGCCGAAGCGGCCGATGTCGGGGTTGGCGAGCCAGGGGTGGACGGCGTGGGTGCCGTCGCCGTGGCGCTGGGGTCGGTGGGTGGGGGAAGCGCTGGCTCGGGGACCGCCGGGATCGGGGCGACGGCGGGCACGGCGGGCACCGGCACGGCGGGCGGCTCCACTGGCTTGTTGGCCGCCGTCGCGTTTTCAGGCCTGGTGTAGTCGGGCACGATTCGCGCCTGCTGCCCGGCGATGACCAGGACGTGCTCGCCGATCGTCAGCGGCTTGGCGTCCTGTTGCGTCACGCTGACCAGGTCGCCGTTCGTCTTGCGGACGATGTATTCGAACGCCTGGGTGTCACCCTCCACATGCTGCGCGGCGCTGCCGGCGATGCCGCCCAGCAGCGAGCCGCCGAGCGCGCCGAACGCGCCGGTCACGCCGCCGCCGACCTGCGAGCCGGCGATGCCGCCTGCCGCCGCCCCGGTCACCGAGCCGACCGTGGTGTTCGCGCTGACCGCCACGTCGCGAACTCCGACCACGATGCCGCGGTCCACCTTGGCCGCCTGTTGCACGGCATTGCTGGCGTAGGTGTTCGGCGAATAGGTCGGCCCGCAGCCGGCCAGGGCGGCAAGCGCGGCGGCACACAGTCCAATTCTGACGAGCACGGCGATCAGCTCCCGGTGCGGTGCACCCCTGGTGTTATGCGGTGCACCCCTTGTGTTAACGGAAGCGGGCCGCGCGTGTCACCCGATCGATGCGCCATGCCCGGACCGCGCCGGCGTCGCGCCAACCGGGTCGATCATCCCCCGCCGCCCAGCGCCATGGGCAACCCCGGGCGCAATGCTCGGTGCCCATGGCTCGGTTCCCGCCGCGACCCGGGTCAGTGCCGATCACGAGGCGGGGGCGCGGTGGGTCAGCCGCGCCCGGTCGCCCCGATCAGGGGCGATTGAGCCGGCTTGCCGCCATGAGCCCCGCCAGCCGACCGAACACCAGGCCTTTCAGGACCGACGTCGCGCCGGGATAGTGCCGGTAGAACGTGCCGACGATCTCGCCGGCGGCATACAGCCCGGCGATCGCATTGCCATCCCCGTTCAGCACCCTGGCGTTCGGATCGATCTTCAGGCCGCCGAAGGTGAACACATTGGCCGAGATGATGGGATAGGCGTGGAACGGCGCCTCCTCGATCGGCACCGCCCAATTCGACTTCGCCGGCCGCAGCCCGCGGGTCGAGAGATGGTCGAGTTCGAGCGGCCGGTATTCCCCCGGGTACAGGCACGGTTGTACGCCGCGACCGTTTCCGCCAGCGCCGCCTCCGGGATCGCCAGTTTGCGCGCCAGTTCGGCTATGCTGCCCGCCGCGATCGGCGGCTGGTCGGTGCGGATCGACAGCCGGTAGTTCGGAATGCGCGTGTGACCCGCATCGAGGATCACATAGGCAAGCCCGTCACGCTGCTCGAAGATGCGCCGCGTCACCGGCTCGTAACAGGCATCCACCGTGCCGGCGGCCTCATCGACGAAACGCTTGCCATCCTTGTTGACCAGGATGCCGTAGGGAAACACGAACACCGAGGGCTCGGAAACGCCGGAGCGCGGATCGATCGGTTCGGCGTGGTAGCTGGCGAAATCGCCGCTGGTGGCCGCGCCGATGGCAAGCGCCATGCGGATCCCGTCACCGCGGTTGAAATGGGCGCCCTTGCAGATCGGGCGGAGGAAGGCCGCGCGCGGTCCGATATAGCGGGCCAGCATCTCGGCGTTGCCCTCGAAGCCGCCGCACGCCAGCACGACCTGCCCGGCGAACCGGATCATGCCTTCGCCGCGGGTGCGCGCCAACAGGCCGGTGACGCCGCCATCCGCGTCCAGCTCCAACCGGTCCGCAGCCGTCTCATAGGCGAAGCGCACGCCGAGCGCTTCGGCCCGCGCCGCCAGCCCCTCGACCAGCGCCAGGCCGCCGCCCACCGGCAGCAGCCGTGGTTGCGACTTGGTCAGGAATTGCGTCGGCAGGAAGTCGAACCTGAGGCCGAATCGTTGCAGCCATGTGATGGTCGGGCCGGCATTGTCCGCCAGGGCGGCGATGACATCCGGCTCCATCATGCTGAGCGCGCGCGCATAGGGTGCGCGCGTCTCGTCCGGGCGGGTGACTTCGCCGAGCAGGTCGGGATCAAGATAGCCGCTGCTGTTCTCCGCCAGGATGGTCTCGAAGTCGTCGGTGACTTCGGTCTGGCTCTTCATGCGGAGATAGGCCTCGGTGTAGCGGCTCTGGCCGCCGCGCTCCTGCTTCGGCGCACGCTCCAGCACCACGACCCGCGCGCCCTGCTCGGCGGCGGCGACCGCGGTCGACAACCCGGCGGCCCCGCACCCGGCCACCACCACGTCGAACTGCTCGTGTTTCATGGCATCCTCCCTGCCTGTTCATGCGCATGGGGCTGGTGCGCCAGGCCGCCGCCGGGGCAGAGGGGGGCGGCGATGATCCAGTCTCGTAGGTGCGGCAGCGCTGCATTGTCCGGTTTGTTGGACGCCGTGTATCCTAGCCGGCCGCCGCCTGACTGCAACTGCGCGGGCGAACGGTTGAACCGAGCCAGGGACGGCAGCTTCGCCCCTGGCCTTGGCTCGGCTCGAGCGCGCGCCGGGATCCAAAGGCAGGCCCGGCTTGTGAGAGGAAGACCGCCATGGCGATGCGCATCTGGCATCAGAGTTTCACCGTGCTGCAGGAGCTAGGGCCCTATGCCGAAGCGCTCCGCGCGCAGGTCAAGCGGCTGGTCCGTCCGGACACCGAGGTCGCCTTGCACGGGATGTCGCCCGGCACCTACCCGACGAATTATCCCGGCACCGACATACGCCACGTCGTCACGCAGTATCTGCACGGCACGCAGTTTCTCGCCAACGCGTTGCGCGCCCAGCAGGAGGGTTACGACGCCTTCCTCGTCTGCACCCTGCCGGAGCCGGCGCTGACCGAGATCCGCAGCGTGCTCGACATTCCCGTTGTCGGCTACTGCGAGAGCGCGCTGCACACCGCCTGCTACCTGGGTCGGCGCATCGGCATCCTGTCGTTCATCGAGGACATGACCCAGTTGGTCGAAGCGAACGTGCATCGCCATGGCTTTGCCAGCCGATTTGCTGGCATCCGCCAGGTCGGCTTCGGGTTCCAGGACGTGCTGCAAGGCTTCACCGACCCGGCACCGCTGCTCGACCGGTTCCGCGCCGCCGCGCGCGCCATGATCGCCGACGGCGTCGATGTCATCATTCCGGGGGAAGCGCCGCTGTGCACGTTGCTGTCGCAGCACGGCCTGTCGCGGGTTGACGAGGTGCCGATCGTCGATGCCTACGCCACCACGCTTGGCACCGCCGAGATGCTGGTGGAGCTGCGGCGCAAGCTTGGCCTGTCGGTCAACCGCCGCGGCTATTTCTTCACGCCGCCGCAGCCCGAGCGGATGGCCCAGCTCGCCGCGTTCTATGGTCTGGGCCAGGATCATTCCGGATCCAGAGGATGATGTTCGGGACAGGCGGCCGGTCTCGGACCGGATGCGCCCGGTACGCCGCCCGCTCTCACAAGTCGCGAGCTTACAAATAATAGGTCCGCGCGAAATGCCGCCGGTCCTGGCGCAGCGCCGCGGCGTCGCCGGAGTCCACCGTTTCGCCGTCGCGCAGGATGTAGAACCGGTCGGCCACCGCCGCGGCGAGGGCAAGATTCTGCTCGACCAGCAGCATCGTCCGGCCCTGGCGTTTCAACGCGTTGACGATGTTGCCGATCTCCTCGACGAAGCGCGGCGCCAGGCCGCCGGACGGCTCATCCAGCAGCAGGATGCGCGGCGCTGACATCAGCGCGCGGCCCATCGCCACCATCTGCTGCTCGCCGCCGGACAGCGTGCGCACGAGCTGCGACTGCCGCTCCTGCAGGCGCGGGAAATAACCGAAGATCTCGCTCACTTCCGGGCCGGGCCGACCGCGCCGCACCGCGCCCAGCAGCAGGTTGTCCAGCACCGTCATGCTGCCGAACAGGTCGCGCCCCTGCGACACCTGCACGATGCCGCGTTGGAAGATGCGATGCGGCGGCAGGCCGCCGATCGGCTCGCCGGCCAGCGACACGCTGCCGCCGGTCGGCGCCAGGAAGCCGCACAGCGTGTTCAGCAGCGTCGTCTTGCCGCTGCCGTTGGCGCCGAGCAGCGTCACCGCCTCGCCCTCGCCGATTTCCAGGGAAGCGTTGCGCAGCGCGGCGATCTTGCCGTAGCGCGCCGCCAGACCCTGCACGTTCAACACGGGATCACGCGCTGCCAAGATAGGCCTCCAGCACCGCCTGGTCGGCGCGCACCTCGGCCGGCGTGCCTTCCGCCAGCACGCGGCCGAAGTTCAGCACCATCACCCGGTCGGAGACCGCCATCACCAGGTCGATCACGTGCTCGACCAGCAGCACCGCGATCCCCTCCGATGCAAGCTGGCGCAGCGTCGTTGCCAGCACGTCGCGCTCGGCCTGCGACAGGCCGACCGCCGGTTCGTCCAGCAGCAGCACGCGCGGGCGCGAGATCAGCGCCCGGGTGATCTCCACCAGGCGCTGCTGGCCGAAGGAGAGGTCGCGCACCCGCGCCTGCACCAGCCGGTCGATGCCGACGCGCGCCAGCATCGCCCGCGCCTCGGCCACGGCGCGGCGCTCTTCGCGCCGGTGTCGCGGCAGGGCGAACAGCACGCCGGGGACGTGGCTGCGCGTGGCGCGGTCGGCGCCGACCATGACGTTCTCCAGCACCGTCATCTCGCCGAACAACCCGCCGTTCTGGAACGTGCGCCGCAGGCCGAGGCGCGAGATCGCGTGCGGCGGCAACCCGGTCACGCTGTGGCCGTCCAGCCGCACCACGCCCGCCTGCGGCCGCTCGTAGCCGGAAATCGCATTGTACAGCGTGGTCTTGCCGGCGCCGTTCGGGCCGATCACCGCGCAGACCGTGCCGGCTTGCACGCTCAGCGAGACCTCGGTCAGCGCCGCCAGGCCGCCGAACACCACGCTGACCGCTTCGACTTCCAGCAACGCCATCGGATCAGGCCAGATACAGCCGCTCGCGCAGCGCGGCGAGGCGTGACAGCAGGCCGCCGAGGCCTTTTGGCATGAACAGCAGCACGCCGATCAGCAACAGGCTGAACACGATCTCCTCCAGGCCGGCGACGTTGCGCAGCAGCTCCGGTGCCGCGGTCAGCAGCACGGCGCCGGCGACCGAGCCGACCAGGCTGCCCAGACCGCCGATCATCACCAGGCTGAAATGCAGCAGCAGCTGCGACAGGTCGAAGTTTTCCGGATTGATCCGGCCAAGCAACAGGGCGAACATCGCGCCGGCGATGCCGACGACGCCGCCGCTCCAGGCAAACGCGCCGATCTTGGTCAGCGCCGGCGCGATCCCCATGGCGGCGGCAGCCAGCTCGTTCTCCCGCACCGCGACCATGGCGCGGCCGAAGCGCGAGCGCAGCAGGTTCGCACTGCCCCACAGCACCAGCGCGGTCAGGCACAGGAACAGCCAGTAGCGGGCGCGGTCCGAGGCGAGGCTGATGCCGAACACCGAGGCTGCCGGCACCGGCAGCCCGCTGGACCCCAGGGTGAGCCAGTCGGCATGGATGTAGCCCCAGCGCAGCAACTCGCCGAACGCCAGGGTGACGATGGCGAGGTAGTAGGCGCGCAGCCGCAGCGCAGGCAGGCTGACCACCAGCCCGACGAGCGCGGTGACCAGCGCGGCCGCGAGCAGCGCGAGCAGGAACGGCCAGTGCCAGCGTCCCATGCAGATCGCCGTGGTATAGGCGCCGACGCCGAAGAACGCCGCGTTGGCGAAGGCGAGCTGGCCGGCATAGCCGAGCACGATGTTGAACCCCACCGCGACCACCGCGTAGACCAGCACCGAGTTCAGGATGTATTGCACGTAGTCGTTGACGAAGAACGGCGGCAGCGCCGCCAGGATCAGCAGCGCGGGCCACAACAGACGGCGGGTTTCAAACACGCACCCGCTCCACGCGTCCGAACAGCCCGGCCGGGCGGCACAGCAGCACCACGATGATGACGATGTAGGAGGCGATGTCGATCATTGCGGTGGACACATAAAAGCCGGCCAGCTGCTCCAGCACGCCCATCAGCAGCCCGCCGGCCACCGCGCCGCCCAGATTGCCGAACCCGCCCAGCGTCATCGCGGCGAAGGCGCGCACCAGCACCTGCGCGCCCATGTCGGGATACAGCAGCGTGACCGGTGCCACCAGGATGCCGGCGATCGCCGCCATCGCGGCCGCGACGCCCCACATGGTGCGGTGAAAACCCGGCACGTTCAGTCCGATCAGTGCCGCGCCGCGCGCCGAATCGGTCGCCGCCTGGGCCAGCTTGCCGAACCGGCTGCGTTGCAGCAGCACGAAGAACCCTGCCACCAGCAGCAGGGTCGCGCCGATGGTGACGATGTCCTGCGCCGCGAGCACCACGTTGCCCAGCATCACCGGGTCGAAGCTGAACATCGGCGGCACCGAGCGCACGTCGCCGCCCCAGCCCATGCGCACCACCCCGCGCAGCAGGTAGGACAGCGCCACGGTCATCATCGCCAGCGCCATGTGCGGTGCCTGGGCGAGCGGGCGCATCAGCACCCGCTCCACCAGGCTGCCCAGCACGAACAGCACCAGGATCGCCGCCAGCGCCGCCACCACATAGGGCAGGTCGAAGGCGTTCAGCAGCAGGTAGATGACGAAGGCGCTGAACATGAACAGCTCGCCATGGCCGAAATTCACCACCGTGGTGACGCGGAACAGGATGGTCATGCCGAGAGCGACCAGGGCATAGATGCTGCCCTGGCCGATCCCGCTCACCACAAGCTGGGCGAGCATGCTATTTTTTGGCGTCGGTGAATTTGTGGATCAGCACCAGCTTGTCGCCGACATAGGTGATGGTGGCGCCGCCGTTCATGCCGGCGTGGTGGGTCGGCGAGAACTCCAGCGGCGCGGCCAGTATGCCGGTGTTGAATTTGTGCAGGCTGTTGAGCGCGGCCAGGAACTTCGCCCGCGTCAGGTCGGGGCCGGCCTTGCGCAGGGCTTCGATCACCGCCTCGGCACCGCCCATGCCGAGCAGGCCGTTGCTCTCGAGCCGGACGCCGGGATTGTGCTTGGTGAAGATGTCCACCCACTTGGCGATTTTCGCATCACCGATCTGCGCGGCCAGCGGATAGAACACGTAGACGTTCTTCATGATGGCCGGGTTGCTGACCTGCTGCGCGGTGTCCTGGATGGAGATCGCCTGGTTGCCCATCGTCGGCACGTTCAACCCGTATTTGAACGCCTCGCGCACGAAAATCGCGAACTCGGCGGGATACAGGAAGGCCAGCACGAAGTCCGGCCTGGCGTTCTTGATCTGCAGCACCTGCGGCGTGGCGTTGATCGAGCCGCGTTCGAACGTCACGTCCGCCACGGGGGTGAGGTTGAACTTGGTCTTCAGTTCGACCAGCGCCGGGTCATGGCCGGACTTGCCCCACTCGTCGGAGTGGCTGATCACCGCGATGCGCTTGGCGCCTGGCTTGGTCATGGCGAAATCGACCATGGTGCGCCCCATCGTCGCGGTCGTCGCCACGGTCTGGAAGACGTTCGCGGCAACCGGGTCGGTGATCGACCCGTTCGCGGCGGTCGCCACCACGAACGGCACGCCGGAGGCGATGACATCCGGCTTGAGCGCCATCACCACGTTGCTGCAGGACCCGCCATGCAGCAGGAACACCTGGTCCTGCGCGATCAGCTTCTTGCTGGCGGCAATCCCCTTGGCGGGATCGCAGGCGGTGTCCTCCAGCACGACGTCGATCTTGCGGCCGTTGATGCCGCCATGCTCGTTCAGGTCCTCGTAGACCGCGCGAATGCCGAGCTGGGCCTTGCCGAAGGCGGCCGCGGGGCCGGTCAACGGGCCAAACACCCCGATCTTGATGCTGCCCTTGGTCAGTCCCGGATCAGCCGCCTGGACGCTGCCGCCCAGGCAAATCGACAACAGCGCGCCGAGCGCGAGCCACCGCAGTTTCATTGACGTTTCCCCATCGTGCAAGCCTGGCGGATCATCCGATCATCCGGGCTGGGGGTCAAATCTCCGGCGGCAGACCACCGCTCGGTGGCGATCGGATCGGCAACCGGCGTCCGGCCGAGGCGCCGGTCGGCGAAGCCGCCAGGCCCGCCCGCTGACCGGAGGCGATCCCGGTTGGCTGGTGGTTGTTCGCCCGCAGTTCCCGATCGGCAGGCCGGGTCAAGCGACGCGTCGCCTGGCGTAATGATTTAACAACGCGTCGGCGCGACGGCGGTGTCGCCGGGGCGTCCGCCGTGTCGCGGCAGCCTCGCTCAGGCGACCCCGTAGACGCTCTTGGCGTTCTCCAGGAACACCTGCCGTCGCTGCGTCTCCGTCATCTTCAACGGCAGCGCATGCGCCGGGTCATCGAAATCCCAGTGCGGATAGTCCGACGCAAACAGGATGCGGTCCCAGCCGATCCAGTCGAACGTCTCGGCGAGCTGGCTGCGCGGTTCCGGCTCCTCGATCGGCTGGGTGCTGAACCAGACATTGCTGCGCATATACTCGGACGGCAGGCGCTTCAGGTGCGGCAGCTCCTGCTTCAGCTTCTTCCACTGCGCGTCCATCCGCCAGCCCAGCGCCGCGGCCCAGGCCACGCCGCCCTCGATCTGCACGACCTTCAGGCGCGGGAAGCGCTCGAACACGCCCTCCAGCACCAGGCTGGCCACCACCGACTGGCTGCACTGGGCGTGGCCGACCATCTCCTCGATGTAATAGGACGGCCAGCCGCCGGCAGTGATCGGGAAGCCGCCATAGCCGAAGGCGTGGATGCCGATCGGCAGGCCGGCCGCCTCGGCCGCCGCGTAGATCGGCCAGTAGCGCCGCCCGCCTGGGGGTTCGGCGGTGCGCGTCAGCATCAGCACCTGGGCGAAGTTCTGGTCGCCGGCACGCAGCTCGATCTCCTTCGCCGAGGCCGCGGCATCCTCGTACGGGATCACCACCGAAGCCTTTAGCCGCGCGTCGCGCGCGGTCCATTGCTCGACCTGCCATTCGTTGGTGGCGTGCGCGATCGCCGCCGACAGGTCGGGATTCTGCGCGCCCTGCCCACTGGTCAGCGGGTTGAGGATGCCCAGCGTCACGTTGTTCGGGTCCAGGTACTGCGCCGCCATGAAGGCGAGGTCGCTGCCCGGCTGCCCGCCGCCCTCCGGCCACGCGTCGCGCCGGCACGCCCCGGGCTGCGATTTCGGAAACGCCGGCCCCTTCTCCCAGGGCTGGCGATAGCTGACGCCAAACGCCTCCAGGTGATCCTGCCAGCGTTTCGACAGCCACGGGTACAGCGACTTGTAGCCCTTGGTGCGCGGATGGATATCGCAGTCGGCGATCGCCAGCTTGCTCTGCGCGGCCGGTTGCACGCCGGAGCGGTTCAGCACGTCAACGTTCATGGCACGGTCTCCCCCGCCTGGGCAAAAGCCAGCCGAGCATAGGTCCGCAGCGGATTTTCCACCATCATCTTGTGCCGCAAGCCCGGACTGACACCCGGGGGCAGCGCCGCGTCGCCGTCGAACTGCCAATGTGGATAGTCGGTGGCGAACAGCAACATCGCGTCCGAGCCGATCTGGTTCATCAGCCGGTCGATCCCGCCCGGGTCGGGCGGGGCGTCAAACGGCTGCGCGGTCAGGCGCACCCGCTCGCGCACGATCTCGGCCGGCGGGTCGCTGACCCAGGGAACCTCGCTGCGCAACCCCTTCCAGAACTTGGTGAAGCGCCAGAGATAGGCCGGCAGCCAGCTCACGCCCGACTCGATCAGCACCACCGTCAGGTCGGGGAATTTGGCGAACACACCCTCGGCCAGCAGCGAACTCAGGGCCGACTGGAAACCGACCGCCTGGTTGACGTAGTCCTCGGTGTAGCTGCCTGGCCAGCCGACGCCGGTCACCGGATGGCGGTAGGAACTGCCGGCATGCACGCCGATCGGCAGGCGGTGGCGTTGCGCGGCGGCGTAGATCGGCCAGTTCTGCCGCCGTCCCAGCGGCACCTCGCCCGACACCGGCAGCAGCACCTGCACGAAGCGCGGGTCGGCGGCGCGGCGCTCGATCTCGGCGACCGCCATCTCGACATTGGTCAGCGGCACCACGATCGAGGCGCGCAACCGGGCATCGCGGTCCAGCCATTCCCGCGCGATCCAGTCATTCAGCGCCTTGCAGAATGCTGCCTGGATGTCCTCGCTGAACATCATGGCGGGGCCATAGAGGCAGTTCAGGATCGCCGTTCCGGTGCCGAACGGGGCCAGCGCCTCGGCGGCCAGGCGTTCCGCCGTGGTCGCCGGCTTGCCCTGGGCGTCGCGCCAATCGGCACGCACCGACAACGGCGTGCCGGCCGGATAGGCAATGGTGTTCATCTCGTCGAAGCCGCGCCGGATCGCCTGCTCGCGCCACATCTCGTCGAGATAGGGATGCAACGCCGACAGGCTGGGCACCGTCGGGTGCAGGTCGCAGTCGATCGGCGCCGAGGTGGTCATCGCGGGCGCCCGCTCAGCCCGGCACGCGGAGCATCAGGTCGGCGCCCTCGACCTTCACCTCGAACACCTGCAGAGCGACCTCGCAGGGCGCGGCGGTGGCCTTGCCGGTGCGCACGTCGAACTTGCCGGCATGCAGCGGGCACTCGATCTCGCCGTTCTCCAGCCAGCCTTCGTGCAACTGCGCGTATTCGTGGGTGCAGACATTGTCGGTCGCGCGGAATTCGCCGCCCGGCAAATGATACAAGGCAACCTCGCGGTCGCCGAGGCGCACCGCGATCGCCGCGCCCTCGGCCACGTCCGCCGTCGCCGCCACCCGCACCCACTGCTCCGTCATTTTTGTCCCCTGGCCCGTTGTTGCGTGGTTAGCATGCCAGTGCCCGCCGCCTGGGCCAAGTTCCGCGCCGGACTATCAGGCCGGGCACGGGAGCTGCTTCCGGGAAGCTCCCCTCATTCATCGCCGTATTGGCTCGGCAAGTGGCGCTCGACCTCCATGCCATCATAAAGGACGCGGCCGATCCCAATCAGGTCCGGCCGAATAATTCGGTACAGCAAGAAATGGCGAGGTTGTCGCACGAGGCCATCCGGTGTTCGCGCGCGGCGGCGACTGTGGCGTAGGTGGTAGTTGCGTACGCCGGTCCCGAGGTCCGGGCGTGCCACGCTGCCGCGGCATTCGGGATCGGACGCCATGTCCCGCAAGGCGGCAACCAGCAGCGTCTCGTAGCGCCGTCGCGCGATCTCGCCGAACCGATCCTGCGTGGTGGCGAGGAGCTGGATGATATCCTGTGTGGCCGTTGCTGAGAGGCGATAGGCCGGCACAGCCTATGAACCGGCGGCACGAACCCGTTGCCCAGCGAGCCGCCCGAGGCCCGCGATGAAATCCTCCAGTTCGTCATCTTGCAGATCGTGATGGCGCCCCTGATCGAGGTCGGCAAAACCCGTCTCCGCCATCTGTCGCAGGGCTTCAAGCTTGGCCGTGTCGCGGGCCTCGCGGACCTCGACCAGGCGCAGGCCCTCGCGCAGCACTTCGCTGGCATTTTGGTAGCGACCGGTGTTGACCAGGGCCTCGATGAGGCTTTCATGGTGAGCGGTCAGGACCACGTTGCGGGTCGGCATGGCCTCGTCCTTGGTTCTGTCGTCGGTCGCGGCAGGCTAGCAGGATTGGCATAGTATGCCAATCCCGCGAAGAGGTCCAGCCGTGGCAGGCCCCAGCGGCGAAACGACAGGCGTGTATCTGGACCACCATGGCTATTGGTGAGGTGAGCGATGTTGGCGACGCAGCGTAAGCCGGCGAGCGTTGGCGAGAGTTCTGATTGAAGAGTTCATGCGGCCGATGGGCCTGACGCAAGGCGCCCCGGCCGAAGCGATGGGGCCGAAGCGATGGGCGAGCCACGCAAGCACGTGAACGAGTTGTGCAACGACCGCAGGGTGGTGACCGCCCCGACGGCGCTCATTCTTGCGCGCGTGTTCGCCAACCGCCCGGAGTTCTGGTTGAACGTGCAGCGACGCAGCGATCCGTGGCAGGCGATGCATTCGCCCCACGAACGCGAGCGGATCGAACGGGCGCGACCGCTGACAGAGTCCGCGTCATACCCACCGGCCGGAAACCCGGCGCCTCCGCCGCTCAGCCCTTCACCCCGCCCATGGTCAGCCCGCCGCTCATGTGCTTGCGGAACATGTAATAGATCACCAGCGGCGGGATGGCGTAGACGATCGAGGCCGCCATCAGGTAGTTCCACGGTGCCTCGTCGCTGTTCAGGAACTTGCCCAGCGCCGGCGGCACGGTCATCACGGAATCCGACGACAGCAGCAGGAACGCGTACAGATACTCATTCCACGCCAGCAGCAGCGCGTAGGTGCCGATCGCGACCAGCGCGGGGGCCATCAGCGGCAGGTAGATGCGCCAGTAGATCTGCCCCGGCGAGGCGCCGTCGATCCGCGCCGCCTCATCGAGTTCACGCGGGATCGAGCTGCCGTACTGGGTGAAGATGAAGATCGCGTACGGCGTGGCGAACGTCACCTCGGCGGCGATCACCGCCCAGGCGTTGTTGTCCATCCCGTAGCGCTTCATGATGCCGTAGAACGGGATTGCCAGGAACGACGCCGGGATCACGTAGGTCATCAGCGCGGCATTCGACAACAGCCAGCCGAAACGGATGCGCAGCCGTCCGATCGCGAAGCTGGTCAGCGAGCCGATCGCCAGCGTGATCACGGCGACGCAGATGCCGATGTAGAAGCTGTTGCCCATCTGGCGCCAGAAATTCGCCAGCAGCCAGAACCCCTCATTCACCACCGTCACGAAGCCCTCGATCGTCGCATGGTGCGGCACGACCTGGGAGGCGAACACATCCTCCTTCGGTTCCAGCGAGATCATTGCCATGTTGTAGATCGGCAGCAGCGTCCAGATGATCAGGACGACGCCCAGCAGCACCGCCCCGGCATCGCTGGCCCGGCGGCGCAGGAGATGCGCCCGGACGCTCACAGCTCCACCCCGCCCTTCGACAGCTTGCGGATCAGCAGGATCACCAGCGGGATCAGCAGCGGCAGCGCCGACATCACCACCGCCATGCCCAGCCGCGGATCGCCCAGCACGAAGGCGTCGCGGATGCCGAGCGTGGCCAGCACATGCGTGCTCAATGCCGGCCCGCCGCCGGAGACGAAGTTGACCGAGTTGAAATCGCCCAGCGTCCAGATCATCGAAAGCAGCGTGCAGACCAGGTACAGATTGGCCATCAGCGGGAAGGTGATGTGCAGGAACCGATTGAGCCCGCTGGCGCCATCGACATCCGCGGCCTCATACAGCTCGCGCGGGATCGCCATCCGCCCGGCGAGGAAGATCACCGTCCAGAACGGCATCCATTTCCAGATATAGGCGTAGATCACCGAGCCCATCGCCATCACCGGCGTATCGAGCCAGGGCGGGCCGTCAACCCCGAACAGCCCCCAGATCGCGTTGTTGATCAGCCCCCATTGCGCGTTGAGCATCCAGTGGATCGAGATGAAGGTGGGAATCGCCGGCACCGCCCAGGGCAGGATGTAGATCAGCAGCAGCGCCTTCACCCACCAGCCTTTGCGCATGAAGAAGCCGGACAGCAGCAGCGCCAGGAACAGCTTCAGGTTCACGCCGATCGCCAGGTAGACCAGCGTGTTGATGACGGTCCGCGGATACACCGGGTCGGCCAGCATCGCGACGTAGCTCTTGGGATCGCTGCCGAGCCAGATGCCGAACCCCACCGGATAGACGACGAATCCCAGGAACACCGCGATGTAGGGCAGCACGAAGGCCAGCCCCCAGGCGAAATCCGCGCTGAACAACGCCAGGCGCCAGTCCCGCCGCCGCGTCTGGCGCAGGACGGAGGCCGACTCGAAGGTTGTGCTGGTTCCCATGGCTGACCGCCTTGTTCCGCTCGCCCGGACGCCGCACCGCCGCCGCATTCGCGGGGTACGCGTTCGCTTTCATCCCTGGCGCCGGCCGCGCCTGGCAGGCGGCCGGCAGTGTTTCTTAATGACCCGGGATTGAACGTCCAGGCCGGTGCGGGAGTCAAATGGTTTGCCCTGAACGCAGGCCATGCCTGCCGATGAATCCCGTCATGGGACACACTATGTTACGGGGCGATACGGTGGCCTGTGCTACCGACCCGACAGGCGGGTGGGGCAACGCCAGCGCGTGAACTCAAGAGGTGACCACCATGCGTCGCATCATGTCGTTTGCCGCCCTGGTGGCGCCACTCGCGCTGGCTGCCTGCGCCGTTGCGCCACCGGCCGGGCCCACCGTCCTGGCCATGCCGGGACAGGGCAAGAGCTTCGAGGCGTTCCAGCAGGATGACGCGGTGTGCCGCGGCTGGGCCGCCCAGCAGACCGGCGGCGCGCAGCCGGCCCAGGCGGCGACCGACAGCGCGGTCGGCAGTGCGGTGATCGGCACTGCGCTGGGAGCCGCGGCGGGGGCGGCGCTCGGCTCGGTGGGCGGCGCGGCCGGCGCCGGGGCGGCGATCGGCGGAGCCACCGGGCTGCTGATGGGCAGCGCGGTCGGCGCCTCCAATGCCCAGGCCGCGGCCGGCAACATCCAGTACCGCTACGATGCCGCCTATGCCCAGTGCATGGCCGCCAAGGGCGACGGTGTTCAGGTGCCGCAGCCCGGCTATGCCGCCGGCTACGGCTACCCGGGCTATGCCTACCCGGCCTACGCGTACCCGGCCTACGCCTATCCGCCCTACCCGTACTACGGACTGGGTTATCTCGCGCCAACCGTGGTGATTGGCGGGGGCTGGGGATGGGGTGGCGGCTGGGGTGGCGGCTGGCACGGTGACGGGCACGGCGGCTATCGTCGTTAGTGAAGCTGTGCGCCGTTGGCTTCCGGTGACCGCCTACTGCCCGGTCGGGCGAGGCTGAGGCCGGGCGCGCGCGTGATCGCAAGCGCCGCCGATCGGCCAGCCGGCGCTACATTTTCATCCCTGGCAGGGCGCTGCCGCCAGTGCCGGCCGGCGGCAGCTTCATCTCCGCGGCGCCCGCCTTCTGCACGCTCACCGTCGCGGTGACCGCGCCGGCCTTGGCGAAGTGCAGCGTGATCGGAAACTCGTCGCCTTCCATCAGCGCGTGCACCAGCCCGATCAGCATGATGTGGTAGCCGCCGGGTTGCAGCGCGACCGGCTTGCCGGGCACCACCGCCAGCGACGCGATCGGGCGCATCTTCATCACCCCATGGTCGTCAAAGCTTTCGTGCAGCTCGACCCTCTGCGCCACCGGCGAGGCGGCACCGGTCAGCGTATCCGGTGCGCCGGTCGCGGTGATGCTCAGGTAGACCACCCCGGTATGCCCGGCCATCGCGGCGCGCGACCAGACCTTGTCGAGCCGGATCGTTGCCGGCTGCGCGGCGGCGGCGACGGGGAGAACCAGCCAGGCAGCCAGCAAGGTCCGGCGTTGCATTCGCGAGCCTCCTTTCATGACATCAGCTTGGCGATGTCGGTGGCGATCTCCGCACCGGTTTGGTCGGCGCGGATCGGCGCGATGAAGTGCCCGTCCGGTCCCATCAGATAGAGGATCGAACTGTGGTCCATGGAATAGTCATTCGGACCCGGGCCGGTCCGGTGCTCGGCGTAGTAGACGTGATATTCCTTTGCCGCCGCGGCGATCTGCGCCGGCGTGCCGGTCAGGCCGAGCAACCGCGGCGTGAAGGCCGCCGTGTACTGCTGCATCACCGCCGGCGTGTCGCGCCGCGGATCGACCGTGATGAACAACGGCTGGAGCCGATCCGCCTGCTTGCCCAGCTTGTCGAGCGCCGCCGCCACCGCGTTCAGCGTGGTCGGGCAGACATCGGGACAATAGGTGTAGCCGAAATAGACCAGCAGGTATTTGCCGCGGAAATCGCGGTCGGTGACGGTATGGCCACTGCTGTCGACCAAGGTGAACGGCCCGCCGACCGTCGGTCCGCCGGTCTCGCCATTGAGCCACAGGAAGGCGCCCGTGCCCAACAGCAGCAGCGCCACCAGCAGCCCGATGATGGCGTAGGCGGGCGGAGCGGGTTTGGGCGTCCTGGCACCGCCGATGCGGTCCCTCCTGGCTTGCATCATCGCCTCCTTCCGGCACGGCGAACGAAGGAAGGTCGGGGCCCCCTGGAACCCGCCAGGAGGACTTTGCCCCCCATGGTAGATTGGCCCCCCTGCAATTCGTGGCCGCGCCGTTACCTAGGCCGTCCACGCCGGCCGCTCAACTCTCGGGCGCCGTCACGAAACACAGCACCCCTGCCTGCGGCGTCCAGCAGACCACCGCGCGGCCGGTTGGGTTGTCCGGCCTGGACATCACGCGGTCGTCCGGCACGACGCGCCAGTCGCCCTGGATGAACACTTCGTAATGACCGTCGCGGGTGCGCGACAGCACCGGTCGGCAATCGGCGACCGAGCAGCACAGCGCATTGGTCCACGGTTGGCGCAGGCTGTTGTACCAGGGCGCCAGTGACGGCTCGGCATGGTCCGGCGGTGCCGCGCGCGCCTGGCATGCGAGCAGCAGAACCGTCCCAAGGATGCAGTGCCGCATGCAGCCGACCCCCCGCCGCACGCCGCGAATGCGTGGCGTGCGGCGGGAAAGGTGCCACAAGAGCACGCTGGGCGGGTAAGATCGAAAATCGTCAATCTGGCGCTATTCCCAGCCGGAGATGGCGCTGGAGAATCGTCGGGCGGCGCCACCCGACGCGGGCGTCGGGTGGAAACCTGGCGTCCATGCGGCGGATGATGCCCGGGCCGTCGGGATGGCGGCGGCGAGCCTGCCAGGGGCTGAGCGGGCCGAAGCGGGGGAACCGCCCGCCGCGCCACCGCCCGGCGCCCACCGCCCGGCGCCCACCGCCCGGCGCCCACCGCCCGGCGCCCACCGCCCGGCGCCCACCGCCCGGCGCCCACCGCCCGTCGCATCGTCCGGTTGGACGCCGCGCCGGCCGCCAGGCCGGTCGCTGACGGGCGATGCGGCGCCGGCGCGCCGTTACGCCTCCCGCACCACCGGGTTGCGCAGGGTGCCGATGCCGGAGATCTCGATCTCGCACACGTCGCCGTGCTTCATGTCGGCGGTGGCGCCCTCGGTGCCCATCCAGACCATGTCGCCGGGATACAGCGTCAGGTATTTCGTCATTGCCACCAGGAAATCCACCACGCCGAAGATCATGTGGTTGGTGTGGAATTCGATCATCTGCGTGCCGTTCAGTCGCACCTTGGTGACCAGGCTTTCCAGATCGACAGCGGTCTCGATCCACGGCCCCATCGGCTTGAAGCTGTCGGTGTTCTTGGCGCGCCACAGCGTGCGGTCGCCGCGTTGCCAGGTGCGCTCGCTGACGTCGTTGCCGATGGTGTAGCCGAGCACCGCGGACAAGGCATCATCGCGCGTCAGGTGTTTGCATTTGCGCCCGATCACCGCGACCAGCTCGCCCTGGTACTGCACTTTGTCGGTGGCGTCCTTGGGGATGACGATCGCCGCGTTCTGCGCGATCAGCGCGTTGTTGGCGCGGTAGCCGACGTCGGGCTGCTTCGGCAGGTTGGGCTCGTGACCGAGTTTTGTCGCGGCCTCGCGCACGTGCTCGGCGTAATTCAGGCCGCAGGCGTAGAAGGTGAGCGGTTCGAGCGGGACCAGCAGCTTCACGTCGGCGAGCTTGTGCCGCGTGGCGGTGCGTTCCCAGCTGCCGAGCGGCGAGCCGCGCACCGCAATGATCGTGTCGCCCTCGACGACGCCGTAGCTGGCGGTGCCGTTGTTGTCGAAGCGTGCCCAACGCATGGTCCTGGTTCCTTTCCGCTGGTTCGTGGTGCCGCCGGTGGTGTTGGCCACCCCGCTTGTTCAGCCGTCGTTGCCGCTACGCGCCCGTTGTCCTGGCCGCTGCCGCTTCAGGCGGTGGCATCTTCGAGCACCATGGCGGCGCATTTCTCACCGATCATGATGCTGGGCGCGTTGGTGTTGCCGGCGATGACCTGTGGCATGATCGACGCGTCGGCGACACGCAGGCCCGCGACACCATACACGCGCAGCCGCGGATCGACCACCGCGTCGGGTCCGCTGCCCATGCGGCAGGTGCCGACGGGGTGCAGGTTGGAGACGCCGCGGGCCCGGATGTCGGCAATCATTGCCGCATCGGTGCTACATGCCGGGCCGGGCAGGGTTTCCTCGGCGATATAGGGTTGCAGGGCGGGTTGCGCGGCGATGCGCCGCGCCATGCGCATGCCGGCCAGCAGGGCCTGGTAGTCGGTACTCGCTCCTGAGGAAATTGAACCGGATCTCCGGCGGGCCGAGCGGGTCGGGCGATTTGAGGCGCACCGTACCGCGGCCCTCGGGGCGCAGATGCACCGGGCTCAGCGAGAAGCCGGGGAACGGGTGGGAAACGATGCCGTTGCGCGTGCGTTCGAGCGTGCTGAAGGCAAACATGTTCATCTGGATGTCGGGGCGTTCGAAACGCTGGTCGGAGCAGAAGAAGGCGCCGACATAGAGGCCGTTGCCTGACATCGGCCCGTTGCGAAACAGCGCGTACTGCGCCGCGGCGCTGACCCGGCGTGCCAGGCTGTGCTGCATCTCGTTCAGGGTGATCGGCTTGGTGCAGCGATAGGTCAGGTAGGTGTTGAAATGGTCGTGCAGGTTTTCGCCGACCGGCAGCTCGCGCCGCACGGTGATGCCCATCGCCTGCAGATGCACCGCCGGGCCGATGCCGGACAGCAGCAGCAGTTGCGGCGAGCCGTAGACGCCGCCGGAGACGATGACCTCGCGGTGCGCGCGCGCGGTCCTGCGCCCGGCTGGCGTGTGGTATTCGACGCCGACGGCGCGGTTGTTCTCGATCAACAGGCGGGTGGCGTGCGCCTTGGTCTGCACGACGAAGTTGGGCCGCTTGCGGGCTGGCTTGAGATAGGCGACCGCGCTGCTCCAGCGGCGAGCGTTGGAGGTGGTGGTCTGGTAGAAGCCAACGCCCTCCTGGCGGGCGCCGTTGAAGTCGTCGTTGCGCGGGATGCCGGCCTGGATGGTGGCTTCCAGCAGCGCGTCCGCCAGTTCCCAGCGCTGTGGCTGGTCGGACACGCGCAGCGGGCCGCCGACACCGTGGAATTCACTGGGGCCGCGCGCCTGGTCCTCGGCCTTCTTGAAGTAGGGCAGCACCGAGTCCCAGTCCCAGCCGGTGCAGCCGCGCTGGCGCCAGTCGTCGTAGTCGGCGTGGTTGCCGCGCATGTAGACCATGCCGTTGATCGAGCTGGTGCCGCCGAGCACCTTGCCGCGCGGCTGGTACATCACGCGGTTGTTGAGCTCCTTCTCCGGCTCGGAGTCGAACATCCAGTTGATCGCCGGGTTGGTGAAGTTCTTGGCGTAGCCGAGCGGGATGTGGATCCAGGGGTTGCGGTCCCTGATCCCGGCCTCCAGCAGCAGCACGCGGTGGCGGCCGGAGTCCGACAGCCGGGCGGCGACCGCGCAGCCGGCCGAGCCGGCGCCGGTAACGATGAAATCATAGGTGTCGGCGTCGCTGGCGGTGCTCGGCACTTGGTTTCCCCCCGTTGGCGGGGGTATTCCAAGGAGCCGGAACCGATCCGTCAAATCCGGCGGCGGCGGAGCAGGAGGGACGGATGCCCAAGGGATACATTCTGGCCGAGGTCACGGTGACCGATCCGGCGCTGTTCGAGACCTATCGTCCGCTGGCCTCGGCGTCGATTGCCGCGTTCGGCGGGAAGTACCTGGTTCGTGGCGGCGCGACCGAGACGCTGGAGGGGGGGCGCAAGACGGCGCGGATGGTGCTGCTGGAATTTTCGAGTCCGGAACGGGCGATGGAATGGTACAAGTCGGCACAGTACCAGGAGGCGCTGGCGATCCGGTTGAAGGCGGCGACAACCGATGCGTTCCTGCTGACCGGGCACGACGGCTGAACTGAGCGACGCCGGGTGCGCCGTCCAGGCATCGCGGCATGGGGTGATTGGTGCGATTGCATGACGGAATGGCGCCGCTTCGACGAACTCGTTGCCATGCTCCTGGGGTGACGCTTATCGTCCCCCGGGACTGGCGGGTTGACTGCCATCCGAGACATGCCGGTTCAGCGACCAGGGAGGGAACCAATGGAAATTCAGGCACTCGGCTATCTTGGCATCGGCACCGAGCGGCTCGATGACTGGTCGGACTTCGCGACCGGCTGGCTCGGCATGCAGGCGGTCGATCGCGGCGCCGGCGTGCGCGCGTTCCGCATGGATGATCGCAAGCAGCGGCTGGTGATCGATCGCGCGCTGTCGGAGGGGGAGCGATATTTCGGCTGGGAGGTGGCGGATGCAGCGGCGCTGGAAGCGCTCGCCGCGCGGCTGGAGAAAGCCGGCGTTGCGGTGCGGCGTGAGCCGGCCGCGCGCGCGGATCAGCGCTTTGTGCGCGGACTGATCGCGTTTGCCGACCCGGCCGGCAACCGGCTGGAAGCGTTTCACGGCGCGCAGCTCGCCGCCGAGCAGTTCCGGCCCGGCCGGTCGATCTCCGGCTTCCGCACCGGGCCGCTCGGCATGGGCCATGCGGTGCTCATGGCGCCGAGCATCGACAAGCTTCTGCCATTCTATCGTGACCTGCTGGGCTTTCGCATCAGCGACTACATCCGTCAGCCCGTCACCGCGTATTTCCTGCACGTCAATCCGCGGCACCACAGCCTGGCCCTGTTCGAGGGTCCGCGCAGCGGGATGCATCATCTGATGGTGGAGCTGTATTCGTTCGACGATGTCGGCCAGGGGTACGACATCGCGCTCGGCGAGAAGCAGCGGGTTGTCGCCACGCTCGGGCGGCATCCGAACGACTTCGTGACGTCGTTCTACGTGCGCACGCCGTCGGAGATGCTGGTGGAATACGGCTGGGGCGGGCGCGAGGTGGACGACGCGACCTGGCAGCCACAAGAGATGACGGATGTCGGCAGCTTCTGGGGCCACCACGGGCTGTTCGATTCGCTGGCGGATGGTGCGCCGCCACCGCCCCGTCCGCCTGCGGCCGCGAAGGAAGCACCGCGCGCACCGCTGCAGGTGATGGAGGGCAACTACCAGCGGATGAGCGGCGTATGTCCTTGGTGGGAGTCACTCAGCCGCGGCGGGTGAGACCAAACCGCGCAACGGGGGCGATCGGACGGGATTATATAGGCGTCCGAATGATCGACTCTTCGGCGGTGCCGTCACGTCATGCCGGCGCAGGCCGGCATCCAGGACTTCTTGCCTGCGTGCAGCAAGCAAAGCCGTGGATGCCGGGCCTGCGCCCAGCATGACGAGGGTGCGGCGCCGATAGGTCAAATTTTCCGCCGCCTGGTATTATACCTGACGTGGCGGGATTGACCGGTCGGCCGAACGGGTCACGGCTCCGGCAGCGCACCCCATCGCGCGGCGGCGGCGTCGTCGGTTTCCCGCGCGTCCACCCAGTTTGCCGATCCGTCGCCGAAGGCTTCCCGCTTCCAGAACGGCGCCTTGGTCTTCAGCCAGTCGATCAGGAAGGCGGTCGCCGCCAGCGCCGCCTGGCGATGCGCGGCGGCGGCCAGCACCAGCACGATATTGTCCCCCGGCACCAGGCGGCCGACGCGGTGGATCACGGTGCAGCCGAGCAGGGGCCAGCGCCGCTCGGCCTCGGCGACGATGCCGGCGATCGCGCGCTCGGTCATGCCGGGGTAGTGTTCGAGGGTCAGGGCTTCCAGCGGCGGGCCGCTCGCGTTGGCGCGCACCGTGCCGACGAAGCAGCCGATGCCGCCGATGTCGCTGCGCCCGCCGATCAGTGCGGCATATTCGGCGCCGACATCGAAATCCCCGGTTTGCACCCGGACCTGTACGCGGGCCGGCGGCTGGTCCGGCGTCGGGACCGGCGGGGCGACCGGTTGAGGGGCGGGGGCCATCGGCTCAGCCCCCCGTCACCGGGGGGAAGAACGCCACCTCATCGCCGGGGCGGACCGGCGTTGCCGGGTCGGCGAAGTCCTGGTTGACGGCGCAGCGCACCGTGCGGCGGTTCTGGAACGCCGCGGCGTGCCGCGGGCTGCGCGCGCTGAGCCAGTCGATCAGCGCGCCCACGGTGGCGACCTCGGCGGGCGGGGAGACGTGTTCCTCGGCGGTGCCAGTGCGCTCGCGCAACCAGGCGAACCACAGAACGGTCAGCGGGGCGCTTGAGTCGTCGGCGGTGCCGCGCGGGGTGTTTGGCTCGGCGGTGCCGCGCGGGGTGTTTGGCTCGGCGGTGCCGCCCGGGATGTTTGGCTCGGCGGTGCTACGGGGATTGTCTGGGGCGGCCATGCCGGGCGTGTCACTTGGGGGTGGGCACGGTCTCCACCGTGCCGTTCGGATGGATGATCGTGCTGGTGCCGTTGCCGTTCGGCACCACGATCGCCTGGCCGTCGCCGGGGATGGCGACCGTCTGATATTTGGAGGTGCCGCCGGTGGACACGGCCGACCCCTTGCTGGTCGGGTACACCTGCCCGGCTGGCGGCGGCGTCGGGGCGGTGGGCTGTCCGGTCGCGGAGGACTGGGCGGGCAACGTCGTCGAGGGCGCCGCGGACGGCAGCGGCGGGAAGTTCAGCGGACTGGTCGGCGGCGGGGAGCTGCTGCCGACCGGGGGCAGCGGCTGTAGCGGCTCGCCGTTCGGGTTCTCCAGATCCTGCAGGGTTGGCGGCGGCTTGATCGGCCCGGGCCAGACGTCGCCCGGTTCCGTCGTCAGTGGTTCCACATTGGCGGTCTGGCCCATCGCCCGGCGGATGGTCTCGCTGTCGCCCGGCGGCAGGTTCGGGTTGGAGCCGGTGGTGAACGGCAGATCGTGCCACGTGTTGAACCCGCCACCGCATCCGGTGAGGCCGAAGAGCAGGCCGAGAAAGACGATACGCCGCATACCGCAGCCTCCCGCCGGGACAATGTGACGCCGCGCCCGGTCCCGGATGGCCGGCGCAGACGGAATGTGCCCTCACGGGGCCGTTCGCTCAAGGACCGTCTGGCACGCCGGCTTGAATTGCCAGAAACGCGACCATCCAGTCGGCGACCGAAGCGGGGTCGTTCAGCGCCAGCACGGTGCGGTCGCAGCCGACCAGCGGGGCGTCGGTGGCCACCGCGGCGACATCCGGCCAGTCCGGCCAGATCGGCGGCTTGCCGAGCGCCGGGCGGTGCACCTCCAGCTTGGGAAACTCGTGGGTCTTGAACCCCTCCACCAGCACCAGGTTGACCGGCGCCAGGTGGGCCAGCAGGGCGGGCAGCGCCGGCTCCGGCCCCTCCACCTCGTGCAGCAGCGCCCAGCGGCGGGCGGTGGCGACCAGCACCTCGTGCGCGCCGGCCTCGCGGTGGCGGTAGGTGTCCTTGCCGGGCCGGTCCATGTCGAAGCCGTGGTGCGCGTGCTTGACGGTCGAGATGGTCAGGCCGCCGGCGCGCAGGCGCGGGAGCAGCGCGGTGAGCAGCGTGGTCTTGCCGCTGCCGGACCAGCCGACGATGCCGAGGACCTGCAAGGTGGGGCTACTGTCCCGGCGGCACGGGGTCGGCGTGCGAGGTCCCGCCGAGGCCGCTGTGGCGCAGCCCGGCGGTCAGATAGTCCCAGCCGGTCACCAGCGTGAGCCCGGCGGCGGCCCACAGCATGACCTCGCCGATCAGGCTGACCGGCAGGAACGACAAATGCAGCAGCGCGCCGCCGGAATCGCCGGCCAGCAGGGTGCCGAGCGCGCCCATCTGGAAGCCGGTCTTCCATTTGGCCAGCCGGGTCACCGGCAAGCCGATGCGCAGGCCGGCGAGATACTCGCGCAGCCCGCTGACCAGGATCTCGCGCAGCATGATGACGATGGCGGGATACAGGCCCCAGCGGCTGAGCCGCGCCTCGCCGACCAGCAGCATCAGCGCGGCGCCGACCAGCAGCTTGTCGGCGATCGGGTCGAGCATGCGGCCGAGGTCGGATTGCTGGCGGCGGGTGCGCGCCAGATGGCCGTCGAGCCAGTCGGTGAGCGCGGCGGTGCTGAACAGGATGCAGGCCGCCAGGTTGGTGGCCGGGGTGCCGATCACGACCAGCGCCACCAGCAGCGGGATCGCCGCGATGCGCGACAGGGTCAGCAGGTTCGGGAGGTCGGTCAGCATGCGCGGCGGAGACTAGGCGTGGGTTGCAACGGGCGCCAGTACTGGATCGCCAGGCGGCCGACGCGGACCATTGCGCGCCGCAGCCCTGGCGGGACGTCACGCATCCAGCTTCAGCACCTCGCCCGCCAGATAGAGCGTGCCGCAGATCAGCACCCGGCCCGGCCGCGGCGCGCGCCCGATCGCGGCCAGCGCGTCGGCCACGTGCGGCCCGGGCCGCGCCACGCCGCCGGAGGCGGCGACGATCGCCTCGACCGGCAGCGCCGAGTGCTGCCCGGGCTCCGCCACCGCCCACAGCGTCGTGGCGTGTGCCAGCAGCGGGCGCAGGAATCCGGCGGCGTCCTTGCTGTCCTTCATCCCGACGATCAGATGCACCGGCCGGTCGGCCCAGGTGGCGAGATGCGCGCCGAGCACCTCGCCGGCGCCGGGATTGTGCCCGCCGTCCAGCCATAGCTCCCAACCCGGCGGCAGGCTGCGCGCCAGCCGGCCGTGCAGCCGCTGCAGCCGCGCCGGCCATTCAGCGGCGGCAATCCCGGCGGCGATCGCCGCATCGCCGACGGCAAGGCCCGAGGCCGCCAGCGCGGCGATGGCGATGCCGGCGTTGTCCAGTTGGTGCGCCCCGGGCAGCGACGGCGTCGGCAGCAGCAGCGGCCCGGTGACATCGACGTAGCGAAACCCGCCGGGCTGCGGCGTCACCGCCCAGTCGTGGTCGCGCAGCCGCACCGGGGCGCCGACGCGCGCGGCTGCCTCCAGCAGCACCGCGAGGGCGGCGTCCGGCTGCGCGCCGATCGCCACCGGAACGTCGCGCTTCATGATGCCGGCTTTTTCCGCCGCGATCAGTTCCAGCGTGTCGCCCAGCAGCTCGCGGTGATCGAGCGAGATCGAGGTGATCGCGCAGGCCGCCGGGCGCGCAATGACGTTGGTGGCGTCGCCGCGCCCGCCGAGCCCGACCTCCAGCACGCAGAGCTCGGCCGGGGTGTGCGCGAACAGGTGGAAGGCGACGGCGGTGATGACCTCGAACACGGTGATCGGCGCGCCGGCGTTCACCCGCTCGACCTGTTCCAGCGCGTCGCGCCAGCGCCGTATCGGACACCAGCGCGCCGGCGAGGCGGATGCGCTCGTTGAAGCGCACCAGGTGCGGCGAGGTGTAGACGTGCACGCGCAGCCCCGCGGCTTCCGCCATGGCGCGCAGGAAGGCGCAGGTGCTGCCCTTGCCGTTGGTGCCGCCGACATGGATCACCGGCGGCAGGCGGCGCTCGGGGTGGCCGAGCTTGCCGAGCAGGTCCTGCAACCGATCCAGGCTGAGATCGATCAGCCGCGGATGCAGGCCGTGCAGCCGCGCCACGATGCCGTCGATGCGCGACGAGGTCATGTGGGAGGCGGGTGAAGCTGTGACATGGGGACTCGCGACGCCGGAGGAGAAACATAGTCTCCCCCTCCCCTTGCGGGAGGGGGTTGGGGGGAGGGGTTGACGCGAGTCGCCAGCTCGACCCCTCCCCCCAACCTTGGTCCGCTTCGCGGCCCAAGCCCTCAAGGGGAGGGGGAGAGTCTTGAGTCTGGCGCGGGGCTACGCCGCCGCTTGGGGGATTTCCTTCACCCGCGTCAGGCCGATCAGCCTTGCCAGCATCGCCTTCAGCTCGGTGCGCTTCACCACCATGTCGAGGATGCCGTGCTGGTGCAGATACTCGGCGCTCTGGAAACCCTTCCGGCAGCGTTTCGCGCACGGTCTGCTCGATCACCCTTGCGCCGGCGAAACCGATCAGCGCGCCGGGCTCGGCGATCTGGAAATCCCCCAGCATCGCGAAGCTGGCGGTGACGCCGCCGGTGGTGGGATCGGTCAGCACGACGATGAACGGCAGGCCGGCGTCCTTCACCAGGCGCGTCGCGATCACCGTGCGCGGCATCTGCATCAGGCTGATCGCGCCCTCCTGCATGCGCGCCCCGCCCGAGGCGGTGAACACGATCAGCGGCACCTCCTGCAACGCCGCCAGCCGCGCCGCGGCGACGATGCCGTTGCCCACCGCGGCCCCCATCGAGCCGCCGATGAAGCCGAAGTCCATCACCGCGACGACCGCGCGATGTCCGTCGATGCTGCCGTGCGCGACGACGATCGCATCGTCGAGGTGGGTCTTCTCGCGCGCCTCCTTCAGCCGGTCGGCGTAGCGCTTGGTGTCACGAAAGCGCAACGGATCGCTCAGTGCCTTGGGCAGCTCGATGCGGGTGAACCCGGCGTCCAGCGTCCAGGCCAGCCGCTCGGTGGCGCCGGCGCGCATGTGGTGGCTGCAATGCGGGCAGACCTTCAGGTTGGCCAGCAGGTCGCGATGGAAGATCATCTGTTCGCAGGCGGGACATTTGTGCCAGAGGTTGTCCGGCGTCTCGCGCCGCGCGAACAGCGTGCGGATCTTCGGGCGGACGAATTCGGTGAGCCAGTTCATGCGGCAATCCTCAGGCCGGGCGCCGGGCGTCGCGCACGCCCTCGGCCAGCGCGCGCACCTGGTCCAGCACCTTGCGCACCGCGTCGGGCCTGGCGTGGCCGGCCGCGTCCAGGTTCGCCGCCAGCGTCTCGATCAGCGCCGAGGCCACCACCGCCCCGTCGGCGATGCGCGCCGCGGCGCCGGCCTGTTGCGGGCGAGCGGACGCCGAAGCCGATGGCGATCGGCAGGTCGGTGGCCTTGCGGATGCGTGGGATGGCGTGTTGCAGATCCTCGGTGCTGGCGGCGCGCGTGCCGGTGATGCCGGTGATCGAGACGTAATAGACGAAGCCCGAGCTGCCTTCGAGCACGTGCGGCAGGCGCACGTCGTCGGTGGTGGGCGCCACCAGGCGGATCACGTCGATGCCGCGCGCGCTGGCGTACGGCAGCAGCATGTCGGCCTCCTCGGTCGGCAGGTCGACGACGATCAGCCCATCGACCCCGGCGGCGGCGGCATCGTTGCAGAACCGCTCGATGCCGTATGACAGGATCGGATTGAGGTAGCCCATCAGGATGATCGGCGTGGCGGCGTCCTCGGCGCGGAAGTCGCGCACCATCGCCAGCACGCGGGCGAGTTTGACCCCGGCCTTCAGCGCGCGCTTGCCGGCGGCCTGGATGATCGGGCCATCGGCCATCGGATCGGTGAACGGCATGCCGATCTCGATCAGGTCGGCCCCGGCGGCGGGCATGCCGCGCAGCAGCGCCATCGAGGTCGCGGCCGTCCGGGTCCCAGGCCTCCAGGAACGGGATCAGCGCGCCGCGGCCTTGCTGTTTGAGCGCGGCGAAACGGGTGGCGATGCGGCTCATGGGCGGGGTGTCCGGGGAGCGCGGAACTCTCCCCCTCCCCTTGAGGGAGGGGGGTGGGGGAGGGGGTGGTGCCAGCGTCGCACCAAAGGTCCCTGCCGCGCCGCCCCCTCCCCCCAACCCCCTCCCTCAAGGGGAGGGGGAGAAGAATGCATACGCATCACATCGGCATCCCTAGATGTTCCGCGACCGTGAAGATGTCCTTGTCGCCGCGGCCGCAGAGGTTCATCAGGATGATCCGGTCCTTGCCCAGCGTCGGTGCCAACTTGGTCACGTGCGCCAGCGCGTGCGCCGGCTCCAGCGCCGGAATGATCCCCTCGGTGCGGGTGCAGAGCTGGAACGCCGCCAGCGCCTCGTTGTCGGTCGCCGAGACGTATTCGACGCGGCCGATATCGTGCAGCCAGGCATGCTCCGGCCCGACGCCGGGATAGTCCAGGCCGGCACTGATCGAGTGTGCCTCGATGATCTGCCCGTCATCGTCCTGCAGCAGATAGGTGCGGTTGCCGTGCAGCACGCCGGGCCGCCCGCCGATCAGGCTGGCGGCGTGCTCGCCGGTCTCGATGCCGTGCCCGCCGGCCTCGACGCCGATCAGCCGCACCGCGGGATCGTCGAGGAAGGGATGGAACAGCCCCATGGCGTTCGATCCGCCGCCGATGCAGGCCACCGCCACGTCGGGCAGCCGGCCTTCCGCCGCCTGAAGCTGCGCCTTGGCTTCCTCGCCGATCACCGACTGGAAGTCGCGCACCATCATCGGATAGGGGTGCGGGCCGGCGACGGTGCCGATCAGGTAGTAGGTGTCGGTGACATTGGCGACCCAGTCGCGCATCGCCTCGTTCATCGCGTCCTTCAGCGTGCCGGCGCCGGAGCTCACCGGCTTCACCTCGGCGCCCAGCAGCTTCATGCGGAACACGTTGGGCTTCTGCCGCTCGATGTCGGTGGCGCCCATGTAGACGGTGCAGGGCAGGCCGAACAGCGCGCACATCGTTGCGGTGGCGACGCCGTGCTGGCCGGCGCCGGTCTCGGCGATGATGCGGGTCTTGCCCATGCGGCGGGCCAGCAGGATCTGGCCCATGCAGTTGTTGGCCTTGTGGCTGCCGGTGTGGTTCAGCTCGTCGCGCTTGAAGTAGACTTTTGCGCCGCCGAGCTCCTTGGTCAGCCGCTCGGCGAACCACAGCGGGCTGGGGCGGCCGACATAGTGCGTCAGGTGGCGTTGCAGGTCGGCATGGAAGGCCGGATCGGCCTTGGCCGCGGCGTAGGCGCGCTCGACCTCCAGGATCAGCGGCATCAGGGTCTCGGCGACGAAGCGGCCGCCGTAGCCGCCGAACCGGCCGCGCGCGTCCGGGCCGCCGCGCAGGCTGTTGGCGCGCGGGGCGGAGGTCTGGACGCCGAGGGGGACGTTCCCTGGGGTGGGCCCGGGGTCGTGCCCGGGGTCGGGCTTGGCTGGCTGGTTCAAGATCTCGACGCTTTCACGATTGGGGTCGCCTCTCGCCGCGCGTCATAGCGCAGCCCCGGGCCAGGGTCACCTGCCGGCGTTTTGTCCCACCGGGTTCGACGCCAATGCTGCGCCTGCGAGGCGGCGGGGTGGCGCAGCACGGCTACCGGTGGGTAGGATCGGCCGATCTTCCTCCCGACCGATCCGTCGTCCAATCGACCACCGAACCGCAGGAGCCGACGCCTTGACCTTTGCCGCCGCCCCCAAGCATCCGCAGCACCCCACCTGGAAGCAGCGCGCCGCCCTGGCGCTGGCCGGCACCGGCGTCGTGCACGTCACCCATCGGGTGCAGGCCAATTTGCCGGCCGCCGCGCTGGTCACCGAGGCGGTGCGCCGCAACGAGGGGCGGCTATCCGCCGACGGCGCGCTGATGGTGCACACCGGCGTGCACACCGGGCGGTCGGTGCAGGACAAGTTCGTGGTGGACGAGCCGTCCGTCACCGAAGACATCTGGTGGGGCAAGATCAACCAGAAGCTGGCGGGGGAAAAATTCGCCCTGCTGGCGGCGCGCGCGCGGGCCTATCTGCAGGGCCAGGAACTGTTCACCCAGGACCTGTATGCCGGCGCCGACCCGGCGCAGCGCGTGCGCGTGCGCCTGGTCACCACGGCGGCCTGGAGCGCGCTGTTCGCCCGCTCGATGTTCGTCCGCCCGCCGGCCGAGGACCTCGATGGGTTCGAACCCGACTACGTCATCCTGCACGCGCCGCACTTCCAGGCCGATCCGGCGACCGATGGCGTGCGCAGCACCACGGCGGTGGCGCTGAGCTTCGAGCAGAAGCTGATCGTCATCGCCGGCAGCGAATATGCCGGGGAGATCAAGAAATCGATCTTCACGGTGATGAACTGGCTGCTGCCCGCGCGCGGCGTGCTGCCGATGCATTGCAGCGCCAATATCGGCCCCGAGGGCGACGTCGCGCTGTTCTTCGGCCTGTCGGGCACCGGCAAGACCACGCTGTCGTCGGACCCGCACCGCCGGCTGATCGGCGATGACGAGCACGGCTGGGGCGAGGGTGGCGTGTTCAACGTCGAGGGCGGCTGCTACGCCAAGGTGATCAACCTGTCGCAGCAGCATGAGCCGGAGATCTGGGCGGCAACGCACCGGTTCGGCACCGTGCTGGAAAACGTCGTCGCCGACGAGGCCGGCCGGTTGGACCTGACGGACGGCTCGCTGACCGAGAACACCCGCGCCTGCTACCCGGTCGACTACATCCCGAACGTGGAACTGTCGGGCCGCGGCGGCCAGCCGAAGAACGTCATCATGCTGACCGCGGATGCCTTCGGCGTGCTGCCGCCGATCGCCCGGCTGACCCCGGCGCAGGCGATGTACCACTTCCTGTCCGGCTACACCGCGCGCGTCGCGGGGACCGAGAAGGGCCTGGGCAGCGCGCCCGAGGCCACCTTCAGCACCTGCTTCGGCGCCCCCTTCATCCCGCGCCGGCCCGAGGTCTACGGGCGGATGCTGGAAGAGCTGATCGCGCGGCACGGCGCCGAGTGCTGGCTGGTGAACACCGGCTGGAGCGGCGGGCAGTACGGCGTCGGCCAGCGGATGAGCATCCACCACACCCGCGCCCTGCTGCGCGCCGCGCTGGACGGCAGCCTGCTGCGGGCACGCTTCCGCACCGACCGGTTCTTCGGCCTGTCGATCCCCGAGGCGGTGCCCGGCGTGCCGGCCGAGGTGCTCGACCCGCGGCAGTCCTGGGCCGACAAGGCGGCGTACGACCGCACCGCGGCGGAGCTGGTGGCGCGGTTCGAGAAGAATTTTGCCACGTTCGAAGGCGGCGTCGGCGATGAGGTGAAAGCCGCCGCGATCCGCGCCGCGGCATAACCGCCTCAGGGATGGCCGTGTGACGGAGGCAAGGTCGGGACTTCGCCCCGAACCTTGCCAGAGGGCTTCGGGCTTGTTGGGGGCCGGACCGAGGCCCCGGCCTGGCAGCCGGCGATTGACATGGTTGCGGCCGCGTGGCCAACGTCGCCGCATGCGCAGCGCCGGGCTGGTTGACCTGCAGGTGAACGGCTTCGCTGGGGTGGATTTCAACAGCGTGGCGCTGACCGCCGACGCGCTGGACCATGCGCTGTCGGCGATGCTGCGCACCGGCGTGACAAGCTGCCTGCCGACGCTGATCACCGCGTCCGAGGACGTGCTGGCCGCGCGGTTTGCCGCGCTGGACGCGGCGGTGGCGGGCGCGCGGCTGGGGCAGCTGATGGTGCCCGGCTATCACCTGGAGGGCCCGTTCCTCAATCCCGCGCCGGGCTATGCCGGATGCCATCCGCCGGCGGCGATGATCGCCGCCGATCCCGGGTTGTTGGACCGCCTGGCGGCGGGGCTGCAACGGCCGATCCTGCTGTTGACGCTGGCGCCCGAACGGCCCGGAGCGGCGGCACTGATGGATTGGGCGCGGCTGCGCGGCACGTGCCTGGCGATCGGCCATTCGGCGGCACTGGCGGCGGAGGTGGCGGAGGCGGCGGCGCGGGGCGCGGTGCTGAGCACGCATCTCGGCAACGGCCTGCCATCGCTGCTGGCCAAATTCGACAACCCGCTGCTGGCACAGCTCGCCGAGGACCGGCTGAGTGCCAGTTTCATCGCCGACGGCATCCACGTGCCGTCGGGTGCGTTGCGGGTGCTGATGCGCGCGAAGGGGCTGGCGCGGACGGTCCTGGTCACCGACGCGACGGCGGCGGCGGCGGCCCCGGCGGGGCGGTACGAACTGGCGGGAATGGCGATCGAGCGCGCGGCGGACGGCGCGGTGCGCGTGCCCGGGGCGTCGGTGCTGGCGGGCTCGTCGCTGGAGTTGGACCAGGCGGTGCGCAACGTCGTGGCATGGGGCATCGCGACGGTGGCCGAGGCGTTTGGGTTGGCCTCGGTCAATCCGGCGGCGTTGCTGGCGCCGGCGCTGGCGGCGCATGGCGTGCGCCGGAGCGATGGGGTTGTCGCATGGTCGGCCGATTTGCGGCCGATCGCGGTGCAGGTGGCGGATTTCGCGTGGAGCGCCCCAGGCGGGGAGGCGACGTCAGCCCCGGCGTGTGGCGCAGAGGCAGGCTAGCGCCTCCTGTCATCGATTGCGCGGTGATATTGTGGCTCGTTTGCGGCCCTATCAGGAACGATGGATGGCATATGAATCCCGGCAATATCAACGACGCGGGGCACCGGCGGCCGTCCAGCTCCCACGGGGCCAGCGTGAGCCAGGCCGGGGAACGCAGGATCTGTCTGGGTGGGAGAAGCGCCGATGAATAGCTGTGAGACCGGAACGGACTCTTTCGGCGGGCTTGCTGGTTCGCCCTGTTCCGCGCTGATCGGCGCGCTGCTGTTGCGCTCGGCCAGGGCCGAGCCAGCGCCCGCGCGAAGGTGAGACCTGCTGGTCAGGTCCGGCCGGTGGCGAGCAGCGCGCCGCCGATGACGATGCCAGCCGCCAGCAGCATCAGCCCGCTCGCCGCCACCTGTCCCGCCGCCACCAGCAACAGCGTCGAGGCGAGCGGGGTGAGATAGGACAATGCCCCAAGCAGCGGCAGACGCCCGTGCTTGGTGGCATGGTCCCAGGCGAAAAATGCCAGGCCCGTCGGCCCCAGCCCAAGCGCCATGATCGCGAGCCATTGCTCCGTATCCGGGCGAATGGTGGGCTGAGCGCGGCGTGGAATGCTCCGCCTGCAAGCGATACCGCACCGCACGCCCCGACAAGCATGCCGCTCGGTATCAAGCCGAACCGGCGATTCAGCACGGAATACCCGGCCCAGACGAACGCGTTGCCGAGGGCTGCGCCATAACCCGCAACGGTACCGGACTGAATTTGTCCCGACCCAGGCCCCAGCATGATGAGCGCTATGCCGGCAAAACCGAGCAGGGCCCCGCCAAGGTGCCGCGCGCAAATCCCCTCCCCGGGGCCCACGGCAGCAAACAGCACGATCAACAGGGGCCAGAGATAGGAGATCAGGCTCGCCTGCGCCGCCGGGGCCGCGGACAACGCATAGAAATAGAGGGCGTGGGAGAGGAAGATGCCGAAAAACGCGGTGAACCACGGTGCCGGCGGCTGGCGGAGATGTCGCAGCGCCGCGCGTCCACGCAGACCCAACACCGCCATGCCCGCCAGGAAGGCCACGCCGAAGCTGAGCGACTCCAGCTCAAAGCTGGGGATGCCACTTGCGTACACGGTCAACAGCGCCAGTCCGGACCACAACAGGAGGGCGATGCATCCGACTAGCGTTGCCCGCACGGACGCGCGCGTTCCCCTATCCGCTGTCGTTCCCGCGCTACCCTCGTCCCTCGTCATGCGTCAATTCTGCGCGGCCGGGGACGCCGGGCGCTGGGCGATTTCTGCCGAAGTTTATACAGAACCTCCGAATTCCCCCCTATCGCGCAGCATCCGGCGCAGCGCCGCCGGCGTCACGCCATCCGCAACGCGTAGCCGCCGCGTGAGGGCGCTCTGGTCGGTGTGGCCGGTGCGCACGGCGATCTCGGCAATCGACAGGTTCGTGCGCACCAGGAGGCGTCGCGCGGCCTCCAGTCGCAGGCGAATCAATACCGCGTGGGGGCTGATCCCCATCCGGCTCCGGAACAGGGCGTGCAGGCGCGTCTGACTGAGCCCACAAGCAGCCGCGATGTCGGCAACGCCGATCGTCTGCGCCATCCCGACCCGCATGAAGTTTATCGCTCGGTCCAGCCTGCGTTGGGTCTGATCGCCGTCTGCGGACCGGTCGTTGGTCAAGCTGTGGATCAGCAGCTCGGACCAGGACGCTCGAACCTGGACCGGAACGTCTTCGCCGCCGATCGTCGCCGCCAGATAGTCGAGCAATCCCTGCGTCGCCTGCCCTATCGGGAAGAATGCCGACCCACCAAAACGCTGGGCCGCCCGTTGTAGATCGGGCCTGTCGCCGGCCGGCAGATCCACGACGATGAAGCTGTTGCCGTGCCGCGCGAAAAACGCGTGCCGTGCGCCGGCGACGATGAAGGCGCCGATCCCCTGGGTGACGATCCCCTGGGTGACGACCCCACCACGGCGCGCGACTTCCAGGTCCAGCCGGCCCCGGTGGGGCAGAACGACCTGATGATGGTCGTGGTGATGGAGCAGCGGTTCCGCGCGATAGCTCCTGAAGCCAAACGAAAAATCATTCATGCCGGCTCACCGAACTGGCCTGTGCAGAAGAATAGCGCCCGCCGTGGCAGGCCTGACCTCCGGCGGCGTGAAGGGCGGCTGAACCGGCCCGCGGGAAACGACAGCTTCGGGTAGCGCACCATCCGCGCCCGACCCATCTCACCCAAGCGTCGCGAGGAACCCCGTCAATGCCGCGATAAACCCGGCAGTGTTCTGGCCGTGCACGTTGTGCCCACAGTCCGGCACGGTCACCAACGTTCCGTTCGGCAGTGCGGCGTGGAACCGCTCGGCCGCGTCCGCCGGCAGGATGGCGGAGTTCGCCCCCCGCACCACCAGCACCGGCAGGCGGAACGCGCGTGCATCGTCCAGCGTGATGTTCTCCAACGGGCCGCTGCCCCGCACCAGGCCGAGCCGGCGTGGCGTCGCATCGCACTTGCTGACGAACTTGCCGTCCGCCCGCTGCAGCATGTTGTACTTCACCGTCCGCTCGATATGCGCGCGCGTGCGATACGGATCGTAGTGCTGCACATTGCGGATGAAATGCTCCAGGTCGTCGAATTCCTCGTTGTCGCGCACGAATCCGGCGATCACCCGGCGCCCGCGATCCGAAACCTCCGGGCCGACATCGACCACCCCCAGCGCGCGCAGCCGCGTCGCGTCAAGGCGTGTCAACAGCATGGCGTTGCGCCCGCCCATCGAGTGGCCGATCAGGATCACCCGATCCAGCCCCAGCGCCGCGATGAACGCAGCGGCATCCAGCGCCATGTCATGATTGGAATAGGCAACGTCGCGCACCCACTCGCTGTCGCCATGACCGCGTTGGTCCAGCGCCAGAACCCGATAGCGCTGCGCCAGATGCAGGCTGACCAGGTCCCACGAGTGCGCCGACTGGTGCCCGCCATGCAGCAGCACGATCGGCGGCGCATCCGGCGCGCCCCATTCCAGGAAATGGAATCGCAGATGGCGCAATACGATGTTGCGCGACCAGTACGGCACGTCCGGTGCGTGCGAAATGCCGAGATCGGCCGCGCTGGCACACAGCAGCCGGAACTCCTCCGACCGCGCCATGTCGAGCGGCTCGGTGGTCGCAGCGAAGCTGTTCAGGTACATGCGAACATCTCGTCCCTGTCTGATTGCTCCGACACTGCGCCGGAACGGTGACCCGGGCAAAGGCTACGGGACCGCTTGGGCGTCGGCGCGGCCTGGCGCGATCACCCCGCCCATACCGACACGAAGTCCTTCGGCGTCGGCCGCGCCACCTGGATGCCGCCGCCGACCTGCGTGCCGAGATACAGGAACCCGACAATCTCGCTGTCCGCGGCAATGCCGAGCGCCTGCTTCACCGAGGGGTCGTAGGCCGGCGCACCGGTCTTCCACATCGCGCCGAAGCCCCGCGCGTTCGCCGCCAGCATGATGTTCTGCACCGCCGCGCCGGCCGACAGCAGTTGCTCGACCTCCGGGATCTTGTGGCCTTTCGCCAGCTTCGCCGCAGCTACCACGATCAGCGGCGCGCGCATCGCCTTGCCGCGCTCGCGCGCCAGTTCGTCGGCCGGCGCGGCGGGGTTGCGCCGCGCCAGCGAGGCGGCCAGCAGTGCCCCGAACGCCTCGCGGCGGTCCTCCGGGATGACAACGAACTGCCACGGCCGCAGCCGGCCGTGATCGGGCGCCCGCAGCGCGCTTTGGAACATCACCGCCAGGTCGGCCTCGCTCGGCCCGGGGCTTTGCAGCTTCAGCGCGGATTCGCGCGTCAGCAGCAGATCGAGTGCGTCCATCTTCGCTACTTCCTGCCTGCCAGCAGCCGCCGGGCGATCACCATGCGGTGCACCTCGGACGGACCTTCATAGACGCGCATGGTGCGTACCTTCTGCATCATCAACTGCAACGGCAGCTCCTTGGCCACGCCCATCGCGCCAAAGGTCTGCATCGCCTGGTCCAGCACCTGTTGCGCCATTTCGGTTCCGAACAGCTTGACCATCGAGGCCTCGGCGCGCACATCCTGCCCGGCGTCCTGCTTCGCCGCGGCGTCCAGCACCATCAGGCGGCAGGCATGCAGCTTCACCGCCGCATCGGCGATCCACCATTGGATGGCCTGGCGGTCCGCCAGCTTCACCCCGAAAGTGGAACGCTGCTTCGCATGGTCCATCATCATGTCCAGCGCGCGCCGCGTGATGCCGATGCACCAGGCGCCCATCTGGATCCGCCGCACCGTCAGGCGCAACTGCATCGGCGCGAACCCCTGGCCGAGCTTGCCCAGCACCTGGCTGGCGGGCACGCGGCAATCCTCGAACACGAGTTCATAGGTGCGCTGGCCGCCGAGCATCGGGATCTCGCGCTCGATGATGAAGCCCTTGGTGCCCCGCTCGACGATGAAGGCGGAGATGCCCTCGTGCCGCCGGCCCTCGCCGGTGCGTGCCATGACGATGACGAAGTCGGCGGCCGGCACCCGGCTGACCCAGATCTTGCGTCCATTGATCACCCAGTCGTCGCCGTCCTGCACCGCGCGCGTGGTCATGGCGGCGGGATCGCCGCCGGCCCCGGGTTCGGAGATCGCGATCGCCGACTTTGCCGTGCCCCGTGCGTACGGATCAAGGTATTTGCGGCGCTGTTCGTCGTTCGCCACGGCCATCAGCATGTGCAGGTTCGGGCTGTCGGGCGGGAAGGTGAACGGCACCGGGGTACGGCCCTGCTCCTCATACACGCCGATCAGCGCGACCATCGGCAGGTTGGCGCCGCCGAGTTCCTCCGGTACATCCAGGCCCCACAGTCCGAGCTCCTTGCACTGGGCGAGCAACGGCGCTTCTTCTGCCTCCGTCAGGGCGGTCCTCCCGCCCTGCGTCTCCCGCTTCAGCACCGCGGCCTCCAGCGGCATCAGTTCATTGTCGACGAACTTCGCCACCAGCTCCTGCAGCATGCGGTGTTCTTCGGGGATCTCGAACATGCTTTGTCCTCGTTCAGTGTGATCAGCGCGTCGGCGATCGGGCTGCCTGCTCCGTCAAGCCGGCGAAGAGCCCCGGCGGAGGCCGGGGGCCGGCATCCACGACTTGCTTTGTTGCACTCAAGGCAAGGCGCGGATACCGGTCTTCGCCGGCATGACGGGGGGAGGCGTCGGTGCCTCATCCCCGCGCTCCCGTCGGCACGTCGCGGTAGGGAATGTCCTTGTCCACGCGCGGGTCTGGCGGCAGGCCCAGCACGCGCTCGGCGATGATGTTGCGCAGGATTTCGTCGGTTCCGCCGGCGATGCGCAGCGCCGGGGAGTACAGCAGCGCCTCCTCGAACAACCCGTCGATCGGCTGGTCCTTGCCGGTCGCCACGCCGTCCATCCCGAGCAGATCCAGCCCGTAGGCGGCGATCTCCTGCAGCTTGTTCGCCGCCACCAGCTTGGTGATCGAGGATTCCGGCCCCGGCGTCTGGCCGCGCGACAGCGCCGTCATCGAACGGTACTTGGTGAAGCGCAGCCCCTGCGTGCGGACATACCACTCCGCCAGCTTTTCCTGCACTGCCGCGTTGTCCAGCGCCGGGCCGTCCTCCAGCTCGATCGCGCCCGCCAGTTCGAACACCTCGGCGAAGTCGGGGCCGGGCGCCTCGCGCATGCCGTAACGTTCGTTCATCAGCGTGGTCAACGCGACGCGCCAGCCCTTGCCGACGTCGCCGACGCGCATGGTGTCGGGGATGCGGACATCGGTGAAGAACACCTCGTTGAAATGCGAGGAGCCGGACATCTGCCGGATCGGCCGGATTTCCACCCCCGGGGTCGTCATGTCCAGAACGAAAAACGTCAGCCCGGCGTGCTTCGGCACGTTCGGATCGGTGCGCGCGACCAGGATGCCGTAGCGGCAGTATTGCGCCCCCGAGGTCCAGATCTTCTGCCCGTTGACGATCCAGCCGTCGCCGTCACGTTCCGCGCGGGTGCGCAACTGCGCCAGGTCCGACCCGCCGGAGGGTTCGGAGAACAACTGGCACCAGATTTCCTCGCCGCGCAGCGCCGGCGGGGCGAAGCGCGCGCGGTGCTCCGGCGTGCCCCAGGTGCAGATCGTCGGGATCGCCATCGCCAGGCCGATGCCAAACACGTTGCTGAGGACTTTGTATTTCGCCTCCTCCTGGCTGTAGATCACCTGCTGGATCGGCGTGCCGCCGCGCCCGCCCCATTCGGTCGGCCAGGCGATGCCGGCAAATCCCGCCGCGTGCTTCTTCGCCTGGAACGCCTGCGCCGCCGCGATCGCGCCGGGTTCGTCCTGGCCGCGGCGGTAGCCCTCCACCTCGCCCGGTTTGCGCCGTTCCGCGTTCGCCTCCAGGAAGCCGCGCGCCTCGGCACGGAAAGCGGCCTCGTCCGGCGTGTCGTCGAAGTCCATGCGGTCCTCCCGTGTCAGGCGGCCAGCGCTGGCGTGTTGCGCGTGCGCAGCTCGGTGATCAGCCGGTGCTTCCATGCGCGGGACGCGCCGAGCGCCAGCCCGAGCAGTTTCGCCCGGCGATAGAACAGGTGGCAGTCGAACGCCCAGGTGAAGCCCATGCCGCCATGTGTCTGGATGTTCTCCTTGGTCGCCAGCCAGCCGGCCTCGCAGGCGGCGATGCGCGCCACCGCGGCGGCGATCGGCAGCTCGGCGGCCTCGCTGTTCAGTGCCCAGGCGCCGTAATAGGCGTTGGACCGTGCCAGTTCGAGCGCGACATAGACGTCGGCCAGCTTGTGCTTGATCGCCTGGAACGAGCCGATTGGCCGGCCGAAGGCGTAACGTTCGCGCGCATAGCCGCACGCCATGTCGAGCGCCGCCTGCGCATTGCCCACCTGCTCGAACGCCATCATCACCGCGGCGCGGTCGAGGATGTGGTGGATCGCATCGGCGCTGTCGGCACCGGGCAAGGGTGCGGCCGGCGCGGCGTCGAAAATCAGGCGCGCGTGCGAGCGGGTGGGGTCGATCGTGGCAATCGTTTCGCGTGTGACGCCGGCGTCGTTCAGCTCCACCAGGTGCAGCCAGGCCGCGCCACGCGCAGCGACGATGGCAAAATCGGCAACGTCGCCATCCGCCACCGCCGGCTTCGTGCCGTGCAGCCTTCCATCTGCTGCCTGCGCCGCGATGCGCCGCGTCACGAAGGCGCCGGGGTGTTCGGCGACAGCGAAACAGCCGATCGCCTCCCCGGCGGCAAGACGCGGCAGCCAGGCCGCCTTCTGCTCCGCGCTGCCGTAGACCAGCAGCGCCTCGGTCGCGAGATACACCGACGACGCATACGGCACCGGCGCCACGGCCCGACCGAGTTCCTCGGCCAGCACGCAGACCGCGAGCCGCCCCAGCCCGGCACCGCCGTACTCCTCGGGGATCGCCGCCCCGGTCCATCCCATCTCGGCCATCGCCTGCCACAGCGCCCGATCGTACGGCGCGTCGCTCTCCAGAATGCGCCGCGGTGCCGCCGTCGGGCAGCGCTCGGTCAGGAAGCGCCGCGCCTCGTCGCGCAACTGCTTCAGGTCGTCGGAAAAATCGAAGTTCATCCGCGCTTCCCCGTTTCGTCCCGCCGGACGTGCCTGGGCAGATTTGCCCATCCACCCGGGTTGGGCAATGCCGGTGGCACCGCATCCGGGGGTGACGAAGCTGGGGGCGCCGCATAGTGTGGTCGCGCCAGACCAGGGATGGAGGAAACCACGATGGCTGATACCGCGACGTTCAAGCATATCGGCGTCAGCCGGGAAGGCGCGATCACGCTTGTCGAGATCAGGCGCGGCCCGAACAACTTCGTCGACACCGACATGGTCGCCGAGATCGCCGACGTGTTGGAAGCCATGGATCGCACGCGCGACTGCCGCGCGATCGTGCTGTGTGCCGAGGGCAAGCATTTTTGTGCCGGGGCCGATTTCTCCAATCGCGGGCCGGATGGCGTGGCGTTGGGCGGCACGCGCGGGCGGCACCTCTACAAGGAGGCGCAGCGGCTGTGGCGCACCGGCAAGCCGATCGTTGCGGCGGTGCAGGGGGCCGCGGTCGGCGCGGGGCTCGGTCTGGCGGTGATGGCGGATTTCCGCGTGACCTGTCCGGAGGCGCGGTTCTCGGCGAACTTCACGCGGCTGGGGTATCACCCGGGGTTTGGCCTGACCGCGACCTTGCCGCGGTTGGTGGGCGTGCAGGCGGCGTCGATGCTGATGTACACCGGGCGGCGCGTGCCGGGGGACGCGGCGGTGACGCTGGGCCTGGCGGATTACTGCGTGGCGCTGGACCAGGTGCGCGCCAAGGCGATCGAGGTGGCGAGCGAGATCGCGGCGTCCGGGCCGCTGGCGATCGTCTCGACGCGCGAGACGCTGCGCCGCGGCCTGGCGGACGCAGTGGCGCGGGCGACCGAACGCGAATACGAGGAGCAGGACTGGCTGCGCAAGACCGACGACTTCCGCGAGGGCATCAAGGCGATGGCGGCGCGGCGGGCGGCGAATTTCACCGCCAGCTAGGCGGTCAGGCAGAGGAGGCACGCCATGCAGATCGCGCGCATCGAAACATTTCTGTTCGATCCGGGAACGGCGAAGAACCTGCTGTTCTGCCGGGTGGAGACCGAACTCTGGCCTGCATGGCTGGGGCGAGGCCTATGTCACCCCGGGCAAGGAGCAGGTGATCGAGCTGGGTTTGCAGGCGATGGCGAAATACGTGGTTGGGCGCAGCGCGTTCAACATCCGCCACACCGGGCAGGTCATGTTCGAGGATTTCGCGATGCGCCGCGCCTCGCTCGATCTGCTGTCGGCATGGAGCGCGATCGAGATCGCGCTGTGGGACATCGTTGCCAAACACGCGAAGTTGCCGCTGTATAACCTGCTTGGCGGCGCTTCGCGCGAGCGGGTGAAGGTCTACGCCAATGGCTGGTCGAACGGACAGGAGACGATCGAGCAGAACCTGGAGCGCGCGCTGCAGGTCAAGGCGGCGGGCTTCACCGCGTTGAAGTGGGACCCGTTCCCCGGGCCGTGGCGCAGTTTCATCCATCAGGCGGACGAGGATCACGTCGTCCGCTACGTGAAGGCGATGCGCGAGGCGCTGGGTCCGGATTTTACGCTGCTGGTCGAGGTGCATCGCCGGCTGGCGCCGATGCACGCCATTCGCATCGGCCGGCGCATCGCCGAATTCGATGTCGGCTGGTACGAGGAACCCTGCCTGTGCGACAACATCGAACTGGTCGCCGAGGTGCGCCGCAACGTGCCGATCCCGATCGTGACCGGCGAGGCGATCTATTCGAAGGAGGGCTTCGCCCAGGCGTTGGCGGCGCGCGCGGCGGACATCATCAACCCGGACATCTGCAACTGCGGCGGCATCACCGCGATGCTGGATATCGCGGCGATGGCGCAGCCGCATGCGGTGGCGGTGGCGCCGCACAACTACAACTCCACGCTGGTCGGGCTGGCGGCGACGGTGGCGTTGTCGGCAATGATCCCGAATTTCCTGATCGCCGAATGCTTTATCAACCTGAAGCCGGCGTGTGATGCGATTGCCGTGCAGCCGTTGACGGTGCAGGACGGGTTCGTCGAGCTGCCGAGCGTGCCGGGGCATGGGATCGACATCGATCTCGAGCGGCTGCGCGCGCACCCGTATCGCGACATGGGCGCGCGCGGCGGGACCAAGAGTCTGCGGTCTTATACGGAGGAGTTTCCCCGCAAGGACTACGTCGTGGGGGCGACGCGGACCGGTTATTAGATCCGGTTCCGGCTGGCGGAAACCCCATCCACCTCTCCCGCTCTTCGCGGGAGAGGTCGGCGAGCAGAGCGAGACGGGTGAGGGTGGTGCTCGCGGCACCACCCTCACCCGCGTCGCTATCGCTCCGCGACCTCTCCCGCGAAGAGCGGGAGAGGTGTACGATAAACGGGCCATTCCGTCACGTTGCATACGCTTTAGCCATACGCCAGCACGGACGGATCAACCGCCGGGCAGATCGACGACCTCGATCCAGTTCGGATTGCGCGCCGTGGCATACCGCGCGACCGCGTCCAGACGCCCCGTTTGCGGATCGATCCGGTAGACGCTCAGGTGATGGCTCTGCTGCCCGACCGCGAGCAGGAAGCGCCCGCGCGGATCGATCGCGCAGCCGCGCGGGAAAGTTTCGGTCGCGGTCTGGCCGAGCACCGTCAGCGTGCCGTCCGCGGCGATGCCGCAGGCGGTCAGCGTGCTGGTCAGCCGCTCGCTGGCATACAGCAGGCGGCCGTCCGGCGTCAGGTGCAGGTCGGCGCACTTGGCGGCGAAGCCCTCGGGTTGCGTGCGCAGGATCTGCCGGCGCGCCAGCAACCCGGTGTCCGGCGCCACCGCGAACACGCCGATCGTCGCGTCCAGTTCGCACAGTGCATAGAGAAACCGCCCATCCGGCGACAGGCGCAGATGCCGCGGCCCGGCGCCCGGCGGCATCGGCGCGGTCTGCATGTCGTCCAGCCGCCCGGTGGCGGCGTCGAAGCGCAGCCGCATCACCACGTCGCCGCCCAAGCTGGCGGCGTAGACGAACCGCCCCGACGCGTCCTGGATCACCGAGTGCGCGGCCGGCGGCGTCGGCACCACCTGGGTCGGCGGCGCGGTGATCACGCCGCGCGCGTCCAACGCGTGGCTGGCCAGCAGCGCGCCCTGGTAGGACGCGGCGAGCAGATGTTTCCCGCTCCGATCGATCGTCAGGTAGCAGACGCTGTGCGGCAGGTTGGCGCCGCCCAGCAGGCGCAGCGCGCCATCCTTCGGGTCGATCGCGAAGCCGACGCAGGGATACGGCGGCTGGCGCAGCCCGGCATGCAGCACATGCCGGTCGGGACCGATCGCCAGCGGCATGGAGGTGTTGGACGCGATGTCGATCCCCGGCACATAGCTAGCATCGATGCGTTGCAGTGCGCCGCTGGCGCGGTCCATCGCGAAACGCAGGATCTCCCGCGGCTCTGCGCACGACACATAGACCACCGTTGTTGTCATGGTTTCCTCCCGTTCCGTCGTCGGCAGTCCGCACTATGCCAGAGCTGCGTCGCCGCCCTATAGTCGGCGCCGACGAGGGGAGAACCATGCCGGACAGCCGGTTCGAGATCGCGCTCGACCTGCGTGTGGCCGAGGTGCTGGAGCGCTGCACGTCGTGCGGCGCCTGCGTCGAGGTCTGCCCGATGCCCGCGGCCGCCGGCATCGACGCCAGTGACCCACAGGCGATCGCCGGCGGCGTGCTGAACATCCTGCGCGGCGCCGACCACCCGGCGGCGGCGGCACGCTGGGCCAGCGTGTGCTCGGGCAGCGGGCATTGCATTCCGGCCTGCCGGCACGGGGTCAATCCGCGCTTCATGCTGGCGATGGCGCGGTTGGCGCTGCAACGACGGAACGATCCCGCGGCGCGCCGGCGCGATGGCTTCGCGCGCTTCGGCGCGATGACCAAGGGCGTGCGCGTGCTGGCGCGCATGCAGTTGCCGCCCGAGCTGCTGGCGCGCTTTCGCGCCGATGACGCCGAGGACGACACCCCGCCCGACGTGGTGTTCTACACCGGCTGCAACCTGGCGAAGACGCCGCACATCGCGCTGCTGTGCTTCGACATCATGGAGGCGCTGGGCCTGCGCTACCGGGTGATGGGCGGGCCGTCGCATTGCTGCGGCGTGCTGCAATTCCGCGCCGGCGACGTGGCGACCTCGGGCCGCGTGGCCTATCGTACCATCGAGCGGTTGGCCGGCGCGGCCGGCGGGCGCGCGCTGACCTGGTGCCCGACCTGCCAGGTGCAACTGGCCGAGATCGTCGCGCCCGGCAAGACCGACACCCCGCTCGATCTGCAACCGTTCCTGTTGTTCCTCGCCGCGCGGCTCGATGCGCTGCGCCCGCTGCTGACCCGCCGGGTCGAAAAACGGGTCGGGCTGCACGAGCACCCGGGCATCGCCGGCGTCAGCGAAGCGGCGCGCGCCATCCTGGAAGCCATTCCGGGACTGCAATTCATCGACCTGGCGCAGCCGCGCGTCGGCTACATGTGCAACACGCTGAACCCGCTGCCCGACTACAAGCGCGCGGTGCACCGCGCCCAGTTGCAGGCCGCCGCCGCCGCCGGCGTAACGACCCTCGCCGGCGTGTATCATGCCTGCCATCGCGAGCTGTGTAGCCACGAGCGCGACTGGCCGTTCGAGGTGGTGAATTTCCTTGAACTGGTCGGCGAGAGCATGGGCCTGACCCGGCCCGACCTGTTCAAGCGGTTGAAGCTGATGCAGGACGTCAACGCCGTGCTGGCCGACGCCGCGCCGTTGCTGGCGGCCAACCAGGTCGAGCTTGACGACGCGCGCGCGGTGGTGCTGCGCGACATGCTGGGCGAGCAGACGCTGGCGCTGCGGTGACCGCGGCCGCGGATCGCGCTACAGCGCCGCCGATGCACGTGTTGACCCTGGTTGCCGACCGCGCTGGCGCGCCGCTGAGCGATGCGCTGGTTGGGCGGGTGCGCGACGCGCTCGGCGGCGGGGCGGTCTCGGTGCTGTCGCCCGCCGAGGCGGTGGAGCTTGCCCTGGACGCGGCACCCGATCTCGCGACGGTGCGCGCCGCGCTGGACGGCGCGCCGGTGGATGCGATCGCCCAGCCGGGGGAGGGGCGGCGCAAGCGCCTGCTGATCGCCGACATGGACAGCACCATCATCACCGGCGAGACGCTGGACGAGCTGGCCGACTTCGCCGGGCTGAAGGCGCGCATCGCCGCCATCACCGCGCGCGCAATGAACGGCGAGCTGGATTTCAAGGCCGCGCTGCGCGAGCGGGTGGCGATGCTGAAGGGATTGCCGGTCGCGGCGCTGGAGCAGACCTGGCAGCGCATGCGGCTGACCGCCGGGGCCAGGGAACTGGTCGCGACGATGCGCGCGAACGGCGCGACGACCGCGCTGGTTTCCGGCGGGTTCACCTTCTTCACCGGGCGCGTGGCGGCGCTGGTGGGGTTCGACCTGCACCGCTCGAACCTGCTGTTGGATGACGGCACGGCGCTGACCGGGGCGGTGGCCGAGCCGATCCTGGACCGCCACGCCAAGGTGGCAACGCTGCTCGAGTTGGCGGCGCGCGATCACCTGGCGCTGTCGGCGACCTTGGCGGTGGGCGACGGGGCGAACGACCTGGACATGCTGCGCGCGGCCGGCCTGGGCGTGGCGTTCCGCGCCAAGCCGATCGTTGCGGCAGCGGCGCAGGTGCGGGTGGATCACGCGGATCTGCGCGCGCTGCTGTTTGCCCAGGGCTATAGGGCACGGGACTTCGTTGCGGTATAGCAAACGACTGCGTGCGGCGTGGCCGGGAAGCCGGGTCATGCTCGCCCGTCGCGATCGGCCTGGGCGCGCGGATCGCGTGCCGCCAGCCCGCCAGCTCGCCGGTCGCGAAGCCGGCGCGAAGCGTCCCTGACGGCGGCGAGCACCCCGCCAGGCGCGATCGGGTCGGGCATCCAGGGACCCTTTGGCCGCGCTCATTTCCACCCACGCAAAACCGCCAAGGGCCCTTGACCTAGCCGCTCAGTCCAGCAACCACGGCGCCGCCGCGGCCTGGGCGATCTGGCGCACCTGGTTGAGCAGGCCCGGCCCCACCGGGATCCCCTCGCGCAGCCGCTGCTTGGCATTGTTCCATTGCGGATCGCCCGCCACCATCACCGGCTGTGCCGGATCGACCGGCGTCGTCGCGCGCAGGTCGTTGCAGAAGCGCGTGACGTCGGCGGTGAAGTCGTCCTGGGCGCGGAACAGGCCCGGATCGATCGCCATGAAGAAGTGGCCGATGTCCATGCCCTGCGGCTTCTTGGTGTGCTGCGGATCGGTGATCAGCGTGGCGCCGGACAGGCAGGACGACAGGATGTTGACCATCGCCGACAGCCCGTAGCCCTTGTAGCTGGAATTCTCCGGCGAGCCGCCGAGCGAGGTGAGGAAGCCGCCCTTCTCGCGCGCCACCAGCGGATCGTTGCTCGGCCGTCCCTCGCTGTCCAGCACCCAGCCGTCCGGCGTCGGCAATCCTTCGTTCGCCTTGTTGCGGATGCGTCCGGCCGCCACCGTCGTCGTTGCCATGTCGAGCAGGAAGGGCCTGCCGTCGGCGGTCGGCGCGGCGAACGACCACGGGTCGGTGCCAAGCTTCGCCTGCTTGCCGAAGGTCGGCGCCACCTGGATCGACGAGGCCGAGGTGGCGGCCAGGCCGACCAGCCCCGCCTGCGCCGCCATCAAAGCATAATACCCGGTGGCGCCGAAATGCGCGGAGTTCCGCACCACCGCGATCGCCATGCCGGATTGCCTGGCCTTGTCGATCGCCGCCGCCATGGCGAAATGCGCCGGCACATGGCCCAGCCCGCCGCCGCCGTCGACCAGGGCGGAGACCGGCGTCTGCTTCACGATCGTCGGCCGCGCGTCCATCTTCGCCCGCCCGCTGCGGCGCAGCCGGTCATAGCCGGGGATCATCGACATGCCGTGGCTGTCAACGCCGTGCAGATCGGCCCAGGACAGGATCTCGGCGGTGGTTTCGGCGTTGTCCTCCGGCATGCCCCAGCCCAACAGGATGGCCTTGAGCTGCGCGCGGTGCGTTGCGTACGGGGCGGGCATGGATCGTTCCTTCGGCTTGCCGCGTGGGCGTGGTTGCGTGGGTCAGGTGAGGCCGCCGCGCCGGGCCAGAAAATCCAGCGTGGCCTCGGCGGCGCTGTCGGCATGGGTGGCGGCGACGTGGTACGAGTTGCCCGCCAGCACCAGCAGCTCGGAGCCGGCAATCTGCTGCTGCCAGGCGCGGGTTTCCGCGACCGTGCCGAGCGCGCTCTGCTCGGTGGTGATCACCAGCGTCGGGCAGGCGATGTGCGGCAGGTCGGCGCGGATGTCGGCCGCACCGATCGGTCCCATGAAGCCGATCTGGGTCGAAACCGCGGTGCGGCCCATGAACCGCGTCCACCATGCCACGCCCTCCGGCGGGAAGCCGTTGCCGAGCCGCAGGCCCATGTTCTGCCGCGCCCAGTGTTCCACGCCGTGCGCCTCGAACTCGCGCGATCAGCGCCGGCACGCGCTCGGCGGCGCCGGGGCGCAACGGCGGCGGCGTGCCGACCACCGTCAGCGTAACGACACGGCCGGGCCGGCGCGCGGCGAAGGCGCGCGCGATGGTGCCGCCGAGCTTGGCGCCGACCAGGTGAAAGCGGTCGATGCGCAGGTGGTCCATCAACCGGCAGCAATCCTCGATCAGCTCGTCGAGGCTCCAGGCATGATCGCGCGGCATCGGGCTCGATTGGCCGAAGCCGCGCATGTCGGGGCGCACCACGCGGTAGCGCCGCGCCAGCTTCGGCACCCAGGCATACCAGGCCAGCCCGCTTTCGGCGTTGCCGTGCAGCAGCAGCACCGTCTCGGGCTGGCGCCACGGGTCGGTGAAGTCATCGACCGCGTAGTGCAGGTCGAGATCGGGCGAGGGGCGGAAGCTCGGCATCGTTTCGGCTTCCCTACGACGTCGCCGCGCGAAATATGTCAGCCGCCACTCTGCCCCTCTTCCCGCCAGCGCAGCATCAGCCGCTCGCTCTGTTTCAGCAGCTCGTGCAGCGCGGTGGCGATGATCATCAGCACGAACAGCGCGGCGAACACCCCGCCGGTGTCGTACTGGCCGGCCGCGGCCTGGATCAGGTAGCCGAGGCCCTTGTTGGACGCCATCATCTCGCCGACCACCGCGCCGATCAGCGCATAGGGCACCGAGCTCTTCATGCCGGTGAAGATCCAGATCAGCGCCGAGGGCAGGATCACCTTGCGCACGATCTGCCAGCTGCTGCCGCCCATCAGCCGCAGCACGTCCACCAGCTCCTGCTCCACCGCCAGCACGCCGGCATAGGTGTTGTAGAACACCAGGAAGAACACGACGAAGGTTGCCAGCACCACCTTGGAGGTCAGCCCGACGCCGAACCACAGGATGAACAGCGGCGCCAGCGCGATCTTCGGCAGGCTGTAGAAGGCGACGATGAACGGATCGAGCACCGCGGCCAGCCGCCGGTTCAGCCCCAGCGCCAGTCCGACCACGATCCCCGCCGCGGCGCCGAACACGAAGCCCAGAACCGTTTCGGTCAACGTCACCTCGACATGCAGCCACAGCTCGCCGGTGGCGATCCAGGTGGCAAGCTGCGCATAGATCTCCGCCGGGCTGGAGATCCAGAACGACTTGATCAACCGGCCGCTGGCAAATTGCCAGGCCGACAGGCCAACGACGACGATCGCCAGGCGCCAGCCCAGCACCGACACCCGTCCGCCGCGCACGACTTGGGCCTGGACCTCCGCCGGCTCGTGCGGCAGGTCGCGTTGCGCCAGGCTGGGGGCGATCGCCGGGATGATTTCGGACATGGTCAGTTCACCAGGATGTCGCCGCGGACGCTGGCTTCCAGATACGACCAGAGCCGATCGTGCAGCGCGCCGAAATGCGGATCGAAGCGGACGCGGAACACGTCGCGCGGCCGCGGCAGGTCCACCGTCTCGATCGCCCGGATGCGCCCCGGCCGCGGCGAAAACACCGCGACGCGATCGGCCAGGGTGAGCGCCTCGGCCAGGTCGTGGGTGACGAAAACGATCGTCTTGTTGGTGCCCGTCCACAGTTTCAGCAGCTCGTCGTGCATCACCAGGCGAAGCTGCGCGTCCAGCGCGCCGAACGGCTCGTCCATCAGAATCGTTTCGGGCTCGTAGGCCAGCGTGCGCGCCAGGCAGACGCGCCGGCGCATGCCGCCGGACAGCTGCGCCGGATAGGATTTCTCGAAGCCGGTCAGCCCCATCCGGGCCAGCCATTGATGTGCGCGCCGGTGCCGATCGGCGCGCGCTTCGCCGCGCAGTTCCAGCGCGATGGCGACGTTGTCCTCCACCGTCCGCCACGGCAGCAGCGTGTCGCGTTGCGTGAGGTAGCCGACATCGGTGTTGGGGCTGGGCACCGGCGCGCCGCGATAGAACACCCGCCCGGCACTGGGGGCGAGCAGTCCCGCCGCCATGTTCAGCAGCGTCGATTTGCCGCAGCCGCTCGGCCCCACCACGGCAAGAAACTCGCCGCGCCGCACCGCCAGGTTGACCTGTTCGCAGGCGAGCACGCTGCCGGCGCGGCCGTGGAAGCGGCGGGCGACGCCGCGGTATTCGATCAGCGGGGCATCGCTCAAGCCCCCAGCTCCCGCATCGCGCGGCGCACGAACGAGGCATCGACCACCTGCTCGTACGGCACCGGCGCGGAGTCCTTCGCCGGCAGCACGGCTTGCTCGAACGCCAGCTCCTTTTCGAAGCTTGCCCGGGTGATGTCCGGACTGCTCGGCATCTCCGGCAGATAGGTGGCCCAGGCGGCGTCGAAGGTGGCCTGGTCCAACTGCTTGAGGAACGGGCGCGTGGCGCGCTTCGCGGCGTCCGGATCGTGTTTGATCAGCAACGTCGCCCGGGTGACGGCGCGCGCCACGGCGTTGACGACATCCGGATGCGCCTTGTTGTACGAGGCCAGGCCATACAGCGTGCCGTAGGTCACGCCGGCAAGCTGCGGAATGTCCTTCGCCCGGTCGAGCACGCTGACCGTCAGTCCCTGGCGGTCGGCGATCACGTTGACCGGCGGCAGACACGAGCAGCCGTCCACCCGCCCGCCCTCCAGGGCGGCGATCTGCGCGCTGACCCCGCCCAGCGGCACGATGTCCAGGTCCTGATCGGGGTTCATGCCGTTGCTGCGGAACAGGTAGCGCATGAACAGGTCCGAGGTGGCGCCCGGCGTGGTGATGCCGATCCGCAGGCCCTTCATCGCCTGCAGCCGCTGCTGCAGCGGCTGGTCGAGCGAAATGCCACGCTGCCTGGCGACGCTGGCGAGGATCGCCATCGGCCCCTGGAACAGCGACAAGGTGGCGATGGCGCGCACGTCGTCGAGGCCGCGGCGGTGCGCCATGTTGCCGTCGAACAGCACCGAGGCGGAGAACTGCCCGCCGCCGCCGATCAGCCCGGTCATCGCCTTCGGCCCGCCGCCGGCGAGCACGACGTCGAGCGCGATCCCCTCCTGTTTGAAGTATCCCGCGGTTTGCGCCACGTACAACGGCACGAAATTGAAGCTGAGGCTGCTCTGCACGACGGTGACCGGCGTAAGCTTCTTGGCGCGTGCGATCGCCGGCAGCATGAGCATCGCGGCCGACGTGGCGACCATGTCGCGGCGGCTGATCATTCCTGGTTTCCTCCCGCTTTCCCGGCAGTCTTGCGTGGCGCGGGCAATCCGGCAAGGGTGGCCCGCCGCGTGATTGCCACGCCGGCGCGGACGCAGGTTCGCGCCCGCGCGCGCGGGGATGACGGATCTGAAGGGGGAGCGGTTGCATGGCGGACGGAGCGGAGCTGTTGCGGGCGCGGTTCGGGATCGACGTGCCAGGTGCCGAGGTGCCGGACGCCATCGCCCCGCTGCTCGATCGGCGGGTGACGCGGCGCTACCGCGACGAGCAGGTGCCCGACGCGCTGCTCGATGCGCTGCTCGCCGCCGGGCAGTCGGCGCCGACCAAGTCCGACCTGCAGCAGTACTCCGTGGTGGTGATGCGCGACCACGCGCGCATCAAGCGCATCGCCGACTGGATCGGCACGATGGACTGGATCGCCACCGCGCCGGTGTTCCTGGTCTGGTGCGGCGACATGCGGCGCGGCCAGCGCCTGTGTGAGCTGCACGGCATGCCGCACGCCAACAACAACCTCGACAGCTTCCTCAACGCCGCGGTGGATTGCACCCTGGCGATGGGCCAGTTCATCGCCGCGGCCGATGCGGTCGGGCTCGGCACCTGCCCGATCAGTTATGTGCGCAGTCATATCGAGAAGGTCACGCCGCTGCTCGGCCTGCCGGACGGCGTCTACCCGGTGGCCGGGCTGACCGTCGGCTGGCCGCTGTTCCGCCGCCCGGTGGCGATGCGCCTGCCGCCGTCCGTCGTGGTGCACCGCGAGCGCTACGACGACAGCGCGCTGCCCCAGGAGGCGGCCGCCTATGACGCACGCCGCCGCGCGCGCGAGCCGATCGCCGCCGCCAGCCTGAAGAACAACGACGTCTATCCGCCGCGCGACGGCGTCGGCTGGAGCGAGAACCTCGCGCGCCAGCTCTCGGTGCCGGAGCGGTTCGGCTTTGCCGCCTACCTGAAGACCCGCGGGTTCGCACTTGCCTGACACCGCCCCCGCGCCCGCCGGCGCCGGCCTGCTCGCCACCCGCCCCCACACCGTCCGCGCGCGCCACGCCGCCAGCCTGGTGGTGCTGCGCTGGCGTGCCTCCGGCGAGGCCGAGCTGCTGATGGGCATGCGCGGCGCGCGCCACCGCTTCATGCCGAACCGGCTGGTGTTCCCCGGCGGCGCCGTCGATCGCGCCGACCTGACCGCGCCGGCCGCCACGCCGCTCCCCCCGCACACCCACGCGCTGCTGGCGAAGCAGGCCAACCCCGCCCTGGCGCATGGGCTGGGCATCGCCGCGGCGCGCGAGCTGGCCGAGGAGACCGGCCTGACGCTCGGCGACACCCTGGGCGACCCGCCGGCGCTGGACGGGCTGGACTATCTGTGCCGCGCGGTGACCCCGCCGCCCGGCCCGATGCGCTTCAACGCCCGCTTCCTGGTGGTGGACGCCGCGCGCGTCACCGGCACGCTGGCCGGCTCCGGCGAGCTGGAGGACCTGCGCTTCGTCGAACTCGAGGTGGCGCTGGCGCTCGACCTGGCGAAGCCGACGCGGTTCGTCATCGAGCGGCTGCGCGAATGGCTGGCGCTGAGCCCGGCCGAGCGCATCGCGCCGCGGCCGACGGCGGTCCTGACCCGCCGGGAATGGCGCCTGGAGTAGGATCAGGCGGGCGCGGGGCCGGGCCGGCCGGGCGCGCGAGCGGCGACGGCACCGCCGGCTGCCCCCGGCTGGACCGGGCGCAACGGACCCGGGCCGGGTCGGCCGAGCAGCGAGCCCTGCACCAGCGCGCAGCCATGCGTGCGCAGGAAGGCCAGTTGCGCCTCGGTCTCGATGCCCTCCGCGGTGACCTCGAGGCCGAGCGCATGGCCCATGCCGATGATGGCCCGCACGATCGCCTCGACCTGCCGCGAGGCGCCAAGGTCCTGGATGAAGGACTGGTCGATCTTGATTCGGTCGATCGGCAGCACGCGCAGATAGCTCAGGTTGGAATAGCCGGTGCCGAAATCGTCCAGCGCGATGCACACGCCAAGCTGCTTCAGGGCGCGCAGCACGCTCAGCGCCCGGCTGGTGTCGTCGATCAGCACGCCCTCGGTGATCTCCAGCTCCAGGCGCGCGCCGGGCACCAAGTGGCGGGCCAGGCTGTCGCGCACCATCGCCACCAGGTCGGCCTGGCGAAACTGCACCGGCGAGAGATTGACGGCGAGGCGCCACGGCTGCTCCCAGGTCGCCGCCTCGGCCAGCGCCTGGTCGAGCACCCATCGCCCGATCGGCGCGATCTCGCCGGACTGCTCGGCGATCGGGATGAACTCGGCCGGCGGGATGGCGCCGCGCACCGGATGGGCCCAGCGCAGCAGCGCCTCCTGCGCGACGATCGCCCGGGTCCGCGCCGCGTGGATCGGCTGGTAGTGCAGCGACAGCTCGCGCTGCGCGATGGCGCGCGCCAGGTCGTGCCGCAGCGTGACGTGCGGCGCCGGGTCCGCCGTCGCGGCCGGCGGGCCCGCAGCCTGGCCTGGCGTGGCGTGGCGTGGCGTGGCTGGGGCGGCTGACTTGCCGTGGCGCAGCAGCGCCTGCTGCGCCAGGTCGCGGGCCAGCCACTCGACCTCCCAGGCCGGATGGGGGCCAAAACCCGGCGGGCTGATCGGCCGGCCCGGCGACAGCAGCGCGCCGAACCGCGCGAACGACAGGCGATCGCCGGTCGGGCGGAACGTGACCTCGACCGCGCGTTCCGTCACCGTCAGGTCGGAGAAATCCGCCGCGGACGCCATTGCTGTTGTTGCCCCATACCCGGCCGCGGCATAGTCGCGCCGGCCGCGGCCGATGACCAGAGACTTCCGGCAAATTCGTCTCGGGTTCTGGCTTTGTCACGCCATTCCGCCCAATATCACGCCCATGTTCCGATCGCTCTATCGTCATGGCTTTGCCCGCCTCGCCGCCTGCACGGCGCGCTGCACGCCGGCCGACCCGGCGGCGAACGTGGCGGCGATCCTGCAGCTCGCCGAACGCTGCGCGGCGGACGGCGTCGCGCTGGCGGTGTTTCCGGAGCTGGCGGTCTCCGGCTACGCGATCGACGATCTGCTGCTGACCGACGCGTTGCAGGCCGCGACCGAGCAGGCGCTGCTGACGCTGATCGCGCGCTCCGCCGAGCTGCTGCCCGTGCTGGTGGTCGGCGCGCCGCTGCGCCACGGCGCGCGGCTCTACAACTGCGCCGTGGCGATCCATCGCGGCCGCCTGCTCGGCGTGGTGCCCAAGCTGCACCTGCCGAACTATCGCGAGTTCTACGAGAAACGCCACTTCGCCTCGGGCGAGGGGACCGCCGGCCAGTCGCTGACGCTCGGCCCGCACCACGCGCCGTTCGGCCCCGACCTGCTGTTCACCGCCGAGGACGTCAACGGCCTGAGCATCCACCTGGAGATCTGCGAGGATGTCTGGGTGCCGCTGCCGCCCAGCAGCCTCGGCGCGCTGGCCGGGGCGACGGTGCTGGCGAACCTGTCCGCCTCCAACATCACCATCGGCAAGGCCGAGCTGCGCCGGCTGCTGGCGCAGTCGCAATCGGCGCGCTGCCTGGCCGCCTACCTGTATGCCGCGGCCGGCACCGGCGAATCGACCACCGACCTGGCGTGGGACGGCCAGGCCTCGATCTTCGAGAACGGCGCGGTGCTCGCCGAATCGCCGCGCTTCCCGGCCGAGGCGCAGCGCGCCGTCGCCGATGTCGATCTCGACCTGCTGCGCCAGGAGCGGCTGCGCATGGGCAGCTTCGAGGACAACCGCCGCCTGCACGCCGACGCCGTCGCCGCGTTCCGCCAGGTCACGTTCCGGCTCGACCCGCCGCAGATCGATCTCGGTCTGCAACGGCCTCTGGCGCGCTTCCCGTTCGTTCCCGCCGAGCCGAAGGCGCTCGCGCAGGATTGTTACGAGGGCTACAACATCCAGGTCACCGGCCTGATCCAGCGGCTGCGCGCGACCGGCATCGAGCGGGTGGTGATCGGCGTGTCGGGCGGGCTGGATTCGACCCAGGCGCTGATCGTTGCGGCGCAGGCGATGGACCGGCTGGGCCTGCCGCGCGGCAACATCCTGGCCTTCACCATGCCGGGCTTCGCCACCGGCGCGCACACCAAGGCGAACGCGCTGGCGCTGATGCAGGCGCTGGGCGTGACCGGGCGCGAGCTGGACATCCGCCCCACCGCGATGACGATGCTGGAGGAGCTGGACCACCCCTTCGCCGGGGGAAAACCGGTCTACGACGTGACGTTCGAGAACGTGCAGGCCGGGCTGCGCACCGACTACCTGTTCCGCCTGGCCAATCATCACGGCGCGATCGTGCTGGGCACCGGCGACCTGTCGGAGGCGGCGCTGGGCTGGTGCACCTATGGCGTCGGCGACCACATGTCGCACTACAACGTCAACACCGGCGTGCCGAAGACGCTGATCCAGCACCTGATCCGCTGGGTGATCAGCTCGAAGCAGTTCGCGCCGCAGGTCGCGGCGACGCTGGACTCGATCCTGGCCACCGAGATCTCGCCGGAGCTGGTGCCGGTCGCCGCCGGCGCGACGCCGCAGAGCACCGAGGCGAAGATCGGCCCCTACGCGCTGCAGGACTTCAACCTCTACTACACGCTGCGCTTCGGGTTCCTGCCCTCGAAGATCGCCTTCCTGGCGCTGATGGCGTGGCAGGATGCGGCGCGCGGCGAATGGCCGCCCGGCTTCCCGGCGGACCGGCGGGTCGCTTATGGGTTGGCCGAGATCCGCCACTGGTTGGGGGTGTTCCTGCAACGGTTCTTCGGCTTCAGCCAGTTCAAGCGCTCGGCGATGCCGAACGGGCCGAAGGTGGCGGCGGGCGGGTCGCTGTCGCCGCGCGGCGACTGGCGCGCCCCGTCGGACGGCAACGCGCGCATCTGGCTCGAGGAGCTGGAGCGCGAAGTGCCAAAGGCCTAGCCCGCCGCCCGCCACGCCAACCGCCTGCGGTGGCTGCGGTGGATGCGGTGGCTGCGGTGGATGCGGTGGATGCGGTAGGGCGGACCAGCGCAGCGCAGTCCGCCGCTTGCCGCGCCCCCTCGGTTTGCCGACCGGTCGCGGCGGTGCGCCGGTCCGTCGGCCGAGCCCGCACCCGCTGCGCAGGGTCCTCACCACCGGATCGTGGTCCGGTGGCAGGCTGTTGCATGGGGTTGTTGCGCATTTTGTCGCCTGCGGCGGCGATACGGCAGCCGGACGGGCGGCGATCGGCGGTCGCGGTGCGGGTTCGGTCCGTCGGCCGAGCCGGCGCCCGGTGCCCCCCGGCGTCACCTTGCATGGGATTGTTGCGCGGTTTGCCGCCAGCGGCGGCGGCGCGGCGGCTGGACGGGGGTCGATCGCCGGTCGCGGCGCGGCGGGGGCGGCCCGCCAGCCGTGGCGGCGCCCGGTGCGCCCCGTCCTCACCACCGGATCGTGGTCCGGTGGCAGGCTGTTGCATGGGGTTGTTGCGCATTTTGTCGCCAGCGGCGGCGGCGCGGCGGCTGGACGGGCGGCGCTCGGCGGTCGCGCCTCGGGGACCGCCCGCCAGCCGAGCCGGCGCCCGGTGCCCCCGTCCTCACGTTGCATGGGGTTGTGGCGCATTTTGTCGCCCGGGTCGGCGATGCGTCGGCTGGACAGGCGGCGCTCGGCGGTCGCGCCTCGGGGGCGGCCCGCCAGCCGAGCCGGCACCGAGCGCGCCTCGTCCTCACGTTGCATGGGGTTGTGGCGCGGTTTGTCGCCAGCGGCGGCGGCGCGGCGGCCGGACGGGCGGCGCTCGGCACTCGCGGCCTGGGGTGGGTGCGCCGGACGTAGCCCTGCCCGGCCGGCATCGTCCTCACGTTGCATGGGGTCGTTGCGCATTTTGTCGCCAACGGCGGCGGCACGGCAGCCGGAGCGGTGGCGCGCGGGGGGCGCGGCCTGCGGCCGGTGCGTCGGTCGCGGTGCCGCCCGGTGCGCACCGTCCTCACCGTGCATGGGGTCGTTGCGCATCTTGCCGCACGGGTCGGTGGCGCGGCCGGGCGGCGGCAGGCGGCAGGCGGCGGCGGCGGCGCCGTCCGCCGGCCGAGCTGGTGCCCGCCGCGCCCCGCCCGCACCAGCGGATCGTGGTCCGGTGGCAGACTGTTGCATGGGGTCCTTGCGCGGTTCGTCGCCCGCGGCGGCACTGCGACGGCCGGAGGGGCGGCGATCGGCCGGCGCGGCACGCGGTTGGCCGGTCGGCCGAGCCGGCGCTTGGTGCGCACCGCCCTCGCCTTGCATGGGGTCGCTGCGCGCTTCGCCGCGCAGCTCGGCGGTGCGGCGGCCGCACGGCGCGGCAACCGGCGTTGGCGACGCCGGGTTGGCCGGTCGGCCGGTGCGGCCCCCGGTGCGCCCGGTCGTCAGTTGCATGGGGTTGTGGCGCGGTTTGCCGCCCGCGCCTCCGGTGCCCCCGTCGGAGCAGCCGCGCTCGGCGGTCGCGGCCTGGGGGCGGCCGGCCCGTCATGGCGCTGCCCGGGGCGCATCGTCCTCACCACCGGATCATGGTCCGGAGGCAGGCGGTTGCACGGGGTTGTGGCGCGGTCTGTCGCCTGCGGCGGCGATGTGGCGCCCGGAGGGGCAGCGATCGGCAGTCGCGACCTGGGGGTGGTGCGTCGGTCATGGCGCCGCCCGGGGCGCACCGCCCTCACCACCGGATCGTGACCCGGTGGCAGGCTGTCGCATGGGATTGTTTGCGCGGTGTTGCGCGCGCCGCCCGGGTCGCCCCTGTGGGTGCGCAGCCACCGCGCCGTCGCCGTGGCAAGGGAGCGGCGGGGTGGCGGGCGGGATCATCTGGCGGGAGGTGCTCCAAGGTCGGGTCGCGGCATTGTCTGTCACACTAACAAACCGCCAGAGATGGGGCCGCCGCCGCCGCGCCGCAAGCCCGCGTTCGCGGGTCCGGGCGGCCGGCGCCGTCCGCGCCGTCCGCCCGCTCAGCCGAACGCCCGCTTCACCCGCGCGACCTGTTCCGGCAGGTCCATCGCCGCCCAGGCGGCGCACGCCGCCGCCACGTGCCCCGCCCGCTCCGCCCCCGTCGTCAGGCGGGCGAGGTCCTTGTGCGCGAGCGCGACGTTCTGCGTTTGGTGAAGCTGCTCGTAGAGCGCCAGCGCCTGCGTCGCGAGCGCGCGTGCCGCCACCTTGTCGCCCTCCGCCCCGGCGACCCGACCCAGGAACGCGATGCAGTTGGCCTCGCCCAGCAAGGGCGCCAACCTCGCCACCGTCGCCCACCCCGGATCAGCCCACCGCGCTCTTCCGCGGGCGCCCGCCCCGCGCCCCATTCGCCCGCGCCGCCGCGGCCTTCGCCGGCGAGGTCGCGCGTCCGGCAATCCGGGCCAGCTCGCGTGCCATCCAGCCGCGCGTGCCGAAAATGCCGGACACCAGGGCCGGCACATACAGATCGACGTCCAGCGCCGGCCAATGCAGGTTGAAGCCCATCCCGTCAACCTCGACCCGCGACAGCGCCGCGGGATCGGCGCCTTGCAGGTCCTGCACCAGGCGCGCGGGAAACGCGTAGGTGCAGCCATTGGCCAGATCGATGACCACGCGGCCGGTCTTCCGGTCATAGCGCGCGGCGACGGCGCGAGGCTCGGTGTCCAGCATCTTGCGGCCCCGCGCCGCGGCGGCCTTTAGCTGTGCGTCAGTCGCCTCGGCCATGGATGCGCTCCCATTCCCGCAAGAAGCTGTCCCGACGTGCCACGGCTTCGCCGATCAGGCGACGCAGGTCCGATCGCCCGATGCCGATGCTGAAGACCACCCGGGGCGCGCCGTCCGGCCCGAGCAGGTCGATCTTCGCCTGCCCCGACCCGGTGATGTGGCTATGCGCCGGTTCATGGTCGAGCGTGTAGATGACGAAGCGGAAGCCGTACGCACGATGGCTGACAACCATCAACAGAATAACCTATCTGATAGGTTTTTCAAGTTCGCGCGCCGACTTATCCACATCAGGCATTGAGCAACCATGAGCGGCGATGCCCGGGGCCGGCGCCTCCCGGCTGTCTGCTTGTTGCGCGGCCTCCGACCTCCGGCGACCTTGGCCGCCACCGGCTCGACGACTGGCTTCGCTGTGTTTGGCGTCGGCATACCGCCGCATGTTATGAACGCCCGTCCACCACGTTAAGGCCGCCCCCATGCTGGACCACCTGAAAGCCAACAACCGCGCCTGGGCCGCGCGAAAAACCGCCGCCGACCCCGGCTTCTTCCGCCGCCTGGAACGCCAGCAGGCGCCCGAATACCTGTGGATCGGCTGCTCCGACAGCCGCGTGCCGGCCAACGAGATCGTCGACCTCGACCCCGGCGAACTGTTCGTCCACCGCAACGTCGCCAACCTCGCCCCGCCGCAGGACGCCAACTACCTCTCCGTCCTGCAATTCGCCGTCGACGTGCTGAAGGTGAAACACATCCTGGTGGTCGGTCATTACGGTTGCGGCGGCGTCGCCGCGGCGGTGGACGGCAAGCGGCGCGGCCTGGTGGACCACTGGCTGCACCCGATCCGCGAGGTCTGCCACGACCACCGCCGCGAACTCGATTCGCTATCGGACCGGACCGCCCGGCTCGACCGGCTGTGCGAGCTCAACGTCGTCCGCCAGGTGCGCAACGTCGCCTCCGACGTCTTCGTGCAGGACGCCTGGGCGCGCGGCCAGACGCTCAGCGTGCACGGCTGGGTCTATTCGCTGGCCAGCGGCCTGGTGACGGACCTGAACGTGATGATCACCCGGCCGGAGGACATCTCCCTGCTCGGCTGACCCGCGTGGAGCGTGGGGCGCATGCGCGGTGCGTGCGCGCCGGACCCGCCCGGCCGCACCGCCGCGATCGCACGGCGCCGACCCGGCGCAGGCCCGCGGACCAGCCGCGTCCCGCCCGGCGCACCCTGCCGTCCCGACCTGTCCTCACCGACCAGGGCAATCCTCCGTCAGCCATGCAGCACGGCGTCGGGCGCCACCGCTACTCCGCCGCGACCTGCTCCGCCGTCTCCGCCGCATGCGCCGCCTTCAGCTCGGCTGCCTTCGCCTCCACCAGCCCGACGATATGCTCCACCATATCACCCCCGGCGATCGTGTGGTCGGTCTTCCCCGCGCGGTAGATCATGTGCCGCCCGTTGCCCCCGCCGGTCAGCCCGATATCGGTCATCAGCGCCTCGCCCGGCCCGTTCACCACGCAGCCGATGATCGACAGCGTCAGCGGCGTCTCGATATGCGCCAGCCGATCCTCCAGCGTGCGCACCGTCTCGATCACGTTGAACCCCTGGCGCGCGCAGGACGGGCAGGAGATCACCTTCACCCCGCGATGGCGGATGCCCAGCGTCTTCAGCATGTCCCAGCCGACCCGCACCTCCTCCTCCGGCTCGTCGGACAACGACACCCGCAGCGTGTCGCCGATCCCCGCCCACAGCAGGGACCCCAGCCCGATCGAGGACTTCACCGTGCCCATGCGCCGCCCGCCCGCCTCGGTGATGCCGATATGCAGCGGGTGGTCGCACACCTCGGCCAGCTGCTGATACGCCGCCACCGCCAGGAACACGTCGGAGGCCTTCACGCTGATCTTGAAGTCGTGGAAGTCGTGCTGCTGCAGGATGTCGGCGTGATTTCCGGCAGATGAGCGCCCATGCCCGAGGACCAACAGGGGGGCAGGTCAATGCCCAAGGACCGACTATATACAAGCCGTTCCGAGCTGCGAGTGTGTCACGTGGGCACCCGCAGCGCTCCAACCCTCTGAACAAGAAAATCTCGAAATTTCGGATGATGCGAAAGTTCAAGAAAAATTCCCCCTTCCACGATCTTGCTGTCAAAACGCTGTATCAGTGCGGCAAGCAGTTCTTCGGGAGAACTGGCCCGCACGCGACTATTGGTTGCCCCGATCACGCCATTGATCGATTGCTGCGCGTGGTGTCTATCGGAGCAAAGGTACTCAAGATCATCCAGTATATCATTGAGGATTTCCCGCCACTCTCGATAGTCTCTCACCGGAGATAAAGCCACCGCATCTGCCAGCCTCCACCAATGCAGACACGAGGAACCTGCGAGGATTTCTCCGCGATCGGCGGCATTCCTGTTCAGGCAGTCAGGATCTAATTCTTGGTTCCGGGCGGGTGATTTTGCGACTGTACCGAATGAACGGCCAGCATTCAGCACCACACCGTCCGCGTCGCAATAGGCAAAAAGGTGGTTTGGTGGTGCAAGATCTATCAGGCGAATGACGCTGGCAATCGTAGAGACATCGGCCTTATCCTGAACCAATGACACCGCGGCCCCGAAGTCACCTGCTGACTGCAGAACCGTGGATGCCCAAGTTGAGGGTATAAGCAGCTCCGACGCAAATCGGTTTGCCTCGCCCTCCATTTCCCATCTATCAAATTGAGTATCAGCGTCAAGCATAGAGAAGTCATCGTACAGACTGCCTCGGTGCCAAGGTATTAGGACATGACCTAGTTCGTGAGCAAGGGTGAACCGCCTACGACGTCGAGGCTGGTCGACATTGATGATTATCGATGGACGCTTACCGGACCGCTTTAGATCCAAACAAATTCCATCCACCCTGAAGGGGATGTTGCAATATTCGACGTCCGCGTAACGTTCCGCTACCGTCGCTACGTCAACGGGCGGTGACAGGCTGAATCGCCCAACCACTCGTTGAGCGAGATTGGTCTCGAACGCCGCCTCGTTCACCGCTTCTGTCGGTTTGCCAGCCATGCCCTCAGTGCCTTAACGGTCGCGGCATCGTCAGCCCGGGCCGCCATAGGCAGCTCATCTAAGTAGTCGTTCATCACTTCCGGAAGAGGACGCGATTCTCGGCGCGCGATGAGTACCAGAGGCAATACATCCGGATCGCGAACCCAGAGTTCATATTCGTCCACGGTCAATCCGAGGTACTCGTGCAGCGGCAAAGACCTGGCTTGTGGATCTCCCCCCTCATGCCACCTATCTACGAAGTCATCAATGTCATCGGGCAGAGCTTGGCCGCGACTATAGAGATCGAAGAATGTCGGCGACCCTGCCTTGGCCAGCGAGTTAGACATCTATTCTCCTCCCTTGCACAGGCTCCTTGATCAATGCTTCGGTGATGGGGTCAAACGAGCCCAAGTGCCACCCACGAACGTTAAACGCTTCAACCTCGCCATGGAGAGCATCCCACGTATACAGACGCTTCCGGTTCTTGCTTCGCCACCGCCTCTCACCGTGAACGAATCCGAGGTACTCACAGTCGTCGAGGAACGAGGATTTCGGGATGGGCTTTCTTCCCATCGCGTCCCTACTCCGCCGCCACCTTCTCCGCCTCCGTCGCCGCCTTCAGCTCGGCCGCCTTCGCCTCCACCAGCTCGACGATACGCTCCACCATATCACCCCCGGCGATCGTGTGGTCGGTCTTCCCCGCGCGGTAGATCATGTGCCGCCCATTGCCCCCGCCGGTCAGCCCGATATCGGTCATCAGCGCCTCGCCCGGTCCGTTCACCACGCAGCCGATGATCGACAGCGTCAGCGGCGTCTCGATATGCGCCAGCCGATCCTCCAGCGTGCGCACCGTCTCGATCACGTTGAACCCCTGCCGCGCGCAGGACGGGCAGGAGATCACCTTCACCCCGCGATGGCGGATGCCCAGCGTCTTCAGCATGTCCCAGCCGACCCGCACTTCTTCTTCCGGCTCGTCGGACAACGACACCCGCAGCGTGTCGCCGATCCCCGCCCACAGCAGGGACCCCAGCCCGATCGAGGACTTCACCGTGCCCATGCGCCGCCCGCCCGCCTCGGTGATGCCGATATGCAGCGGGTGGTCGCACACCTCGGCCAGCTGCTGATACGCCGCCACCGCCAGGAACACGTCGGAGGCCTTCACGCTGATCTTGAAGTCGTGGAAGTCGTGCTGCTGCAGGATGTCGGCGTGGTACAGCGCGCTTTCGACCAAAGCCTCGGGGTTCGGCTCGCCGTATTTCTCCAGCAGGTGCTTCTCCAGCGAGCCCGCGTTCACCCCGATGCGCATGGAACACCCGTGGTCGCGGGCGGCCTTGACGACCTCCTTCACCCGCTCGTCGCTGCCGATGTTGCCGGGGTTGATGCGCAGGCAGGCGGCACCGCTCTCGGCCGCCTCGATGGCGCGTTTGTAGTGGAAGTGGATGTCGGCGACGATCGGCACGTTGACCTCGGGCACGATCGCCTTCAGCGCCAGCGCGCTCTCCCGGTCGGGGCAGGAGACGCGGACGATGTCCACCCCGGCCAGCTCGGCCCGGCGGATCTGCGCCACCGTGGCGGCGACGTCGTGGGTCAGCGTGTTGGTCATGGTCTGCACGGTGATCGGCGCGCCGTCGCCCACCGGCACGCGCCCGACATGGACCCGGCGCGACCTGCGGCGCTGGATATCCTGATATGGCCGGTAGCTGCTCATGCGCTGGCTCTCCGTCTGGCCGTCAGGCGCACCCGGTCGCAGGCCTCCTGCGGCCAGGGCCACGAAGCAGGCGGCACCACGGCGGCGTGCGGCTGGGGCTGATCGAACTCTGTTGGCCGGATTATGCCGTCTCTCGCGTCGGGCCGCTACTGCGCCCCGTATCTCGGCGCAACCGCGGCGGCCGCCGGCGCGGCGGAGCTGGCCGTGGTCAGCGGCAAGGCCGCCGCGGACAGCTTGCCGGCCTTCAACAGGTCGGGGTCCAGCGGGATGTCGTGGCGCACCGCGCCCGAGGCGCCCAGCGGGACGATCGCCGTCCCGTCAACCAGGATGTCGGTGCCGCCGGCATTGCCGGTGGTGAGCACCAGGTTCGCTTGCGCCGGCACCGCCCAGAACTCCCCGGCGTGCAGCACGCGGTTCAGCAGCACCTGCCCGGTCTTGTCGCGGACCTGCAGCCAGGCATCCGCGCTGGCGCTCAGCACGATGCGCGGCTGGGTCGCCGCGGCGGCCGGCGGCATCGTCGTGGCGGCGGCGGCCTGGGTCGGCGACACCGAGGCCATCGGCGTCGGCTCAGGCCGGCCGGCGGTGCCGGTCAGCCCCGCGCCCGACCCGGGCGTCGCCGCCGCGAGCGAAGCGGAGCTGGGCAAGCCAGAGGTGGGCGAACCGGACATGGCGGATGCCGAAGCGCCGGACGCCGATGCGGGCGATGGCGTCGCGGCGGCCGACAGCGCGGCCGTGGGGCCGGCTCCGGCCGCCGTGGCTGTCAACGGGGCGGGTCCCACCGTGCCGGATGTCACCGCCGCGCCTCCCCCCGGGGCCGACGCCCCAGGGTTGGCAACCCCTGGCGGAACCGGCGCCGGCGGCACGGCGCGCTCGGCCAGCGGTGCGAGTCGCGCCGGCACCGGCGGCACCACCTCCGGCGGCAGCTCGCCGTTGCCGGACAGCCGGTACCAGCCGACATAGGCGCCGATGGCGAGCACCACGCCGAGCAGCACCACGGCCCCGGCCGGCACGCCGCGGCTTGGCACCGGGGCCGGAAAGCTCAATTCCGTCATTCGGTTGACGTCGTCGGCCTCGGCCCGGAACCGCCGCGTCACCTCGTCCGGATCAAGCCCGAGCGCGTTCGCGTAACTGCGCAGGAAACCGATGGCATAAGCGTTGCCCGGCAGGTCCGCGATGCGGCCTGCCTCCAGCGCGGTCAGGAATGCGACGCGGATCCGCAGGCCGGCAGCCATCGTCTCCACCGGCCAGCCGAGCCGCTCGCGCGCGGCGCGCAGGTCCGCGCCCACGCGAGGCGCACCCGCCACCGTCGCCGTCTCGGCGGATACGGTGGACATATTCGCCCGCCCTTCCGCTAGCCTCGATTTGCGTTCGTGCAGCACGACCGCCCAGACCTCATTTGCAGCCGCCTAACGCTGATGTCACGTCGGTGATAACCGTCGCCATCAAGTCTGCCAAGACTGCTTGTTCCAACTGCCCCCACACTGACTCCGATCGGCGCGCACGTCACGCGAAGATTCGGTTCAAAAACTATTTGCAACGAAATTGCCGCGCCGCGCGGCCGTCATCCGCCGCGTCTGCGCCGCCGCCGGATCGCCAGAGGGCACCAGCAGGGCACCCAGCAGGGCACAATATCAAACCGGCAAACCCTGTTCGCGCGCCCAGGCGGCGATCGGCTCGCGCAAACTTGTCCCGTCGGCGCCGCCGCGGCGAATCGCCGCGAGCACGGGGCGGAATGAAACCAGGTCGAGCTGCGCCAGCATCGCCTTGACCGGCAGGATGCCGGATGCCGGCATCGACAGCGTGGTCATGCCCAGCCCGACCAGCGCCAGCGCCTCCAACGGCCGCGCCGCCGCCTCGCCGCACAGCGAAACCGGCACGCCCTTGCCGCCCCGCGCCGCGCCGGCGGCGGACAGCACCTGCTCCAACAGATCGAACATCGGCTGCGACAGCAGGTCGTAGCGGTTGGCCAGCGCCGGCGTGCCGCGATCGGCGGCAAACACGAACTGCAGCAGGTCGTTGGAGCCGATCGAGACGAAATCCGCGTGCTCCAGCAACGCGGGCAACTGCCACAGCAGCGCCGGCACCTCCAGCATCGTGCCGATATGCAGCCGGCGCGGCGCCGGACGCACCCGGCGCGCCTCGGCCTCCAGCAGGGCGCGCGCGGCGAGGAATTCGGCCACGGTCGCCACCATCGGGAACATCACCGACAGCTCGCGCCCGCCGGCGGCCAGCAGCAGCGCGCGCAACTGCCGGCGCAGCAGCGCCGGCCGGTCGAGCCCGATGCGCAGGCTGCGCCAGCCCATCGCCGGATTCTCCTCCTCGGTCGGCGCGCTGCCCGGCAATATCTTGTCGGCGCCCAGATCGAGCGTGCGGAACAGCACCGGCCGCCCGGCCGCTTGATCCAGTACCCGGGCATAGGTCGCCGCCTGCTCCGCCACCTCGGCCACCGCGCCGCGCGCCAGCATGGCGATCTCGCTGCGATACAGGCCGATCCCGGCGGCCCCGGTCACCTCGAGCTGCTCCAGCTCCAGGCTCAGCCCGACATTCAGCATCAGCGTGAACGCCGTGCCGTCGGCGGTCACCGAGGGACGGTCGCGGAACGCCGCCCAGCCGGCCTGGCGCGCGGTCCGCGCCGCCAATGCCCGGGCGTAGACCTGCCGCACCTCGGCGTCGGGGCGCAGGATCAGCCGCCCCTCGTCGGCGTCCAGCACCGCGGTGTCGCCCGACCGCGCCGCCTCCACCGCCCCGCGCGCGCCGCCCAGCGCCGGCAGGCCGATGGCGCGCGCCACGATGGCGGCATGGCCCGCCGTGCTGGCCTCCTCGATCACCACGCCGGCCACGCCGCGGGCGTGCCAATCCAGCAGCTCGGCCGGACCCAGCCGCCGCGCGAACAGGATCGCCCCCGGCGGTACCGGTTCGACCGCCATGCCGCCAGCCGCCAGGACGTCGGTCCGCCCGCCGCCCGCAGGCTCGCCCGGTTGGCCACCCGCCTGGCCGCCCGCCGGGTCCTCCGGCGGGCCGGTGAGCGCCGCCAGCAACCGGTCGGCCAGTTCATCCAGGTCGGCCAGCCGCTCGCGCAAATAGGGGTCGCTGATGCGGCGCATGCGATCGCGCACCTCGCCGGCGATGCGCGCCACCGCCGCCTCGGCCGTCACGCCGGTGCGGATCACCTCGCCAACCCGGCGCAGCCAGCCGGTATCCGCGGCCACCAGGCGATAGGCCGCCAGCACCTCGCGCGAGGCCGCGCCGGCGGCCCCGCCGGACGGCATGCGCGCGGCAATCAGGTCGTCCAGACCCCGCTGCATCCGCTCGGCCGCCGCCTGCAGCCGCTGCTGCTCCGCCACCGGATCGTCGGCCAGCAGGCGCTGCACCGTCGGACGGCCGCCGCGCACCAGCACCGGGCCGATGACGATCCCGCCGCCCAGCGTCGCGCCGGTGAACACCCGCGGCACGGTGACGACAAACCCTTCCGTAGACCCGTCGGCCGGACCGCCCGCCGCCAGCATCTCGGCCAGCAGCATGGTCACCGTCTCAAGGACGTCGACCTCCTCCTCGGTGTACAGGCGCGGGTTGCGGTTCTGCGCCGCCAGCACCCCCACCAGGCGCCCGGCCCGGCGCACCGGCACGGCGATCATGGAGGCAAACGGCTCCTCGCCGGTCTCCGCCCGATAGGCGAAGGCGGGGTGGTTCTGCGCGTCGGCGAGGTTCATCACCTCCTGCGTCGCCGCGCACAGGCCGACAATGCCCTCGCCGACCCGCAACCGCGTCCGCCCCACCGCCAGCGGATTCAGCCCATGCGTCGCCGTCAGCTCCAGGATCTCGCCGGGACGCATCACGTAGATCGAGCACACCTCGCTGACCAACTCCGCGGCCAGCAAACGCGCCAACTCCGCCAGCGGCGCCACATCGCTGGCCATCACCTGGCGCAGCCTGGTCAACAACCGCCGGGGCGCACTCGCCACCATGTCAGGCGGCCGGTCGCTTGACGCGAAGCAAGATCAGGGCTCCGCCCTGAAACCCGCCAGGGGGGCGTTGCCCCCCTGGACCCCCCACCAGAGGGCGCAGCCTCTGGAACTCCATCCGTTTGGGTTTGGTGAGGGGGTGGGGGGTAAGCGTGCGGCGCCGATGCCGCCCGTCGCGACGGGCGGCATCGGCGCCGCACGCTGACCCCCCACCCCCTCACCAAACCCAAGTGAAGGGTTCCAAGGGCTCCGCCCTTGGCGGGGGTGCAGGGGGCAGCGCCCCCTGCCGGGGTCCAGGGGCGGAGCCCCTGGCCTTGCTGCGTTCAGGCGATGGGCTGGCATGTCATGCCGGGCGGGCCATCAGGGCTGCCACGGCCTGGTCAACCAGTTCGGCGATGATGGTGGCGGTGGGTTGGATGGCGGTGACCATGCCGACCGACTGGCCGGCCATCACGGAGCCGTTCTCGACGTCGCCCTCGATCACCGCGCGGCGCAGCGCGCCGGCCCAGAAGTGTTCGATTTCGAGCTGGGCGGCTTCCTTGGTCAGTTCGCCGGCCTGGAAGCGGTCGCGGGTTGCCGCCTGGTGGGCCAGGAAGCGTTTGGTGCCCTGGTTGACCAGCCCGCGCACCGGGATCACCGGGAAGCGTTCGTCGAGCTGGATCGAGGGCAGGGCGTCGCGGGCGTTGGCGCGGATGAAGGCCTGCTTGAAATTCGGATGGGCGATGGATTCGGTGGCGGCGGCGAAGCGGGTGCCGAGCTGGGCGCCCGCCGCGCCCATTTCCAGGTAGGCGAGGATCGCCTCGCCGCGGCCGATGCCGCCGCCGACGAACACCGGGACCTCGCGGATGTGCGGCAGGATTTCCTGCGCCAGCACGGTCAGGCTGACCGGGCCGATATGGCCGCCGGCCTCGGAGCCCTCGATCACCAGGGCGTCGGCGCCGGAGCGCACCAGGCGCTTGGCCAGCACCAGGGCGGGGGCGAAGGCGATCAGCTTCGCGCCGCCGTCCTTGACCGCGCGCACCGCGGCGCCGGGCGGGATGCCGCCGGCCAGCACGATGTGGCCCACCTTGGCGCGCAGGCAGACCTGCACCAGCTCGTCGAGCTGCGGATGCATGGTGATCAGGTTGACGCCGAACGGCTGGTCGGTCAGCGCCTGGGTGCCGGCGATCTCGGCTTCCAGCAGGTCCGGCGTCATCGCGCCGCAGGCGATCACGCCGAAGCCGCCGGCGTTGGAGATGGCGGAAACCAGGTGGCGTTCGCTGACCCAGCTCATGGCGCCGCCCATGATGGCATAGCGGCAGCCGAGGAAGCCGGTGCCGCGCGCCCACAGCGCGTCGAGCCGCGCCCGCGCGGCGGCCTTAGCGGCGGCGAGGTCCGCCGGGCCGGTGGTGGTGGCGCTGGCGGCGACGTCGGCGGCGGGGGTATCGCCGGGCGCGATGCCGCCGGGGATGATTCCGCCGGGGATGATGCCGCGGGGGATGGTGTCAGGCGGCATCGAGGCCATACGCGGTGTGCAGCGCGCGCACCGCGAGTTCCGTGTATTCGGCGGCGATCAGCACGCTGACCTTGATCTCGCTGGTGGAGATCACCTGGATGTTGATCGCCTTGTCGGCCAGCGCGCGGAACATGGTGTTGGCCACGCCGGCGTGGCTGCGCATGCCGACCCCGACGACGCTGAGCTTGGCGACGTTGGGATCGGCCAGCAGCTCGGCATAGCCGATCTGCGGCCGAATGCCGTCCAGCGCGGCGCAGGCGCGTGCCAGGTCGGCCTTGCCGACGGTGAAGGTCATGTCGGTGGTGCCGTCGGCGGCGAGGTTCTGCACGATCATGTCGACGTTGACGTGTTGTGCCGCCAGTTCGCCGAAGATGGTCGCGGCGATGCCCGGCCGGTCGGGCACCCGGCGCACCGTCAGCTTGGCGTCGTCGCGCGAATAGGCGATGCCGGAGACGTTCTGCTTTTCCACGATCTCGTCCTCATCCACCACCAGGGTGCCTTCGTTGTCGCCATTGGACCCGGGCGCCGTCGGGTCCTTGAAGCTGGACAGCACGCGCACCCGCACCCGCTCGTTCATCGCCAGCTCCACGCTGCGGGTTTGCAGCACCTTGGCGCCGACCGAGGCGAGTTCCAGCATCTCCTCGTAGCTGATGCGCGCCAGCTTGCGCGCGGCGGGGACGATGCGCGGGTCGGTGGTATAGACCCCATCGACGTCGGTGTAGATGTCGCAGCGATCGGCCTTCAGCGCGGCGGCGAGCGCCACGGCGGAGGTATCGGAGCCGCCGCGGCCCAGCGTGGTGACCCGGTGGTCCGGCGCGAGGCCCTGGAAGCCGGCGACCACGGCGACCTGGCCGGTCTCCATGCGCCGGATCAGTTCGGCGCCTTTGATGTCCTGGATGCGCGCCTTGCCGTGCGCGGTGTCGGTCTCGATCGGGATCTGCCAGCCCTGCCAGGAGCGCGCCTCGACGCCGAGGTCCTGCAGCGCGATCGCCAGCAGCCCGGCGGTGACCTGCTCGCCGGTGGCCACCACGGCGTCGTATTCGCGCGCGTCGTGCAGCGGCGAGAGTTCCTGACACCAGCCGACGAGCTGGTTGGTGACGCCCGACATCGCCGAGACCACGACGGCGACCTGGTGCCCGGCGTCCACCTCGCGCTTGACGCGGGTGGCGACGTCGCGGATGCGGGCCAGGTCGGCGAGCGAGGTGCCGCCGAATTTCATCACGATGCGCGCCATGGTTCCGTCGTCAGTTGCCAGTCGTCGGTTGTCAGGGGTCGGCAGTTGTCAGGGGTCGGGTCGGGGTGGTCATACTGGCGCGCGAAACAGGGGGCAACCGTGCAGGGTGCAACGCTGGCAGCCGATGAAGTGGCCCGGTTCGACGCGCTGGCGGCGCGCTGGTGGGAACCCGACGGGCCGATGCGTCCGCTGCACCGGATGAACCCGGCGCGGGTGGGCTGGATCGCGGCGCGGGCGCGGGCGCGGTTCGGCGAGGTGGCGGGGCTGCGGCTGCTGGACGTGGGGTGCGGCGCGGGGATCGCGGCGGAGGCGCTGGCGCGGCTGGGGTTCGACGTGCTGGGGCTGGACGCGGCGGCGGCGGCGATCGCGGCGGCGGCGGCGCATGCGGCGGGGCAGGGATTGGCGCTGGCCTATCGGGTCGGCGTGGCGGAGGACCTGCTGGCCGAGGGCGCGCAGTTCCCGGTGGTGACGGCGCTGGAGGTGATCGAGCACGTGCCCGACCCGGCGGCGTTCCTGCGCGTGCTGGCCGGGCTGCTGGCGCCGGGCGGGCTGCTGGTGCTGTTGACGCTGAACCGCACCGCGGCGTCATTCGTGGCGGCCAAGCTGGTGGCGGAATACGCGCTGCGCTGGCTGCCGGTGGGCACGCATGACTGGAAGCGGTTCCTGACGCCGGCGGAGCTGGCGCGGCACGTGCGCGATGCCGGGCTGGCGGTGGAGGAGATCGCCGGCCTGTCGCCGGACCTGGTGCGGGGGGGCTGGCGCGTCGGGCGGGATCTGCGGGTGAATTATCTGCTGGCGGCGACGCGGGCGCGCTGACCATCGATGTTTTTGGTCGCAATCGATCGGATGGAAGCGTCTTGGTGGCGCTCCCGACCGTATCACGATTTGAGCTGCCCCCGATTTTTCTGGACACGGTATTGTCGAGAGAAAGGGAGCAGAGCAGATGTCGAACGCCAAGGAATTGAACCTGGATTTGTCGGCTGATGGGCCTGTGGGCAGCGTGGGCGGGCGTAGCCCGTCCATGCTGTCCACAGGCCAGCTCGTGGCGCGGCAAGAAAGAATTTAACGCAGATGAAGGAAGGCGATGCACGCAAAACACGCAGATGGTTCCGTGCGGTTCACAGGTTGTGCGCTACGCGTTTGATCTCCAGCGGCGGTTTGTCGAAGGTGATTATATGGCTGACAAACGTGGCACAGAATGCAGTCTCCCGCAGCCACGCCACTATAGCAGAGGCTTGCGTTCTACGGCGACCGAGTTCACCATAATCTGTGACCAACGATTTGCGGGCAGGATAATGGGGGAACGACGTAGGGATGGGCCGACCACCGGGAGCGAAGAACAAAGCCACTCGTAAGTCGTCTCCGGGTAGACGGCGCTCGACCACATCCAAACAGGGTGGCGTTGGCACTCGGGTAAGAGAGATAGCGTTAAAACTACTCAAAAAACACCCTGAAGGCATCAGATACACTCAACTGGTTCGTCAGATTATCGAAAGAGACCAAACCCTGGAAAAGTCCGCCAGGACTGAGGCTGCCAGTCTTGATGTAAAAATACCTGACCAAATTTATAAACCCGAACGGGGCTTGTACCGTCTTATTGAGTTCCGTGACGCACGGGCTGGTCCTGCACGCGGCAAGGCAGTTAAAGAGACGCAATTCTATCAGCCATTTGCCGATTTCCTGGTCAATGACCTTGAGGAATGCACCAATGCGATTGAGCTAGGCGGGAATCTATTCAAGGACAAATGGGGTACACCAGACGTTATCGGTATACGCAAGGCTACACCGGGAGACATCATTCAACAGCCAACCGAAGTCGTCTCGGCGGAAATAAAGAGCAATACTAATGAGATTATAACAGCATTCGGTCAAGCCTGCGCATATAGTGTTTTCAGTCACAGGACTTATCTTGTAATACCGAAAGACTCACCCCCAGAAGAAATATCTAAGATAGACTCTTTGTGTCAGGGTTTTGGAATCGGTCTTATCCTTTTCGATTCGACCTCGCCTCTAAATCCCGGATTTGACATCCTTGTTCGTGCCCGAAAGCTTGAACCGGATTTGTTCTACACCAACAAGAACCTTAAGTTTGTCGTAGAGAAGTACAAGAACTTCTTATAATATTTCGTACGTCAACCACAGTCGTCCCTATTGGAGAGCCTCCGTCCTCGATGAAATAGCCGTTTTGAGGCAGGAAGCGAAAGGCTCTACGTCGGGTACGCATGACCGGCGACGGGTCCTGACGCCAGCGGAGCTGGCTCGGCATGTGTGCGACGCTGGGCTGGGGGTGGCGACATTGCCGGGCTGTTGCCGGATCCGCTGCGGGGCGGCTGGCCGGTGGGGCGAACCTGCGGGTGAACGATCCGGTCACGGCGACGCGCGGCGTCAGATGTTCGCGATTGAGGCGCCAGAGCGCCGCACAGACGACGGTGGACACGCCGCCCGCACTGTCCTACATCCTGTAGGACACACCGGGGCTTAACATGGCCGACATCATCACCGCACGTGACGCCAACCATCATTTCGCGCGGGTGCTCGCCGAGGTTGCGGCCGGCAAGGAATTCGTCGTCACCCGCAATGGCGTACCGGTAGCGCGGATCAGCCCGGAGCGCGCGGCCGAAGGTCACCGCCAGCTCGATCCCAAACAGGAGCAAGCGTTGGCGGAAAGTCTCGCCTGGCTGCGGCGTGGCTGGAAGCTGCGGGTCACGCGGTTCGACCGCGAAGGCCTGTACGAGGATGCCAGGAAAACCCACAGCCAACCGCGGCGGCGCAAGGCGTGACCGCTCCCCTGCGCTTCACCCTGGACAGCAACATCCTGGTCTACGCGGCGGACGCCAGCGAGCCGACGCGTCAGGCAGCCGCCATCGATATCATCGCGCGGGCGGCAAGGCGCGACTGCCTGCTCACGCCGCAGGCGCTGGCCGAGTTCTTCCACGCCACCACCCGCAAGCGCATCGTGCCGCGCGCCGAAGCCGCCCGCCAGGTGCGGGCATGGACCGTGGTATTTCCCATCACGCCAGGCGCCGGCGCGGCGGCCCTGCTGACCGCGCTGGAGCAAGCCGTCGCCGGTCGCCTGCAGTTCTTCGACGCGCTGCTGCTCGCCACCGCGCGCGACGCCGGCTGCGGCGCGCTCATCACCGAGGACATGGACGCGCACACGCAGCTGGACGGCGTGCGCGTGATCGCGGCGTTCGACCGGCGCGGCGGGATCAGCGCAGCCGCGCTGGCACTGCTGTAGCGACGGCGCTGCCGCACGGTTGGTGCTATCATTGAATGTGATGACCGATGCTTTCCTGCCCCGGCTGGACATCCTGCCCAAACCGCAGCGGCGGCTTTGGGATGAGCTGTCGGCCGTGCCCGCTTCGTTCGTGCTGTACGGCGGCACCGCGATCGCGCTGCATCTCGGGCACCGCCGCTCCGTGGACTTCGATTTTTTCGCTCGCCGGATGTTCGATCCGGCGCAACTCGCAACGATCATGCCGTTCATGGCCTCGGCAACGGTGACCCAGCTTGAGCCGCGCACGTTCAGTGCCATCATCGATCGTGGCGGCCCGGTCAAGCTGTCGTTCTTCGCCATCCCCGGGCTGCAACGCGTTCTCCCGCCCCACGTCGCGCGCGACAACGGCGTGCAGGTGGCATCCTTGCTCGACCTTGCCGGGACCAAGGCGTCCGTGGTGCAGCAGCGCGCCGAGGCAAGGGACTACATCGACATCGACGCCATTTTGCGCGACGGCCGCATCGACCTGGCGATGGCGCTGGCGGCAGCCCGCGTGATTTATGGACCGCAATTCAATCCGCAGATCACGCTGAAGGCGCTATCATATTTCGATGACGGCAATCTGCGCCGGTTGGCGAAGGCCACCAGGGATCGCCTGGCCGAGGCAGCGCGCGACGTTGACCTCGACCGGTTGCCGAGGCTGACCCGCCAGGCGCGGCGCGGCGGCTTGCGGGAGCCGTCGCAATGAAGCCGCTCCCGCGCACCCCGGACATCAAGGCGGTCGCCCGTCGCGTGGTGTGGTTCGAGGACCCCGACGAAGCATTGTCCGATCCGATCCGCTTCATGGCCTACGCGATGGCCGCCGCGACGCACGCGGACATGAAGCTGCTGCGCCGCCACGTCTCGGACGACGATTTTCGCGAGGCGCTCGACAAAGCGCCGCCCGGCATCATCGACCCGCGCTCCTGGGCCTACTGGAATATCAAAATGGGCCGCTATCCGCCACCACCGCTCCCCCGGCGCCGATTCGGATAACCTTTCGGGGCGACAACATTACCTGCTCCGTTCGGGTCAAACGACCCGTTGGTGGGCCGCGGGTTCCCCCGGTCGTCTTGACCGCCAAACCGGCAAGGCTCAAGCGTGCTACCTCATCACCGGAAGCAAGGGACGGAAACCGACATGCCCAAGACACGCGGCACCGGGCTGCTGATGGTCTGGACCGACATCGCAGCGGAACACGAGGCGGCGTTCAACCGCTGGTACGACGAGGAACACATCGATCGCCTGCTGCGCATCCCGGGCGTGCTCAGCGCCGGGCGCTACGTCGCGGTGCGCGGCGGGCCGAAATACCTGGCGCTGTACGAGCTGGAGGACCACCACGTGATGCGCAGCGCGGCCTTCATCGACGAGGTGCGCTACAAGCCCTCGCCCGACCGCCAGCGCGCCTCGGGCGGCAGCATCGGGCACAACTACATCCTGAACCTGTACCGGCAGATATTTCCCACCCGGACCAATCCGGTGGACGCGACCATGGGCCCGTCCCCCGTGCTGCAGATGGGCCGGATCGACGTGCCGGCGCACTACGAGGAAGAATTCAACGACTGGTACAATACCGTTTACATCCCGCCCTACCTGCAGGTGCAAGGCGTGCTGCGCGCCCGCCGCTTCACCGCGATCGAGGGCCAGCCGAAATACCTGACGCTGTACGAGTTCGCCGACACCACCGTGCCCGACACCCCGGAATGGGACCGCGCGCGCAACTCGAACCCCTGGAGCGACCGCATCCGCCCGATCATGCGCCACGACCAGGGCTCGCCCGGCGTCTACCGGCGGATCTTTCCGCACTGACCCGCCGCGCCGCGTCGTTCCGCCACCGCGTCAATGCCCACGCGTGGCCGCGGCTGCGCTTGCGCGCCATCGCGCTCAGCCGGCCCGCCGACCGCGGCGGCAGGACCCGCCGCGCGACGCTGCCCGAGGCCGTGCCGCGCGGGAAGGTGCCGCCGCAATTCCCGTCCGGCGGAAACCCCCGATGCGCGGCGGCCAGGACGGCGCCTGCGGATGATTTCAATCGGCAATCAGCCCGGAGATGACCGGCCAGCCGGCCGGCGGCCGGTCGCGAAACCGCCCCCGCGAACCGCCGATCGCCGGATTCTCCTTGCATTCCCCGCTCGCCCGGGCGATGTGGGGGCGACAGGCGCCAGACGCCTGACCAGCGCTCTGCGGGCGCTGCCAGCCAATTTTGGCAGCCGATCTTCGCAAGCGCGCCGTGGCAGTCCCAGCCGCAGCCTGTGCAGCCGATTGCCGAGCCGGCCGCGGCGCGGCGATGCGCTGGCCGGCCGCGGCTGGCCTCACCCCGACACGGCGGCGTGCCAGACGTCAGGCGCGCCCCTTGCCCGACCAACACGTTGCGATGGAATCAAGCCCGATGCGCCTGCTCCCCCCAAGCCTGACCGCCACCAGCCTGACCGCCACCAGCCCGATCGCCACCAGCCCACCGCCCGATGGAAGCGCCCCCCCCGAACCGCATCCGCCGGGCCGGCACGCGCGCGACCGCGCGGAGGATGTCGCCTACCCCTCCGGCATCGCGTTCCTGCTGGTCCATCTGGCCTGCTTCGCCGTGTTCTGGAGCGGGATGACCCTGGCCGCCGTGACGCTCGGCGTCGGCCTCTATCTGCTGCGCATCTTCGCGGTCGGGGCGGGCTACCACCGCTACTTCGCGCATCGCAGCTACCGCACCGGCCGGGTGTTTCAGTTCTGCCTGGCCTTCCTGGCGCAGACCTCGGCCCAGCGCGGGATCCTGTGGTGGGCGGCGATGCACCGCCGGCATCATCGCCACTCCGATACCGCGGCCGACGTGCATTCGCCGGTGGTGCGCGGCTTCCTCTATGCCCATGTCGGCTGGATCTTCGTGCCGCGCAACGATGCGACCGACCATGACGCGGTCCGCGACCTCGGCCGCTTCAAGGAGCTGCTATGGCTCGACCGGCATCCCTACCTGCCGGCGATCCTGCTCGGCGCGGCGAGCTGGGCGATCGCCGGATGGCCCGGGCTGGTGGTCGGATTCTGCTGGAGCACGGTGGTGCTGTGGCACGCGACGTTCAGCATCAACTCGCTCGCCCACCTGGTCGGCCGCCGGCGCTACGTCACCGGCGACCAGTCGCGCAACAATTGGCTGCTGGCGCTGCTCACCCTGGGCGAGGGCTGGCACAACAACCATCACGCCTACCAGGCCTCGGTCCGCCAGGGGTTCCGCTGGTGGGAGTGCGACGTGACCTACTACGTGCTGCGCGCGCTGTCCTGGGTCGGGCTGGTGTGGGACCTGCACGTCCCGCCGCCGGCGGTGATCCGCGGCGAGCAGAAACTCGGCACGCTGGTGATCGACAAGGTGGCCGGCCAGCTCGCCGCCTCCTTCCCGGTCAAATCCATCGCCAGCCAGGTGCTGGATAGCCTGACGCGCCGCCCGGGCTGGATCGAGCTGCGCGCGCGCCTGCTGTCGGCCAGCGAACGGGCGGAAACCGTCTGGAACGAGGTCGAGCTGCAGCACATGCCGACGCTGGACGAGGTGCGCCGCTACGCCAGGGCACGCCTCGCGCAGACCCCGTCGCTGGAGGAGATCGCGGTGTCCACGCGGCGCCGCCTGCTCGAACTGGTGCACCGGCGCCTGATCGAAGTGGCTTCCCCCGCCGCGGTCGGCGCCTGACGCCGCCCGCAACTCCCTTGGGCAAGCCCGCGCGCGACACCGGCGCCCGAAATGATGGAAGAGTCATTTCGGGCCGCTGGTGTCATACCAACGGCCCTATCGGCTGACCCATCGGCCAGCGTTGGGCCGTCGGTATGAATCTTGGTTTGGCGCGCGGCCGCCCCCCGACGCCCCTGGGCAACCCCGCGCGCGATACCAGCGGCCCAAATGATGGAAGGGTCATCATTTCGGGCCGCTGGCCTCAGGTGACGATGCGCGCCGGGTCCAGGTTGTTGCGCCAGGCCACCGTCGCCGACAGCGGCCATAGGGCGAACCCCTTGGCGTGCAGCGTCGGCAGCCAGGCCTCCAGCGCCGCCAGCGTGCCCGGCCGCGGATGGGCGATGGCGATGGCGTGACCGTGGCGGCGGGCGAAGGCCTCGGTCGCCGCGAGCTGGCCCCGGATCGCCCAAGGGTCGCCGACATTGTCGATGAACACGTCGCGCGCGGCCGCCGGCACGCCGGCCAGCTCGGCGCAGCACAGCGCGACGCTGTGCGGGACCACCACGCTGTCCAGGAACAGCATCCCCTGCGCCCGCGCCTCGCGCGCCACCAGCTCCATCAGCAGCGGGTCGCGCGTGGCGATGCTGCCCATGTGGTTGTTCATGCCGACGCTGTCGGGCACCGCGGCGATGGCCTCGCGCAGGCGAGCCAGGTTGACCTCGGGCGGCAGGTCGATGCGCAGCGGGTCCGGTCCGGTCTGCGCGATGCCGGCGCTGTGGGCCTGCATCGGCATGTGCAGCATCGCCTCGTGCCCGCGCGCCGCCGCGGCGGCGACCTGGGCGGGCAGGTCGTGCGCGAACGGGAACCACGCCAGGGTCAGCGGCCCCGGCAGTGTCGCCGCCTGCGCGGTGTAGGGATGCATCACCCCCATGTCGTCGATCACCAGGGTGATCGCCGGCCTTCCGTCCAGCGCGGGCGCGGCGACCGCATGGCGTTGCCAGGGCGGCGCTCCGCCAGGTCCGGGAGGTGCCGCCGATAGCACCCCGGATGGCGGCAAGGATGGTTGGGGCGCGGATTGGCTGGGGTCCAATTCGATGAGCATCGATTGCGCGGACGCCGGTCCGGTGCGGGCGAGCGCGGCGACGGTCAACGCACCGGTAACCAGGCGGCGGCGGGACAGAATCATGCAGGCGGCTTCACCGAAGGGAATCGGGACATCGCGATTCGCGCCAGGAATCTCCCACAAATACAATGGGCGCGGGAGAGAATTGGCGTATTATAACATACACGTAACCAATATGTTGCGCCAAAGACACAGCCGGTGAAGACCGGCGGCGGTAGGTTTGCCGCCCCGGCGAATATCCGGGCAATCGGGGGAAACAAAAGCAAGCCGGGGCTCCGCCCCGAACCCCGCCAGGGGGGCGTTGCCCCCCTGGACCCCCCACCCCCCGGGTCAAGTGCCCGGGGGCAGGCGCCGGCAGCGGCCTCTGGACTCCATGACCGGGAGTGTGGGGAGGGGGCGGGGGCGGGTGGGCGAGGCGAAGGGGCGCCGTCCGGCACGCCGGACGGCGCCCCTTCGCCTCGCCCACCCGCCCCCGCCCCCTCCCCACACTCCCGGTGAAGGGTTCCAAGGGCGAGCCCTTGGCGGGGTTCCAAGGGGCAGCGCCCCTTGGTGGGGTCCGGGGCGGAGCCCCGGCTTGCTTTTGTTTCCCCCGATTGCCCTGGCATCCCTGTCGGCGCCGGTTTGCCCGGCGCGAGGCGCGCCGCTATGGTCCGCCGCCGCGCCGCCGGGTGGTTCGTGACGCTCCGGGGCAGGCGAGGAACGAGAGGGTCCGTGGTCGATATCTTCGATGAGGTGGAAGAGGACCTGCGCGCCGAGCGGGCTCAGGCTCTGTTCAAGCGCTATGGCTGGCTGCTGATCGCTTTCGTCGTGCTCGTCATCGGCGCGTCGGGCGGCTGGCAGGGTTGGCGCTGGTGGCAGGCGAAGCGCGACATGGCGGCCGCCACCGCCTTCCTGGCGGCGATGCGCACCGCCCAGGCGGCCGGCCCATCCAGCGACCTCGCCAGCCAAAAGGCCGCGATCGGCGCCTTCGATCAGGTGGCGGCGAGCGCGCCGGACGGCTACCGGACCCTCGCCCGCCTCCGCGCGGCGGCGCTGCAGGCGGATACCGGCGACCTTGCCGGCGCCGCCGCGCTGTACGACCAGGTGGCCGCCGACAGCTCGGCCGACCCGCTGCTGCGCGATCTCGCCAGCCTGCTCTGGGCGCAGCGCCAGCTCGACACCGGCGATCCGGCGCGTCTCGAGGCGCGGCTGAAGCCGCTCGCCGTGCCGGACAACCCCTGGCACGCGCTGGCCAGCGAGAACCTTGCGCTGCTTGACCTGCGCCAGGGTCATACCGACGCCGCCAAGGCGACGCTGCGCGGCCTGGCCGGCGATGTCACCCTGCCGCGGGACCTGCGCGGACGGGCCAGTGGCCTGCTCAATCGGCTGGGTGGATGAATCGCATGACACTCCGACGTGACGCCGCCACGCGCGGCCTGCTGCTGACGCGCCGCGCCGCCGCCCTGGCATCGCTTGGCGCGCTGACCGGCTGCGGGCTGTGGGACAACTGGTTCGGCACCAAGAAGACCCCGCTGCCCGGCAAGCGCGAGACGATTGCCGTCGCCCAAGGTCGCCTGGCCGCCGACGAGGGCGTGCCCCGGATCGTCCTGCCGCCGCCGGTGCGCAACGCCGCCTGGCCGCAGGACGGCGGCAACCCGTCGCACCTCATGGGCCATCTCGCGGCGGCCGACCGGCTGGCCCAGGCCTGGACCGCCAGTATCGGCGACGGCGGCGGCTATCGCCAGGCGCTGCTGGCTCATCCGGTCTCCGCCAACGGCGTCGTCTACACGATGGACTCGGCCGCCGTGGTCTCGGCTTTCCAGCTCGCCACGGGCGCGCGGCTGTGGCGGTTCGATAGCACGACGAAAAAGGACCGCAGCGACAACGTCGGCGGCGGCCTCGCGGTCGATCAGGGCACGCTGTATGCGGTGAACGGCCTGGCGGAACTGGTCGCCCTCGACGCCGCCAAGGGCACCGAGCGCTGGCGCGTCGGCCTCGGCAGCGCGGCGCGCTCCTCGCCCACCGTCGCCGACGGGCGGCTGTTCGTGACCACCATCGATGACCGGCTGCTGGCGTTCGCCACGCAGGATGGCCGCCAGCTCTGGACCTATCAGGCCGCGACGACGCCGACCGCCGTATTGGGCCAATCGGCCCCGGCCTATGCGGACGGCTTCGTCGTCGCCGGCTTCGGATCGGGCGAGCTTGCCACGCTGCGCGCCGACAGCGGCATCGTGGTCTGGACCGACAGCCTCGCGGCGGCGCGCCCGGGCGGCACCCTGGCCGATTTCTCCACCATTCGCGGGCTGGTGACGATCAGCAACGGCATCGTCTACGCGGTCAGCGTCGGCCGGCTGATGGTCGCGCTCGACCTGCACGCCGGCCGGCGGATCTGGGAACGCGACGTGGCCGGCGAGGATTCGCCCTGGGTCGCCGACAACTGGATTTTCCTGGTCTCGCTGAACCAGCAGATCGCCGCGATCGACCGCGACGATGGGCGGGTGGCCTGGGTCACCGAGCTGCCCCGCTGGGAGAACCCGGAGAAGCAGAAGGACGCGATCACCTGGTTCGGACCGGTGCTGGTCAGCGACCGGCTGGTGATTGCCGGAACCAACGACAAGGCGCTTTCGATCAGCCCCTATACCGGCAAGATCCTCGGCCAGCAGGCGCTGACCGGCGCCGCCGCGATGGGACCGGTGGCGGTTGCCGGCACCGTGCTGATCGAGTGCAACGACGGCAGGCTGCTGGCGCTCCGCTGACGCGGAGCGCAGTCGTCAGTTTTCAGTTGTCAGTTTTCAGATGGCGGTGAATTTCCAGTATCGGGGCGTGTGATGTTGCCGGTCGTGGTCATTGCGGGGCGGCCCAATGTTGGGAAATCGACGCTGTTCAATCGCCTGGTGGGGCGGCGGACGGCGCTGGTGGCCGACACCCCGGGCGTCACCCGCGACCGCAAGGAGGCCGAGGCGATGCTGCGCGGCCGCCGGGTCCTGCTGGTCGACACCGCGGGGCTGGAGGAGGCGGCGCCCGAGTCGCTGCCCGGGCGGATGCGCGCGCTGGCCGGCTCGGCGGTGGCCAGCGCCGACCTGGTGGTGTTCGTGGTCGACGCGCGCGCCGGCCTGACCCCGGCCGACCAGCACTTCGCGCAATGGCTGCGCCGCCACGACCGTCCTTTGCTGCTGGTCGCCAACAAGGCGGAGGGCCGCGCCGGCAGTGCCGCGGTGCTGGATGCCTATGCGCTCGGCCTGGGCGAGCCGCTCGCCGTCTCCGCCGAGCACGGCGAGGGCATCTCCAACCTGATGGCGGAAATCGCCGACCGGCTGCCGCCGGCGGCGGACGACGAGCTGACCGCGGGCGAGGACACGCGGCCGCTGAAGCTGGCCATCATCGGGCGGCCGAATGCCGGCAAATCGACCCTGCTCAACCGGCTGCTGGGCGAGGAGCGCATGCTCACCGGGCCGGAGCCGGGGCTGACGCGCGACGCGATCTCCGTGCTGCTGCACGATGCCGACGGCACGCCGATCGAGCTGGTCGACACCGCCGGGCTGCGCCGGCGCGCCCGGGTGGTCGAGCCGCTGGAGAAGCTGTCCACCGGGGCGGCGATCGGCGCGCTGAAGCTGGCCGAGGTGGTGGTGCTGGTGGTCGACGCGGTGGACGGGCTGCACGACCAGGACCTGCAGATCGCGCAATTGATCGAGCGCGAGGGCCGCGCCGCGGTGCTGGCGCTGAACAAGTGGGACGCGGCGGCCGACCGCGCCGGGCTGCGCCGCGCCGTCGCCGATCGGCTGGAAACCAGCCTGGCACAGATGAAGGGCATCGAGCTGGTCACCGTCTCCGCGCTGACCGGGGCCGGGCTGGACAAGCTGCTGCCGGCGGTGCGCCGCGCCCATGCGGTGTGGAACACGCGGGTGCCCACCGCGGAGCTGAACCGCTGGTTCGAACAGGCGCTGGCGCGCCATCCGCCGCCGCTGGTGGACGGCAGGCGGCTCAAGCTGCGCTACGTCACCGAGGCGAAGGCGCGCCCGCCCACCTTCGTGGTGTTCGGCACGCGCGCGGAACGCATCCCGGAGGACTACCGCCGCTACCTGGTCAACAGCCTGCGCGAGGCGTTCAACCTGCCGGGCACGCCGATCCGGCTTGAACTGCGCGGCACGAAGAACCCGTTCGTGGCGTGACGGCGGCCCCGGCGGCCGCGGCTCCGACAGGATCGCTGGCGGCCCGGCAAATCCCCGATCCTGGCTGGCCGAGCAAGGCAACGCCCAAAAATTGTCGCTTCGAGATGCGCGCAGGCCAGGCTGCATCATCCCGTTCCTTGTGTGCTGGGGCGCCGATCAATTCGGATCGCTCTTATGGCGTTGACGGTTGGACGGTCCCGTAGGGCGGAAAAGCGCAGCGCCTTCCGCCACCGCCGGGCGAGCCGCTCGCATCTGCCGACGTCCCCAACAACATATCCCGCCACCATCCGATGGCGGAAGGCGCTGCGCTTTTCCGCCCTACGGGGCCGTCCAACAGTCAACGCCATATGAGCCATTCGGATGGTGGCCCGGGTGGCCGCGTTGGGTCTGGGTGCGCCGCAGCGCGACAAGCAAGCAAATCAAGGCAAGCAAGTCATCAAGCGGACACAGAGTTGCACAGAGGGTCCACAGAGTTTCAGAGAGAACAATATATTGACGCTTCTCTCTGAGGACGGACCTACCGGTCAACGGACCTTGCGCGCAGCGCTATTCTCTTTCTCTGTGAAACTCTGTGGACCCTCTGTGCAACTCTGTGCCCGCTTGATGACTTGCCTGCCTCAGTCGCCACGCTTCCCGAATGACGCGTGTGGGCAGCCAGGCAGGTCGGCGACGCGGGCCAAATGCGGCCATCCTGCCCAACGGGCCGCCAGGCTGCGCATCCACGATCGATTCGTTCATTGTTGGGCGTCGCCTAACGTTGCCAATAGATCGTGATGTCGCTTGACCCAAACCGGTCGCCGGGCAATTCGGCCCGCTGGGGTCACACCCCCTCGGGATGGCCCTGGGGGATGGCCCTGGGGGATGGCCCTGGGGGATGGCCCCGGGGGATGACCCTGGGGGATGGCTGGGCGCCGGACGTGACCGGCCCTACACTCGTCCGCACGCATCACCGGCCACGGGGGAAGAACGACCATGATCATCGAAATGCGCACCTACACGCTGCAGCCCGGCACGCTGGCCGAGGTGGAAAAACGTTTCGGCGCCGCGCTGCCGATCCGCGAGAAGCACTCCAGGCTCGCCGCCTTCTGGCACACCGACGTCGGGCCGCTGAACCAGATCATCCATGTCTGGACCTACGACAGCTTCGAGCATCGCGCCGCGGTGCGCGCCGCCTCCACCAAGGAGGAAGGTTGGCCGCCGCCGATCCGCGAGTTCGTCACCGCGCAGCAAAGCGAGGTGTTCGTGCCGGCGCCGTTCTCGCCGCCGCTGGCGCCGCGCCAGGTCGGCCCGCTGTTCGAGATCCGCCAGTACACGCTGATCCCCGGCGCCATCCCCGGCCTGATCGAACGCTGGTCGGAGAAGATCGCGGGACGGCAGAAATTCTCGCCGCTGATCGCCGGCATGTATTCGGAGTTCGGCGCGCTGAACAAATGGGTGCACATCTGGGCCTACAAGGACGCCAACGAGCGGGCCAGCGTGCGCGCCGAGGCGGCCGCGACCGGGTTGTGGCCGGCGCGCAATCCGCCGGGCGTCGTGGTGAAGCAGGAGAACGCCTTCGTGCTGCCGGCGGCGTTTTCGCCGATCCGCTGATCCGCCGGCGCCGTGCCGATGGCGCGATGCCATCGGCGCCGCCGCGCGGTTGACGGCCCCGGCGGACCGGGGCGGCACTGCGGCGGGCGGGTTCGCCGGGCGGTTCGCGGGGCGTTGCGCCGGTGTCGCGCGCGTCTGCGTCGATCGGCGCACACATCCCGGCTTGCCGCCGGACGGTTCCCCGCCGGTTTCCCGCCGGCCGACGCCAGCCGAATTGCCGGTGCCGGGGCTGGCGCGGACGTCCGCGCCGCCGACTGCGCGTGCCTGCCTGACCCTGCCGTGACCCCTGGCATGCCCCCTGGCATGGCGCGCACTCGTGGCGGTTTTTGCTCCGGGCGAATGGATCGTTGAAAAAGCAGGATTATTCGGCCAGTATCAGGGCAACTCGGCAGTACCAAATCGTCAGCTCCCCGGATCGGTGATCCAACTCGAGCCGCGGTCTGCCACGCTTCGATCCATAACACATACAACCCGGGGGAGAACGCGCATGTCCGGCGCCACGACAAGCATGAACCTAGGCGAGGCGAAGCCAAGCCTGCCCTTCATCATCGCCGCCTCATCCTGCGGCACGCTGATCGAGTGGTACGACTTCTACCTCTATGGTGTGCTGGCCGGGTTCTTCGCCGCGCACTTCTTTCCCGGCAACATGACGCAGGGCTTCCTCTACAGCCTTGGCATCTTCTGGACCGGGTTCGTGGTGCGGCCGTTCGGCGCCGTGTTCTTCGGCCATCTGGGCGACCTGATCGGGCGCAAGTTCACCTTCATGCTGACGCTCGCCCTGATGGGCGCCGCCACGTTCGCCGTGGGCTGCCTGCCGACCTATAACCAGATCGGCTGGCTGGCGCCGTTCCTGCTGGTGCTGTGCCGGGTGATCCAGGGCCTTGCGCTGGGCGGCGAGTATGGCGGGGCGGCCACCTACGTCGCCGAGCACGCGCCGGACGGCAAGCGCGGCTTCTACACCAGCTGGATCCAGACCACCGCGACCATGGGGATCGTTTTCGCCCTGGTGGTGATCCTGGGGTTCCGGCTTGGCATGGGCGACGCCGCGTTCCAGTCCTATGGCTGGCGCTTCCCGTTCCTGATCTCTGCGATCCTGGTGGTGCTGGCCGGCTACATCCGGATGCGCCTGGAAGAATCGCCGTTGTTCGCGCGGTTGAAGGAGCAGGGCAACGCATCGGCCAACCCGGCCCTGGACAGCTTCAGCAGCGGCAAGAACTGGGGCCTGATCCTGATCGCCCTGTTCGGCTTCACCGCGCCCGAGGGCGTGGTCTGGTACACCGGGCAGTTCTACGCGCTGACCTACATGATCGCGGTGCTGAAGCTGCCCTTCGTCACGGTCTACCTGGTGCTGACCTTCGCCCTGTTGTTCGGCGCGCCGTTCTTCCTGGTGTTCGGCTGGCTGTCCGACCGGATCGGCCGCAAGGGGATCATGCGCGCCGGCTTCGCGCTGGCGGTGATCACCTATTGGCCGGTGTTCACCTGGCTGGGCACCTACCGCGACAACCCGACCATCCTCTGCCTGCTGGTGTTCTACATGGTGATCCTGGTCACCATGGTGTACGGCCCGATCGCCGCCTTCCTGGTCGAGCTGTTCCCGGCAAGGATCCGCTACACCTCGATGTCGTTGCCGTACCACGTGGGCAACGGCGTGTTCGGCGGCGGCGTGCCGTTCATCGCCACCGCGTTGGCGGCAACCTTCACCGGCATCCCGCTGGTCGGCCTGCTCTACCCGATGGCCGTCGCCGCGATCGGCGTGGTGGTGAGTTCGGTTGCCGTTCGCGAACCGACGCACGACATCAAGATCTGGGACGAGGTCGGGGGCCACACGCCGCCCCCGCTGGTTCCCGACCTGCCGTAAGCGCGGCAGCGCGTTCGGCGAGGGTTTTCCTCGGCGTGCTACCAGCCGCCCGAAATGATGACTCTTCCGTCATTTCGGGGGCTGGTATCGCGTGCGGGGTTGGTGCGGCGGCCCCGCGCCAAACCGAGACCCATACCAGCGGCCCGACACCGGCCGAACGGTCAGCAATGCGGGCCGTTGGTAGTGCGCGCGGGGTTGGCGGGGCGGCCGCGCGCCAAACCAAGACTCATACCAACGGCCCGACACCGGCCGAACGGTCAGCAATTAGGGCCGTTGGTATGAGTTCCGCGATCCAGGCGCGAACGGCGTGCCGACAACGCTGGTAGCCGCGGAGCGAGGCAGCCGGCGCATGCCGGGGTTCGATGCGGATCGCGGACAATAAGGGGAGCGGCGGGCATGAAACGACTATCCTGGTTTGGGGTGTGCGCGGTCATCGCGGGACTGGCGGCGGGCGCGCCGGCGGGCGCGGCGCCCGCCTTCGCCGCCACGGCGGGCGCGTCCGGCATCACCGGGATCGCCGTCGCCGGCACGCAGGAGGTCGGCACCTTCAACGGCGTGCCCTATGTCCGGACCTGGGGAACCGTCTCCGGCGTCGTGGCCCCAGGCGAGCAGGTCGAGGGCCTTGCGGGACTGCCCAAGGATGCAGGCGGCGACTACGACTACACCTCGGCCTTCGAAATCATCGCGCCGGCTCGGCCGGGTGCCAGTTCGACGATCCTGATCGAGTCCGAAAACCGCGGCTCGCCGATCATGCACAACAACCTCGACCAGATCGGCGCCGTCGGCGCGCCGGCCAAGGCCCGATATCCGAACGGGCTCGGCGACGGGTTCCTCGAGGCCAGCGGCATCTCCTATGGCCGGGTCGCCTGGCAGACCGGCATCGCGCCAGGCGTGCCGGCGACCGCGCAAGGCGTGGGCGAGGTCATCGTGCGGGACTTCGCGCGCCTGCTCGCCGGCAACCGCACAACGCTCGCCGCCGGCGCGGCGAACCTCGGGCGCTACCGGACGCTGCTGTTCGGCGGCATCAGCCAGAGCGCGTGGTTCCTGGACACCTTCATCGCCGAGGGCTTCAACGCCGACAAGGTGACCGGCAAGCGCGTGTTCGCCGGGGCGCTGGCGATCGACGGCACCGGCAACTGGCTCGCGGTCAACCAGCTCGCCGCGGCGCACCACGCGGTGCAGGCGCCGTATTTCGCCCCCGACGCACTCCCGCTCGCGGCGCGCCGGTTGCTGTCGCGCCCGAACAGCGACCCGTTCTACGTCGATGTGGCGAACCTCACGGACTTCTACCGCGTCCGTGCGAGCCTGACCGACACGCCGGCGTTGCCGCGCAACATGCGGCGCTACGACTGGCCGAGCCCGCACCATCCGGTGACCACCGCAGCCGATGCCGCGGCGTCGTTTGCCGCCAGCCGGCCGGGCGGTCCCTGCAACGGCGGCACCGCGGTCCCGCTCAACCCGACGTCGTACACGCCGTTCCTGCGCACGCTGGTCGTGGAGCTGGCGCACCAGGTCGGCGCGCGCGACGTCGCGCCGGCGCCAGCACTGCCGCCGACGACCCTGTTCAAGCTCGGGCCGGCGCCCACGGACACGCAACATTTCAATCCGCTGCCCGGCGTGGCGTTGCAGGTGCCGCTCTCCGGCAAGGACGCCCAGCCGGTGGGCGGCGTGCGCTTCCCGTCCGTCGTCGTGCCGCTCGGCCGGCCGGAGCCGGTGTCGTTGCCGCCGGTCATCACCACGACGATCAGCGGCGTCTGCGGCAATATCGGGCAGTGGCAGACGTTCACGCCCGCCGAGGCAGTGGAACGCTACGGCACCGCGGCGAAGTTCCTGCGCCGCTATGGACATTCCATCGACCGGCTGGTCGCTTCCGGCTATCTGCTCGCCTCGCAGCAGGGTGCCATGCTGGCCGAAGCCGCCAGGCACTACGCGAAACCCGACCGCCCATGAGCGTCGCCGCTATCCCCCAAACGTCTTCCGGTAGGTCTTCGTCATCAGCTCATCCAGCCGCGTCCCCGGAACGAAATCCGCCATCCCCTCCGGCCGCGTCAGTCCGGGCAACTGGCGCGCGCATTCCGACGGCTCGCCGATCACCTGGGTGATCGGATACAGCGCCGACCAGGCCGGCACCGCTTCGTAGTCCTCCTCCTCGTCGGCCACGTGCTTGTCGCGGATCTTGCCCGACGCGGTCTCGATCGCCATGCCCATCAGCGTGGTCGCCTTCAGCTCCTGCTCGTTCGGCTGGCGGATCAGCTTCGACCGCCCCGGGTAGATGCGGTCAACGAAGTTGTCCAGCAGCCGCAGCTTTTCCGCCCGGTCGGTGATCGCGTGCGCGGTGCCGAACGCCATCACGCTGCGGTAGTTGATCGAGTGGTGGAAGCCGGAGCGGGCCATCACCAGCGCATCGACGTGCGTCACCGTGACGCAGACCGGCAGGCCCTTGTTCTGGCTGCGAATCGCCCGCGACGCCGAGGAGCCGTGCCAATACAGGTGCTCGCCCTCGCGCCAGAACGCGGTCGGCGTGCAGTACGGGCGGCCGTCGATCGTGTAGGCGATGTGGCAGACCAGGGCGGCGTCGAGGAAGGCGTGGATCGTCGCCTTGTCGTAGCGGCCGCGGTCGTGCACGCGGCGGACGCGGTTGATCTCGGTGACGGCGAACCGGTCGGGGGCGGTGGGTGCGGTGTCGGGCATGGGTCGGGCTTCTTATTGTCGCGGTGTGACATTGACCGGATGAAACGGTCTGCCCGCCAGCGCCAATGCGGCTGATTTGATCAGTCCAATCAGTGTTGCTCGGCGATTTCGCCGCTCGGCAGTGTCACGCCCGCCGTCGCCCCGGCAGCTGCGGCGGCGACCGGCGGCACTGTCACCGTGACGAACGCTGCACCGGTGCATCGCTTCGGTGCAACCACATGTGTCCGTGAGGTCCTGAGGTGAAGTCGCACTGGGGGGCGCGAGGCGCCTGAGAGAGGTCGTTGCCTGAAAACGCGGTCGCAGCGAGACCTGCTGCGGCGGATGCGATGTTGCCTGCATGGGTGCGGAAAATTGTTGAAGTGCCAACCGGTGTGGGATTTGGCCATGGGTTTGCTGCGGTCAGCAAGAAAGCAAGGTTTTAATACCAGGCGTCCGAATGATCGACTCTTCGGCGTCGCACCCTCGTCATGCCGGCGCGGGCCGGCATCCACGACTTCTTGCCTGCGTGCAGCAAGCAAAATCGCGGATGTCGGGCCTGCGCCCGGCATGAGTGCGCTCGTGAAACCGCCAGGTCAGCACGGTGGAAGTCCGTGCGGGAGGGTGTCGTAACTCCGTAGTCGAAGGTAACTGCGTCGGCCAAGCGCAAGCAAGGCGGGGTGGGGAGCAACCGGAGACGAACCGACAGTCCGTAGGGTGACGAACCCGTTTCGGCGGGAGTTTGTGGCGAGCCTGCTCATGTATGGCGAAGCCTGGAAGCAACCTCTGGCGCTGCGACGACGGCGAAAGCGACCAGCGGACGGCTCACGTGGTTGGGGATGGAATGTCGGGACGGCAAGGCGGCGTAAGCGAGGAGACCTGGGGGCCCGGGTGAGCCTTCCAGGAGTCAGAGCCTTCATAGTACCGCAGCCGTGATGAACGGCGAAACGGCCGGGCAGCAAAACCGGCCCGAGGGAAGGGAGGTAGGAAGCTGGATGCGCGAGGTCTGGCATGGGGCAAGGGGAAGTTTCGGCAGTGTCCGAGAGGGCTAAGCAAGAGACAGACGCCACCGGCGGCGAGCGCCGCAAACTGTGGTGGGCAGAAGCCTCGGTGTGGACGGACCGCATGGTGTCGGCGCTGGAGAACGGCGTCCGAGGAGGCAAATGGTTCAGTTTGGTGGACAAGGTCATCCGGCCTTCGACCCTGGACGCGGCGTGGCAGAGGGTTGCGCGGAACAAGGGGGCAGCGGGTGTGGATGGCCAGGATACGGAGCGGTTCGCGCTGCAGGCGGAACGGTATCTGCAGGAACTCCGGAGCAGTTTGGCGGACGGCAGCTACCGGCCGCACCCGGTGAAACGGGTGGAGATCCCCAAAGGAGACGGCAAGACCCGTCCACTAGGGATCCCGGTGGTGAAGGACCGGATCGTGCAAGCGGCTCTGAAGATGGTCATCGAGCCAATCTTTGAAGTGCAGTTCCGGCCGGGCAGCTACGGCTTCCGGCCGGGACGCGGCTGCAAGGATGCGCTGCGGGAAGTCGATCGGCTGCTGAAGGACGGCTACACCCACGTGGTGGACGCCGACCTGAAGGGCTACTTCGACAGCATCCCGCACGACCGGCTGATGGCCGCGGTGGCGGGTTCGATCAGCGACGGCCGCGTGCTGGCGTTGATCGAGGGCTTTCTCCGCCAGGACATCATGAAGGACATGGAGCGCTGGCGGCCGACCGCCGGCACGCCCCAGGGGGCGGTGATCTCGCCGCTGTTGGCCAACCTCTATCTGCACCCGCTCGATCTGCTGATGGAGCAGAGCGGGCGACGGATGGTGCGGTATGCCGACGACTTCGTGATCCTGTGCCGGACGCAAGCCGAGGCCCAGGCTGCCCTGCGCGACGTTGCGGCGTGGGTGGCGCAGAACGGGCTGATCCTCCATCCGGACAAGACGCGGATTGCTGACAGCCAACTGCCGGGGCAGGGGTTCGACTTCCTCGGCTACCGGTTCGAGGCGGGCCAGCGTCTTGTGCGCAAGAAGAGCCTGATGGCGCTCAAGGACAAGGTGAGGAGCCGGACGGGCCGTTCCCGGGGCGTCAGCCTGGGGCGGATCATCGACGACCTCAACCCGGTGCTGCGTGGCTGGTTCGGCTACTTCCAACACGCCACGCCGGGTGTCTTCCGCGCCATCGACGGCCTCGTCCGCAGACGGTTGCGCGCCATCCTGCGCAAGCAGGAGAAGCGGCCCGGCTTCGGGAAATGCCAAGCCGATCACCAACGCTGGCCAAATGCCTTCTTCGCTCGGCGCGGGCTGTTCACCCTACAGACTGCTCACGCACAGGCGAGACACTCCCGATGAGGAAACCAGCAACTGGAGAGCCGTGTGCGGGAGAACCGCACGCACGGTTCGGAGGGCGGGGAGGTAGCGCCTTCCCGACCCCTATCGAGGGTGCGACGCCAATAGGTCAAACTTTCCGCCACCTGGTATAACACGGAGGCCACGGGTGCGCCGGGAGATCGGCAAGAGGAGAGGGTGCAAGTCCTTCACGATGAAAGGTAGAGCGAACCACATCGGCCCCGAGTTATGCGCTGCTGGCCGCGAGGCCAGGGACGAAGCGTTGACAGGGGCGTCGGTGGGCCAGGTATTGAGCCGCGAAAGTCCGTTGATCCGGGATGCCGACGCTGTCCGTGTAGCGGAAGGCAGTATGGCGGGGTGCGCTATCGCCAGTGCCCTGCCGGTCCCGCGTGGTCTGAGACCCTGGCACGGCGACGAAACCTCTTGTTCGGGAACCGGGAGATCTCATGCTCGGCCAGCGCCGGAACGGCACTGGCCCGCACTGGGAAGGCCGGAGGGCCAAAGCCAGTGATGCACGGGCATGAGAAGTCAGACCCTTCCATAGTAGCGATGAAGCTGGCGAACGAGGGCGGGCAACCGCCGGAGGAGTTGGTGGAGCAAAGGGGAGGGGCCAAGGGGAATGCGGTCGAGCACGGCACGCACCGGACACCGAGCCGGGAGAGCGTGTTATCCGGTCTGGACCGCATACGGAAAGCAGCAAGGGAACGGAAGCAGGAACGGTTCACCGCTCTGCTGCACCATATCGATGTCGATCTGCTGCGGTCAGCCTATGGCTGGCTGCGGAAAGCGGCATCGGCGGGTGTGGATGGGGTAACGTGGGAAGAATACGGTGCGGGCCTGGAGCATAAGCTTGTAGACCTGCACGCCCGTATTCACCGCGGGGCCTATCGGGCGCAACCATCACGGCGGGTGTATATACCGAAGCCGGATGGACGGCAGCGGCCGTTGGGCATCGCAGCGCTGGAAGACAAGGTTGTCCAGCGCGCACTGGTGGAAGTGCTGAACGCGATCTGGGAAGAGGATTTCCTGGGGTTCAGCTACGGGTTCCGTCCGGGGCGCGGCCAGCATGACGCGCTGGATGCGCTGGCGGTAGGAATTGACCGGTGCAAGGTGAACTGGATTCTGGATGCCGACATCGCCGGGTTCTTCGATGCGGTGAGCCACGAGCGGCTCATCAAGTTCGTTGAGCACCGGGTTGGTGATCGGCGTGTGGTCCGTCTGATCCGCAAGTGGCTGAAGGCCGGGGTGGCGGAAGACGGGGAGGTCAAGCCAGGGGAAGTGGGAACACCGCAAGGTGCAGTCATCTCACCGCTGCTGGCGAACATCTACCTGCATTACGTCTTCGACCTGTGGGCGCAACAATGGCGGCGACGCCATGCCCGCGGAAATGTCATCATGGTGCGATACGCCGACGACATCGTTGTCGGCTTCGAGCACCAGGCCGATGCCGAGCGGTTCTTGGCGGAGATGCGCGAGCGGCTGGCAGTGTTCGCTCTGACGCTGCATGGGGAGAAGACGCGTTTGATCCGGTTCGGCCGCTTCGCGGCGCAGAACCGGAAAGAACGTGGCGAAGGCAAACCGGAGACGTTCAACTTCCTGGGGTTCACCCACATCTGCGGGCGTAGCCGGCGCGGCGGCTTCCAACTGAAGCGGAAGACGCGGCGCGATCGGATGCAAGCGCGGCTGCTGGCGATCCGGGAAGGGCTGCGACGCCGGATGCACACAACGCTCGAACAGCAAGGGGATTGGCTGCGACAGGTGATGGGCGGCTTCTTCGCCTATCACGCCGTGCCGACCAATGCCGATGCCCTGGCGGCGTTCCGAGAACACGTGATCCGGCTCTGGCGGCGCACGCTGCGGCGGCGCAGTCAGAAGGATCGGACCTCGTGGGAACGGATCACCATGCTCGCCGAACGGTGGCTTCCCAGGCCACGCATCACCCACCCCTGGCCCGGCAAACGCTTCGCCGTCAAACACCCAAGGTGGGAGCCGTATGCGGGAAATCCGCCCGTACGGTTCTGTGCGGGGGGCGCGCCGTGAGGCGCGTCCCTACCGCGATAGAAGGCACAAAGGCCGCGGAGAAGCGAAGATTCTGGCGCTTCGCGCGGTGTTTGATCAAACTCCTGCGCGAAGCACAGCAATTCTCATTTTGGCCGGACGACGTTGCCTCTCCGTCATGGCCGGGCCTGTCCCGGCCATCCACGTACCGCCGGTGGGGAGCGGATGGCCGGGACAGGCCCGGCCATGACGGAGACAGGCTGTCCTGAGCGGGCAAAATGAGAATTGCTGCGCGAAGCGCCAAAGCCTTGACGTCTCCGTGTTCTTCGTGTCCTCCGTGTTAGAGTTCGGCTTTCTTGCTTTCTGCTACGGACTTTCCGGGAAACGAGTCCGACCCGGCATATCCCCCCCGGCGCAACGCATCTCAGAACCTCCGGGGAGGTGTGGTTGCATGGCATCCCGGTATCAGGCCTCGTGCTGGCGAGGCATCTCGTAATTCATGCGGTGGGCACTCGGTTACGGCGTGGTCTCTCAGTCGCGGACCCGGTAAGCGGGTCGGTTGTGCCGCGCGCGCATTGCGCGTAGTTCGGCCAAGGACGCCGCCAACGTCCCGTGCTGGCGCACAACAACAGCCGTCAGCACCGTGAGATCGTCGCGCATACCGCCCATCTCCGTCAGGATTTGGCGCTGCTGGCGACCGCGTAGCGACAGGTCGGGCGTAGCATCGTCAGTCATCGGCGGATCTCCGGCAGTGGCCTACACTGGCGCGTCGATCCTCTCCAGCAATCGACGGCGTGCGCGACGGCGAGACAAGTGCAGCTTGGGCGCTCGGCGGTGCCGTCGGGGAAAATGACCGCCAGCCGCGCCCGGATGCTTTCAACGCCAAGCGGCGGCGACACGGCGGAGGGCGGAAGCGCGTAGCGACTTCCGCCGCCGCGGCGCGGGCCGTGCTGCAGCGCCCGGACGAGGCGGATGACGCTGCGCTTATCCGCCCTACGAGCGTGGCGGTCGGTGCCGGCTCAGCCCAGGTAATCGAGGCCGATGTCCAGCACTTGGGCGCTGTGGGTCAGCCAGCCGATCGACATCAGGTCGACGCCGCTGGCGGCGATCGCGACGGCGGTATCGGGGCGGATGCCGCCGGAGGCCTCGGTGATCATCCGTCCGGCAACCATGCCGACCGCCTGGCGCAGCGTCGCCGGGTCCATGTTGTCGAGCAGCACGGCGTCGATGCGCAACGACAACGCTGCCTCGAGCTGCGCCAGCGTATCGACCTCGAGCTCGATCTTCACCATGTGGCCGACCCCGGCGCGCACCCGTTCCACCGCCGGACGGATGCCGCCGGCGATGGCGACGTGGTTGTCTTTGATCAGCACGGCGTCGTCCAGGCCGAAGCGGTGGTTCGATCCGCCGCCGACGCGCACGGCGTATTTCTGCGCCGCGCGCAGCCCGGGCATGGTCTTGCGGGTGCAGACCACGGCGGCCTGGTGCCCGGCGATGGCGTCCACCACGCCGCGCGTCGCCGAGGCGACGCCGGACAGATGGCACAGGAAATTCAGCGCGGTGCGCTCGGCGGTCAGGATGCCGCGCGCCGGGCCGCTGAGCGTGGCGATAAGCGCGCCGGGCACGAGCCGGCTGCCGTCATTGCATTCCACCTGCGCGACGATCGCCGGGTCGATCAGGCGGAACGCGGCCAGCGCGAAGTCGAGTTCCGGCGAGCACGCCCGGCTGGCGCGCCACCAGCGCGGTGCGCGCGGTCGCCTCGGCCGGCACCACCGCGTCGGTGGTGATGTCGCCGGCACGGCCGAGGTCTTCCAGCAGCGTCGCGCGGACGAGCGGCTCGATCATCACGTGCGGAAGAGGCGGTGGGGACATCGTGGGCAGTTCCTTTGCTTTCCGTCACGGCCGGGCCTGTCCCCGGCCTTCGCCGGGGCAGGCTCCGGCGATGTGTGCTTCGGCGCCTTTGCGTGGCGGGTCGGCACCAGGCCGACCATGATGGAGACGTCGGGGACGAATCTGCCGGGTTGGTCGCTGGCGGTGACCCTACACCGCCAGCATGCGCGCCACCGAGCGGCGCGCCGCCGCGGCGACCGCCGGGTCGATGGTGACCTCGTGCGTCATCGTCTCCAGCGCGCGGCGGATGTTTGGCAGCGTGATCCGTTTCATGTGCGGGCAAAGGTTGCACGGGCGGATGAATTCCACGCCGGGGTTCTGCACCGCGACGTTGTCGCTCATGGAACATTCGGTCAGCAGCACGACGCGGCGCGGCTGGCGCTGGCTGACGTAGCCGGCCATGTCGGCGGTGGAGCCGGTGTAGTCGGCCTCGGCGATCACCTCGGGCGGGCATTCGGGATGCGCCAGCACGACCAGGCCGGGATGCTCGGCGCGCAGCGTGCGGACCTCGGCGGCGGTGAAGCGCTCGTGCACCTCGCAGTGGCCGGCCCAGGCGATGATTTCTACCCCGGTCCGCTTCGCGGTGTTCTGCGCCAGGTATTCGTCGGGCAGCATGATCACCCGCTTCGCGCCGAGCGATTCGACGACGCGCTTGGCATTCGCCGAGGTGCAGCAGATGTCGGACGCCGCCTTCACCTCGGCCGAGGTGTTGACATAGGCCACCACCGGCGCGTCCGGGTACCGCTCCCGCATCAGCCGCACGTCGGCGGCGGTGATCGAGGCGGCGAGCGAGCAGCCGGCGCGCAGGTCGGGGATCAGCACCGTCTTCTCCGGGTTCATCAGCTTGGCGGTCTCGGCCATGAAGTGCACGCCGGCCAGCACGATGACCTTGGCATCCACGGCCATCGCCTCGCGCGCCAGCGCCAGGCTGTCGCCGACGATGTCGGCGACGCAGTGGAAGATCTCCGGCGTCTGGTAGTTGTGCGCCAGGATCACCGCGTCGCGCTGCTGCTTCAGCTCCAGGATGGCCTCGATGTCCTCGGCGAAGACCGGCCACTCGATGGGCGGGATGACGGCGCTGACGCGCGCGTAGAGCGGCGCGGCGCGGGCGGCGGGGCTGCGGACGGTGGCGGTCGCTGACATGGCGGGCTCCCGGTCTTGGATATGCTCTACATGAGCATTTCAAACGATTATGCTAGGGGTGAGCATAAAGATGTCAAGCGCCCCGCCCGGCGCCCCGTTCCAGCCGGCTCCGGTTGCCGCCGGCCGGGTTTCGCCTGACAGTCGCCGCAACCGGCACGCTGCAACCAGGCCGGCGGGAGGCCCCAATGCGGCTCATGGACAAGGTGGCGATCATCACCGGCGGCGCGCACGGCATGGGCGAATGCGAGGCGCGGCTGTTCGCCCGCGAAGGCGCCACTGTGGTGATCGCCGACGTGCTGGCGCGCGAGGGCGAGGCGGTCGCCGCCGACATCGCCGCCGGCCAGGCGCGGGCGCGCTTCATGCACACCGACGTGAGCCAGGAGCAAGACTGGACGCGGCTGATCGAGGCGACCCTCGCCGCCTATGGCAGGCTGGACATCCTGGTGAACAATGCCGGCATCAGCGGCTCCTCGGTCGGCGAGTACGACGCGCTGGAGGGCTGGAACAAGCTGCTCGCGGTCAACGCCACCTCGGCGTTCCTCGGCACCAGCCGCGCGGCGGCGGCGATGGCGAAGACCGGCGGCGGGTCGATCGTGAACATCTCCTCGATCATGGGGCTCGTCGGCAGCGCGGAGGGGCATCCGGCCTACCACGCCTCGAAGGCCGCGGTGCGCAACTACACCAAGGCGGCGGCGAGCCGCTACGGACCGCTCGGCGTGCGGGTGAACTCGGTGCATCCGGGCTACCTGCCGCCGATGCTGAACGCCACCAACGCCGGGGCGCGCCAGGCGAAGCTCGCGGCGACGCCGCTGCGCCGGCTTGGCGAGGCGATCGATGTCGCCTATGGCGTGCTGTACCTGGCGTCCGACGAGGCGTCTTTCGTCACCGGGGCCGAGCTGGTGATCGACGGCGGCTACGTCGCGCAATAGGTCGTTACGAGGCAGGAGAGACAAATGGTCCAGGTTCCATCAGCGCAAATCCCCGGCGTCTACCATCGCCGGATCGGCGACATCGTGGTGACCGCGCTGTCGGACGGCTACCTCGATGGCACGGTCGAGGTGCTGCAGAATATCACTCAGGCGCAATCGACGCAGATGCTGACCGAGGCATTTCGCCCCGGCCGGCGCACCTCGGTGAACTGCTACCTGGTCCATTCGGCCGGCCGGCTGGCGCTGATCGAGACTGGCTCGGGCGACTACCTGCTGCCGACGGCGGGCAAGCTGCAGGCCAACCTGAAGGCCGCCGGGATCGATCCTGGATCGATCGAAACGGTGATGCTGACGCACATGCACCCGGACCACTCCGCCGGGCTGACCGATCCGCAGACGGGCGAAAAATTCTTTCCGAACGCCGAACTGGTGGTGCACGAGAACGAGCCGCGCCACTGGCACGACGACGGCGCGATGGCGCGCGCCAGCGAGCGGGCGAAGAAGCTGTATTTCGCCTGCGCGCGCGAGCAGATGGCGCCGTACCACAACGTGATGCGCACCTACACCGGCAGCGTCGAGGTGTTCCCCGGCGTCACCTCGATGCCGTTGCACGGCCACACGCCGGGACACAGCGGCTACATGATTGCCTCCGGCAAGCACTCGCTGTTGATCTGGGGCGACATCGTGCACGTGCCGGAGATCCAGGTGCCGCGGCCCGAGGTGACGATCGAGTTCGACACCGACCCGCACGCCGCCGCTGCCACGCGCCGGCGCCTGTTCGACATGGTGGCGACGGACCGGCAGTTGGTCGCCGGGATGCACGTGCACTTCCCCGGCTTCGCCCATGTGGTGAAGCACGGCGACAGCTACGCGATGGTGCCGGAGCCGTGGGATCAGGCGTTCGGCGGCTGAGCGGTCATTCGCGCGCCGGGATCCAGTTGTACAGCGCCATCCCGCCATCCACCGCCACCGTGGTCCCGGTGACATAGGCCGAGAATCGGTCGCACAGCAGCGCCACCGCCATCCCGGCGATGTCCTCCGGCGTGCCGGTGCGCCCGAGCGGGATCATGCGTTCCATCGCCGCCACGTCGGCGAGCGAACCGCCGCCCGGGATCGAGCCCGGCGCGATGGCGTTGACGCGGATGCCGTGCGGCCCGAGCGCGCGCGCCAGTTCCTTCATCAGCATCGTCAACCCGGCCTTGGACGCGCTGTAGTGCGCCAGGTTGCGCGGCGCATAGGCGTGCAGCGAGGTCATGAACAGCATGCGCCCGCGCAGGCCCGCATCGCGCATGTGCCGCCCGGCCGCCTGGCCCAGCAGGAACCCGGCGCGCAGGTTGGTATCGACCATCAGGTCCCATTGCGCTGGCGTGACGTTCAGCACCGTCTCCGCCTCATGCCGCCGCGGCGAGGCGCAGTGCACGAACACCGAGACCTTGCCCAGCGCCGCCACCGCCGCGTCGAACAGCGCGTCAGGTGCGTCGCGCCGCGACAGATCGGCGGCGACGAACTGGCCGCCGATCTCCTGCGCGATGGCGGCGCCGGCCGCGGCATTCACGTCGCTCGCGAGCACGCGCGCGCCCTCGGCCGCCAGCGCCCGCGCGACGCCGCGGCCGATGCCGGACGCCGCGCCGGTCACCAGCGCGGTGTCGCCCTCAAGCAGCCCGTTGGCCATGGTGGTGTTCTCCCCTGTACCCCGTGTTGGCGGCGACGGCAGTGTCCTTGGTGGCCTGGCGATCGCACCGGCCCAGGTTTGCTCATCGCGTCCGATCGCTCTATCGGTTCGCCGCGATGTGGTGCATGAAGTTCTCCGCCGTTCGGCCTTGCCGGAGCGCCTCCAGGTACAGATCAAGATCGGAGGTGAGCAGGACATTGTCCGGATTCAAAACATCCAGCAGGACCGAATCGGTCATACCCAGGCGCAGAAACGCACCTTGTTCGCTGGCCCGCCTGCTCTCAACGTAGATCTCATCGGCGCTTCCGAGCAGGAGGCGCAGCGCCGCAAATATCAAGCGGCGCGCCGGTTCGGCAATCTGCCCCGCCAGATTGGAGGTTTCCGTGGCGGTGTTGGGCGTGACGACAATGCGCGAGGCGCCTGAAATGAACGCCAGCAGCAGATCGTAATCTTCTTCCGCATAGGCACGCAGCCGCTTGTGGGCGTGGATGTAGGAACGTGACGCAGCACCGACAACCAGCAGCAGGAGAAGGTTGGCATCCAGGACGACGGTCTTAGGCGGCATCCGCCGTTTCCCGGTTCCGCACGGCCAGCACCTTCCCGGCCTCGTCGATGATGACCAGCTTGTAGGTCCTTCTCATCCCACTGTTCGTCAATCCAGCGATCGCAGCCAGTTGCCGCGGATGATCCCAGGAGCGAGAAAAGCCCACAGTGACGCGCCATTGCTGCCTTGCGTCATCGTATTCCACTTCCTCCAGCCCGAGATTGGTGACGCCTTCCTGGGCAAACAAATCGGCGACGTGCCGTTTTGCCAGGCCAACCGCCTCTTTGGCATCCATGGCATACCTCCTGGTTTGGCGTCGCGTGCCGACAACCTCGGTTCCGAGCGGCATCTCATGCGGTCAGGACCATCAAGCCACACCAACCGCCCGGCACCCGTCGCGACCACATCTATAGCAATATCACGGGCGAGCAGGGACCCTCAAACCCGGTTCGTGCAACGGCGAGTTGCCAGCACGCGTTGGGGCGATAGGCTGCGCACGGCGGAAGGGTGGATGGATGTCTGTGACCGAACTGCTTGAGGCGATTCGCGCCGTCGTCGGCCCGCGTGGCCTGTTGACCGATCCGGCGGACACCGCGCCGTACTGCGAGGACTGGCGCCGGCTGTACCAGGGCCGCACCCCGGCCGTGATCCGTCCCGCCGACACCGCGGAACTGGCCGCAGTGGTGCGCCTCTGTGCCGCCGCGCGGGCGCCGCTGGTGCCGCAGGGGGGAAATACCTCGATGGTCGGCGGCGCGACGCCCGATGCCGATGCCAGTCAGTTGGTGCTCAGCCTGGCGCGGCTCAACCGGGTGCGCGCGATCGACCCGGTCGATCTCACCATGACGATCGAGGCCGGGGTCACGCTGAAGGCGGCGCAGGGCGCGGCGGCCGAGGCCGGCTGCCTGCTGCCGCTGTCGATCTCGTCCGAGGGCAGCGCGCAGATCGGCGGCGTGCTCGCCACCAATGCCGGCGGCAACAACACCGTGCGCTACGGCAACGCGCGCGACCTGGTGCTGGGGCTCGAGGTGGTGCTGGCGGACGGCGAGATCTGGCACGGGCTGCGCCGGCTGCGCAAGGACAACACCGGCTATTGCCTGCGCCAGCTGTTCGTCGGTTCGGAAGGCACGCTCGGCGTGATCACCGCCGCGGTGCTGAAACTCGCACCCCGCCCGCGCGAGATCGCCGTGGCGCTCTGCGCGGTTGCCTCGCCGGAGGCCGCGCTGGACCTGTTCGCCCGGTTCCAGGCGCATGACCCGGGCGCGGTGCAGGCCTTCGAGTTCATGTCCGGGCTCGGCGTGGACCTGGTGCTCCGCCACATCCAAGGCGCCACGCTGCCGCTGACCCAGCCGGGCGAGCACTACGTGCTGGTGGAACTCGCCACGCCGCGCCCGGATGGCGGGCTGCGCGCGATGCTGGAGGCGGTGCTGGAACGGGCGCTGGCCGACGGGCTGGTGGCGGACGCGGCGATCGCCGAAAGCGAGGCGCAGCGCGCGGCGTTGTGGCGGCTGCGCGAGGAGCACTCCGAGGCGCAGAAGCGCGAAGGCGCCAGTGTCAAGAACGACGTTTCGGTGCCGGTGTCGCAGGTGCCGGCGTTCATCCGCCGCGCCACCGCGGCGTGCGCGGCGTTGCTGCCGGGCATCCGCGCGGTGCCGTTCGGCCACCTGGGCGACGGCAACATCCACTTCAACCTGGTCCAGCCGGTCGGTGCCGACCCCGCCTGGTTCCTGGCGCAGGAGCATGCGCTGATGGACACGGTGAACGCGGTGGTCCGCGCGCTGGACGGCAGCTTCTCGGCCGAGCACGGGATCGGCCGGCTGAAGCCCTACCTGATGGCCGACTGGCGCGGCGGAGCGGAACTTGCCATGATGCGCCGCATCAAGGATGCTCTTGATCCTCTTGGAATCATGAACCCCGGCAAGGTTCTGCCCTGAACGCCGGATCGCGCGGCCGAGCGCAAGCCGGCCTTTCGATGTCACCGCCGGCGCACTAGACTGCGCCGCGACCCAGGAGACCGATCCGGCCATGCGACCCACCGCCCCGCTCCCGTGACCGCCGCGATCACGCTCTCGATCTACATCGCCCGCCAGTTCGTTGCCATGGTGGTGGCGATGCTGTTCGCGCTGTCGGGCCTGATCTCGCTGTTCGATTTCATCGAGCTGCTGCGGCGTTCCTCCAGCAAGCCGGACGCCACCTTCGGGCTGGTGCTGGAGATCGCCGGCCTGCGGCTGCCCTTCGTGTCGCTGCAGATCCTGCCCTTCGCGGTGCTGCTGGGCGGCATGATCTGCTTCTGGCGGCTCACCCGCTCCTCGGAGCTGATCGTGGCGCGGGCGTCCGGGGTTTCGGCCTGGGAGTTTCTCGCCGCGCCGACCTTGTGCGCCGTGCTGCTCGGCGCGCTGGCGACCGCGGTGATCAGCCCGCTCGCCGCGGTCATGCTGGGGCGGGCGGAAACGCTGGAGGATGCCTATCTGCGCACCGGCGGCGGCCCGCTCGCGCTGAACGGCGGCCAGCTCTGGCTGCGCCAGTCCGACCATGTGCTGACCTCGAAGGGCGTGGCGATCATCCATGCGCTCGGGGTGCGGCTGAAGGACCAGACGCTGACCGCGCATGACGTCAGCGTGTTCCGCCTGGACGACAGCGACCACCTGCTGTCGCGCGTCGAGGCAGCGCGGGCCACGCTCGTCAAGGGGGCCTGGGCGTTGGGCGATGCCAAGGTGGTCCGCCCGGGCAGCCTGCCGGAGCCGCCGCGCACGCTCATGCTGCCGACCGATCTCACCGTCGCGCGGGTGCAGGAGAGTTTCGCGCCGCCGGACACGCTGTCGGTGTGGAGCCTGCCGGGGTTCATCGCCTTGCTCGACCGCTCGGGCTTCTCCTCGATCCGCCACCGGCTGCACTTCCAGGCGCTGTTGGCCTTGCCGCTGCTCGCCGGGACCATGACGCTGGTGGCCGCCGGGTTCTCGATGCGCCCGTCGCGCCGCGGCGGGGTGCCGCGCATGATCGGCGGCGGTGTCGCTGCCGGCTTCGCGCTGTTCATGATCTCCAAGCTGGCCGAGGAGTTTGGCCAGACCGGCGTGCTGCCGGTGGTGTTGGCGGCCTGGGCGCCGTCCCTGGCGGGGCTGATGCTGGCCGTCGCGCTGCTGCTGCACATGGAAGACGGCTGACGATGCGCGGCATCGTTGCCGCCCTGTGGCGCGCCGGCGTCGCCGCGATGCGGCGCGGGAGCCTCGCCGCGATGCGGCGCGGGAGCCTCGCCGCGGCGTGGCGCGGGAGCCTCGCCGCTGTGGTGCTTGGCCTGCTTGGTGCCGTTGGCCCCGCCTGGGCGCAGCCCGCGATGCTGGCGGCGGCAGCCCCGCACGCCCCGATCCGGGCCGACCAGCCGGTGACCTTCAGCGCCGATTCGGTCGAATACGACCGCGAGCGCGCGCTGGTGACCGCCACCGGCCATGTCGAGGCCTGGCAGAACGACCATGTGCTGCGCGCCGACAAGGTCACGTTCGACCGCAACACCGGCGTGCTCGCCGCGCTGGGCCATGTCGTGCTGATGGAACCCGACGGCGAGATCCTGTTTGCCGACTATGCCGAGATGCACCAGGGGATGCAGGACGGCATCCTGCGCGACATGCGGGCGATCCTGCCGCAGAACGGCCGGCTGGCGGCGAACGGCGCACGACGGACCGGCGGCAAGATCAACGAACTCGCCGACGTGGTGTATTCGACCTGCAATCTGTGCAAATCCGATCCGACCAGGCCGCCGCTCTGGCAGTTGCGCGCGTCGCGGGCGGTGCAGGACCTGGAGCACAAGAAGATCGAATACGAGAACGCGGTGCTGGAGATGTATGGCATTCCGGTGGCGTATTTCCCGTATTTCTGGCATGCCGATCCGTCGGTGAAACGGGAATCCGGCCTGCTGGTCCCCTCCGTCGGCGCGTCGTCCAAGCTCGGCCTGTTCGTCGACCAGCCGTACTACTGGGTGATCGACGACCAGTCCGACGCGACCTTCACGCCGATGGTGACGACCAACCAGGGGCCGCAGCTCGACATCGAGTACCGCCGCCGGTTCAACGACGGCACGCTGACGACGAACCTGTCGGTCGGACATGACGACAATGCGATGCAGAGCACGGTGTTCACGAAGGGGCTGTTCAACTACGACGACACTTGGCGCTGGGGGTTCAACGTCAACCGGGCGTCGTCGGCGAACTACGTCCGCGACTTTCGCCTGGCGCAGGACCTCGGCAGCGACGTCAACCTGCTGTCGAGCCAGGTCTATCTCGAGGGGTTCGGCGTCGGCGCCTATTCGCGGATCGATACGCATTTTTATCAAAGCGTCAACTCGGCGATCGCCAGCACCAAGCTGCCGATCGTGCTGCCGCGCTACCAGTACAGCTACTTCGCACAGCCCGACGGATGGGGCGGCAGGCTCAGCCTGGACGCCGGTGCGTTCAACGTGATCCGCGACGACGGCACCAACACGCGCCGGGCCAACCTGACGCTCAACTGGGAACGCCCGTTGGTCGGCCCGCTCGGCGACGTGTGGAAGCTGACCGTGCACAACGACGCGGTGGCCTATGACGCGAGCTCGTTCGGGCAGCAGCCGAATTTCGGCCCATACAACCAGGTCGATGCCGCGCGCGCGCTGCCGCAGGCCGCGATCAACGTGCACTGGCCGTTCATGCGCGATGCCGGCAGTTGGGGCACCCAGGTCATCGAGCCGATCGCCGAGTTGATCGTCGCGCCGCAGACCGGCAACAGCCAGGTGAACAAATATCCGAACGAGGACAGCCTCGATCTCGAGTTCAGCGACGCCAACCTGTTCGGCTTCAACCGCTTCCCCGGGATCGACCGGCTGGAGGGCGGCGACCGGCTGAACCTTGGCCTGCACGGCGCGTGGTACCTGAACGGCACCGCCTTCGACACGCTGCTCGGCCAGTCCTACCGCACCTTCACGGACAGCCTGTTCCCCGCGAGCACCGGGCTGCACGACCCGGTCTCCGACATCGTCGGTCGCGCCAGCTTCGCGCCGACCAACTGGCTGGACCTGACCTATCGGACGCGGCTCGACAAATCGACGATGGCGACGCGCATGATCGACGCCTTCACGACGATCGGCACCGGAGCCTTCTCGGTGAACTTCGGCTATCTCTATACCGCCGACAACCCCTATCAGTTGTACGATCAGCCGCTGCCGCCGCCCAGCACCTCGACGGTCTATACGCCGCGCCGGGAGATCACGATGGGGACGACCGCGCGCTGGGGCAACTACCACATGAGCGTCAGCGGCCAGAGGAACATGCAGACCAGCAAACTGGATACGCTGGTGGCCGATGCGGCCTACGAGGACGAGTGCTTCATCATGGATTTGCGGTTGTCCCGCCGCTATACCTCGTTCAACGGCGATAGCGGGTCCTCGGCCCTGCTGCTCCAGTTGACATTCAAGACCGTCGGTGCGTTCGGTTTCCGGGCGCTTTGAGAACGAGAGTCCGATTGATGCGAGCCATGCCACCACGTCCGTCCCCGACGCCGTCGAGGGGCCGCCTGAAGCCGATCGCGCTGGCGTTGCCGCTGGCCGCCGCCGCGTTCGCGATCGGGTTCGCCGCGCCGGTGCCCGGGGCCGCGCCGGGGATCGCGCCCGGGGCGGCACCGGGGGCGGTATCGGGGCGCCAAGGCGCGCCGGTGGCAAGCCAGCCGGCGCCCGGGGTGCGCATCGTTGCCGTGGTCAACGGCGACGTGATCAGCAACGTGGATGTCAACGACCGCGCCAGGCTGTTCGCGCTGTCCACCGGGCAGAAGCTGGCCCCGGACGTGCTGGACCGGCTGCGCCCGCAGATCCGCCGCCAGCTGGTCGACGAGCGCCTGCGCATGCAGGAGATCCAGCGCCGCCACATCGTCATCCAGGACAAGCAGATCGCCGAGGCGATCCGCTCGATCGAGACCCGCAACGGCATGCCGCCCGGCGCGCTGCGCGCCAAGCTGGCGGCCGACGGGATCGGCTTGCGCACGCTGGTTGACCAGATCCGGACCCAGCTCGGCTGGCTTCAGGTGGTGCGCGAGCAGCTCGGCGCGCAGGCCGAGGTATCGCCCGAGGCGATTGCCCAGCGCCAGCGCGCGCTGGCGCAGATGACCGGGAAGCCGGAGTACCGGGTCGCCGAGATTTTCATTCCGATCGACGATCCATCGAGTTCCGCCGACGCGCAGCGCTTCGCCGACACGGTGATCACCCAGTTGCGTGCCGGCGCGCCGTTTGCCGTGGTTGCCTCGCAGTTCAGCCAGAGCCAGTCGGCGCTGGAGGGGGGCAGCTCGGCTGGGTGCAACCCAATCAGCTCGACCCCGAGGTTGCGCGCATCGTGGCGGAAATGCCCGAGGGCGCCGTGAGCAATCCGATCAAGGTGCCGGGCGGCCTGGAGGTCGTTACGCTGCAGGGAAAACGCGAGATCGGCCACGACGTCGGCATGATGGCCACGCTGCGCCAATTGTTCCTCGCGTTCAACGGTCCGCTCAATCCGCAGGAGCCGACGGCGCAGCAGCGTCAGACGCTGGAGAAGGCCCGCGCGATCAGCGCCGGCGTGCATAGCTGCGAGCAACTGGAGGCCGCAGCCAAGGCCAACCCGTCATCGCGTCCGCTCGACCCCGGCGAGGTGCGCCTCGACCACGTCTCGCCGCCGGCGTTCCGCCAGTTGCTGCAGACCCTTCCGATCGGCCAGGCCAGCCAGCCGCTGGTGGCCCCCGATGGCATCACCGTGCTGGTGGTCTGTGCGCGCGGGGAGAAGAACCTGGCCGAGGCGAACGCGCCGGAGCTGCGCGCGCAGATCGTCGAGGAACGCGCCGAACTCGCGGCGCGGCAGTTGCAGCAGGCGCTGCGGCGCCTGTCGACGATCGAGCTGCGGCCGGGCGCCGCCTGATGCCGGCGGCGCGACATGCGGCCCGAAATGACGCCCCTTCCATCATGTCGGGCGGCCGGTAGCGCGCGCGGGCTTGCCCCCTACGGGATTCACCCACCCCCTGCCCGCGAGTGTCGACCGACCTGTCGGCGACCGGTCGGCCCTGGGCGGGTTCGCCGCGTCCGCAGGCAAGCAAGCAAGCAAGAATTTCGCTCATATGGCGTTGACTGTTGGACGGCCCCGTAGGGCGGAAAAGCGCAGCGCCTTCCGCCGTCGGACGGTGGCGGGATATGTTGTTGGGGACGTCGGCAGATGCGAGCGGCTCGCCCGGCGATGGCGGAAGGCGCTGCGCTTTTCCGCCCTACGGGGCCGTCCAACCGTCAACGCCATATGAGCCAAGAATTTTAACCCGGAGGAATCCTTGCTTGCTTGCGATGCAGCCAGCGCCCAGGTCGCATCACCGGAGCGCGCCGACCGCCTCGGGCAACGATAGGTGAATGCCGTAGGGCTTGCCCCAGGGGCGGTGTGGGGCGGCCGCGCGCCGGGCCAATGTTCATGCCGTTATCGGAATTATATCGTGTCCTGCGTTGCCCCGGGGCGTTGCGAGGCGGCCGTGCGTCGAACCGAGGCTCGCAGCGCCCGGCGGGTCAGCCGGCGGCGCGCCGGCGCTTGCGCGGCGCCAGCACCGGGGCCTCGACCTCGTCCGGGTTGGCCAGCGCCGCCAGCAGCGCCTCGCGCAGTTGCGCGCAGCTTGCGTTCGTTCTCCACCTTCAGGCCGAACACGTCCTTCACGTAGAACACGTCCACCGCGCGCACGCCGTAGGTGGTGACGTGCGCCGAGGCGATCTGCAGCCCCTGCTCGCTGATCGCCGCGGTCACGTCGTGCAGCAGGCCCGGGCCGGTCGCGGCCGTTCACTTCCAGCACGGTGTGCGTGTTGGACGCATGGTTGTCGATCACCACGCGCGGCGGCACATGGATCGCGCGCATGCGCTGCGGCCCAGCAGCATCTTCGACACCTTGCGGATTTCCGCCGCCAGCCGGATGCGGCCCGACAGCGCCTGCTCGATCAGCACCGAGAGCTCGCGCCAGCCGGTGCGGCGCGTCGAACGTGCCGCCGGCGGCGTCCTGGATCCAGAACGTGTCCAGCGCCATGCCGTTGGTCATGCGTATGGATGCGGGCATCGACGATCGAGGCGCCGGCCACCGCGAGCGCGCCGGAGATCTTGCTGAACAGCCCGGCATGGTCGGCGCAGTAGACGGTCACCTCGGTCACCGCGCGCGCCGGCAGCGGCTGCGTGTCGACGGTCAGCGGCGCCTGGCGCGCCTCGGCGTCGCGCACCAGGCGGGCGTGGCGGGCATGCGTCTCCGGATCGAACGACAGCCAGTAGCCGGGATAGCCGAGCGCGGGAAACGTCTCGATCGTCCGCGGCCGGCCAGTCCGTCAGCAGCGCCGCCGCGGCCTGCCTTGGCGCGGCTGACGCGCACGTCGCGCTCGGTGGTGGACAGCCCGCCGGCCAGCACCTCGGAGACGCGCGCATACAGCTCGCGCAGCAGCGTCGCCTTCCAGCCGTTCCACACCTTGGCCGAGACCGCGCGCATGTCGGCCACCGTCAGCACCAGCAGCAGGCGCAGCCGTTCCGGCGACTGGATCGCGTCGGCCAGGTCGAGAATGGTCTTCGGGTCGTCGATGTCGCGCTTGAACGCGGTCTCGCGGCAGCAGCAGGTGGTGCAGCACCAGCCAGGAGACCGTTTCGGTCTCCTCCGCCGTCAGGCCGAGCGCGGGGCCGACCTTCAGCGCGAGTTCGGCGCCGATCTCGCGAATGGTCGCCGCCGCGGCCCTTGGCGATGTCGTGCAGGATCATCGCCAGATACAGCGCGCGGCGCGACTGCAGCTGCTCGACCAGGTGGCTGGCGACCGGCGCGATCTCGCGCCAGCTCGCCGCGCTCCAGCAGGTTGAGCACGCGGATCGCCTCGATCGTGTGCTCGTCGACGGTGAAGACGTGGTAGGTGTCGAACTGCATCTGCCCGACGATGCGCGCCCAGTCCGGCAGGTAGCGGCCGAGGAAGCCGGTCTCGTTCAGCACCGCCAGCCAGCGCGCGCCGTCGGCATGGGAATGCTGGTCGGCGTCGCCGCCGCACAGCAGGTCCATGAACAGCTCGGCCGCCGCCTTGGTCGCCGCGCAGCGCGATCGCGCCCGGCGCTCGTTGCGGATCAACGAACGCATCGCCAGCGGATGCAGTTCCAGGCCGCGGTCGCGCGCCACCTGCAGGATGCGCAGCATCTGGATCGGTTCGCGATCGAACTCGCGCCGCCGGCGCGGCCAGCAGCTTGCCCTCGGCCAGCACGAAGCCGGCGGCGCGCAGCGCGGGGTCGGTCTCCGGCGGCGACCGCCGGGGCGCCGAGGGCGGCGCGCAGGACCGCCGGCTCCAGCACGCGGGTCAGCCGCGCCACCTCGCGCGCGGTCAGGAAATAGTGGCGCATGAAACGTTCGACGCCGTCCTGCCGGCCGTGGCGCGTGTAGCCCATGCGCGCGCCGACCACCGGCTGCAGGTCGAAGGTCAGCCGTTCCTCGGCGCGGCCGGCGACGTAGTGCAGGTGGAAGCGCACGGTCCAGAGGAATTCCCACGACCGGCGGCCGTGCCGCGCTTCGCTGGGTCGAGAGCACGCCGCCGACCTCGGCGAGCTGCGCCCATCGTCTCCGTGCCGAACACGTAGCGGGCGATCCAGTAGAGCGTCTGCAGGTCGCGCAGCCCGCCGCGGCCCTCCTTGACGTTCGGTTCGACCACGAAGGGCTGTCGCCGTAGCGGCGATGGCGCACCTCGCGTTCGGCCTGCTTGGCGGCGATGAAGCCGGCGGCCCCGGCTTCCTTGCAGGCGGCGCGGAAGCTGGCGTGGAAGTCGCCGAACAGCTCGGCCTCGCCGGCGATATGACGGCGCATCGAGCAGCGCGGTGCGGATCGTGGTGTCCTTGGCGGCCTCGGTCAGGCATTGGTCGATCGAGCGCGTGGCGTGGCCGACCTTCAGCCCGAGGTCCCACAGGAAATACAGCATGTACTCCACGACCCGCAGCGTGTGCGCGCTGGGTGCCTCGGCGGTGAGGAACAGCAGGTCGACGTCGCTGAACGGGGCGAGCATGCCGCGGCCGTAGCCGCCGGTGGCGGCGACCGCGAGGGATTGCGGCTCGCCGAGCTGCTCGACGGTGCGTGGTCGTGCAGCGCGCGAGATCAGCCCGTCGACCAGCTTGCCCAGCATGCGCGCGGCTGCAGGCCGTTGATCTGGTCCTGCTCGAAGGCGTGCTGCACGTGGTTCTGGATGCGGGCGAGATGGCGGCGGAACACGCCGAGCGCGGCGTCGCGCGGAACCTTGTCGCCGGTGCGCGAGCGCGGCCAGCGCGTCGAAGATCGCGCCAGGCGCGACATCGGCCGCCTTCGGCAGGAGTGCGGGGCTCAGCATGGCGCGGATGGTAGCCTCATGTGGTCGGGTCGGAAACCGATTGTTCGCGCGCGCGCTGCAAGACTTCAGCCGGTACAGCGTGTCCAGCGCCTCGCGCGGGGTCATGCGGTCGGGATCCAGCGCCGCGACCGCCGCGGCCAAGGGATCGTCTGTCGGGACGGGCGCCGCGCGGGAGGACGGCGTGGACCCCGGCTCGGGTGCCATGTCGGGTGCCAGGTCGGGCGCCGGGGCGGGCGTGGCGGCCGGCGTGGGCGATGGAAGCTGGGCGGCGAACAGCGGCAGCGCGGACAGCGGCGCGCCGGCCGCCCCCAGCGTGCCGCCGTGCTGTTCCAGCGCCGCCAGCAGCGCCGCGGCGCGCTTGACCACCGGGGCCGGCACGCCGGCGAGCTCCGCCACGTGCACGCCCCAACTGCGCCCGGCCGCGCCCTCGGCGACCTCGTGCAGGAAGACCACGCGAGCCCTTCCATTCCTTCACCCGCATGGTATGCGGCCGCAATCGTGGCAGGCGATCGGCCAGTTCCGCAAGCTCGTGGAAATGGGTGGCGAAAATCGTGCGGCAGCGGATCGCCTCGTGCAGCGCTTCCAGCACCGCCCAGGCGATGGCGAGCCCGTCCAGCGTCGCGGTGCCGCGGCCGATTTCGTCCACCACGACCAGCGAACGCGGGCCGGCCTGGTGCAGGATGGCGGCGGTCTCGGTCATTTCGACCATGAAGGTGGAGCGGCCGCGCGCCAGGTCGTCGGCGGCGCCGACGCGGGAGAACAGCCGATCCACCGCGCCGAGGCGCGCCGCCTCCGCCGGCACCGGCAGCCCGGCCTGGGCCAGCACGACGATCAGCGCGTTCTGCCGCAGGAACGTCGACTTGCCCGCCATGTTGGGGCCGGTCAGCAGCAGCACGCGGCGATCGGGCGACAGGTCGCAGTGGTTCGGCACGAAGGCCGCGGCGCCGGCCAGGGCGGCTTCGACCACCGGATGGCGGCCGGCGCGGATCTCGAAGCCGGTGTCGTCGCTCGACCACCGGGCGGCACCAGGTGCCGCCCTCGGCCAGCCGCGCGGCGGACTGCATGACGTCGAGCCGGGCCAGCGCCTCGGCGCAGCCGGCGAGCGCATCGGATTGTGCCAGCGCGGCACTGACGAGATGGGCGAACACGACGCGCTCGCGGGCGGCGGCGCGCTCGGCCGCCTCGGTGATGCGCCGGTCGAGCGCCGACAGCTCGGGCGTGGTGAAGCGCGCGCCGTTGGCCATGCCCTGGCGCAGCGTGAGTTCGGGAAAGTCGCGCAGCCGTTCGACCGCCGGCGCCGGGGCCTCGATGACGTAGCCGAGCTGGGCGTGGTGGCGGATCTTCAGCGCCGCGACGCCGAACCGTTGCGCGTAGTCGAGCTGGACCTGCGCCAGCACCTTGCGGCTGTCGTCGCGCAGCGCGCGCTCGCCGTCCAGCTCGGCGTCGAAGCCGGGCCGGATCGCGCCGCCGTCGTCCAGCCGGTGCGGCGGCGGATCGGCCAGCGCCTCGGCGAGGCTTCGGTGCAGCGCGGGATCGACCGCGAGGGCGGCGCGCGCGGCTTCCAGCGTCGCCGGCAGCGGGCCGTCCAGCGCGGCGGCGACCTGCGGCCGCCGCCGCCATGCCGTCGCGCAACGCGGCGAGGTCGCGCGGCCCGCCGCGGCCGAGCGACAGCCGGGCGAGCGCGCGGGCGATGTCCGGCGCGGCGCGCAGCGCGGCGCGCAGGGTAGCGGTCGTTGGGCGGGTTGGCGAGCAGCCAGGAGGCGCCGTCCTGGCGCGCCGCGATCGCCGCCCGTGTCGGTCAGCGGCGCCGACAGCCAGGCGGCGAGGGTGCGCGCGCCGGCGGCGGTGAGGGTGCGGTTGACCGCGGCGAACAGCGTGTGCTGCTCGGCGCCCTCGCGCGTGCGCAGGATCTCCAGGCTGGCGCGGGTGGCGGCGTCCATCGCCATGGTGGCGGCGTCGCCCTGCGGGGCGGGGCGGGCGAGGCGGGGCAGCGCGCCGGCCTGGCTGGCGCGCACGTAGTCGAGCGCCAGGCAGGCGGCGATCGCCTCGGCGTCGGTGAAGCTGCCGAAGGCGTCCAGGCTGGCCGCACCGAAGGCCTCGGCCAGGCGGCGGCGGGCGACCAGCGGCGGCGAGGGGATCGCTTCGGGCGCGCGGCGGTCGGTCCAGTCGGCGAGCGGCAGCGCGGCGGGGGCGAGGATCTCGGCGGGGTCGAGCCGGCCGAGCAGGGCTTGCAGGTCCGGCTCGGTCAGCGCGGCGGTTTCGAACAGGCCGGTGGAGACGTCGAGCCAGGCGGCACCGATGGCGGGGTGCTGTTTGGCGCGGTCGTGGGCGCCGTGCTGGGCACCATGCTGGGCGCCATACTGGGCGAGGGCGAGCAGCAGGTTGGGGCGGGCGGCGTCCAGCAGCGCGTCCTCGGTGATGGTGCCGGGGGTGATCAGGCGGACCACCTCGCGGCGGATCGGCGCCTTGCCGGTGCGGGTCTTCGGGTCCTCCATCTGCTCCACCACGGCGACGCGGAAGCCGCGGCGGATCAGCCGGCCGAGGTAGAGTTCGGCGGTGCGGACCGGCACGCCGCACATCGCGATCGGCGCGCCGGCGTGCTCGCCGCGGCTGGTCAGCGCGATGTCGAGCGCGGCGGCGGCGGCTTCGGCGTCGGCGAAGAACAGTTCGTAGAAGTCGCCCATGCGGAAGAACAGCAGGGCGTCCGGATGGTCGGCCTTGATGGCGAACCATTGCGCCATGGCCGGCGAGGCGCCGGCGGCGGTGGGGATTGCGGGCATCGGGCGGGTCTAGCGCGTGGGGGGATGGCCGCGAAGCCCCTACGTTGGAAGTGTGGAGGGGCCAACGTTGAGATACGCGGCCGGGCAGGACTTGCCCGAGGGGCCGCCGGCTGGAGAATGCGCTTGGGTCAAATCGGCCAAGTGTGTTAGGCAAATTCGCGCGGTCGTGTCGGTAGGTGTCACAGATCTTCATGGAACAAGAGCCTCGCCTCCCGTCCTTCTCCGAGCCGCCGTTGGACGAAGTGGCGGCTGACATGCAGTTCGTTGCCTTGCCACTGAAGGCTGCCGACGTTGGGTCATTTTATGACCTGATCGCGGACGAATATCCGATCACGCTGGATTTGCCAGCGCTTCCGCCCAGCTTCGAAACAGTTGGCCCGGTATTCGGGGCACCGTTCCAGATCGGTTTCGGCACCAGTCTCCTGCCACGGTCGTGGTTCATTTCAACGAATGATGAGCACTTGGTCCAGTTTCAGGCGGACAGGCTGATCGTGAATTGGCGCATGCGCCCTGCTGGTGGGGCGTACCCCCGATATGCCGAGGTGAAGCAGCGTTTCATGAGTGCGCAAGAGGCCCTCACCCAATTCGCACATAAGAAAGGTTACCCCGGGATCGTTCCAAACCAATGTAGCCTTGCTTATTTCAATAAGATTCCGCTTCCGCAGGATGCGGGATGGGGAGATCTGCATCAGCTACTTAGAGGAATGCGGTTGGATTGTGGCCGAGAGTGGAACGGGCAGTTCTCTGACACCCATTTGCTGCTGCGGCGGGAGCTGCAGAACCAGCCAGGCGGTGCTTTCGGCAGACTGCAGGTTGAATGTAAGCCGATCCAGATTGATGTGACGCAGCGGGCGTGGGCGCTGAATCTGACTGTCAGGGGTCGGCCAGCAACCGCTGACCTTGATGGCGTGTTGGGCTTTTTTGACATGGCGCACGTCGAGATCGTGACCTGCTTCACCGCGGTCACGACTGACGCGATGCACGAGACATGGGGGAGGCAGCGGTGAACCAGACGGGGATGGTCTTGGAGTCGTCGATCCAGCCCATAGCAACGAACCCTGGAAGTTTGGTTGCTTCCGTGGGTTACCAGACAGGCAGCGCCACACTCGATATTCTGCCCCTCAACAGGAAGCGCCATCCCTATGTCCTGGACTGGATGAACGCGCGGCAGAGGCTTGGTCAAATCGCCAGTCTGCAGCCCGGCTGGAACAGCACTCGGGGCAAAGCGCCGGACCGTCACATCCTCTCGTTCGCTGCGACGGAACTCGCAGGCCTCGAACGACTGGGAATTCCCGCCCCGACGGTCAATCCGTCTCCGGATGGGGCTCTCTATGCTGAATGGCATGATAGGGGCCTCGACATCGAAATTATTTTCGAGGCTCCCTACCGCATCGTTGTACTGGTCGAAGATGCATGGCATCTCGTACCCGCATATACGGGCGAGAGCACCGACCTGACCCCTGCACTGGAGGCATTAAAGGCTCTTAGCGCTCGATAGGGTTCGTCCTCAAAGTGTGCTCCGAGGACGTTGCCGACGACGAAGGATTGTTGCGGCGCATTCCTCCTTGGCACCAGCCGGTGAGCCGGCAGAGCATGCCCAACAATGAGCCGCCCGATCTCCGCCCTCCGTCGCCGGCGTTCGCACTAGACGACGGGGAGGAGGGTTTATCGTTTCATCTGGAATCTTCTCTTAGGGCGGCAGGCGAGCAGTTGACCTATGGCTGTCCGACGGGCGTCCCCGGTTGGGCCGTAACACGGATTACCGCGGGGTACGTTCGTAGCCTGGGCCTGCAAATCGAGCGGGACGCCTTGCCGCATCATGTTCAAATTTTCGGGCTAGCGGATCTTCGGGGAGAGGCGCGTCGACGTATGCAACGAAATTTAGCTCAGCATTCCATCTATGTGGTACATCCGCGCGCAGCCTGAAGATCATCGTCTCATGTCGTTCAACGTTCTGGTTCGTCGCAGAGCGACCTTGCTAAGACCTTCGCTTGCTGCGCGGGCTGAGACTCGCCTTGCGACAGGTGATTCCCGTCCGAGACGTGCTCCATCGCCGGTGGCAGCGGTCAGCCAGGCTGCACGGTGACCGCATGTGCCCCGCGCCGTGGTGCCTGGCGGGTTCACCGTCTCCTCCACGTCCTGGCCGAGGGCGGTCAGAAACGCCGTCAGCCTGCCCACAGCGACGGACACCTTGCGGCACCGCAGCAGCGCCGAGCCCTGGGCCTGGGTCGTGCCGAGCCGGCGCCCCGCTTCCGCCTGCGTGAGCTTGCGGCCTCTCAGGATCCGAGATCTGCACGGCCCGCCTGGCCGTGACCAACGCCTGTTCGGCGATCGGCGGGCCGAGGTCGGCAAAGATTCGGCAAACATGTTGCTGCTGCCGACTTCGTGTGTCGTCTCCATGCTCAACCGCCCTTGGTCCCGCCCGCACACCCCTGCTCGACCCGCCGCCGTCGAAGGATCAGAAGCCGAGCCCGCCGGAGAAAGCCAAGCGTGCAAGCCAAGCCTGTTGGACCGCGCACAGGCAGCCGGGGCCGCACCGGCGGTGGCCGCCCGTTGGCCTGCGGTCCCGACGAAACGGTGACTGCCAAGCCAGCTTGCTGCGCGCATTGCCAAGCCGCGCTGAGCGATGCCGATCAGGTGCTGCACGGTCGTTACGACTGAAAAGGCCGGAGCCCCGGCCTTGCTTTGCCCGGGGGCGCACATCGTGTCTTCCGTCCGGCCCCCGGCCGACCCACACTATCGCCATGTCCCGACGCGTCCTAGACCTCACGCCCGACCTGGTGCTGCGCGCCTATCGCCACGGGCTGTTCCCGATGGCCGAGACAAGGCATGGCGGGCGGCTGTTCTGGCTGGACCCGGAGCGGCGCGGCGTGCTGCCGCTGGAGCGCTTCCACCTGCCGCGCCGGCTGCTGCGCACCGTGCTGTCGGACCAGTTCGAGGTCGGCGCCGATCTCGACTTCCCCGCCACCATCGCCGCCTGCGCCGTCGCGCGGCCGGGGCGGGAGGACACCTGGATCAGCCCGCAGATCGAAGCGCCTGTTCACCGAGCTGCATGCCATGGGCCATGCGCACTCGGTGGAATGCCGGCAGGGCGGGGACCTGGTCGGCGGGCTGTACGGCGTGGCGATCGGCGGCGTGTTCTTCGGCGAGAGCATGTTCAGCTTCGCCCGCGACGCATCGAAGGTGGCGCTGGTGCACCTGGTGGCGCGGCTGCGGCTGGGCGGGTTCCGGCTGCTGGACACCCAGTTCGTCACCGCGCACCTGGCGCAGTTCGGCGCCGAGGAGATCCCGCGCCAGGCGTACCGCGTGCTGCTGACGACGGCGCTGGACGCGCCGGCCAGCTGGCTGCCGGCCCCCGCTTCCCTCGGCACGGCGGTTCGCGCGCTCGCCGGGTCGGTGCCCGCGTGATGCGCCGGCGGGTGGCCGCCGGCGCGCTGGCGGTGCTGCTGGGCGCCGCGGCGGGCGGCGAACGCCCGGTGCTGCGCCCGCTGCACGATGTGGACGTGACCTATGCCGTGGCGGCCGGAAGCGGCCCTCCCTTGCAGGAGCGGATGCGCTGGGACGTCGCGGCGCGGAAGCTGCGCGTGGATCCGCCGACGCGGGGGCTGTACGTAATTATCGACCTCGCCGCGAGACGCATGAGCACAGTGCGAACAGCGGAGCAGGCGGTGATCGAGATGGCGGCGCCCGAGAGCGTGACGGGGATGGCGGACAGCGCCGCGGCGGGCGCCGTGCGGCGCGGGACGGACACCGTGGCCGGGCTGGCCTGCACCGAGTGGGACATCACCGATGCGGCCGGCCAGGCGACGCGGGTCTGTCTGACCGCGGACGGCGTGCTGCTGCGCGCCCGGCTCGGCGATCGCGCGCTGTTGCGGGCGGAGGCGGTGACCTACGGCCCGCTCGATCCCGCGGTGTTCCAGGTGCCGGCCGGCTACACCCGCCAGTGGCTCGGCGCCAAGCCGGCGGCGGCCCAATCGAATGGATCGCAATCGAACGGGTCCCAGCCGAACGGATCGCAGGCGGGCGCCCAACCGGCCACCCCGCATGCGGCGGGGCCAAGGTGATGCGCCGGCTCTGGCGCGATCGGCACGGCCGGCTGGTGCCGATCAAGGCGGCGGTGCTGCCGGTGTTGTTCGCACCCGGCGCGCTGCTGGCGTTCTGGTGGGCGACCGACGCCATGACCGCGCGCCCGCTACACGAGCTGATCCTCGGCTTCGGGCTGTGGACGGTGCGGCTGGTCATGATCTCGCTGGCGATCTCTCCGGCCCGCGCCGTGTTCGACTGGCCGAAGCTGCTGCTGGTGCGGCGCATGGTGGGGGTGGCGGCGATGACCTACGGCCTGACCCATCTTTGCCTCTACATCGTGGACCAGAATTTCCGGCTGCCGACGGTGGTCGCGGAGATCGTGCTGCGGTTCTACCTGACGATCGGGTTCACCGCCCTGGTCGGGCTGTCGGTGCTGGGGGCGACCTCCACCGACGCGGCGATGCGCCGGCTCGGGCGGCGCTGGAAGCGGCTGCACCGCACGCTGTACCTGATCGGCGCGCTGGCGCTGCTGCACTATTTCATCCAGTCGAAGGCGATGGTCAGTGAGCCGGTGATGTTCGCCGGATTCTTCGTCTGGCTGATGGCCTGGCGCGCGGTGCCGGCCGCGTGGCAGCGCAACCTTGGCGCGCTGGTGGCGCTGGGCATTGCGGCGGCGGTCGCCACCGCCTGGATCGAGTTCGGCTGGTACGCGGTGGCCACCGGCATCAACCCCTGGCGCGTGCTGGCGGCGAACCAGACCCTGCGGTTCGGGCTGCGCCCGGCGCACTGGGTGGCGCTGGTCGGGCTCGGCGTGGTGCTGCTGGCCGGCGCGCTGCGGCTGTGGCGCGGCAGCGCGATGCGCCTGGCGGCCGCGCGCTGACGCTGGTCGCACAGCGCATCGGCGGGTTGTTCGGCGTCTGGCTGGGCGGCCTCGCGGTGGCGCGGTTCGGCGACGGCACCTGGATGTGGTACGCGGATGCTGGGCTGGCCGGTTCGCGGCGCTGATCAATCTGCCGATCCGCGAGGCGCGGGTGTTGCGGGCGGTGCCGGCGTGATGGCGCACGGCGTGGCGGGTCTCATACCAGCTTCCCTAATTCCTGACCGTTCGTTCGGTGTTGGGCCGCCGGTATCTGTCTTGGTTTGGGGCGCGGCCGCCCCCCCGCTCCCCTGGGCAACCCCGCGCGCGATACCAGCGGCCCGAAATGATGGAAGAGCCATCATTTCGGGCTGCTGGTGTCAGTCGCGGTCCTGAACTGACGCCGATTTCGTCCGCTGCCGTGTCAGCAGGCGTTCGCGCAGCCGCTCGAACAGGTCGCGGGGGAGCATGCCGTAGTCGTATCGGCGCGGCGATCTGGGAACCGGCCGCAGATCGTACCCAGGCCAAGTGAACCGGTTGAGCTCGTCCAGTCGGAACCACTGCGGGTGATTGTCCAGGCCGAGCGCTACGCCTATGCGGGCGGGTATCTCGATGGAGTCCTGCGCGTCCGCCGGTGGTTCGTGGGTGATCGGTGCCACGATGACGCGGACCTCGCCACCCTCCTGACGGGTCGCCACGACAATCGCGGCCGGACGGTCCTTGGTTGCGTCGTCTTTGCCTGCCGCCTGTTCGTGACTCCAGAGAAAGTTGTAGCGAATGACCAACCCGATGCGAGGGGTCGGCAGGCTCACCGAGGTTCAGCGCCGTACTCCGCCCCTTCGAGGTCGGCGATCACGTCATCCGGCAACTGTCCGACCAGCAGAACTTCGCGCTCGCGGCGCTTCAGGCGACGGTAGTGCTGCAACTCCTTGGCGGAGAGATAGCCACCGATGACGTGACCATGACTTCTGACCTCGATCACATCGACCAGGTTGGCCTCGTGCTGATAGCGACCGAAGCCCCGTGCAAACTTGGTCGCATCGACAACCATTGACTCCGAGTCTGACATGCGTGCACCCTTCGCAGCACGCGCATATTACGCATTTTGCGGGTACACGTCAAGAATGTGGCCGCATATGGCCATCGCCTATTGCGGCAGCTTCAGCGCCGTCTGATCGACATACGGCTTCATCAGCGCATCCGCCTGCGTCTGCGCCGCCGCCATCGCCGCCTCCGGCGTCAGTTTCCCCGACAGCACCCCCTGCACGCCGTCCTCCAGCGCCTTGCGCACCGCCACGGTGTTGTAGGTGGCGAACCAGCCGCGCGCATACTGCAACTGATCGAGCGCCACCTTGGCGTCCGGGTGCGCCGCCAGGTAGGATTTCATGTCCGGCAGGTCATAGGCGGCGATGCGCGGCGCGAAGTAGCCGGTGAAGCGGCTCCAGCCGCCGGCGACCGCCGGGCTGGTGAGCCACTTGATCAGGGTCCAGGCCGCCGCCTGGCGCTCCGGCGAGTTGCCCTTCGGCAGGATCAGGCTGGCCCCACCGATCGGCGCGGCATTGACCAGCGCGCGCGGCAGGAAGGCGACGCGGTACGGCGTCTTCATGTTGTCGCGCACGAAGGACAGCGATCCGGTGGACAGGATCATCATCGCGGTGCGGCCCTGGAAGAACGCCGTGGTCACCGCGTTGGCGTCGGTCACGCCCGGCGGCATCACCTGCCATTTGTGCACGAACGCATCGATCAGCCGCACCGCGCCGATCGTCGTCGGTTCGTTGTAATAGACCTCGCCGCCGTAGCCGGGATTGTAGTACTCGCCGCCGTTCGACATGACGAAGGCGCTGCTGATCCAGCCGAGGTAGTCGTAGGTGCCGGGAAACATCAGGCCCCAGCGCGTCGTTTCGTTGCCGCTGTGCTTGGTCAGCTTGCGCAGGTCGTCCACCCAGTCCTGCCAGGTCACCGGCGGCTTGTCGGGATCGAGCCCGGCGTCCTTGAACGCATCGGCGCTGTAGTACAGCAGCGGGGTGGAATTCTGGAACGGCACGCCATAGACATGGCCGTTCGCCGTCGCGTTCAGCTTCAGCGCCGGCCAGAATTCGCCCATGAACTGCTCCGGCGTCTGCCCGTCCTTGCGGATCAGGTCGTCGAAGCGCGACCACCTCGCCGTTGATGACGTATTCGAGCACGAAATTGGCGCTCATGATCACCGCCGCCGGCGGGTGCCCGGCCTGGATCGCCGCGCGGGTCTTCAGGTTGGTGTCGTCGTAGCTGCCGGTATAGACGGCGGTGGCATGGATGTCGGGGTGCGTCGCGTCGAACTGCTCGATCAGATGCTGCATCTCCACCGCGAGCTTGCCCTGCACGGGCACCGGGAAATACAGCTCGATCTCGGTCGCGGCCCGCGCGCCACCGCCCGCCAGCGCGAGCCCGGCGGTCAGGGCGAGGGTGCCGAGCAGGGCACGCCTGGCGGTCCTGGCGAGCCTCGCAGTCTGGCCAGGCGTGGCAGTCTGGCTATGCGGGGCGGTGAACGCAGGGACCAGGGGCATGACGGAACTCCTCCTTGTCAACCGAAGCCGGCTCATTTGATGCCGGAAAACACGAAGCTGGAGACGAAACGCCGCTGGAACAGCACGAACACCAGCAGCAGCGGCGCGGCGACCAGGAACGTTCCGGCGGCGATCACGCCCCATTCCGACCCCGCCTCGGCGCCCGAGGTGAACGACGCCAGCCCCACCGTCAGCACCTGGTTGCGCGGCGAGGCGGTCGCCATCAGCGGCCACAGGAACTCGTTCCAATGCGCGGTGATCGAGACGATGGCGAAGGCCGCCAGCCCGGGCCGCGCCAGCGGCAGCAGCACGCGCGCGATGATGGTCAGCGGTCCGGCGCCATCGACCAGGGCGGCTTCCTCATACTCGCGCGGGATGGTGCGGAAGGTCTGGCGCATCAGGAATACGCCGAACGCCGAGGCGAAATACGGCGCCATCACCCCGGGCAGCGTATCGTACAAATGCAGCCGCACCAGCGTGGTCATGTTGGGCACGATCAGGATCGGCGGCACCAGCATGAGCTGCAGCAGGAAGGCGTGGAACAGCAGTTCGCGGCCACGGAAGCGCAGGCGCGCAAAGGCGTAGCCGGCCAGGCTGATGGTCACGCACTGCACCGCCAGGATGCCGCCGCACAGCAGCACCGTGTTGAGGTACCACAGCGGGAAGTGCCCCCGGAATCCAGGCCTCGGCGAAGTTGCTCAGGTCGAACGGGCCGGCGGGCAACAACGAGGCGAGGTCCATCGCGCCGGCCTGGCCCGGCCGCAGGCTGGCCACCGCCATCCAGGCGAACGGGATCGCCCAGAGCAGCGCCGCCGCGCACAGCGCCAGCAGCACCAGCAGGCGCGCGTCACGTCTCATAGTGGATACCCCGCTCCAGGCTGCGCAGCGAGACCACCGACAGCGCGAACAGCACCGCCACAGCTCACCACCGTGGCCGCCGAGGCCAGGCCGATGTCGTAGTTCTGATGCCGCCTGCTGGTAGATGTAATAAAGCAGCAGCAGCGTCGACATCCGACGGCCCGCCCTGCGTCATGACGATGACATGGTCCACCTGGGTCAGCGCGTTCAGCGCGGCGATGACCAGCACGAAGGCCAGCGTCGGGCCGAGCAGCGGCAGCGTGACGTGCGCGGAACCGTGCCCAGGCGCCGGCGCCGTCGATGCGCGCCGCGTCCAGCAGCTCGCGCGGGATGCCGGCGAGCCCGGCCAGGAAGAACAGCATGTAGTAGCCGGTGTTCTTCCACACCGTGATCGCGATGATCGAGCCCAGTGCCAGCGACGGATCGCCCAGCCAGTTGGTCTGCCCCGGGAACCGGCGCCGAGCACCGCGCCAGGTAGTAGTCCAGCAGCCCGGCGCCCGGCAGGAAAATGAAAATGAACAGCGCCGCCGCGGCGACCAGCGGGATCAGCAGCGGCAGCACCAGGAAGCTGCGCAGCAGCCGCGCTCAGCCGCGTGGTCTCCGTCAGCCCGAGCGCCAGGGCGAGCGCCAGCAGCAGGCTCGGCACGATCGTTCCGGCCGCATAGATCAGGTTGTTCTCGACCGCGCGGGCGAAGTGCGGATCGGCCAGCAGGCGGGCGAAATTGCCGAGACCCCAATGCGCCGCGCGCGCCGAACGGCGCGCACCGTCACGCGAACTCGGCCAGCACCTGCAGCACCGGCCAGTAGGTGAAGCCGAGCAGGAACACCGCCGACGGCGCCAGCAGCGCATAGGCGGTCAGGCGCGGGCGGCGCAGGCTGCGTCGGGCAAGGCGCGCGGCCGGAAGGCCGACGGCGGGGGCGGTGGTGCTGCTCACAGGGTCCACGATCGGCTGCGCCAGCACTGATAGAGGATGGTCTATGAACCGGCCGTGACGGCGCGGGGACAGTTGGATGACATCGCCCGCCCGCGTCGAACCCGCCGGATGAACACCTGGGCCGCCGGGGCCAGCCGCTTGAGGAAGGCCGACAGCCGGTGGCGCCGCAGCTCCGAGCGCGCCTTCTGGTCGGTGGTCATGTAATTGAGCTGCAGGCTGGTGCGCGCGCCGTCGAACGTCTTGTGGCCGTGCCAGCTTGCCGGCCCGTTGGGGAAGACCAGCAGCGTGCCGTTCACCGGCGGCACCTCCACCGCGTAGTCCTCCAGGTCGCGCGGGCCGCGCAGCAGGCGCAGGCAGCCTTCGTGCCGGCCGAAGGCGTCGCTGTCCTGGTTGAGGTACAGCAACACCGTGACCCGCTTGGCGGTGCTGTCGGTGTGGATGCGGCCGTCGCGCTCGCCGGTCCGAAAGCGGATCGTCAGCATGGTCGGCGCGTCGGTCAGGTCCAGGGCGAATTTTTCGGCGATCGCCTGGCGCAGCTCGGGGCCCTCCAGCGCCTGCATCAGGGCCTGCGCCGCCGGGCCGGCGCGCACCGCGTCGGTCGGGTAGGAGCCGCGCCGGCCCAGCTGCGGCAGGTCGGCCAGCACCGCGCGCAGGCTGGCCTGCGGCACGAAATGCGGCACCACTACGTGCGCGAAGGGGTCGGTCGCGACTGGCGTGGCGCGCAGTGCGGCGTAGTCCAGTTCGATCATGCGTGTCCTCGTGTCATGAGGCGGTCGGAATGCTCTCGTGATGGGATCTGGGCACGCGAGCTACGGCAGGCAGGATTTACCACAGAGGCACCGAGACACCGAGACGGCAGTCGCTGCGCCGAGCGCGAAGCAGTGGCTGCCTCGGTGTCTCGGTGCCGCCGTGGTGGATCTTGCTGGCGTCGCGGCAGGCGTGGTGCGGGTCGGGCTGGCGCGCTCTAGCACGGAACGCGGCGCAGCAGCAGCGCCTCGGCCAGGTCGATGACGTCGTCGGGCCATAGCGCATCGGGAAGCGGCCGGGCAACGCCCAGCGCGGCGTCGGGACGGCAGGCCATCAGCGCCAGGCCGGCGCGTGCCGGGAATGCCCGCCGCCCGGCGGTGGCGCCCAGCAATGCCCCGGCCAGCGCCCCCGCGCGTGCCGGATCGCCCGCGTCGCCGGCGAGGCGCCGCACCGTGGCGTGGTCGGCACCGGCGATCGCCGCCGAGATCGCCGCGGCGATCCCCTCGCCGCGCGCGCCGATGATCCCCAGCGGCACCGCACCAAGCGCGCCGCCATCCGGCGGCGCCGCGCCGGCGGCCAGGGCGCGCGCACAGGCCAGCGCCGCCTCGCCGGCCGGGCCCGGCTGGCCCGGCAATCCTCCCGCGCAATCGGCGCTGTCGCCGATCAGCATCCCCAGCATCGCGCCGACCGCACGGTCCAGCGCCGCATCCTCCTTGGCGCGCGGCCAGCCCAGCTTCACCCGCCAGTCGCGCCGAGGCTCGGTGCTGCCGCGCCAGCTTCGGCCCAGCATCGCCGCCACCGCCTTCGGCGCGCCGCCGAAGCAGCCGGCCGCCTCGCTGTCGCCGCGCGCGTCGTAGCTCACCGCCAGCCCGGCCCCGTCGGTCAGCACCCCGCCGGCGCCGCGCAGCAGCGCGTGCCCGGCCGCGTAATCCAGCGCCGAGATGGTGTTGAGCGACATCGTCGCCACTGCGTCGCCGACCGCGATGCGCGCCAGGCGGTAGGCGATCGAGGGCATCGGCACGAACCCGGCCGGCGCCACCCGCCCGCTCGCCGTCAACGGCCGCAGCCCGCTGGTGTGGTTCAGCAGCACGATCGCGCCTGGCGTCAGCGCCGCGCCCGTCAGGTCGTTGGCGACCGGGGCGCCATTGCGCAGGATGGCGGGGCAGCCCTCGGCCCAGGCGATCATGTCGGGGCCGCGATCGGGCGAGGTCGGGGCGAACACCACGCCCAGCACCGGCACGCCGCGATGCAGCAGCCCGACCGAGACCGCGCTGCCGCGGCGCCCCTCGCCGAACGCCTTGGTGCCGTCCTGCGGATCGACCGCCCAGGCGTAGTCGGCGTGGCTTGACCCGGCTTGGGCTTCGATGGTGCCGTCCTCCTCGCCGATGAAGCGGCCCGGGATCAGCGCCAGCAGGCGCGGGCGCAGCATCAGCTCGACCTCGAGATCGATCGGCGCCTTGTGCTCGCCGCCGCGCGGCCCCTCGGGGCGGCTGAATTCGTCCGCCAGCATGCGCCCGCCCGCCGCCACCGCGGCGATCACGTCGGTCAGAACGGCGCGGGGCAGGTCTTGCATGGCGATGCTTCCAAGTGTGGCGGGGCGCTGCCACCGACTGTAGACTGTACTCTAAACCGTAGGGCGGAAGAGCGCAGCGACTTCCGCCACCGCCGACGCAGCGCCGCGCGCCCCGCGAGCAGGCGGGCCGGCGCCGGCTTCCGCGGGATCGAGGCCTGCCTTGCAGCTTTCCCCAAACGCGGAACCAGCAGATCACGGGGGCCACGGATGACCGCGCAGCGCACCCGCAGGATCATCCCCGCCGGCGCGGCGCGGATCGAGGTGATCGCCGAGGGCGCCGGCGACCTGCTGGTGCTGCTGCCCTCGTCGGCGCGCGACTCGGAGGATTTCGACGCCGTCGCCGCGTCCTTCGCGGCTGCGAATCTCCGGGTGCTGCGCCCGCAGCCGCGCGGGATGGGCGAAAGCGTCGGCCCGACGCAGAACCTGACGCTGCACGACCTCGCCGCCGACGTGGCCGCGGCGATCGCGGCCGAGGACGCCGGGCCGGCGGTGGTGCTGGGGCACGCCTTCGGACAATGGGTCGCGCGCACCCTGGCGGCGGACCGCCCGGAGCTGGTGCGCGGCGTGGTGCTGGCCGCGGCCGCGGCCATGAACGCTCCCCCGGAGTTGCGCTCGCATCTGGCGTGCTGCGTCGATACCGACCTGCCGGACGCCATCCGGCTGGCCGCATTGCGGGTGGCGTTCTTCGCCCCCGGACATGACCCCTCGGCGTGGCTGAGCGGCTGGCACAAGGCGGCCGGCGCGGTCCAGCGCGCGGCCAGCACGGCGACCGCGCGGGCGGAGTGGTGGACCGCCGGCACCGCGCCGGTGCTGGACCTGCAGGCCGAGCAGGACCCCTGGCGGCCGCGCGAGACGGTCAACCAGATGCGCGACGACCTCGGCGCCGAGCGGGTGACCGTGGCGGTCATCCCGGACGCCAGCCATGCGCTGATCCCGGAACAACCGGACCGGCTGGTGGCGGCCGTGCTCGACTGGATGCGCCGCCTGTCAGACCAGCGCCAGCCCGATCCCGGCCAGCGCGCCTAGCCCCACCACCAGCAACGGCGGCGCCCGCCAGACCGTCAGCAGCACGAAGCCGGCCAGCGCCAGCGCGAAATCGGCCGGCCGCAGCACCGTGGTGGTCCACACCGGGTCATACAGCGCGGCACCCAGCACGCCGACCACCGCCGCGTTGACCCCGCGCATCGCCGCCTGCGCCGCCGGGCGCGCGCGCAGCGCGTCCCAGAACGGCAGCGTGCCCATCATCAGCAGCACGCCCGGCAGGAAGATCGCGACCAGCGCCAGGATCGCCCCCGGCACGCCGTGCATGATCGCGCCCAGATAGGCCGCGAAGGTGAACACCGGTCCGGGCATCGCCTGCGTCGCGCCATATCCCGCCAGGAACGCGTTGTCGGACACCCAGCCGGGCGCCACCACCGCGTCGCGCAGCAGCGGCAGCACCACGTGCCCGCCGCCGAACACCAGCGCGCCGGAGCGGTAGAACGCGTCGAATAGTGCCACCGGGGCGCCGAGCGGACGCAGCAGCGGCGGCACCACCAGCAACGCGGCGAACAGCGCCAGGCACAGCGCGCCGACGCGGCGCGACACCGGCATCGCCAGGGCCTCCGGCACCATCGCCGTGCCGAGGTCGCGGCACAGCACCAGTCCCGCAAGCGCGCCCAGCACGATCGCCGCGATCTGCCCCATCGCCACCGGGGCCGCCACGACGATCAGCACGGCGGCGGTGGCGATCGAGGCGCGCGGCCGGTCCGGCGCCAGGCTGCGCGCCATGCCCCAGACCGCCTGCGCCACGATCGCGACCGCCACCAGCTTGAGCCCGTGCAACAGCCCGGCGCCGACCACGGTGGCCGCCAGCGGCGCCGCGCCATACGCGAACAGCACCAGCAGCAGCGCCGAGGGCAGGGTGAAACCGGTCCACGCCGCCAGCCCGCCAAGATAGCCGGCGCGGCGCAGACCGATCGCGAAGCCGGTCTGGCTGGAGGCGGGTCCCGGCAGGAACTGCGCCAGGCCCACAAGGTCGGCATAGGCGCGCTCGTCGAGCCAGCCGCGGCGTTCGACGAACTCGGCGCGGTAGTAGCCGAGATGCGCGATCGGCCCGCCGAAACAGGTGCAGCCGAGCCGCAGGAAGATCGCAAACACCTCGCCGATCGAGCCGGTGGTCGCGGCGAGGGGAGGGGCCGCCACGCGCAGGGTCGATGGTCCCGGGAGCGGCATGGTCACGGCTTGCCGGCGGGCAGGCGCGGATCGCGCCAGGGACCGTCCGGCTCTATCAGCGCCTCGGTCTCCGCCGGTCCCCAGCTTCCCGGCTGGTACGGATAGATCGGGGTCGCATCGTCCAGCACCGGCTCGACGATGCGCCACTGCGCGTCGATGATGTCGTCGCGCCCGAACAGCTCGCCCAGCCCGCGCATCGCGTCCCACAGCAGGCGCTGGTACGGCGACATCAGGTCCGGCTGCTGCTCGGTCAGGATCATCTCGACATCCTCGCCGATCATGCGCTCGCCGGGCAGCTTGACCCGCACCCCCATGCCGATCGTCACGTCGGGGCTGATGCGGATGCGCATGTGGCCGGAATTGGTCGGCACGACCTCGTCGAAGGTCTGCCGCGGCGGGCGGCGGAAATGCACCGTCACCTCGGTCGCGGTCACCGGCAGGTGCTTGCCGGCGCGGATGTAGATCGGCACGCCGGCCCAGCGCCAGGTCTCGATGAACAGCCGCAGCGCCACGAAGGTCTCGACCGTGGACCCCGGCCGCACCCCCGGGACCGAATGGTAGCCGACATACTGGCCGCGCACCACGTCGTCCGGACCGAGCGGGCGCACCGCCTTCAGCAGCGCGGCCTTCTGGTCGCGCATCGCCTCGTGCTCCTCCCCGGTGGGCGGGTCCATCATCAGGTTGGCGAGCACTTGCAGCATATGGTTCTGCACCACGTCGCGGATCGCGCCGGTCTCGTCGTAGAACCGGCCGCGGTCCTGCACGCCGAAATCCTCCGCCATGGTGATCTGGATGCTGCTGACGTGATTGCGGTTCCAGATCGGCTCGAACATCGAGTTGGCGAACCGCGTGTACAGGATGTTTTGCACCGGTTCCTTGCCGAGATAATGATCGATCCGGAAGATGCTGGCCTCGGGGAAGTGCTGCGCCAGCAGGCGGCTGAGCCGGCGCGCGGTGGCGCGGTTGTGGCCGAACGGCTTCTCGATCACCAGCCGCCCATCCGCCGCGCAGCCGGAGGCGGCGAGCCCGCCCGCCACGGTCGCGAACAGGCTCGGCGGCACCGCGAGGTAGTGCAGCGGCCGCCCGGCGTCGCCCAGTTCGTTGCGTAGCTGCGTGAAGGTGGCGGCGTCGGCGTAGTCGCCATCGACATAGCGCAGCAATTGCATCAGCCGCTGCGTCGCCGCGGCGTCGGCCCCGCCCGGCTGGTGCTGGCGCAGGCTGTCGGCGGCGCGCGCCTTGAGCTGGTCCAGCGACCAGCCGGCCTTGGCCACGCCGATGATCGGGACGTTCAGCCCCTCGTCGCGCACCAGTCCCAGCAGGGCCGGGAAGATCTGCTTGTGCGCCAGGTCACCGGTGGCGCCGAAGAACACGATCGCATCAGACAAGGGGGGCGCATCAGATAAAGCGGGGGCACCAGATACGGCGGGCGCGGACGAAGCGGGCGCATCGGACGAGGCGGCGGTCATCGCGACATCTCCCGGCTGAGAGGCAAGATCGAACGGCGGCGCGGCCTGGCGCAGCCGCGGGCGCGGCGGTTCACCCCGCGCGCAGTTGCTCCAGGCCATGCAGCGCGGCGCCCAGCAGGGCGGCGCGCGTGGTCACGACATCGATCGGCACCCGGCCGAGCAGGTCCGCGAAGCGTCCCTTGCTGACGAATTGCCGCAGGAACCGCCCGTCGGTGAGCTTCGCCAGGACGTGCGCCGGGATGCCGCCCGCCAGGGCGACGCCCCCCGTCGCCAGGACCTTGAGCGCCATGTTGCCGGCCTCGCTGGCGAGGATCGCGACGAACATGTCCACCGCCTCGGCGGCCAGCCGGTTGGCCGCCGGGGTTTCCAGCGCCGCCTGCGCGATCAACGGCGTGCGGTCCGCCGCCTGCGCCAGGCGCGCGGCGAAGCCCGGCGCCTCCTGGTCGGGCGCGGCGTCGCGCAGCCAGTCGTAGATGTTGGCGATGCCCGGGCCGGAACAAACCCGCTCGACCGAGACATGGCCGAACCGCGCCGCCAGGTACCGCCACAGTTCGACCTGCCGCTCGTCGGTCGGCGCGAAGCTGGCATGCCCGCCTTCCGAGGGGCAGGCGATGTAGCGATCGCCGTGCCAGATCAGGAAGGCTTCGCCGAGGCCGGTGCCCGGCGCCACCACGGCGATCGGCGCCTTCGTCTGCCGTGTGCCGGGGTTGATGTTGTGCAGCTCCGTGGGGCGCAGATGCGGCACCGCATAGGCGATGGCCTGCAGGTTGTTCAGCAGGGTGACGCGCCGCAGGCCGAGGCTCTGGCGTAGCGCCTCGGCGTCCAGCACCCAGGGCAGGTTGGTGACATGCACGCGCCCGGCGAACACCGGCCCCGCCGCGCCGAAGCAGGCCGCGGCGACCGGCTGGGGCGCGCGGGCCAGGAAGCCGCGCGCCATGGCGTCCAGGCCCGGGTAGTCGGCGCTGCGGAACTCGGCCTGCGCGACCGGCCGGTCTGCCACCGCCCGGTCTGCCACCGCCCGGTCCGCCGCCGAACGGTCGGCCGCCGAACGGTCCGCGGCCGCATCGGCCGCGTTCGGATCCGGCGCATACAGCGCCAACAACGTCTTGGTCCCGCCGATATCGCCGGCCAGCAACATCACGCGAACCGATGGCCTGGTCCGCGGCCTACCGCAGGCTGGCGTTCAGCTTGGTCAGCACCGCCGATCCGGGGCATAGCTCTTTCTCGCTCAGCTCGTTGAACGGCGTGGCCACGGTGTGCATGTGCTGATGCAGATCGGTCGGGTCCGGATCGACATACAGCAGCCCGGTGACGATCTCACCCGCCGCGTGGCGCTGCTGCAGCCAACCCATCGCCGCCACCCGGTCGTGCACGTTGTAGTCATCCGCCAGCTTGCGCAGCTTGAGCGTGCTGCCGTCGTGCTGGCGCACCATCTCCACCGTCCCCGGCGCATAGTCCACCGCGATCGGCTCGCGCCCGGTGATGACGTCGAGGAAGTTCACCGCCTCGTTGTGCTCGCGCACATAATCGAAGCTCTTGGTGGAACCCTCGTGGTTGTTGAACGCGACGCAGGGCGAGACGCAGTCGATGAAGGCGGCGCCCTGATGGGTCAGCGCGGCCTTGATCAGCGGCACCAGTTGCGCCTTGTCGCCGGAGAAGCTGCGGGCGACGAAGGTGGCGCCGAGCTGCAGCGCCATGCCGATCATGTCGATCGCCTCGTCGGTGTTGGTGACGCCGCGCTTCGACTTGGCGCCGCGGTCGGAGGTGGCGGAGAACTGGCCCTTGGTCAGGCCGTAGACGCCGTTGTTCTCGACGATGTAGACCATGTTCACGCCGCGGCGCATGACATGGGCGAACTGGCCGAGGCCGATCGAGGCGGAATCGCCGTCGCCCGAGACGCCCAGATAGATCAGGTCGCGGTTCGCCAGGTTGGCCCCGGTCAGCACCGAGGGCATCCGCCCGTGCACCGAATTGAACCCGTGCGAGGCGCCCAGGAAATAGGTCGGCGTCTTCGACGAACAGCCGATGCCCGACAGCTTGGCGATCCGGTGCGGCGGCAGATCGAGCTCGAAGCAGGCGCGCACGATGGCGGCGCTGATCGAATCGTGGCCGCAGCCGGCGCACAGCGTGGAGATCGCGCCTTCATAGTCGCGCCTGGTGTAGCCCAGCGCATTGGTCGGCAGGCCGGGGTGGTGCAGTTTCGGCTTGGCGAGGAAGGTCATGGCACAGCCTTGCGAAACGGAACGATCTTCAGGTCATCCACGCGATCGGCGATGGCATCGACGATGAAGCGGGCGGTGATCGGCGTGCCGTCGTAGTGCAGCACGCGCACCAGCTTCGCCGGATCGATGTCGAGCTCGTTCACCAGCAGCGTGCGCAGTTGCGCATCGCGGTTCTGCTCGACCACGAACACCTGTTCGTGCGCCGCGATGAACGCCTTGACGTCGTCGTGGAACGGAAAGCCGCGCATGCGCAACAGGTCGAGGTGGACGCCGCGCCCGGCCAGGATCTCGTCGGCCTCGTTCATCGCCGGGCTGGTCGAGCCGTAATAGATCGCCCCCAGCCGGGTCGGCTGCTTCGCCTCGCGCATCGCCGGGCGCGGCACCAGGGACCGCGCGGTGTCGAACTTCTTCAGCAGCCGCTGCATGTTGTTGACGTAGGCGGCACCTTCCTCGGTGTAGCGCGCGTAGCGATCCTTGGACGTGCCGCGGGTGAAATAGGCGCCGCGCGTCGGGTGCGTGCCGGGATAGGTGCGATAGGGGATGCCGTCGCCGTCCACATCCAGGTAGCGGCCGAAATCCTTGCCCGCCGAAAGCTCGGCCGCCGTCATCACCTTGCCGCGATCCAGCTTGCGGCTGTCGTCCCAGGCGAACGGCCTGGTCAGCCGCTCGTTCATGCCGATCTCCAGGTCCAGCATGACGAAGATCGGCGTCTGCAGCCGGTCGGCGAGATCGAACGCCAGCGCACCGAATTCGAAGCACTCGTTCGGGTCTTCCGGGAACAGCAGCACGTGCTTGGTGTCGCCGTGGCTGGCATAGGCGCAGCTCAGCAGGTCGGTCTGCTGGGTCCGGGTCGGCATGCCGGTGGACGGGCCGGAGCGCTGCACGTCGAAGATCACCGCCGGGATCTCGGCGAAATACGCCAGGCCGAGGAATTCCTGCATCAGCGAGATGCCCGGGCCCGAGGTCGCGGTGAAGGCGCGCGCGCCGTTCCAGCCGGCACCGATCACCATGCCGATCGAGGCCAGCTCGTCTTCCGCCTGCACGATGGCGAAGCGGTGCTGTTTTGTCTCGGGATCGACCCGGTAGCGGTTGCAGTAGCGGATGAACGCCTCGGGCAGCGAGGAGGACGGCGTGATCGGATACCAGGCGCAGACCGTCGCCCCGCCATACACCGCGCCCAGCGCCGCCGCGCTGTTGCCGTCGATGAAGATGCGGTCGCCGACCGCCTCGCTGCGGCGCAGGCGCAGCCCGATCGGGCAGGTCAGAGCGGCCTGCGCATGGTCGCGGCCCAGCTGCAACGCATGCAGGTTGGCGGCGATCAGCTTGTCACGGCCATGGAACTGCTCGCCCAGCAGCGCGCCGATCGTCGCCACATCCATGTCCAGCAGGGCCGACAGCGCGCCGAGATAGATGACGTTCTTGAACAACTGGCGTTGCCGCGAATCGGTGTATTCGCGGTTGCAGATCTCGGTCAGCTTCAGGCTGAGCACGTTGATGTCGCGCCGGAATTTCGCCGGCGGGATCGGCCTGGTCGAATCGTAGAACAGGTAGCCGCCGGGCACGACCTCGGCGACATCGCGGTCCCAGGTCTGCGGGTTCATCGCCACCATCAGGTCGACGCCGCCGCCGCGCGCGCCGAGATGCCCCGCCTCGTTGATCCGCACCTCGTACCAGGTCGGCAGGCCCTGGATGTTGGAGGGGAAGATGTTGCGCGGCGTCGCCGGAATGCCCATGCGCAACACCGCCTTCGCGAACAGCGTGTTGGCGCTGGCCGAGCCGGACCCGTTGACGTTGGCGAACTTGACGACGAAGTCGTTGACGCGCTCCAGGCGCGGTGCGCCGTCGGCGGTTACGCCGGTTGTAGACTGCAACTTGCATTCTCCGCATGCGCGATATCGAGAAGGAAGCGCTGCATGTCCCACGCACCGGTCGGGCAGCGCTCGGCGCACAGGCCGCAGTGAAGGCACACGTCCTCGTCCTTCACCATCACCCGCCCGGTCTTCAGGTCGCCCGAGACATACAGTTCCTGGGTCACATTCAGCGCCGGCGCCATCAGGCCGGCGCGCAGCGTGTCCTCATCGGCGTTGGAAGTGAAGGTGATGCAATCCACCGGGCAGATGTCGACGCAGGCATCGCATTCGATGCAGAGCTGGTCGGTGAACACCGTCTGCACGTCGCAGTTCAGGCAGCGCTCCGCCTCGGCAAAGGCAAGCTGCTCGTCGAAGCCCAGTTCGACCTCGGCGGTGATGTCGCGCAGCGCGACCGCCTTGTCGCGGTGTGGCACCTTGAAGCGCAGATCGAGCGAGATGGCGTTGTCGTAGCTCCACTCATGGATGCCCATCTTCTGCGAGGCGAGCGTCACGTGCGGCGGCGGGCGCTGCGTGATGTCGGCGCCCTGGCACAGCAGATGGATCGACAGCGCCGCCTGCTGGCCGTGCGCCACCGCCCAGATGATGTTCTTCGGGCCGAACGCGGCATCGCCACCGAAGAACACCCGCGGATGGCTGCACCCCATGGTGGCCTCGTCGACCACCGGCATGTTCCATTTGTCGAAATCGATGCCGGCATCGCGCTCGATCCAGGGGAAGGCATTCTCCTGCCCGACCGCCACCAGCACGTCGTCGCACTCGTAGAACTGGTCCGCCTCGCCGGTCGGCACCAGGCGGCGGCGCTTCTTGTCGTCGTACTCGGCCTTGACCTTCTCGAAGGTCATCCCGACCAGCTTGCCGTCCTGGTGGACGAAGTCCTTCGGCACCAGGAAGTTCAGGATCGGAATGTCCTCGTGCATCGCGTCCTCCTTTTCCCAGGGGGACGCCTTCATTTCGTCGAAGCCGGAGCGCACGATCACCTTCACGTCCTCGCCGCCGAGGCGGCGGGAAGAGCGGCAGCAATCCATCGCCGTGTTGCCGCCGCCCAGCACGATCACCCGCTTGCCGATGCTGGTGATGTGGCCGAAGGACACCGAGGACAGCCAATCGATGCCGATATGGATGTTCGCTGCGGCTTCCTGCCGCCCGGGGATGTCCAGATCGCGCCCGCGCGGCGCGCCGGAGCCGACGAAGATCGCGTCGTAGTTCTCCGCCAGCAGCGCCTTCATGCTGTCGATGCGCTGGCCGAGCCGCATCTCGAGACCCAGGTCGGCGATATAGCCGACTTCTTCGTCGATCACCTCCTCCGGCAGGCGGAAGTGCGGGATCTGGCTGCGGATCATACCGCCGGCGCGCGGATCGGAGTTGTACACCACACAGTGATAGCCAAGCGGGGCAAGGTCGCGCGCCACGGTCAACGACGCCGGACCGGCACCGACCAGGGCAATGCGCTTTCCATTGTGCGACGCAGCAGGTTTCGGCAGGCGATCGCGAATGTCGCCCTTGTGGTCGGCGGCGACGCGCTTCAACCGGCAGATCGCCACCGGTTCCTTCTCGACGCGGCCACGCCGGCAGGCCGGCTCGCACGGCCGGTCGCAGGTCCGCCCGAGAATCCCCGGGAACACGTTGGAGCGCCAGTTGATCATGTAGGCGTCGGCATACCGGCCGGCGGCGATGAGACGGATGTACTCCGGCACCGGCGTGTGCGCCGGACACGCGTATTGGCAATCCACAACCTTGTGGAAGTACTCCGGGTCCCGAATATCGGTCGGCTTCAAGGCGGACTCCTCCCACCCGCGCGCCTGCTTCCGGCTGCGGCGGCTTCAACGGCGGCGTCTTCTGCCGCCTTCCCCCTCGTCTCGTCAACCGGGACGCTACCGCCAATATGGGGTCCCATCAACCATCGCCAATGCGCCTGCTGCATATCGGCGGAGCAACCGCGCGAACGGCAGAAAGCCAGGGCTTCGCCCCGGACCCCACCAAGGGGCGCCGCCCGCCATGGTACCATTGGGAACCCCGCCAAGGGCGAGCCCTTGGAACCCTTCACTGGGAGTGGGTGAGGGGGAGGGGGCGTGTGGGCGAGGCGAAGGGGCACCGTCCGGCACGCCGGATGGCGCCCTTTCGCCTCGCCCACACGCCCCCTCCCCCTCACCCACTCCCAGTCATGGAGTTCCAGAGGCTTCGCCTCTGGTGGGGGTCCAGGGGGCAGCGCCCCCTGGCGGGGTCCGGGGCGGAGCCCCGGCTTGCTTCGTTCACGCGATGACGCTGCCGGTATGTGTCATGGCCGCATCGCGAAGCGCGACGGCCCCGGCGTGCGCAGCGGCGCCGCCATATTGGCGAACTCGGTCAGCAGCGGGCGCGTTTCGCGCGGGTCGATGATTTCCTCCACCCAGTAGGCCTCGGCGGTGCGCAGCGGCGAGCGCAGCGCGTTCAACCGTGCTTCGATCTCCGCCAGCTTGGCCGCCTTGTCCTCCGCGGCGTCGATTTCCGCGCGGTATGCCGCCTCGATCCCGCCCTCCAGCGGCAGCGATCCCCAGCTCGCCGACGGCCAGGCGTAGCGCACGCACAGATGGCCGACCGGCTGGTGGCCCAGTCCGCCGACCCCGTAACAATTGCGCACGATCACGCTGCACCAGGGCACCGTGGTCTGGTTGATCGCGCTGAGCGCGCGCACGCCCCAGCGGATCACCGCGCTCGATTCCGCGGCGAGCCCCACCTGGAAGCCCGGGCAATCCACCAGGTGCACGATCGGCAAGTGGAACGTCTGCGCCAGGTCGACGAAGCGGATGATCTTCTGGCAGGCATCCGCGGTCCAGGCGCCGCCGTGGTACAGCGGATCGCCCGCCAGCAGCGCCACCGGCCAGCCGTCCAGCCGCACCAGCGCGGTGATGACCGAGCGGCCGTAGCTTCTGCCGAGTTCGAACATGCTGTCGCGATCGACCAGCGCCTCGATGATCCGGCGCATGTGGTAGGCTTGCCGCTTGTCGTGCGGGATCGCCGAGATCAGGAAGTCCTCGCGCCGCCCGGGGTCGTCCCAGCCGCGCCCGCGCGGCGGCAGGTCCCAGACCGAGCTCGGCAGGTAGGACAGGAAGCGCCGCGCGGCGGCGAACGCGTCTTCCTCGGAATCGACGGCGTGGTCCACCGCGCCGCAGCCGAGCTGCACCTCCCAGCCGCCGAGTTCCTGCTTGGTGCGTGGCTCGCCCAGCCGTTCCACCACCGGTGGGCCGGCCACGAACACCGCCGAGATGTCCTTCACCATCACCGAGTAGTGGCTGGCCGCCAGCCGCGCCGCGCCGAGCCCGGCGACCGAGCCGAGTCCCAGCGCCACCACCGGCACCAGGCCCATGTTGTCGGCGACCAGGTCGAACGCGGTGGTCTCGGTCACCCCGCCCGGCAGGTTGGCGCGTCCGGTGGTTTCGATCGTCTTGACCGAGCCGCCGCCGCCGGAGCCTTCGACCAGGCGGATGATCGGCATGCGGAACTGTGCCGCCATCTGCTCCGACATCTTCGGCTTGGCCTTGATCGAGGCATCGGCCGAGCCGCCGCGCAGGGTGAAGTCGTCGCCGGCGATGACCACCGGGCGGCCGTCCACCGTGCCGCGGCCGAACACGCAGTTGGCGGGCACGAACCCGGTGATGGTGCGCGCGTCCGGCGTGTAGCTGGCCTTGCCGGCGATCGCGCCCAGCTCGCGGAAGGAGCCCGCGTCCAGCATGCGATCGACCCGCTCGCGGATCGTCAGCCGGCCGCCGGCGTGCTGGCGCGCCACGCGCTCCGCCCCGCCCATCTGCTTGGCGAGCGCGATGCGCGCGCGCAGCTCGGCGAGTTCCGGCTCCCAGCCGATCGGCGCGTCCGGTCGCGCGCCAAGCGTGTCGTCAGGCATCGGCGTCTCGCCCCCATGCTGGTGCGCGCGCGCTGGTGTGTGCGTGTCGTTGCGGCCTGCGCAGCCGAGTCCTGACTCAGACCGGCCTTGCGGGCAATGCCCGCCCGGCGGAGCCTCAGGGCAATCGGGTGAACGAAGCAAGGTCGGGGCTCCGCCCCGAACCCCACCAGGGGGCGTTGCCCCCCCATGGTACCATTGGGGCCCCCACCAGAGGCAGCGGCCTCTGGACTCCATGACTGGGAGTGTGGGGAGGGGAAGGGGGATTGGCCGTGGCCGGGCGCGCGGGTTGCACTTATACAGGCGCCCTGCACAGCAACGGCGAGCGAAGCGCATGGACGAACTGCTCTACGAGGTCCGCGACGACATCGGCTGGATCACCTTCAACCGCCCGGCGGCGCGCAACGCGCTGACCTTCGCGATGTATGAACGCCTCGCCGAGATCTGCGCCGCGCAGACCGCGGCGCCGAGCCTGCGCGCCCTGGTGCTGACCGGGGCGGGCGAGAAGGCGTTCGCCGCCGGCACCGATATCGGCCAGTTCCGCGACTTCGCCGGGCCGGAGGACGCGATCGCCTACGAGACGCGGCTGGGCCTGGTGTCGGACACCATCGAGCGTTGTCCGATCCCAATGATCGCCGCGCTGGCGGGCGCCTGCACCGGCGGCGGCGCCGGCATCGCCGCGTGCTGCGACATCCGCATTGCCGCGGCCAACCTGCGGTTCGGTTTCCCGATCGCGCGCACGCTGGGCAATTGCCTGTCGATCGCCAACATCGCCCGGCTCTGCGCGCTGATCGGTCCGGCGCGGGTCAAGGAGAGCATCTTCACGGCCCGGTTGATCGCGGCCGAGGAGGCAAAATCCATCGGCCTGGTCAGCGAAATCCTGCCCGACCATGCCGCCCTGATGGCGCGCGCCGCCACCCTCGCGCGCACCATCGCCGACAACGCGCCGCTGACCTTGCGGGCCACCAAGGAAGCGGTGCGCCGCGTGCGCGACGGCGCCGCGGCCGGCGAGGCCGAGCCCGATCGGGACCTGATCCTGATGTGTTACCTGAGCCAGGATTTCCGCGAGGGGATGGAGGCGTTCCTCGGCAAGCGTCCGCCGGTTTGGCGCGGGGCGTGACATCGCGCTATCCCTGGCGAACGCCAGATCGCCAGGGAGCGCCAAAATGCCCAAGACCCCGGACTACTTCGTCGGCAAGACGATCGCCATCACCGGCGCCGCCAGCGGCATCGGCCGCGCCACCGCGCTGATCTTCGCCCGCGAGGGCGCCAACGTGGTGTGCGCCGACCTCGATGCCGACGGCGCGCGCCGCACCGCGGAGACCATCACCCAGCAAGGCCGCAAGGCGCTGGCGCTGCCCACCGACGTGACCAGGCGGGCGCAGGTCAACGACGCCATCGCGCGCGCGATCGAAACGTTCGGCGCGGTGGATTTCCTGTTCAACTCGGCCGGCGCCGCGTTGCGGCGCTGCAACTTCCTTGAGATCGACGACGACCTGATGGAGCGGACCTTCGATCTGAACGTGAAGGGAACGTTCTACGCGATGCAGGCGGTGTTGCCGCACATGCTGGCGAACGGCCACGGGGTGATCGTCAACGTCGCCTCGATGTCGCACAAGCGCGGCGGGGCGGGAGCCTCGGTGCACTACGCCGCGGCGAAGGGCGCGGTGCTGACCATGACGCTGGGCGTGGCGCGCGAGTTCGCCGATCGCGGCATTCGCTGCCTGTCGATCTCGCCCGGGCCGGTGAACACGCCGTTCGCGCGCGCCGCCGCCACCTCGCCCGAGCTGGTGGCAAAATTCATCGCCGACGTGCCGATGAAGCGGATGGCGGAACCGGAGGAGATCGGCGAACTGGTGCTGTTCACCTGCTCCGACGCCTGTCCCTACATGACGGCGGACACCATCTACGTGAACGGCGGCGGAGGGTGGCGGTAACGCCGCACCGTCGATCGGGCCAGGCGCGGTCGGGACAGCCTCGTGGCGGGATCTGGAGGTTCGATCTACAGTAATACCAGGCGTCCGAATGATCGACTCTCCGGGCGTAGCCACATCGTCATGCCGGCCCCCGGGTCCGGCCGCAGGCCGGCCCGAGGACAGGCTCCGGCCGGCATCCACGACTGTGCTTGCTGCACGAAGGCAAGACGTGGATACCGGCCGGAGCCTGTCCTCGGGCCGGCCTGCGGCCGGACCCGGGGGCCGGCATGACGAGGGGGCGCCGCCGATGGGTCAATCCTTCGGATGCCTGGTATAAGAATGATTCACCACGGAGATAAGCAGAACACGGAGAAGGAAATCCATTGCGCTGCGCGCGAAGTGCATTCACCGCCTTCTCCGTGTTCTGCTTAATCTCCGTGGTGAATATTGCTTGCAGGTCATCCGCGGCCCCGAACGGTCAATTTCGTGCCCCCTGCCCAGACGCCAACCACGTCCTACCCGAACAGCCCCGCGACCCAGTGGAAGATCCCCAGATGCGTCAGGTCGTTCCAGGTGGCGAAGACGAACAGCGTGGCGAGCAGCGCCAGTCCGGCGCGGAACCCATACTCCAGCGCCTTCTGGGGGATCGGCCGGCCGCGGATCGCCTCGATCAGGTAGAACAGCAGGTGCCCGCCATCCAGCACCGGAATGGGGAACAGGTTGATCAGCCCGAGATTGACCGAGAGGACGGCGATGAATGACACCAGGCTGGCCAGGCCGAGCTTGGCCACCTGGCCGGAAAGCTCGGCGATCCGCAGCGGGCCGCCCAACTCCCCCGTGCCGCGCCGGCCGGAGATCATCTGCGCCACGCCGACCACGGTCTCCGCCGTCGTGGTCCAGGTCTCCGCCACGCCCTGACCGATCGCGCTCAGCGGGTCGAGCCGCTGATAGGCGACCGCGCCGCCCTGGATGCCAAGCAGGCCGAGCTGCTTGCCGCCGGCCGCGCGCGCGCCGACCGTGGCGGTCAGCGTCCGCTCCGCCCCGTCGCGCCGCACCGTCAGCACGATCTTCGCCCCGGGCTCCCGGCTGACGATCCGCTGGATGTCGAGGAATGTCGGGGTGAGCACGCCGTCGATCGCCTCGATCCGGTCGGCGGGTTGCAGCCCGGCCGCGGCGGCCGGCGAGTCGGCGACCACCTCGGCCACCACCGGCAGCATGAGCGGCTTGCCGGCGGTCGCGAACAACGCGGCGAACAGCACCGCGGCAAGCACGAAGTTGGCGATCGGGCCGGCCGCCACGACGATCGCGCGCGACAGGAGGCTTTTGTCGTGGAAGGTCCGCCCGGGGATCCACCCCTCGCGGGTTTCGGGCGAGGCCGTCTCCGGCCCCTCCAGCCCGTGCAGCTTGACGTAGCCGCCGAGCGGCAGCCAGGCCAGCTTCCAGGTGGTTCCGACCTTGTCCTGCCAGCTGGCGATCGCCCGGCCGAAGCCGATCGAGAACACGTCCACATGCACGCCGCACCAGCGCGCCGCGCCGTAGTGGCCGAACTCGTGCACGAAGACCAGGATGCCCAGGACCACGAGGAAGGCGAGGCCGGATTGCAGAAAGCCGGGCAGGGCGTTGAACAACGGCGGGGTCCTTCAGGCGGCGCGGGCGGCGGCGAACCGGGCGGCGGCACGGCGCGCCGCCAGGTCAAGGGCAATCACCTCGTCGAGCGTGTCCGCGGTCGGCGCGGCCATCGTCTCCATCACCCGCGCCACGGTCCGGGCGATGTCCAGAAAGCCGATGCGGCGTTGCAAAAACGCTTCCACCGCGATCTCGTTCGCAGCGGACAGGATAGTTGGTGCGCCGCCGCCCGCCCGCAAGGCGTCGCGCGCGAGGCCGAGGGCGGGAAACCGCGCCAGGTCGGGCGCGGCGAACTCCAGGCTCGCCAGCGCCGCCAGGTCCAGCCGGGGCGAGGCGGTCGCCATGCGGCCCGGCCAGGCCAGCGTGTGCGAGATCGGGATGCGCATGTCCGGCGAGCCGAGCTGCGCCAGCACGCTGCCGTCGTGATAATAGACCAGGCCGTGGATCACCGATTGCGGATGCACCAGCACGCCGATCTGGTCCTCGGTCAGGCCGAACAGCCGGGCGGCCTCGATCACCTCGAGACCCTTGTTCATCAGGGTCGCGGAATCGATGCTGATCTTGGCGCCCATCGACCAGACCGGGTGTTTCAGCGCCGCTTCCGGCGTCGCCCTGGCCATGTCGTCGAGGCTGGCGGTGCGGAACGGCCCACCCGAGGCGGTCAGCACGATCTTCTCCACCGCGTCGCGGTTGCCGTCGGCCAGCGACTGGAAGATCGCGTTGTGCTCGGAATCGACCGGTAGCAGCGTCGCGCCGGCGGCCTTGACGGCGCGCAGCATGACGTCGCCGGCGCAGACCAGCGCCTCCTTGTTGGCCAGCGCCACCGCCCCGCCGCCGCTGATCGCCGCCAGCGTCGGCGCCAGGCCGGCCGCGCCGGTGATCGCCGCCATGGTCCAGGCCACCGGCATGGACGCCGCCTCGATCACCGCGGCGGGGCCGGCCGCGGCCGTCACGGCGGTGCCGGCCAGCGCCTGGCGCAGGTCCTGGTAGAGCGCGGGGTCGCTGATCACCGCGCGCTCGGCGTTGAGCGCGATGGCCTGCGCCGCCAGCAAGGCGGTGTTGCGCCCGGCGACCAACGCGCGCACCTGGAACCGGTGCGGTTCGCGTGCGAGCAGCTCCACCGTCTGGGTGCCGACGCTGCCGGTGCTGCCGAGCACGGTGACGGAGCGCGCTGGATGGTGGCTCATTGCCACAACACTAGACCACGTCCGAGGCAAAGCGCCAGCAGCGCGGCGAACGGCGCCACGGCGAGCAGCGCGTCCAGCCGGTCCAGCAGGCCGCCATGGCCGGGGATCAGCGTGCCGGAGTCCTTCACGCCGAAGCGCCGCTTCGCCCAGCTCTCGGCCAGGTCGCCGAGCTGGCCGATGACGCAGAGCCCGAGCGCCACCGCCGCGACCCAGGCGGGACCGCCACCCGGCGGGCCGGCCGCCGGCAGGCTCCAGGCTGCGGCCCAGCCGACGCCAAGCGCCGCGGCGAGGCCGCCGGCCGCGCCGGACCAGGTCTTGCCGGGGGAGATCAGCGGCGCCAGGCGCGGTCCGCCGAGCAGGCGCCCGGCCAGGTAGGCGCCGATATCGCTGGCCCAGATCAGCAGCAGCACGAACAGCAGGTTGGCGCGCCCGGCCGTGGGGTCGGCGCGCAGCCACAGCAGCGCTGCCGCGGCCAGCACGATCCAGCCCGTCCCGCCGGCCAGCAGCCACGGCGCGCGCGCCTGAAGGCAGAGCCGCGCCCATTCGCCGACCAGCAGGACCAGCGCGGCGCCGATCAGCAGGGTGAAGGCCAGCCCGCCGAGCCACACGCAGGCCAGCGCGATCGGCGCCAGCACCGCCGCCGAGATCGCCCGCCGGCGCAGGTCCCGCCAACGGCTGGCAGCCTCAGGCGGGCCGGGCGCCAAACCGCCGCTCCCGTTGCGCGTAGTCGGCCAGCGCCGCGGCGAAATGGTCCTCGGTGAAGTCGGGCCACAGCACGTCGAGGAACACCAGCTCGGCATAGGCCAGCTGCCACAGCAGGAAGTTGGACAGCCGCTGCTCGCCGGAGGTGCGAATCAGCAGATCGGGGTCGGGGATGCCGGCGGTCGACAGGAAACCGGCGAAGCTGGCGTCATCCGCGCCGTCCGGGTCCAGCGTGCCGGCCCGCGCCGCCGCCGCCATGGCGCGCGCCGCGCCGAGGATCTCGGCCCGCGCCCCATAGGACAGCGCCACCGTCAGATTGAGCCGCGTGTTGGCCGCGGTCGCCCGCTCGGCCTGCGCCAGGTCCTGCTGGATGTCGTCGGCGAAGCGGCGGCGCTCGCCGATGAAGCGCAGCCGCACGCCATTGGCGCCGAGTTCGGCGATTTCGCTCCGCAGGTAGTGGCGGAGCAGGCCGGTGAGGTCGATCACCTCGCCCTGCGGCCGGCGCCAGTTCTCGCTGGAGAAGGCGTAGATCGTCAGCCAGGGCACGCCCTGGCGGATCGCCGCCTCGATGGTGCGGCGCACCGCGCGGGCGCCTTCGCGATGGCCGGCGATCCGCGGCAGGTGCCGCGCCGCGGCCCAGCGGCCGTTGCCGTCCATGATGATCGCCACATGATCGGGCACGGCCGCGCGGCGCCCGACGTCATGTGCCGGGGTCGCCTGCGGCTTGCTGCTGACGGACATTCCGTGATGGTCCTCGGGGGTGGTCCTCGGGGGGTGATCCATAGGAGGGCGGTTCGTTGGGGAGGCCCCAGCGGCGTGGGAGGTTGGACTTTGCGGCGGATCCCCCAGGGGAGAACGGCTTGGGGACGACGGCTTGGGGACAGCGGCCAGGCGGGAACGCTCAGGCAAGAACGGTCAGGACAGAACGGTCTGGGGGAGAACGGTCAAGAACAATCCGCCGGGACGATCCGCCACGGGCCGTCCCAGGCGGCGCTCCGCCGGGGCGATCGTCAGGTCAGACCTGGCGGATCTCCTTCTCCTTGTCGGCCAGCGCTTCGTCCACCCGCTTGACGTAGGCATCGGTCAGCTTCTGCACCTCGACATGCCAGTCCTTGGCAACGTCCTCGCCGATCTCGTGCTTCTTCTCCAGCGCCTTGACCTGCTCCATGCCGTCCCGGCGCACCGCCCGCACCGCGACGCGGGTGCCCTCGGCGTATTTGTGCGCGGTCTTGGCCAGCTCGTTGCGGCGTTCGGTGGTGAGCTGCGGGATCGGCACCCGCACCAACTGCCCGTCGGCGGCCGGGTTGAGCCCGAGCCCGGAATCGCGGATCGCCTTCTCGACCGCGCCGACCAGCGCACGGTCCCAGACCTGCACGGTCAGCATGCGGGACTCCGGCACCGCGACATTGCCCACCTGCGTCAGCGGCATGTCGGTGCCGTAGGCATGCACCTTGACCGGTTCGAGCAGGCCCGGATGCGCGCGCCCGGTGCGCAACCCGCTGAATTCGCGCCGCAGCGTCTCCATCGCGCCGTCCATCCGGCGCGTCAGGTCCTGCTTCAGTGTTTCGAGGTCAGCCGCCATCCCTGTCCTCCCGCCTGGGTTATTGCCGTTCGACGATCCGGGTGAACCGCCCTTCGCCGCGCATCACCTGGGCGAAGGCGCCCGGGGCGTGGATGTTGAACACCACGATCGGCAGGTGGTTCTCCCGCGCCAGGCTGATCGCCGCGGCGTCCATCACCTGCAGGTCGCGCGCCAGCACGTCGAGGTAGGTCAGCTCGTCGTAGCGCTCGGCGCCCGGCACCTTGCGCGGGTCGGCCGAATAGACGCCGTCAACCTGGGTGCCCTTGAACAGCGCCTGGCAGCCCATCTCGGTCGCGCGCAACGCCGCCGCGGTGTCGGTGGTGAAGAACGGGTTGCCGGTGCCGGCGGCGAAGATCACCACGCGGCCCTTCTCCATATGCCGCTCGGCGCGCCGGCGGATATACGGCTCGCACACCGAGGCCATCGGAATCGCCGACTGCACCCGCGTCGGCACGCCGTGCTTTTCCAGCGCGCTCTGCATCGCCAGCGCGTTCATCACCGTCGCCAGCATGCCGATATAGTCAGCCTGCGCGCGTTCCATCCCGGACGAGGCGGCGGAGACGCCGCGGAAGATGTTGCCGCCGCCGATCACCAGGCAGACCTCGGCGCCCATCGCCGCCACGTCGCCCACATCCACGGCGATCGCGGCAACCGTTTCGGTGTCCAGGCCATAGTCGCGCCGACCCATCAGCGCCTCGCCGGACACCTTCAGCAGAACCCGCTTGTAGACCGGCTGGTGCGACATGGTTCCCGAATGTGACAGATCCGACGATCGGGGCGGCACCCTAGTCGCGCACCGATCGTCCCACAAGGTGACGAGCCGCGGCCGGGCAATCGGGCGAACGCAGCAAGGTCGGGGCTCCGCCCCGAACCCCGCCAGGGGGCTTTGCCCCCCATGGTACCATTGGGACCCCCCTCCCCACACGCCCAGTGAAGGGTTCCAAGAGCCTGCCCCGGCGAAGGCCGGGGGCGAGCCCTTGGCGGGGTTCCCCAATGGTACCATGGGGGCAGCGCCCCTTGGTGGGGTCCGGGGCGAAGCCCCGGCCTTGCTATGCCCCGTCCGGCTGGGCATCCCCCGCGGCTGGGGGCGTGGTCGGCGGCAACGAGGACCGGTCGGGCTTCAGGTCCAGCAGCGGTGTCCCGTCCACGCAGTCCAAGCCGCGCACCAGAACGGTGGCACCCTCGATGCCGACCAGGTGGACGATCGACGTGCCGATCGGATTCGGCCGCACCGGGGAGCGCAGCGAGAACGTGCCGCGGGGGATCCCCTCCCTGGCCCGGCTTTGCCGCACCAGGTCGCGGCGCGACAGGTGCAGCCAATAGAGCACCTCGATGCGCGGGTGGCGGTCCAGCCCATCCAGCGCCTGCACCCAGGGCTCGAACACCTCGATGCGGCACAGCGGCCCGTCCAGGCTTCCCCGGTGCGGCGTCTCCCGGCGGGTGCGCCAGGGGGTGTGGATGCGGCCGATGAACACCAGCCCGGCATCGGTCGCCGGCGGCGGCACGACGGCCACCTCGCCCGGGCGGATATCGTTGTCGCGGGGTGCGGTCTCCCCGGTTGTGCTGTCGTGGGCCATGGCGGTCAGCCGCGCGCGATCGGTGCGTCGGACGGCCTGGTGGCCGCGGCGGCTGGCTTCCCGGGGATGGCGGTGGCGAAGAGGGCGCCGCCGGTGCCGGGGCCGGCCGGGCACGCGGCCGCGCCGTCGGGGAGGCGGACGCTGCGCCGACGGGGGTGGCGGGGTGCGCGAGGTTGCATGGCGAGGGGCCTTTCGGGTCGGGTGGTGTCGGTGCGCGCCATGTTGCGGGCCGGTCGGGCGGGCCAGCCGGGCGGGCCAGCCGGGCGGGGGGCGCAGCCGGGGCGCGGCGGCAAGGTATCCTATCAGGCGTGGCATGGTGCCCGCCAACGGCGCGGCGCCTGCCGACCCGCCGCTCGGTGCTGACGGAAGCTGCCCCGCAGCGTGTCGCGGCGCCGCGCCGACGGCCCGGTGCCGGCTGGTCATGGCGACGGCCAAACCACCTCCGGCACAAGCAGCAGCGGCGTATGGCCCAGCGACAGGGTGCGATCGCGCAAGCTCAGCGGCACCTCGACCTCCGGTGCGCCGCCGTCCGTCGGCGCCCGCGACAGCAGCGTCAGCACCGCGGTCGCCGCCCGGGCCGCGTCCTTGCTGATCACTTGCCGTGCCGCCAGCGCCTCCAGCGCCTTGGCGTAGCCGACCACGTGCAGGTCCGCGCTGCCCACCGGCTGCAGCGCGTCGTCGAACCCCAGATGCGCCGTCGCCGCCACCCCCAACGGCCCCCAGCCCAACGCCAAGTGGGTGATGTCCAGCGCGCCGCCGGTGCCGTGCCAGGCCGCCGCCATGGCGCGCAACGCCCCCGGCGGCGGCAGCCCGCCGCGGACCGTCGCGTCCATCGCCAGCGACGAGATGTGCGGCCCGAACGCCCAGGGCACGTGCGGCGGCAGGTCGATCGCCTCGGCGCCGAGGCTCAGCCTGGGAGCGGCCCCCGCCACCAGCTGCCCGGTCAGCAACCCGACCGTCAGACCGTCGGCGCGCAGGGTGCGCACTTCCAGCCCGGCCGTCGGGGCGGCGGCGCGGCCAAGCGGCGCCTCGATGTGCAGGCGCTTGGCGTTGAACGGCAGCACCGGGCCGGGGGCGACCTGCACGGACTGGGCGCCGGCCACGTCGATGTCCAGGCGGTCGGGGCTGGTGATCGCCAGGCTCAGCACGACCCGCTCGGCGTGCCAGGACACGCGGCCGGGCGCATCAGGCGGACCGGCCGCCAGGGCCAGGTCGGGCACGGTCAGGCGCGCGGCCAGCGGCCAGCCGCCGCGCGACGGCGGGCCGGCCGCGACTTGCCAGCCGGCGGCGCGGCGGTGCGCCACCCAGGCGTCGAAGCCGGTCGCGAGGGTGCTTGTGCCGACCAACCACGCCGCGGTGTGGCCCGCCACGAGCGCGGCCAGCACGAGGCATGGGAGCACGATCGTCAGCTTACGGCGCATCGCCAGCCCCTTCGAACCGAACGCCGGATTAGCCGCAAGCCGTGGGCGAGGCAAACCACGATCGGGGCGTGTGCCGCCGTCGAAACGTTCCTGGGAACTGCAACTTTAACGCGAGTTGGCGTGGGATCGTCCCCAGCGACGGGATGGCGGACTAAGTCCGAACATGGAACATTTAATCTATGCTTTATCAGGTGATTGCGAGACGAAGCTTTGCTCGTCTCGCAGCAGGCAGGCAGTTCAGCCCACAAACTTATCCACAGCCCTCTGCGCCGGGCCGGTCTCGGAGCGGAAAATCGCGTCGAGCTTCCGCAGCAGAGTCTCACGCGATGCGCCGGGCGGGATCGGCGGATGAATCTCGATATGGATGACGCCCGGATATTTGTGGAAGGCGCGGCGCCCCCAAAGCCGGCCGGAATCGGTCACCACCGGGATGACCGGCAGGCCGGTGCGGGCGGCGATGGCCGCGATGCCAGGCTGCAACGGCAACGGCCGGCCCGGCGCGCCGCGGGTGCCTTCGGGAAAGATCACGATCTGCCGGCCTTCGCGGACCGCGCGATCGGCCTCGCGCAACAGGTGGCGCATGGACGCCGCGCCGGCCGAGCGGTCGACCGCGATCATGCGGGTCTTGCGGATCATCGGGCCGAGCAGCGGGATCTGCAGCAGTTCATGTTTCAGCACGTAGCAGCAGTGCGGCAGCAAGGTCAGCCAGATCAGCGTGTCGAACGCCGACTGGTGCAGCGAGGCGATCAGCGCCGGCCCCTCGGTCGGCAGCCCGGCCCGGCCCGACACCTCGATGCGGATGCCGCAGATGATTTGCAGCCCACCGACGACCAGGTGGGCCCACACCACCGGCACCAGCATGCTCCGCGCCGGCGCGACCAGCAGCACCACGGTGCCCACCAGCGTCAGCACGAAGGTGAGACCGAAGAAGTACAGGTTGAACAGCGCGGAGCGAAGTACGGTCATCCGGGGTGCGCGCTCCGTGCCGGCGGCCGCGGACGCTCCGGCAGCAGCGCCGTCAGGTCCAGCCGCGCGGCCAGGTACTTGGTGTATTCCTCGGCGAGCAGGCGCGCCATCGCCAGGCTCGGCAGCTGCGAGCCCTCCGGGTCGACCGGCACGGGGTACAGCAGGACGCCGGGCACCGCGCGGCCGATCTCGGTCAGGGCCCGGGGCATGTGGTACCAGGCGGTGACCACGATCAGCGCGTGGATCTCCCTCGCCCGCACCCAGGCGGCGGTTTCGGTGGCGTTGCCGCGGGTGGATGTCGCCTGCCGGCCGAGCTCGACCCGCGCGGCCAGCGGCGCGGCCTCCACATGGGCGAGCCGGGCGAGGCTTGCCAGGTCGGTGCCCGGGCCGATGCCGGAAACCAGCAGCCACTGGGCACGTCCCGCCGCCAGCAGGCGGAGCGCGGTTTCCACCCGATCGGCGCCGCCGGTCAGCGCCACGATCCCGTCGGCGCGCGGCGGCGCCGGCTCGGTCCGGTCGGCGACCCGAATGAACCAGGCGAGGCCAGCCGCCCAGCCGAGCAGCAGCGCCAGCACGCCCCAGCCGAGGCGGCCGGCCCGGCGCCAGGGCCGCGTCATGCGCGCCGCCCGACCGGGCGCGCCGCCGCCCGGTTGCCGCGCGGCTGGCGGGGGTCCCGGCCCCGCGCGCGGCCGCGTGTTGGCGTCCGCGGGCAACCGGACGCGCGATCGCGGCGGCCGGAGCGGATGACCCGGGCATCCGGCTGGGCATTGGGCATCACGGCAGCCGCCGCAACCAGCGCCACACCGTGACCTGCGCCGTCAGGCAGCCGATCATCGCGGCAATCAACGGCAGCAAGGGCAGCGCCAGCCACAGCCGCGCCGGCAGTGCCGTCAGGATATCGGGGGCTACGGTCAGCCGCGGCGTCGCGCCGGCCAGCGGCGCGGCGAGGTTGGCCAAAGCCAGCAGCACCGGCAGCGCCACCAGCGCGCCGATCGCGCCGCCGACCGCGGCCAGCAGGGTGGCGCGCACGGCAAAGCGGCCGGCGATGTAGCCGTCGGTGGCGCCCAGGCCGTGGACGATCTCGATCGCCTCGCGCCGCGCGGCCAGGCCGGCCCGTGTCGCCACCGCGACCACCGTCACCGCGACGGCGGCGACCAGCAGCAGGATCATCGCGGCGCAGGCCTGCAGGCTGCGCGCCAGCACCGACAGTCGGCGCATCCACTCGGCGTGCTGCTCGGTCATCGTGCCCGGCGCCAGCGCGTCGAGCTGCCGGGCGAGGGCTTCGATATTGGCCCCGCCGTCCGCCAGCCGCACGGCGATCACCGCGGGCAACGGGATCGCCAGCCGGTCGGTGTCGGCGCCGAGCCATGGGCGCAGCAGTTTCCCCAACTCGGCCTCGCTGAGCGGGCGTGCCGCGGCGACCGCCGGCGCGGCGCGCAACGCCGCCAGGACCCGTGCCATCCGCGTGCCGCCGCCCTGCGCCGCCGGATCGCCGGGCTGCGGCACCTGCACCGTCAGCGCCGAGCCGGCCCCCGCCTGCCAGGAGCTGGCCAGCGCCGCGGCGCCGACCCAGCCGCCCAGCGCCAGGACGGCAAGAAACCCCATCGCGGCCACCAGGAACGGCAGCATGCGGTCGGAGATCGCCCGGCGCAGCCCCAGTTCGTCGAACCGGGCCGGGCGCAGCAGGCGCGTGCCCCGCTGGCGAAACCCCCGGCGCATCACGGCGCGGGCCATGCTCGGGTCACCATGCCAGATCCGCCTTCACCAGACGCCCTTGCTCCAGGCGCAGCACCGGCGCCGGATGGCGGGCGACCAGCGGCTCGTTGTGGGTGGCGAGGACCACGGTGGTGCCAAGGCGGTTCAGCTCCTTGAACAGGTGCATCAGGCGCTCGGCCTGCGCGTCGTCAAGGTTGCCGGTGGGTTCGTCGGCCAGCAGCAGGCTGGGCCGGGCGATCACCGCGCGGGCGATCGCGACGCGCTGCTGCTCGCCGCCGGACAGCGACGCGGGGGGCGAGTCGAGCCGGCCGACCAGGCCCACCCAGCGCAGCATCTCGGTCACGTCGGCGCGGATCTGGCCCTCCGGCCGGCCGGCGATGCGCAGCGGCAGCGCCACGTTGTCGAACGCCGACAGATGCGGCAGCAGGCGGAAATCCTGGAACACCACGCCGATCCGTCGGCGCAATTGCGGCAGCACGCGCCGGGGCGCCGCGGTCACCTCGGTCTCCAGGATCGTCAACCGCCCGCCGGTCGGACGGACCGCGAGATAGAGCAGGCGCAGCAGGCTGGTCTTGCCGGCGCCCGAGGGGCCGAGCAGCCAGCGGAACGCGCCGCCCGGCAGTTCGAAGCTCAGGCCGGACAACACCTCGGCGCCCGGATCGCCGCGGTCATAGCGCAAACCTACCGACTCCAACCGAACCATCGCGACTCCACGCCCTGGCTGCACGGCCTTCTTGCCATGCGCCCGCGGCTTGCGCACCATCAGGCGGCGATCTCCGCCCGCGAGCCCCTCATCCATGCACATCGTCTGTCCTGCCTGCGCCGCTGCCTACGAGGTGCCGCTGAGCCTGCTCAAGCCCGGGCAGGCGGTGCGCTGCGCGCGCTGCGCGCACGAATGGGTGCCCTCGCCAGCCATGCCGGTACCCCCGGCGGAGGTGCCGGCGACGGCGGAGCCTGCCGCCACGCCACCGGCGGAGGCCGAAACTGTTCGCCCCGCGCCGCCGCCCGCGGAGCCGCCGGCGGCTCGCCGTATCACCGCCCTGCGGCTTGCCTGGGTGGGCAGTATCGTTGCGCTGGTGTTGCTGGGATCGCTGGCTTACGTCGAACGGGGATCGATCATGCAGGCCTGGCCGCCGAGCATCCGGCTCTACGCCGCGCTGGGACTGGCGGGCCAGCGCTGAAGGTCGGGGCTCCGCCCCGAACCCCGCCAGGGGGGCTTTGCCCCCCTGGCCCCCCCCACCCCCCGGGACAAGTGCCCGGGGGCAGGCGCCGGCAGCGGCCTCTGGACTCCATGACTGGGAGAGGGGGAGGGGGCGTATGGGCGGGGCGCCGGTGCCGTCGGTCGCGACCGACGGCACCGGCGCCCCGCCCATACGCCCCCTCCCCCTCTCCCACTCCCAGTGGAGGGTTCCAAGGGCTCGCCCTTGGTGGGGGTCCAGGGGGCAAAGCCCCCTGGCGGGGTCCGGGGCGGAGCCCCGGCTTCCGTCGGGGTTGCCGTGGCGCGCGACGCGATCAGAATGATTGGGACTGGCCAACGAAACGACCGGGGAAGCGCCACCATGGGACTGACGGAAACCCTCGCCGCGCGCATTGCCGCGACGCGATTCGAGGATCTGAATGCGGCCGCGGTTGCCGCGGCGCGGCGGCTGGTGCTGGACGGGATCGCGGTGGCGGTGGCCGGCACGCAGGAGGCGGCGATCCGCATCCTGGCCGCGCACGAGCAGGCGCTGGGCGGCACGCCGGAGGCGAGTGCGATCGGCTTCGGCTTTCGCACCGATCCGGTGCGCGCCGCGGCGCTGAACGGGGCCGCGATGCACGTGCTCGACTTCGAGCCGATGTGGAGCCCGGCGACGCACGCGCTGTCCACCACCTTGCCGGTGGCGCTGGCGTTGGGCGAGGCGCGCGGCCTGGCGGGGCGGGAGGTGCTGATCGCGCTGGTCAAGGGCATCGAGATCCAGGGGTGGCTGCGCGAGGCGTCCGGCCAGTTCGTGCCCGAGGAGCTGCAATTCCACCCGCCCGGCCTGGTTGGGCCGATGGGCGCCGCGGTTGCCGGTGCGCACCTGCTGGAGCTGGACGGGCCGAAGTTGCAGCACGCGCTGGGGATTGCCGCCTCGCGCGCGGGTTCGGTGTTCAGCAATGCGGGGACGATGACGAAATCGACGCATTGCGGCCAGGCGGCGGCGCTCGGGTTGGAGGCGGCGATGCTGGCGGCGCGCGGCTTCACCGGCGATGCCGAGACGTTCGAACTCGCCGCAGGGCTATGCCGGAACGTTCCACAAGGCCACGTTCCGGCCGGCGGAGCTGGCGAAGTTCGGCCCACCCTGGCGCGTGGTGACGCCCGGCTATGCGATCAAGATGTTTCCCTCGCAGTTCGGCACCCACTTCGTCATCACCGCGGGGCTGGAGCTGCATCGGCAGATCGCCGATCCGGGCGCGATCCGGGCGGTTAATCTGGTTGGCCCGGTAATGCCCTATGTGAACCGGCCGCTGCCGGAGACGGGGTTGTCCGGCAAGTTCAGCTTTCAGTACGTGCTGGCGGCTTCGTTGCTGGATGGCAAGGTCGGCATCGGCACGTTCACCGATGTGACCCTGCACCGGCCGGACATCCAGGCGCTGCTGGCGAAGACGACATTCCGGATGGACCAGGACATCCCGGCGCGATTCGAGACGATGCACGTCGTGGCGACGGTCGAGCTGGCCGACGGGCGAACGCTGACGGTACGCTGCGACGGTCCGCGCGGCGTGTGGGGCAAGCCGCCGATCCCGGAGGCGGACCATCTGGTCAAGCTGCGCGACTGCCTGTCGGTGCGGTTGACGCACGCCGATGCGGAGCGCTGCATCGCGTTGGCCGGATCGTTGGACACGCAGCCCGCGGATGGCGTGCGTGAGCTGATGGCTTTGATCGGACGTGGATCGTAACGGGGGCGGCGGATGGGAACCACGACGGAGCTGAGCGAGAAGATCGTTGCCACAAGCTACGAGACGCTGACGCCGGAGGCGATCGCCGCGGCGCGGCGGCTGGTGCTCGATGGGCTCGCCATCGCGCTGGCCGGCACGCAGGAGGCAGCGATCCAGATCCTGGCCGAGCACTATCGCGGTTTGGGCGCGCGCGGCGATGCCACCGCGATCGGGCTTGGCTTCCGCACGGCGATCCCCTGCGCCGCGGCGCTGAATGGCGCCGCGATGCACGTGCTGGATTTCGAGCCGATGTGGACGCCGTCGAACCACGCGCTGTCCACCACGCTGCCGGCGATCCTGGCGCTGGCCGAGACGCGCCGGGTCAGCGGGCGCGACATCGTCACGGCGCTGGTGAAGGGGATCGAGATCCAGGGCTGGGCGCGTCATTCCGGCCACGTCTACGAACACGGCGGGGCGCGGTTTCATCCGCCCGGGCTGGTCGGTCCGCTGGGCTCCGCGGTGGCGGCGGGGCATGTGCTGGGGCTGGATGCCACGGCGCAGGCCAATGCGCTGGGCATCGCCGCGTCGCGCTGCGGCGGGCTGCTGGCCAATGTCGGCACGATGACGAAATCGACCCATTGCGGGCACGCGGCGATGCTGGGGCTGGAAGCGGCGATGCTCGCCGCGCGTGGCTTCACGGGAAATGCCAACGTGTTCGAAACGCACCAGGGCTACGGCGCGGTGTTCTTCGGCGACACGTTCCAACCGGAGGACCTGCTGAAGTTCGGTCCGCCGTTCCGCATCGTGCAGCCCGGCTATGCGATGAAGATGTTCCCCAGCCAGTACGGCACGCATTTTGCCATCACCGCCGGGCTGTCGCTGCACGCGCAGGTGGCGGATGCGGCCTCGGTTCGCTCGGTGACGCTGGTCGCCCCGGTGATGCAGTACGTCAACCGGCCGTTCCCGGAAACCGGGCTGTCCGGCAAGTTCAGCCTGCAATACACGCTGGCGCGCGCGCTGCTGGATGGACGCGTCGGTATCGATACGTTCACCGATGCAAAAGTGCGCGAGCCGGCGATCGTCGATCTGCTGGGCAAGGTTACGCTGCAGATGGACCCGGCAATCCCGGCGCGGTTCGACCAGATGCATGTCGAAGCCAGTGCCGAGCTTGCCGACGGGCGCGTGGTGCACACGCGCTGCGATGGGCCGCCCGGCATCTGGGGCTCGGCGCCGATCGCCGAGGCCGCGCATCTGGTGAAGGTGCGCGACTGCCTCAGCCGCATTTTGCCGGCGGCGAAGGCGGAACAACTGATCGCGCTGGCCCGCGAGGTCAACGCGCTGGACAGCGACGGCGTGGTGGAGCTGCTGCGCCTCGCCGGCGGCGCATAGGGGGGATCGGACGATGGCACTGGCCCATGAACTGGCGGAGCGGATTCATCGCATCCGCTATGAAGACCTGACGCCGACGGTGCTGGAATGGACCCGTGCCGCGTTTGTCGACACGATCGCGGTGACCCTGGCCGGGATCAACACCGATACCGCGCAGATCCCGCTGCGGGTGGCCGGGATCGCCGGGGCGGGGGGACCGTGCCTGGTGTTCGGCACCGACAAGCGGACCAGTGCGCTGGATGCCAGCTTCGTCAATGGCGTGGCGTCGCACGCGCTGGACTACGACGACGTGTCGGGCGCGATGGGCGGGCACCCCTCCGTGCCGCTGGTGGCGCCGCTGCTTGCACTGGCCGAGCAGTTCGGCACCGCCGGGCGCGACGTCGCCTTGGCCTATGCGGTCGGGTTCGAAACCGAGTGCCGGATCGCGCGCGGCGTGCACTTCCATCACTACGACAAGGGCTGGCACCCGACGGCCACGCTCGGCATCTTCGGCACGGTCGCCGGCGCGGCGCGGCTGCTGGGGTTCACCCCGGAGCAGACCGCGACCGCGATCGGGCTGGCGGCATCGTTCGCCTCGGGGCTGAAGGCGAATTTCGGCACGATGACGAAACCGTTGCATGTCGGGCACTGCGCGCGCAACGGGCTGCTGGCGGCGCTGCTGGTGCGCGAGGGGTTCACCGCCAATCCGGGCGCGCTGGAACACAAGCAGGGCTTCCTGGAAGTATTCAACGGGCCGGAAAATTACCGCATCGAGCGGATGCTGGAGGATTGGGGCGCGCCGTTCATGATCGAGGTCGGCGAACCGGGACTGAAGCCCTATCCATGCTGCGGCTCCACGCACGGCGCGATCGATCGCGCGCTGGACCTGGTGCGGCGCTATCACCCCGCGCCGGAGGCAATCGCCGCGATCGAGGTGATGACGCATGCGCGCCGGCTGCCGCACACCAACAATCCCGATCCGCGCACGCCGCTCGCGGCAAAATTCTCCGTGCAGTACGCGGTGAGCCGGGCGCTGGTCGATGGCGCGGTGCGGCTGGAACATTTCGAAGGCGATGCGCATCTCGATCCGCTGGTGCGGCGGGTGATGCCGCGCGTGAGCGTGCGGGCGCATCCGGATTGGGCGGATGATTCGCCGTATCAGTGGGGTGCGGAGGTGGTGGTGACGCTGACCGGCGGGGAGCGGCTGGCCTCGCGCATCGACGATTATCCGCGCCGCGGGCCGGGCGGCGATCCGATGCGGCGCGAGGAGTTGTGGGCGAAGTTCGAGGATTGCGCGGGGCTTGCATTGCCACGGGCGCAGGTGGCGCCGCTGTTCGCGTTGCTGGAGAAGCTGGATGCGCTGCCGGACTTGGCAGAGGTGTCGCGGCTGCTGGAGTGCAGGAAGCAGATTGTTGCGGGGGCGGCGGAGTAGCCGCGAAACGGCGTGGCGCCCTGCGTTGCGGGCGGTTCGTCGCGGATACCAGCAGGCGGTTGGATCCCTCCCCGGCAAGACGGTGTGGGCGGACCGTGGCGTCGAAGCCCGATTGGGCGATTGAACCAGGCCGGGGGGCAGCATGACGGAAGCGATTGAACCGGGGGCGTGGCGCAAGCACAGCGCGCATTGGGGCGTGTTCTCCGCATCCTGGCAGGACGGCCGCCTGGTTGTGCGGCCGCATCCGGGCGACCCGGATCCCAATCTGCTGCTGCAGAATTTTCCCGCGGCGCTGCGCCACCCGGCACGCATCGCCCAACCCTGCGTGCGGCGTGGCTGGCTTGACCATGGCCCAGGCCCCGATGCGCGCCGCGGCCGCGAGGACTACGTGCCGCTTCCCTGGGATCGCGTGTTGGACCTGCTTGCCGCCGAACTCGCCCGGGTGCGTGACGCGCACGGCATGGGGGCGATCTATGGCGGCTCCTACGGCTGGTCGAGCGCCGGGCGGTTCCATCACGCGCAGGGCCAGTTGCATCGGTTCCTGAACACCGTGCTCGGCGGCTATGTCCGCTCGGTCAACACCTATAGCGCTGGCGCCTCGATGGTGATCCTGCCGCATATCCTGGCGCCGTTGCCTGCGATCGGCCGGCGCGGCGTCACCTGGGAGCAGGTCGCCGCGCACAGCGATGTGGTGTTGGCGTTCGGCGGCATGGCCTTGAAGAACAGCGCGGTGGCCGCCGGCGGGTCGAGCCGGCACGTCGAGCGCGGGGCGATGCGCGCCGCGCACGAACGCGGCGCCCGGTTCGTGCTGGTCAGCCCGTTGCGCGACGATCTGCCGGACGAGGCGGCGGCGCAATTTCTGTCGGTGGTTCCCAACACCGACACCGCGCTGATGCTCGGCCTGGCGCATACGCTGGTGGCCGAGGGGCTGCACGACCGCGGTTTCCTCGATCGGTTCTGCGTCGGCTATCCGGTGTTCGAGGATTATTTGCTCGGCCACGGCGACGGCCAACCGAAGGATGCGGCCTGGGCGGCGGCGATCTGCGGCATCCGGGCCGACGAGATCGTCGCGCTGGCACGCTCCTTGGTCGGTCGGCGCACGCTTATCGTCGTTGCGCATGCGTTGCAGCGCGCCGAGCACGGCGAGCAACCGGTATGGATGGCGGCGGTGCTGGCGGCGATGTTGGGGCAGATCGGCCTGCCCGGCGGCGGCTACGCCTACGCGCTCGGCACGATGTCGCATTACGGCAGGCGCGAGGTCGCGGTGCCGATTCCCACGTTGCCGCAGGGCCGCAACCGCGTCTCGGATTTCATTCCGGTCGCGCGCATCGCCGACATGCTGCTGAACCCGGGTGCCGCATTCGACTACGACGGGCGACGCCTGACATATCCCGACATCAAGCTGGTGTATTGGGCCGGCGGCAATCCGTTCCACCATCACCAGGATCTGAACCGGCTGCGCCGTGCCTTCGCCCGGGTGGACACGCTGGTGGTGCACGAGACCGCCTGGACCGCGACGGCGAAGCATGCCGACATCGTGCTGCCGTGCACGATGACGCTGGAGCGTGATGACATCGGCGCCAGCACCGCTGATTCGCTGATGGTGGCGATGCAAGCGGTTGCCCCGCCGTTCGGCGACGCGCGCGACGATTATGCGATTTTCGCCGCACTGGCCGAGCGCCTGGGCCAGGCGGCGGCGTTCACCGAGGGCCGCGACAGCGCCGGCTGGTTGCGCCACCTGTATGCGCGCACCCAGGCGGCGCTGGCCGAACGCGGCGACGCGGCGCCGGATTTCGATACGTTCTGGCAGCGTGGCGAACTTGAACTGCCGATGGAACCCGACGACGGCGGCGTCCTGGCGGCGTTTCGCGCCGACCCCAAGGCGCATCCCTTGGCCACGCCGAGCGGGCTGATCGAGATCGCCTCGGAAACGATCGCCGGCTTCGGCTATGCCGACTGCCCCGGCCATCCTACGTGGCTGGCGCCGACCGATGTGGCGGATGCACGCCATACGCTGCGATTGATCGCCAACCAGCCGGCCACGCGGCTGCACAGCCAGCTCGATTTCGGCGACCACAGCCAGGCCGGCAAGCAGCGCGGCCGGGAGGTAGCGCGGATGCACAAGGACGACGCGGCGGCGCGTGGCATCGCCGAGGCCGACATCATCCGCTTGTTCAACGATCGTGGCGCCTGCCTGGCTGCGGCGTCGTTGACCGACGGCATTCGCCGGGGCGTGGTGCAATTGCCGACCGGGGCGTGGTACGATCCGGCCGATCCGGCGGATGATGCGCCGCTTTGCGTGCATGGCAATCCGAACGTGCTGACGCGCGACGTCGGCACGTCGCGCCTGGCGCAGGGCTGCACCGGGCAGATCACTGCCATTGAGGTGGCGCGCTTCGACGGCAACCTGCCGCCGATCCGGGCCTTTGACCCACCGGAGATCGCCCCCGAGATGATGCCGGTGGAGTAACGGTACTCCCGGGTTCGGGCCGCGCGATCAGCGGCGATCGTCCTGCATGTTCTGGCTGCGCCTGTTCGGTTTCCGCCGGCAAGCCGGCTCCGTCGGGCGAGAGCTCGCACGGCGGCGGCTTGCCGGAATAATGCAAGGATCATCATTTCGGGCGATTGGCAACGGCCGGAAGACCCGTCGTCAGGATTGAACATCGGCGCCAGGGTCAGTCATGCCGTTGGATGTACGGCACCGACCAGGCTGCGACGTGCGCTGCGCCCCCGGACGGATGCGCTCGCCCTTGGTGCGTTCCGCAACCTCCGGCCCGCAGGCCGCTCGCCGGAGGAACCGGAAGCCAGGGCTGGTGCCGAGGCAACGCGTTAAGGCGTCGGGCGGAACGGGGATCGGCCAGCCCGTTCCCACGCAGACCATGGCGACAGGACCATCACGCATCGCGAGGCCCGACGACGCCTCTCGCACTGCGCCAGCCTCGGTGGTATGGTGGTGCTGATTTCCTGGGACCATCATGGAATGGTGTATCTGGGCCCCGTGTCGGAGACCTTCCCCGCGGAGGGATATCGGTTTCTCTACCCTGGCGCGATGTCGCTGTTCGGCTTCATCGGCTTTTCCGTGCTGCGCATTCCGGATGGCTATTCCAGTCCGCTGTACCTGATTCCGCTGATCGTCTCGGTGATCCTGACTTATGGGATGTTCTGGTTCATCTGGATCTATTTCGGTGCCGGCATCGCCGTGGGTTGCCTGGCGGCACCCTATGTGCTGGCCGAGATGGCTGGCGTGACCATGCCGGTCTGGGTCCGCTCGGTATTGGTCTACGTCGCCTTTGTCGGCGCCGTGCTGTGCACGGATCTCGCCGTGCACCTGGGCGAGTTCGGCTGACCCCGGTTTGGCTGACCAGGATGCGCGCGGGTGCGCCGCATGCTTAGGTTGCGGCGTTGGGCGTTGACCGCCGCGCCGGCAGCATGTCGTTCCATCATGTGCGGGCGCTGCACGGTTCGGCGCTGAACACCTCGAACCGCGCGCGCAATCTGTTGCTGTATGAGGTCGCCGCGGCGGATGCCTGGCCGCTACTGGGCGTGAAGGATTACGACGACTTCAACCGCCGCTTGATCCAGGGGGCGCCGACGATCGAGCCGCGCGTGGCGGCGGTGCCCGTGCGCATGCCGCTGCCGCCGGCGCTGCGCCAGGGCTCGATCTACGAGAACCAGCTTGGCTCCGACCGCACCTACTTCCGTCGGGTGGCGTAGCCCGCGGCATCGAGGCCCCGGCGCCTCGGCGCCGCTACAGCGGCGCGCGGTCGCCGGTCAGCGCCAGCGTCTTGTCGCGCTTGTCCAGCCACCAGCCGATCTCCTCCGGCCACATCGCGTAGCCAGGATCGCATCCCAGCGCCCGTGCCGCGCGCAGCGCGAAGCACGGGTCGTACAGCGCCTGCCGCCCGATCGCGATCAGGTCGGCATCCCCCGCGCGCAAAATCCCTTCCGCCTGCGGACCATCCAGGATCAGCCCCACCGCCATGCTGGGCACCCCCGCCTGGCGCTTCACCGCCGCCGCGAACGGTACCTGAAAGCCCAGCCCGCGCGGCACCACCGCCGCGGTGCCAAGCGAGGTCAGGCCGCCCGAGGAACAATCCACCACGTCCACGCCGAGCTGCCCCAGCGCGCGCGCCAGCGCCACGGTGTCCTCGATCCCCCATCCGCCGTCCGCGCCATCCACCGACGAGACACGAAAGAACAGCGGCTTGTGTGCCGGCCACGCGGCGCGTACCGCGCCCGTCACCTCCAGCGCCAGGCGCATCCGTCCCGCCAGGTCGCCGCCATAGGCATCGTTGCGCGTGTTGCTGACCGGCGAGAGAAAGCTGGCGATCAGGTAGCCGTGCGCGCCGTGCACCTCGGCGATGTCGAACCCGGCGGCATCAGCGCGCCGCGCCGCCGCGGCAAACGCTTGCACCACCGCATCGATCTGCGGCACCGACAGCGCCTGCGGCACCAGCCACCCGTCGCCGACGGGCTCGTTGGTCGGTCCCACCACCTGCCAGGGCGCGAACCCGGCGGCGATGTCCGCCGCGGGCAGCGGGCCGCCGCCGTCCATCGCGCGCGCCGCGGAAGCCTTGCGGCCGGCATGCGCAAGCTGGATCGCCGACAGGCTGCCCTCCGTGCGGATCGTATCGGTGATGCGGCGGAAGGCGTGCATCTGCTCGTCGTTCCAGATGCCGCAATCGCGATGGGTGACGCGCCCGCGCGGCTCCACGGCGGTGGATTCGGTGAACACGATTCCCATCCGCCCCTGCGCGAAGCGGCCCAGGTGCACCAGGTGGAAATCGTTCGCCAGGCCGTCGCGGGCGCGATACTGCACCATTGGTGACAGCACCAGGCGGTTGCGTGCCGTCACCCCGCGCAGCGTCAGCTTGGTGAACAGCAGCGGCGTGGTGTCGGCGGATTGAGGGTTGGGCGACATCGAGGCGTTGCACTCCTGGGATGGACCTGGCCACGAGCGTACCCGCCGCTGGCCGATCTGTGACAGAGGCGCATAACGCATCGCCGGCGGAGAAGCCACGGACGTGCCGTTCGCCGGCGGCGGCGGCGGCAGGTTGGCCCCGCCGCGCGGCGTGTCGGGCGTTGCGGGGTTCGGCCAGGCTGCTCGGAACACACGTCCGCCAAGCAAACGCTGAACCGGGAGACGGCCAGGTGCTTCGCCGCCGCACCCACCCCAGCGACGCCGGTCCGTCGGATCCCCGCCAAGAGCGGCGCCCGGACCCGTGTTCGGTTCGCGCCGTCGTTCGGCGCTGAGCGGAATGCAGCGCGCCGCTACGTTGTTCGGTCAGACCTCGACCACGACGTAATCGTTTTCCACCGACACCGGAATCGTCTCGGCGACGTAGGGTCCTTTGACAACCGTTTCTCCAGGTGTGACCTCGACCGGATACAGGCGCAAATTCACTTTTTCCGGATCGCACCACGACTGGCCGGTACGGATGTCGAACTCCCAGCCGTGCCAGGGGCAGCGTAGTGTCTCGCCCTGATGGGTGTAGCGGTACTCGCCCGGGACATCGGCTTCGACCAGTCCGGTGACGATGCCTTCGCACATCGGCCCGCCCTGGTGCGGACAGCGGTTCAACAACCCGCAGAACCTGCCTTGCAGGTTGAAGATCGCGATCGGCCGGCCGCGTACCGAGACCAGCTTGCGCTCGCCCGGCGGGATCTCCGCCACCGTCGCCACCACGTGCTTGCTCATGCGTTGCGACCCGCCGTTGTCGATCGGCTGACGCTATCGCCCGCGCCAGATCGCCGCAACTGGTGCGGCGCGCCGGCCCGCGCCCGGGCCGGTGCGCGGGGTTGACCGACCGGAAGGCGATGCATAGCGTCCCGGGCATGCCCGCAAAGGGCGCACCACGCGGTGCAGCAAAAGAGATCGGGAGAGCATCCATGCTACGCAGAGTCGGAATAACGCTTGCCGCACTTGCGGTCGGTTGGACCGTCGGCGCGACGCCGGGCGCGACGGCGCAGACCATCCAATTCGGCGCGATCCTGCCATTGACCGGCCCGGGTGGGTTGATCGGCACGCAGCAGATGCGCGGCATCCAGTTTGCCGTCGATCAGATCAACGCCAAGGGCGGCGTCCGCGGCCACAAGATCGAAGTGCTGTTCGAGGACGGCCAGGCCAAACCCGACCAGTCGGTGCTGAGCTTCAACAAGCTGGTCGATCTGCAGCATGTGTCGATGATTTTCACCGCCTTCTCCGGCCCCTCGCTCGCGATGGCACCGCTGGCCACGCGCAAGAAGGTGCTGATGGTGAACGCCGGCGCGCAGGCCGACAAACTGGCCACCGCCTCGCCGTACCTGATCAACACGCTGCCGACCATCGGTGACGAAATCAAGGTGCTGTCGAAATACCTGACTGCCGACGGCAAGATGAAGGCCGCCATCCTGTTTGAGAACGATGCCGCCGGGATCTCCGGCCGCGACGACTATGTCACATATTTTCCCAAGGCCGGCGGCACCATCATCGCGCAGGAACCCACGCAGTTCGGCCAGACCGATTTTCGTCCGGCGCTGCTGAAGTTGGCCGATGCGAAGCCGGACGTAATGCTGGTCTCGATCACCGCCGCGCCACTGCAGATGGCGCAGCAATACAAGCAGCTTGGCCTGAAGTTCCTGGTTGCCGGAACCACCTTTCTGCAGGACCCGGCACTGGTCGCCGATCCGTCCTCGAATGGGATCGTGCACACGCAGATCCGCATCGACGCGCCGCCGCAACTGGCGGCCGAATTCAAGCAGAAGTTCAACGTCGACATGGAGTTCTTCGTGCGGCAGTACTATAACGCCATGCAGGTCGTGCTGACCACGCTCGACAAGGTACTGGAAGAGGGTAAGCCGGTCACCGGGGAAAACATGCACGACACGCTGTTCCAGATCCGTAAGTTCAACGGCCTGATCCCGCTGGAGTTCAAGACCAACACCGCAACCGTCAGCATCGACATCAACGAGATGCGTGACGGCAAGGACGTGACGATCAAGCAACTCAGCGCCGACTGAACGCCGCACCGACCGGGACCGGCCCGCCATGCTTTGGCTGCAACTGCTGGTCAATGGTCTGGAGACCGGCTGCGCGCTGGGTGTGGTGGCGATCAGCTTCTCGCTGGTCTACGCCACCACGAAGATCTTCCATGTCGCCCATGCCGGCATCTACACCATGGGCGGCTACCTGGCGTGGTGGCTGGTCACCCACGGCACGCCGTCGGCGGTTGCGCTGCTGCTCGCGGTGGCCGCCTGCACCGCGGGCGGGGCGCTGATCCAAAGCCAGCTCTACGCGCGGCTGGAGCGGCGGCGGGCGAGCCATCTGGTGATCCTGATCGCCTCGCTCGGCACGCTGGCGGTGATGCAGAACATCATCGCGGCGGTGTTCACGCCGAATATCCTGCAATTCCCGGTGCCCTGGGCCGCCAACGTCGTCGTGCTGGGCGGCAGCGTGCGGCTGACCTGGGCGCAACTGCTGACCATCGCGGTCAGCCTGGCGTCCTATGCCGGGCTGATGTGGTTCGCGCATTACACCATCCTGGGCAAGCGCATCCGCGCCGTGGCATCGAACCCGGTGCTGGCGCAGATCACCAGGCTGCGACCGCAAGCCGTCTATGTGATCGTGATGGCGATCGCCTCGGCGATCGTCGCCCTGCCGGGCGTGCTGGTGCCGCTCGATCTCGGGCTGCAACCCTATGGCGGGATCACGCCGCTGCTGACCGCCACCATCGCCATGATCGCCGGCGGCGTCGGCAGCATCACCGGTGCCTTCGCGCTGTCGATCGTCATCGCCGAGCTGCAGAACCTGTCGCTGCTGGTGATGCCCGGGGAATGGAGCATCGGCATCACCTTCTTCATTTTCGTGATCTTCATGCTGTTCCGCCCCACCGGCCTGTTCGCTGCACGCTGAGACGATCGGGCGCAGAGCAATGGATTTCTGGTTCAGCTACATCGCTCTCGCCGAGGTCTACGTGCTGCTCGGCCTGTCGACCAACCTGCTGGTCGGCATCGTCGGCATCTTCTCGGTCTCGCAGGCGGCGGTGTTCGGTGTCGGCGCCTACATCGTCGCGCATTTCCTGATGGCGGCGGAACCGATGCCGTTCCTGCCAGCCCTGGGGATCGCCGCGGCCTGCTGCGTGCTGCTGAACGTGCTGGTCACGCTGCCGGCCTTGCGCGTGTCCGGCGATTATTTCGTGGTCACCTCGTTCGGCATCCAGTTGCTGGCGACCGCGGTGTTCACCAACTGGACCGCCGGCACCGGCGGCGCCAATGGGCTGCCGGGCATCCCGCCGCCCGACCTGTTCAACCACCCGCTGGAGAGCACCGGGCAGTTGACGCTGCTGTGCAGCGCGGGCGCGGCGCTGGGCTGCCTGGCGTTCTTCCTGATCATGCGCGCGCCGTTCGGCCGGCTGCTGCGCGCGATCCGCGAGGACGAATCCGCCGTGGCCGCCGCCGGCAAGAACGTGCTGCGCGCCAAGGTCTCGGCCGCGGCGCTGGCCGGGGCCTTCGCCGGCGTGGCGGGCGGGCTGTACGCGACGTTCCTGAGCTTCATCGATCCGTCCTCGTTCGATCTGGATGCCTCGATCCTGCTGCTGACCATGGTGGTGGTCGGCGGCGCGCGCACCCTGGCGGGATCGATCATCGGGCCGTTCCTGCTGCTGGCGCTGCCGCAGATCCTGACCTTGCTGGACATCCCGACGACGATCGCCGCGGCGATGCGCCAACTGATCTACGGGCTGCTGCTGATCCTGTTCATGATGTTCCGCCCGCAGGGCCTGGCGGGGGAACGGCTGTGACCGCCTATCTGGAAGTCGCCGGACTGCAGAAAAGCTTCGGCGGCCTGCTGGCCCTGCAGGATTGCAGCTTCACCATCGCGCAGGGCCGCATCACCTGCCTGGTCGGGCCGAATGGCGCCGGCAAGACAACGATCTTCAACGTGATCACCGGTTTCCTGAAGCCGGACGTGGGAAACGTGACGTTTCGTGGCCGCTCGCTCGACGGGTTCACGCCGCAGGCGGTGGTGCACACCGGCATCGCGCGCACGTTCCAGAACCTGCGCCTGTTCGCCGACCTGACCGCGCTGGACAACGTGATGGTCGGGCTGCAACGGCAGTTCGCCGAGGAACCGCTGGGCGCGATCTTCCGCCCGCTGCACGCCGCGCGCCAGCAGACAAGCCGCCGCGAGGAAGCCCGCAGCATCCTGTCCCATGTCGGCCTGGCCGACCGCGCCAACGAGCGCGTGCGCAACCTGTCGTACGGTGAGCAGAAATTGCTGACGGTGGCGCGCGTGCTGGCGACCGGGGCGGAGCTGCTGCTGCTGGACGAGCCGGCGTCCGGCCTGTCGGCCGGCGCGCTCGACAACATCATGGCGCTGCTGCGCCGCTTGCAGACCGAAGGCAAGACGCTGCTGGTGGTCGAGCACAACACCCGCGTGGTGCAGCAGATCGCCGACGAGGTGCTGTTCCTGCACCAGGGGCACCTGATGGCCCAGGGCACGCCGCAGCAGATTATCGCCGACCCCGCGCTGGCGGAAATCTATTTCGGGGGCGCGATCTGATGGCGCTGCAACTCTCTGGCCTCGCCGCGGGCTACGGGGCGAAGACGGTGATCTCCGAGGTGTCCTTCGCGCTGGAACCAGGGCAGATCCTGGCGTTTCTCGGTCACAACGGTGCCGGCAAGACCACCACGCTGAAGACGGTGATGGGCCTGTTGCCGGCGCGTGCCGGATCGGTGACGTTCGACGGCAGGCGGATCGACCGGATCGATGTGGCGGCGCGCGTGGCGATGGGGTTGCGCCTGTTGCCGGAGGGCCGCGGCATCTTCCCCGACCTGGACGTGGCGGAGAACATCGACGTGGTGGCGGCGCGCAACTGCGGTCCGCGCGCGGTGTTCAGCCCGGAGGACGTCTATCGGCTGTTCCCGGCGCTGGCGGAGCGGCGCACCACGCGCGCGGGTAGTCTCAGTGGTGGGCAGCAGCAGATGCTGGCACTGGGGCTGGCGATCCTCGGGACGCCGCGCTGCCTGCTGCTGGACGAGCCGTCGATCGGCCTGGCGCCGAACCTGGTCGAGCGGATGTTCGCCCAGGTGCGCGAGGTGTGCAAATCGCACGCGATGACGGCGATCCTGGTGGAGCAGAACGTCGCCGCGGCGATGCAGATCGCCGATCGGGTGCTGATCATGAACAGCGGGCGGATCGTGTTCGACGGGCTGCCGGACGAGGCGCGCGCGTCGAATTTCTGGCACTATTTCTGAGCCGGGTCGCGACTCGGGCGCGGATGGTAGCCTGAGCCCTGTCATGGTGCAGGGGAGTGCAGCCGCGGTGACCAGGGACGACAGGCTGGCGCGCTATCGCCAGCTGCGCAAGATCAGTTCCGCCCAGCAGGACGTGGCGCTGGACAGCGTCTCGCGTGAGACGATCCTCGACCTGGCGCGGCGCCTGGGCCTGACCCGAGGGCGCGTGCTGGTCTGTGAGAATCCGGACCAGATGGCGCTGATCTTCGATCTCGCCGTGCATACCGGCAGGCCAGGACGGTCGCGCGCGATCGATCGCTACGCGCAGCGGATGGCGGCGCGCGTCACCGGCGACGAGGCAATGATGCTGCGTGCCGCGCAAGCGGCGCGGTTCCGCATGTGGCGGGTCGAGCGACCGCACGAAATCCTTGGCCTGTGGGTGGTGGATGACATTCTGGATGCCAGGATGTGGTTGATCGACGAGGGCATGGAGGCGACCTGCCAAGTCGGCGACATCTGGGCCGGCCGGTTGATGGCCGTCGAGGATTTCGTGATGGCGTGCGGCGCGTCGGTCCCCGTCACCGAGATGTTGGCGAGTGCAGCGGGCGCCGGCCTGGCAAAAATCACCGCTGGCAGCCGGGAAGACATGCTGAATGATCCACGCTTCGCGATCAGCCTGTTCCGTGCCGCGATCGAGATCGGGACCATGGACCGCGTGCGATTCCTCGATGCGGAGGAGCTTGCGCTGACGCTCGGGAGCGTCGATTGACCTCGGGCGGCGATGGGTTCCGGCGCAGTGCCTAGCGGTCGTCAACGGGTGGATTGGCCGCCACCGACGCCCGTGCGTTGAACGTTGCGTGCCAGGCCGCGAGCTTCGGGTGGCCGTCGCGCCACTTCTCGGCATCGAAACGGAAATCCAGGTAGGCCAGCGCCACGCCGATCGCCAGCTCGCCGATGTCGAACGGCTCGTGCGTCAGCGCCGCGGCCTCCTGCTCCAGCGCGGCGACGCAGGTGCGCAGCTTCAGGTGCCACAGCGCCAGGTGCGGTGTGCTCTGCCGCTCGGCCGGGCGGAAGCGCTCGCCCAGGGCGGCCAGCGCCACGTCCAGCATGCCGTTGCCCAGCGCGTGCCGGCGCAGCGCCGTCAGCCAGGCGGCGCCGCCGGCGGGGATCAGCTTTGGCCCGGCGTGCAGCGTGTCGAGATAGGCGATGATGACGAAGGAATCGTAGACGACGGTGCCGTCCTCCAGCTCCAGCGTCGGGATCTTGCCCAGCGGGTTGCGCGCCATCAGCTCCTGGTGCGGCGTGGTGCTGCCGACCACGGTGCGCACGCGGTCCAGCCGGTCCTGCAGCCCCATCTCGTGCGCGGCGATCACCACCTTGCGCACGTACGGCGAACGCGGCGACCAATGCAGTTGCATCATCTCGATCTCTCCCGCCGGCCAACTTGGCAGCAATCGCGCGGTACGCCTAGAGTTTGTCCGCTCAGGGTTTGCCCAATCAGGGTCAGGCCTGACAAGAGTGGGGAGAAAACATGCCGATCGACAAGCGGATCGCCACCGCGGCCGCGGCGTTGCACGACACGCCGGACGGCGCCTGCGTGTTCATCTCCGGCTTCGGCGGCGCGGGGTTCCCCAACGTGCTGATCCGCGCACTGCGCGACTGCGGCCCGCGCGGCCTGACGCTGGTGGTCAACTCGGCGACGCATCGTTATTCCCTCACCCATGAGCTGATCGAGGCGGGCTTGGTGCGCAAGGTGATCTGCTCCGCCGCGCGCGGCCACAGCAAGGACCCGTCGGCGTTCGAGCAGTTGTACAAGCACGGCGGGATCGAGCTGGAATGCATCCCGCAGGGCAGCTTCGCCGAACGCATCCGCGCCGGCGGCGCCGGCATCCCGGCCTTCTACACCCCGGTGGGCTACGGCACCGAGCTGGCACGGGGCAAGGAGGTGCGAATGTTCCACGGCCGCGAGCACGTGCTGGAGCAGGCGATCAGCGGCGACGTCGCGCTGATCCGCGGCGATCGCGCCGACCGTTACGGCAACCTGACGTTCCGCTACGCGCAGGCGAATTTTTCCCCCGCGATGGCGACCGCCGCGCGCTGCACGGTGGCCGAGGTGCGCGTGGCGGAAGATGCGCCGATCCCGCACACCGAGATCGACCTGCCTGGGGTCTACGTGAAACGAATCGTCGCGGTCGGCGGGGAGGCCGGGCGATGACGCCGCTCACGCGCTTCCAGATGGCCTGGCGCGCGGCGCAGGACATCGAGGACGGCATGGTGGTCAATCTCGGCATCGGCATTCCGGTGCTGGCCGGCGACCACGTGCCGAAGGACCGCGACGTGTTCATCCAGTCGGAGAACGGCATCATCGGCTGTGGTCCGCTGGCCGCGGCGACGGCGGCCGACGGCGACCTGGTGGATGCCGGGAGCCGGCGCATCACGCTGCGCCCGGGCGCGGCGATCGTCGATTCCACCGCGTCCTTCGCGATGATCCGCGGCGGGCATATCGACGTGACCGTGCTGGGCGCGTTCGAGGTGGCGGCGAACGGCGACCTGGCGAACTGGGACATGCGGGCGCCGGACAAGGGACCGCTGGTCGGCGGCGCGATGGACCTCGCGGCCTGTGCACGGGCGGTCTGGGTGATCATGGAGCACACGACCCGCCAGGGCGGTGCGCGGCTGCGCGAGGCGTGCACGCTGCCGCTGACGGCGGTGCGGTGCGTCAAGCGCATCTATACGGATCTGGCGGTGGTGGACGTGACGCCGGACGGGTTCGTGGTGCGCGAGATGCTGGACGGGATCAGCCGCGACGAGTTGCAGGCCCGCAGCGGTGCCAGGCTGGCGTTCGCGCCCGACTGCGCCGTGCTGCGCGCCCCGGCGATCGAGGAGGGCAAGTGATGGACTGGATCGAGGTCAACGGCACCAGCCTGCGCTACGAGCTGTCCGGCGCCGGCGACAAGGTGCTGGTGCTGGTGCACGAGATGGGCGGCACGCTGGACAGCTGGGACCAGGTGATACCGCTGCTCTCGCCCGGGCGGCGGGTGCTGCGCCACGACTGGCGCGGCGCGGGGATGTCGGAGAAGCTGCGCGCGCCGCCGACGTTTGACCTGTTGGCCGACGACATCGCGGCGCTGCTGGACGCGGTCGGCATCGCCGGGCCGGTGGCGTTGGCCGGTTGCGCCGTGGGCGCCGGGATCGCGTTGAACTTCGCGCGGCGCTTTCCCGGGCGGACCAGGGCGGTGGTGGCGATGGCGCCGGCGACCGGGGTGACGGCGGAGCGGCGCGCGGCGACGCTGGCGCGGGCCGAGGCGATGGAGACGGTCGGGCCGCGCGGGCTGGTGGAGCAGAGTTTCTCCGGGTCGTACCCGCCGGTGGTGCGGCACGATGCGGAACAATTCCGCAAATTCCGGGCGCGCTGGCTGGCGAACGATCCGGAGAGTTTCGCCGCGGTCAATCGCATGCTGGCGGATGCGACGCTGACGGAGCGTCTGCCGGAAATCACCTGTCCCGTGCTGCTGATCGCGGGCACGCATGATGCGCTGCGCCCGCCCGCGCTGATCGAACCGTTGGCGGCGAAGCTACCCAACGCGCGGTTCCAGGCGTTGGAGACGAGCCACTTCATGGCGGTGCAGACGCCGGTGATCGTTGCCGAAGCGATCGGGCGGTTTCTGGCCTCGGTGGGGTGTTGAGGGGCAGGGTCGATGATCCGCGCATGGCCGGGCCGGTCCCGGCGCGCCGTCGCCACGCAAGGCGGGTGGCGGGACGGGCAAGGCCATGACGGGGGCAACGACCCGGGCGCCATCGCGTGGGCGCGGCGGCATGACGCCGCCGGCGTCGCGTGGCGGCAACCCGGCTTTCGGCGCGGCTGGCACGGCAGGGGGGTAGCAGGGTGAAGAAGGGATTTCGCCAGATGCTGGCGGAGGCGGAGGCCGAGATCGAAACGCTGGCAGCGGCGGATGCGGTGCGGCTGCATGGCGATCCGGGCGTGGTGTTCGTCGATCTGCGCGACCCGCGCGAGGTCGAGCGCGAGGGCCGTATCCAAGGCGCGTTCCACTGCACGCGCGGCATGCTGGAGTTCTGGATCGACCCCGACAGCCCCTATCACAAGCCGATCTTCGCCGAGGACAAGCGCTTCGTGTTCTACTGCGCCGGCGGCTGGCGCTCGGCACTGGCGGCGAAGACCGCGCGGGACATGGGGTTGGAGAAGATTGCGCATGTCGGCGGCGGGTTCGGCGCCTGGCGCGAGGCGGGTGGGACGGTGGAGACGGTGGAACGACGGAAGTAGCGGCGGCGCGCCGCGCCTTGCTAATCCAACCTGCAGCGGCGGCGGCGCGAAAAGCCCCAGTGGTACCTCGGGGCGGTACCTTGGGCGGTACCTTGGGGCACGACCATGCCCTTCGTCATCATCCGCCAACAGTGTGAGAAACCCGGGCTAGTCCTCCACCCGCCCCAATTGGCGTCGGCCCAGCGCCAGCTCCGTGACGATCCCGTGCAGCGTGCGCAGTTCCTGCTCGGTGACCTCGCCGCGTTGGAACAGGTGGCGGATGTTGCGCACCATGCCGGGCCGCTTCGGCAGGTTGCGCAGGAACCCGCAGGCATCGAGCTGATCGGTCAAATGCGCCAGGAAATTCTCCAGCTCGGCCTTGGTGGCGACATGCGCCTCGTTGGTCATCAGCGCGCGCGGCGGCGTCGTTTCGGCCGCGGTCCACCATTCGTAGGCCAGCACCATCACCGCCTGCGCCAGGTTCAGCGACATGAACGCGGGGTTCAGCGGAAACCGCACCAGCGCATCGGCCTGCGCCATGTCGTCGTTGTCGAGCCCCGCCCGCTCCGGCCCGAACAGCAGCGCGGCCTTCAGGCCACGGCCGCAGATCTCGCGCAGCTCCGCCGCGGCGCCGCGCGCGGTCAGCACCGGCTTGACGATGTGGCGCGGGCGCGGACAGGTGGCGAAGACGTGGTGCAGGTCGGCCACCGCGTCGGCCACCGTCGCATGCACCGTCGCGGCGTCCAGGATGCGATCGGCGCCCGAGGCCATGCGCCAGGCCTTGTCCTGCGGCCAGCCGTCGCGTGGCGCCACCAGTCGCAAATGAAACAATCCACCATTCGCCATGGCGCGCGCGCAGGCGCCGATATTGTCGGCAAGCTGCGGGCGCACCAGCACCACCACCGGCGCATTGCCGATCGGCGACAGCTCGGCGCCGCCATCGCGCCCGGTCATCCTGTGGCGCGGCGCCAGGTCGTGCCGCCCGCCGCATCCTCCAGCACGATGCCCTTCGCCGCCAGCTCGGCGCGGATGGCGTCCGCGCGGGCGAAGTCGCGTGCCTTGCGGGCCGCCAGCCGCTCGGCGATCGCCGCCTCGATCGCGGCGGCGTCCTCGCCGGTGCCGTGGAACCATGCGGCGGGATCGGCCTGCAGCAGCCCCAGCACCTCGCCCGCCGCGCGCAGCCCGCAGGCGGCGTCGAACTCCCCCGCCAGCGCCGCATCCGCCAGCGCGTGCATCGCCGAGATCGCCAGCGGCGTGTTCAGATCATCGCACAGCGCCGCCATCACCGGTGCCGGCACATCCACCGCCTTGATGTCGGGGAAGCGTTCCAGCGCGCGATAGAACCGATCGAGCTCGTGCCTGGCTTCCGTCACCGCCGCGTCGGAAAAATCCGGCGTGGCACGATACTGCGTGCGCAGCAGCAACAAGCGGACGACCTCGCCCGGCACGCGGGCCAGCACGTCGCGCAGCGTGGTGAAGTTGCCGAGGCTCTTCGACATCTTCTCGCCGTTCACCAGCAGCATGCCGTTGTGCACCCAGTAGCGCGCGAAGCTGCTGCCGGGGAACGCGCAGCAGCTTTGCGCCACCTCGTTCTCATGGTGCGGGAAGAGCAAATCCGTGCCGCCGCCGTGGATGTCGAAGCTCTCGCCGAGGTGCTTCCACGACATCGCGCTGCACTCGATGTGCCAGCCGGGCCGGCCGCGGCCCCAGGGGCTGTCCCAGCCCGGCAGGTCGGGGGAAGAAGGCTTCCACAGCACGAAATCGCCCGGATCGCGCTTATACGGCGCCACGTCGATGCGCGCGCCGGCCAGCAACTCGTCCGGGCTGCGGCCGGACAGGCGGCCGTAGGCGGGATAGGTCGCCACCGCGAACAGCACGTGGCCGTCGGCCACATAGGCATGCCCGGAGGTGATCAGCCGTTCGATGATCGCAATCATCTCCGGGATATGCGCCGTCGCCCGCGGCTCGACATCCGGCGGCAGCGCACCCAGCGCCGCCGTGTCGGCATGGAAATCCGCCGTGGTGCGCGCGGTCAGTTCCTCGATCGGGATACCCAGTTCGGCCGCGCGGGCGTTGATCTTGTCCTCGACGTCGGTGATGTTTCGCACATAGGTGACCTGCGGATAGAGCTTGCGCAGCAGCCGGGCCAGCACGTCGAACACCACCACGGGCCGTGCATTGCCGATATGCACCAGGTCGTAGACCGTCGGCCCACACACGTACATCCGGACGTGATGGGGATCGAGCGGCATGAACCGCTCCTTCCGGCGCGTCAGGCTGTTGTGCAGGTAAAGCGCGTGCATGGGTCGATGGGTCCCATTGGGGGCCGTGGGGATGCGCTTTCTCCGCCAAACGGCGCGGTAAATCAACGCGGGGCGCATGGTTGACAGGCGCAAGCCCGCCGGCTACCCGGAGCCGCGCGTCTTGCGACTGACTCGCAACACGGGCGGGCGCCGGCCCCGGGGCGCGGCACGATGAGCAACACGATGGACCGACGCCAGATGAGCGACACGCCCGCGCCGACGGCCGGACCACCAAGGGCGCACCCCCCATTGGCGCGATCGCGGCGCCTGGCCCACGCGCTGGCGGTGTTCGGTCCCGGCCTGGTGGTGATGCTGGCCGATACCGATGTCGGCAGCGTGATCACCGCCGGGCAGAGCGGGGTGCAATGGGGCTACCGGCTGCTGGCGCTGCAGCTCGTGCTGGTGCCGATCCTCTACATGGTGCAGGAGCTGACCGTCCGGCTGGGCATCTTCACCGGCCGCGGCCACGGCGAGCTGATCTGCGACACGTTCGGCCAATTCTGGGGCTGGGTCTCCGCCGCCGGGCTGGGCGTTTCCACCGTGGGGGCACTGCTGACGGAATTTTCCGGCGTCGCCGGCGTGGGCGAGCTGTATGGCGTGCCGCGCTTCGCGACGCTGCCGATCGCCGCCGCGGCGCTGCTCGCGGTGGTGCTCACCGGGTCCTATCGGCGGGTGGAGCGGGCGGCGATCATCCTGGGCCTGTTCGAGCTGGCATTCTTCTTCGTTGCCTGGGCGGCGCATCCGGATCCCGCCGCGCTGCTCCATGGCAGCCTGGACATCCCTTTTGCCAACAAGGACTATCTCTACCTGGCCGCGGCCAATATCGGCGCCGTGGTGATGCCGTGGATGATCTTCTACCAGCAATCCGCCATCGCCGATAAGCGATTGCGGCCGGAACATTACACCGCCGCGCGCTGGGACACCGCGGTGGGCGCCATGCTGACCCAGTTGGTCATGGCCGCGGTGCTGATCGCCTGCGCCGCGACGATCGGGCAACTGCATCCGGAGGCCTCGCTCGCCACGGTGGGCGACATGGCCCAGGCGCTGACGCCGTTCCTCGGCACGGCGATGGGCAACCTGATCTTCGGCGCCGGCGTGCTGGGCGCGGGCATGGTGGCGGCGATCGTCTGCTCGCTCGCCTTCGCCTGGGGGCTGGGCGAGGTGACCGGCTATCGGCGCTCGCTGGAATATCGCCCGTTCGAGGCGCGGTGGTTCTACGGCGTCTATACGCTCTGCGTGATCGGCGGCGCGATCGTGGTGGCGGTCTGGCCCGACCTGGTGGCGCTGAATGTCGGCGTGCAGGTGATGAACGCGCTGATGCTGCCGCTGGTGTTGGGGTTCCTGATCGCACTGTCGGTCAAGGCGCTGCCGCACGCGCACCGGCTGCGCGGCTGGTATCTGTGGACCGTGCTGATCGTCACCGTGCTGACCTGTGCGCTCGGGGTATTCGGCGGGTTTTCCGGCGTGGGGTTGCTCGGCTAGGCTGTGCCCCCTGCAAGGGAGCGAAACCGCGATGCGCAACGCCGCGTTCGACGTTCGCCCGATCGCCGGCGCGATCGGCGCCGAGCTGCACGGGATCGACCTGTCCGCCGCGCTTCCCGCCGAGACGATCGCGGCGATTCGCCAGGCGCTGCTGGACCACCTGGTGATCTTCTTCCGCGACCAGGCCCTGTCGCCCTCCCGCTTCCTGGCGCTGGCCAAATGCTTCGGCACGCCGATCGAGTATCCCTTCGTGAACGGCATCGACGGCTTCCCTGAAATCATCGAGGTGGCCAAGCTGGCGCACGAGCGGGTCAATTTCGGCGGCATCTGGCATTCCGACACGACCTATCTGCCGGCGCCGCCGATGGGCACCCTGCTGGTGGCGCGCGAGGTGCCCCCGGTCGGCGGCGACACGCTGTTCGCCAACCAGTACCTGGCCTACGAGTTGCTGTCGGAACGGATGCGCGCGCTGCTGGACGGGCTGACCGGCGTCAGCCTCTCCGCCAAGGCCGATGTCAGCCGCACCCGCGAGGACCGCGTGAAGACCGCGGGAACCGCCCGGGCCCGCGAAGAACTGCTCGCCGAGCACCCGGTCGTGCGCACCCACCCGGAGACCGGGCGCAAGGCGCTGTTCGTCAACCTCGCGCACACCCAGCGCTTCGCCGGCATGACCGAGGAGGAAAGCGCCGGGCTGCTGAACTTCCTGTTCCGCCACCAGGTCCGCCCCGAGTTCACTTGCCGCTTCCGCTGGGAGATCGGTTCGCTGGCGTTCTGGGACAATCGCTGCACGCTGCACAATCCGGTCAACGACTATCACGGCTATCGGCGGATCATGCACCGCATCACCCTGGCCGGCGATCGGCCGCGGTAGCCCGCCGGCCGGCGGCGTGCAAAGCTCCAGGCACCCCGCTGGTCTCGGCGATGCCGTTGGCCGTCGCCCCGCGACAATGGGCAGCAAGCCACGCCGGACGATCGCGGCGCGCAGTGCACCCGCCATCGTTGCCAGGCCGACGCGACGACCCGCCCCGGAACGACCACCTCATCCCGCGGCGAGACGCAGTCGCCGCTCGGCCCGCGCGCGGCCGATCAGCGGCAGCAGCTCACGCAGCTCCGGGCCGTGATCCTCGCCGGTCAGCGCCAGGCGCAACGGCATGAACAACGCGCGCCCCTTGCGCCCGCTGGCCTGCTTCAGGGCGTCGGTCCATACGCGCCACACCTCGGCGTTCCACGGCTCGGGGGGCAACATGTTCGCGGCCTGGCGCAGGAATTCGCCCTCGCCCTCCATCGGCGGCGGAACGATCGTGCCGGCCACCACGTCCCACCAGCCGCGCGCCTCGGACAGCAGATCGAGGTTGCCGCGCACCGCCAGCCAGAACGCCTCGGTCGCACCCTCCGGCAGCCGATCCGCCACCGCAGCGAATTCCAGCGCGTGCAGCACACGCCGGTTCAGCGCCAGCAATTGCGAGATGTCGAACCGCGCGGCCGAGTGCGACACATGCGTCAGATCGAACCGCGCCGCCAGCTCGGCGATCGGCAACGGAAGCGGATCATCCGACGTGCCCAGGCTGGCGAGATACGCCGTGATCGCCGGCGGCTCCACCCCGTCATGGCGCAGCGTGCGCAGCGTCAGGCTGTCCAGCCGCTTCGACAGCTTGCTGCCGTCGCTGTCGGTCAACAACGGCAGATGCGCAAACCCCAGCGATGACGGATCGCGACCGAGCGCGGCGAGGATGTCCATCTGCACGCCGGTGTTGGTGATGTGGTCCTCGCCGCGGATCACATGGGTGATGCCGGTGGCGATATCGTCCACCACCGAGGTGAAGGTATACAGCGGCGTGCCATCCGCGCGGATCAGTACCGGATCGGACACGGTGGGCAGCTTCACCTGGCGCCGGCCCAGCACCATGTCCTGCCATTCCACGACCGTATCCGACAGGCGGAACCGCCAGTACGGCCGCTTGCCGTTCGCCTCGGCCTGCGCCCGCTGCTCCGCCGTCAGCTTCAGCATGGCGCGATCGTAGACCGGCGCCAGCCCGCGCTTCAGCCGATGCTCGCGCTTGGCGCGCAGCTCGTCTTCGGACTCGAAGCAGGGATACAGCCGGCCCGACTGCTTCAGTCGTTCCGCCGCCGCCGCATACTGCTCCAGCCGGTCGCGCTGGCGGAAGCTGTCGTCCCAGTCCAGCCCGAGCCAGCGCAGGTCGCGCGCGATCGCCTCGGCATATTCGTCGCGTGAGCGTTCCAGATCGGTGTCGTCGATGCGCAGGATGAAGCGTCCACCCTGGTGGCGGGCGAACAGGTAGTTGGCCAGCGCGGCGCGCGCGTTGCCGACGTGCAGCAGCCCGGTCGGGCTCGGTGCGAAACGAACGGTGATCATGCGGGGTCAGTCTTCCTCATCGTCATCGTCCATCCGGCGCGGATCGAGCGCCCGCCAGTCACGCTCCTCCGTCCGCCGCCCGACGATCGACAAAGTCGCCCAATTCGGTCGCGCTGCGCCAGCCGCCCTCGCCGGCATCGATCACCTCGGCATCCTCGCCGAACGCGAACCACGCCTCCAGCACCTGCTTGGTGTCCATGCCGGGCACGCGGCACCGCTCCACCGAATCCCGCACGTACCGTCGGGCGAAGGCGTTGGCGTGCATCAGCGTGGGAAATCCGCCGATTTCCTCGACAACATTGTCATCGGCGCCACCCGACAAATCGAGGATGCGGACACGCCAACCACCCTCCGGGGCAAACAGATCGCTCATCACCGCAAGCTAGGGATGCCACCGCGGCAAATCAACGCGCAGCGTTGGTCCCCGATGGGGTCGGCGGGTGAATCGCAGTAAGGCTGGGGCTCCGCCCCAGACCCCGCCAGGGGGCTTTGCCCCCCTGGACCCCCCACCAGAGGCAGCGGCCTCTGGACTCCATGACTGGGAGTGTGGGGAGGGGAAGGGGGCGGGTGGGCGAGGCGATGGGGCGCCGTCCGGCAGGCCGGACGGCGCCCCATCGCCTCGCCCACCCGCCCCCTTCCCCTCCCCACACTCCCAGTGAAGGGTTCCAAGGGCTCCGCCCTTGGCGGGGTTCCAAGGGGCAGCGCCCCTTGGTGGGGTCTGGGGCGAAGCCCCAGCCTTACTGCGATTCACCCGCCCCCCCATCAGGGACCAACGCCTCGACCTGCGCGCGGGTCAGCCGGGCGGTGCCGACGCCGGCCACGGCCGCGGTGCCGGCGGCGATACCCCAGGCAAGCGCGCGCTCGGGGGCTTTGCCGCGTGCCAGCGCCAGGGTCATCGCCGCCAGGAACGCGTCGCCGGCACCGACCGCGCTGCGCACGGTCCCCTGCAGCGCTGCCATCCGGTGCACGCCGGCGGCGCTGGCCAGCAGCGCGCCCTCCGCGCCCAGGGTCAGCGCCACCATGCCCGCGGCGCCGCGGCCGACCAGCGCCATCGCCTCGTCCGCCTGCGCGCGGGGATCGGCCAGCGGGCGGCCAAGCAGGTGGTGCAGTTCGTTCAGGCTCAGTTTGAGCAAGGTGATTCCCTGCCCAAGTGCCGCCTTCAGCGGCGAGCCGGAGCTATCCAGCACGAACGACTGGCCGCGTCGCGCGGCGATGCGCGCCGCCTGGGCGTAGAAATCGTCCGGGGCACCGCGCGGCAGGCTGCCGCTGGCGACCACCCAGCCCGCCTCGATCTGCTCCAGCGCGGCGAGCATCGCCTGCCATTCCGGCGCCGTGACCACCGGTCCCTCGGGCACGAAGCGGTATTCCTGCCCGGTCGCCTGGTCGTGCACGGTGGTGCTGACGCGCGTGCGACCCGCGATCGGCAGGCTCCGGTGCGGCACGCCGGCGCCATCCAGCAACTCGTTCAGGAAGTGCCCGGTCACGTCGCCGGTCAGCACCAGCGCCAGCGTCTCGCCGCCCAGTTCGTGGATCACCCGCGCGACGTTCACCCCGCCGCCGCCCGGGTCCACGTGCTCGTCGAAGGTGCGGATCTTGTGCGTCGGGCGCACCACCGGCGCCGTAGACGCCATGTCGATGGCCGGATTGAGCGTCAGCGTGACAATACGCGGCACCATCGCCCCGCGCCTCAGTCCGTCGCCCGTTTCCGCGCGCCATTCTTGCGCAGCAGGAACTCGCGGCCGAGCTTCACCATCGGCACCCCGTCGTACTCGATGATGTCCGCCGTGGCGTAGGTCTCGTGCCACTGCTCCGGAATGAAACTGCCGGTGCCCACCAGGTCGATCGGCGCGCGCGCATCGGCCATCACCCGGCACTTCTCCACCCCGAACCCGGACGACACGACGATCCTCGCCTTCGGATAGCCCGCTGCGTCCAGCGCCTCGCGCGCCCGCCAGATCGCCGCGGCCGAGACCCCGGTGCCGACCAGGAAGCGCAGCTCCACGTCGCTGCGATAGCGCCGGATCGCGCCGGGTGCGTAGCGTTCCAGCACCGCGTAGCTCTCCGCCGGATCCAGCCCTTCGACGAACCGCCCGCCATGCGTGTCGAGGCGAAACGACAGCAGCCCCGCGGCGGCCAGGTCGGGAAACCGCTTGCACACCGCCAGCGAATCGCTGATCTCGCGGCCGAAATAATCCACCAGCACCGTCATCGCCTCGTCGGGGAAGGTCTCGTGGAACATCTCCGCCGCGCGCAGCGTCGATCCGGCGTAGCCGATCAGCGAATGCGGCATGGTGCCCAGGCCGCGCGGCTGGCCGAACCAATGCGCGGTGCCGTCATTGGCATTGCCGATAAACCCCACCGCGCCCTCGCGCTTCGCCGCCTCGCTGCCCACCGCGGCGGCATAGGCCATCATCTCCTGCATCTCGGCCCCGGCGCAGTGCCGCGCCTCCATCGCCAGGAACGTCACCCCCGGCAGCGCCAGGGACATCTGATAGGCGTTGTGCGCGGCGACCGAGGCGGGGCCGATCTTCTGCAGCAAGATAGTTTCGAGGTCGGACAAATGCACCAGGCTGCCGGTGATGTAGGCGACCGGTTCGCCGGCGCCCACCCAGGCGCCCTCCGGGTACATCACCTCGGTATCGAAATGTGCGCCGCGCGCCGCCGCAACCATCTCCAGCCAGTCCACCATCAGCCGCGGCGCCGAGATCACCGGGCGGCGCAAAAACACCGCGTAGGTCACCCGCTTGTCGCCGAACCGCGCCACCACGCGCCTGGTGCGGCTGAAGTAGCTGTCGGTCCTGGCGGCGATGTCCGCCGCCAGCTCCGGCCCCATCTGCAGCCCGTCGGCGCTCATCGCCGGCGCGCTACTCCGCGGCGGCCGACAACGGGCTGCCGGCACGGCGGCGCTTCAGCTCCTCGGCGACCAGGAACGCCAGCTCCAGCGACTGCTCGGCGTTCAGCCGCGGGTCGCAGAAGGTCTCGTAGCGCTCGCCGAGGTTCGCCTCGGTCAGCCGGTGCGCCCCGCCGATGCACTCGGTGACGTTTTGGCCGGTCATCTCGACGTGCACGCCGCCCGCCCAGGTGCCCTCGGCCGCGTGCACGTCGAAGAAGCCGCGCACCTCCGCCAGGATGGCATCGAACCGCCGCGTCTTCACGTTGTTCGACACCGTAATGGTGTTGCCGTGCATCGGGTCGGTGATCCACACCACCTTGTGGCCCGCCCGCTGCACCGCGCGCACCAGCGGCGGCAGCCGCGCGGCGATCTTGTCCGCGCCCATGCGGCTGATCAGCGTCATCCGCCCCGGCTCGTTGGCCGGATTGAGCGTGTCGAGGATGCGCAGCAGGTCGTCCGGCTCCAGCGTCGGGCCGCATTTCATGCCGATCGGGTTCTTCACCCCGCGCAGGAACTCGACATGCGCCCCATCGGCCTGGCGCGTGCGGTCGCCGATCCACAGGAAATGCGCCGAGCAGCCGTACCACTCGTCGGTGGTGGAATCGATGCGGGTCAGCGCCTGCTCGTACGGCAGCAGCAGCGCCTCGTGGGCGACGTAGAAGTCGGTCTCGCGCAGGTCGCGCGTGGTCTCGCTGGTCATGCCGCAGGCGGTCATGAAGGACAGCGTCTCGTCGATGCGGTGCGCCAGGTCGCGGTAGCGTTCGGCCAGCGGCGAGCGCTCGACGAAGCCGAGGTTCCAGCCGTGCACCCGGTGCAGGTCGGCATAGCCGCCCGAGGCGAAGGCGCGCAGCAGGTTCAGCTTGCTGGCCGCCTGGAAGTAGCCCAGCTCCATGCGCGCCGGATCGGGCACGCGGGCCGCGGGCGTGAAGTCCGGGCCGTTGATGATGTCGCCGCGGTAGCTGGGCAGCGTCTCGCCGCCGATGGTCTCGGTGTCCGACGAGCGTGGCTTGGCATACTGCCCGGCCATGCGCCCCATCTTCACCACCGGCAACGACGCGCCGAAGGTCAGCACCACCGCCATCTGCAGCAGCACGCGGAAGCTGTCGCGCAGGATGTTGGCGGTGAACTCGGCGAAGCTTTCGGCGCAGTCGCCGCCCAGCAGCACGATCGCCTTGCCATCGGCGGCCTTGGCGAGCTGCTGCTGCAGCCGGCGCGCCTCGCCGGCAAACACCAGCGGCGGGTAGCGGCCGAGTTTCTCCTCCATCGCGGCGAGCGCGGCCAGGTCCGGATAGGCCGGCACCTGCTTGATCGGACGGTTGCGCCACGAGTTCCGGAGACCAGGCGTTGCTGCTGGTGGTCATGTCTTCCTCCTCCACCGCCCCCGCGAGGGCGTCCCGCAGGGCGGCGACATCGGACGTCGGCGGCCCCGGGCAGGCGCGTTATCCACCGAAACGGCCCGCCGCGCTACTGCGATGCCCGCCTGGGTCGCGGCGACGGTCCCGGGGGACTTTCCCCCGACCGCGACACGGGCGCTGCGGCGGGCGGGTTTTTCCCGCTCCGGGCGGGCCGGCTGGCTGGCAGGCGGACGGGGGCGGGCAGGGGGCCGCTGGTCGCATGCGCCGCCCGCCGTGCGCCCGCCGGCGATCGGGCGTGCTGCCCGGCCGACGCGGCTCGCCCGCCGTGCCACGTTGCATGGGGTTGTTGCGCGGTTTGTCGCCCCGGTCGGCGCTGCGGCGGCCGGAGCGGCGGCGCTCGGCGGTCGCGGCTTGGGGTCGGCCGGGCGGCCGCGGTGGCAGTCGATGCGCCCCGTCTTCACGTTGCATGGGGTTGTTGCGCGGTTTGTCGCCCCGGTCGGCGCTGCGGCGGCCGGAGCGGCGTCGCTCGGCGGTCGCGGCTTGGGGTCGGCCCGGCGGCCGAGCCGGCACCCAGCGCGCCCCGTCCTCACGTTGCATGGGGTTGTTGCGCGGTTTGTCGCCCCGGTCGGCGCTGCGGCGGCCGGGCGGGCGTCGCTCGGCGGTCGCGGCTTGGGGTCGGCCGGGCGGCCGAGCCGGCATCCAGCGCGCCTCGTCCTCACGTTGCATGGGGTTGTGGCCGGATTTTTCGCGGCCACCACCGGCGCCCGGACCGGGGGCATCGCGCCCCCAGGCCGCCCGACCGGGCCGGCCGGCGGGCCGAGCCGCCGCCGTTCGCGCGCCGTCCTCACGTTGCATGGGGTTGTGGCCGGATTTTTCGCGGCCACCACCGGCGCTCGGACCGGGGGCATCGCGATCCCAGGCCGCCCGACCGGGCCGGCCGGCGGACCGCGCCGCCGCCGTTCGCGCGCCGTCCTCACGTTGCATGGGGTTGTGGCCGAATTTTTCGCGGCCACCACCGGCGCCCGGACCGGGGGCATCGCGATCCCAGGCCGCCCGACCGGGCCGGCCGGCGGACCGCGCCGCCGCCGCTCGCGCGCCGTCCTCACGTTGCATGGGGTTGTGGCCGGATTTTTCGCGGCCACCACCGGCGCCCGGACCGGGGGCATCGCGCCCCCAGGCCGCCCGACCGCGCCGACCGTCGCCCCACGCGGCTGCCCGGCCCCCACCGTCCTCACGTTGCATGGGGTTGTGTCGCAGATTTCCCGCCCTTGCCGAACCGCCCCCGGACCGGGGACGTTGGCTCGTGCTGCCAACGGCAGGTGCGCGGGCCGCCGGTCGCCCGCCCTGACCTGGATCACACTGCGAAAGCGCCGTACCGTCCACGTGACCCGGCGCCAAACGACCCCCTGCACGCCATCGCCCGGCGGCGCTCGGACAACTTGGGGGCAGGTTGAAATGGGTTGCATCGGTGATCCTGGCGATCCGGTGACAGTTAGTCTGTCTTACACCAGATCGCCCGGCCTGCGCTACGCGGCCGTCGGGTTCGTGCCGGTTCTTGCCGGCAAGCGATGCCAGCCCGCCCGCAAAGCCCGGCGGGCAGGGGATCCGTGCGCTCGCCGCCCGCAAGCAAGCAAGATTTTTAACACGGAGAAAAAGCTTAAGGACGTGGGAGACCACGGAGCTGTCGAGGGAACGGCCGCAGCGCCGCATGGCCAACGGCGTCAGGGGGCCACCAGCACCAGGGCCCCGCGCCCCGCGCCGCTCAGCACCATGAAAAATCCCCCGGCTCCGGCCCGACCGGTTCAGTCGCCGCAGCAGTCGTCGCCGCGCCATGCCTCCCGCCCTTCCCTGACCAGGAACCAGACGATGCCGAGCGAGGTCACGGCATCGACCCACCACGCTCCGCTCAGGCCCTCGGCAACCAGGCCGACCAGCACCACCAGGGACAGCCAGCCGCACGTCACGCTCTCCATCGCGTCGGCCCGCATCGCGCGGCTGCCGAGCGCCTCGGCGAGGGCGATCTTGCGCCGCGCCAGCACGAACATCACCGGCATCGCCAGCGCCGCGACCAACAGCCCCAGCCAGGAAAACCTCTCGCCCGTCTGCGTCCACAGCTTCCACGCCGCCGCGGCCACCACATAGGCGGCGAGCCCGAGCAGCAGGCCGCCCGCGATGCGGCGCGCCGCGTGCTCCGCCGTTTCGGCGAAGTCCTGGCCGCGACGGAGTTCAACGCTCAACCGCCAGATCAGCACGAAGGCCGATGCGAGTTCGATCAGGCTGTCGATCCCGAACGCAAGCAAGCTCACGCTTGCCGCCTGCACGCCGCTCCAACCACCGGCGGCGGCCTCGATCACCAGCCAGGCGACGGTCGCGTATTCCAGCCGGAAGGCAAGCCGCACCAGCCCCGCCCGCCCGACGCCGAGGGCAACCTCGGCCGGCGCCGGCTGGGCTGCGCCGCAGGTCTCCGTACGGCCAGCCGCGGACGGGCTGGGACCACAAGCGGATGGCACATCGTCCATCGCGTTACCTCGACCGCTGCGACATGGCTCCCCGCATACACGGCGCCGCCAGGACGGCGTCAAGCACGGGGCAGGGAGGTTCGGCCGCGACCAACTGACGCGAACCAGCGCCACCAGGATGGAGCCGGTTCGCACCCAGGCGCCGATCGGGCTGTTGCTGCCGCCGGTCCGCACCGGAGGCAACTGTCGGGATCATGCCCGGATGCATTCGGCGCCGGCGCGTTGCATCCGCCGCGGCCGAAACCTCGGCCTGTCACAGGCCTGGGCGCGGGGAAGCGGGCGCCTCCCCGGCCCGTGCCGGCAAGGCAGCGGGTCCCACCGTATCGCCGATGCGTCGGCGCCCCTATACCGCGCCGACCTGGCCCTTGGGAGCGCGATCGGGTGACCTCCACGCTGCAGCGCTACCAGCGCATTGCCCCGCTGTACGACCTGCTCGACCTGCCGTTCGAATACCGGCGGTATCGGCGCATCCGGCCATTGCTGTTCGAGGGCCTGGCCGGCCGGATCCTGGATGCCGGCGTCGGCACCCTGCGCAACGCGCCGTTCTACCCGCAAGGCGCCCACGTGGTCGGGATCGATTTCAGCCCCGCCATGCTCGCGCGCGCCGAGCGCCGGCGCGCGCAGTCCGCCGCGTCGATCGAGTTGCGGCAGATGGACGTGGCCCGGCTCGACTTTCCGCCGGCCTGTTTCGATGCCGCGGTGGCGACGTTCCTGTTCTGCGTGCTGGAAGACGACCATCAGGTGGCGGCGCTGCGCGAGCTGCGCCGGGTGGTGCGCCCTGGCGGCACGATCCGGCTGCTGGAGTATGTCCGTCCGCGCGGCAAGCTGCGCCGCCTGAGCGTCGCGCTGTGGCAGCCCTGGGTCGCCTGGGCCTACGGCGCCGGCTTCGACCGCAACACCGCGGCACACGTCCCGGAAGCCGGCCTGGAACTTCTCGATGCCAGGTTCGTCGTGGACGACCTGATGCAGTTGCTCACCATCCGCGTTCCCGACTGATCCGTGCCCGCAACCACTGGCCGCGCAGGCATTTCCCTAGACCCATGCGCCATCGGCCGGACGCAAATGGCGCAATCGGTCAGCCGCGGCAAACGCCCGGTGCGCCAATCACGCCGCGAACGGCGGCTTTGGCCCGCCGTCGAAACGCGCCCATCATACCAGCCGACGGAAAGCTTGACCTATGGGCGCCGCACCCTCGTTATGCCGAGCGCCGGCCCAGGATCCACGATTTTGCTTGCTGCACGCAGGCAAGAAGTCATGGATGCCGGCCTGCGCTGGCAAGACGTGGGTGCGCCGGACATGCCGCGTTGCGGATCGGCGGTGCTCAGCTCGGTCTCGGCCGCAACCACTCGTTCCAGCCCCGGCTGGATACCGCCTCCTCCCGGGATCACGGCGCGACGCCTGGCTCAAGTCACATCGACTGCGGAGCCCGCCTCAAATATGCGGTTGCAATGCAAAGGCGCAACGGTCTAGGGTACACAATCGCGTCCATTTTCAGGAGTGGCCCGTGTCCGAGTCCGGTCCGATAGCAGCCGTGCCGAACCAAACCCCACAGAGCCCGCACATCCAGCGCGATGCACAGGCGATCATGCGATATGACGCCAACAAGAAATCTGTCGGGGTGGCCTATGTCCTTTGGTTCTTCTTCGGCTCGCTAGGCGCCCATCGGTTCTATCTCAAGCAAACGGGGACCGCCGTGGCGATGCTGATCATCACGCTCATTTCGATCCCCCTCGCGTTTGTTGTCATAGGGTTCGCCGGCTTAGCGATTGTCTGGATCTGGGTGATCGTAGATGCCTTCCTCATTCCAGGCATCGCACGGGGCTATAACAATCAATTAATCAATAATCTCGTGACGTAGCCAAGAGTCGATCATTCGGACGCCTGGTATCAGATCCCCCCGCCGCTACGCCACCAACCCCGCCGCCGCCTCGCCGCTCAGCCACGCCCCGGCCAGCGTTCCGGCGTAGCCGACATGGCACGCCTCGCCGGCAAACAGCAGGTGCCCATCGGCCAGCGGTTCCGCCAGCCGCGCGCGCGCATCGGCGTTGCCCGGCGTCGCATAGGCATAGGCCCCCAACGTCAGCGGATCGTCGCCCCATCCCGTCACCAGGCTCGGCGCATCGGCAAACAGCGCGTCGGCCCGCCCGCCGAACACCCGGCGCAGCTCGCCGCGGGCGAAATCCACCGCCGCCGCCTCGCCCTCGCGCCGCAGCGCCCAGGCGGTGCTGCCGCCGATCCAGCCCTGCACGTAGTCGCGGCCATGCGGCCAGCACTGGAACGGCACCAGCCGGTCGCCCGCCCGCGCCACCTGCCGGTCCACCGAGCAATACGCCGGCAGGTCCAGCCGGTCCGGCCCGCCCGCGCGCAACGCCACCTTGGTCGCCAGGCCCATCGGCAGCGCATCCAGGCAGTCCTGCACCCGCGGCGGCAATGCCGGCGCGAACCCGATCGCCCCGGCGCGCAGCACGCCGGTCGAGACCGTAACGATGCAGCCGCCCGCCGTCAGCGTCCCGCGATCGGTCTCCACCGCCACCCGCCCGCCCGGCCCGCCCCAGCGCACCCGCCGCACACGCGTGTCCAGCCGGATCTCCAGCCCCTCGCCCAGCCGGCGTTGCACAAACGCCCCGACGCCCCCCTGCGGCACCAGGTTGCTGCCACCGAGGACGTTGCGCTTCCAGTCCAGCAGGCTGTAGTCCTCGGCATCGACCGTGCAGATCACCGGGCCTTCCCAGCTCTCCACCGTCGCCGCCCAGGGATCATCCGGCAGCGCGCGCGCCACCGCGCTCAGCGCCACGTCGGCCATGCCCGGTTGCAGCAGCCGTTCCGCCGCCGCCTCGAAGCGCGGCCAGGCCGCTTCGTAGTCGGCCAGCTCGGCGGCCGTCGCCAGGCGCGCGCCGACGAAGGTGCGCTCGCTGCGCAGCGCGTCGGAGCGCAACAGCGTCTCGCCCGCCGCCTGCGCGATCGGCGTCAGCGGATTGCGCTCGGCGTCGTGCAGCCAGATCGCGCCCATGTCGAACCAGACGCCGCCCAGCGTCGGCGGATACGCCGTCCAGGCGCGCCCGCCGATCCGCCCCGCCGCCTCCAGCACGACGGCGCTGCGGCCGCGCCGCCGCAACGCCGTCGCCGCGCCGAGCCCGGCGAGGCCGGCGCCGATCACCACCACGTCGCAATCGCCGCTCACGCCCGTTCCCCGCCGTCACGTCCAGCGCGTGCCGCGACGCCCCACGCCGGCCCTCACGCCTTGACCAGCGGGCAGCCGCCCTCATGCAGCGGGCGGAACGCCTCCTCCATCGGCGTCACCGCGATCACCTTCGCCACGTCCCATTCCTGCTTGCTCTCCGAGGGCTTCTTCGCCTCGAACAGATAGACCGGGTGCAGCGCGCGGCCGTCCTCGCGGATCCGGCCGGGGCCGAAACAATCATCGTCGGTCGGCATCGCCTTCATCCGCGCCACCGCCGCGCGCCCATCGGCCTTCGCCGCCGCCACGCCCATGTCGTTCACCGCCTTCAGGTAGTGCAGCGTCACGCCGTAGTCGCCCGCCTGGGTCATGTTCGGCCAGATGCCGTTCGGCGTCTTGCCCTTGATCCGGTTGTTCCAGGCGCGGGTGCGGTCGTTCAGGTCCCAGTAGTAGGATTCGCTGTACAGCAGCCCCTGTGCCGTCTGCAGCCCCAGCGCGCGCACATCGCCGCTCTGGATCAGCATCGCCGCCACCTTCATCTTGCGCATCAGGCCGAATTCCTGCGCCTGCTTGATGCAGTTCTGCGTGTCGCCGCCGGCATTCGCCAGCCCCAGCACCTTGGCGCCCGAGGCCTGCGCGCGGATCAGCAGGGCGGAGAAATCGCTGGTCTCCGGGAACGGGTAGCGCACGCTGCCCAGCACCTTGGCGCCGGCGGCGGTGATGATCTTCGTCGTGTCCTCCTCCAGCACATGGCCGAACACGTAGTCGGCGGTGATGAAGAACCAGCTGTCGCCGCCGGCCTTGACGATCGCCCCGCCGGTCGATTTCCCCAGCATGTAGGTGTCGTAGGTCCAGTGGATGGTGTTCGGGCTGCAGAACTTGCCGGTCAGGTCGGAGGTGCCGGTGCCCGAATTCAGCATCACCTTGTTCTTCTCGCGGCACACCGTGTTGACCGCCAGCCCGACCGAGGAGGTCGGCACGTCAACGATCGCATCCACGCCGCCCTGGTCGAACCACTGCCGCGCGATCGAGGCGCCGACATCCGGCTTGTTCTGGTGGTCGGCGGTGATGATCTCGACATTCCAGCCCTTGCCGGAGATGCCGAAATCGAGCGGCGCCTGGCGCGCGCAGACCACGCCGGTCGGGCCGCCATCGTCACGATAGGGGCCGGACTGGTCGTTCAGCACGCCAAGGCGGATCGTCGGGGTCTGCGCCCGCGCGGGCAGCGATGGCAGGGCAACGGCGGCGGACGCGGCGCCAAGCAGGGAACGGCGAGTGAGACGCATGGGTGTCTTCCTTTGGCTGGTCATCTGGCCGGGACACGTCGCCGTGCCCGGTCCCCCTTCCGTCATGCCCGTTCCCGGGCTTGGCCCGGGCATCGCCCCGGGCATCGGTCGCCGCGCCTGGCCGAAACAATCCCGCGCGCCGGCCCAGGCCGGGCCATGCCGCGGGCAGGGGAGGGGCGCCCGCGCGAGTCCGGTGCGCCGCCCCCCTGCGATCCCGATCGGCCGCGGCCGACCAGCTCCAGCGGATCAAGCTGGCCAATCAGCCCCAGCGGATCAAGCTGGCCAATCAGCCGGGGCGGCTCAGCCGGGGGTGAACATCGGCATCGGCGGGCCGCCCTCGCTGGGGACGAATTTCAGCGTCACGTCCTGGCCGATCCGCAACGCCGACAGCTCGCAATCGACGATGTTGGTCATCATCGTCGGACCTTCCGCCAGCGTCACGTAGGCCATCGCATAGGGCACCTCGGCGCGCTGCATCACGCTGACCGAGTAGATCTTCCCCTTGCCCGAGGCGGCGACCCATTCCAGCTTGTCGCTGAAGCAGTGCGGGCATAGCCCGCGCGGATACCAGTGGCTCTTGCCGCAATCGGCGCATTTCGGCACCAGCAGCTTGCCGGCGGCGCAGCCGTCCCAGAACGGTTTCGTCTCCGGGTTGGTCTCGGGCGCGCCGATGAACGGCACCTTGCGTTGCACGTAGGCCATGTCGATCACTCCCGCTCCAGAATGACGGTGCTGCCGCAATGGCGCGTGCCGAGCGAGCCGCCGGTGCCATGCGCGATCGCCAGGTCGCAGTTCTTCACCTGCACCGCCGGATGCGCCTCGCCGCGCAACTGGCGCACCGCCTCGATGATCTTGGTGATGCCGCCGCGATTGGCCGGATGGTTGGAACACAACCCGCCGCCATCGGTGTTGAACGGCAGCTTGCCGACGCCGGAGATCAGGTTGCCGTCGGCAACGAATTTTCCGCCCTGGCCCTTCTCGCAGAAGCCCAGGTCCTCAAGCTGCATCAGCACGGTGATGGTGAAGCTGTCGTAGATCGAGGCGTACTTGATGTCCCCCGGCTTGATCCCCGCCATCTCCCACGCCGGCGGGCCGGACCAGCGGGCGCCGGAATAGGTCAGGTCGACCGCGCCGCCCATCTGGCCCTTCGGCGATTCGCCGACGCCGATCACCTTCACCAATGGCCGCTTCAGGCTCTTGGCGATCTCCGGCTTGGCAACGATCAGCGCGCCGCCGCCGTCGGTGATCACGCAGCAATCCAGCCGGTGCAACGGCGTCGCCACCATCGGCGACTTCAGCACGTCCTCCACCGTCACCACGTCGCGCAGCAAGGCATGCGGATTGTGCTGCGCATGGTGCGAGGCGGCGACCTTGATCCAGGCAAGCTGCTCCGACGTGGTGCCGTATTCGTACATGTGCCGCGCCGCGCACATCGCGTACTGGTTCACCACCGTCGGCCCGTAGGGATACTCGAACTGCATGTCGGGCTGCGCCGGGTTGCCGGCGCGCGGCGCGGTGCCGGTCGCCTGGCCCTCGCTGCGCGGCCGCCCGGACAGCGTGATCAGCGCCACGTTGCAGCGCCCCGCGGCGATCAATTCCATCGCGTGCGCCACCGCCACCTGATACGACGAGCCGCCGACATCGTTGGAATCGACGTGCCGCACCCTCAGGTTCATGTAGTCGACCATCGACAGCGGCCCCAGCCCCGGCGCGTCGCCGGCGCAGAAATACCCGTCAACGTCGTCCTTGGTCAGGCCGGCATCCGCCAGCGCGCCCTTGGCGCATTCCGCGTGCAGCAGCGCCACGGATTTGTCGGTTGCCTTGCGCGTCGGATGCTCGAAGGCGCCGACGATGTAGGCCGCCCCTTTCAAACTCATGCGTCTCTCCCTTGCGAACGGCATTCCCATCCGGTCGATGCCGCGCGAGTATACCGATCGGTAGCTTTCTGGCCAGCCGACCCGGCCAAACCACCCGGCCAGCCGACCCGAAAGGAGCGCACCACCGAAGATGAGCGCGCCCGCCCTGTTGGTTCCGCCGCGCCCGCCGACGCCAGCCGCGCCGCTGGCGTTGTTCGCCTTCCTGCGCGCACTGCGCGCCAATGCGCTGAGCATGTGGCCGGCCGCGGCATACCAACAGGACGTCGTGCGCCGCCGGCTGCTCGGCGGCACCAACCTGCTGATCAACGCCCCCGGCGCGATCCGGCACATCCTGCTGGACAACGCCGACAACTACCGCCGCACCCACGCCTCGATCCGCATCCTGCGCCCGATCACCGGCGAGGGGCTGCTGCTGAGCACCGGCGAGGCCTGGCGCCACCAGCGCCGCACCATCGCCCCCGCGCTGGCACCGCGCATGCTGCCGTTGCTGACCCGCCACATCGTTACGGCAAGCGAGGAAACCGTCGCGTGCCTGGAAGCGCAGACCGACCAGCCGGTCGATCTGCTCGCCGCCATGCAGAGCCTGGCACTGGACATCGCCGGGCGCTCGATGTTCTCGCTGGAGACGCGGCACTACGCCGCCCCAATGCGCGCGATGCTGGGCGACTACGCCGCCTATGCGCGCCCGACGCTGCTCGACATGCTGCTGCCGGCCGCCATCGTCACGCCGCGCGACCTGGCGCGCCGGCGCTTCCAGCGCCGTTGGATGGCGCTGATCGAGGCCATCATGCGCGCGCGCCTGGCCGCCCCGGCCACCTCGGCGCCGCGCGACCTGTTCGACCTGCTGCGCGCCGCGCGCGATCCGGACACCGGCGCCGCGTTCAGCCACGACGAGCTGCGCGACCAGGTCGCCACGATGATCCTCGCCGGCCACGAAACGACCGCGGTGGCGCTGTTCTGGGCGCTGACCCTGCTCGCCGCCGCGCCCGCCGCGCAGCACCGCATCGCCGCCGAGGCCGCCGGCCTCGATCTGGCGGCCGACCAAGCCGGCGAGGCAGCGGCGCTGCTGCCCTTCACCCGCGCCGTGGTCAGCGAGACGCTGCGGCTCTATCCGCCGGCCTTCGTCATCGTGCGCCAGGCGATCGCGGCGGATCATTCCGAGGGCATCGACATCCCGCGCGGCGCCGTGGTGATGATCGCGCCCTGGGTGCTGCACCGTCACCGCAAGCTGTGGCGCGATCCCGACGCCTTCGACCCGACGCGCTTCCTGCCCGATGCCCCGCCGCCGCCCCGCTTCGCCTACCTGCCGTTCGGCGCCGGCCCGCGCGTCTGCGTCGGCGCGCACTTCGCCCTGACCGAGGCCACGCTGGCGCTGGCCGCGCTGGGCCGCGCCTTCCACATCGCCCGCGCCGACGCCACGCCGGTGCTGCCGGTCGCCATCGTCACCACGCAGCCCGACCACGCGCCGATGTTCCGGCTGCGCAAGCGGAGCGATGGACCGCTAATCGGGCGCTGATCCACTACTGGCAGGATTGCCACAAGGGCGCGAAGAGCATGAGACAAGAAGGCGAAGGGAGGGGATGGCACCAGCATGAGCGTGGGGCACCTTTGACAAGGTCGCAAATCTTTTCGCATAATATTTCAGTGCCTTGGGAGAGAGTCGCGCTGTGCCGCCGATGGGGCCATTCAATCGTCTTGAGTCGCCCACGCAGAACTCGAGAGACCGCACGCAGGCAGGAACTATCTGGCGAGATCTGGGGGAGAACTCCGAGGGGAGGGGTTGAGCCCACCGTGCAGGCCTATGCGGGTGGTTTGAGGAAGAACGAGCGCGGGATCGAGTTCACTACAGAGACAGCGCCTCATCCAAACGGCTCGCCCTTCCAAGCGCGATGGTATCTGAAGCGGACACCAGGTGTGGTTAGCCGGTATGAGGGTGGGGAGGAGTTCGCGTGCGTGCTCGCCAACGTTAACAACATGCAGCCGTAGCGCCCAATGGTCGTCAGGGTTGTACAATACGAGCCCGACTATGACGTGATCCCGCAGGCCATTATCTGGAGGCCGCTGCGGTACTTCACGCTGATCGTTCGAGACGGGCAGGATGATCTGGACAGGTTCAAGGCCGCCAGCTTTGCCATTGGCAACGACATCAGGTTCGACCTGAGGGCCTATCGGGGCCTTCCGGAACTGACTGTGACACTCTATTTGCCGGAGGAGGTCAGCGACGAGAAACGAATCACTGAGATAATCGACGTCGTAATTCGCGAGATGGTCATTCCGCTGACCGCGGTAGCGTGGCGGCGCGGTCAGGACTTCGAATATGGCAAGCTCAAGAGACCGAAGCACGACCGACTGCGCGAGGCTGAGGCTCGAGTTTTGGTGCTCAAGATAGCCGCACAACAGCCCAACCGAACAGCATCGACGCAGTTCCTGAAGAAGGAGGTCCCAAAATATATTGAGCTATCCCCTCAGGACCGCGCTCCCTCAAAATCCAGACCTCGCGAACAAGTATGGCAGCAGATAGTGGGAAACGTGATATCCCACAAGGATGTGCGCGACGGCCCGTTTTCCAAAGGCTATGCCTCCAAAACGCTAAACGGCCTTTCAATCACAAGGAAGGGTCTCGCCTACCTGAATAGCATCGGGTTTTCGGCATCTTCGAGTTCGGCTTTCGAGGAGTAACGAGCCTTGTATCCGAGCGGCAGCCACTTGAGCTCAGTCTTGCTCCCGACCGTCTGCTTGTCCCACACAAACCATGCGTAGGCCGTCGTGCCGCTGCCTTTCCGGACAGCGCCAGCGGGGTAGAACGTGATGCGCTCACTGAACACCCACACCCGAGCCGGTGGCGTCTTCGCGAAGATCGTGCGCTGCCGATTGGCCCCCTCCAGAAACGCGAGTCGCAGGAGCAAGGCCAGCTTACGGGTAGATTGCTCCATCCCGGCTCGCACGAAGCCCTCGGCAGCATTGTAGGGAGGGTTGGTGACGATGTTATCAAAGCGCCGCGCGGCCTTCAAAAAGTCAACCCCGGGCTCGCCGTAGCCCCGGTCGAACAGGTCCGTCGCTACAACTGGGCATCCGGTCTGCTCCAGGACGCGCACCATCGCCCCGTCGCCGCAAGCCGGTTCCCAGAGCGACCCCTCGAACAACTCATTGTCGATGAGCGCACGCGTCGCCCACTCCGGAGTTGGGAAAAAGTCTGGCCCCTCCAGGTCCGCAAATCGCTTCAACGTCGGCTTGAAGCCGCCGTTCAGGTTGTAGGTCGAATCCATGCTCAAAAGTCTACATGAGGTAGAAGCAAAACGGAATCCCTCCCCAAATGTGGGACTCGCAGTCATCTCATACCAAACTGGCTGGTCTTCGTATGTGACCGCGGATCTGCCTCGGCCTACTCGACCGTGAGCCCCGGAGCAAGGAGCGCCGCGGTACGGCCGGGCGTGGCTTCGGCGTCCGACGGGGGCCAGCCGCATGATCCATCCCGGGTCATTCGAGGGGGATCCAGGGCTTGAATGCCTGCCGTGTGACTGCGCACACTTGCCGCATCCATCGCGAAGGTTCTCCAACCATGACCGAGACCAACCCGCTCGACCACATCCGTGGCTTCCACGCCGAGCTGACCGAGATCCGCCACGACATCCACGCGCATCCCGAGCTCGGCCTGGAAGAGCACCGCACCGCAGAACTGGTGGCCAAAAAACTGACCGACATGGGGATCGAGGTGCATCGCGGCGTCGGCGGCACCGGCGTGGTCGGCGTGCTGCGCGCCGGCGACGGCACCCAGCGGATCGGCCTGCGCGCCGACATGGACGCGCTGCCGATCGAGGAGGAAACCAACCTGGCCTACAGCAGCCGCAACCACGGGCGCATGCACGCCTGCGGCCACGACGGCCACACCACGATGCTGCTCGGCGCCGCGCGCTATCTGGCGGAGACGCGCAACTTCAACGGCACCGTCCACCTCATCTTCCAGCCCGGCGAGGAAGGCATCGGCGGCGCCCTGGCGATGCTGAACGACGGGCTGTTCGAACGGTTTCCCTGTGACGCCGTCTACGGCCTGCACAACCGCCCCGGCATGGCGGTGGGCCAATACGCGATCTGCCCGCCCGGCCCGGCGATGGCCGGCGGCGCCTTCTTCGACATCGCCATCATCGGCAAGGGCGCGCACGGCGCACGCCCGGATGAGGGCATCGATTCCGCCCTGGTCGCCTGCCATATCGGCACCGCGCTGCAGTCGATCCTGTCGCGCAACATCTCCGCCTGGGACAACGTGGTGATCAGCGTCACCCGCGTGCTGGCCGGCGAGGCCTACAACGTGGTCCCGGAATCGGCGACGCTGGGCGGCACCGTGCGCGTCATGCGGCGCGAGACGCTGGCCAAGATCGAAGCCGCGATGCGCCGTATCGCCGTCAGCACCGCCGCCGCCTTCGGCGCCACCGCGACGCTGGATTTCCGCCTGATCTTCGCCCCGCTGATCAACCACCCCGGCCACACCGAGGCGATGGCCGACGCCGCGGCCGACCTGGTGGGCGAAACCCACATCGACCGCGGCAAAACCCCCGCCATGGCCTCGGAGGATTTCGCCTTCATGCTGGAACGGGTGCCCGGCGCCTACATCAACATCGGCAACGGCGAGGACAGCGCCTCGGTGCACAACGCGCACTACAATTTCAACGACGCGGCGATCCCCTACGGCTCGGCGCTGTTCGCCCGGCTGGTGGAACGGTCGCTGCCGCGCGCGTAGGGCGGTCCCGGCCTGCACACCAACCGTACCGGACTTCGGCTGGTCCGCAAGAAAGCAAGTTTCACCACGGAGATTGGAAGCACACGGAGAAGGGAAATCGTGGCGCTTCGCGCGAAGCGCACTGACCTGCCTTCTCCGTGGGCTTCCCGTCTCCGTGGTGAATCATTCCTGCCTAAGATCGAGTGTCCAGGTCCGATCGGCAGAGCACCCGACCGTGCCGCCAGGTATGCCGGCCGCCCCCGCGTCGATCCCCCGACGCAGCCCGCTTGCAGCAAGGCGTCGAAGGGGCGGCACGACGGCCGCCCCCAACGTCAGTCCACGTCGCTTCATTGGCAATCAAATCGCGGCGAGAATCAACTCCGCCTTGCTGACCTCGAACCCGCCCGGCGCCTCGACCGCCAGGTGCGTCACCTTGCCGTCCTCCGCCACCAGCGCATAGCGCTGGCTGCGCACGCCAAGCCCGCGCGCGGTCAGGTCCAGCTCCAGCCCCAGCGCCTTGGTCAGCGCGGCGGAGCCGTCGGCCAGCATCACCACCTTGTCGCCGGTGCCCTGGTCCTTGCCCCAGGCGCCCATCACGAACGCGTCGTTCACCGCCACGCAGACCACGCTGTCGACGCCCTTGGCCTTGATCGCCTCGGCATTCTGCACGAAGCCCGGCAGATGCTTGGCGCTGCAGGTCGGCGTGAACGCCCCCGGCACCGCGAACATCACCACCTTCTTGCCCTTGAAGAGGTCGTCCGTGGACACCTCCTTCGGACCTTCCGCCGTTCCCATCATGAGCTTCATGGATGGAATGGAATCGCCGACCTTGATTGACATGAAACATCCCTCTCCCGTTGGCTGGTCGATGCGCAACTCCTAGCCTCCCCGGACGCCGGAGTCACGCCGCGCTTGTGCCAGGGCGATCGGGGGGAACGAAAGCAAGCCGGGGCTCCGCCCCGAACCCCGCCAGGGGGCTTTGCCCCCTGGACCCCCACCAGAGGCAGCGGCCTCTGGACTCCATGACTGGGAGTGTGGGGAGGGGGAGGGGGCGTGCGGGTGAGGCGTCAGGGCCGCCCGTCGCGACGGGCGGCCCGGACGCCTCGCCCGCACGCCCCCTCCCCCTCCCCACACTCCCAGTGAAGGGTTCCAAGGGCTCCGCCCTTGGCGGGGTTCCAAGGGGCAGCGCCCCTTGGTGGGGTCCGGGGCGAAGCCCCGGCTTGCTTTTGTTTCCCCCGATTGCCCTGGCGCCAGGACGCTTGCGCCGGGGCGGGCGGTGTCCCAGATTGGCGGCATGGCCAGAGCGACGAAACAGTCGGACGAGGCGCCGGCGGACACATTCCTGACCGGCCAGTTGCTGATCGCCATGCCGGCGATGGGCGATCCGCGCTTCGCCCACAGCGTGATCTACCTGTGCGCGCACACCGCCGAGGGGGCGATGGGCATCGTGGTCAATCGTCCGTTGCAGAAGCCCAGCTTCGGCGACCTGCTGCGCCAGCTTGAGGTCGCACCGACGCCGCCGGCGCGCGAGATCCAGCTCTGCCAGGGCGGGCCGGTCAACAACGCGCGTGGCTTCGTGCTGCACACCACCGACTGGACCGGGGAGGGCAGCCTGAAGGTCACGGAATCGACCGCGCTGACCGCCAGCCTGGACGTGCTGAAGGCGATCGCCGAGGGCGGCGGCCCGCGCGAGGGCCTGCTGGCGCTGGGCTATGCCGGCTGGGGGCCGGGCCAGCTCGACGACGAGATCCAGCGGAACGCCTGGCTGTCGGTGCCGGCCGACGACACGCTGGTGTTCGATGCCGAGTACGACACCAAATGGCGCCGCGCCTTCGCCAAGCTGAAGATTGACCCGATGCTGCTGTCGGACGTCGCCGGCCACGCCTAGCCCGCCGCCGGCGGCCAACCCACGGCCACCAATGTAGGGCGGAAAAGCGCAGCGCCTTCCGCCACGCCGCCACGCCACGCCGCCCCGCCAAGCGCCGCCAAGCGCCCCGCCAACATCCCGCGCCAACACGCCGCATCGCGATGGCGGATTGCGCTGCGCTTAGCCGTCCAACCTCCACGCCATGACCCCAGGCCGCGCCACGCCGCATCGCGGCGGCCGGCGTTAACAATTCGGCAGGGAGTTCCGCCGATAGGCTCCGAGCGCGGACGGTGTCGGCGGTGCGGTTCCGGGCCGGCGGCGGCCGACGCGGAAGGACGCCGCCATGCCCGACACCCACATGCCAGGCCTGCCACGCAACCCAAGCATCGGTGCCGGCGGCAGCGCTGCCGACGGCATCGCGGCCGAAGCGGCCGTGCTGGCCGAGATCACCGACGTGGTCCGCCAGGTGCTGGAGAACCGCACCATCGAACTGGCCCCGGACACCCCGCTGGACGAGATGGCCGGCTGGGACTCGATGAACCACATCGCCATCCTGGTGGAAGCCGAGTGCCGGTTCGACGTGGTGTTCGATCTCGCCGATGTCGATGCCGTGCCGACCGTGGGACACCTGGTGCGGCTGATCCAGGCGAAGCGGTCGGCGGGGCCGCCGGCGCCGGGCTGATCGCGCGTCCGGCGGCGCCCCCTGCATGTCCATCCCAGATCCGGGGCGAGCGTGTGCGCCGGTCATCCGGTCCCCTGGCATGACGCCAGGCGTCATGCGCCCCGGCCGCTACCTGCGCGCACTTGGCGCCGCCGCCGCGCTGGCGCTGGCGCTGGTCTGGCTGTTCGTCGCCGCCGCGCCGCTGGCGTTCCTCGATCCGGAATACCCATACTGGCTGGCCAAGCAGGAGCTGCTGCGCCGCTGCGAGCTGGGCACCGTCCTGGTGGTCGGCAACTCCCGCGCGGCCACCGACATCATCCCGGCGCGGCTCGGCGTGGCGGTGACCAATCTCGCGGTCGGCGGCGGCGAGGCGATCGAGGCCTATGCGGCGGTGCGCCGCGCGCTGGCCTGTCCCGACCCGCCGCGCCGGGTGGTGATCTCGTTCGACGCGGCGCATTTCGCCCGGCCCGATCTGTTCTGGGACCGCAGCGTCCGCTTTGGTGCCCTCGACCTTGCCGCATTGCGCGAGCTGCGCGCCGTCTCCGAGGCCCTGGGCGACACCTCGGTGCTGGACCAGAAGCGCGCCGACGGGCTGCCGCGCGGGCTGCGCGCGCTGCTCTATGCGGGCCGCTTCCCGGGCCTCTATTTCAACAGCCTGTTGCGCGGCGGCGTGGCGCTGCGCTGGTGGGAGAACCATGCGGCACTGCGCGCCGGCCTGGCGGCCCGCGGGCAATATTTCTTCGGCACCGCGCCCGGATCGGACGTGGTCGCGATCGAGGGCCATCTGGACCGCTTCACGCCGTTGCCGGTGCTCGACGTCTATTTCGACCGAATGCTGGCCTTGCTGGCAGCGCGCCATATCGAGACCGACTTCGTTGCGATGCCGCTGAACGCCGCCACCGCGCGGGTGCTGCGCCCGGCGCTGCGGCACGGCTTCGCGGCCTATCTGGCCGGCTACGCGGCGCGCTATCCGAATTTCCACATCGTCGGCTCCTTGATGCCGGCATGGAACGACGGCTGGTTCGGCGACCAGTTCGCCCATCTCAACCCGCCGGGCGCGGCGCGGTTCAGCGCGAGCTTCGGCGACTGCCTGCGGCTTCGGCTGGGCGAGACCCCAAGGGATGTCGCAACGTCGGATGTCGCAACGTCGGACGTTGCACCGTCGGACGTCGCACCCGCGGAGGTCGCACCGTCGGACGTCGCAACACGGGACATCGCAACCGGGGACATCGCAACCGGGGACGTGGCAACCGGGCATATCCCCACAGCGGACGCCCCCACCCTGGACCTGCCGCGCGACGGCGCACGGCGCGTCGCAGGCTTCGGCTGCGCCGCGCTGTATCAGCCGCCGCCGCAGGACGCTCCGCCCAGCACGCAGAACGAAGCGCAATGGGGGTGGTTCAACGCCACCGGACGCGCCGCCTCGGCGAGCGTGCCGCCCATCTCAAAGCGCGGGTCGTAGGGCAGCAGCGTGCAGGCCAGCACGGCGGGCGCCGCCGCCCCCTTGCGCTTCACCACCATCCGCGCCGCGGCGCACATCACGCTGGCGGGCGATCGGCGCAGGATGCCCCAGCACGAGGCGGTGATCTCCGGCACGTCGCGGGTCGCATCCATCTCCGGGAACAGCACCAGCCGCACCGGGTCGAAAGCGTTCAGCGGCAGGCCCAGCGCGGCGAACAGCCGCGCATAGCCGGCGCGCAGCTCGGCGTCGCCCTCCGCGGTGAAGTGCCGGCCGGCGACATGCAGCGCGAAGCCGTTGCGCGCCAGCCAGACCAGCCCCTCGATCGTCGGCGCCCAGCTCCGCGCGCCGCGCTCCGCCTCGTGGACCGCCCGGGTGTGGTGATCGAGCGAGACGCGGATCGCCAGCCGATCGCCGTGCCGCGCCCGCAACGCCAGCAATTCGTTGCGGTGATACGTCATCGGCTTCATCGCGTTGGTCAGCACGATGGCGTCCAGGCCGCGCCCCAGCGCGTCGGCCAGCATCGCAACGATGTCGGGGTTCATGAACGGCTCGCCGCCGGTGAAGCCGATCAGCCGCGTCGGCAGCCGATCGCGCGCGATCTCATCCAGGTAGAGACGCACCTCGTCGCGCGTCAGATAGGCCAGCCGGTCGTTGCGCGGCGAGGAGTCGATGTAGCAATGCCGGCAGGTCAGGTTGCACAGCGTGCCGGTGTTGAACCACAGCGTCCGGAGCGCGGTCAGCGCCACCTGCGCGCGCGGCTCGCCGGCGGCGGTGCGCGCCGGATCGCGGAACTTGCGCGGGTCGAGCGCGCGGGCCGGCGCCGGAAGCGGGGCGATCTGATCCACTTTCGCCGACCGCTACCGGCCGGTGAACACCGGCGTGCGCTTTTCCAGGAAGGCCTTCGCCGCCTCGCGGTAGTCCTGGCTGTTCACCGCCGCCGCCTGCACCGCGGCGATCTCGGCGGCGCGCTGCTCGGCCGCGCCGTGCGCCAGCGCCTCCAGCACCACCTTGGCGCCGCGCTGCGACAGCGGCGCGCGGGTGGCCAACTCGCCGGCCAGCGCCCTGGCGCCCGCCAGCGCGCCCGCCGCCGCGGCGATGTTCACCATGCCCATCGCCTGGCACTCCGCCAGCCTGAAGTAGCGGCCCGAGTAGAGCACCAGCTTGGCGTTCGCCAGCCCCACCGCGCGCAGCAGCAGGTCGCAATCCAGCGTCGAGTAGACAATGCCCAGCCGCGCCGCCGGGATGCCCATCTGCGTCGTGGCGTCGCCCACCCGCAGGTCGCAGGCCAGCGCCAGGCCGCAACCGCCGCCGACGCCGTAGCCGTGCACCGCGGCGATGGTGGGCTGCGGCAGATTGATGATCGCGTGCGTCGCGAATTCGCCGGCCGCGTTGTAGACCTTGGCGGACGCCTCGGAGTTGCGCACCTTGGCGAACTCCGAGATGTCCGCCCCGGCGCAGAAATTGCCGCCGGTGCCGGTCAGGATCACCGCGCGCACATCCGCCCGCCGGCCGAGCGCGGTGTAGACCTCACCGAGCCCCTGCCACATCGCATACGACATCGCGTTGCGCTTCTCCGGCTTGTTCAGGGTGACGGTGACGATACCCGTCGCGTCGTGCTCGACCAGGATGTGGTCCTGCCCATCCTTCGCGGCTACATCCATCTGCGGTCCTTTGCGTGGGTGTGCCGAGCATGCCCTAATGGTCCGGCGGCGCCAAGCCGTACCCAAGCGCAGGAGACAGGCGATGGCAGGCTCGCTCGACGGGCTGGTGGTGCTCGATCTGACCAGCAACCTGTCGGGGCCGTACGCCGCGATGCTGCTGGCCGACCACGGCGCCGACGTGATCAAGATCGAGCAGCCCGGCGGCGGCGACGCGGCGCGCAACATGCCGCCGTTCGTCAACGGCGAGAGCGCGCCGTTCATGATCTGGAACCGCAACAAGCGCTCGGTCACGCTGGACCTGAAGCAGGACCGCGCGGCGTTCCTGGCGCTGGTCGATCGGGCGGATTTCGTGGTGGAGAATTTCCGCGCCGGGGTGATGCAGCGGCTGGGCCTGGACTGGCCGGCGCTGCACGCGCGCAACCCAAAGCTGATCCTGGGCTCGATCTCCGGCTTCGGCCAGACCGGACCATACAGCACGCGTGGCGGGTTCGACCTGATCACCCAGGCGATGTCGGGCCTGATGAGCGTGAACGGGCCGGAGGACGGCCCGCCGTACCGGCTGCCGATCGCCATCTCCGACGTGACCGCAGGGATGTTCCTGGCGTTCGGCCTGCTGGCGGCGCTGGAGGCGCGCCACCGCACCGGGCTGGGCCAGCACGTCGAGACCTCGCTGCTGGAGGCGGCGACCTCGCTCTGCGTCTACGAGGCGGCGCATTATTTCGCCACCGGCACGCGCCCGCCGCGCATCGGCCAGCAGCATCGCGGCAGCTCGCCCTATCAGGTGTTCGCGACCACCGACGGCTACATCACCATCGGCGCGTCGCACCAGAAGTTCTTCCACGGCCTGTGCGAGATCGTCGGCCTGCCCGAGCTGGTGGCGGACAAGCGGTTCCTGCGCGTGGCCGACCGGGTGGCGAACAACCAGGCGCTGGTCGCGCTGCTGCAGGCGAAGGTGGCGGAAAAACCCTCGGCGCACTGGCTGGCGGCGCTGGAGGCGGTGGGCATTCCCGCCGGCCCGGTGCTGCATTTCGACGAGGTGTTCACCGACCCCCAGATGTTGGCGCGCGAGATGGTGGTGGAAACGCACCACCCGGTAACCGGACCGTTCCGCACCATGGGCGTGACGGTGAAGCTGTCCGCCACCCCCGGCGCGGTGCGCGCGCCGGCGCCCAGGCTAGGCGAGCACAACGACGAAATCCTGAAACCGTAGGGGCTGCAACGTAGGGCGGAACAGCGCAGCGCATTCCGCCACACCCCGGAACCTGCCATACATCCCCCATGCCGGACTATCGCCGCAACCGGGTGCCAGGCGGGACGTATTTCTTCACGGTCACGCTGCACGACCGCCGCGCGGCCCTGTTGGTCAACCGCATCGACGCGCTGCGCAACGCCGTGCGCCAGGTCCACGCCCGCGCGCCGTTCCACATCGACGCCTGGGTCGTATTGCCCGACCACATGCATTGCGTGTGGACCCTTCCGGCCGGTGACGCGAACTACCCCGCGCGCTGGCGTGCGATCAAGATCGCATTCTCCAAGTCGCTGCCAGCGATCGAGGCGCGATCGCCGGTCATGCGCGCCCGCGGCGAGCGCGGGATCTGGCAACGCCGCTATTGGGAGCACACCATCCGCGACGACCGGGACTACGCGATGCACGTGGATTACACGCATTTCAATCCGGTCCGGCACGGCTACGTGCAGCACCCCGCGGATTGGCCGTTTTCATCGTTCCGGCGATGTGTGGCGGCGGGACTGTATCCGCAGGATTGGCGCGGCGATGACGTCGCGCCACCGGACGCAGGCGAGCGGTGCTGAGCCGCGTGCGGCGGAATGCGCTACGCTGTTCCGCCCTACGTCAGGTGCGGCAAAGCCAGCCAGTCCTGGCTTTGCATCTCGTCCAACCGCGACGCCGTGCGCTCGAACATCTTCGCATTCTCGCCGCGCATGTACAACCGGTCCGGCGGCGCGGCGGCCGAGGCGACCAGCTTCACCCGATGCTCGTACAGCGTATCGACCAACACGATGAAGCGCCGCGCCGCGTCGTAGTTGTCGGGCGACAGGCGCGGAATGCCGTCCAGGATCAGCGTGTGGTAGTGCGTCGCCAATGCCAGGTAGTCGCCGGCCCCCAGCGCCGCGCCGCACAGCGCGGCAAAGTCGAACCGCGCCACCCCCTCGGCGGCCAACGGCACGGTGAACTTGCGCCCCATCACCATCAGCGTCTCCGGATAGCCCGCCGCGCTGCCGGTCAGCTCGGCGAAGGCGCCATCCAGCGCGCGCTCGGCCCGCGCGTCGGCCGGCACGTGCCAGGTGGCCATGCCGCGCAGCCGGGCGCGGCGGAAATCCCGCCCCGCGTCCATCATCAGCACGTCCAGCCGGCGGTTCAGCAGCGTAATGAACGGCAAAAACGCATCGCGCCCGGGCTGGCCCTTGAACAGGTCGTCCGGCCTGGTGTTGGAGGTGGCAACCACGACCACGCCACGCTCGAACAGCGCCTCGAACAGCCGGCTCAGGATCATGGCATCGGCGATGTCGTTCACCTGGAACTCGTCGAAGCACAGCAGCGCGGCCTCGGCGGCGAGGACGTCGGCCAGCGGCGGGATCGGATCGTCCCCGGCCGGATTTTTCCCCCGCCAGGCGTGGATGCGCAGGTGCACGTCCTGCATGAAGCGGTGGAAATGGGTGCGCCGCTTGCGCGCCAGGTCGGCGGCGGCGAAGAACAGGTCCATCAGCATCGATTTGCCGCGGCCGACCTCGCCGACCAGGTAAAGCCCGTTGGCGCCAGCCTCCGGCATCTCGTCGAGCGGCTTGCGCCGCAGCAGGCGCGCCAGCAGGAAGTGGCCGTTGCCGGCCGGCTGCGGCGACGCGTCGTAGCCGCGCAGCCGCCCCCACAGCGCCTGCAGCCGCTCGGCGGCCAGGGCCTGGGACGGGTCGGGCGCCAGCGCGCCGGCGCGCACCAGCGCGCGGTAGGCCGGCAGCGGGCCGCGCGCCGTCGGCACATCCGGGTTCATCGTGTCCATCTCGCCGCGCGCCATAGCGCGTCCCTCGCCCGGCTTCAACGCAGCAAGGCCGGGGCTCCGCCCCGGACCCCGCCGGTGCATCTCCGCCATAAATGGTACTACAACGTGTCGTACAGAAGGATTTTCTTCTGCCGCAGGAGATTATCCTGATGGTATGGGGCGTTGCCCCCCTGGACCCCCCACCAGAGGCGGAGCCTCTGGACTCCATGACTGGGAGTGTGGGGAGGGGAAGGGGGCGGGTGGGCGAGGCGACGGGGCGCCGTCCGGCAGGCCGGACGGCGCCCCGTCGCCTCGCCCACCCGCCCCCTTCCCCTCCCCACACTCCCAGTGAAGGGTTCCAAGGGCTCGCCCTTGGCGGGGATCCAAGGGGCAGCGCCCCTTGGTGGGGTCTGGGGCGAAGCCCCGGCCTTGCTGCGTTCGCCCGCGACCTAGGCGGCGGCCGGCGGTTTCAGCCGGTCCTTGAACGCCTTGCGGAACTTGGCGACCTTCGGCGCGACGACCACCTGGCAATAGCCGCTCCAGGGGGTCCGGGCGAAGTAGTCGTGGTGCTCCGCCTCGGCCGGGTAGAACACGGTCAGCGGCGCGACCTGGGTGACCAGCGGCGCCGGCCACAGCCCGGCGGCGGCAATCTCCTGCATCACCGCCCGCGCGGTGGCCTCCTGGGCTGCCGAGTGGGTCAGGATGATCGAGCGGTATTGCGGCCCGACATCGTTGCCCTGGCGGTCCTTGGTGGTGGGATCGTGCGTGGTGAAGAACACCCGCAGCACGTCGGCGTAATCGAGCTGCGCCGGGTCGAAGCGGACCTGCACCACCTCGGCGTGGCCGGTGGTGCCGCCGCAAACCTGCTTGTAGCTGGGGTTGGCGACATGCCCGCCGGCGTAGCCGGACATCACCCCGGTGACGCCGCGCAATTCCTTGAACACCGCTTCCAGGCACCAGAAGCAGCCGCCGCCCAGCGTCGCGAGCTCTTCGTTCATCATCGTCCTCCCCCCTGTTGCGCGATCCGGTCATCGCCGCAGCAACCAGGCGACCACGCTCAGCACGACCGACAGCACCACCGACACCACCAGGCCGCTTCCCAGCGGAGCGTAGAAGCTGAAACCCGGCCGCTCAATGCGGATGTCGCCCGGCAGGTGTCCCAGCCCCAGCCGGCCGAGCCAGGGCCACAGCAGGCCGGCCGCGAGCAGGAGCAGACCGAGCAGGATCAGCAGCGGGCGCACCTCTCGCAAGATAGGCACCCATCGCGCCAGCGCCAGCCCGCGGTCGGCCGGCCTCTGCCCCGCGGCGGGCCGGGAGGCGCCGCATGACGGACCGTGCCGCCCCGCCGGCGTTCGGCGAGCGCGCCTGCCGCCGCCAGCGTGCCGCCCGGCCCCAGCCGCCGCCCCGGATCAGTTGCCCAAACCAGGTCCGGATCGCCGGAAAGCCGGCTGCCGCCGCCAGACCATCCCCGGCCGCGGGGCAACGCGGCCGGGCCGGCGTCACACCTTGGCGACGTTCCAGTAGAACAACGACGGGCCGGGGATGATGCCCTTCAGCTCCTTCCGGTAGGCGATCAGGCTGCGATACTGGCCGAGCGGGATCAGCGTCACGTCCGCGACGATCAGCCGCTCCAGCTCCTTCCCGATCGCCTGGCGCTTCGCCGGGTCGGTCTGGTTTGCCCACGCCGCCCGCAGCTCCACCGCCTTTGGATTGCACGGCCAGCCGTACCAGGCCTCGCCGCAGTTGCCGGCGAAGGTATCGAGCAGCGGATTGGCGATGCCGGTCAAGGTCGCATTGGTCACGAACAGGTTCCAGCCGCCCTGGCTGGTGGGCGCCTTCGAGGCCCGACGCCGCACCAGCGTGCTCCAATCCATCGCCTGCACATCGACCTTGGCGCCCATCGTGCGCAGCACGTCCGCGGTGACCAGCGCGGACGGGTGCAGCACCGCGTTGTCGGCCGGGTCCATCACCACCACCGGCGTGCCGTCGTAGCCGGAGCTCGCGAACAGCGCCTTGGCTTTCGCCGGATCGTACTGCGGCCAGCCCAGCGCCGCCTGCTCCGGGTCGCTCGCGGTGCAGCCGAACGCCGCGGCGCACTCGCGCGACGGCTCCTGGTCGCCTACGGTCGCCGCCAGAAAGGCCGACTGCTTCACCGCCATCATCAGCGCCTGCCGCGCCGCCAGCTTGTCGAACGGCGGCAGCAGATGGTTCAGCACCATGAACAGTTGATACCCGAGCGGATCGTTCGGCTCCACCACCACGCCGGCCGATTTGCGCAGCAGCGGAATCAGGTCCGGCGCCGGCAATTCGAGCAGATCGAACTCGCCGGTGATCAGCCCGCTCGTCGCGGTGCTGGCATCCGGCGTGTACAGCAATTCCACGCGATCGACCTTCACCACCTTGCCGCCCGCCGCCTGGCTCGCCGGTTCGCTACGGGGCACGTAGCCCGGGAACTTCTCGTAGACGACCTTCGATCCGGGCACCCACTCCTTGGTCACGAAGCGGAACGGGCCGGAGCCGATCACCTCCTTGATCTGCGTGTTCGGGTCGATCTGCGCCAGCCGTTCAGGCATCATGAACGGCACGTTGCTGTCGATCTTCCCCAGCGCGTCGATCACGAAGCCGACCGGCCGGGCGAGCGTCAGGCGGAAGCTGCGCTGGTCCAGCGCCGCCAGCCCGTCGGTCGCCGCCATCAGCGCGCGTCCCATGCCGTCCTTGGCACCCCAGCGGCGGATCGAGGCGACGCAGTCCGCGGCGCGCACCGGCGTGCCGTTATGCCATTCCAGGCCCGACCGCAACCGGAACGTATAGGTCTTGCCGTCGGCGCTGACCTCGTAGCCCTCCGCCATTTGCGGCTGCGGCTGGTTGGCCGCGTCCAGCGCGAACAGCGTGTCCCACACCATGTAGGCGTGGTTGCGGGTGATGTAGGCGGTGGTCCAGATCGGGTCGAGCACCTGCAGGTCGCCGATCGGGACGGAGCGGATCACGCTGGCGGCCCGGGCGCGGCGGGCGGTGCCGACAATCGCCGGTGCGACGATGCTTGCGGCGAGCAGGGTGCGGCGCGACAGCGGCATCGGAACCTCCTTGTTGATCCTTACGAACCGTAGACAATGGCAGGCGGCGCCGTCAAACTTGCCCCAGCCACCGCCGGGAGAGCCGCCATGCCGAGCGTAACCTGCATTCGCAACGCCGCCTGCATTGTCGCCTGGGACGCCGCGAACCGCCGGCACGCCTACCTGGCGGATGGCGACGTGGCCTTCGCCGGCGACTCGGTGGTCTTCGTCGGGCCGCACTACGAAGGTAGCGCAGACACAACGATCGACGGGCGGCAACTGATGGTGATGCCCGGCCTGATCGACATCCATTCGCACCCCAGCACCGAGCCGTTCTTTCGCGGCGTGCGCGAGGAACACGGTGTTCCGGCGATGTACATGACCGGCCTCTACGAACGTTCGGTCGCCTTCCGCCCGGACCTGGCGGCGCGCCAGGCCGGAAAGCAGGTGGCGTATTGCGAGATGCTGCTGTCCGGCATCACCACCGTGGCCGACCTGTCCGGCAACGACGACGGCTGGATCGACCTTGCGGCGCAGAGCGGGCTGCGCGTCTTCCTGGCGCCAAGCTACGCCTCGGCGCGGTGGGAAATGGACAATGGCTGGCAGCTCAAATACCGCTGGGACGCAGCCGCCGGGCGCCGCGGCTTCCATGCCGCAATCGAACTGATCGAACAGGCCGCACGGCACCCGAGCGGGCGCCTGGGCGGCATCGTCTGCCCGGCGCAGATCGATACCTGCACCGAGGAGCTGCTGCGCGAGAGCTTCGCCGCGGCGCAGCAGAAAGCCCTGCCGCTGACCGTGCATTGCGCGCAGAGCGTCACCGAGTTCAACGAGATGGTCAGCCGGCACGGCAAGACGCCGGTGCAGTTCGCGCGCGATCTCGGCATCCTGGCGCCGCGCACCATTCTGGGCCATGCGATCTTCATCGACGAGCACTCATGGGTGCGCTGGCACACGCACGAGGACCTGCGGATTCTCGCCGACACCGGAACGAACGTCGCGCACTGCCCGTCGCCCTTCGCGCGCTACGGCCACGCCCTCGAGGATTTTGGCCGCTACCGTCGGGCCGGCGTCAATCTCGGCCTGGGCACCGACGTCGCCCCGCACAACCTGATCGAGGAGATGCGGCTCGCCGCGATCATGGCGCGGGTGGCGGCGCGCGACATCACGACGACGAGCACCGCCGCGCTGTTCCATGCCGCCACCGCCGGCGGCGCGGATGCGCTCGGCCGACCGGATCTCGGGCGGCTGGCGGCGGGCATGAAGGCCGATCTCGTGCTGGTCGATCTCGCCAACACCTGGATGCGCCCGGCGCGCGACCCGTTGCGCTCGTTGATCTTCACCGCCGCCGATCGCGCGGTGCAGACGGTTTACGTGCACGGCGCGAAGGTGATGGAGCGCGGGCGCGTGCTGACGATGGATCACGCGGGCGCGCTGGCGGCGGTGACCGAGGGCCAGCAGCGCATGCTGCGGGAGGCGCCATCGCACGATTGGGCCGGCCGCCAGGCCGACGAGATCGTGCCGCCCAGCCTTCCCGCGTGGCACTGAGCCGCCGGCGGAAAGATTGACCCGTCAGCGGAAGGATTGACCCGTCGGCGCCGCGCCCCCGTCATGCCGGCGCAGGCCGGCATCCACGACTTGCCTTCGTGCAGCAAGCATAGTCGTGGATGCCGGCCCCCGGCCTTCGCCAAGGCAGGCTCCGCCGGCCCTCGGGCCGGCCTGCGGCCGGACCCGGGGGCCGCCATGACGATGCGGGTACGGCCGGAGGGTCGATCATTCGGCCGCCTGGTATGAGCCGCCGGCGCCGAACCGCCAGGCTGGCGGGGCCCGCCCCGCTTCACCCCCCGCCTCGCTTCACCCTAGTGCGCCGTGTCGTTGATATTGCCTGGATGCATGCTCCAACGATGGTCAGTGATGGCGTCGCAAGCAAGCCGTGGCGTCGCCACGAGAGCGGTGACGCAGATGACGAGTACCCCCTGCACCGTGATCCTCACCGGTTCAGCACAGTCCGGCCGTGGCTCGGAGTGGCTGCGATCGCCTGCGGCCTCGGCCCGCGTTGCGCGCTTGTGGCGCGGCAGGACAAGCAAGAATTTACCGCAGATGAAGCAAGGCGATGCACGCCGATGCACGCCGATGGGTCCGTGCGGTTCACCGGTCGTGCGCCACGCGTTTGGTCTCCTGGCGCGGCTTGGCGAAATCAACCAGCGGGCGGGGCTACGGGCCGGTCGCCTTGCGGTCATTGGCGCATGGCATCCGACCCAAGGGGCAAGCAGCCGGGGCATGCGTGCGTCGTCCAGTGCTTTGACGGTGGTCAGCTCAACCGGAAGCGCGTCCTCGCCCCGCAGGTCCACGAAGTCGTCGCCGACCACCACGTTCCAGTAGTACACCCTGGCGGCACATTGTTGCACAACCGATAGACCAGCCGCACGAACTGCAAATGCCGACGCAGTCTCATGGACCTTTTCCAGGAACCTGGCCCCAGGCGTATCGAGCACGCTGAACGCGCAGCCGATCACCTGCCCCGACAGATCATTCAGCACGGCGCCATCTGCGTGCATCGCCTTGCTTCATCTGCGGTAAAATTCTTGGCTCATATGGCGTTGACTGTTGGACGGCCCCGTAGGGCGGAAAAGCGCAGCGCCTTCCGCCGTCGGACGGTGGCGGGAGATGTTGTTGGGGACGTCGGCAGATGCGAGCGGCTCGCCCGGCGGTGGCGGAAGGCGCTGCGCTTTTCCGCCCTACGGGCCGTCCAACAGTCAACGCCATAAGAGCGAAATTCTTCCTTCGCGGTGCCGCGGACGGATGGTTACGGACGTGTTGATGCGCCTGCGATGCACCACATCGTAACCGGCCCGGAGAAGCCGAGGTGATGCAGCTCAAGCCCTGCGCACCTCCCACGCGCTCGCCCGTTCCTCGTGCGCCAGGCCTTTCCAGCGCCGGGATCAAGCCAAGGGAAAGCGGGCAGAATCTTTCCACAGCGGTACTGGTGCCCCGAGTTGCTCATAGTGCGCTTGTTCCGCGTCCGCCTGCGCCGTCGGTGGAGTACCGCAAGCGGATCGCGAAATCGCCGCAGGGTCGGTGACGCAGGGCGCTAGGCTTCGTCGTGCACCGGCGCGGCGTTCGTCTTGGCGCCCTTGCGTTCCTCGAAGCGTTGCAGCACGACGAAGAACGACGGCACGAACAGCACCGCCAGGCAGGTCGAGGCGATCATGCCGCTCATCACCGAAAGCCCCAGCGAAACCCGCGCCGCGGCGCCGGCGCCGGTGGCCAGCACCAGCGGCACCACGCCCAGGATGAACGCGAACGAGGTCATCAGGATCGGCCGGAAGCGCGCCCGCGCCGCCTCGATCGCCGCCGTCACGATCGGCTCGTTGTGCAGCAGGCGTTTTTCGCGCGCCACCTCGACGATCAGGATCGCGTTCTTCGCCGCCAGCGCGATCAGCAGCACCAGGCCGATCTGCGTGTACAGGTTGTTGGCGAGGCCGAGCGCGCTGAGCGTCAGCACCGGTCCCAGCAGCGCCAGCGGCACGGCGAGGATCACGCCGAGCGGGGCGATCCAGCTTTCGTACTGCCCGGCCAGGCACAGATACACCAGCAGCATGCCCAGGCCGAACACGAAGAAGATCTGTCCGCCGACGATCTTCTCCTGGTACGACATGGCGGTCCATTCATAGCCGAACCCGGGCGGCAGCGTCTGGTCGGCGATCTCCTCCATGACGCCCAGCGCCTGGCCGGAGCTGAAACCGGTCGCCGGCACCGCCGATGATCGTGGCCGACGGATACAGGTTGTACAGGCTGATCAACCCCGGTCCGACCGCGGGCTTGACCTGCACCAGCGCGCCCAGCGGGATCATCTTGCCGTCCTGGCTGCGCACCGACAGTTTCTCGATGTCGGAGGGGTGCAGCCGGTACTTCGCATCCGCCTGCACGTAAACCTGGAAGGTCAGGCCGAATTTGTTGATCTGGTTGACGTAGCTCGAACCGATATAGCCCGACAGCGCGGCAAACACGTCGCTGACCGGCACGTGCAGCGTCTCCGCCTTGACGCGATCCACCACCACCTGGAGCTGCGGCACGTCGGCGCGGAACGGCGTGTTCAACCGGGCCAGCGCCGACTGCGACCGGCCGTCGGCGACGATGGCGCGGGTGACGCGCTGCAGCTTGTCGTAGTCGAAATTTCCGTCGCGCAATTCCACCTGCATGGTGAAGCCCGAGGCGTTGCCGATGCCCTGGATCGGCGGCGGCACCAGCACGAAGCCGACCGCGTCGGGCAGCTGGTCCAGCTCGCGCGACAGGTTGGCATAGATCGAGCGCAGGTCCTCGCCCTTCGCCTTGCCGCGCACGCTCCAGTCCTTGAGGATCACATAGACCGCGCCGGCATTGGACAGCGGGGCGCTGTTGTCCAGCACCGACATGCCGGCGATCTGGATGGTGTTCTCGACCCCCGGCGTGTTCAGCGCCATCTGCCCGACCTCGTCCAGCGCCGCCTGGGTGCGTTCCAGCGAGGCGGCATCGGGAAGCTGCACGCCGATGATCACGTAGCCCTGATCCTCGGTCGGGATGAACGCCGTGGGCAGCCGCGCGATGCCCCAGAAGCTGCCGATGGCCACCGCCAGCGCAATGATCACCATCAGCAGGCTGTGCCGCGCCATGCCGCCGATCAGCCGGGCGTAGGCGTTTTCCAGTCTGTCGTAGGCGCGGTTGAAGCCGCGATAGAACCAGTTGCGCTGCTCCGGCGGCACCGGGCGGCGCAGCCACATGGCGCATTGCGTCGGCTTCAGCGTGGCGGCATTGACCGCGCTGATCACCGCCGTGGCGGCGATGACCAGGGCGAACTGCGCGTACATCTGCCCGGTCAGCCCGGGCAGGAAGGCGGCCGGGATGAACACCGACATCAGCACCAGGGTGATGCCGATGATCGGGCCGAACAGCTCGCCCATCGCCTTGATCGCGGCGTCGTGCCCGCTCATGCCCATCTCGATGTAGCGGGCGGAGCCTTCGACGATGACGATCGCGTCATCGACCACGATGCCGATCGCCAGGATGATGGCGAACAAGGTGGACAGGTTGACGGTGAAGCCGAGCGCGGCCATCGCGGCGAAGGCGCCGATGATCGTCACCGGCACGGTGGTGGCCGGCACCAGCATGGCGCGCCAGTCCTGCAGGAACACCAGGATGACGATCAGCACCAGCACCCCGGCCTCGACCAGCGTCTTGTAGACTTCATGGATCGAGGTCTTTACGAAGCCGGTGGTGTCGAACGGGATCGCATAGCTCATGTCCTGCGGAAACGCCTTGGACAGCTCGTCCATCTTGGCGCGCACCCGGCCGGCGACATCCAGCGCATTGGCGTCGGGCGACTGGTAGATGGCGATGCCCGCGGCCGGCTTGCCGTTCAGTTGGAACACCTGCGAATAGGTCTGCGCGCCCAGCTCCACCCGGCCGACGTCCTTCACCCGGACGAGCTGCCCGCCATTGGCGGACGCGGCCTTGATGATGATGTCGGCGAACTCGGCCGGGTCCGACAGCCGGCCCGCGACGTTCACGGTGTACTGGAAATCCTGGTTGGCCGGCGCGGGCGGCGTGCCGACCTGGCCGCCGGTGACCTGCTGGTTCTGCTGCTGGATCACCTTGATCACGTCGTCCGGCGTCAACCCCAAGGCATAGAGCTTTTGCGGATCGAGCCAGATGCGCATGGCGTACTGGCCGACGCCGAACACGTTCACGTTGCCCACGCCGGGCAGGCGGGCCAGCTCGTTGACCAGGTTGATGGTGGCGTAATTGCTCAGGTACAGGCTGTCGTGTTTGCTGTTGGACGACGTCAGGGTGACGATCTGCAGGATCGCGGTGGACTTCTGCTGCACCTTGACGCCCTGCGCCTGCACCGCCTGCGGCAGTTGCGCCATCGCGCTGGCCACCCGGTTCTGCACCAGGACCTGGGCGAAGTTCAGATCGGTGCCGATATTGAACGTGACGGTCAGGGCGTAGCTGCCGTCGCTGGCGCTGGTGGACTGCATGTAGAGCATGTGCTCCACGCCGTTCACCTGCTGCTCGATCGGCAGCGCAACGGTGTTCATCACGGTCTCGGCGCTGGCGCCCGGATAGCGCGTGGTGACCGAGATGGTCGGCGGCACCACATTGGGATATTGCGCCACCGGCAGGACATACAGCGCGACCGCGCCGATCAGCACGATGACGATCGCCAGCACGTTCGCCAGCACCGGCCGCTCGATGAAGAATTTCGAGATCATCGCGTGCCCGCCGTCACGGCTTGTCGGCTTGGATCGTCGTGTCTTTGGGCGTGACCTTCTCCCCCGGGATCGCGTGCTGCAGGCCGGCGACCACCACCTGATCCGCCGGCTGCAGGCCGGACTCGACCACAAGCAGCGCGCCGACCTGCGCGCCGACGGTCACGCTGCGCTGCTCGATCGTGTTGTCCTTGCCCAGCACCAGCAGGTAGCGCCCGCCCTGGTCGGTGCCCAGCACCCGGTTCGGCACCAGCAGCGACAGCCGCGTCCCGTGCGCCAGCGGAATGCGCACGCGCACGAACATGCCGGGCAGCAGCACGCGGTCGGGGTTCGCCAGCACGGCGCGCGCGAACAGCGTGCCGGTCGCCGGGTCGAGCGTCGGCGAGGTGTAGTTCATCACGCCCGCGTGCGGATATCCCGGCTCGGTCATCAGGCCGATCTCGACCGGGACCTTCGCCAGGTCCACGTCCTTCAGCCCGCCCGCGCGCATCGCCGTCTTGATGCGCAGCACGTCCTGCTCGCTGACGTTGAAGGTCACGTAGATCGGATCGAGCTGCACAATGCTGGCGAGCTTGGTGGGCCCGGTCACCCCCACCAGCGCGCCGACCGAGGCCAGGTGATTGGTCACCTCGCCGTCGAACGGCGCGGTGACGCGGGTGTAGCCGTAGTTGATCGCCGCGATCGTCACCGCGGCCTGCTGGTTCGACACGTTGGCCCGGTCGGAGTCGCGCTTGGCCAGCGCGCTGTCGTAGGTGTTCTGCGCCGAGACATTCTGCTTCAGCAATGTGCTCTGCCGGTTGAACTCCGCGTCCGATTGCAGCAACGCGGCCTGCGCCGCGGCCAGCGAAGCCTGGGCCTGCTGCAGCTTGGACTGGTATGGCGCCGGCTCCACGACGAACAGCGTGTCGCCGCGCTTTGCCATCGCGCCGTCCTGGTAGTTGATCTCCTGCAGGAACCCCTGGATCCTGGCCTCCAGGTCGACCTGGTTGAACGCGGCGGTGTTGCCGGTCAGTTCGAGGTTGGGGGTCACCTCCTGCTGCAATGGCTTGGCCACGCCCACTTCGGGCGGCGGCGGCGGCACGTAGGCGTTTTCCTTCTTGCAGCCGGCGACGGCGAGCAAGCCGAGCAAAGCCAACGCCGATGCCCACGATCCGGGCCGCCAGGCCCCGGGCTGCGGAGTCACGTCGGTCGTTCCCACGTCTGTTCCCCCTCCGTGCCAATCTGCCTGGCGCGCCGACAGCCCCCAAACGGCCTTTGGTGTCTTACCGGCACCGCTTTGCCGTATCAAGGCGAGCCTGCCGGGCGAACCAAGCAAGGCTGGGGCTTCGCCCCAGACCCCGCCAGGGGGCTTTGCCCCCTGGACCCCCACCAGAGGCGGAGCCTCTGGACTCCATGACTGGGAGTGGGTGAGGGGGAGGGGGCGTGTGGGCGAGGCGAAGGGGCGCCGTCCGGCGTGCCGGTCGGCGCCCCTTCGCCTCGCCCACACGCCCCCTCCCCTCACCCACTCCCAGTGAAGGGTTCCAAGGGCTCTGCCCTTGGCGGGGTTCCCAATGGTACCATGGCGGGCAGCGCCCCTTGGTGGGGTCTGGGGCGAAGCCCCGGCCTTGCTTGGTTCGCCCGTGCTCCGCGCCGCGGTTACGAACCGCCCGGCAGCACCCAGATCTCCGGGCGCGCCGGCAGGTTGGCGCGCGACACGATCACGGTCGGCGTCGCGCTCTGGCGCACCGCGAAGCGATCGTATTCCAGCGCCAGGAACCGTTCCAGCACCGCCTGGGTGAAATAATGCATCGGCAGCACGATGCGCGGCTGCAATGCGTCCAGCACCTTCGCCATGTCCTCCTGGCTCATCGTGTAGCCGCCGTCCACCGGTGCCATCACCACATCGATATGACCCAGCACCGCCAGGTCCTGGCCGCTCAGCAGGTGATGCAGGTGTCCCAGATGCGCCACGCACAGCCCCGCGCTCTCGAACACGAAGATCGAGTTGCCGTAATATTCCGTGCCGCCCTGCCAGTCGCGGATATTGGTCGGCAGGTTGCTGACATGCATGTCGCGATAGACCAGATCGATCTGCGCCGGCTTGCCGTCGTCGCGCCAGCCGTGCAGCACGTAGTTGATGTGCGGATCGGGATGATCCGTGTAGTGCGCCGCGTGCGCGTGGTTCATCGTCGCGATGTCCGGCGGCTCCGCCGGCACATTGGTGCCGTTGTAATCGGTCACCGCGCGCACGCCCTGCGGCGTCTCGATCAGGAAGCTCGCATGACCCAGATACGTGATGCGCAGCCCGTCCGGCGCGGTGCCCGCCAGCACCACGCGCGGCGCATCCCAGGCAATCGGCGCGCAGCCCGCCAGCGCGAGCCGCGGCATCAGCACCAACGCCAAAGCGATCAGCCGCCAGCTTGAACGCATCGCCGCCTCCTTTGCCCGTGGTGCCCCATTCTGGCGCCCCCCTGGCGCCTATTGCTGTGTTGCCTGTTGCCGTGTCACCTATTCGTTACTGCATCTTCTCTTGCCGCGTCGCTGCTGGCCCTTGCCCAATTCCGCGCCGCGCCGGACACTCCGCTCAACGTGTGCGGGAGGGGCACATCATGCCGAGCCAACCGGTCAGCTTCTACAGCGAAGGCGTGAAACTGCGCGGCGACCTGTTCCTGCCTGACGGGCTCGCCGCGAACGAACGTCGCCCCGGCATCGTGCTCTGCCACGGCTACACCGGCGTGCGTTCGCTCTATTTGCCGGACAATGCGCGGCTGCTGACCGAGGCCGGCTACGTGGTGCTGACCTTCGACTACAAGGGCTGGGGCGACAGCGAGGGGCCGAAATCGCGCCTCTCCCCCTATGGCCGCGTCCTCGACAGCCAGGCGGCGCTGACCTTCCTGGGCGCGCAGCCGATGGTCGATCCGGACCGGCTCGGCCTCTATGGCACCAGCTACGGCGGCGCCACCGTGGTGTGGACCGCTGCGGTCGACCCGCGCGTGCGCTGCGTCGTCTCGGTGGTCGGCGTCGGCCACGGCCGCCGCTGGATGCGCAGCGTCCGTCGCCCCGACGAGTTCGCCGACCTGCTGGAGCGCGCCGCGTTCGACCGCGTGCAGCGCACGATGACCGGCCAATCCGAGTTCGTCGAGCGCACCGACATCCTGCTGCCCGACCGCCAGTCGGCCGAGCTCGCCGCCGCCGCCCGCGCCGGCAACCCCGGCGCGGTCAGCCAGATCCCGCTGGAGTTCGTCAACGACACGCTGGCTTTCCATCCCGAATGGGTGGTCAACAAGATCGCCCCACGCCCGCTGATGCTGATCACCACCGACAACGACCGGCTGGTGCCGCTCGACGAATCCGCCGAGCTGTACCGCCGCGCCGGCGACCCCAAGCGCCTCGTCGTGCTGCGCGGCTTCGGCCATTACGAGGTCTACGCCGGCGACTGCTTCCGCCAGGTGATGGAACACACGCTGGGCTGGTACCGCCAGTACCTGCCGGTCGGCCACCAAGGAGGAACCAAGCCATGAAAGTCATTCGCGTCGCCAGCCGCCCGACCAAGCGGCAACCGGAGACCAACTTCACCGGCACCGTGTTCGCCGACGAGGTCGTGGTCGGCACCGCGCCGTCGCGCATGCGGGCCACCGTGGTCTCCTTCACCCCCGGCGCGCGCACCGCCTGGCACACCCACCCGGTCGGCCAGACGCTGTATTGCCTGTCCGGCGCCGGGCGGGTGCAGCGCGAGGGCGAGCGGGCGCAGGAACTGCACCCGGGCGACACCGTGGTGATCCCACCCGACGTGCGCCACTGGCACGGCGCCGCGCCGGACCGGCTGTTCGCGCATCTCGCAATGTCGGAAACGACGGCGTCCGGCGCCGGTACCGAGTGGCTGGAGAAGGTTTCCGATGCGGACTATCAGCAACCGCCGGCGCCGCTCGGCTAGCTGCGCGGGCGACCGCCGCGGCGGCTGAGCGCGCGCCGGCGAGGGCGTGCGACGGCCGGGCTAGACCTCGGCGCGGCGGCTGGCGCGGCGCAGCACGGCGGTCAGGCGCGAGAACGCCAGCCAGAACTCGGCATGGTCCGGCGCGTCCTCGTGGTTGCCGTTGGCCGCCAACTCGCCGCGGCGCAGCACGGCCAGCCGCGCATCGAACCGCCCGTGCATGTTCTCCAGGAAGGCGTTGGAGGCGGTGAGGTATTGTTCCAGCATCTCGCTGGCCAGTTCGATCTCCGCCCGCGCGCGCCCGTCGAACGCGAACGCCTTCATCGACCGCGCCTCGTCGGCCAGCAGGAGATGCAGCCGGTGCAGTTCGACCAGGTGCCGGGCCAGGCGGTCTCGGGAAACGCGAACGCTGTCCTCGGCGAGCTGGGTCTGCATCATGTGGGCAGTCTGCGCGCCAAAGGGTAAACGCGGGGCTAATGCCGGCGCGCGCGGGGCGGGGAAGCCGCCGCGAGTTTGCTGGCCCGACCGCTTGTGACCTGCCCCCCGCCGGCCAGCTTTGGCCGGCCCAACTCCGGATGGACCCAGCATGACGGTTGCGAACCGACCCAATCGGCTGAAGGCCAGACTGGCGGCCGGCGAGGTCGTCACCGCCTTCATGGTGACGATGCCCAGCCTTGCCATGGCCCAGGTGCTGGCAGGCAGCGGCGTCGATTGCCTGATCATCGACATGGAGCACGGACCGATCGACATCGCGACCGTCCACGCCATGGTGGCGGCGACGCGCGGCACCCAGGCCACGCCGATCGTCCGCGTCCCCTGGACCGAGCACTGGCTGGTCAAGCCGGTGCTCGACACCGGCGCAATGGGGATCAACTTCCCGATGATCTCCACCGTGGCGATGGCGCGCGCCAGTGCCGCGGCGCTGCGTTACCCGCCCGACGGGGTGCGCGGCGTGGCGCCGTCCTATGCGCCGCTGCGCTGGGGCCTCGGCATGGCCGCGTATTTGCGCCAGGCGAACCGCGAGATGCTCAACATCATCACCATCGAGGACGCAACGGCGGTGCGCAACCTCGATGCGATCCTGGCGGTGCCGGGCATCGACGTCGTCGCGATCGCCGCGTTCGACCTGTCGATGAGCCTGGGCGTGCCGGGCCAGCTCGACCACCCGAAACTGACCGCGCTGGTCGCGGCGGCCGAGGCGAAGGTGAAGCGCGCCGGCATTCCGCTGGCGGGCGTCGCGCTGACCGCCGAGGCGACGCGGGCCAAACGCGCCGCAGGCTACCAGATGCTGCTGGTCGGCTTCGACGTGCAGCTGGTCGAGGCCGCGGCGCGCGGCGCGGTGGCCGCCGCCCACGCGGGTGCGGTCGATCCTGGCGCGGCGAGGCCAGGCTGAAACGCGGCATGCCGGCGCGGTGGCTGGCCGGGCGGATGGTCGCGCCAGCGGGCTCCGGCCACCGGCAGGTGCGCGGCCGTGCTTCGGTCCGCCAGGCCGTGCCGCGGAACCCGCCCAACGCGCGGTTCGTCGGTGCGGCCATCGGTCGGCTGATGGCGCCTGGCCGGATCACCTGGCGCGCAGATCCCGCGCACAACGGTTTTGGACCGCTGGTGCAATGTCATACCAACGGCCCTATTGGCTGACCGTTCGGCCCGTGTCGGGCCGCTGGTATCGCTCGCCTCCTTGCGGCGAAGGCCCCGCGAGACTCAGCCATCTCACGTCGCTGGTCAACCGGGCGGCTTGCACGACACCGGCCGCCTGGGGGCGCGCATCGCCCGCAAGCAAGCAAGGTTTTACCACGGAGACACGGAGACACGGAGAAGGCACGGGAAACAAGAAATTTGGGCGCTTCGCGCGGGCGCGTGATCCAACACCGCGCGAAGCGCATCAGCTTTCTCTCCGTACTCTCATGCCTTCTCCGTGTTCTCCGTGTTAAAACCTTGCTTGCTTGCCGTAGACCGAGCCCAAACGTCCGATCAGCGAACCAAACCCAGTTCACCCAACGATGTGTGCATCTACCAGGACGCAAGCCGAGGCCCGGCATCGACAACCTTGCTCGCGCCACGCCGGCCGGTCGTGGCTGCCGGCCCGCACCGGCATGACGGAATGAGCGATGGTGCGCCTGACGAAATGATACCAGCGGCCCAAAGTGATGACGCTTCCGCCATTTCGGGCCGCTGGTATCGCGTGCGCGGTCGCTTGCAACTCCCCTGGGCAACCCCGCGCGCGATAGCAGCCCCCGAAATGATGGAAGAGTCAGCATTTCGGGCGGCTGGTATCAGTGCAGCGCCACGGCCCAGGGCGCGTCACGCATGCGGTGCGTCACGCAAGCGGTGCGCCACGCAGGCGGTGCGCCACGCATCATGCCGTCGCCGGCACCGTGTCCGGTCGAACCGCCGGCGGGAAATGCGGCATCACCCGGGTGATGAACAGTTCCAGCGAACGGCGCGCGAACGCATGCGGCAGTCCGAAGTTGGCGCCATAGCAGAACTGGTCCACGCCGACCGCCGCGTAGTCGCGCAGCCTGGCCACGACCTCGTCGGGCGTGCCCATCACCATGCCGTCGCGGACCATGTCCGGCTGATAGGCGGGGTGATGCGCCGCCAGCGCCGGGTCGGCCGGCGCGGCGAAACCGTTGACCACGCCGGCGGTCTCGGCGAACAGGCTGTCGAACGCCAGCCCATAGGCGATCGACGCCTCGACCGGGATGCGCCAATCCTCCGCCCGGTCATACACGCAGACCCGACGCAGCATCAGCAAGCGCGGGCGCGGCCGGTCCGGGAACCTGGCCAGGGTGTCGTCGAACCGCCGCCCCAGGATGGCCACCTCGGCGTGCGGGCGCGACAGCGGCGTGGCCATGATGTGGGCGCCGGAGTCCACCGCCCAGGCGAATGTTTCGGGATCGCGGGCAGCGATCCAGATCGGCGGATGCGGCCGTTGCAGCGGCTTGGGCACCGCGGTCGCGGTGGGAAAATCCCAGAACCTGCCGTGGTGTTCGGTGTCGCCCTGCCACAGCGCCCGCACCGTCGGCAGCAGTTCCTTGAGGTAGTCGAAGCCCTTGCGCTGCGCGATGCCGCCGGCCATGCGGTCGAACTGGTACTGGAACGCGCCGCGCGCGATGCCGAGTTCCAGCCGCCCGCCGCTCAGCACGTCGACCAGCGCGGCCTCCCCGGCGAGCCGGATCGGATGCCAGTACGGCGCGACCACCACCGCGGTGCCGAGCCGGATGCGCGACGTGTGCGCCGCCCAATGCATCAGCAGCGTGAACGGGTTGGGACCGACGGTCAGCTCGATCGTGTGGTGTTCCGCCGCCCAGGCGATCTCGAAGCCGCCCTGGTCCGCCAGCGTGACGAGTTCCAGCGCGTCGCGCGCCACCTCCCGCATGTCCCGGCTGGCGTCGAAGCGCTCCAGGTTCACGGCGATCGAAAATTTCATCAGGGCTCCCCGACAACCTGGGTCATGTCAGCGCCAGCCACGCCGTCGGCGCCGCCGGCACGCGGGCGGCGAGCCGCATCGGGACCGGGCCGCATCGGGACCGGGCCGCGCGATCGTTTCGTTTGGCAAAATGCGTGACCGCGGCTACCCCAACAGTACCCGCGCAATCCGTTCCCGCGTGAACGGCATGTCGCGGATCCGCACCCCCAGCGCATGCGCCACCGCGTTGCCGATCGCCGCCGCGGTCGGCCCCATGGTGCACTCGCCCATCCCCAGGGTCGGCTGGTCCGCCGCCTCGACCAGCACCGTCTCGATCTCCGGCACCTCGCTGAATGTCAGGATCGGATAGCTGCGCCAATCCACCGAGGTCACCCCCTCGCCCGCCAGCGTCACCTGTTCCTTCAGCGTCATGCTGGCCGCCTGGATGATGCCGCCTTCCAACTGGTTCTTCCCACCATCCGGATTGATCACCAGCCCGGCATCCGCCGTGCACCACACGCGCTTCAGCCGCACCTCCCGCTCCACCTCGACGGCGACCGCCACCGCCGCATAGGCCGCCCGGTTCTTGTAGCGTGCCCAGCCGATCCCCAGCCCCCGCCCGGTCCCCGCCGGGCCGCGATGCGCCCAGTCGCTGCGCGCCGCCACGTCCGCGATGATGTGGCGTGCCCGCGGATCGGACAGCAGCGACAGCCGGTACGCCACCGGATCGACACCGGCGCGCTCCGCCAGTTCGTCCATGAAACATTCGATTGCGAACACATTCGGCAGGGCGCCCAGGCCGCGCAGCGCGCTGGTGCGCACCGGCGGGGCCAGCACCAGATGATGCAGGATCCGCCGCACCGGAAAATCATACAGCGGCCGCGCGTTCCGCGTGCCGCCGCCGCCGGCGGCCTCCGGCGGATCGGTCGGCTTCGGATCGGGCGGCGGCGTCGGCAGCGCCTCGTGCGTCAGCAGGTTGCCGCCGGTGCTCGGCCGTTGCACATGCGTGCCGGACCAGATCTCCGTCGTCCACTCCACCGGTTGGCCGGCCGCGTCCAGCGCGGCGCGCGCGATGACCTGCATCGCGGTGCCCAGCGGCTCGTAGCCGAACTCCTCCTCCCGCCGCCACAGCACGCGGATGCACTGGTCCGGCAGCTGCAGCGCGATAACCGCGGCGTCCACCGCCGCGTCGTCGGCGCCGTTGTGGCCGTAACAACCCGCGCCATGCGCGTGCCGCACGATGATCCGCCCGGCCGGCAGCCCCAGCACGTTGGCCAGCGCGGCGCGCAGCGGATACACGCCCTGGGTGTGCGACCACACCGACAGCACGCCGCCGCGATATTCCGCCAGCGCACAGGACGGCCCCAGCGCCGCATGCGCGATATAGGGCCGCGAATAGCGTCGCCTCGACCACCGTCTGCGGCGGCTCGGCCAGCGGCGCGTCGCCATGCACCCGTTCGTCGGCGGGCCTGCCGACCAGCCAGGCGGCCTCCTGCTGGTCCGCCGTCAGCTGCCGCGCGTTCTGCCAGCTGGCGTGCGGCCCCGCCGCGGCGGCGGCGCGCTGCACCACCGTCTCGTCATCGCCGACGAACGCCACGAAATTGCCCAGCCGCACCACGCGGAAATCGCCGCCCGCCGCGCGGCGCACCGCCGCCGCGTCGAATGAAGCCAGCGCCGCGCCGCGATTGGGCTGGCGCAGGATGCGCGCGTGGCGCAGGTCCGGGCGCACCATGTCGTGGATGAAACCCGCGCCCGTCACCTTCGCCGGCAGGTCGCGCCGCGGCACCGGCTTTCCCACCACGCGGTATGCCGCGCGCGGCTTCGGCGTCGCCGTCCCGGTGATCTCGGCGGCGAAATCCTCCGGCTGCACGAAGGTCCAGTAGTCGTGCCCGGTCGGTGCGTCGCCGCGACGAAACGCGCCATCCTCGACGCTGATCTCCGCCGGCGCGCAGTTCAGCCGCCGCGCCAGCCGCTCCACCACCCGGGCGCGCAACTCCGCCGTCACCAGCCGGACCGAGCGCCCCGACACCTCGATCGACTGGCTGGAGGTGGTCTGCCCCTCATCCGGCGCCTCCTGCGTGTCGCCCGACAGCACCGCGATACGCGCGAGGTCGATGTCCAGCTCCTCGGCCGCGATCTGCGCCAACGCGGTGACGTTGCCCTGGCCCAGCTCCACCTTGCCCACCGCCAGGCGCATGGTGCGGTCGGGCTCGAAACGCAGCCACTGCTCCATCCGCCGGTTGGTCAGGATGCTCTGCGGCAGGGTGTCGCTCATCGCGCGGCTCCTGCGCGGATCATCGCGGCGGCCTTGGCGACCGCGCGCAGGATGCGCGGATGCGCGCCGCAGCGGCACAGATGGTTGTCCAGCGCCGCGGCGATCTCCGCCCGGCTCGGCTCGGCGTTGCGGTCCAGCAATGCCTTGGCCTCGATGATGATGCCGGACAGGCAGTAGCCGCACTGGCCCGCCTGCTCCTCGAGGAAGGCACGCTGCAACGGATGCAGCGCCGCCACGCTGCCGAGGCCCTCGATCGTGGTGATCCGCTTGCCGGCCACGCTGCCGACCTCGCGCGCGCAGGCATAGACCGGCTCACCGTCGACCAGCACCATGCAACTGCCGCACTGCTCCAGGCCGCAGCCGTAGCGTGCGCCCTTCAGGTCAAGCTGGTTGCGCAACACATCCAGCAGCGGCGTGGTGTCCGCCGCCGCCACCGACCGCGCCTCGCCGTTGACCACGAGTTCGATTGCCATGCCGCTCCCCATCGCCGTGCCGTCGCCGCACTCTGCCAGACCGGCGCCGCTGCCGCCATCGGGTCGGTCCGGTCGTTGCGTGGGCCACGCAAGGTCAGGACCCCGCCCCGGACTCCGGCAAGCGGCGACGCCCGTCATCGCCGCAGATGTTATAACGGATCGACAACAGTGTCGGGGCGAAATCCCCACATTCCGCCGTCATCACGGGCATGCTGGCCGCCGCCGCAGACCTGGTGTAGGAGGCGAGCCGGCCCGGGTCGCGACCCCGGCAGGCTGGCGGCTATGCGCCGGTCCGTCGCCGTCACCACCACGCGCCCGCCACGTCACGCCAGGACAGCACCGGTTTCATGCCCGAGGACACCACCGGCTTCCTTCCCGTCCGACGCAAACACGGCCTGGTGCGCCTGGTGCGCAGCATCCGGTCGGCTGCCGCGCGGGCGTCGGTGGAATCCGAGGACCCCGTCCTGCGGGCGGTTTGGGACGCCAGCAAACCGAGCCGCGTGTATTGGCTGATGAACGCCCTGGCGAGCTTGATCGCCTGCTACGGCCTGCTCGCCAACAGCACGGCGGTGGTGATCGGCGCCATGGTCGTGGCGCTGATGCTGGGGCCGATTTCCGGGGTCGCGCTGGGACTGAACGAGGGCAACCGGCCGCTGCTGTGGACCGCGCTGTTCTCGCTGACCGGCGGCATCCTGTGGATCCTGGCGATCGGCGTGGTGATCGGCCTGATCCACCGTGACGTTCCGGTCACAGACCAGATCCTGTCGCGCACCGACCCGCGGCTGTTCGACCTGATGATCGCGCTGGCGGGCGGCGCGGCGGGGGCCGTCGCGGTGGTCTCCCCGCGGGTCGGCACCGCCATCGTCGGCGTGGCCGTGGCGACGGCGCTGGTGCCCCCCTTGGCGGCCGCGGGCCTGCTGGCGGCGCGCGCGGAGTTCGCGCTGGCGGGCGGCGCCATGCTGCTGGCGCTGACCAACGTGGTGGCGATCGAGGTGGCGTTCTCGACGGTGTTCTGGGTCAGCGGCTATCGCCGGCTCACCGCGATCGGCCCCGAGGGCGTGCTGACGTTCCTGCGGCGGAACCTGGTCAGCCTGGTGCTGGTGTTGGGCCTCGCAGTGGTGCTTGGCGTGCAGCTCCGCCAAGCGATCTCACGCTCACTGTTCGAGAGCGAGGTCGAGTCGGTTCTGCGCCACCACCTGACCGCGGCGGAGGGATTTCACGTGGTCAACCTGCGCTTCACCAAGGCGGCGGGCGCCACGGTGGTGCGCGCCGTGGTGCGTGGCCCGACGTTACCCTCGGCCACGGTGGTGGCGGCAACGCAGGCGGATCTGCCCGCCCCGCGGGATGGTTCGAAGCCGGAACTGCGCGTGCGCTTCATCCCGATCGTCATCATGACCCCGCACGGCCGGTTCGTCGGCAATGATCCGGTTGACGACGACGCGAACTGATACCCGCTGCCCAAAGTGACGACTCTTCCGTCACTTTGGGCAGCGGGTATCGCGCGCGGGGTTGGTGGGGCGGCCGCGCGCCAAGCCATGACTCATATCAGCGGCCCACCACACAAGCGTTGGGTCAAGACTTTGGGCCGCTGGTATGACACGCCGGCGATGCGCGCGGCAGGGCGTGCCTCTCGCACGAATAGGTGCCGCCGGGCGCTCGCTGCCATTCCCGCCCCGGCCCCCCGCCGGGCTATACTGCCCGGCCGCACCAGAGCGTGCCGCCCCGGAGGGACATGACCGCGCACCCACCCCACAAGCATCCCACGCCGCCCTCGGTCGACGCCGTGTTGCGTGCGCCCGCCGGCGCGCTGGCCGTCGCGCGCTTCGGCCGCGCGCCTGCCACCGCCGCCGTCCGCGCCGCGATCGACGCCGCCCGGCCGGCGGTGCGCGCCGGCACCACGCCAGCCGATCCGGCCGCGCTGGCCGACGCGGCGCTGGCCGGGCTGGAACGCGCGCAGGCACCGTCGTTGCGCCCGGTGCTCAATCTCACCGGCACGGTGCTGCACACCAACCTGGGCCGCGCCCTGCTGGCCGCCCCGGCGATCGAGGCCGCACTCGCCGTCATGGCCGCCCCCGCCGCGCTGGAATACGATCTCGACAGCGGCGGGCGCGGCGAGCGCGACGACCATGTCCGCGGCCTGCTGCGCGAGCTGACCGGCGCCGAGGACGCGCTGGTGGTCAACAACAACGCCGCCGCGCTGCTGCTCTGCCTCGCCGCGCTGGCCGCCGGCCGCGACAGCATCGTCTCGCGCGGCGAGCTGATCGAGATCGGCGGCGCGTTCCGTCTGCCCGCGATCATGGCCAGCGCCGGCACCAACCTGGTCGAGGTCGGCACCACCAACCGCACCCATCCGCGCGACTACGAGCAGGCGATCGGCCCCGCCACCGCGCTGCTGTTGAAGGTGCACACCTCGAACTATCGCATCGAGGGGTTCACCGCCGCGGTGGCGCCGCGCGCGCTGGCCGCCATCGCGCACGCGCACGGGCTGGCGCTGCTGGACGATCTCGGTTCCGGAACATTGCTCAACCTGTCCCGCTGGGGCCTGCCGCAGGAGCGCACGGTGGCCGAGGCGGTGCGCGACGGCGCCGACCTGGTCACCTTCTCCGCCGACAAGCTGCTGGGCGGGCCGCAGGCGGGCTGCATCGTCGGGCGCGCGGCGCTGGTGGCGCGCTGCGCCGCCCATCCGCTGAAGCGGGCGCTGCGGCTGGACAAGCTGCGGCTGGCGGCGCTGGAGGCAACCCTGCGGCTGTATCGCGACCCCGATCGGCTGGCGGAACGACTGCCCACGCTGCGCCTGCTGACCCGCCCCGCGGCGCAGATCCGCGCGCTGGCGGCGGCGCTGCTCGCCCCGCTCGCCGCCTGGGCCGGCCCCGACTGGCGCGTCGAGGTCGTCGCCTGCCGCAGCCAGATCGGCTCCGGCGCCCTGCCGGTGGAGACGCTGGAAAGTGCCGGCCTGGCGCTGCATCCGCCGGGCGGCGCCCAAGGCCGCACCCTCGCCGCGATGGCGGCGCGGCTGCGCGCGCTGTCGCCGCCGGTGATCGGCGCGGTGCGCGACGGCGCGCTGCGCCTGGACCTGCGCTGCCTGGAGGACCCGGCGCCGCTGCTGGCGGCGTTGGAGTCCGGCCGGTGAACCGCCAGCACACCACTCCCGCACTGGCGGGAGAGGTCGCCGCGCGGCGCGCGGCGGGTGAGGGTGCTGCCCGCGTCGCCACCCTCACCGGCGTTGCCACCCTCACCCGCGTCGCAAGCGCGCCGCGACCTTGGTCCGCTCTTCGCGGCCCAAGCCCGCGAAGGGCGGGAGAGGTGTATGCGAGGCCGCCATGATCATCGGCACTGCCGGCCATGTCGATCACGGCAAATCCTCCCTGGTGCAAGCGCTGACCGGCATCGACCCGGACCGCCTGAAGGAGGAAAAAGCCCGCGGCATCAGCATCGACCTCGGCTTCGCCTATTGGCCGCAGGACGACGGGCGGGTGATCGGCTTCGTCGACGTGCCGGGGCACCAGCGCTTCGTGCACACCATGCTGGCCGGCGCGCACGGCATCGACCTGGTGCTGCTGGTGGTGGCGGCCGACGACGGGGTGATGCCGCAGACGCGCGAGCACCTGGCGATCATGTCCCTGCTCGGGCTGACCCGCGCGGTGGTGGCGCTGAGCAAGGTCGACCTGGTCGACGCCGCGCGGCGCGACGCGGTGGCGGCGGAAATCACCGCGCTGCTGGCGCCGACGCCCTTCGCCGGGGCCGATATCATTCCGGTCTCCGTGGTCAGCGGCGCCGGGCTGGACACGCTGGCCGACCGGCTGCGCGCCGCGCCGGCGCAGCACCGCGCCGCGGGCCTGCGGTTTCGCCTGGCGGTCGATCGCTGCTTCTCGCTGGCCGGCGCCGGCACCGTGGTGACCGGCACGGTGCTGTCCGGCGCGATCGCGGTCGGCGCATCGGTCGTGGTCTCGCCGTCCGGGCTGCCGGCGCGGGTGCGCTCGTTGCACCGACAGAACCAGGCCGCGGCGGCGGCCACCGCCGGGGATCGTTGCGCGCTCAACCTGGTGGGCCCGGCGATCAGCCGCGCGGCGATCCGGCGCGGCGACATGGTGCTGGACCCGGCGTTGCATGCGCCGACGCAGCGCGTCGACGCGGCGATCACGGTAATGGCCGGGGAACACCGGAAGCTGACCAGCTGGATGCCGATCCGCCTGCACCATGCCGCGGCCGATGTCGCCGGGCGGCTGGTGCCGTTGGATACCGACCGGCTGGCGCCGGGCGAGCCGGGCCTGGTGCAGCTGGTGCTCGAGGCCCCCATCGCCGCGCTGGCCGGCGACCGCGTCGTGCTGCGCGACACCAGCGCCAGCCGCACGCTGGGCGGCGGCGTGCTGCTGGACCTGCGCGCCCCGGACCGGCGGCGGCGCACGCCGGCGCGGTTGGCGACGCTGGAAGCGCTGGCCGCGCCGGTCGGCCCCGCGCTGCTGGCCGCGCTGACCAACCGCGACCCGTGGCTGGTCGATCTGGCGCTGTTCCAGCGCGATCGCGGCCTGTCGGCCGACACCGCCGAGGCCCTGCTGCAAGCGGCGGAGCTGGTGCTGCTGCCGGGCGAGGCGACGCGCTGGGGCACGGCGCCGGCGGTCTGGGCCGGGCTGCGCCGGTCCGCCGTCGCGGCGCTGGAGGCGTTCCACGCCGCCAATCCGGATCTGCCAGGCATGACCGCGCCGAGCCTGCGCGCCGCGGTGCAGCCGCGCCTCGCCCCGGCCGCGTTCGCCGCCGCGCTCGCCGGGCTGCAGGCGGCGGGCGAGCTGGAGGTGGACGGCGCCTGGCTGCGCCGTCCGGGCCATGTCGCGCGCCTGCCGCCGGCCGACGAGGCGATCTGGCGCGCCATGCTGCCCCAATTGTCCGGCGAGCTGCGCTTCCGCCCGCCGCGGGTGCGCGACTTCGCGCTGTCGCTGCGCACCGACGAACGCCGGGTGCGCCGGGTGCTGAAATCCGTCGCCCGCCGCGGCGAGCTGGACGAGGTGGCGCCGGATCATTTCTTCCTGCGCACGACGGTGGCCGAGATGGTGGCGATCGCCGTGCGCCTGTCCGACCCGCCGGGCACCCTGTTCAACGCCGCGTCATTCCGCGATCATCTGGGCGAGGGCAGCCACAACGCCGGGCGCAAGGTGGCGATCCAGGCGCTGGAGTTCCTCGACCGGCACGGCGTGACGCTGCGGCGCGGCGAGGCGCGGCTGGTCGATCGGCGTCGCGCGGCGTTGTTCGTCTGATACGGATGGGAAACGTCCCCGGTGGGGCGTCCGGACTTCAAATCCGGGAGGGGCCGTAGGACGGCTTCTGGTGGGTTCGACTCCCATTCCCGTCCGCCATTCGTTACATCCCCCATCGTCCATAATTGACCGCAGACGTTCGCCAAAGTCCGAAATATCCAGTTTGCAACTTTATATATCCAAGTGCTTCAGTTCGCCGACGCCGCTTCCCTCGCTTGAAACCCGTCCCAATCCGCTCCAAGTCGGTGGGCCGGCCTGCGGCCGGACCCGGGGGCCGGCATGACGGGGCGCAGCGCCGCTGGGTCAATCCTTCCGCCGGCTGGTATGAGCAGTGCGCTTGGCGTCGAACGCCTCCTGCCACTCGCCCTGCGCTGGGTGGAGGCTTGGTGGTGTTTCCGAAGGTCGGCTTCCAGCGTGCGGCGCAGCTTCCTCAGATCCGCGAGCAGCTGTCTTTGCGTCCACCATGGTTGAGCGCCGTTCCCTCGGTCGGTTGTTTGGCTTGCTGGCAGGGGCGTATCAGGCCGCTGCGCGCGGCGCCACCTCGGCACGGATGCGCGCGCCGGCCGCGCGTTCCGCGACCTCCAGCTCGTAGGCCTTCTGCAGGTTGAGCCAGAAACCTGCGCTGGTGCCGAAATGCCGGGCGAGGCGCAGTGCCGTCTCCGCGGTCACGGCGCGCTGGCCGGCGAGGATCGTGGTGATGCGGTTGGCCGGCACGCGCAGCGCCAGCGCGAGCGCATGGGCGCTGAGGCCGAGCGGGTCGAGGAAGTCGTGCCGCAGTACGTCACCAGGGTGCACCGGCGGCAGGTGCTCGCCGCTGTCCAACTCGGAAAAATCCACGCGACCGGCGTCGAGGTCAGCGCGGGAAATCAGCCGTCTTGTCGCCATGTCCGTGCTCCCGTCGCCGGTGGGTTGCTAATGGTAGTCCACGATCTCGACCGCACGGGCGCCGTCGTCCTGCCAGACGAAGGCGATGCCCCACTGGCCATTGATCCGGATCGAGTGCTGGCCAGCGCGATCGCCTCGCAGCGCCTCCAGCCGGTTGTCGGGCGGGACACGAAGGTCCTCCAGGCGTTCGGCGGCGTCGAGCGCGGCGAGCTTCCGCCGCGCTGCCATGGCGAGATCACCGGCCATCCCCCGCGGCACGCCGCCGGCGAAGACCAGCGTCGTCGCTTTGTCACAGATGCTTCGGATCACGATGATACGTAGCGCGTAAAGCGCGGCGCGTCAGGCGACAGCCGCCCGCTCACGGCGCCCGTTCACCGGCGCCCGTTCACCGACGCGGTGGGCGTTGGCAAGCCAGGGCTCACCCTGCCATCGCCTCCCGCAGCAGCGCGACCGACCGGCGCACGCCCTCCAGCGGCGGCAGGGCGATGTCCTCGTGCTCGATCGACAGCACGTCGTCATAGCCCGCCGCGCGCAGCGCGGTGCAGAACCGCCGCCACCAGCCGACGTCGTGGCCCTCGCCCAGCGTCACATACGACCAGGCGCGCGCCGCCAGCCGGTCCATCGGCGTGGTGTCGATCTGCCCGTTCACCGCGGCAACCGGGGCGTTGATCCGGGTGTCCTTGGCGTGCACGTGGTGGATCGCCTCGCCCAGGGCGGCCACCGCGGCGAGCGGATCGGCCGCCATCCAGAACAGATGGCTGGGATCGAGATTGGCGCCGACCATCGGACCGACCGCCTCGCGCAGGCGGAACAAACTCGCCACGTTGTAGACGGTCTGCTGGCCGTGCAGTTCCAGGCACAGCCGCACCACGCCGGCGGCGCCGGCTTCCTGCACCAGCCCGCGCCAATAGGGGATCACCTGCTCGGACCATTGCCAGTCCAGCACGCGCGCGGCCTCCGGCGGCCAGGCGGTGGTGATCCAGTTCGCATTGGCATCGCCCGGCCCGCCCGGACAGCCGGACATCAGCACCACGCGCGGGATGCCGAGCAACCCGGCGAGGCGGATCGTCTTGCTGGTGACCTCGCGATGCGCCCGCCCGGGCGCGCCGGGATGCAGCGGGTTGCCCGAGCAGTTCAGCGCGCTGACCGACAGCCCGTGCGCCGCGAGCTGCGTCAGGAAATCGCCGCGGGCCGCGCCGGAGTCCAGCAATGCGTCAAGCGGCAGGTGCGGTGCCGGGGACCAGTTGCCGCAGCCGAATTCCAGCGTGGCGATGCCAAGCTCCGCCGCGGTGCGCAGCACTTCGGGCAGCGCCAGCTCCGCCAGTCCGTCGGTGACCAGGCCAATGCGCATGTCACGCCGCCTCGTGCAAGGTGGAACCCGTGTCCAGCCAGGGCAATCGGGTGAACGAAGTAAGGTCGGGGCTCCGCCCCGAACCCCGCCAGGGGGCTTTGCCCCCTGGACCCCCACCAGAGGCAGCGGCCTCTGGACTCCATGACTGGGAGTGGGTGAGGGGGAGGGGGCGTGTGGGCGAGGCGATGGGGCGCCGTCCGGCGCGCCGGACGGCGCCCCATCGCCTCGCCCACACGCCCCCTCCCCCTCACCCACTCCCAGTGAAGGGTTCCAAGGGCGAGCCCTTGGCGGGGTTCCAAGGGGCAGCGCCCCTTGGTGGGGTCCGGGGCGAAGCCCCGGCTTGCTTTTGTTTCATCCGATTGCCCTGCGTGTCCAGCGTCGTCGCCCGCCGCAGGTCGCGCGGCGCGGTCTCGTCGTGCGGTCGGCCGCGGTGCATGGTGCAGCGGTTGTCCCAGATCACCAGGTCGCCGACCCGCCAGTCGTGCCGGTAGACGAACGCCGGCTGCGTCGCATGCGCGGTCAGGTCGAACAGCAGCAGCCGCCCATCCGCCACCGGCCAGCCGACCACGTGCGAGGCGTGCGCCGACAGATACAGCGTCTTGCGTTTCGATCCCGGATGCAGCCGCACCAGCTGCTGCGGCGACGGCGGATACTGTTCGCGCTCGCCCGGCGGGAAGTCGGTGAAGCCGATCTGCGCGCGCGACCAGAACACGTCGTGTTCGATGACCAGCCCCTCGATCGCCGCCTGTGTCGCCGCCGGCAGTGCGTCGTAGGCGGCGCGCATGTCGGCGAACTCCGTTTCGCCGCCGCCGAGCGCCGAGGCCGGCGGCACCGTCACCGCGCGCAGCATCCCCAGCACGACCGGGACCGGCATGTACGATGCGTCGGTGTGCCACAGCCGGTTGCCCAGGCTGTCCAGCCGCCGCCGGTCGTCCAGCGCGCGGACGCGCCCGTCCACGTCGAGGTTGGAGATGTCGCCGATCTGCGGCATCGCCAACCGCCGCGGCCCGGGGCGCGCGGCCGAGCGGCCGATCTCCAGCGCGCCGAACCGCGCCGCGAAGTCGTGCAACTGCGCGTCGCCCAGAAGCTGGTTGTGCAACACCAGCACGGCGTAGCGGTCGATCGCCTCCCAGATGGCGCGGATCGTTGCCGGATCGAGGTCGCGGCGGAGATCGATCCCGGCGAGCTCGGCGGCGAAGTCCTGGCGCAGCGGATTGACCTGCATCTCACACCTCCGCGGGGCGCACCGTGCCCCCGGTGCGCGAGGACTCCAGGGCGGCATCGGCCAGCAGCAGCGCGCGCAAGCCGTCCTCGCCGTCCGGTCGCGCCGGCGTGCCGCCGCCGACCGCGGCGACGAAGGCGTCCAGCTCGGCGCGATAGGCGCTGGCGTAGCGTTCCAGGAAGAACGGCAGCACCGGATCGGTGCGAAAACCTGTCGGCGTCGGCCAGCTCCACCGTGGTCGGCAGCACGTTGCCGGCACGCAACATGCCGGCCGCGCCATGCGCCTCGATGCGCTGGTCGTAGCCGTAGCTGGCGCGGCGCGAGTTCGAGATCTGGCACAGCCGGCCCGACGCCGTGCGCAGCGTCACCACGGCCGTATCCACATCGCCCGCCGCGCCGATCGCCGGATCGACCAGGCAGGCGGCGGCGGCGGTGACCTCGGTCGGTTCCTCGTTCAGCAGGAAGCGCGCCATGTCCAGGTCGTGGATCATCATGTCGCGAAACAATCCGCCGGAGCTGGCGATATAGGCCACCGGCGGCGGCGCCGGGTCGCGGCTGGTGATGCTCAGCAATTCCAGCGCGCCGATCTCCCCGGCATCGAGGCGCGACTTCAACGCGGCGAAGTGCGGATCGAAGCGGCGGTTGAAGCCGACCATCAGCGTCGATGCCGGCCTGGCGCACGGCGGCCAGGCAGGCGCGCACCCGATCCGCCGACAGGTCGATCGGCTTCTCGCAGAACACCGGGCGCTGCCGCCGCCGCGGCACGCTCGATGTAGGCGGCATGGGTTGGCGTGGGGGAGCGCGATCAGCACCGCGTCGGCGCGCAGCGCGTCCTCGATGCACAGGGCGCGGCTGCCGAGCGCCTCGGCCAGGTGCGCGGCGGCCGTCGGGGACGCTGTCGGCGATGCCCGCCAGCCGCGCGGCCTGGATGCGTCGCGATGTTGCCGGCATGGATGCGTCCGATCCGGCCGGCGCCGATGACCGCGATCTCCAGCATTGTCGCCCTCCCGTTGGCCGGTTTCACCGTGGAACGTAGCACTGCCTCCCAGGGGAGGACAGTCCGCATGGCCACGATCCGCCTGACCGCCGCGCAGGCCCTGGTGCGCTATCTCGCCGCGCAGCGCGGCGCGCTCGATGGCGCCGAGGTCGCCGTTGTTCGCCGGCGTCTGGGCGATCTTCGGCCACGGCAACGTCGCCGCGCTGGGCGAGGCACTGTACGACGCGCGCAGCCGTCCTGCCGACCTTTCGCGCCCACAACGAGCAGGCGATGGGCCACGCCGCGATCGGCTTCGCCAAGGCCACAAGGCGGCGGCGGATGATGGCCTGCACCAGCTCGATCGGGCCGGGCGCCAGCAACATGGTGACCGCGGCGGCGCTGGCGCATGTCGACCGGCTGCCGGTGCTGTTCCTGCCGGGCGACGTGTTCGCCACCCGCCGGCCGGACCCGGTGCTGCAACAACTGGAGAATTTCGCCGACGGGACCGTTTCGGTCAACGATTGCTTCCGCCCGGTCTCGCGCTACTTCGATCGCATTGCCCGCCCGGAACAGTTGCTGACCGCGCTGCCGCGGGCGATGGCGGTGCTGACCGATCCCGCCGCGTGCGGGCCGGTGACGCTGGCGCTGTGCCAGGACACCCAGGCCGAGGCGTTCGACTGGCCGGACGGCGTTCTTCGCCCCGCGCCTCTGGCAGCCGCGTCGCCCGCCGCCGGACGCCGACGAGCTGCAAGCGGCAGCGGCGCGTGCTGCGCACGGCGCGGGCGCCGCTGATCGTGGCGGGCGGCGGGGTGCTGTATTCCGAGGCAACCGATGCGCTGGCGACGATTCGCCGAGGCGCATGGCATCCCGGTGGCCGAGACCCAGGCCGGCAAGGGCGCCCTGGCGCACGGCCACGCGCTGAACCTCGGCGCAGTCGGGGTGACCGGCACGGCGGCGGCCAACCGCGCCGCGGCGGCTTCCGACGTGGTGCTGGCGGTTGGCACCCGGTTGCAGGACTTCACCACCGGCTCGCGCACGCTGTTCCGCGGCCGGATCATCGGGCTGAACGTGCAACACTTCGACGCCGACAAGCACGACGCGCTGCCGCTGGTGGCGGATGCGCGGGTGGCGATCGCGGCGCTCGACGCGGCGCTGGGATCGTATCGTTCGCCTGGCGCATGGACCTCTGCCGCCGCCGCCTGGCGCGCGGACTGGCAGGCGCAGGCCGCCGCCGCCACCGCGCCGGGCAGCGCAACCGCGCCGCGCAATGCGCTGCCGAGCGACGCCCAGGTGATCGGCGCGGTGCAGCGCGCCGCCGCGCCGGGCGCCGTGCTGGTCGGCGCGGCGGGCGGCCTGCCGGGCGAGCTGCACAAGCTGTGGCAGGCCGAGGGGCCCGGCCGCTACCATCTGGAATACGGCTACTCCTGCATGGGCTACGAGATCGCCGGCGCCCTGGGCGTGAAGCTCGCCGATCCGTCGCGCGAGGTGATCGCCATGCTGGGCGACGGCAGCTACCTGATGCTGAACTCGGAGATCGCCACCTCGGTCATGCTGGGGCTGAAACTGACCATCGTGCTGCTGGACAATGGCGGGTTCGGCTGCATCGACCGGCTGCAGCGCGCCACCGGCGGTGCCGGGTTCAACAACCTGCTGGAAGATGCGCGCCGCGCGGCGGTGCCCGGGGGACTGCCCGAGGCCCTGTCCGGGGGCCTGCCCAAGGACCAGCCCAAGGACCAACCTTGCATCGACTTCCGCGCCCACGCCGCCAGCCTCGGTGCCATTGCGGAACAGGTGAGCGACCTCGCCGCGCTGGAGGAGGCGGTGCGCCGCGCGCAGGCCGCCCCGCGCACCACGGTGATCGTCATCGCCACCGATCCGCGCGCCAGCACCCAGGCGGGCGGGCATTGGTGGGATGTCGCCGTGCCCGAGGTCTCCGCGCGCGCGGCGGTGCGCACGGCGCGAGCGGCCTATGACCGCGCGCTGGCGACGCGATCCGCCTATGACCGCGCGCTGGCGACGCGCGACGCGACGCAGTGAAGCATGACGGTCCGGATCGGCATCAATCCGATCGGCTGGTCGAACGACGACCTGCGCGAACTCGGCGGCGACACGCCGTTGCAGACCTGTCTCGCCGAGGCACGCCAGGCCGGCTTCGCCGGCATCGAACTGGGGCACAAATTCCCGCGCCAGGCCGCGGCTCTGCGCCGTGTGCTCGACGCGCACCGGCTGGCGCTGGTCTCCGGCTGGTATTCCGCCGCGCTGCTGCAACGCGACGCGGCGGCCGAGTTCGCGGCAATGCAGCCGCATTTGGCGCTGCTGAAATCGCTGGGCTGCGGCGTGCTGATCCTGGCCGAGACCTCGAACGCGATCCACCCCGACCGCGCCGCGCCGCTGTCGCATCGCCCGATGCTGGCGGAGGCGGATTGGCCACGCTTCGCCGAACGGCTGACCACGCTGGCGGACGCGGTGGCCGCCGCGGGCCTGACCCTCGCCTACCATCACCATATGGGCACCGTGGTGCAGACCGGCGCCGAGATCGACCGGCTGATGGCGCAATGCGGCCCAAGCGTGGCGCTGCTGCTGGACACCGGGCATGCCACGTTCGCCGACGCCGACCCGACCGCGCTGGCAGCGCGGCACCGCGCGCGCATCGCGCATGTGCACTGCAAGGACGTTCGGCGGTCGGTCATGGCCACGGCGCAAGCCCGGGACTGGAGCTTTCTCGACAGCGTGGTGGCGGGCGTGTTCACCGTGCCGGGCGACGGCCTGGTGGATTTTCCCGCCGTGCTGGCGTCGCTGTCCGGCTACGCCGGCTGGCTGGTGGTCGAGGCGGAGCAGGATCCGAAGCAGGCAAATCCGCTGGTCTACGCGCGTATCGGGCACGACCATCTGGCGGCATTCGCGCGGGGCGCCGGCTTGCTGTAGCCGGGCGGTGCAAATTTGGGCAGGCCGGGCTTGCGCTGCATCACCTCGGCATCTCCGGGCCCGTTACGATGTGGTGCATCGCAGGCGCGTCAACCCTTCCGTAACCATCTGTCCGCGGTGCCGCGAAGGAAGAATTTTGACGCAGATGAAGCAAGGCGATGCGCGCCGATGCACGCAGATGGCGCCGTGCTGAATGATCTGTCGGGGCAGGTGATCGGCGACGCGTTCACCGTGCTCGATACGCTTGGGACCGGATTTCTGGAAAAAGGTCCAAGAGAATACGTCGGCTTTTGCAGTTCCTGCGGCTGGTCTATCGGTTGCGCAACAATGTGGCGCCAGGGGGCGCTACCAACACGTGGTGGTCGCGGCGACGACTTCGTGGACCTGCCGGTCGAGGACGCGCTTCCGGTTGAGCTGAACACCGCCAAGCCACTGGACGACGCACGCATGCCCCGGCTGCTTGCCCCAGGGGTCGGATGCCATGCGCCAATGACCGCAAGGCGACCGGCCCGCGGCGCCGCCCGCTGGTTGATTTCGGCAAGCAGCGCCTGGAGATCAAACGCGTGGCGCACGACCTGTGGACCGCACGGACCGGCATCGGCGTGCATCGCCTTGCTTCATCTGCGGTAAATTCTTGCTTGCCCCGCCGCGCCACCAGCGCGCAACGCGGGCCGAGGCCCCAGGCGATCGCAGCCTCTCCGAGCCACGGCCGGACTGTGCTTGCCCGGTCAGAGTCACGGTGCAGGGGAACTCGTCATCTGCGTCACCGATCTTGTGGCGACGTCGCGACTTGCTTGCGACGCCATCAGTGACGATCGTCGCAGCATGCATCCCGGCACTATCAACGACACGGCGCACTACGCCGCGATCAGGCTCACATGCGCCGCAACCACGCGCCAGCCATCCGGCGTGCGCATCCAGGTCTGCATCTGCCGGCCGATCTTGCCCGGCACGCTGTCGCGCTCGAACAACGTGGACGCGGTCGCAAAATCCGCTCCGTAGGTGGTGATCACGGTGCGCGACAGCCGTCGCGCCAGCCCGACCGGCGATCGCGCGGCGCGGAACGCCGCAATCTCCGCCGCGCCGTAGAGGGTTTCGCCGATCCCGTAACGGATCGTCTGCTCGCTCTGCCAGAACAGCGCGCCCAGCGTCGCCACGTCGTTGCCGACCAGCGCCGCTTCATAGCGCGCGAACGCGGTTTCGACCTCGGCGAGGATGTCGGGGCGGTTGATGTCCATCTGTTCCTCCGGCGGCTCCGCCGCTTGGGCATTCACTCCGGCGGCCGGGCCACATGGGCGACGCCGCGCAGCTCCAGGTCGTGCGCGACGCGGAGTGCCACGTCCTCGCGCCACGGCGCCGCGATGATCTGCACGCCGATCGGCAAGGCATCGCCCAGCACCACCGGCACCGCGACCACCGGCAGCCCAATGAACGAGATCGGCTGGGTATACAGGCCGATATTGGGGCGCAACGGCATCTCGACCCCGTCCAGCACGAACGTCTTCTGCCCGATCAGCGGCGCCGTGCAGGGCGTGGCGGGCGCCAGGATCACGTCCACGTCGTCGAACAACCGCAACACCGCATCGCGATACCAGCGGCGGAATTTCTGCGCCTGCTGCACGAACGGCGCCGGCACCAGGGCGCCGGCGATCAGCCGGTCGCGCACATCGGGATCGAAGTCGGCGGCGCGCGTGCGCAGTCGTTCCAGGTGCAGCGTCGCCCCCTCCGCCGTGCTGATCACATAGGCGGCGGCGCGCGCGCGGGCTGCCTCGGGCAGTTCGACCTGCCTTGTCACGCCCAGCGCCGCGGCGACGCGGTCCAGCGCGGCGAGTGCCTCGGGCCCCGCGCCGGCGCGGAAGTAGCCGGTGGCGGCGGCGATGCGCAGCCCGGCGACGCCGGCATCCAAATGTTCCGTTACGGGTTGTATCGGCCGATCGGCGCAGACCGGATCGGCGGGATCGGCGCCCTGCATCGCGTCATAGGCCAGCGTCAGGTCGGCCACCGAGCGCGCCAGCGGGCCAAGATGGTCCAATGACGAAACGAACGGAAAACTGCCGGCGCGCGACAGCCGCCCATAGGTCGGTTTCAGCCCGAACACCCCGCAGAACGACGCCGGCACCCGGATCGAGCCATTGGTGTCGGACCCCAGCGCGATCGGCACCAGGCCGCCGGCGACCGCCCCGGCGGAGCCCGACGACGAACCGCCGGTCATCCGCGCCGGGTCATGCGGGTTGCGCGCGGCGCCGTCATGCGCGTTCTCGCCGGTGAAGTCATAGGCGTATTCGCCCATGTTCAGCGTGCCGACCAGGATCGCCCCGGCGCGCTCCAGCCGCGTCACCAGCGTGGCGTCGGCGCGCGCCGGCGGATGGTCGCGGTTGATGCGCGAGCCGGCGACGGTGGGCAGCCCGGCGACGTCGATCAGGTTCTTCACCGCGAACGGCACGCCGGCCAGCGGGCCGAGGCTCTGGCCGGCCCGGCGCGCGGCATCGATCGAGGCGGCGCCCGCCCGGGCGCGCGCGGCGGTGACCGCGGTGAAGCTGTTCAGCACGGGGTCACGCTGCGCGATGCGCTCGAGGGTCGTTTCGATCACGTCGGCCGCGGCGAGGCTGCCGGTGCCGAGCTTGTAGGCGATCTCCGCGGCGGTGAGGGCAGGGGGCGCGGTCATGCGTGGAACACCGGCGCCGGGTCGGCCGCGTCGGCCAGGTCGAAGCCCAGCACGGTGTCGGCGTGGCCGCAGGTGATGGCCAGGTGCAGCCGGATGGCGGCGCGCCATTCGGGTTGGATCGGAATGCTGAGCAGCGCGGTGCCGGCGTCGATCCAGGCGTCGAGCTCTTGGTCGGTCATGTGGCGTGCCTCATGCCAGTCGTGTGCGGTGTCGGAACGGCCGCAAGCAAGCAAGGTTCACCACGGAGACACGGAGAACACGGAGCAGGCCAGTGAATGCGCTGCGCGCGCAGCGCCATAGATTGTCTTCTCCGTGTTCTCCGTGTCTCCGTGGTGAATACTGCTTGATTGCCGGAGAGCGAGCGCCCAAGGCCCATCACCAGAATCCCCGACCGCACCGCCGCGCGGTCCAACCAAAACGAGACCTTCGCCGGTCACGCCGTGCCCCTGGCGGCCAACCAGCCGCGCCAGCCGCCATGCCGGGTGATGTCCTGCGCATCGGCCACCGCGGCGGCCTCGGCGAGAAAGCCGAGGCAGGGTCCGTCCGCCAGCGCAACGCTGCCGAAGCCGAGCGGCGGCGGCACCTGGGCGAGCAGCGCACCGATCGCCGTGGTGGGCAGCGCCCAGACCTCGCCCTCGATCGCGGCGCCATCGATCGCGCCGCCGCCGCCCACCACCCCGCCAGCCGCCCCCGCGCCCACCCGCACCAGGCCGGGGCGGTCGCCGAGCGCATAGAACCGGTAGTCCGGCGCGGTGCGCGCGGTGCGCAGGAATCGCCCGCCCAGCGCGGTCAACTGCGCGTTCAACGGCAGCCCTGACATATGCGCGCCGACGCAGAACAGCGCGGTCTCTTCCCCCGTCAGCGGATCGGGCGCGGCCGGCGGCGGCAGCGGCGAACCCGCCACGCGCCGGTGCAGCGCGTCGGCGATGCCGGCCAGCCGCCCCTCCGACCAGGCCGGGCCGAGCAGCGTTACGCCGACCGGCACGCCGCGCGCATCCAGCCCGGCCGGCACCGCGTATCCCGCCAGGTCGCACAGGTTGACGAAGTTGGTGAAGGCGCCGAGCCGGGCGTTCACCCCGATCGGATCGGCCGCGACCGCAGCCAGCGTCGGGCAGAACGGCGCGGTGGGCAGCAGCAGCGCGTCGTAGCTGGCGAACAGCGTCTCGGCCACGCGCCGCGCCTGCGCCAGCAGATGGAACGCGTCGAACCCATCGATCGCGCGCCGGATCAGGCCGGCCTGCAGGATTTCACGGGTGACCGGATGCAGGATCTCCGGCCGGGCCTCGATCACCTCGCGCAGGGCGGCACTGCGTTCCGCCACCCAGGGGCCGTCGTACAGCAGCCGGGCGATCGCCAGGAACGGTGCGACATCGATCGGTTCGGCGCCCAGCACACGCGCGGCGTTGGCGGTCAGCGCGGCGGTTTGCGCATCGCACAGCCCGGCCACCTCGCCGACCGCGATGCGCGCCGCGGGCGCGGCCGGGCCGCGGCGCAGATGCGGGAACGGCGCGCGGCGGGAATACGGGTCGGCCGCGTCGTAGCCGGCGATCACCCGCTGCGCCGCCAGTGCCGCGTCCACCGTGCCGGCAAACACCGCGATCGTATCGATCGAGCGGCAGGCCGGCACCGTGCCGCGCGCCGAGACGCTGCCGATCGTCGGCTTCAGCCCGACGATGTTGCCGAACGCCGCCGGCACCCGCCCCGACCCGGCGGTGTCGGTGCCCAGCGCCAGCGGCACGATCCCCGCCGCGACCGCGACCGCCGAGCCCGACGACGAGCCGCCCGGCACCAGCGACGCATCGAACACGTTGCGCGGCGTGCCGTACGGGCTGCGCGTGCCGACCAGCCCGGTGGCGAACTGATCGAGGTTGGTCTTGCCGAGCAGCACCGCCCCGGCCTCCAGCAGGCGCTGCACCGCGGGCGCGGTGGCCTCGGCGATCCGGCTGTAGCCGGGGCAGGCGGCGGTGGTCTTCAGGCCGGCGACGTCGATGTTGTCCTTCACCGCGAACGGCACGCCCCACAGCGGCCGGCCCTGCGGTCCCTCCACCTCCAGCGCGCGTGCGCGCGCCAGCACCGCCGCATCCGGCAGGCGGGTGATCCAGATCGCCGCGTCGTCGTGCGCGCGGTCGGCGGCGAGCGCCGCCTCGGCCGCCTCGGTTGGCTTCATTCGGCGGGTTCTGCCTCCGGGAAGGCATCCGCCGCAATAGGTCCGGCGGCGGCCTCGGGGTGGCGGGTCAGGCCGAAGCAGAGCATCCCCAGCAGCAGGTAGCCCAACGCCACCGAGGACGAGTTGCCGAAGCCCAGCGCGGTGCCGTTGATGAAGCCGAAGAACGCCAGCACCGCGCCGAACAGCGCGTACAGCGCGGCGCGGTCGAACCGGCGGTCGATGATGAAGGCGGCGACCGAGCCCAGCACCAGCCCGGCCAGCGTGGCGCCGCCGCCGAACAACTGCATGCCCTGGTAGACCACGCCGTGCGCCGCCAGCGCCGCCATGCCGAGCTTGTCGGCCGAGGTGCCCGCGGCGGCCAGCGCGCCGTCCACCTGGCTGTGCGCCCATTCCGCGACGTTGGGCAGCAGGGCCAGGATCACCGCCGGGGCGTGGCGCTTCGGCGTCGCCTCGAACGCCTGCGCGCCGATCACCAGGCCGATGTACAGCAGGATCGGCAGGATCACCACCAGCGGCACGATCGCCAGCATCAGCGCCACCAGGCCGAGGCAGCAGACCAGGCCGATGCCGACGCCGGTGGCCAGCGAATAGCCGATCCGCCCGCCGACCGATTTCCACCCCGGATGGCCGATATACACCGCCGGCGGGAACGGCGAGCCGAGCACCGCGCCGGCCAGCGCGCCGATGCCGTCGGCGATCAGCACCTTGCGCAGCGAATACTCGTCGCCGGCGGCCGCCGCGCTCTCGACGTTGTTCATCCCCTCGGTGAAGTTGTAGATGCCGAGCGGCACCGCGGTGACCAGCAGCGGCCCGATATCGGCCAGGCCGCGCAGGAAATGCGCCGACGGGATCGGCGGGTGCAGGCCGAATTTCCCCAGCGCCAGCACCACCGTCGCCGGGTCCATCACCGGCTGGATGCCGGCGAAGGTGACGGTCCAGGCCAGCACGGTGCCGACCAGCACCGCGGCCAGCCCGCCCGGCAGGCCGAACGGCAGGCGCACCCGGGCGGTCCAGCTCACCAGGATGATGCCGAGCGAGATGAACGACAGCCACGGCACCTGCCAGCTCTGGAACGCCGGGCGCATCGAGATGAAGGCGATCGAGATGCCGGCCAGCGCGCCCAGCATCGCCGCGCGCGGGGTGTATTTGCGCACCGTCGGGCCGACGAAGGCGCCCAGCAGGATGATGCAGCCGATGACGAAGGCCCAGGCCAGCCCGGCTTCCCACGCCAGCACCGGGTCGTGCGTCTTCAGGTAGGTCGGCAGCATGACCACGAAGACGCAGATGAACATGTGCGGCACCGACGGCCCGTACGGCAGCGCGGTGACGTCGTCGCGCCCCTGCGCCCTGCCGAGCCGGTACGCCAGGTAGCCGTAGAACAGGTTGCCGATCGGCAGCGCGATGCCGAGCGCCGGCAGGATGCGGCCGAACACGATGTCACTCGGCAGCTTGACCACGCCGAGGCACAGCCCGGTCAGCACGATGACGTTCAACGCCACGTTGGTGAACAGGCCGAAGAAGCCGTTCCAGTCGCCGGGAACCCACCAGGCGGGCGGTGCGGTGCGCGCGCTTGCCATCGTCTTGCTCCTGTCGGTTAGCTCGGTTGCTCGGGCCAAGGCGGCTGTGGCAAGGCGGCGAGCAGCGCGGCCGAGGGCGCCACCCAGCCGAAGATGCCGCCCTGCGCCTTGATCATCGCCAGGCCCATCGCCTGGAATTCGGGGAAGTACGACCCGGTGCAGTCGGCCAGCACCAGGCAGTCGAAGCCGCGGTCGTTGGCCTCGCGCACCGTGGTGTTGACGCAGACCTCGGTGGTGACGCCGCAGACCAGCAGTCGCGCGATGCCGCGCCCGCGCAGCATCGCCTCCAGGTCGGTGGCGTAGAACGCGCCCTTGCCGGGCTTGTCGACCACCGGCTCGCCGGGCGCCGGGGCAAGCTCGGCGATGATGGCGTGGCCGGGTTCGCCGCGCACCAGGATGCGGCCCATCGGGCCGGGATCGCCGATGCGGGTGGCGAGGCCGCCGCGCCGGTGCTTGGCCGGAGCCAGGTCGGTCAGGTCGGGGCGGTGGCCCTCGCGGGTATGCACCACCAGCATGCCGGCGGCGCGGCAGGCGGCGCGGACGCGCGCGGTGGGCGCGATGGCGCTGCGCAGCCGGGCGACGTCGTTGCCGAGCGCGGCGCCGAAGCCGCCGGGTTCCAGGAAGTCGCGCTGCATGTCGATGATGACGAGCGCGGTGGCGCTCGGGTCGAATTCGAACGCGTAGGGTTCGGCGTCGACGCGCTGCATGCGTGTTTCCTGTGCATCCGGTGCCAGGAAACGGCGGATTTCGCCCGCGGCGGAGGCAAATCCCCCAGCGGTCGAGCGATCCCCGCTCCTGCTGTGCTGTTACGCAGCAAGAAGGGGGCCAGACGGGGCGGTTGGGGGCGTGCCCCAGCTGGGGATGCCGACGTCGCCATCGCCACCGCGTGCCTCGACCCCGCGGCGTTACCGGAAAATCAACGCTTGGCACCTAGGCACTGGGCTGGGCCGTGATCCTCGCGGCGCCGGCACTGAAGGGCGGCACGATGACTCTCTGGTGGAAAAACCTCGGCTTGCAGGCACGCTTCATGCTGATCACCAGCAGCGGCCTGCTGGCAGTGATGCTGTGCATCCTGCTGCTCGTCGGCTGGTCGGAATCCGCCAAGCTCGAGGCGAATTTGCGCGCGACCTCGGAAAACGAGCTGCTGTCGCTGAATGCCCTGGTGTCGAGCGCGATGGAGCAGCGCGCCAACGACAGCCAGGACGTGGCGATCAAGGTGTTCAACCGATGGTTCAGCAACCGGAACGCCGACTATCCCGGCAAGCTCTGGAGCGTCTGGAGCCCGCAGATGTCGGAGTTCATGGCGCAAACGACCGCGTCCACGGACAAGTCGGCCGCACCGCCCACCGCCAAGCCACCGCGCGACGCGATCGATCAAGCGGCGTTGCGCACCGGCCGCCCGGTCGGCCGGTTCGTCGATGGCGCCTATCGCTACAGCCTGCCTATCGTCCTTGGCGTCACCGCGGGGACCAACCAGCAGCTGTGCCGTGATTGCCATGGCGCGGTGATGCACCTGACCGACGGTCAGGTGCTCGCCGTGTTTTCCAGCAGTCTGTCCACCGCGGCGCAATTCGCCGCGCTGCGACGACTGCTGGCGGAGATGGCGATGGCCGCATTGGCGGGGACGGTGATCCTCGTGCTGATCATCCGGGCAATCTTCGCCCGCGTGATCAGCCGCCGGCTGACCGGGATGACGGCGGTGATGCGGCGTCTGGCCGACGGCGATCGAACCGTCGAAGTTCCCGCCCAGGATCGCGCCGACGAGATCGGCGCCATGGCGCGCGCCGTGGCGGTGTTCAAGCATCACGTGATCGAAAACCGGCTTGCCGGCGAACGGGAAATCGACCGTAAGCAGGCCGACCAGGAAAAGACCGCCGCCTTGGAGGGCATGGCGGAAACGATCGAGGCCGAGACGAGCACCGCGCTGGCTGAGATCGGCCAGCGCACCGCCGCGATGGCGGCGACCGCTGGCGGCATGAGCACGTCCGCGTCCCGTACCGGTGCCGCTGCCCAGAGTGCCACCGACGCCGCCGGCCTGGCCGTGGCCAATGCCCAGACCGTGGCAAGCGCGGCCGAGCAGCTCGCCGCCTCGATCCGGGAAATCAGCGGCCAGATCGCTCAGTCGACCTCGGTGGTCGGGCGGGCGGTCGACGCCGGCGGCCAGGCGCGAACCACGATCGAGGCGCTGAATGGCAAGGTGGAACGCATCGGCGCGGTGGCCGACATGATCCGGGACATCGCCTCGAAGACCAATCTGCTGGCATTGAATGCCACCATCGAGGCGGCCCGTGCCGGCGACGCCGGCAAGGGCTTTGCCGTGGTGGCCAGCGAGGTGAAGCTGCTGGCCGCCCAGACCGCCCGATCCACCGAGGAGATCACCCGTCACCTCGCCGAGGTGCGTGCCGCGACCGGCGCGTCGGTGGAAGCGGTCAGCAACATCGAACGGACCATCACCGAGATCGATACCATCTCCGGTTCGATCGCCGCGGCCATGGAGGAGCAGGGCGCGGCAACCGCCGAGATCGCCCGTAGCGTCACGCACACCGCGGAGGCGGCGCATCAGATCACCAACCGCATCGCCGAGGTCTCCGCCGAGGCGCGCGAGACCGGGCAGCACGCCGCCGACGTCCAGGGCGCCGCGACCGGTTTGGTCGACCTGATGAACGACCTGCGGCACCGCGTGATTCGGGTGATTCGCACCTCCACCACGGAGGTCGATCGGCGCCATGGCCAACGCTATGACGTGGACCTGCCCTGCCGTCTGGCCGTGCCGGGCCATGACGGGCTGACTGCCCGCGCGATCAATCTCTCGGACGGCGGCGCCAGGATCCGCAGCACGGCAAGCCTGCCGGCCGGGACGCGCGGCACGCTGCGCCTCGACGGCGCGGCTTTCGCTTTGCCGTTCACCGTCCTCGACACCGACAGCGGGGTGGTGAGTGTCGCCTTCCAGCTTGATCCCGAGGCGGCCGGCGCGTTGCGATCGGTGCTGGAACGCGCGGCGTCACGACCCGCCGCCTGAGGTTGCCGGCGCGTCGCGTGCCGCCACGGCGGCGTCGGGCCGGTCGGTCAGCCGCGGTCTGGCACGCGCCGCCGGAAACGGCGGACGTCGACCGCGGCGGCGGCAAATCCCCCAGCGGTCGGGCGACCCCGCTCCGGCTGCGCGGTTACGCAGCAAGATAATACCAGGCATCCGAAGGATTGACCCATCGGCGCCGCCCTCTCGTCATGCCGGCGAAGGCCGGCATCCACGCCTTGCCTTCGTGCAGCAAGCACAGTCGTGGATGCCGGCCTTCGCCGGCATGACGATGCGGCTACGCTCGGAGAGTTGATCATTCGGACGCCTGGTATCTGGTATACCCGTTGTCCGAGAGAATCCGGCCCAATCGCGTCCCAAAGACGCTGAGGACCCGGGGGGCCGAGCCAGATTCCCGCGGATTAAGGGTATATAAGGTGCCAGCCGGGCCGCCCGGGGATCGATCGCCTGGCGGATGCCGGCCAAGCGGCCGGCCCATGCGGCCGGCCATGCGGCCGACCATGGCGCCGGCGTGGGCGATGGACACCGTCCACCTGCCGAGGGGAATGCCGACCGAAGCGCCGCCTGCGTCCGCCCGGTTCGCCGGTCTCGCGCTACGCCGCCAGCCCGTAGCGCAGCGCGACCCACAGCTTCTGCCACGCCGGCAGGCTGACCCGCTGGTCCAGCCGCGTCCAGCCGCGCCGCTCCAGCCGCGCCAGGATCGCCGCATAGGTGGCGCCCATCAGCCGGGCCGGGCGCATCGCCTGGCGGTCGCACGCCGCCATCGCCTCCTGCGCGGCGCGGAACTGCGCGTGGGCCAGCGCGGCGACGCCGGCGCAGACCTCGGGCAGCCGCGGCGCGCGCAACGCGGCCAGCGGATCGTGCGGCACCGCAGCCGCGTCGAGATACTCGCGCGGCAGGTACAGCCGGCCGCGTTCGGCATCCTCCTGCACATCGCGCAGGATGTTGGTGAGCTGCAACGCGCGGCCGAGCGCGTGCGCCACCCGATCCGCCGCCGCCGAGGCGTCGCCGAACGCGCGCACCGACAGCCGGCCGACCGCGGCGGCGACGCGGTCGCAATACAGGTCCAGCGTGGCCAGGTCGGGCGCCACGATCGGCGTCTCGGTGTCCATCTGCATGCCGTCGATCACCGCCAGGAAATCCTCCTGGCGCAGCGCGTAGCGCCGTGCCGCCTCGGCCAGCACGCGGGTGACCGGGCCGTCGGTGCTGCCCTGGTACAGCGCGGCGATCCGTGCGCGCCAGGCCGCCAGCCGCGGCAGGCGTTCCGCCAGCGGCACCGCCTCGTCGTCGGCGATGTCGTCCACCACGCGGCAGAACGCGTAGATCGCATACATCGCGTGCCGCCGGTCGGGCGGCAGCACCCGCATGCCGCGATAGAACGAGGTGCCGGCGCCGCGCACGATCGCCTCCACCGCGTCGAGATCCGCCTGCGCCGCGCCCAACGGGGTCGGAGCTCGGTTCACGGCAGATGCCGCAACGCGCCGAGCACGCTCGCCACCGCATCGCCCTTGGTCAGCTTCACCCGCTCGGCCAGCGGATCGCCATGGCGCAGCCGGCGCGCCAGCCGCCCCGCCAGGCCGACGATCACCGCGGTCTCCAGCCGCAGCCGGCGATCGCGCGTGCGCCGCGGCAGCGCCGCCGCCGCGGCGTTCAGCGCGTCCACCCGATCCAGCAACGCGTCGAACACCGCGCGCAGCCCGGCGCTCTGCCGGGGTCGCGCGCAGATCCTCGACCGTCGCGCCATGCCGGGCCAGCAGATCGAGCGGCAGATAGCTCCGGTCCAGCATGGCCAGATCCTTGGCGCAGTCCTGCAGGTGGTTCAACACCTGCAACGACGTGCACAGCGCGTCCGACGGCGCGTGCGTGGTGCGGTCCTCGCGATGCAGGTCGAGCACGTGCCGTCCGACCGGCATCGCCGAGTAGCGGCAGTAGTCGTACAGCTCGTCCCAGCTCGCGGTGCGCTGCTTGGTGGCGTCGCGGCGGAACGCGATCAGCAGGTCGGTGGCGTGGCGCGCGGTGACGCCGGTCGCGGCCAGGCTGGCGCGCAGCCGCAGCGCGCTGGGCGATCCGCGCGCGCGCCGGCCCAGCAGCACCGCCTCCATCACGTCGAGCCGGGCGAGCTTGTCGTCCGGCGCAAGCGTGGCGGAGTTGGCGATGTCGTCGGCGTTGCGGGCGAAGGCATAGAAGGCGTGCACGTGCGGGCGCAGCGCGCGGCGGATCAGCAGCGAACCGACCGGGAAATTCTCGTCGCCACGGTCCTTGCCGGACCAGGTCTCGACGTTCTCCTCCGCCGGCGCCGCGGCGGCGGACGGCGCGCGGGCATCCGCGCCGCCCCCGCGCGTCATCCGCCAGCCCCCGGATAGACCCGCTGCTTCCACCGCACTCCCCGCCCGCGACAATGGTCCAGCGCGGAGCCGATCGTCGCCGCCATGTAGAACGCCGCGACGGCGGGCAGCCCGATCGCCCAGGCCGGCGACCGGTCGAAGCGGCCGAGCGTCGGCAGATAGGACCACGCCATCGCGGCCCATGCCAGCCCCCCGAGCTCGCGTGCCGCGCCATGGCCGAACAGCACCGCCGCCGGCGGCACCAGGAAGGTCAGCGCCATCCCGAGCGTGGTCGCCGCCAGCAGCACGGGCGAATGGCGCAGCTGCACATAGGCCGTGCGCGCCACCATCCGCCAGATGTCGGCGCAGCCCGGATACCGCCGCACCGAGCGCGCCAGGTCGGCGTGGCCCAGCCAGATGCGCCCGCCGCGCTTCACCGCGCGCGCCAGCGCCACGTCGTCGATCAGCGCGCCGCGCACCGCGGCGATGCCGCCGATCCGCGCCAGCGCCCGCCGGCGGAGCAGGATGGTCCCGCCCGCCGCGGCGGAAGTCGCGCGCAACGGATCGTTCACCCAGGCAAATGGATACAGCAACTGGAAGAAGTAGACGAAGGCCGGCACCAGGGCGCGCTCCGCCAGGCTGTCGCAGGCCAGCGCCACCATCTCGGAGACCAGGTCGAGCCCGTCCCGCTCGGCCCGCGCCACCAGCGCCGCCAGGTGCGGTCGGTCGTGCAGGATGTCGGCGTCGGTCAGCAGCAGCAGCTCGGCATCGCCGGCCGCATCGACCCCTTGGGCGACCGCCCACAGCTTGCCGCTCCAGCCGGGGGGCGGCGGCGTGCCGTCCAGCACGCGCAGCCGCGCATCGTGCAGGCCACGCGCCAGGGCGCCGGTGCCGTCGGTGCTGGCGTCATCGACCACGATCACCCGGAACGGCCCCTGGTAGTCCTGCGCCAGCAGCGAGCGCAGCGTCGCCTCGATCACGCCGGCCTCGTCGCGCGCCGGCACCACGATCGCGACCGCAGCTGCCAAGGTCGACTCCCTGGCCGATTCCCCGGCCAATTCCCTGGCCGATCCCCTGGCCGATCCCCCGCCGCCCGGGGGTGCGGCATCCAGGCTGGGACCGGACTGCCAGAACTGCCCATGCAGCAGGAGCAGATACAGCCAGGCCAGCAGCGCCAGGCCGGCCAGTGCCGTCACGATCGCACCGCCACCATGCGGTTGGCGCGAAACCAGCCGAGCGCCTGCCGGATCGCCGGGCGCACCGGGCCCGGCGCGTAGCCCAGCTCGCGCATCGCCTTGGCCGAGGAGAAGAACATCTTGTGCCGCGCCATCCGCAGATGGTCGCGGGTGACCCGCGGCTCCCTCCCGAACACGCGGGCCAGCAGTTCCTCGACGCACGCCACCGGCCACACCATGCCGGGCGTGAGCTTGACGCGCGGCGGCGCCCGCCCGGCCTCCTCGGCGACCATCGTCAGGATCTCGCGCAGCGACAGGTTCTCGCCGCCCAGGATGTAGCCCTCGCCGATCCGTCCGCGCTCCAGCGCCAGCACATGGCCGGTCGCGACGTCGTCGACCGGGACCAGATTGAGGCCGGTGTCCAGGTAGGCCGGAATCCGGCCATTGGCGGCGTCCATGATCATCCGCCCGGTCGGGGTCGGCTTGATGTCGCGCGCGCCCACCGGGGCCGCCGGGTTGACGATCACCGCCGGCACCCCCTCCTCGCGGATCAGTTGGCGGACCGCCTGCTCGCCCAGGTATTTCGAGCGCTTGTAGGCGCCCGCGATTTGCTCGATGTCAACCGGCGTGGCCTCGTCCGCCGGCGCGCCGTCCGCGGTGAAGCCCAGCGCAGCGACCGAGCTGCAATGCACGATCCGTTCGACCCCGGCCGCCTTGGCGGCGCGCATCAGCCCGGCGGTGGCCGCCACATTGGTCCGCAGCATCTGCGCCGGGCTCGGCACCCAGATGCGGTAATCCGCCGCCAGGTGCACGACATAGCGGCATCCGGCCACCGCGCGCGCCACCGTGGCGGGGTCGTTGATATCGCCGAGCGCGATCTCGACCGCGACCCCGTCGAGGTTGCGCCGGTCCGAGCTGGCGCGGACCAGGGCGCGGACCCGATAGCCGCGCGCCACCAGCGCGCGCGCCACCGCCGATCCGACAAACCCGGTCGCCCCGGTCACCAGCGTTGCTCCCAGCCCAGCCATGTCGTCCGTCACCCGCTCGATCGCGGCCTCGTATAGCCCGATCCCCGCGGGATGGTGTAGAGCCGGCCGCCCCACCCAGGAGGGCGGTTCATGACGGAAAACCCACCCAGGTGAAGACGCTATCGGTTGCCCTCGCCATCCTCGGCCTGCTGCTGGGGACCGTGCTGATCGGCTGGTTCGGCGCCGGTCGGGTGCTGGGCGGCGTGCTGTCGGTCGGCTGGGGCGGCTTCGCCATCGTGCTCGGCTGGCAGCTCGTGCTGTTCGCCATCCTCGGCCTGGCCTGGGATGCCATCGCGCCACGGCGGGAGGCGCGGCGGCTCTGGCTGTTCATCTGGGGCCGCATGGTGCGCGACGCCGCGATCAACTGCCTGCCGTTCTCCCAGCTCGGCGGCTTCGTGTTCGGTGCCCGCGCGGTGACGCTGCACGGGGTCAGCTGGTCGCTCGCCACCGCTTCGACCGTGGTGGACGTGACCGCGGAGTTTCTCGCCGAGCTCGCCTTCACCGCGATCGGCCTGGCGATCCTGGTCGCTCGCGCGCCCAACTCGCGGCTTGCCGTGCCGGTCGAGATCGGCCTCGGCCTCGCGGTCGTGGCCGCCCTGGCGCTGCTCTGGCTGCAGCACGGCGCCGCCCCGCTGTTCGCCCGCATCGGCCGCCACATCGCCGGACGCCGCTTCGCCAACGCCCAGGAGCGCGTCGCGGTCCTGCAGGCCGAGCTGTCGCTGATCTACGGCCACACGCAGCGCCTGGTCATCGGCTTCGCCGTGCACCTGCTGGGCTGGCTGGGCACCGGCGTGGCGGGCTGGATCACCTACCACCTGCTGGGCGTGCCGATCGACTTCGCCGACGCGCTGGCGATCGAGGCCCTGCTCGCCGCCGCCTCCGCCGTCGCCTTCCTGGTGCCGCTCAACGCCGGCGTGCAGGAAGCCGGCTACGCCGGCCTGGGCGCGATCTTCGGCGTGGCGCCCGAACTGTCGCTGGCGGTGTCGCTGGTGCGCCGGGCGCGCGACCTGGCCCTCGGCCTGCCGATCCTGCTGGTCTGGCAATGGTTCGAAATGCGCCGCCTGCGCGCGGCCCGCGCGGCGTCGGTCTGACCGCGGGACGCTTCGCGCGCTTCGCCCGGGGCGGTGAGAAGGCGGCTGTGCGCCAAACCAAGATCCATGCCGGCCGTGCAACAGAGTGACCCATCGGTCTGCACTGGCCATGACGCTGGTGAGTCAATCTTGCCGACGATCGGTTTGTGAGATCGGGCCGTCCGCACCCGGCGCCTTCGACATCACACCGCACAACCAGGCGGCGAACGATCTTGGCGGCGCGCGCGTCCCCGACCTTCCCCCCGCGCATCCGCGCGCAGCGTCGCCCAGCAGGTTATACCAGGCGTCCGAATGATCAACTCTCCGGTCGTACCCGTATCGTCATGCCGGCGAAGGCCGGCATCCACGACTTGCCTTCGTGCAGCAAGCAAAGTCGTGGATACCGGCCTTCGCCGGCATGACGAGGGCGCGGCGCCGATGGGTCAAGACTTTGGGCCGCTGGTATTAGGTGCCCGCCAATGCCTGGATAGGGTCGGATTCCATCTACGTACCAGTACCCAGGCCGACGATCCCGCCGACCGGCCCCGCTGCGCTCACGGCCGGCGGAAGGCGACCATGCGGACCAGCCCGGCCAGCGACCGCGCCCCCATCCGCTTCATCACCGCACTGCGATGGTGCTCGACCGTACGCTGGCCGATGCGCAAATCGGCGGCGATGTTCTTGTTCATCTGCCCATCGATCATCCGCTGCATCACCTCGCGCTGGCGCGGCGTCAGCGCGGCGATGCGCGCCTCGATCTCCCGGCGCGTGGCGGCATCGCCCGCGGTCTCGCGCGGGCCCAGGCGAGCCCGCGCGACGCTGGCGAGCAGCGCCTCGGGCCGCACCGGCTTCTCCAGGAAATCCGCCGCCCCGTTGCGCATGGCGGTGACCGCGCGCGACAACTCGGCGTCGCCAGTGATGAAGATCAGCGGCGGCGACGGCTGCTCGCCCGCCAGGCGCCGCTGCAACGCCAGCCCGTCCATCCCCGGCAGACCGACATCGACCAGCACGCAGGCGTAGCCGCGGCGCTGCGGATCGTCCAGGAACGCCTCCGCGCTGCCGTGGCCGACGCTGCCGTACCCGGCGGTGGCCAGCATATCCCGCAGCGCATCGCGCACGTCCCGGTCGTCATCGATGACCGCGATCGTCGCCCCGCCGCCCGCGGGCGCACCCGTCCCGCTCGGCGCCGGCGGCGGGCGCAGGGCGGGCACCGGCCGACCCGGCGCCAGGGCCGCCAGGTCCTGCACCGCCTGCAGCAGGCCGGCCAGCCTCACCGGCTTGCGCAACAACTGGTAGCCGGCCTCGGCGACCGTGCGGGCGGTTCGCGCCGACGGGTCCCCGGTGATGATCAGCGCCGGAACCGGCCGGCCCCGCGCGGCGGCAATCCGCTGCACCACCTCCAGCCCGCTCGGTCCGCCGGCAAGGTTGTAGTCGGCGACGATGATATCGGGGCGGAACCCGGACGCGCTGCCGACCAGGGCGAGCGCCGCCGCGGCGCTGTCCGCCGTCTCGACGGCGTAGCCCTGCACCGACAGCAGCAGGCGCAACAAATCGCGCTGCGCCTGGTCATCCTCGACCACCAGCACCGCTGCGCCGTCGGTGGCACCGGCGGCGGCCGGCGCGGCTGCCGCTGTCCCGGCGGCGCCGGGTTCGGCGAGCGGCACCGTGATCGCGAACACGGTTCCCTTGCCGGGCGTGGAGCGGACATCCAGCGGGTGGTCGAGCAGCCGGGCGAGCCGTTCGGCGATATAGAGGCCGATGCCGACGCTGGCACCTGACCGGTTCGCCAGCGGTTCGACCTGGTAGAATTCCTCGAAGATGTTGGCCAGGTGCGCCGGCGGAATGCCGACGCCGGTGTCCCACACCTCGATCCGCAGCGTCGTGCCACGGCGTCTGGCGCCGAGCAGGATCTTGCCGGTGCGGGTGTACTTGATCGCATTGGCGAGCAGGTTGCCGAGGATCCGTTCCAGCAGCCGCGGATCGCTGCGGATGGTCGCGTGGCATGGCACCATCCGCAGCGCCAGCCCCTTGGCGGCGGCCAGGGTGCCGAATTCGGACCGCAGCCGGCTGCACATGCCGCTCGCCGAAAACGCCACGGCGCTCGGCGTGATCGTCCCGCTCTCGATCTGGCTGACGTCGAGGAAGGCATCCAGCACCCCGGTCATGGCGTCGACCGTGTCGTCCAGCCGCGCCAGCGTGGCGTTCCCCGCCGCGTCGGTGACCTGAGCCCCCAGCACGCCGCGCAGCAGCCGGATCACCTGCAGCGGCTGGCGCAGGTCGTGGCTGGCCGCCTGCAGGAAGCGGGTCTTGGCCCGGTTGGCCCGCTGCGCCTGCGCCCTGGCGTCGTTGAGGACCTGCTCGCCTTCCCGGCGGGCGGACAGGTCGCGCACCGCGGCGGTGACCAGCAGGCCGATGCTGGTGCGGATCGGACTGAGCAAGATCTCCAGCGGCAGGACGCGGGCATCCTTGGTCAGGCCGTGGATCTCCAGCCCGCGGGCCATCGCCCGCGGCGAAGGGTCCCGCAGATAGGCGGTGTGCAGCAGGCGGTGGCGTTCCCGCCGGTCCGCCGGCACCAGCACGTCGATCGACTGCCCGGCCAGCTCGTCGTGGCGGTAGCCGAACAGGCGCTCGAATTCGCCATTGACCCAACGGATGCGGCTGTCCTCGCCAACGGTCATCATCGGTTCTGGCATGGCGTCGAGGAAGCCGCGGAACTGCTGTTCGATGGTGCGCTGGCGCTCGGTGAAGTCCTCGATGCCCAGCAGGATCATCGGCGCGTCCGGCGGGCCGTCCGGCAATCGGCTGCCGTTCAACCGCAGCGTGCGACGGCCGCCGTCCGCATCTTCAACCGTGATCTGCTGATCGGCGACGCGGTCCACCTCGCCGGCCAGCCGGTCCACCACCTCGCCCAGCCGCGGGTCGCGCAACAGCTTGTTGTCCAGCGCCTGCAGCGACCTTCCCTCCGCGCTGCCTTGGGGCAGGCCGAAGGCGGTCATGAAAGCCGGGTTGGCGCTGACGATCCGCCGCGCCGGACCCAGCACCACCAGCGGCTCGTGAATGGTATTCACGATGGTCTCGGCATAAACGCGGGCACGGTCGGCCGCCAGCTCCGCCGTCTTCACCGCCGTGATATCGGCGAAGGTGATCACCACACCGTCGGTTGCCCCGCTCGCGGTCCGGTACGGCAGGATGGTTTGGCTGTACCACATGCCGCGCTCGTCCTCGATCTCCCGCTGAACCTGGGCGCCGGTCGCCAGCACCGATCCCGCATCCGCCAGCAGGCTGGGATCGGCGAATTTCTGCGCCAGGTCATTGAGCGGCCGGCCGACATCGCTGCTGATGGCGCTGAACAAAGCGCTGGCGGGCGGATTGAAGAACTTGATCCTGAGCCTTGCATCCAGGAACAGGGTGGCGATGCCGGTGCTGTTGAGCAGGTTCGTCAGATCGTCGGCGGCAACGCTCTGCGCGTCCAGGGACTGGCGCAGTTGGGTGTTCAGAGTTGCCAGCTCTTTGTTTCGCGACTGCAGCTCTTCCTCCGAGGTTTCCAGCTCCTCGTTGGTGGCCTGCAGTTCCTCGTTCATCGAGATGACTTCTTCGTTCGCGCCGGTGATCTCCTCATTGGAGCGTTCGAGGTCACGGATCGTTCGGCTGAGCTCCTTGCGGGTGCTGTCGAGCTCGGTCTGCAGCAGCGCGACAGCCTCCTGCTCCGCGCCGCTCGGAACCGCCGCCTTGCCCGCCACCGCGGCGGGTTCGTCGATGAAGCTGATCAGCAGCAGTTCGTCATCCGCCTTGGCCACCGGGCGGACCTCGATGGTGACCCGCGCCGTTTTGGCGGCACGCTTGACCTGGGCACCATGGACGGTGACCCGCTTGTCGGTGCGAAAGGCGCGTTCGATGGCAGTGCGCAATCTCGGCTGCAGCCCCTCGCGCGCCATCGACAGCACATCCTGTTCGGGTGTCCCCGTCGCCAGACGCAGGAAGCGGTCGATCGGTCCGGAAAAATACAGCCCACGCCGCTTCCGGTCGATGATGACCGAAGCGGGTGCGTAGTTCTCGAGCAGCGTCCGCTGGGCGAGATCGGCTAGCGTCCGGCGCAGCGGACGGGCGGCGGGCAGCGGCTCCGCTGGCGCATCAGGCCGCCACAGCCTCGGGTGCCCCACCCTGGGACGGTGGAGCTGGCGGATCAACTGAAAGATGCGGTGCGTTCGGTCGATCGGGTCGAACAGGTTGGTCGCCTCGCCGAGCGACTCCGCGGACCCGAGGAACAGGATGCCGTGATCGCGCAGCGCGAAATGGAACAGCGACAGAACCCGTTGCTGCGCCTCGGGCCGCAGATAGATCAGCAGGTTGCGGCACGCAATGAGGTCGAGGCCGGAAAACGGTGCGTCCCTGAGCAGATTGTGCCGCGCGAAGACGATGGTTTTCCGCAACGCCGTGTCGACCGTGTAGGTGTGGTCGGTCCTGGTAAAGAACCGCTCGAGATGCTCGGCGGACAGGTCGGCCTCGATGGAGTCCGGGTAGACGCCGGCCCGGGCAACCTCGAGTGCCTCGGCATCGGTGTCGGTGGCGAAGACCTGCACGCGGGTTCGCTTGCCCGCGCTCGCGATCTGTTCCAGCAACAGAATCGCCAGCGAGTAGGCCTCTTCCCCGGTGGCGCAGCCGGCCGACCAGACCCGGATCGGCTCGTCGTTGCCGTGCCGCGCGACCAGGGTCGGCAGCACGTGTTCGGCCAGGAAGGCGAAGGCCGCCCGGTCCCGAAAGAAGCTGGTCACGTTGATCAGCAGGTCCCTGGCGAGCGCCCCCGCCTCGGTGGCGTCGTTCCGCAGCCGCGCGTAGTAGACGCTGAAATCGTGGGTGCCGGTCAACGCCATCCGCCGCGCGACCCGGCGCAGCAAGGTGCCGGTCCGGTACAGCGCGAAATCCTCGCCGATGGCGGCGCGCACGGCCTCGACGATCTGCGCCGCGCGCGCCTCGGCGTCCTCACCACGTGCATCCGTCGCTTGCGTGCCGCCGGCCTTGGCATAGTCCTGCGCAACGTAGCGCAGCACGGCAGCCGGCATGTCGCGCACCGGCAGGACATGGTCGGCGGCCCCGGCCTTGATGGCGCTGCGCGGCATGCCGCCATGCGCGGCTTCCTCCGGGTCCTGCACGAGGGTGAGACCGCCGGCCTCCTGGATCGCCTTCAGCCCCAGCGTGCCGTCCGACCCGGTGCCCGACAGCACCACCCCGATCGCCCGGTTGGCCCGGTCGCGCGCCAGCGAGCGCAGGAAGCAATCGACCGGCAGCCGCAGCGTGTGGGAAGGCGCGGCGGACAGCTGCAATCGGCCGTTGACGATCGCCAGGTAGCAGCCCGGGGGAATGACGTAGACCCGGTTCGCCGCGACCGTCAGTCCCTCCGCCGCCGGCTGCACCGGCATGCCGGTCTGCCGCGCCAGCAGCTCCACCAGCAGGCTTTTGTTGGCCGGGTCCAGATGCTGGATGACGACGACGGCCAGGCCGGGATCGGGCGGCAACGCCGCCAGCAGGGCGCTGACCGCTTCCAGCCCGCCGGCCGAGGCCCCGACGCCGAGCACCGGACAGTTCGCCGCCGCCGATGCCGCCGTGGATGCTGCCGCGGCGCCGGGCGAGCCGGTTGTCGTCCGTCGGCGTTGCCGCCTTCTGGGCGCCGACGCCTTGTCAGCCGCCTTGTCAGCCTGGGCCATGTTCCGCTGCCGACAGTCCGAGCCAAACCATTCCGGGCATCAAACTTGACCGTCTTTGGCCGGCTGCTGCGGCGAGGGTCTGCGCGGCGTCCGTGCCCGGGGGAGACCTGCGTGGCCGGGCGGGCAGGGCCGACGGCCCGGTTGGCCTGGACACGGTGTCGAACCCGAAACGGTCGCTGGTGCGGAACGATGCAAGGCTTAAGTTCGTCATGTCCTCCCCCGGTACGCTCCCCAGTTACGCCCGGGGACATCGGCCCGCAATGGAGTGCCGATGCGGTGGCGTCAATCCCGAGGCCCTGCGCGGGGGTCCGGTTGCCCGAGCCATCGGCCTGGGTACGAGCCATTGGCCTGGGTACTCCTACCTAGTCGCTCTGGGTACTCCCTCGATAGAATCCGGCCCTATCCAAGGATCAACCGGCGCATGACTTTCCTCCCTGAGGTGGGTTCCGGCTCGCAGGCCGAAACCCTTTGGTAATATGTTTGTGTACAATCGATGGTCACAACCACCCTGTTGCCGACCGGCGTGCGAACCAGCCTAAAAATTTGGAAATCCGCGCGGAAACTTCGGCTGGCGCAGCGGAACCATGATCTGGATCAACGACGGCCTCGCGCGGCCGACCCTATTGTTCGCCTCGCGGATCGGCGTGCCGAACAGACCCATGACGGGGGGAAGCGACACATGCTGAGCCTGGGACATCCACGCGTCCTGTTTGTCTGTGCCGAGCTTTTCCCGCTCGCCAAGACCGGCGGGTTGGGCGACGTGTGCGCCGCGCTGCCCCGGGCGCTGTTGCGTGAAGGCGTCGATGTCCGCCCGATGCTGCCGGCCTATCCGTCCGTACTGGCGGGCATCGAGGCGGCGCGCGAGGTGTTGCGCCTGGCCGACGGCGGGCGGATCCTGCTGGCCCGCGCGCCGGACAGCCGGCTGCGCCTCTATCTGTTCGACCACCCCGCGCTGTTCGACCGCCCGGGCGGGCTGTACCAGGACGCCGAGCGGCGCGACTGGCCCGACAATCACCGGCGTTTCGCCGCCTTCAGCCGCGCCGCGACGACGCTGGCGCTGCACGGCGACGGCGCCGGCTGGGCGCCCGACCTGGTGCACGCGCATGACTGGCACGCCGCCCTGGTGCCGGCGCTGCTGGCGCTGCACGACGGCCCGCGCCCGCCAAGCGTGCTGAGCATCCACAACCTGGCCTACCAGGGCAATTTCCCGCCGCAGGCCGCCGCCGAGGCGGGCTTGCCGGCGGCGCTGTTCCGCACCGAGGCGGCCGAGTTCTACGGCCAGATCTCCTTCCTCAAGGCCGGCATCAGCGCCGCCGACCGGCTGACCACCGTCAGCCCGACCTATGCCGAGGAAATCCTCACGCCGGCGCACGGCGCCGGGCTCGACGGCGTGTTGCGCAGCCGCGCCGCGGACCTGGTGGGAATCCTGAACGGGGTTGATCCCGACGTGTGGAATCCCGCCCACGATGCCTATCTGCCCTGCCCGTACACGGCGCGCGACCTGCACGGCAAGCGGGTGTGCAAGGCCGCGCTGCAGCAGGAACTCGGGCTGGAGCCGGCGCCGGACGTGCCGCTGGTGTGTTTCGTCAACCGGCTGACCCACCAGAAGATGGCCGACGTGGTGCTGCAGGTGCTGCCGCTGCTGGCCGAGCGCGGCATCCAGTTCGCCCTGCACGGCGAAGGCGACCCCGGGCTGGAACGCGCCTTCGCCGCCGCCGCCGGCGCGTCCCCCCGCGCCGCCATGCGCGTCGGCTATCGCGAGGACCTGGCGCACCGCATGACCGCCGGGGCCGACATCTCGCTGGTCCCCTCGCGCTTCGAGCCGTGCGGCCTGACCGCGCTCTACGCCATGCGCTACGGCACGCTGCCGGTCAGCCGCGCGGTGGGCGGGCTGGTCGACAGCGTGGTGGATGCCGGCGACGCGGCTTCCCCGCACGGCGCGGCGACCGGCTTCAGCTTCGCCGAGGACAGCCCGGCCGGCCTGCTGGAGGGGCTCGACCGCGCCTGCGCCCGCTATGCCAACCGGAGTTGCTGGCAGCGGATGCAGCGCACCGCGATGGAACGCGACTTCACCTGGGATGCCTCGGCGCTGCGCTACCTCGATCTGTATTACGACCTGCTACCCGGCTTCGAGTCCGACGACACGACCCCTGAGCGCCACGCCGCCTGAGCGTCGGCGCAACAGCCTGGTCCAGGAGGGACCATGAACAGCAAACCGGCTTCGCTCCCCCCCTCATCCGCCCGGCCGCTCGATTGGGGCCATGCGGTGCGCGCCGCCGCGTCGCGGCTGAAGGCGCAGCACGACCTGCCCGAGACGGAAAACCACCCGCTGCTGGCGGCCGAGGCACAGTGCCTCGCGGCCCTGATGTGCGCCTACGGCAAGTTCGCCCCGGAGGCGGAACGCCCGCCGGCGCGCGCGGCGGAACCGCTGCCCGGCAGGCTCCCGGTACGCAGGCCCGCGGTGCCATGACGGCGGGCCCGCCACCTGGGCCGGCCGTCGCCGCCGCCTTGGCACCAAGCGCGGGCGCCGCCGGCTTGCCCGCGACCGCTCGGCAACCCCAAGGGGCCGGCAGCCGCAAGGCGGTGCATCCGGGAGGTTCCGGATGAAACCAACGCCGGCGGCGACGATGGCGCCCGGTCGCGGCACCAGCGCGCGGCGCCCCGCGGTCGGCGCGCTGGTCACCAGCGTGGCCCCCGACAGCCCCGCTTCCGAGCAGATCCAGCCCGGCGACGTCATCGAAGCGATCAACCAGCATCCGGTGGCGAGCCCCGGCGATGCCGCCGCGCAACTGCAAGTCGCCGCGAAGTCAGGCCGGAAGGCCATCCTGATGCTGCTCAACCGGCAGGGAACCAACCTCTATGTCGGGGTGGCAGTGGGCTGATACGATGATCGGCGAGCGGCCAGCCGCGCGGCGGCATGCCGCCTACGGCGGGCGCCCGGCCGGCCACGGTCGGCGTCACGCTTCCGGGCCTGTTGCCCGGCAGGTCCCGCAACGCGATCGCGCGCGGCCCCGGGGCCGCAGGCGATGATCGGACCGCAGGCGGCAAGCACCAAGCCGGGTCCGCCAGCAGGAGCAACCGCTATGGCAACGCAGAGTTTCGTCCGTTGGTTCAAGGACATCCGGCTCGGGGATGTCGGCCTGGTCGGCGGCAAGACCGCCTCGCTCGGCGAGCTGTACGGCGCCCTGGCCGGCAGCGGCGTGCTGGTGCCGAACGGCTTCGCGCTCACCGCCGCGTCCTACCGCGCCGCGCTGGCCGAGGCGGGGGCCGGCGACAAGCTGCACCGGCTGCTCGACGATCTCGACAAGGACGACACCGCGCAGCTCGCCGAACGCGCCAAGGCGGCGCGCGCGGTGGTCTACGGCGCGACCGGCGGCGCCACGCTGCGCGCGCAGATCGCCGAGGCCTACCGCGCCCTGGAGCGGGAAGCCGGCCCCGGCGTGGCGGTCGCCGTGCGCAGCTCCGCCACCGCCGAGGACCTGCCCACCGCCAGCTTCGCCGGCCAGCACGAGAGCTACCTGAACGTCAGCGGCGAGGCCGCGGTGGTCGAGGCCTGCCGGCACTGCTTCGCCTCGATCTTCACCGATCGCGCCATCGTCTACCGGCTGAACAACGGCTTCGATCATTTCAAGGTCGCATTGTCGGTGGCGGTCATGCGCATGGTGCGCGCCGATATCGGCGCCAGCGGCGTGACCTTCACCCTCGACACCGAATCCGGCTTCCGCGACGTGGTGTTCATCACCGGCGCCTACGGCCTGGGCGAGAACGTGGTGCAGGGCGCGGTCGATCCCGACGAGTTCTACGTCCACAAGCCGACCTACCTGCTGGGCTTCCGCACGGTGCTGTCGCACCGGCTGGGGCGCAAGCAGATGCGCATGGTCTACGCCTCGCCCGAGGCCGGCGGCGGCACCCGCAACGAGCCGACGGCGGAGGCCGACCGGCAGCGCTTCTGCCTCGACGATGCCGACGTGCTGAGCCTGGCCGAGCACGCGATGAAGATCGAGGACCACTACTCGGCGCATGCCGGCCACAACCAGCCGATGGATATCGAATGGGTCAAGGACGGCGCCGATGGCCGGCTGTATATCGTGCAGGCGCGGCCGGAGACGGTGGCCTCGCAACGCTCGGCGCAGGGTTTTGAGACCTACGCGCTGACCGGCAGCGGGGAGGTGCTCGCCACCGGCCGCGCCGTCGGCGAGAAGATCGCCGGCGGCAAGGTGCACGTCATGGCCGACCCGCACGCGCTGGCCGGTTTCGCGGCCGGCGACGTGCTGGTCGCCGACACCACCACGCCGGACTGGGAGCCGGTGATGAAGCGGGCGGCGGCGATCGTCACCAACCGCGGCGGGCGCACCTGCCACGCCGCCATCGTCGCGCGCGAGCTGGGCGTGCCGGCGGTGGTCGGCGCCGAGGGCGCGACCGAGGCGCTGCACCCCGGCCGCACCGTCACCGTGTCCTGCGCCGGCGGCGAGGTCGGCCAGGTCTATGACGGCGCGGTGCCGTTCGAGGTGACGCGCGTGCCGGCCACCGGCATCGCCCGCCCGCGCACCGAGATCATGGTGAACCTGGGCAATCCCGACCTCGCATTCCGCACCGCCATGCTGCCGTGCGACGGCGTCGGCCTGGCGCGCATGGAGTTCATCATCAGCGAACATATCGGCGTGCATCCGATGGCGCTGGTGCAGCCCGACAAGGTGACCTCGGCCGAGGCGCGCCAGGCGATCGCCAAGTTGACCGCGCGCTACGCCAAGCCGGCGGATTTCTTCATCGAGAAACTCTCCGAGGGCGTCGGCACCATCGCCGCGGCCTTCTACCCCCGCCCGGTGATCGTGCGGCTGTCGGACTTCAAGACCAACGAATACGCCAGCCTGCTCGGCGGTGCCGGGTTCGAGCCCGTCGAGGCCAACCCGATGCTCGGCTTTCGCGGCGCGGCGCGCTACGCCCATCCCGCCTACGCCGCCGGCTTCGCGCTGGAATGCGCCGCGCTGCGCCGGGTGCGCGAGGCCATGGGCCTGACCAACCTGCGCGTCATGGTGCCGTTCTGCCGGCGCGAGGAGGAGGCGCGGCGGGTGATCGAGGCCATGGCGGCGCATGGCCTGAAGCGCGGCGAAAACGGGCTGGAGATCTACGTGATGTGCGAGATCCCCAACAACGTCATCCGGATCGACGCGTTCGCGGAACTGTTCGACGGGTTCTCCATCGGCTCCAACGACCTGACCCAGCTCACGCTCGGCGTGGACCGCGATTCCGCCATCGTCGCCTTCGATTTCGACGAGCGCGATCCCGGCATGCTGGAGATGCTGCGCCTGGCGGTGACCGGCGCCCGGCGCAACCACCGCCATGTCGGGATCTGCGGCGAGGCGCCGGCCAACTATCCGGAGATCGCCAGCTTCCTCGCCGGGCTCGGCATCGATTCGATCAGCGTCAACCCGGCCAGCCTGCTGCGCACCCTGACCGTGGTGCACGAGGCCGAACAGCAGGGCCAGCCGAAAGCCAGCGCGGCCTGACGCCGCGGCTCGGCGGCCGGGCGCCAAAACGCCAGCGGAACGAGGAGATCGCACTATGTTCGAAACGATCCCGGGTCTGCCCGACGACACGCTCGGCCTGAGCGCCACCGGCACCGTGACCGGCGAGGATTACGAGCAAACGCTGATCCCTCTGGTCAACGACAAGCTGGCGGCGCACGGCAAGGTCCGCCTGCTGATGCATTTCGGCCCCGGCTTCATCGGCTACAGCGCTGCGGCCCTCTGGCAGGACGGCAGGTTCGGCCTGGCGCATCTCGGCGACTTCCGCAAGCTGGCCGTGGTCTCCGATGTCGGCTGGCTCAACCTCGCGGTGCGGATGTTTGCGCCGTTCATCCGCTGCCCGGTGCGCGGCTTCGCCGACGCCGAGCTCGACGCCGCCAAGGCCTGGATCGCCACCTGATACGGAGCGCACAGCAATGACCCCCTGGCGCGAACTGCCGCCGCCGCTGGCCGCGCTGCGCGACCTGGCGTTGGACCTGCGCTGGACCTGGAGCCATGAGGCCGACGCGCTGTGGGCGCGGATCGATCCGGAGCTGTGGCAGCGCACGCACAACCCATGGACCATCCTGGAGGACGCCTCGGCCGCCACGCTGGCCGAACTCGCCGCCGATGCCGGCTTCGTCGCGCATCTCGACCAGCTGGTCGCGGCGCGGCGCGCCTACCTGGCCGACCGCGGCTGGTTCGCCGACCGGCCGGGCGGGGTGGCGCTGGCCGGGGTGGCCTATTTCAGCATGGAGTTCGGCCTCGGCGATGCGCTGCCGCTGTATGCCGGCGGGCTCGGCGTGCTGGCCGGCGATCTGCTGAAATCGGCGAGCGACCTGGGCGTGCCGGTCATCGGCATCGGCCTGCTGTACCAGGAGGGCTACTTCCGCCAGATGATCGACGCCGCGGGCCGCCAGCTCGAGGCGTTCCCGTACAACGACCCGTCGAGCATGCCGATCGAGCCGGTGCGCGTGGCCGGCGGCGGCTGGCTGCACATCCCGGTCGAGCTGCCGGGACGTATCCTGCAGGTGCGGGTGTGGCGCGTCGTGGTCGGGCGGACCCTGCTCTATTTGCTGGACAGCAACGACCCGGTGAACGGCCCGGCCGATCGCGGCATCGCCGGCAAGCTGTACGGCGGCGGCAGCGAGATGCGGCTGATGCAGGAGATCGTGCTGGGCGTCGGCGGCTGGCGCCTGGTGCAGGCGCTGCACCCGGAGATCGAGGTCTGCCATCTCAACGAGGGCCACGCCGCCTTCGCGGTGCTGGAGCGGGCGCGCCAGTTCGCGCAGCGCCATCGGCTGGGCTTCACCGAGGCGCTGTGGGCCACGCGCGCCGGCAACGTGTTCACCAGTCACACGCCGGTGGCTGCCGGCTTCGACCGGTTCCCGCTGGATCTGCTCGTGCAGTACGGCCAGGCCTGGGCCACGGGCGAGCTGGCCCTGACCGACATCCGGGCGCTGGGCCTTGGCGACGGCGAGACCCCGGATGGCCGGTTCAACATGGCCTATCTCGCGGCCCGCGGCGCGCTGCTGCGCTTCGGCGTCAGCCGGCTGCACGGTGCGGTCAGTCGCGCGGATCTTCCAGTCGCTGTACCCGCGCTGGCCGGAGCCGGAGGTGCCGTTCGATCACGTCACCAACGGCGTGCACGTGCCGAGCTGGGATTCCGCCGCGGCCGACGCGATCTGGACCCAGGCCTGCGGCAAGGACCGCTGGCGCCGCGAGCCGGAGGATATGGCCACGCGCATCGAAACAATCGAGGACGCGGCACTCTGGGCCTTGCGCGGCGAGACGCGCGCGGCGCTGGTGCGCGGAGTGCGCCTGCGGCTCGCCGCCCATCTGAGCGGGCGCGGCCATCCGCCGGAGGTGGTGGCGCTCGGCGAGACGGTGCTCGATCCCAACGTTCTCACCCTGGGGTTCGCGCGCCGCTTCACCGGCTACAAGCGCCCCGACCTGCTGTTGTTCGATCGCGCCCGCCTGGCCCGCCTGCTGTGCGACGAGGCGCGCCCGGCGCAGCTCGTGCTGGCCGGCAAGGCCCATCCGGACGATGCGGACGGCAAGCGAATGATCCAGCAATGGATCGGTTTCGCGGAGGACCCGCGCTACCGCCGCCGCGTGGTGTTCCTGGAGGATTACGACATCTCGCTGGCGCAGGAGCTGGTGCAGGGCGTCGATGTCTGGATCAACACGCCGCGCCGCCCGTGGGAGGCCTGCGGCACCAGCGGCATGAAGGTGGTGGTCAACGGCGGGCTCAATGTTTCGACATTGGACGGCTGGTGGGAGGAAGCCTACGGCCCCGACCTGGGCTGGGCGATCGGCGATGGCCGCCACGCCGAAGCGGCGGAACAGGACCGCCACGACGCGGAAGAACTCTACGCCGTGCTGGAGCGCGAGGTGGTGCCGGCGTTCTACGCCCGCGACGCCGCCGGCGTGCCGCGCGCCTGGGTGGCGCGCATGCGGCGCAGCATGGCCGACCTGACGCTGCAATACAGCGGGTCGCGCATGGTGCGCGAGTATCTCGACAAGGCCTATCTGCCGGCCGCGCAGGCGTTGCGCGCGCGGGTCGCGGACGATGCCGCCGCGGCCAAGGCGATGGCGGCATGGGACCGGCGCCTGCATCGGGCCTGGCCCGGCGTGCATATCGGCACGCCGGATGTCACCCGCCAGGACGACGGCTGGATCGTCTCGGTGCCGGTCTATCTGGGCGAGGTCGCCGCCGCCGACGTCCGGGTGGAGAGCTACGCCGATGCGATGGGTGGCGCGCCCGCCGAGAGTCGTTGCGCTGTCGCATGACGGGCCGATCCCCGGGGCCACCAGCGGCTATTTCTATCGTGGCCGGATCCAGGGGGCGCGGCCGCCCGAGCGACTACACGGTGCGGGTCGTGCCGGCGCATCCCGGTGTCTTTGTCCCGGCGGAGAATGCGCTGATCCGCTGGCAGAGGTGATGCGGCGGCGTTGCGAGGTCACCGCCTCCGCCCGGCACCCTACGGCATTCACCGATCGTTGCCCGCGGCGGTCGGCGCGCTCCGGTGATGCGACCTGGGCGCTGGCTGCATCGCAAGCAAGTAAAGGCTTCCAACACGGAGGAAGCCGCGGAGGGCCACGGAGAAGCAAGAAATTTGGGCGCTTCGCGCGGTCGTCGGTTCCGGCACCGCGCGCAGCGCATCGCTGCCTTCTCCGTGGCCCTGCGTGGCCCTCCGCGCTTCCTCCGGGTTAAAATTCTTCGCTCATATGGCGTTGACTGTTGGACGGTCCCGTAGGGCGGAAAAGCGCAGCGCCTTCCGCCACCGCCGGGCGATCCGCTCGCATCTGCCGACGTCCCCAACAACATATCCCGCCACCGTCCGACAGCGGAAGGCGCTGCGCTTTTCCGCCCTACGGGCCGTCCAACAGTCAACGCCATATGAGCCAAATTCTTGCTTACTTGCTTGCCTGCGGACGCTGCGAACCCGCCCAGGGCCGACCGGTCGGTCGACAATCGCGGGCAGGGGGTGGGTGAACCCCGTAGGCCCGGCACCGGGGGCTCCCTCCAGCCTGTCGGAGCAATGGTCTCCGTCACCCCGTCGCACCCCGACCGAACGCGACCGCGGGGCCGCCATGACCCCGCCGCGCGGTGTCGCCGTCGGGCGAGGCGGGCAATATCGTTGCGCAGCTACCGCGCCGGTTGGTGCGCTGGCGATCCGTGCCCGGCAGGCTCGCCGCGACCGCCTCGCCAACCGGGTCGTCGGCCCGTTCCACGGCGGGCAGGGCCAGGGGCGCGCCGGCGATCGGCGCGTACGCCGCATCGGCCAGCACCAGGCTGGCCGGACCATCGCGATCAGCCGCAGCCGACCAGCACGCCCGCCGCGGCAGCGCCAGGTCGTCGCTCCCCGGTCGCACAACAGCGCCGCTCGCCCGCGGTGCCAGCTCACCGCTCGCCGCCGTTGACCTCCACCAGCAGCACCGCCGAGCGCTCCGCCACCGCCAACCGACCGACCGCCGGCCCGCCCCGGTCAGGCGCGGCGCTGTCCAGGACGCACCGCCACGCCCGGCCGGCCTGCGGCACGGGCAAACTCACCTCCACCGGCGATGCCCCCGCGTGCAGCACCACCACCGCGCGGCTGCCCGGCGCATAGAGCGCGGCGACCAGCGTGCGGTGGTCCGGGCGTTGCCAGTCCTCCGGCGCCAGCGCACGCCCGTCCGGCAACCGCCAGGCGACATCCGGGATCCCGCTGGCATCCACCGCACGGCCGGTCAGCTCCGCCGCACCGGTCAGCGCCTTGCAGTCGCGCCGCGCCCGCAGCAGCCGCGCGGTGAACTCGCTCAGCGCCGCGTCCGCCGCCGCCCAGTCCAGCCACGCCCCCGCGTTGTCCTGCGCATAGGCGTTGTTGTTGCCGCCCTGGCTGCGGCCGCACTCGTCGCCCATCGAAAGCATCGGCGTGCCGCGCGACAGCAGCAGCGTCGCCAGCAGGGCGCGCACGTCCCGCCCCCGCGCGGCGCGCACCGCGGGATCGTCGCTCGGCCCCTCGACGCCGTTGTTCCAGGAGACGTTGGCGTCGGTGCCGTCGCGGTTCGCCTCGCCGTTCGCCGCGTTGTGCTTGGCGGCATAGGCGACCAGGTCGGCCAGGGTGAACCCGTCATGCGCGGTGACGAAGTTGATGCTGCGGCGTCAGCGGGCGATGGCGCGGCGCGAACACAGCGGCCGAGCCGGCGAACCGCGTCGCCAGCTCGCCCAGCATGCCGCCGTCGCCGCGCCAGAACCGGCGCACGCCGTCGCGATAGCGGTCGTTCCACTCACCCCAGCCGGCGGGAAATTCGCCGAGCCGGTAGCCGCCCGGCCCGACATCCCAGGGCTCGGCGATCAGCCCGCGGTCGCGCAGCAGCGGGTCCTGCGCGATCGCGGCCAGCAGCGGCGCGGCCGGATCGAAGCCGCGAGGATCGGCTCCGATCGGGCGCCGCGCCATCGCGGTGGCAAGGTCGAAGCGCAGCCCGTCCGCCCCGGTCCGCCGCACCCAGCCGCGCAGCGCCGCCATGGCCAGGCGCAGCACCGGCGGACGGTCGAGCGCCAGCGTGTTGCCGCAGCCGGAGTCATCGACGTAGCGCGCGGCATCCTCCGGCCGCAGCCGGTAGTAGCTGGCATTGTCCAGCCCGCGCAGCGACAGCGTCGGGCCGAGATGATCGCACTCGCCCAGGTGGTTCAGCACGACATCGAGCAGCACGGCGATGCCCGCCGCCTGCAACGCGGCGACCGCGCCGCGCACCTCCGCCCAGCCGCCGGGCGCCAGGCGCGGGTCCGGCGCCAGCAGCGCCACCGGGTTGTAGCCCCAGTAATCCGCCAGCCCGAGCGCCGGCAGGTGGCGCTCGTCGATCCACGCCGCCGCCGGCATCAGCTCCACCGCGGTGACCCCGAGCCGGCGCAGGTGGTCCAGCGCCGCCGGATGCGCCAGCGCCGCGAAACGCCCGCGCAGCGCCGGGGGAATCTCCGGGATGGCGCATGGTGAAGCCGCGCACATGCAGCTCGTAGATCACCTGGCCGTCCCACGCGAAGGGTGGGCGCGGCGGCGCGTCCGCCTGATCCGCCGCACCCACCAGCGCCTTCGGCATCGCCGCCGCGCTGTCGGCCGGGTTCGGCGCCTCGCCATCGAACAGCACCGCATCGAGGCGGAACGCCCGGTCGATCGCGGTGGCGAAAGGATCGAGCAACAGCTTGGCCGGATTGAACCGATGGCCCCGCGCCGGGTCCCACGGCCCGAACGCGCGCAGCCCATAGCGGGCGCCGGGCGCAACGCTGCTGATGTGGCCATGGAACACGTCGCCGGTGCGCGCCGGCAACGGAATGCGCGCCACCTCCACATCGTCGGCATCGAACAGGCAGACCGCGATCGCCTCGGCATGCGCCGAAAACACCGCCACGTTCACCCCGGCCGCATCGGCCCGAACACCCAGCGGCTCGGCCGCGCCCGCGCTGACGACACGACCGGTCATTCGGATGAGCCGCAGCAAGGCCAGGGGCTCCGCCCCTGGACCCCGCCAAGGGGCTCTGCCCCTTGGAACCCCGCCAAGGGCGAGCCCTTGGAACCCATCCATGGGAGTGTGGGGAGCGGGAGGGGGCGTGTGGGCACACCCTGGCTGCCGCCCCTCGCGAGGGGCGGCAGCCAGGGTGCGCCCACACGCCCCCTCCCGCTCCCCACACTCCCATGGATGGAGTCCAGAGGCTGTGCCTCTGGTGGGGGGTCCAGGGGGGCAACGCCCCCCTGGCGGGTTTCAGGGCGGAGCCCTGACCTTGCTGCGTTTCGGGTCATGGCGGGCGTTCGGCCAGCAGGGCGCGATACAGTGCCGCGTATTGGGCGGCGGGGCGGCGCCAGGACACGTCGGTCCGCATCGCGTTGCGTTGCAATTGGCGCCAGGTTTTGGGCTGCCGCCACAGCGCGGCGGTGCGTCGGATCGCCGCCGCCAGCATTTCGGTTGTCACCGGGGCGAACTGCACGCCGCTGCCGGTGCCGGCGGCGAGGGCCGCCTCATTGGCGTCGATCACGGTGTCGGCCAGCCCGCCGACCCGCGCCACCACCGGCAGCGCGCCGTAGCGCAGTGCGCAGAGCTGGGTCAGGCCGCAGGGCTCGAAGCGCGACGGCACCAGGATGGCGTCGGCGCCGGCCTGGATCTGGTGGGCCAGCGCCTCGTCATAGCCGATCACGCAGCCGATCTGCCGCGGATGCGCCGCGGCGGCGGCGGCGAAGGCGTCCTCCAGCGCGCGCTCGCCGGCGCCGAGCAGCACGAGCTGGGCGCCAAGCCGCAGCGGCAGGTCGAGGTCGGCGAGCAGCAGGTCGAGCCCTTTCTGCGCGGTCAGGCGGCTGATCACGCCAAGCAGCAGCGCGTCGGGTCTCGGCGCCAGGCCGAAGCGCGCCTGCAGGGCGGGCTTGTTGGCGGCCCGCCGGCGCAGCCGCGGCAGCGAGAACTCGGCGGCGATGAACCGGTCGGTGGCGGGGTTCCACGCCACCTCGTCGATGCCGTTCAGGATGCCGTGCAGCACCGGCGCGCGGGCGCGCAGCAGGCCGTCGAGCCCCATGCCGCCCTGCTGGGTGCAGATCTCCGCGGCGTAGGTCGGCGAGACCGTGGTGATCCGGTCGGCGAACACCAGTCCGGCCTTCAGGAAGTTGATCATGCCGTGGAATTCGACGCCGTCGATGCTGAAGGCGGCCGGCGGCAGGCCGAGCGCCGGCAGCAGCGCGGCGGGGAACAGCCCCTGGAAGGCCAGATTGTGCACCGTCATCACGGTGCCCGGCCGCTTGCCGCCACGATAGTGCAGGTAGGCGAGCGCCAGCCCGGCCTGCCAGTCATGCGCGTGCATGATGTCGGGGACGACGCCGGGGCCGATCCCGGGGCCGATCCCGGGGCCGATCCCAGGGACTGTCCCGGGGCCGGCCGCTCCCGGGGTGCTGCCGGCGGTCCCCTCGGCGATCTTTCTGGTGCTCCCGCGGGCGGACGCTCCGGCGGTCCCCGGACCGGTCCGGGGACCGGTCCATGGGGCATTGCGCGCCAGCGTCCCGGTGGCGAGCTGCGCCGCGACCTCGGCCAGCGCGGCGAAGCGCAGCGCATTGTCCGGCCAGTCCCGCCCGTCCGGCCCCAGATAGGGGTTGCCGGGCCGCGCATAGAGGTGCGGCGCGTCGATCGCCAGCAGCTCCAGCCCCGCCGCGCGGCCGCGCAGCAGCCGGGCCGGACCGCCGAACAGCGCGGCGAAATCATGCACCGGCGCGGCGTCGTCAAGCCCATCGAGCACCGCCGGGTAGCCCGGAACCAGGGTGGTCACCTGCACGCCCTCGTCCGCCAGCGCCGCCGGCAGCGCGCCGGCCACGTCGGCCAGGCCACCCGTCTTGATCAGCGGAAAGATCTCGGAGACGACGCCGAGAACCGTGACCGGCGTCACGCCGTCAGCCCGTCGATCATCGCCGGGGTGATCAGGCAGATGCCTTTTTCGGTGCGGCGGAACCGCCGAGCGTCGTCATCGGCATCCTCGCCCACCACCAGGCCCGGCGGGATCCGCACGCCCTTCTCGACGATCACGTTGTTCAGCCTTGCGCCGCGGCCGATATCGGCATCCGGCAGGATCAGCGCATTCTCCACCTGCGCGTAGGAATGCACGTGCACGCCGGAGAACAGCAGCGTGCGGCGCAGCAGCGCGCCGGAGACGATGCAGCCGCCGGCCACCAGCGAGGAGATCGCCTCGCCGCGCCGGCCGTTCTCGTCGTGCACGAACTTGGCCGGCGGGGTGATCTCGGCATAGGTCCAGATCGGCCAGTCGCGCTCGTAGAGATCGAGCGCCGGCACCACGTCGGTGAGATCGATGTTGGCCTCCCAATAGGCATCGATGGTGCCGACATCGCGCCAATACGTCTCCTTCTCGGTTCCGGAACGGACGCAGGACTGCGAGAAACGGTGCGCCACGGCGCGGCCACCCTTGACCAGGTACGGAATGATATCGCGGCCGAAATCGCGCGAGGACCCCGGATCCGCGGCGTCGCGCCGGAGCTGGTCGAGCAGCAGGCCGGTGGCGAACACGTAGATGCCCATGCTGGCCAGCGCGGTGTCCGGCCGGTCCGGCATCCCCGGCGGATCGGCCGGCTTCTCGACGAAGGCAGTGATGCGATCGTTCGCGTCCACCGCCATGACGCCGAAGCCGGTCGCCTGCAGGCGCGGCACCTCGATACAGCCCACCGTGACGTCGGCGCCGCTCTCGACGTGCTGGGCGAGCATCTGCTCGTAGTCCATCTTGTAGATGTGGTCGCCCGCCAGCACCACCATGTGCTGCGGGGCATAGGCTTCGATGATGTCGATGTTCTGGTAGACGGCATCGGCGGTGCCGGCGTACCAGGTCTCGCCGATGCGTTGCGAGGCCGGCAGGATATCGAAGCTCTCGTTGCGCTCGGGGCGGAAGAAGTTCCAGCCGCGCTGCAGGTGGCGGATCAGGCTGTGCGCCTTGTACTGGGTCGCCACGCCGATCCGCCGGATGCCGGAATTCAGCGCGTTCGACAGCGTGAAATCGATGATGCGGCTTTTGCCGCCGAAATACACCGCCGGCTTGGCGCGAATGTCCGTGAGTTCCTGCAGGCGCGAGCCGCGTCCGCCGGCCAGCACGTAGGCCATGGCCGAACGCATGAGCGTGGCACTGCCGATCGGTTGCTGGCGCATGGGTCGCGGCCCTCCTGGCTGCCCGGCAGGTTATTCCGGTTGCCAAGGGAAATATACCGGGGGAAATATACCAGGGGAAATATACGCCGAGCGGCGGCGGCAGCAGAATCGCAGCACCGGCGGGCCGCGCCGCGGTCGCGCCGTCGCTTGCACCTCGCCCCGGTTGCCGAGGCTGCCGCGGGCCGCTTGCTCAGGCGCCCGGCTTCTGCCCCCGGCTCGGCCCCGCACCCACCGGAACGTCCCAGATCCTGGCGGCATATTCGCGGATCGCCCGGTCCGAGGAAAACCAGCCGACGCCCGCGGTGTTCAGGATGGCGGTCCGCCACCACGCCTGCGGCTGGCGCCACAGCGCGGCGATGTCGCGCTGGACGGCGGCGTAGGCATCGAAATCGGCGCACACCATGAAGTGGTCGTGGTAGCGCAACGCATCGACCAGGCCTTGGTAGCGGTCGGGTTGGTCGGGCGAGAAGGCGCCGGACTGCACCGCGTCCAGCACCTCCGCCAGCACCGGCGAGGCGGCGATCGTCGCCCCGGCATCGAGACCGGCGCTGCGCCGCGCCGCCACCGCCTCGGTCTGCAGGCCGAAGATGAAGATGTTCTCCGCCCCGACCCGCTCGCGGATCTCCACATTGGCGCCGTCCAGCGTGCCGACGGTCAGCGCCCCGTTCAGCGTCAGCTTCATGTTGCCGGTGCCGGAGGCTTCCATCCCGGCGGTGGAGATCTGCTCGGACAGGTCGGCCGCCGGGATGATCGTTTCGGCGAGGCTCACCGAGTAGTTCGGCAGGAACACCAGCCGCAGCGCGTCGCGCACGATCGGGTCGCGGTTGATCACCTGGGCCACGTCGTGCGCCAGCTTGATGATCAGCTTGGCCTGGTAATAGCTTGCCGCCGCCTTGCCGGCGAACAGCTTGACCCGCGGCGTCCAGTCGCGCCCCGGCTGCGCCCGGATCGCGTGATAGTGCGCGATCGTCTCCAGGATGTTCAGCAACTGGCGCTTGTATTCGTGGATGCGCTTGATCTGCACGTCGAACAGCGCCGCCGGATCGACGCGGATGCCCAGCCCGCGATTGATCAACTCGGCAAGCACCAGCTTGTTGTGCCGGCGCGTCGCGGCGAAGCGCTGCTGGAACGCCGCGTCGGCGGCCAGCGGCCGCAACTCCGCGAACAGCTCTTCGCGGTCCAGCACGCCCGGCCCGACCGCCTCGACCAGCAGCGCGGTCAGCTTCGGATTGGCCTCGTGCAGCCAGCGGCGGAAGGCGATGCCGTTGGTGACGTTGACGATGCGCCCGGGCAGCACCGCGTTCAGGTCGCGGAACACCGTCTCGCCCATCAGCCCGGTGTGCAGCGCCGAGACGCCGTTCACCCGGTGCGAGCCGACGAAGGCGAGGTGGCTCATGCGCACCCGCCGTCCGGCGTACTCGTCGATCAGCGAGGCGCTGGACAGCAGCCGGTCGTCGCCGGGGAAGCCGTCGCGCACCTTGGCGAGATGGCGCGCGTTGATCAGGTAGATGATCTGCATGTGCCGCGGCAGCAGGCGCTCCATCAGTGCCACCGGCCAGCTCTCCAGCGCTTCCGGCAGCAGCGTGTGGTTGGTGTAGCTGAAGGTCGCCTGGACGATGCGCCACGCCGCCGCCCACGGCACCGCGTGCAGATCGACCAGGATGCGCATCAGCTCGGCGACGGCGATCGCCGGATGGGTGTCGTTGAGCTGGATCGCGGTCTTCTCGGCCAGCAAGTCGATCCGACCAAACGCCTTGAGATGGCGCCGCACCAGGTCCTGCAACGAGGCGGCGGCGAAGAAGTATTCCTGCCGCAGCCGCAGCTCCTGCCCCGCCGGCGTGGCGTCCGAGGGGTACAGCACCTTGGAGATGGTCGCCGCGCGCACCTGTTCGGCGAGCGCGCCGGTATGGTCGCCGTGGTTGAAGGCGTCCAGCCGCAACGGATCGACCGCGCGCGCCGACCACAGCCGCAACGTGTTCACCCGCCGGCCGCGCCAGCCGACCACCGGGGTGTCGTAGGCGACCGCCGCGATGGTCTCGGCGGGGTGCCAAAGCGGCCGGCGCGTCGCCGTCTCGGGTAGCGACGCCGCCTCGACGGTGCCGCCGAAGCCGATTTGGTACTGCACCTCCGGCCGCTCGAACTCCCAGGGATTGCCGAACGACAGCCACTCCTCCGGGTATTCCTGCTGCCAGCCGTTCTTCACCACCTGGCGGAACAGGCCGTTGTCATAGCGGATGCCGTAGCCGTGCGCGGGGATGCCGAGGCTGGCCATGCTCTCGATGAAGCAGGCGGCCAGCCGCCCGAGGCCGCCATTGCCGAGCGCGGCGTCCGCCTCCAGCGTGCGCAGCCGGTCGAGATCGACGTCGAGGCCGGCAAGCGCCGCCCGCACCGCCCCGGTGAGGCCGAGATTGTTGAGGTTGTCGAACAGCAGCCGGCCGATCAGGAATTCCAGCGACAGGTAGTAGACCCGCTTCTCGCCCTGCTGGTAGGCGGCCTCGGTGCTGGCCAGCCAGCGCTCGACGGCGATGTCGCGCACCGCGATCGCGGTTGCCAGCAGCCAGTCCCGCTCGGTGGCGACGGCGCGCCGCTTGCCGGCGTGGGTGGCGAGCTTGGCCAGGATGCTGGCACGCAAGGCCGCTACCCCGGACGGCCCCGCCGTGTCCTGCACATCGTCGCCGGCCGGGTCGGCTTGCGTCAGCCGCGTGTCGAATTCAAGCTCCAAGACCGGTCACTCCAGCCCACCTTGTCAGGGATGCCCGGACCAAAGCATCTTTTGTCCGTGTGCGGCAACCGCCCGCGTCTTACGCCGATCATCGGAAAGGGAGTGTTAACCAGCCTATACCTATCACGGCCCGGCAAGTCCCGACCGGCGGGCCATCCACGCGCCCAGGGGGCAATCGGGGGCACGAAGCAAGGTCGGGGCTCCGCCCCGAACCCCGCGAGGGGGGCGTTGCCCCCCCATGGAACCGTTGGGACCCCCCACCCCCCGGGACAAGTGCCCGGGGGCAGGCGCCGGCAGCGGCCTCTGGGCTCCATGACTGGGAGTGGGGAGGGGAAGGGGGCGGGTGGGCGCCTTCCGGCGGCGTCGCTCAGGCTTTCGACCGATGCGGATGGACGCCGAAGCCACCGGCGGCTTCGGCCAGGCCCAGCAGGTCGCTTTCGGACACCAGCAGGTCCGCCGAGGCACCGCAGTCGGCCGCGCCGCCGCTGGTGTGCGCGCCCGCCCAGTGGATCAGATAGGCCCCATTGGCGGCGGGCGGCCGGGCCACCACCACGAAGCTGCCGCCGTCGCGCGCCATCACATCCGAGGCCAGCACGCAGGTGCGGCCCGCTTGCTTCGCCGTGACACTGACCGACGGCAGGCCGTCGGTCATCAGCCGCGATGAGAAATCGGCGATGTCACCCACTGTCGGCTCGAGTTGCTCGGCAAGTCGCAGGCACATCCCGACGACGATCGCCATGCAGACCAGCGCCATGGCGATGAAGGTCACGACGGTTCCCGCCGTTGGCGTGGTTTCGGAGGAGTCCGGGGTCATGCTATCCCTCGCGCTGGTGGCCGTGGCAGTGGGCCGCCTACCCCCTCGCGTCTTGGCCGGTCATCGAAGCCGTTTGGAGCGGGTCGCCGGTCCCGGCACCCGGCATCGGGATGTTTTGCTGCGGTGCAATATAATCTAGGGCAAAATGGTTAAGCCCAGGTGAATCTGCATGAATGGCGGCCTGGCCATGTGCCGGCCGCAGGCCTGGCGGATCACCGGCTGCGCCAGGCGTCCAGCTCGGCCACCACCCGCGCCACCACCTCGTGCCACGCGCCCGGCGCCGGCTGGCGGAACAGCCGCAGCGACGAATACCAGGCGGTGTCATCGCGCCCCAACTGCCAGCGCCAGTCCGGCGCGAACGGCAGCATGACCCAGCACGCCACGCCGAGCGCGCCGGCGAGATGGGCGACCGACGTGTCCACCGTCACCAGCAGGTCGAGCGCGGCGATCAGCGCCGCCGTGTCGGCGTAGTCGGCCAGCGGCGCCGGCAGGTCGGGCAACCCTGCCTCGTCGGCCCGTGGGCCGAGCTGCAAGGAGACAAAGCGGATGCCGGGCGCCGCCAGCAGCCTGGCCAGGGCCTGCGGCGGCAGCGACCGTCGCCGATCGTTGGAATGCCCGGGGTTGCCGGCCCAGGCGATGCCGACCTTGCGTCCCTTGGGCAGGGAGGTAGACCACGCGGCTGCGCGCACCGGGTCGGGCGCGAGGTAGCCGCCGGCGGCCGGGATCGTCGCTGGGGTGGTCGCGAAGGCGCGCGGCAGGCTCATCTGGTCGATCCAGGCGTCGTACGGCGGCAGCGTCCCGTCGATCGCCACCGCAGCGACCCCAGGCAGCGTCCCCAGCAGCGCCACCAGCCGCCGGTCGCAGGCCAGCACCACCCGCGCCCCGCGCGCGGCGATCAGCTTCAGGTAGCGCGCCAGTTGGATCGTGTCGCCGAACCCCTGCTCGGCGTGCACCAGGATGGTGCGGCCGGCCGGATCGTCGCCGGTCCAGACCGGCCCCGGCAGGTCGATGTAGTCGCGGCGATAGCGGTCATGCCGCTTGCGCCACTCGTATTCGGCGAAGCCGCGGGTGAAGTCGCCGGCCAGCAGCGCGGCGGTCGCCAGGTTCCAGTGCGCCTGGGCCGCATCGGGCTGCAGCGCCAGCGCGGCCTCGCACGCCGCCACCGCCGCCGCCAGCTGGCCGCGCGAGGTCAGGATGAAGCCGAGGCTGGCATGCGCCTCGACCAGCGTCGGGTCGAGCGCGGTGGCGCGGCGCACGGCGGCTTCGGCGGCCTCCAGCGCGTCGAGGTCGGCCAGCGCGTTGCCCAGGTTGAGATGCGCGGCGGCGGCGGCGGGATTCGCAGCGATCGCCTGGCGCAGCGCCTCGACCGCCTCGGCGGGCCGGCCCAGCAGGCTCAGTGCGGTGCCGCGCAGGAACAGTGCCTGGGCGTTGCCGGGGTCCCACCCCAGCACCATCTCGGCGGCGGCCAGGGCCGCGCCGGATTGCCGCTCGGCCAGCAGCGCCCGGCCCAGGCCGAGGCGCGCGGCGAGGTGGGAGGGGCGCAGCGCCACGGCGCGGCCAAGGCTGGCCACCGCCGCCGCGGTCTGGCCGGTGGCGAGCTGCAGCAAACCGTACAGGTAGACCGCGTTCGGATGGTCGGGGGCATCGGCAAGCACGGCGCGGTAGAGCGCCTCGGCCTCGGCATAGTGGGCGGCTTGCTGATGACCGATCGCGGCCAACAGCATCGCGGGAACGTCCAGCATCGGCACAGTATCGTATGCGAATGGTGAAGATCGGGTTAGCGCGCCGGACGGCGGCTGATGGCTCGACCAGGGCTGGCCCAAGGGTTTTCGGGGTCCGCGCCAAAGGCGCGCCGCGACCCGGCCGTGCCGGTCATCGCGCCGGTTCCAGGGCAACCGGGTGAACGCAGCAACGTCGGGGCTCCGCCCGGTTGAAAAGGGCGAAGCCCCGGCTTGCTTTGTTTCGCCCGATCGCCCGGCGGCGATCCCCGGCCCGGCTTTGCTCAGGCGTTGGAAATCCGCTCCAACGCCAGGTTCAGCGTCCGCGGGCCGAAGCCGCCGATCGAGATCACCACCATCAGCATGGCGAAGGCGATGAATTCGAACACCGCCATCGTCCCGCCGAGATTGAGCAGGAACGCCACCACCAGCCCCGACAGCGCCGCCGAGAACCGGCTCCAGGAATACACGAAGCCGATGGCGCGCGAGCGGATGCGGGTCGGGAACAGTTCCGACTGGTAGCTATGGAAGCTGTACGACATCAGGTTGTTGCACAGCGTCACCCCGACGCCCCAGACGATCACCAAACCGGGATTGCCGGCATTGGCGAACAGCATGCCGAACACGCCGATGCCGATGGCCCCCAGGCAAACCTGCCATTTCCGCTCGATCTTGTCGGCGATCAGCAGCGCGAGCAGCGGCCCCGCCGGATTGGCGATGGCGATGATGAACGAATATTCCAGGCTGGTCGTGATGCTGATGCCCTTGGCGATCAGCAGCGTCGGCACCCAGGCGGCGAAGCCGTAGTAGCCGAAGGTCTGGAAGAAGTTGAACACCGACAGCACGATGGCGCGCTTGGTGTAGGGCGGTTGCCAGATCTCGGCGAAGGTGCCCTCGCCCGCCTCGCCCGGCTCCGGCGCGCCGACCGGCGGCAGGGTCCCGCCCGACTGCGCCGCCACCTGCGCCTCGATACTGGCGATGACCCGCTCCGCTTCGACCATGCGCCCATGCCGGGCCAGCCAGCGCGGCGATTCCGGCAGCGCCAGGCGAATGAACCAGACGAAGAGCGCGCCGACCGAGCCGATCAGCACCACCCAGCGCCAGCCGTCGAAGCCGAGCGGCGCCAACGGCACCAGCAGCCAGGCGATGCAGGCCATCACCGGCACGACGAGGAACTGGAAGCCCTGGTTGTAGGCATAGGCGCGGCCGCGATGGGTGCGCGGCACCAGCTCGGAGACGTAGGTATCGATGGTAACCAACTCGATGCCGATGCCGATGCCGGCGATGAAGCGCCACAGATCCACCGCGAAGCCGGAGGTCTGGAACGCCATGACCACGGTGGTGATCGAGTACCAGACCAGCGAGAAGGTGAAGACCGTGCGCCGTCCGTAACGGTCGGCGAAATGGCCGAGGAAGATGGCGCCGACGAACAGCCCGGCGAACAGGGCAAAGACGAAGGTGCCCACGCCGGCGACGCCATAGGGACCGAGGACGTTGAAGACGCCGAGCAACTCCGGCTTGAAGTACCCCGCCTTGACCAGGCCCGGCGCGATGTAGGCGGTCAGGAACAGGTCGTACAGCTCGAACCAGCCGCCCATCGAGATCAGGGTGACCAGCATCCAGATGTGCCTGGTCATCGGCAGCCGGTCCAGCCGTGCGGCCAGTTCCGGAGCGGTGGTGGTGGCCATCGATCCTCTCCTTGACGAGCTTATTTTCGGCCCGAGACGGGCTCCGGCCCTGCACCGTATCGGTGCCGGATTCCGGCCACGCGTCAAGAGAGCGCATGCCCCGGAAACGTTGCCCGGATGCCGCGGGGCCAGGGTGCCGCCGTGCCCCGCCGTCGGGCGTTGCGCCGATGGCGCCCTGGGGGTCACTCCATGGTGGGGTACCGCCCCACCGGCAGCGGGAACCGGGTTGCGCGCGGGGCCATCCGTACCTGCCGGAGCGGGCCGGCGTTCACGACTTTCCCTCGTGCGATCAACCAAGTCGGGCATGCAAGGAGGTTCGGCCCGGAGCACGGGCGGGCTCCGCCTGTTGGTGGCCGGGCCAAGGCTTGCCGTCGTGAAGGCGGTGGACCGCCCCACCGGCGCGGCATGACCAGCGGCGCCTCCCCGGCGGATCGCGAAGCAGTCTCCTGGCGCGTGGCAGTCTCCTGGCGCGTCGCAGTGCGCCGCCCGAGGGTGGCATTCGCGATGGCCCCGGCCTTGCGTCTTTTACGCGGCAGCCTTGCGCGATTTCCCTGGGTGCCTTGCTGATCGGCGCCGGACGCGCCATCTAGCGCCACCATGCAGAACATCATCACCGCCGGCGCCGACCCGATCGGGTGGCACGGCACCACCATCCTGTGCGTCAGGCGGGATGGGCACGTGGCCATGGCCGGGGACGGCCAGGTCAGCCTCGGACAGACCGTGGTGAAGGGCAACGCCCGCAAGGTGCGCCGGATCGGCCCCTTGGGGCCGGGGGGCGGCACCGTGCTGTCCGGTTTCGCCGGCGCCACGGCCGACGCCTTCACCCTGCTCGAACGGCTGGAGGCCAAGCTGGAGCGCTTCCCCGGCCAGCTCGAACGCGCCTGCGTCGAACTGGCCAAGGACTGGCGCACCGATCGCTATCTGCGCCGGCTGGAGGCGATGATGGCGGTGGCCGACAAGGACCGCAGTTTCACGCTGACCGGCAACGGCGACGTGCTGGAACCCGAGGACGGCCTGATCGCCATCGGCTCCGGCGGCAACTACGCGCTGGCGGCGGCACGCGCGCTGATCACGGTGGACGGGCTGTCGGCCGAGGCGATCGCCCGCCGCGCGATGCAGATCGCCGCCGGGATCTGCGTCTACACCAACACCAACGTCACGATCGAGATGCTGTGATGGACGTCCCGACCTACTCGCCGCGCGAGATCGTCTCGGAACTGGATCGCTTCATCGTCGGCCAGGACGACGCCAAGCGCGCGGTGGCGATCGCGCTGCGCAACCGCTGGCGCCGCCAGCAACTGCCGGAGGCGATGCGCGAGGAGGTGGTGCCGAAGAACATCCTGATGATCGGCCCGACCGGCTGCGGCAAGACCGAGATCGCGCGCCGGCTGGCGAAGCTCGCCCAGGCGCCGTTCCTCAAGGTGGAGGCCACCAAGTTCACCGAGGTCGGCTATGTCGGGCGCGACGTCGAAAGCATCGTGCGTGACCTGGTGGAGGTCAGCCTGACCATGCTGCGCGACGCCTCGCGCAAGGACGTGCAGGCGAAGGCCGAGCTGTCGGCGGAGGAGCGGCTGATCAGCGCGCTGGCCGGCGACACCGCGGCGGCCGACACGCGCAGCAAGTTCCGCCGCATGCTGCGCTCGGGCGAGCTGGACGAGCGGGAGATCGAGATCGAGCTCAGCGAGCCGCAGGGCATGCCGATCGGCCAGTTCGACATTCCCGGCATGCAGCCTGGGCAGGCGATCAACCTGAACGACATGATGAAGAACATGTTCGGCGGCCGCCCGCCGCAGAAGCGGCGCATGACGGTCGCCGCGGCGCGCACCGCGCTGGAGCGCGACGAGGCGGATCGGCTGCTGGACAACGACCGGCTGGCGAAGGACGCGGTGGCGCATGCCGAGAACAACGGCATCGTGTTCCTCGACGAGATCGACAAGATCTGCGCCCGCACGGTGGAGGGCGGCTTCCGCGGCGGCGACGTCTCGCGCGAGGGCGTGCAGCGCGACCTGCTGCCGCTGATCGAGGGCACCACGGTCAGCACCAAGTACGGCCCGATGAAGACCGACCATGTGCTGTTCATCGCCTCCGGCGCGTTCCACCTGGCCAAGCCGTCCGACCTGCTGCCGGAGTTGCAGGGACGCTTGCCGATCCGCGTGGAGCTGGCGCCGCTGTCGCGCGAGGACCTGCGCCGCATCCTGATCGAACCGGAGCATTCGTTGCTAAAGCAATACGTGGCGCTGCTGGGGACGGAACGGGTGGAGCTGGTGTTCGCCGCCAGCGCGATCGACGCGCTGGCGGAGCTGGCCGCCGACATCAACGACCGGGTCGAGAACATCGGCGCGCGCCGCCTGCACACGGTGCTGGAGAAGCTGCTGGAGGAGATCAGCTTCACCGCCACCGATCGCGCCGGCGAGGCGATCACGGTGGATGCGGGCTACGTGAACGAGCGCGTCGCCCCGCTGGCGCAGAAGGGCGACCTGAGCCGGTTCATCCTGTAGGCGTGGGCGGCGACTTCTCCCCCTCCCCTTGAGGGAGGGGTGGGGAGGGGTTCCGGGGGCACGGGCACACCGAAGCATCGTGCCCCGGAACCCCTCCACCCCCCTCAAGGGGAGGGGGAGAGACGCGTGCCGCTCCGCTACGCCGTCTCCAGCGCCTTCGCCCGCCGCTGCTCGACCGCCAGGCGCGCCTGCGCGCGCCGCTCGTCGAACTTCGCCAGGTTCTTGCGGTTGTCATGCGGCGCGGGGTTGTCGGCCGCGCCGGGGTTCTTCTGCGACCCGCCCCAGCCGCCCTGGCTGATGTCGAAGATCACCCCGTTCGGGTCGGTGTATTTCACCTCGTAGCCGCTGGTGTCGGTGGGATCGCCCATCAGCCAGGTGGCCCCCGCCGCGGTCGCGTCCTTGCCGGCGGAGGGCACGTCGTCCACCCAGAAGCCGACATGGTGCAGCCCGGCATAGTCCTTGCCCTTGCCCTGCGCCGCCGCCTCGTCCTTGAACCGGAGCAGCGCCAGGTTGATCACGCCGTCGGTCAGGAACACGCCCTCGGCCAGGCGCGAGTCGGTCTCGCCCACCTGGGTCATGCCGAACGCCGCCTGGTAGAACGCGGCGGTGGCCCACGGGTCGGGCACGCTGAGCGCCAGATGTCGGATGCGTCCCTTGGTCATTCTGGTTTCCCCCTCGTTGTCCCCAGTGATGGTGTTGTCCGCTGATAGTGGTCAGGCCGCCAGCTTCTCCTCCGCCACCGCGGCGGCGAAGGCGGCCAGCGTCTGCTCGATGTCCGCCGCGTCGTGCGCCAGCGAGACGTAGAACTTGGTGTCGCCCTTCAGCACGCCGCCGGCGCGCAGCCGCTGGTTGATGCGCCGTTGCAGATCGGCATTGGCGCGCAGCGTGGCGCGGTAGTCGCGCGGCGCGCCTTGCATATAGGCCACGTCGAACAGCGGCGGCTCGCCCACCACCTGCGCCGGCAGCCCGGCCTCGGCGATGATCCGGGCGATGCCGGCCATCAGCGCCCGGCCGGTGGCGAACACCTTCTCGTAGCTGCCGGGCTGCTTCAGCACCGCCAGCGTGGCGAGGCCGGCGACGGCGGCGACCGGATTGCCCGACAGCGTGCCGATCTGCGGCATGAAGCCCTCGTCGCCGACCTTGGCGCGGTCGAAATGCGCCATGATCTCGGCCCGCCCGGTGACCGCGGCCAGCGGGAAGCCGCCGCCGATGATCTTGCCGAGCGTGCAGATATCCGGTGTTACCCCGTAATATTCCTGCGCGCCGCCCCAGGCGAAGCGGAAGCCGGTCACCACCTCGTCGAAGATCAGCGGGATGCCGCACTCGGCGGTGACGTCGCGCACCGCCTGCAGGAAGCCGGGGACCGGGGCGATCACCCGCTGGAACGGTTCCATGATGACGCCGGCCAGCTCGTCGCGATGCGCGCGGATCAGCTCGCAGGCGGTGGCGGCGTCGTTGAACGGGGCGATCATCACCTCGGCCTGCACGCTGCGCGGGATGCCGGCGGAATCCGGCGAGGCCTGCGGGAAGTTGCCCGGCCGCTTCGGCGCCAGGCTCATCAGCGCGTAGTCGCTCATGCCGTGGAAGCCGCCTTCGAATTTCAGGATCTTGTCGCGCTTGCGGTAAGCGCGGACCAGGCGCAGCGCATAGGCGTCGGCCTCGGTGCCGGAGGAGACGAAGCGCACCTGCTCGGCGCAGGGCACCGCCTCGACCAGTTCGGCGGCCAGGCGGATGCCGTGTTCGTTGTTGGCGAAGAAGGTGAAGCCGCGCGGCAGTTGCGCGGCGACCGCTGCCAGCACGTCGGGGTGGCCGTGGCCGATGAACATCGGTCCGGAGCCCAGCAGGAAATCGACATACTCGTTGCCGCTGACGTCCCAGACGCGGCCGCCGCGGCCTTCGCGGATGACGATGTCGACCGCGAGGTTGCCGAAATTGCCGCCCGGCAGGACCCGGCGCGCGAGGTCGATCAGTGCGAGTTCGGCATCGCTCTTGTGGGGGTCGGTCATTGTGGTCCTCTGATCGCGCTGTTTGGCCGGTAAAGCTCAACACCCGCGGGGCGGGAAGGGCAAGGTGGCATGTCGGGGGGCGTCGGGAAATAACCAGCGCAAGCGGGATGCGGGAGGGCGGGGACATCCGGTCCCGCCATCGGCGCGCGGCGATCCGCTGTCATTGGCAGGTCGAGAACAAACGGCGCTCCACACCAGGCGTCGCCGGCCGGCGGGAGCAGCCAAAATGAGAATTGCTGGCCCGTTACCCGGTGTCTTTGCCCGGGCAAGCGGCCTCCCCTACACTCCGCTGCGCCGGACCGCGACCTGCACGGTCGGTTCGACCGGCATGCACGGTCGTGCCAGGCTGTGCAGTCGCGTCAACCTGTGCGGTCGGGCCAGCCGGTGCGGCCGGGACCTCCATGCCGCCGCGCGCACCGGAGTCGCTGCCCCGGCGACGCGGAGACTCACGTGAGCGCGGCAACCCGCCGCGCGGCAGCCCCCGGCAGTCTTCGTCGCGAGGGCGAATCGATGGGCGGGTTTCCCCGGCCGGCGCAGCCCTCGCCGCCGGGCGCGAAACGGACAGGAAAGACGTCGGATGACCCGGGTGCTGCATGTCGGAAACTTCAGCCTGCTGGCGAAGGGGGCCTTTCAGCACAGCGTTTCCATCAAGCTCTCCAACGGCCTGATCCGCAACGGCCACAGCGTAACCAACTTCTCCGACCGCGACGTCGCCCGGGCGTCCTCCCTGGTGGGCTCGCACCGCCTGGGCCGCGCCGGCGCCAACGCCGCGTTGCGCGCGGTCTGCCGCGACGTCGCGCCCGAGCTGCTGCTGCTCGGCCACGCCGACACCATCGACCCCGCCACCATCGCCGCGATCCGCACCGACCTGCCGAGGCTGCGGGTGCTGCAATGGAACGTCGACCCGGTGTTCGAGGCGGACAACGTCCGGCGCATCCGCAGCAAGCTGGAGGTGGTTGACGCCACCCTGGTCTCCACCGCCGGCATGGCGCTGGCGCCGCTCCGCGCGCCGGGCAAGCGGCTTGGCTTCCTGCCCAACCCGGTCGATTTCTCCATCGAAACCGGCCACGCCCATTGCCGCGACGCCCTGGAATTCGACGTGTTCTATGCCTGCGGCACGCCGGGCCGCCCGCTGCGCACGATCTGCGGGCGGGACTGGAACATGGACGATTTCGCCACCGCGCTGCGCGCGGCGGTCCCCGGGCTGCGCGCCTGCCTGCCGGGCATCCACGGCGCGCCGCACCTCACCGGGGCGCGCTACCAGGCGGCGCTGGAGTCCGCGGCGATCGGCCTGAACCTCAGCCGCCGCGCCGACGTGCTGCTGTACAGCTCCGACCGCCTGGCGCACATGATCGGCAACGGCCAGGCCATCGTGATCGAGCGCGCCACCGGCTACAACCGGCTGTTCGCCGACGACGAGCTGGCGTTCTTCACCTCGCTCGACGAGCTGTTCCAGCAGGTCCGCCGGCTGATCGCCGACCCCGCCCAGCGCAAATCCGTGGCCGCCGCCGGCCGGCGGCGCTACCACGCGCTGTTCAACGAGCAGATCGTCGCGCGCTATGTGCACGACGTCGCCCTCGACCGGTTCGACGCCAAAGACTACCCGTGGCCGACGCTGATCGATTGACCCTGGCCGGGACCACGGATGCCGCCCTACCTGCCGACCCTGCATGAGCTGCGCGGCGTGGCCGGCTTTGCCGCCAGCCTGCTGCTGTTCCTCGCCCTGGGCAGCGCCGCCACGCCGCGCCGCACCCTGCCGGAAATCCAACTCGCCGCCGGGTGGGGGTTCGCCTGCCTGGTGCTGACGGCATGGGGCGTGCTGACGCCCTGGTCGCTGCGCCTGCCGGCGGCCGCGTTGGGCCTCGCCGCCGTCGCCTGGCTGGCGCGCCCCGGCTGGCGCGCGCGCATCGGCAGCTGGACCGCGGCCTCGGCGGCGCTGCGGACCGCGTCAGGCCGCGTGCTGCTGCTCACGCTGCCGCTCTGGCTGGTGATGCTCTCGGTGCGGCCGTCGCAGATCGACACCTGGCTCAACCTGCTGCCGAACGCCGCCTACCTGTTCGACCACGCCCTGCTGCCGACCGCCCACCGGCCGCCCAGCTACTCGTTCCTGCCGGTCGCGCCGTACAACAGCCAGTTCGCCGGCTACCTCGCCTCGCTGGCGTCCGGCGCGTTCGCCGAAAGCGCCATGAGTTTCCTCAACATCGCCCTGCTGTGCGCGGCCGGCCTGCTGTTCGCCCGGATCGTGGCCGCGACGAACGAGAGCCGCGGCGAGGCCGTGACAAATGATCCGCGCGGCGTGGCCGTGACGAATGACCCGCGCGGCATGGCCGTGACCAACGCTCCGCGCGGCATGGCCGCGACGAACGACACCCCCGCCGCGACCGGCGCCACGCCGCCCTGGTGGGCCTGCGCGGTCGGGTTGCTGCTGGCGGTGCCGCTCAACCCGGGCTTCGTGCCGCGCACCTTCTTCGCCCCCTACGGCGAGGCATCGCTGGCGGTGACCACGCTGTTCGCGGTCTGGTTGGCCACCGAGCTGCTGGGCGAGCTGGCGCGCGGCATCGCCTGGCCGCGCGCCATCGTCCCGCTGGCGCTGGTGCTGGCGGCGCTGGTCAACATCAAGCAGTCGGGCATCGGCCTGCTGCTGCCGATCGGGGCCAGCATGCTGGTGCTGGCCTGGGCCGATCCGCGCATCCCGCGCCGCCAGGGGATCGTCGCCTGCCTGGCGGCGCTGCTCCCCGCGGTCGCCCTCTATCTGCTGTGGCGCGGCTTCGCGATCGGCAGCTTCGCCACCGGCGAGCTGGAACCGCTGCCGCTGGCGGCATGGAATGTCGCCCTGCTGCCGCGGATCATCCTCGGCATGCTGGTGGAGATGGTCCACAAGGCCACGTTCTTCCTGTGCGTGGCGGCGGTGCTGGGGTTCGCGGCGGTGCAGATCCGGCGCGATCCGTGGACCCGCCGGGGCCACCTGCTGGGTCTGATCGCCGGGGTGATCCTGCTGTTCACCGGGTTTCTGCTGTTCACCTACGTGGCGCATTTCCCGCCGGAGTGGGCGGTGCGCGCGCACTCCTTCTTCCGCTACGAATCGCAGGTCTCGCTGCTGGTCATGCTCGGGCTGGTCGTGGCGCTTCGCCCGCTGGCCGCCGGCTGGCTCGCGGCGCACGCTCGGCGGGCGCGACAGGCCGGCGCTGCGGCGGTCGGGCTGATCCTGCTGCTGCCGATCGCCATCGCACCGCTGCTGCGTTTCGATCTCGACACCCCGCAGCCCGAGCTCTGGCGGCTGGGCCATGCGGCCGCTGCCTATGTCCGGCCAGGCGAGCGGCTGGCGCTGCTGCTGCCGGGGGATACCGACGATGCGGTCGGCAGCATGCTGCGCGGCGTGTTGCTGTTCACCCCGCCGCGCCGGCCGGGGCTCGACTTCCGGATCGAAACCGGGGCCGGGCCGGCCGCCTTGCAGGCAGCGGCCGCCGCGGGCTACCGGCTGGCGCTGGTCAGCTGCACGCCGCCGGGCATCGCGGGCGTGCCGGCAGGGGTCGCGGCCCTGCTGCGCGACACGCCGGACGGCTGGCGCGCCGAGCAGACCTGGCCCTGGCCCTGGTCCGCCGCGACCGGGACACGGCACTTCGCGGCGCTGCTGGGCCATGCACCGCTTTGTGCGGCGCCCCCGCTTGCAACCCGGCGCGCGCCTACCGGCGGCCCGGAATGACCGAAGCGCCGGCTTTTCCGGCCGCGGCCAGCGCGCTGATGCTCAGCAGGGCGGGCAGCCAGAAGATGTACCACAGCGGCCCCGGCCCGTTGGAGACCTGCCCCAGGTCGGTGACGCCCGAGAGCAAGGCATTGACCCAAAGCGCCAGCAGCAGGCGGCGGTCCGCGACCCCCGGCTTGCCCAGCAGGCCGGCAGTGAGCGCCACGATCAGCGTCATCAGCAGGACGAAGCCGACGATGCCGCTGTAGAACAGCGCGGACAGATAGAGGCTGTGCGGGAAGGGGAACCGCGCCATCCCGAGATAGGCGGCAAGGCCCCAGCCGAACCATGGCCGCTCGGCAATCCGCGCCAGCGTGAAGCGCCAGATCTCCGGCCGATACGACGTGCCGCGTTCGCCGAGGTCGGCGATCAGATGCTGGATGAGCCCCGGCGCCAGCAGGTACAGCGCCGCCGCCGCCAGCAGGATCAGCAGCGCGGCGCGCAGCTGCCAGGACCAGGACCGCCCGCCGACCAGAACCACACTGGCACCGAGCACGGCGATCAGCGGGCCCCGGCTGCCGGTCAGCACGATGAAACCGAACAGCAGGGCGGCCGCCAGGCCGAGCTTCCAGCGGTGCCGGTGTTCCGCCAACAGGCGGCTCAGCGCGAACACCAGGCAGTTGCCGATGATCGAGGCACCGAGGATCGCCTGGCGCGTCTCGCCAAAGCCCTCCAGCCGCCGGCCCAGCATGTCCGGTCCGACGAACAGGGCGATCGAGACGACGGCGTTGACGGTGCCGAAGCCGATCATGAGGCTGCCGATGGCGCGGGCGTGGCGCCTGTCCTCGCCCAGCACGATGAGCGCCGCGATCAGGAACACCAGGGTGCAGAGCGAGCCGAGCAGGAAATGCCAAACCCGCCCGCCGCCCGGATTCTGGCCCCAGAGCAAGGTCAGGCTCGACCAGACGATCAACAGCACGGCCACGACCGCGGTGCCGCTGCACCAGTCCAGCGAGCGATCGCGCCACAGCCGCAAACCGCACAGCGGCGCAACGCCGAGATAGAACACCAGTGCCCATAACGGCATCGGCGGGATGACAAAGCCGCCGGCAAGACAGGCAAACAACGCCCAGGCCAGCGGCGTGGTCATCCGCCCGGCCTGGATCGCCCCGATCGCCGGCTGTTGCAGCCCCCGGGGCAGCCATCGGAGCAGCAATCGGCCGCTCACGCGCCAAGGTCCAGGCGGGCCGGGGCCGAGGCGATCGGTGGGGGTCCAGGGTGGCGAGTCGGGCGGGGCATGCGCCTGTCGTAGCAGTCCCGCCGCCCGCCTTGCCAGCGCCGGGCGAACCGGAGCCCCGACCTTGCTTCGCTTCACCCGATTGCCCTGCGGCTGGCGTCGTCCTCCCTTCCCCCGTCGGCCGATCCGGGGTTTGATCCCGCCACGTGGCTTGGAGACGTTCGATGGAGATCATTCCCGGCGGCCAGACCCTCGGGGCGCGCATCGAGGGCATCGACCTCGGCGCGCCGCTGTCGGACGGCGACTTCCGGCGCATCCTGCGCGCGCTCGGGGCGCACGGCGTGCTGTGCTTCCCCGGCCAGAGCTTCGAGGTTCCCGCCTTCGCCGCCTTCGGCCGCCGCTTCGGCGCGCTCGAGGTCAATGTCGCCAACCTGTTCCATGCGCCGGATTTCCCCGCGGTGATGATCCTCTCGAACATGCAGCAGGACGGCAAACCGCTCGGCCTGAACGATGCAGGGCAGGGCTGGCACACCGACATGTCGTACAGCCACGACGTCGCGCTGGCCAACGTGCTGCATTGCCGGCGCGTGCCGCGGCGCCACGGCAAGCCGCTCGGCGAGACCCAGTTCCGCAACATGCACGCCGCCTACGACGACCTGCCCGATACGCTGAAGCACCGGCTGGAAGGCCGCACCGCGACGCACGACTTCGCCAAGTTCTGGGACGAGATGCGCAAGCGCCCCGGCTCGCGGCGCCAACCGCTGACGCCGGAGCAGCGGGCGAAGAAGCCGCCGGTCTCGCAACCGCTGTTCCGCCGCCACCCGATCACCTTGCGCCGCGTGCTGTATGCCAACCCCGGCTACACGATGTTCATCGACGGCATGGACCAGCAGGAAAGCGGCGAGATCCTCGACTTCCTGTTCCGTCACCAGGAACGTGCCGAGTACCTGTTCGCGCATCACTGGTCCGAGGACGACGTGCTGATGTGGGACAATATCGGCACGGTGCACAACGCCGTGGCCGACTACACGGCGGATGAGCCGCGCTTCATGCGCCGCGTGCAGGTGATGGCCTCGCTCGATTACCCAACATTGGTGGCATGAGATGGCGGAATTTGCCGGCAAGCGGATCATCATCACCGGCGGAGCCGGCGGCATCGGCGTGGCGACCGCGCGCAGCTTCCTGGACCACGGCGCGCATGTCGTGCTGGTCGATCTTGAACAGGAACGATTGGACGCGGCCCGCGCGGCGCTGGGCAGCGCCCGCGTCTTCACCGTCGCGTCGGATCTGACGGTCCCCGCCGTTTGCATCGATATCATGGAGCGCGCCAAGCCGGTCTATGCGCTGGTGCACCTGGCCGGCGTGTTCGAGCGCGATCCGCTGAGCTTCGAGGAACACGGCGTCTGGGATCGCGCGATCGCCGCCAACCTGACGAGCGCCTACGACATGGCGATCGCCTTCCGTCCGTTTGCCGACCCGCGCGAGGCATCACGCATCGTGTTCGCGAGCTCGCTCGCCTATCGCCGCGGCAGTCCCGACCGCGCCGCCTATGCCGCGGCCAAGGGCGGCATCGTCGGCCTGACCCGCGCGCTGTCGCGCAAATGGGCGCCCGGCATCCTGGTCAACGCGGTCGCCCCCGGCGTGATCGTCACCCGCATGACCGAACAGATCATCGCCGAGCGCGGCGAGGCCTACCGCAACGAAATTCCGCTTGGCCGGTTCGGCGAGCCGTCCGAGGTGGCCTCGGTGATCCGCTTCCTGTGTTCGAAGGATGCGTCCTACATCACCGGCCAGACCATCACGATCGACGGCGGCATCTCCAACGCCTGAGGAACGCAGCAAGGTCGGGGCTTTGCCCCGGACCCCACCAGGGGGGCTTTGCCCCCCTGGCCCCCCCACCAGAGGCAGCGGCCTCTGGAACTCCATGACTGGGAGTGGGTGAGGGGAAGGGGGCGTGTGGGCGAGGCGAAGGGGCGCCGTCCGGCACGCCGGACGGCGCCCCTTCGCCTCGCCCAAACGCCCCCTTCCCCTCACCCACTCCCAGTGAAGGGTTCCAAGGGCTCGCCCTTGGTGGGGGTCCAGGGGGCAAAGCCCCCTGGTGGGGTCCGGGGCGAAGCCCCGGCGCTACGCGCCTCGCCGCTCGTGCAGCACGACGCCCTGGGCCACCAGGTCGGCGATTTCCGTCTCGGTATAGCCGTGCCGCGCCAGCACCTCGGCCCCGTGTTCGCCGAACCTGGGGGGCGCGGCGCGCGTGCCGCCGGGGGTGCGCGACAGCTTGATGGGCGTGCCGAGGCCGCGATACCAGCCCAGCTCGGTGACCATCTCGCGATGCGCGGTGTGCGGCGCGGTGGCGGATTGATCGACCGCCAGCACCGGGCCGGCCGGCACGCCGCCGCAGATCAGCTTCAGCGCCAACGCGTGGCCATCCGCCCCGGCGAACGCGGCGGCGAGCTGTTCGCCGAGCGCTTCGCGGTTGACGATGCGATCGGCGTTGCTGGCGAAGCGCGGGTCGTCCGCCAGATCTCCCCGGCCGATGATCTCGCACAGCTTGCGGAACTGCCCGTTGTTGCCGGACGCGATGAAGATCTCGCAGGTCTGGGTGGGGAACTTGTCGTACGGCACCAGGTTGGGGTGGACATTACCGGTTCCCGCCGGGCGCTTGCCGTTCAGGAAGTAGTTCGCTGCCTGTGGGTGCAGCAGGGCCATGCCGCAATCGTACAGCGTCATGTCGAGATACTGGCCGCGGCCCGAACGCGTCCGCTCCTGCAGCGCCATCAGGATGCCGATCGCGGAATAAAGCCCGGTGCCCATGTCCACCATTGGGGTGCCGAGGCGCATCGGTCCGGTGCTCGCGTTGCCGTTGACGCTCATCAGCCCGGTCATCGCCTGCAGGATCGCGTCATAGCCCGGCAGGCCGCCCAGCGGGCCATCGGCGCCGAAGCCGGAAATGCGGCAATGGATCAGCCCGGGAAACCGCTTCTCCAGCACCGCCTGATACCCCAGTCCCCATTTCTCCATCGAGCCCGGCTTGAAGTTCTCGATCAGCACGTCCGCGCCCTCGAGCAGGCGCAGCAGCACCGCCTTGCCTTCCGGCTTGCCCAGGTCCAGCGCCAGCGAGCGCTTGTTGCGGTTGATGCCGATGAAGTAGCTGGCCTCGGCGTCGTGGAACGGCGGGCCCCAGTCGCGCACCTCGTCGCCCTGCGGCGGCTCGATCTTGATCACCTCGGCGCCATGGTCCGACAGGATCATCGTGCAGTACGGGCCGCCGAGCACCCTGGTCAGGTCGATGACCTTGATCCCGGACAAGGCGCCCGGCGAGCGCGCCAGGCCCCTACCTTCCGTCGCCGGGCCTTCCGTGGCCGGGCCTTGCGTGGCCGGGCCTTGCGTGGCGGGGCCTTGCGTGGCGGGGCCTTGCGTGGCGGGGCCGCCGCTCGCGGGCTTGATCGTTGCGTCCATCACTCGGTTCCGTTCCTCACGTCGCAGGTCTCGACCGCCCGGCCGCGCGGATCGCGGTCCGGCACGCCTGGCGCCGCCGCGATCCTATGCCAGCGCCCGGGCCAGGGCCTCGGCGCTGCGGCCATTGGCGATGGTGGCGCAGCGCCCGTCCCAGTGGATGCCCCCCACCCGGGCGAAGGCGTGGTCGGCGTCGTAATTGTAGCAGGCGATCAGCTTGTGGCCCTTGGTCGCCGCGACCACCTTGGCGCGGCCCTCGGCGGGAAAATATTCGTCGCGGTCGGCGATGTGCACCACCAGCGGCTGCGTCAGCTTGCCGAGATCGCCCAGCAGCCCGTCGAGGCCGACGCCGTAGTAGGAGATGTTGATGTCGGCGTCCGACTGCTCGGCCATCATGAAGGCGAGCCGCCCGCCGAGGCAGTAGCCCATGGTGCCCACCTTGCCGTTGCCGCCCGGCAGCGTCCGCGCGGCGGCGACGGTGGCCTTGAGGTCCTCGATCCCCTTGGCCTGGTCGAAGGCCTGGAATAGCTCGAACGCCTGCTTCCACTCCGCGTCGGTCTTGTCGGTGATGTCGATGCCGGGGCGGATGCGCCAGAACAGGTCGGGGCAGACGGCGATGAAGCCGATGTCGGCGACCCAGGCGGCGATGTCGCGCATCGCCTGGTTCACCCCGAAGATCTCCTGGATCAGCACGACTGCGCCGGCGGGCCGGGTCTTCGGCTCGACCAGGTAGGCCGCGAAACTGCCGGAGCCGTCGCCGGCCGGAATGGTGATGCTTGCCATGCGTGTCCTCCGTTGCGGGCAGGTCATCGCTCAGCATAGCCCAGCCGGGGCGATGCAGAAGGGGGGCTCCGCCCCGAACCCCGCCAGGGGGGCATTGCCCCCCTGGACCCCCCAGCCCCCGGGACAAGTGCCCGGGGGCAGGCGCCGGCAGCGGCCTCTGGACTCCATGACTGGGAGTGTGGGGAGGGGAAGGGGGCGTGTGGGCGAGGCGTCAGGGCCGCCCGTCGCGACGGGCGGCCCTGACGCCTCGCCCACACGCCCCCTTCCCCTCCCCACACTCCCAGTGAAGGGTTCCAAGGGCTCCGCCCTTGGTGGGGGTCCAGGGGGCAAAGCCCCCTGGTGGGGTCCGGGGCGAAGCCCCGGCCTTGTTTCAGAGGTAATGTTCCGCCAGCGGCGCGAAGCCGTTGAAGCCCTGGCTGGCATAGGTGCTGACATAGGCCCCGGTGGCCAGCAGCTCGACCCGGTCGCCGGTGCGCAGCGCCAGCGGCAGGCGGTAGTTGGATCTCTCATACATGATGTCGGCGCCGTCGCAGGTCGGGCCGGCGATCGCCACCGGGCCGAGTTCGGTGCCGTCGTGTGGCGTGGCGATGCGGTATTTGATCGCCTCGCCTTCGGTTTCCGCCAGCCCGCCGAAGCGGCCGATGTCGAGATAGACCCAGCGCACCGGGCTGTCCTTGTCGCGCTGGCTGACCAGCACGACCTCGGCGCAGACCACGCCGGCGTCGCCGACCACCGAGCGGCCGGGCTCGATCAGGATCTCCGGCAGCGCATTGCCGAAATGGCCGGTCATGGCGCGCATGATGGCATCGGCGAAGCTGCCGATCTCCGGCACCTCGTCGCGGTAGCGGGTGGGGAAGCCGCCGCCCAGGTTCATCATGCGCAGGTTCACCCCGGCCTCGGTCAGGTCAGTGAACAGCATCGCGACCTTGCCGATCGCCACCTCGTAGGCGCGCGTCGTGGTCTGCTGGCTGCCGACATGGAACGACAGGCCGTAGGGGTCGAGGCCCAGCTCGCCGGCGCGCAGCATCAGCGCCTTCGCCGTCTCGACGCTGGTGCCGAACTTGCGCGACAACGGCCAGTCGGCGCCTTCGTTGCCCACCAGGATGCGGCAATAGACCCGCGCGCCGGGGGCGTTGGCCGCCAGCTTCTCCAGCTCCTCGGCCGAGTCGAAGGCAAAGAGATCGACCCCGGCCGCGTGGGCGCGGCGGATCGCCGTGGCCTTCTTGATGGTGTTGCCGAAGCTGATCGCCGCGGGCCGCGCGCCGGCCGCCAGGCAGGCGGCCACCTCCTCGAAGCTGGCGGCGTCGAACCGGCTCGACAGCCGCACCAGCCGCTCCAGCACCGGGCGTGCCGGGTTGGCCTTCACCGCGTAATACACATGGGCCAGCGGCAGCGCGCGCCGGATGGCGCGGAAGTTTGCCTCCATGCGGTCGAGGTCGAGCACCAGGCACGGCGTTGCCGGCTGCTGCTGAGCCAGGAAGCGGGCGAGCTTGGGTGTCATCGCACCAGGCCCCTCTGCTGAACGCCCGCCTGAAACAGGCGACGGGCGGAGTTGACGAAACGGTCGAACGAACCAGCGACCAGAACGATTGCCAGAACGCTTGACGTCGTTGCGTAACCACTAGGGCCAGAGGCACGTGCGTTGCTGCGTGGGGGGTGCAGATAGGCCCCCCACCCCCTGGGCGCAAGGGGGGATTCGCTGTTGAAGGAAATATCTCTGCCCCAGCCGGAGCAGACTCTGGCGTTTGTACGGATTTTCCCGCTCGATCGTGCTGCAATGGGCGCGACGCCAACAAGATTACGCCCAGGGGTTCCCCCCAAGGGGGCACGCCAGGGATCAGCCCCAGGGGTCAGCCCCCACCGGCATTCACCGATCGTTGCCCGAGGCGGTCGGCGCGCTCCGGTGATGCGACCTGGGCGCTGGCTGCATCGCAAGCAAGTTAAGGATTCCAACACGGAGGAAGCGCGGAGAGTCACGAAGGCCACGGAGAAGCAAGGAATTTGGGCGCTTCGCGCTGTCGTCGGTTCCGGCACCGCGCGCAGCGCATCGATGCCTTCTCCGTGGCCCTCCGCGCTTCCTCCGGGTTAAAATTCTTGGCTCATATGGCGTTGACTGTTGGACGGCCCCGTAGGGCGGAAAAGCGCAGCGCCTTCCGCCATCGGACGGTGGCGGGATATGTTGTTGGGGACGTCGGCAGATGCGAGCGGCTCGCCCGGCGGTGGCGGAAGGCGCTGCGCTTTTCCGCCCTACGGGCCGTCCAACAGTCAACGCCATAAGAGCGTTAAAATTCTTGCTTACTTGCTTGCCTGCGGACGCTGCGAACCCGCCCAGGGCCGACCGGTCGGTCAACAATCGCGGGCAGGGGGTGGGTGAATCCTGTAGGGGGTCAGCCCCAGGGACCAACCCCAGGGATTGCTCCACGGGATCGTGCGTGGATCCCCTCCAGGGACGGTTACACCGTGGGATCATGCCAGGGGAACAACAGTGGGCACTTCGCCTGAGCCGACCGAGCCGACACCGAAGCCCCCAGCCCGATCGGCACGCCGTGGTGTCACCGCGCAGTGGTTGGGTGGCATCGTGCGCGACGTACTCCTCGCCGGCGTGTCGGACCGGGTGTCGCTCACCGCCGCGGGGTGCGCGTTCTACGCCACCCTGGCGCTGTTCCCGGCGATCAGCACCCTGATCTCGATCTACGGCCTGGCGTTCAATCTCTCGAACATCGAACCGCAATTGCGTGCGCTGCAGCAACTGCTGCCGCCCGCGGCCTTCGAGCTGATCGCCGAGCGGGTGCATCTCCTGGTGATGCAGCCGCGGTCCGGGCTGAGCTTCGGCCTCGCCATCAGCACGCTGATCAGCTTCTGGAGCGCGGCCACCGGCACCAAGTCGGTGATCGCCGCGCTGAATCTCGCCTATGGCACGATCGAGCACCGCGGCTTCATCCGGTTCCAGCTCATTGGATTGGGCCTGACGCTGGCGGCGATCCTGGGCGCCGTGCTGGGCATCACCGTTCTGGTCTTCCTGCCGGCCTTGCTGAACGTGCTGGGGGTGGCCCGGTTCAGCGCGGCGATCGCGCTGCTGCATTGGGCGAGTCTGGCGATGCTGGTGGGCTTCGCCGCCGAGGCGATCGCCCTGTTCTATCGGTTCGGCCCGTCCCGCCGGCCGCCGCCGACGCGGCGCATCGCGCCGGGCACGCTGCTGGCCACCGCGTTGTGGCTGGCGGCGTCCGGGTTGCTGGAACTCTACATCGAGCATATCGGCCGCTTCGGCGCCACCTACGGGCCGATCGGCGCCGTGGTCGGCATCATGCTGTGGTTCTTCGTGTCGGTCTATGCCGTGCTGCTGGGGGCGGAGCTGAACGCCCAACTGGAGCGGCGGGCGTCGGTGCTGCGTGGGCTGCGGGCAGCGGCGGGGGACAGGCGACGCTGAGTGCCGGGTTGGGTTGCCGTGCGTAAGCGCCGCCCCACCCGGTCCACGCGCCCACCCGCCGCAGGCGCGATACCGGCTTGCCGGCGTTTTGGCCGTTTGGCCGGCGCCCGGAAGCTGGCAGAGGTCGTGGTCCGGTGCGCTGCCGCCCGCCGTTCCCGTGGCCAAGCAGGCGGGCGATACCACGCGCCCGAAGTGCCGGGAGACCCGCGATCGTTGCCGGCGCCTGGTCTCAGGCGCCCTTCCCGGCCGGCGGCTGCAGTCCGGCAAACGCCCGCAGGCGAGGGACGTCGCGCAGCACGACGACGCCGCGCTGGGTTTCGACCCCCAGGCGGCGCAGCGCGGCAAAGGCGCGCGACAGGTTCTCCTGCGAGCAGCCGATGCGCGCGGCGAGGAAGCGCTTCTCGTACGGCAGCACGAAGCGCGCCGGGGACAGCTCCGGGTCCTCGACCAGGCCGAGCAGGAACGCGGCCAGGCGCTGCACGGCGGAGCGCAGCTTGAGTTCGCAGAGGTCCTGCGTCTGCGCGCACAGCGCACCCAGGGCGTGGTCGAGGAACGGCAGGGCCAGCGCCGGCCTGGTCCGGATCATGCCGCGCAGCACCGGCGCCGGGATGACGACGAGCCGGGCGGAGGTGATCGTCCGGGCGCCGGTTGGCGAGGCCACCCCCAGCATCGCCGCGGCGAAGCCGAGCGGCCGGACCGGGGCGATGACGTCGGTCGGGGCGGCCGCGCCGGCCTGGACATGCGTCTCGGTGACCAGGCCGGCGAGCAGGATGTTGAGGTCCTCGAGCCGGTCGCCCTCGCGGAACAGCACCTCGTCGGGTCCCACCCGCGCCAGGTCGGCGCGTTCGTTCAGCGCGGAGATTTGCGCGGGGGTGAACGCGGCGAGCAAAGGCAGCGCCGCCAGCGTTTCGATGCCGGGTTTCACGCGGTCATGCCTGGTGTTTCCGCGATAAAGCGCGGTCCAGGGCGGGCCTCGCCAGCAGCGAACTCGTGGCAGGCTCGCCCGATTGGAAAGAAGGTTTTAGAACCCATCAATCCAACTCTACCGTATCTTCCATAATAGAGTTGCCATATATCAATCACCGATATGATGATGTCAATCACGTAATTGGGAATTGCCCAAGCCTCGGGATTCGCCTAAAACCCGGCGAAGTCGGAACCGGCCGAGCGTGGCAAGCGTCTCAGAGAGAGTTATGAAACCCACGCTCGACCGCGCGATCCAGTAGCTACCCAGACGAGAAGGAACTTACCATGAGCGACACCGACTTGTATCTGGATGTAGGCACGCTCAAGGTCAGCAGCGCAACCTACGGCACGCTGTATATCGGCTCGTCTGGGCTCGTCGAGGCATCGACCGGCGGCGGCACCCTGACGTTCGCGGCGATCACCAACGACGGAGCCAACGGCGCCGGAACGGTTGAAGCCAATGGCACCACGCTCATTCTCAACGGCAACATCGGCGCCTCGACCGGGCTGGACTTCCTGATCTCCAACTCGACAAACTCGCTCCTGCAGATCGATGGGACCGTGGGGAGCGGGAACACCTTCACCTTCGCCGGCACCCAGGGGGTGCTCGACTTCAACAACGCCGGCACCGTGGTTACCACAATCGACGGCCTTGATGTTCAGAATGGCTCGTCCAGTGCTCCGACCCTCGACTACATCGAGCTCTCGGGAAGCCTCACGGTCAACAACGTCGCCTACTCGACCGACGGTGCGACGGTCACTCTGAGCGATGGCGACGTCCTCACCCTGACCAACGTAGGCACCGCCATTGCTGGGAGTGGTGGGGGTGGTGGGGTGAGTTGGTACGTCAACTCGACGATCGTCGGCGGCAACACCGACGTCTTCCTCAGCGACACACCCTGCTTCGCGGCCGGCACCCGCATCCTGACCGCGAGCGGCGAGCGGATGGTCGAAAGCCTGCTGCCGGGTGACATCGTCCTCACGCTGGCGGACGGCGCACTGAACGCGCAGCCGGTTACGTGGGTCGGCCGGCGGCGGATCGACCTCATCGCCCATCCGCGGCCGGAGACGGTGGCGCCGGTGCGCATCCAGCGCGGCGCGTTCGCCGACGCCACGCCGCACCGCGACCTGCTGGTGTCGCCGGATCACGCGATCTTCGTCAACGGCAAGCTGATCTGCGCCCGCCAATTGATCAACGGCACGACCATCCGCCAGGAGCAGGGCTGGACCTCGGTGGTGTATTTCCACGTGGAGTTGGACGCGCACGCCATCCTGCTCGCCGAGGGCCTGCCGGCCGAAAGCTACCTCGACACCGGCAACCGCGGCTTCTTCGCCAACTCCGGCGCGCCGCTGCTGCTGCACCCCAACCTGACGGACGAAACCGACTACGCGGCCCGCGCGGCCGGCTCCTGCGCCCCCTTCGTCTCCGACGAAGCCAACGTGCGGCCGGTGTGGCAGCGCCTGGCCGAGCGGGCCGCCGCGCTGGGTCAGCCGGCGGCGGTGCGCTGGAAACCACCGCCGATGCGGAGCTGCGCATCGTCGCCAAGGGGCGGACGCTGCGGCCGCTGTACGGCGAGAACGGGCTGCACATCTTCGCCCTGCCGAAGGGGGCGACGGAGGTGCGCGTCGTCTCGCGCGCCGGCGCGCCGGCCGATACCCGGCCGTGGCTGGACGATCGCCGCCGCCTCGGCGTGTGCGTGGAACGGATCGTGCTGCGCGACGCCCATGAGGTGCGGGAGGTTCCGGTCAACCATCCCGGCCTGGCGCAAGGCTGGTGGGCGGTGGAGCGGAACGGCACGGCGCTGTGGCGCTGGACCGACGGCGATGCGGTGCTGACACTGCCCGCGTCCGATGGCCCGGCGATGCTGGAGATCCGCGCCGGCAACGGCGGGATGACCTACCTGATCGGCGTTGACGAGGGCCGCCAAGCGGCCTGGCGGCCGACGTCGCCGCGCCTGATGAGGGCCGGGTTGGCAGCGTTGCCCGCGTGCGGGCAGCATGCCAACGCCGGCCCGCTTCAACCTGAAGGACCCGGGTTGCCGGCCTGAGCGGTTGCCATCCGGGCGGCCCCTCCGGGGTCCGGCCGGGCGTCGGCGATGACGTGGCGGATCGCCGTCGAACTCAGCAGCACCCATTGCCACCATGGCTTGGCGCAAACCCGCGCCGAGAGCCTGCCCCGAGCGAAGGCCGGGGTTTCATCAGAACCCACCACGGCGCTGGTGCGCACCGCGGCGGCCATCGGGGCGGCGGCGGCCAGCAGCGGCGTCTGCGCTCGGGCCAGGATGTTGGCGATCGCGCCCTCGCTGATCGTCAGGCCGAACACTTCGCCCATCAGACGGCCCAGGCGCTCGAAACTGATTGCCTGGGTGATATCCAGATGCAGGATCAGTGCGCACAGCCCCGCCCCAAACGGTGAGCCGGGTTCAACCCCATAGGCGCGAATTTATGGTGGAGAAACCGCTCGCTGTGTCGCGCCAGCACGCAACTTTTTCGGATCTGGCCGGCTCGCGAAGTCGCAGTTTCCGTCAAACAAGTCCGGACGCGAGTTCGGGATGCGGGGATTCGAGGTCGGCGCGCGATCCCGCCGTTGGACTGGAATCCTAACTTATTGATTATCCAAAGATATTTCTCTTGCGTTCGCGCCTATGGGTTCATGCCCTTGCGGTGGGGCGGGGCCGATACGTGCTTGCGGCAGCAGCGGCAGACACCGCTATGGCGATTGATGCGAGTGACGAATGGGCGGGTTGGTGGCAGGTCGATGGGGCGTAGGCATGGATTTCGGCTTGGTCGGCCGAACCGAGGGCGTGGTCGCAATGCGGACAGGCGGCCAGCCTGGCCTCGATGGTCTGGTCCGGCTGCTCAGCCAGCGCGCGGGCTACCCCGGGGCGGCTCGGGCGGGGTGGGTTCTTGGCGGGATCCGGCAGGTTCGCCTTCTGGCCTTTCGAGGGCGGGAGGCTGGAGTTGCCCGGCGTCTTCGGCGGGGTCGTGAGCTTGGCTTCCAGTTCGGCGACGCGCGCGGTCAGGGCGCTGATCTGCTGCGCCAGGATCAGCGCGATCAGTTCATCTCTGAAAGCGGCGGGAAGGCCTGCCGTGTTTCTTTTTTTTTCTGATCCACTCCGGCCGTGACGATGTCAAGTGAAATTTATTGGGGGTCAGCAATTACCGATTGCATGTTCTCGCTGTTCCCGTCTGGCCCTAGAGGGGCGAAGTCCAAAGTTGCTGCCGGCACGGGAGCCCTTCAGGGCATAGCCGGCGGCCTCCAGGACAGAGAAGCGCAAGGCAAGGAACGAGCGCATGGCTACTCGCACCTGGACGGGCGGCACCGCGAACTGGAACACGGCGACCGATTGGACGGCGAATACTCTGCCGGGCAGTTCAGACACCGCCTATCTCCCTGGCGCCTCTTCTTCATATACGGTCACGATCAGTGCGGGGAACACTGACACCATCAGCAAGCTGACCATCACCGGCGGGAGCCACACGACTAGCCTCGACATCCTGGGCACGCTCACGACCGGCACGCTGGCTTACACCGGCGGAGGGGGCGATGGCGAAGGGGGCGATGGCAAAGGGGGCGATGCGGTTATTACCGTCAACCATGGCGGTGTGTTCGATGTCACCAGCTCAATTACCGCGAGCCATTCCGAAACGATTACAATCAAGGGAACGACAAGTGTTGCCGACCTGGAGTTGGGCAGCACCAAAGTTGACAGTTCCAATGTCACGTTCAATTTCAGCAACAACGCGCACACGATAAATTACGGCGAGATCGAATATCTGTCTGGCTACACCTCCCGTATGACGCTGACACAGAAGATCTCTGGTGTCGCCTGGGGCGACAAGATCATCTTCGACGGGGCCAATTTCACCGGCGATACAGTTACCTACAACACCAGAACGCACGTTCTGACTGTGAAGACCCCCGGCGGGACGACCGTTCTCACGATGGATAACGTGACCGGTTCAAACCTGACCGCCAGCAGTTTTGTCATCGTCTCGCCTACTACGATCGAGGACGTCGTCTGCTTCGCGGCCGGCACCCGCATCCTGACCGCGACCGGCGAGCGGATGGTCGAAAGCCTGCTGCCGGGCGACATCGTCCTCACCCTGGCGGATGGCGCACTGAACGCGCAGCCGGTTAGGTGGGTCGGCCGGCGGCGGATCGACCTCATCGCCCATCCGCGGCCGGAGACGGTGGCGCCGGTGCGCATCCAGCGCGGCGCCTTCGCCGACGCCACGCCGCACCGCGACCTGCTGGTGTCGCCGGATCACGCGATCTTCGTCAACGGCAAGCTGATCTGCGCCCGCCAATTGATCAACGGCACGACCATCCGCCAGGAGCAGGGCTGGACCTCGGTGGAGTATTTTCACGTCGAGCTGGACGCGCATGCCGTCCTGCTCGCCGAGGGCCTACCGGCCGAAAGCTACCTCAACACCGGCAACCATGGCTTCTTCGCCAACTCCGGCGCGCCGCTGGTGCTGCACCCCGACCTGACGGACGAGACGGACTATCCGGCCCGCGCGGCAGGGTCCTGCGCACCGTTCGTGTCGGACGAAGCCAGCGTGCGGCCGGTGTGGCAGCGCCTGGCCGAGCGGGCCGCCGCGCTGGGTCAGCCGGCGCCCGCGCTGGAAACCACCAGCGAAGCGGCGCTGTGCATTGTCGCCAAGGGGCGGACGCTGCGGCCGCTGTACGGCGAGAACGGGCTGCACATCTTCGCCCTGCCGAAGGGGGCGACGGAGGTGCGCGTCGTCTCGCGCGCCGGCGCGCCGGCCGATACCCGGCCGTGGCTGGACGATCGCCGCCGCCTCGGCGTGTGCGTGGAACGGATCGTGCTGCGCGACGCCCATGAGGTGCGGGAGGTTCCGGTCAACCATCCCGGCCTGGCGCAAGGCTGGTGGGCGGTGGAGCGGAACGGCACGGCGCTGTGGCGCTGGACCGACGGCGATGCGGTGCTGACGCTGCCCGCGTCCGATGGCCCGGCGATGCTGGAGATCCGCGCCGGCAACGGCGGGATGACCTACCTGATCGGCGTTGACGAGGGCCGCCAGGCCGCCTAGCGGCCGGCGTCGCCGCGCCTGATGAGGGCCGGGTTGGCAGCGTTGCCCGCGTACGGGCAGCATGCCAACGCCGACCCACATCAACCTGAAAGACCCGGGTTGCCGGCCTGAGCGTTTGCCATCCGGGCGGCCGCTGCCGGGACCTCGCCCAACCATTGCCAGTTCGGGCCGGCCCCCCGGGTCCGGCCGGGCGTCGGCGCGGCGCCCATGGCCCATGGGGCAATGATTCCGCCGGCTGGCATCAGCGCGCAGCGCTGCGGGACGCACGCCTGGTCAGGTGGTCCCCCGCCCAGGGCAATCGGCTGAAGCGAAGCAAGGTCAGGGCTCCGCCCTGAAACCCGCCAGGGCGGCGTTGCCCCCCTGGACCCCGCACCCCCCGGGACAAGTGCCCGGGGGCAGGCGCCGGCAGCGGCCTCTGGACTCCATGACTGGGAGTGTGGGGAGGGGAAGGGGGCGTGTGGGCGAAGCGAAGGGGCGGCGTCCAGCATGCTGGACGCCGCCCCTTCGCTTCGCCCACACGCCCCCTTCCCCTCCCCACACTCCCAGTGAAGGGTTCCAAGGGCTCCGCCCTTGGCAGGGTTCCAAGGGGCAGCGCCCCTTGGTAGGGTCCGGGGCGAAGCCCCGGCTTGCTTCACTTCACCCGATTGCCCTGGTCGCCCGCCGCGCCGGTTCGGCGCTCAGCACGATGCAATCCCGGGTTTCGAACGAGACGACCACCGCCGCGTCCTCGGCGATCAGCACCGGCGAGAACACCCGCATCGCCATCGGCCCGACTGCGACGACGTATTCGAAATGGCCGCCCAGGAACAGCCGCTGCCGCACCGTGCCGCGCAGCCGGTTGTGCCCGGTCATGGCACCGGAGTCGGCCTCGATCGACAGCCGGTCGGGCCGCACCATCACCCGACCCGCGCCGGTTGCGGAGGCCCGGCCGAACGCCCGGATCGGCGTGCCGTCCGCGGCGACGCCTTCCAGTTCCTCGGCGTGCAGCAGGCGGATGTCGATGTCGAAGAAATTCGCCGCCCCCACCACATCGGCGACGAAGGTGTCCTGCGGCGCGCCATAGATCTGCTCGGGCGTGCCTTCCTGGCGGATGCGGCCGTCGTGCATCACCAGGATGCGGTCCGACAGCGACAGCGCTTCCGCCTGGTCGTGCGTCACGTACACCGTGGCGACTTTCAGCTCGCGCTGCAGCCGGCGGATCTCGGCGCGCGTGTGGTCGCGCAACTTGGCGTCCAGGTTGGACAGCGGCTCGTCGAACAGCAGCACCGCCGGGGCGTGCACGATGGCGCGCGCCACCGCCACGCGCTGCTGTTGGCCGCCGGAAAGCTGCTGCGAGGACCGGTCGCGGACTCCCTCCAGCCCGACCATCCCCAGCACCTGCATCACCCGCCGTTCCACCTCGGCGCCCGGGCGGCGGCGGATGCGCAGCGGAAAGGCAACGTTCTCGAACACCGAGAGATGCGGCCAGATGGCATAGGACTGGAACACCATGCCGATGCTGCGGTGATAGGGTTCCACCATGATGCCGGCGGCGGCGTCGAACACCACCTCGCCGTCGATCTCGATGCGGCCCGCCTCCGGCGCTTCCAGTCCGGCGATGCAGCGCAGCGTCGTCGTCTTGCCGCAGCCGCTCGGCCCCAGCAGCGACACCAGCTCGCCGTCGGCGATCTCGAAGCTGACGCGGTCGATGATCGTCTTGTCGCCGAACCGCTTCACCAGGTTGCGCACGCTGATGCCCATGTCTGCCCCTATACCCGCAGCGGCGCGCGCATCACCAGCGCCATCAGGGCGACGGTGATCAGCGTGGCGACGATCGACAACGCGCTGGCCACGCCCCAGTTGGCGTTCTCGAAGAACGCCCAGATCGAGATCGACAGCACCTGCGTGCTCGAGGTGTAGAGCAGCGCCGCGGCGGCGATCTCGCGGAAATACGCGATGAACAACAGGAAGTAGCCGCTTTGCAGCGCCGGGCGGAGCAGTGGCAGCACGATGCGCCCGAAGCTGGCGAGCCGGTTGGCGCCGGAGGCCCAGGCGGCCTCCTCCAGCGCGCGGTCGAGCTGCACCACCTGGGCGCCGACGGTTTCGGTGGCATAGGGCAGGAAGCGCGCCACGTAGCAGAACACCAGCACCAACAGCGTGCCGTAGATCGGCAGGTAGACGTACGACCACAGGAAGCCGAGGCCGATGACGATGCCGGGGATGCCGAATGGCAGCGTCGCCAGGATGTCCAGCCAACGGAAGCCGCGCGGTTTCAGCCGATGCGTGGAATAGGCGATCAGCGTGCCCAGCACCAGGCCGAACACGGCGCCGCCGCCGGCGACCACCAGCGTGTTCCAGAAGGCGCGGACGGTACCGGGGCTGTCCCAGATCTGCCGGTAGTTGCGCCACGTGTAGGCGGCCTCAAACGGATTGGCAACGAAATACTTGATGGCCGAGGTGTAGACCAGCGCGATCGCCGGGATGATGAAGCTGAGCAGCGCGTAAAGCAGGCAGGCCAGGTGCGCCGGCGTGCGCCAGCGCCCCAGGCTGAGCTGGCGGATGCGGTAGCCCCGCCCGGTCACCGTCGGCGCATTGCGCCGGTGCACGACCTGCCGCTGCGCGAAGATCGACAGGCCGGTCACCGCGCTCATTGCCAGACCCACCGCGGCGGCCAGGCCGGTATTCGGCGGCGAGAAGGCGGTCAGCAGGTAGAGTTCCGTCGCCAGCGTGTTGACGTGGCCGGGAATGCCGACCAGCGCCGGAATGGCGAACTGCTCCACCGACAGCACGAAGCACAGCAGCAGGCTGGACAGCACGGGAAACACCATCAGCGGCATGGTCACGCGCCAAGCCGCCTGCCAGGGATTGGCGCCCGAGGCGTAGGCCGCCTCCTCCAGGCTGGCATCCATGCTGGAGAGCGGGCCGCGCAGCGTGAAGAAGGCGAAGGGCGTGATATGCAGCACCTGGATCCAAACGATCCCGGCCACGGAATATATATCGAACTGGAAGCTTTCGATCCCCAGCACGTCCGACAGGACGCTGTTGAAGATGCCGCCTGGCGAGCCGAGGATGACCCAGGCCATCGCCAGGATGAAACCGGGAAAGAAGAAGCTCAGGCCGATGGCCGCCACCAGCATCCGCTTGTAGCGGAAGTCGGTGCGGTAGATCAGCCAGGCCATCATGCCGCCGCAGACGCTGCTGAACAACGCGGTCAGCACCGATATGATGCAGGTCGTGAACAGCGTGTAGATGATGCCCCGGCTGGTCAGGTCGGCCCAGTTCTTCAGCGTATAGGCCGCCTGGGTGCCCGGCCCGCCGGTGCGAAAGCTGCCGTACAGCAGCGACAGCAGCGGGGTCAGGATCAGGAACGCGGTGACGGCGAAGGTGACCACGAAGATCGCCGCGATGGTCGCATGCGACGCCGCGTATCGCGCCCGGCGCGCGGGCGGCGCGATCACGCCAGGGCTCAGCGATGCGGTGCCGGTATGATCGGGCGGCGCCGGCGTCATTTCACGCCGAACACGCTCTGCCAGTGCTCGACAATGGTCTTCTGGATGTCCGGCGTCAGCAGCGTGCGGATATCGACCAGCTTCAGGGCGCTGTTGGCCGGCACGTATTTCGGCGCCGGCAGCCCGATGCGCAGCCCGGGCGCGCCGGACAGATCCTGGATGGCGCGCTGGCCCGGCTCGCTCATCAGCCAGTTGCCGAACACCTTGCCGGCATTGGGATGCGCCGCATGGGGCGGAACGAACATCAGGAACGGTGCCGAGGGCACGCCGCTGCGCGGATACACCTCGCCGATCGGCGGATCGTCGGCCAGTCCGTGTCGGCGGCCCGCGCCGCGCTGCCGCCCAGCCATCCGACGATGACCAGGACTGCAAGGAACACTGCGCGCATCGGTTGTCGTCTCCCGGAGATCGCCGCCAAGCAGACGGCGTCGGCCGCCTATTGCAGGCCGAACACCGTGCGCCATTCGTTGACGATCGCCTGCTGCTTGGCGTGGGTCAGCAGCTCGGTGCTGAGGACGATTTTCTGTCCCTGCACGCCGGGCACCAGCTTCGGCGGCTTGATGCCGGGGCGGGTGACGGGCGAGCCGGCAATGTCCTGCAGCGCCTGCTGGCCGGGCAGGCTCAGCGCCCAGTTGAGGAACACCATGCCCGCCTCGGCATGCGGCGCCTTCGCGGGCAGCATGGCAGTGGTGGCGATCGCCGGCACGCCGGAAGCCGGAAAGATTATGCGGATCGGCGCGCCGTCCGCCAGCGCGCTGATCACCGGCGGATCGATCACCGCCGCCACCTGGATGTCGCCGCGGATCACCGCCTGGATCACCCCGGCGCTGCCATTGAAGAAGCGCACGCCGTTCGCCTTCAGGCGTTTCGCCACGTCCTTCATGCCAAGCTGGTCCCACAGGGCCAGCATCTCCTGCACGGCGACGGACCGCCAGGGCGGGTCCATGCCGATCTTGTCCTTCCACTTCGCGTCGAAGAAGTCGGCCCACTCCTTCGGGGCGTCCGCGTCGCGCACGCGCGACTTGTTCGACACCATGCCCGCGCGGATCAGCTGGATCGTATAGATCTGGTTGTCGCGCTTGAACTCGGCCGGGAATGCCGCCGCTTCCGGCGGCGTCCAGGTGCGCAGCCAGCCGTCCTGCTGCCATTTCGCCAGCGTGTCGTCCCACAGCGTGATCACCACGTCGTTCTGCGAGGCGCCGGCGGCGTATTCGGTGTTGAAGCGCTGCATCAGCTCGGAGCTGCCGAGGCGGGTGGCCTCGACGGCGATTTTCGGGAACGCCTTGTGGAATTCCGCCAGCCACAGGTCGCCGAGCGGCGGCGGCGTGTTGTGGAGGATGTTGAGCTGGCCTTGTTGGTTGGCCGCGTCCACCACCTTGGCCAGGTCCGCGCCCTGCGCCCGCGCCGCGGCGGTGAACGACGCGGCCAGTGGCAAGGACAGGACCGCTCGGCGCCGCATCAACATGGCGTTTTCTCCCAATCGACTTGACCGGGAGCTTCCGACAGATCGGGGCCCATGTCCATAGTTGCGCTGCCTGACGCGGCGGCCGCCGCGCTAACGCCAAGCGCGACACCGTGCGTACAACGACGCAACGGTTGTCATGCCGCGGACGTCGCAGCATCCGTCGCCTTCGTGCGTCCCGTGCGTTCGGTCGCACCGGCGCCGAGCGATCGCGCCGGCCGGCAATCCGGCTGACCATCGACCCGGCTGGCCATCGACCCGGTTGGCCATCGACCCGGTTGGCCGTTGACCCGGTTGGCCGTCGACCCGGCGGTACGTCTATCGGGGCGCCAAGGCGGCCACTTCGCGATGAAATTGGTCGATAAGCTCCCGCGCGACGCCGCTGAGCCCACGCTGCGTCGGATAGAGTACGCCGAATTCCACATCGATCCGTGGTTCGAAGGGAACCGCCACGACATCGCGCCCGTACAGCATGGCGGTGAACGGATCGACAATGGTCAGCCCGACGCCGGCGGCGGCGAACGCACAGGCGATCGTGCTGAGCGGCGTCTCGACGCGCATGTGACGACGGACACCGGCCGTCGAAAATGCCGCGTCGATCCTGAATTGCATCAAAGTCGCGTGCCCCAGCGAGATGAACGGTTCGTCGTCGAAATCCTCCGGTCGCAGCCGGTGGCGTTTTGCCAGGCGGTGGCGGGCCGGCACCACCGCCATTGCGGGCACCGCGGCAAGCGGCTCGACCGTGACGGCCGGATGCTCGACCGGCAGCTCGGCGAAGCCGACATCGCACTGGCCGGTCGCCACCCAGTCGAGAACCGCGCGCGACGTCAAGCCGAGCAGCGCCAGGTCGAGCCCCGGGCGGGTCGCCAGGAAGCGGCCGACAAAGCGCGGCAAGTAGCTGTTGGCCAATGCCGGCAGCGAGGCGATGCGCAACGTGCCGGCGCGGCGTTCGCGCAGCTCGACGGCGATCCCGAGAATGCGGTCGATCCCGATGAACGAACGTTCGACCTCGCGATAGAGCGAATGCGCCTCGCCGGTCGGCACGACGCGCGCGCCGCGCCGCTCGAATAGCCGCAGGCCGAGCCGCGCCTGGAGGTCGTGGATCAGCCGGCTCACGGCCGGCTGGGTCACGTTCATCAGCCCGGCCGCGGCGGTTATCCCGCCCGTCAGCATGACGGCGCGGAAGGCCTCGATCTGGCGCATGTTGATCGTCATCCCGCCGTCCCCGGTCGCTGCGATCACATAATATCCGCTTATGACCAACCCGTATCTTTCGATTTGACCCTGATGTCCGCGGCCATATGATCGCATATGATCGACTGTATCGCGGCACGTCCTCGCGAGGCGGGCCGGCAACACAACAGGGGAGGAGCGACATGAGGAAGCAGGTCATGCTCGCGGTGGCGCTGGCCGCCACGGCGATGTTCGCCGGCGCCGCGGGCGCCCAGGCCAAGACCCTCTACGTGGCCGCCTATGGCGGCTCGTTCGAACAGGTGATGCGCCAGCAGGTGTTCCCGCCGTTCGCGAAGAAATACGGCGTGACGGTCGAGTACGTCTCCGGAAATTCGACCGACAACCTGGCCAAGCTGCAGGCGCAGAAGGGCAATCAGCAGATCGACGTCGCGATCCTCGACGACGGGCCGATGTACCAGGCGGTGGCCCTCGGCTTCTGCGCGCCGCTCGCCCCGGCGCCGATCTATCACGACCTGTATGATGTCGCCGCCTTCCCGTCGGGCAAGGCGGTCAGCATCGGCATGGTCGGCACCGGGATCATGTACAACACGAAATACTTCGCCGAGCAGCACTGGCCGGCGCCGAGCTCGTGGAAGGACCTGGAAGACCCCAAGTTCAAGAAGCGGCTGGTGATCCCGCCGCTCAACAACAGCTATGGGCTGCATGCCCTGATCATGACCGCGCGGGTGAACGGCGGCGGCGAGAACAACATCGATCCCGGCTTCAAGGCGTTCAAGCAGGCGATCGATCCCAACGTCCTGGTCTACGAACCCTCGCCGGGCAAGATGACCGAGCTGTTCCAGACCAACCAGGCGGTCATTGCGGTGTGGGGCTCGGGTCGCGAGAAGGCGCTCGCCGCCACCGGCTTCCCGGTTGGCTTCGTCTATCCCAAGGAAGGCGGCGTCGCCCTCGGGGTCGCGGCCTGCCCGGTGGCGGGCGGCGGCAACAAGCCCGAAGCCCAGTCCTTCGTGCAGTTCCTGCTGACACCGGAGATCCAGGCCATCCTGGCGGCGGGCGCCGGGCTGGGGCCGGTCAACAAGACCGTTTCCCTGCCCGCCGATCAGCAGGCCGGCATTCCCTATGGGCCGGCGCAGGTGGACCAGCTGCGCAAGATCGACTGGGACACGGTGAACGCCCATCGTGAGGAGTGGAACCGCCGCTGGACGCGCGAGATCGAAAGCGGCGGCTGACCGGCGGGACGCTGCCTGACCGGGAGCGGGCCCACCACGGTGGCGCGTCCCGCGCTCGGCAGGCGCAGCGGGGGCAGGCGCAGCGGGCGCAGGCGCGGCGGGGAGGGCAGGGCGGCTGCGATGGCGTTTCTCGTGCTGGACGGACTGACCAAAACCTATGGCGGGACGGTTGCCGTCGACCGCCTGTCGCTGGCGGTCGGCGAGGGCGAGTTCGTCTCGCTGCTCGGCCCGTCGGGCTGCGGCAAGACGACGACGCTGCAGATGATCGCCGGCTTCCTCGAACCCACCAGCGGGCGCATCAGCCTCGACGGCGCCGACCTGCTGGCCATCGCGCCCAACCGGCGCGGCCTCGGCATCGTGTTCCAGAGCTACGCGCTCTTCCCCCACATGACGGCGGCCGAGAATGTCGCCTTCGGCCTGGAGATGCGGCGCGTGCCGCGCGCCGAGCGGGACGCGCGGGTGGCGGAGATCCTGGCGCTGGTCGGCCTCACCGCGCTGGCCGATCGGTTTCCCAACCGGATGTCGGGCGGGCAGCAGCAGCGGGTGGCGCTGGCGCGCGCCCTCGCCATCCGCCCGCAGGTGCTGCTGCTCGACGAACCGCTGTCGAACCTCGATGCGAAGCTGCGCGAGGAGATGCAGATCGAGCTGCGCCAGATCCAGCAGCGGCTCGGCACCACGACCATCCTGGTGACCCACGATCAATCGGAGGCGATGGCACTGTCCGATCGCGTCGTCATCATGAACCAGGGGCGGGTCGAGCAGATCGCGCGGCCCGACATCGCCTATGGCGAACCCGCGAGCCCCTTCGTCGCCAGCTTCCTGGGCAAGACCAACCAGTTGACGGGCACGGTGCACGCGGGCGACGGGCAGCCCGTCCTCGCGATCGGCGACCTCGCCTGGCCGGCCGAGGCCGGGTTGCCGCCCGGTCCGGCCACGGTCTCGGTGCGGCCCGAGCGGATCGGCTTCACCGCCACCGGCGGGCTGCGCGGTGTCCTGCGCAACCGCGTCTTCCAGGGCAGCCATTGGCTGCTCCAGGTGCAAACCTCCGCCGGCCTGGTGACGATCATCCGCCAGAACAGCGGCGAGGCGCTGCCCGGCGAGGGCGAGCAGGTCGGGCTTGCCTGGCGCGCGGAGGACATGGCCCCGACGGCCGGGCCGGATTCCACCGCATGAGCACCGCCGCCCGCGCGCGACGCCGGGACGAACGCCCGCGCCTGACGCCCTATCTCCTGAGCGGCCCCGCGCTGGCCGTCCTGGCCGCGCTTCTCGTCGTGCCCCTGGCCGCCACCGCGCTGCTGTCACTGCACAGCTTCAGTTTCTACCAGGGCATCCAGAACGTTTATACATTCGGCAACTACGCCGATATTTTCAGCGATCCGTATTTCTACCGGATCTATGGACGGACCTTCCGCATCGCGCTGATCGTCACCGTGCTGGCGGTGCTGCTCGGCGCGCCCGAGGCCTATGTGCTCAACCGGATGGGCGATCCCTGGCGGCGCATTTGCCTGCTGCTGGTGCTCGGCCCGCTGTTCATCTCGATCGTCTCGCGCACCCTCGGCTGGGCGCTGCTGTTCGGTTCCACCGGCCTGGTCAACCAGGGACTGCTGGCGCTCGGCCTGATCGAGAGCCCGGTGCAGTTCATGTACAGCGAGACCGGCGTGGTGATCGCACTCACCCACGTGCTGGTGCCGTTCGTGGTGATCTCGGTGTGGGCCTCGCTGCGGCGGCTCGATCCCCAGGTCGAGCACGCGGCGGTCTCCCTCGGCGCCGGGCCAGCCACCGTGCTGCGCCGCATCCTGCTGCCGCAGGTCATGCCCGGCATCCTGTCCGGCGCCATCATCGTCTTCTCGCTCGCTGCCAGCGCCTTCGCGACCCCCGCCATCATCGGCGGCCGCCGGCTCCAGGTCGCCGCGACCCTCGCCTACGACGAGTTCCTGAACACGCTCAACTGGCCGCTCGGCGCGGCCATCGCCGTGCTGCTCGTGGTCGCCAACGTGGTGATCATGGTCGGCTGCAACCGATTGATCGAGCGGCGCTACGCGCAGGTGTTCCAATGAGCCGCAACGGCCGCCTCGCGCTCGCCTTCCACGCCGCCTTCATCGCCTTCATTCTGGCGCCGATCCTCGTCGTCTGCGCGGTGGCCTTCACCTCGAAGGGCTATCTTTCGCTGCCGGTCGACGGGATATCGTTGCGCTGGTTCCGCGCCATCGCGGCCAATCCCGATTTCGTCGACGCGTTCTGGGCAAGCCTGTGGCTGGGCACGCTGTCGGCGACGATCTCCGTCGCCTTGGCGGTTCCGGCGGCGCTGGCCATCGCGCGCTATCGCTTTCCCGGGCGCGAGGCTGTCGCCACCCTGGTCCAGGCCCCGTTGATGATCCCGCCCGCGGTGCTCGGGATCGCCTTCCTGCGCTTCTTCACCGTGACCGGGCTGAGCGGTTCCTTCGCCGGACTGGTCATGAGCCACGTGGTGATCATCATGCCCTATGCGCTGCGGCTCGCGCTGTCGGCCTCGACCGGCCTCGACCCGCAGATCGAGCACGCGGCGGTTTCGCTCGGCGCCTCCTCGTTCGCGACCTTCCGCCGCGTCACGCTGCCGATGATCGTGCCGGGCGTGGTGAGCGGCTGGGTGCTCGCCTTCATCACCAGCTTCGACGAGGTGACGATGACGGTGTTCATCGCCTCGCCGCGCACCACGACGCTTGCCGGTGCGGCTGTTCCTCTACATCCAGGACAACATCGATCCGCTGGTGGCGGCGGTCTCCGCCGGGCTGATCGCGCTGACCGCGGTGGCCATGGTCCTGCTCGATCGGCTCTACGGGCTCGACCGGCTGCTGGTCGGCCGCGGCAGAGGGTGAGGCGGGCGATGGGCGCAGCGCACGGCAGCGGGCACGACGTCGCGGTGGTCGGCGGCGGGCTGGTCGGCGCCGCGATCGCCTGGGGCCTCGCCGGCCTGGGCCAGCGCGTGGCGGTGCTCGACGAGGGCGACGTCGCCTATCGCGCCTCGCGCGGCAATTTCGCCCTGGTCTGGGTGCAGAGCAAAGGGCTCGGGATGGCCGCCTACGCCGCCTGGAGCAAGCGCTCGTCGGACCTCTGGTCGGACTTCGCCGCGCAGCTGCGCGCGGCAAGCGGCATCGACGTCGCCTTCGAGCGGCCGGGCGGCTTCCAGCTCGCGCTGTCCGAGCAGGAACTGGAGGCCCGCGCCGGGCTGCTGCGGCGGCTGCACCACCAGCCGAACATGGTCCCCTACCCGTACGAGGTGCTCGATCATGCCGGGGTTGCCCGGATGCTGCCCGAGATCGGCCCGGAGGTGGCCGGGGGCAGCTATTGTCCGCTCGACGGGCATTGCAACTCGCTGCGCCTGCTGCGCGCGCTGCATGTCGGGATGGGACGCCGCGGCGTCGCCTACCTGCCCGATCACCGCGTCGAGCGGATCGACGCCGGCGCCGGCGAATTCCGCCTCCGCCACGGCGCCGGCGAGGTTCGCGCCGCCAAGGTCGTGCTCGCCGCCGGCATCGGCAACGCGGTTCTGGCGCCCATGGTGGGGCTGCGCGCGCCGGTGCGTCCGCAGCGCGGCCAGATCGTCGCCACCGAGCGGGTGCGGCCGTTTCTGCGTTACCCGGTCTCCACGGTGCGCCAGACCGATGACGGCAGCGTGCTGCTCGGCGACTCGCTGGAGGAGGCCGGTCTCGACGACACCGTCGGCACCGCGGTGACCTCGGTGATCGCCGCGCGGGCCGTGCGCATGTTTCCGCTGCTCGGCCGGCTCAATGTGGTGCGCAGCTGGGCGGCGCTGCGGGTGATGACCCAGGACGGGTTCCCACTCTACGATCAGTCGGAAACCTGTCCCGGCGCCTTCATCGCCACCTGCCACAGCGGCGTCACGCTCGCCGCCAACCACGCGCTGGTGCTGCCGCCGCTGCTGGCGGCGGGCGCGCTTGCGGCCGAATTCGATGTTTTCAGCGCGCGGAGGTTCGATGTTCCGACGACTGCCTGATCCAGCGGCCGAGGAGGTCGTGGTGTCGATCGACGGCGCGCCGGCGCGCGCCCGGGCCGGCGACAGCGTGGCCGCGGCCCTGCTCGGCGCCGGGCAGGCGCACTGCCGCACCACGCCGGTCTCGGGCGCGCCGCGCGCGCCCTATTGCCTGATGGGCGTGTGCTTCGAATGCCTGGTGGAGATCGACGGCGTCGGCAACCGCCAGGCCTGCCTGGTGCGGGTGCAGCCCGGCATGCGCATCGCGACGCAGCGCGGCCGGCGGGAGGCCGGACGATGAGCGCCCCATCCGCGATCAAGCCGAGCTACGCGCTGGCGGTGATCGGTGCTGGCCCCGCGGGGCTGGCCGCGGCGGCCTGCGCGGCGGGGCTGGGGGTGGAAACCATTCTGCTCGACGAGCAACCGGCGCCCGGCGGACAGATCTACCGCGCCATCACCGAGACCAGGCTGCGCGCGCCGGCGGTGCTGGGCGCCGATTACTGGCGCGGCGCCGATCTCGTGGCCGCGTTCCGATCCGGCGGCGCGCAATACGTGCCCGGCGCGACAGTGTGGAGCGTGTCGCACGAGCGCGAAATCGGCATCTCGATCGATGGCGCCGCGCGACTGTTCCAGGCCGAGCGGGTGATCCTCGCGACCGGCGCGCTGGAGCGGCCATTCCCGATTCCCGGCTGGACCTTACCCGGCGTGATGACGGCCGGCGCGGCGCAGATCCTGCTGAAATCCTCCGCCATGGTTGCCGAGGGACGCGTGGTCCTGGCGGGCACCGGGCCGCTGCTGTGGCTGGTCGCCGCGCAGTACCTGCGGGCTGGCGGGGCGATTGCCGCGCTGCTGGACACCACGCCGCGCGGCAACTGGCGCGCCGCGCTGGCGCATCTGCCGGCGTTTGTCGCCTCGGCCTATCTGCGCACCGGCTTGGCGCTGCTGCGCGAGGTGCGCGCCGGCGTGCCGGTCATCCGCGACGTGCGGTCGCTGCGCGTGCTCGGCGAGGCGCGCGTGCGCGAAATCGCCTACCGGGCCGGCGACGCGCCCGAGCGGCGCATGGCGGCCGACGTGGTGCTGCTGCACCAGGGGGTGGTGCCGAACCTCAACCTGGCGAATTCCATCGGCTGCCGGCAGGAATGGCGGGACACGCAGCTCTGCTTCGCGCCGGTGGTGGATGGCTGGGGCGCCAGCAGCGTCGATGGCATTGCCATCGCCGGCGATGGGGCCGGCATCGGCGGTGCGCAGATCGCCGCCGAGCGCGGGCGGCTGGCCGCAATCGACGCGGCCTTCCGGCTTGGCCGCATCGATGCGGCGGGGCGGGAAGCGGCGGCCGTGCCCTGCCGGCGCGCGCTGCACCGCGCCGAGCGCGGGCGGCGCTTCCTCGACCTGCTGCACCGTCCGCGGCAGGAGCACCGGGTGCCCGCGGGCGACACGCTGGTGTGCCGCTGCGAGGAGGTGACGGCGCGGCAGATCCTTGAAACCGTCGAGCTGGGCTGTACCGGGCCGAACCAGATGAAGTCCTTGCTGCGCTGCGGCATGGGCCCGTGCCAGGGCCGGCTGTGCGGACTCACCGTGACCGAGTTGATCGCCACCGCGCGCGGCGTGCCGCCAGGCGAGGTCGGCTATTACCGCCTGCGCCCGCCGATCAAGCCGATCACCCTGGAAGAGCTGGCGAGCCTGCCGCCGACCGACGCCGCGGTGCAGGCGGTGGTGCGAGGCTAGGCGGCGATGACCACGGCCGACGTCGTCGTCATCGGGGGCGGCCTGCACGGCAGCTCGGCCGCGCTGCATCTCGCGAACCGTGGGGCGCGGGTCAGCGTGATCGAGAAGGACTACGTCGGCCGGCATGCGTCCGGGGTCAACGCGGGCGGCGTCCGGCGCCTCGGCCGCGATGTCGCCGAGATCCCGCTGTCGGTGGCGTCGCTGGACCTGTGGTACCGCATCCATGACCTGGTGGACGACGATTGCGGCTTCGAACACCACGGCCAGGTCAAGGTCGCCGAGAGCGAGGCGGAACTCGAAACCCTGCGCCGCCGCGCCGCGGAGCTGCGTGCGCTCGGCTTCAACCACGAGGAGGTCATCGACCAGGCCGAACTGCGCGCGCTGGTGCCGGCGATCGCCGCGCATTGCCCGGGTGGGCTGATTTCGCGCGCCGACGGGGCGGCCAATCCCTACCGCACCACCCTGGCGTTCAAGCGCAAGGCCGAAAGCCTCGGCGTCCGCTTTGTCGAAGGCGAGCGCGTCACCGGCCTCGCGCGCGCCGGCCGGGGCTGGCGGGTCGAGGCCGCCTCCGGCGCGCGGTGGGAGGCGCCGGTGGTGGTGAATTGTGCGGGCGCCTGGGCAGACCGCATCGCGGCGCAACTCGGCGAGCCGGTGCCGCTCGACGTATGGGCGCTGATGCTGATGATCAGCGCCGCCATGCCGCATTTCCTCGATCCGGTGGTCGGGGCGGCCGGGCGGCCGCTCTCGTTCAAGCAGTTCGCCAACGGCACCGTGCTGATCGGCGGCGGTTACAAGGGCCGCCCGCGACGCGACGAGAACTGGACCGACCTCGACGTGACCGGCCTGGCCCACAGCGCGCGGACGGTGTGGGATCTCTTCCCGATCATGCGCTCGGCGCAGATCGTCCGCTGCTGGGCCGGCATCGAGGGGCGGCTGCCCGACGACATTCCGGTCATCGGCCCCAGCTCGACCGCGGCCGGGGTGTTCCACGCGTTCGGCTTCGCCGGGCACGGCTTCCAGCTCGGCCCCGTGGTCGGCAGCATCCTGGCCGAGCTGGTGCATGACGGGACCAGCAGCCTGCCGATTGCGCCCTTCCGCATCGACCGCTTCGGCCAACCGGCGCCAGCGGCGCCGCGGCCGGACGCAGCAGCCAGCGTCGGGCGACCGGCCGCGGCGCCGTTGCCGCTGCCCCTGTCGCCGCCGCCAGGGCGTCCCTGAGGGCAAGCCGGAAGCGGATCGGCAACGCGACGCTGCGGCAACGTGGCCCGCCGTCCTGCGCTGCGATCGTGGCGGCCCTGCCGCGGTCAGCTTTCCAGCGTCCGGATCAGGCAAGCGGGGTCGCCGAACGCGCCGGACTTCGAGACGATGCGCTGGCCGTCCAGCGCGCCGCCGCGCAGGACCGAGGTCGGCACGCCCGGCTCGATCTGGCCGTCAACGTCGAGCCGCTCGGCCGCCAGCCCGAGGCACAGCGCGCGCAGGGTTTCTCCACCGGAGACGATCAATGTGCCGGGACGCCCGACCGCCCCCAGCAGGTCGATGAACGCCGCGGTGATGATGCCAAGCGCGACCCCGCGCGGCGTCCCGGGCGGCACCGCCACGGTGACCGCCGCGGCCCCGTCCGCCAGCGCGCGCGACACCGCTGCATGGCCGGCCGCCGGCAGGACATGATGGCGCGCCCCGGCCGCGGCGAGCTGGCCCGCGGTCACCGCGTGGTCCGAGCCGATCAGCGCCAGCCGTGGCCGCGGCAAGGCCGGGCAGGGAACCGGAAGGCGGTCCGCCAGCGCGCCGGCCAGCCCGCCGGTGCCGCACCACAGCACCCGCCCGGGAAGCGCCCGCCCGCCGGCGACGATCGCATCCAGATGGGCATCGGTTTCGGCGTCGCACAGCCTGACCCGCTCGCCCCAGCCGGCCAGTCCTCCGGCCAAGTCGACCCCGACATCCTGCCAACCCGTCGCGGTCCGCGCGAGCTGCCGCCCGTGGCGGGTGATGCGGCCCTGGAAGGGAAACGCCGGCGCCAGGATGCAATGGTCGAACCGGTGCAGCAGGGTAGCGAGCTCGGCCACCACCTGGCCGCGCAGCAGGCTGTCGATCTTCTTGAACGCGACGTCCGCGCCGTCCAGCAGCGGTGCCAGGCGCCGCAGCGTCGCGCCTGAGCTGTTCGGGCGCGGCGTCGCGGGTCGCGCTGTCGATCGCGGCGGTGGCGGGCGGGGAGGGTGGGGCACGCCAGAATGTCGGCACCTTGCCGCTCACCGGGACGAATGCGGCGGCGCTGTCCAGCGCGCCGGTCAGGTCGTCGGCCAGCAGGCGCAGCGTGGTCATAGCAACGGCCCTAATTGCCGACCGTTCGGCCGGTGTCGGGCCGCTGGTACGAGGCTTGGTTTGGCGCGCGGCCGCCTCTCCAACTCCCCTGGGCAACCCCGCGCGCGATACCGCGGGCCCGAAACGATGGAAGGGTCGTTATTGCCCAGGTCATCCTCCTGATGGGGCCTTCATGACTCCCCTCATTTTCCATCGCTCTTATGGCGTTGACTGTTGGACGGCCCCGTAGGGCGGAAAAGCGCAGCGCCTTCCGCCACCGCCGGGCGAGCCGCTCGCATCTGCCGACGTCCCCAACAACATATCCCGCCACCGTCCGACGGCGGAAGGCGCTGCGCTTTTCCGCCCTACGGGGCCGTCCAACAGTCAACGCCATATGAGCCTTTTCCATTGGCGCATCGCCATGGCGAAGCCAACCGTGACTTCTTGCAGACGTGCTTTATCGTTCGCGACTGCCGGCTCCTCCTCGGTGCGCGACCCGATCAGCCGGCTCAGCTTGGCGAGACCGCGGTGCGATCACTCGGCGCCCGACCGTACTGCATTGAAATAACGCCATAAAAAATCAGGGGATGGTTGAGGCCGCTGGTATCACACCACGCGATGCAGCAACGCCTCGCCCGCCGCCAGCCGCCGGCAATTCTCCGCCGCCAGGCTGAAGCTGCGGTCGAACGTGCCGGTGGTCAGCCAGGCGATGTGCGGCGTCAGCACGACGTTGGGCAGGCGCAACAGCGGATCGGCCGCATCGATCGGCTCCTGTACGAACACGTCGAGCCCGGCACCGGCCAGCCGCCCGGCGCGCAACGCGGCCTCCAGCGCGCGAGGCTCCACCAGCCCGCCGCGCGCCGTGTTCACCAGGATCGCCCCCGGCTTCATGTGTGCCAAGGAAGCGGCGTCGATCAGGTTGGCGGTTTCCTCGGTCAGCGGCAGGTGCAGGCTGACCACGTCGGCCTCGGCCAGCAGCGTGTCGAGCGAGCGCCAGCGCCCCACCGCCGCCTCGACCGGGCGGCGCGTCGTGTAGATCACGCGGCAGCCGAGCGCGACCAGCACCGGGGCCAGCAGGCGCGGGATCGCGCCATAGCCGATCAGCCCGACCACGCGCCCGCCCAGCTCGCCGATGCCGTCCTGCAGCAGCGGATCGAGCCACACCCCCGCGCGCAGCCCGGCATCGAACCGCGGGATGCGCCGCAGCACCGCCAGCATCAGCGCCAGCGTCAGCTCGGCGACCGCGCGCGCGTTGGTGCCGGGCAGGTTGCACACCGGAATGCCGCGCCCGACCGCGGCCTCCAGGTTGATCGTGTTCACGCCGACGCCGATCTTCTGGATCAGCTTCAGCTGCGGCGCCGCGGCGATCATCGCCTCGGTGCAGCGCTTCAGCACGTGCCACAGCACCTCGGTCTCCGGCAGCGCGCGGGCCAGCGCCGCGTCGTCATCGTCGGGGCAGATGGTGATGCGCAGCCCGGGGACCGCCGCGAGCCGCGCCGCCAGGTCCGCACCGGCGGTGTAATGGAACAGCACGTTCATCGGCGGTTCGCCCGGCTCATGCCGCCGTCCGCGACCGCCCCAGCACCGCGGCGCCGGCAAATCGCGCCCGCGCCGACAGCGCCTCCTCGATGCGCAGCGCCTCGTTCCATTTCGCCATGCGCTCGCCGCGGGCGAAGCTGCCGACCTTGAGCTGCCCGACCCCCCAGCCGACCGCCAGGTGGACGATCGTGGTGTCCTCGGTCTCGCCGGAGCGGGCCGAGACGATGCCGGCGTAGCCGACCGCCTTCGCCGCCTGCCAGGCCGCCAGCGTCTCGGTCAGCGTGCCGCGCTGGTTGGGCTTGATCAGCACCGTGTTGGCCGCGCCCTGCGCCGCCGCCGCGTGGATGCGGGCGGCCTCGGTGACCAGGAAGTCGTCGCCGACGATCTGCACCCGCGCGCCCACTTCCCGGGTGAAGGCGATGAAGCCGGCGGCGTCGTCCTCGGCCAGCGGGTCCTCGATCGAGACGATCGGGAAACGGTCGATCCAGCCGCCGAGCAGGCGGATCATGCCGTCGCTGTCGAGCGCCCTGTCCTCCAGCGCCAGCTGGTACTTACCATCGCGGCCGAACTCCGAGGCGGCGATGTCCAGCGCGATGGCGACGTCCTGGCCCGGAGTGAACCCGGCGCGCTCGATGGCGCGGACCAGTGTGTCCAGCGCCTGCTCGTTGGTGGCGAATTCCGGCCACCAGCCGCCCTCGTCGGCGACGCCCGCCAGCGTGCCGGCTTCCGCCATCAGCGTGCCGGCGGCGCGGTAGACCTCGGCGGTGCGGTCCAGCGCCTCGGCGAAGCTGCCGGCCGAGGGGCAGACGACCATGAAGTCCTGGATGTCCACCCGCCGCCCGGCATGCGCCCCGCCGCCGAAGATCTGGATCTGCGGCAGCGGCAGCATCACGCTGCTGGCGTTGCCCAGGTAGCGATACAGCGGTTCGCCGGCGGCGGCGGCGGCGGCGTGCGCGGCGGCCATGGAGACCGCGAGGATGGCGTTGGCGCCCAGGCGGGCCTTGTTCGGCGTGCCGTCGAGCTCGATCATCGCGTGGTCCAGCGCCGCCTGGTCGGTCGCGTCCAGCCCGGTGACCGCGCGGGCGATCTCGCCGTTCACATGCGCCACCGCCCTGGTCACGTCGTAGCCGCCGAAGGCGGGGCCGCCGTCGCGCAGCTCCAGCGCCTCGAAGCTGCCGGTGGAGGCGCCGGCCGGGGCGATGGCGCGGCCGACCGCGCCGCATTCCAGCAGCACGTCCACCTCCACCGTCGGGCGGCCGCGGCTGTCCCAGACGCGCCGGCCATGCACGAAGGCGATGTCGGTGTCGGCCTCGATCGCGGCGTCCGGGTCGGTCATGCGGCGAGCTCCCTGGTCCAGGCCTGGCGGATCGCGTCGAGCCGGCTCGGCGGTGCGATCAGCAACGCGCGGCCGACGCGGCGCACCCGGTCCTGGTCCGCCGCCGTGGTGATGTACTCGACCGGGGACTTGCCATCCACCCGCGCCAGGAACAATCCCGGCAGCAGATGCGCGGCCCGGGCTTCGAGCGTCGCCGCGCTCTCCCAGGTGACGCCGGCGCGGTAGGTGTCGGCCATCGCGTCGAAGCACGCCAGGAACAAGTCGCGCGCGCGCGGCGTCCACAGGCATTTCAGCAGCAGGTGATTGAGGCAGAAGGCCAGGTCGAAGGCCGGATCGCCCCACCAGGCGCATTCCGCGTCGAGGAACACCGGCCCCGCCGGCCCGGCCAGGATGTTCTTCGGGCTGACGTCGCCGTGCACCAGGGCGCGCTTGTTGGCCAGGGTGGCGGCGACCAGGGCTTCGAGCCGGGGCGCCAGGTCCGGGTGCACGCGCGCGGTGGCCAGCAGGTAGGGTTCCAGCCGGATGGCGTGGAAGATCGCGTCGGTGGGGAACTCGGCGGCGACGGCGGGATCGGCGGCGGTGGCGGCGTGGATGCGGACCAGGCGGTCCGCCACCGCGGCGGCGAAGCCGGAATCGGCGTGGCCGTCGTGCAGCTGCGCCTTCCACAAAGGGTGGTCGGCCGGCGCCAGGAACTGCATCGCCAGCGCGCCGGATGCCGCGTCCTGGCCCAGCAGCGCCGGCGCGGCGCCTTGCACCGCGGCGTTGGCGCGGCGCATCCAGCGCGCCTCGTACCGGTTGCGCGCCACCGGGGCCTGCCAGTCCGCCGCCACGCGCAGTTTCGCCAGCGCCCGCTTCACGCAGATCGGGCCCCCCGGCAGGTCGATGCGCCAGATGTCGGAGGACACGCCGCCGGTCAGCGCCTCGCCAAGCGGCGTGACGCCAGCCGCCAGCAGCCCCATGCGGCGCAGCGCGGCGAGGATGTCTTGTGGCGGGGTGGCGCGATCGCTGGGCATGCGCGCGACTGAACCAAGCGGCGGCTCTTGAGGCAACCCGCCCGGCGGGGCCACACTGCGCGCCGCACAGCCGCCGGGGAACCACCACCATGCCGCACGCCACCGCCGACGACGGGGTTCGCCTCTATTACGAGGCGACCGGCTCCGGCACGCCGGTCATCTTCGTGCACGAATACGCCGGGGATTACCGCAGCTGGGAGGCGCAGATGCGCCATTTCGGCCAGCGCTACCGCGCCATCACCTACAACGCGCGCGGCTACGAGCCGTCCGACGTGCCGGCTTCGGTCGGCGCCTACTCGCAGCACCGCGCGGCGGACGACATCGGCGCCGTGCTGGACCACCTGGGCATCGCCAAGGCGCATATCGTCGGGCTGTCGATGGGCGGCTTCGCCACGCTGCATTTCGGCTTCCGCCATCCGGCCAAGGCGCTGTCGCTGGTGGTGGCCGGCTGCGGCTATGGCGCCGAGCCGGGCCAGCGCGAGCGGTTCCGTGCCGAGGCCGGGACCATCGCCGACTTCATCGCGGCGAACGGCATGGCGGCCTTCGCCGCGAAATACGCCTTCGGCCCGACCCGCGTGCAGTTCGAGAACAAGGATTCTCGAGGTTTCGACGAGTTCCGTCGCATGCTGGCCGAGCACTCGGCGGTGGGGGCGCGCAACACCCAGCTTGGCGTGCAGCGCGAGCGGCCGTCGCTGTACGACCTGATCGAGCCGATGCGGGCGCTGACGGTGCCGACGCTGGTGCTGACCGGCGACGAGGACTGGCCGTGCCTGGCGCCGGGGATTCTGATGAAGCAGACCATCCCGACGGCGGCGCTGTCGGTGATGGTCAATTGCGGCCATGCGATCAACCTGGAGGACCCGGACGGCTTCAACCGCATCGTCGGCGATTTCCTGGCCCAGGTGGACGCCGGGCGCTGGCCGACGCGCGATCCGCGCGCGGTGACCGCCTCGATCACCGGAATGAAGTGACGGCGGGGGGCGGTGGCTGCCGGGGGGGCGGCATGACGTGGGCGCAGCGCCGCCGGGGATGCCTTCTTGCGGCGGGGATGTCCCGCACACGGAATGACTGGCCCGCTCGCGCCGGTCCGCTCAATCCTCGATGCCGAGCCGTTCCTTGTAGTCCGGATCCCACGCTGCCAGCCGGCCCGATTTCACCCGTTGCTCCATCGACATGGACACCGGCTTGCGCGCATTCGTCGGCCGGGTGGCGATAATCCCCGCCGCCTCCAGCTCCGCCATCCGCGCCGCGCTGTAGCCGAGCAGGCCGCCCAGGATCTCCTGGTTGTGCTCGCCAAGCCGCGGTCCCGGTCCCCGCACGGCGAGCGGCAGTTTCGACAGCTTCCAGGGCCGGCCGATGACCGGGCGCCGCTGGCCCATGTCCCGCTCGGGCGGATAGGCCGCCATCTCCAGCAGCCCTCGCGCCTGCACGTGTTCGTTCAGGTGCAGGTCGCGGGCATCGAACACCGCGCCGGCCGGCACGCCAGCCGCCTGCAGCAATTCCATCGCCGCGAACTTCGTCTGCCGCTGCATCCAGCCGCCGATGATCGCGTCGATCGCGTCATGGTTGGCCATGCGCGCGTCATTGGTGGCAAACCGCGCGTCCGTCGCCAACTCCGGCCTGCCAATGGTGCGGCACAGCGCCGCCCATTCCTCGTCGTCGCGCGCCAGGACGCTGCACCAGGCGTCATCCCCGGCGCAGCGGTAGCATCCCTGCGGCGCCAGGAACGGATGGCGGTTGCCGATGCGCCCGCCAAGCCGGTGGTTGACCTCCCAGTCCAGCACGCGCTCGCTCAACATGTAGGTGCCGAGCTGGTACATGCCGACATCGACCCATATCCCGGTGCCGAAACGATGCCGGTAGCGCAGCCCCAGCATCGTGCCGCTGACCAGCGCCCAGGTGGCGAGGAAATCCACGAACGACTGCCCCGCCTTCGACGGCTCGCCGTCCCGGTAGCCGGTGACGTAGGCCAGCCCGTGCGTCGCCTCCAGCGTGGTGGCCTGGCCGGGGTATTGCGAATACGGGCCGGTGTGGCCGAAGCCGCTGCACGAGACCATGATCAGCCCGGGGCGCAGTTTCACCGCGTTGGGATAGTCCAGCCCCCAACTGCGCATCACCCGCGGGGTGAAGTTTTCCATCACCACGTCGCTGAGCTTGATCAGGTCGACCAGCACGTCCCGCCCGGCCGGCCGGCTCAGATCGAGCGCAACCGACTTCTTGCCGCGATTGAGCAGGTTGAAGCCGCCGATGCGGTTCCAGGGATCGTCACCGGCGCGGTTGTCGCACAGGACGCTGGTGAGCGCGCCGCCGCGCGAGGTGTCCGGCCGGCTGTGCCCCTCGACCTTGATCACCTCGGCGCCGAGATCGGCCAGCAACCCGCTGGCATAGGGCAACGAGATCACGTTGCTGATGTCAACGATGCGCAGGCCCGCCAGCGGCAGCTGCATCGCGTCAGGAGAGGATTGATCGGCTTCCATGGCCGGTCGCTCAGATCACGCCGCGGGCCCGCAGCGCAGCCAGCGCCGCGTCGTCGCAGCCAAGCATCGCGCCGTAAATCTCGTTGTTGTGCTGCCCCAGCAACGGCGCGGCGCGGCGGCAGGTGGCGTTGCCGGCCGACATGCTCCACAGGCGGAATGGAACCTTGATCTTGCCGATCACCGGATGATCCACCTCCTCGAAGTAGCCCCTGGCCGCCAGGTGTTCGCAATTCGCCAGATCCTCCGGGGTCTGCACGATGCCCAGCAGCATGCGGTATTGCTCCGATGCCGTCCTGAACATCTCGGCCATCGTGCGGTCTTTCGTCGCGTCCCGAATGAGCTCGTCCAGTTCCGGGCCGTTGTGCACGCGTTCCACCACATCGGCGAAGCGAGGCTGCTTCAGCTCGGGCTTGCCGAAGAAGTCGGCGATGCCGTCCCAGGTGACGCCGGCGCCCGGCTGGGCCACGAAATGCCCGTCCTTGCATGGCATCACCTGGCCGAAATTGCTGCCTTCGGGATGGCGTCGCCCCTGCACGCCGCCGGCGAAGCTGTAGAACGGCTGGTTGAGCACCAGGCTGGAGGCGATCACCTCCTGGATCGAGAGATCGACCTGCTGGCCGGCACCGGTCAGGTCGCGCGCAAACAGCGCCACCAGCGTCGCCAGGAAACCGTTCATTCCCAATTCATACAGACCGGGAAATCCGCCATGCTTCAGCGGCTCGCGATCGACGGTGCCGCTGATCGCCATCATCCCGCTGGTCGCATAGGCGATGATCTCGTCGCTTTTGTACTGGCTGTACGGCCCGGTCTGGCCGAACGGCGTGATCGAGGTCATCACCAGGCCGGGGTTTTCCTGTTCCAGGCTGGCGTAGTCCAGGCCGCGCGCCGCCAGATGGCCCGGGGGAAAGCTTTCCACGATGACATCGACCTCGCGGGCGAGCCGGCGCAGCATCGCCGCGCCTTCGGCGCTGTCCAGGTCCAAGGTGATGCCGCGCTTGTTCAGGTTCAGCATCAGGTGGAACAGGCTTTTTTCCGGATCTGGATCATCCTGGAAGAACGGCTCCATGCGCCGCCCGCTCTCCCCGCCGGGAGGTTCAACCTTGATGACATCGCCACCGAAGTCGCCGATCAGGCGCGCCGCCAACGGCCCGGCAATCCCCTCGCTGAGATCGAGTACCCGCACATCATCAACCGCCATCGGCCCGAGCATCGCTTTACTCCCCGACCACAACGTCTTCGTCGGTCAGCGTTGAATCCGCCAGTGTTTCCATCATGGCCCGGGTCGTGCGGTCCCGCCGGTCGCGGCGGGACGGGCAGACTACTTCCTTGGCATGTCGAGGCCGCGGCGCGCCACCTGATCGCGCATCACCTGCGTGCTGCCGTGATTGATGCCGGATTGGAACGCGCCCATCAGGTTGTGGGCGAACACGCCGCGCTCGACCGCGTGCGGCGAGCCGTTCAGCAACTGGCCGTAGGGGCCGAGCATCTGGCTGATCGCCTCGGTGGTGCGGACGCCGTGTTCCGGCGCCCAGACTTTTTCCGCCGAGCCTTCATAGGTGAAAGCCCCGCCCTTGTTGACGATCGACATGCTGCGCATCGTCATCAGCCGGCAGACCTGCGCCTCGATCCACAGTTCGGCGATCTTGTCGCGGATCGCCGGATTGCTCGCCGGGGCGTAGCCGTCGAACGTATTCGACTTGACGAAATTGACGATGTCCTCGTCGCGGCGGACCGAGATCAGGTAGCGCGACGCGCCGACGCGGTCGAGGTTCAGGCCCATCGAGCCGACGCGCCAGCCCTCGTTCTCGTTGCCCAGCAGGGAGGAGGCGGGAATGCGCACGTCGTCGAAGAAGGTTTCATTGGTGCGCTGGTGGCCATAGGTGGTGCCCACCGGGGCGGCCGGATCGTTCTGGATCGTCCACAACGGGCGGACGGTGATGCCCGGCGTGTCCATCGGAAACACGAAGATCGAGATGCCGCGGTGCTTCGGCAAATTCGGATTGGTCCGCGCCATCAGATAGATGTGCGTCGCGACATGCGCCGATGAGGTATACATCTTCTGGCCGTTGATGACGTAGTCGTCGCCATCGCGCACCGCGCGGCACTGCAGCGACGCCAGGTCGGCACCGGCGTGCGGTTCGGTGAAGCCCAGCGCGAAGGAAACCTCGCGCCTGATCAGCCGCGGAATATAATACTGCTTCTGCTCTTCGGTGCCGGCCGCCATGATCGCCGGCGCGCCGCTGCCGCCCATGCCGACCGGGATGTCCACCCGGGTGAACTCTTCCTCGACGATGTACTGCGACATGCGGTCGCCGCCCTGGCCGCCGTATTCCTTCGGATAGGCGATGCCGAGCCAGCCGCGGTCGTAGATCTTGGCGTACAGGTCCTTCATCGCGTCGCTGGCGCCGGGGCCACGACCGGCCGCCGTGTTCGATTCCGACGATCCCCGTGCCGCCAGCACCTCCGCCGTCACGTTCTCGGCGATGAAGGCGCGGACGTCTCGCCGCAAGGCCTCCTGCTCTGGGGTGTATGCGAAGTGCATGGGATGTCGTCTCCTCGGTGGGCACGCTACGGGTCGGAAGGTCCAGCCCGGCAAATCTGCACGCAAGCGGTATGGCGCGCAATATAGCCCAGCGACCGCGGGACCGGGCGTTTGCCGCCGCCGGCGTCGCCACGGCCCGCGCAACAGCCGCCGGCGGCTGCGTTCCCGGAGCCTGCGTGCCGGCAGGTCGGCACCACCACCGGCGGCAAGAGCGCCGTGCCGCACGGACCTCCGGCGCCAATCAGGTGGTCAACGCGTCCATCAGCTCCGTCGCCGCTTCCAGCTGGTCGAGGTTCTCCAGGGCTGCGATGGACCGCTCCACGCGCTCCCCCGTCAGCACGCGGGACGCGCAGCCGCGATATTTGTCCACCAGTTCGTCGCGGGTCATCGGGTTGCCGGGGCTGCCGCGCACCTTGTCCACCGTCCTGGTGAAGGTCCGGCCATCGTTCATCGTGATGCTGACCGGAGACCTGCGGCGCGACGCCGCGTCGCTCGGCCATTCCGGGTGCGCGTTGACCCGCACCTTCTCCAGCGACGCCCGCAGCCGCGGCGCGTTGCAGGTACTCGTCGGTGAACGAGTCGAGGTCCACCCGGCCGTCCAGCAGCATCGCCGCCAGCACGTAGTCGATGGAGAACTTGCCGCGGAAGCCTTGGGTGGGCTTGTGAAAGCGCACGATGTGCAGCAGGTCCGGATGTACGTCGACCTCCAGCCTGGCCACGTCGTCGAACCGGATGTCGTGCTCGCGCAGCAGCGCCTGTGCCGCGTCGAGCGCGCGCAGATTGCCGCCGCAGCACGGATAGCGTTTGACCGTCAGGCCGGGATCGACAATCGACCAGTGGGTTCCCAAGCCGTCCGCCAGCTTGCCGAGATCGTAGTTGCCGGTACCGTGGAACGCCGAGAAGAAGCCGTAGTCGCCCTCGATGCCGGCGGGGTCGGCGAGGTAATCCCGCTGCGCCAGCAGGACGGCGGTTACGCCGGCGCGCGCCGCGTTGCCCGCGTGAATGCCCTTGCCCCAGGTGCCGAAGTGCTGGGTCAGCCCGCCGGCGTTGGCTGCCGCAAGCCCGATGGCGACGCCCATCTGGGCGGGGTTCAGTCGGACGATGTTGCCCGCCGCCGCCGCCGCCGCCGAGCACCCGTAGAGCGAGGTGGGGTGAAAGCCGCGCCGGCGCAGTTCCGGCTCGTGCTGCCGGCCGGATGACGACAGCCGCTCGAACACCTCCAGCCCGGCACAGACGGCGGCCACCAGATCGCCGCCGGTCGACGCCCTCTGCCTCGGCCATCGCCAGCGCGGCGGGCAGGATGCAGGCGGTCGGGTGCGAGAAGCCGGTGTCGTCGAAGTCCAGCAGGTGCGCGAGGGCGCCGTTGGCCCATGCCGCGGAAACCGTGCTGGTGCGCAGGCTGGATCCGAGCACGCGCGCCTGCGGTGCGCCGCCCTGCTCGCGCGTGACATCCAGGACAATGCGCCCGGCTGGTTCCACCGCCGCGGCGAGTGCCACGCCGGCGCAATCCAGGATATGCCGCTTCGTCGCGGCGACCGCCGCGGCGCTGATGTCGGAGAGGCGGGTCGTGCTGGCGAACTCGGAAAGGACCGCTGTTGCTGCCACGCCTGCTCCTCCCTGCGACGGTCGTGCCGCCGCAATTGTTCGCGCACCGGTCCCGCGTCATCCGGCGCCGATTGCCACGGGCCGATCGACGGAAGGATTGTCGTGGTTGCCGCAATATCAGGGCACCCTGCCGATCGCAAGGAAGCCGCGGCGTGCAAGCCGGCGTGTCTGCACCCTCCCGGCCACGTTGACGGACAATCCCCCGTGGCAACGAAGGCGAGCGCGCTGGCTTTGGGTGCCGATTCGCAACGTTTTGGCGAAGTGCGAAGTGGCAGGTGCTGTCACCTGAGGTCTGCTACAGGTCGTATTCGCCAGGCGCCAGGCGGGGCGAGTGCGCAACGGAAAGGGCGGGGCCATCCAATCCGGTTGCACCGATGGTAGCGGCGGGCGGATTTGAACCACCGACCAAGGGATTATGATTCCCCGTTAAGTGGCGGAATTCTGCGGCTTTTAGCCCGTCATGTTGCAGTGTTGTCGCAAGAGGGCTATACGGGATTGACCGGTATCTGTTGCGACTAGTTGTTGACAAGGGGATTTCTATGCGACAAGATGCCGGCCATCTGATGCAGGAGTTTGTGGCATGGCCTCGGTTCGCAAGCGGTCCTGGCAGGCGGGTGGCGAGACGAAAACCGCCTGGGTAGCGGATTACTTCGACCAATCCGGCAAGCGGCACCTGAGGACCTTCAAGGCCAAGAAGGCCGCCGACGCCTGGCTGGTGACCACGCGGCACGAGGTGGTGCAGGGCGTGCACACGCCAGAGCGCGACAGCATCACGGTTGCTGAGGCCGGCGCGCTGTGGATCGAACGCGGCGAGCGGGAAGGGCTGGAACGGAGCACCCTGGACAAGTACCGCAACCACCTCGGCCTGCACATCAACCCGCTGATCGGCGCCGTGAAGCTCGCCCGGCTGTCCGCGCCGCTGGGCGAGAAGTTCCGGGACGACCTGCTAGGCAAGCTGTCGCGACCGATGGCCAAGAAGGTGCTGGGCAGCCTGAAATCTATCGTGACCGAGGCCCAGCGGCGGGGGCTGGTCGCGCAGAACGCCATTGCCGCCGTCAAGATCAAGACCAACGGGAGGAACGAGGGCCAGCTACGCGCCGGCCGCGACATCCCCACCAAGGCCGAAGCCTCGGCAGTCCTGGGAGCCGCCGCCGGGCGCTGGCGCCCCCTACTGGTAACCGCGGTGTTCACCGGCATGAGGGCGAGCGAGCTGCGCGGCCTGACATGGGATGACGTGGATTTCGACCAGAAGGTGATCCACGTTCGGCAGCGCGCGGACCAATGGAACGCGATCGGCTCGCCGAAGTCGGAGGCCGGGCACCGGGCAATCCCGATGTCGCCGCTGGTGGTGAATACGCTGCGCGAGTGGAAGCTGGCGTGTCCACGGGCCGGCAAAACGGGGACCAACCCGGCAAGCTGTGGCTGGTGTTCCCCAACGGCCAGGGCAAGCCCGAGTCCCACGCCAACATCATCAACCGGGGTTTTGATCCGATTCAGGTCAAGGCCGGTGTTGCCGAGCCGCACCCGTCCAAGCCGGACGAAGCCGGCCAGCCGGTGCCGGTCGCGAAGTACGGCATGCACGCGCTGCGGCATTTCTTCGCGTCGTGGGCGATCGAGCAGGGCTTCTCCCCAAAACGCCTGCAAGTCCTACTCGGCCATGCGTCAATTCAGATGACCTTCGACGTGTACGGCCACCTGTTCCCCAGCCTCGAAGATGACCACGCCAAGTTCGCGGCCGGCGAACTGGCGGTGGTGAAGTGAGCGGCGCACAACAGGCCGATAAGCGGGAAACCGCGCGGCGTGTGCGGGCTGCCGCCGATGTGTTTCTGGCCGATGATCCTGATCGCTGGCCGGCGCTTCGCAACCACGGGCACCAGATCGACGCACACGCCCGCGCCGTCCTCGCGCGGCTGGCGTCCACCGGGCGCGCCAGCGACCGCCTTACCGCCGCGCAGGCGATCGTTGAGGCGGTTCCCGACGCAGGGTGGGCAGCGCTTTTTGCCGATTGCATCATCGCCGAGTGGAAGGCGCGTAGTCACAAGGCGTGGATCAGCGATGCGCGACACAGGATGCAACGAGCCGACGAAGCCGAAAAAAGCCTCCGCAGCCTGACGCGGCGACTCGGCTGGACTTCCACGCCCTATCGATGACTTAACCCCTGACCCGGTAGGCGCCGCGCTGGCGGAGTTGCGAAGCGAGCTCGACGGCAGACGCCGGCTGTCCGGAGACCATCTGCGTCTGTATTCCCGCAAGGTGACGCCCGAGGCGGCACGCGCCTTGGGGGCCGGATGGATTCGCGACACGATGGAATGCATCGCCCGGCGGTATAACCGCGCGTCACCCGAGCCGCGCCATGTTGCTGCCATTGCCACCGCGACGCTGGCGCTTGGCGACGTGTCCCCCGAGGCGGCGCGCAAGGCGCCGAATTTTCGGGACCGGTTCAATGCGCTGCGATTTGGCGCGTTCGGGGGGCAAGAATCTAATCGAACGCGCCGCACGGTTCGGTAAATCCGGTCTTATACGGCTGTCTGCCATTCAACCCGTGAGGCAGACATGACCACCGAACCGCTGGCGTCCACCGCCACTACCGCCGACGATATCGCTGCCGACACCCTCACCGGGGCGGCGGAGATCGCCGCTTTCATTGGCAAACCCGTGCGGCGGGTCAACCACATGCTGAAGTCGCGGCAACTGCCGGCCTTCAAACTCGGAAAACTCTGGCACATGCGGCGAAGCGCATACCGCCGCATGGTCGAAACGCGCGAGGCTGCCGCCGTCAACGCGATGCAGACCGCCGCCTAAAGCAAAACCCCACGCGGCGGGCGTGGGGCTGCTCGGTAGGCTGACGATCGGCAGGACGCTGATCTAATACCCGAACCGAGCCGAACCCGCAAGCGCCGCGTCGATGAAGGACGCGACATGAAAGATCAGCCCTCCAGCACGCTGCGCCTGCCCGAACAGCACGCGGAGATCGCGCGCAGCCGCCTCGCACAGTCAGCAGCACCCGCATCACCGCCGGCACCCCGGCAGAGCAGCGACGGGCTGGTGACCACAGCGAAGACGATCAAGCTGACGATGGTCATCGACGGCGCCAGCCTGGCCGGCCTGGTGGTCCCGGACGGGACCGGACGGGTGGCGATCAGGATCGACGTGGCAGGCCGCACGCTGCGCGCGAGCGTGTCGGCAAAGACGATCCGCAAGGCCATGGCGGCAATCGACGCCGCGGGCGGCCCGGCCGCCGTCGCGGCGGTGCTGAGCGGACGCCTAGAGGCGGACGACACCCTGGCCGACGCCGGCCTTGTCGTGCAGCCGCGATCGCCAAAGCCGCCTGCCCCCGAGGCGGCGCCGTGAACGGCCCCGGCGACAATCGACTGGCTGTCCTGGCCGCCGAGGTGCAGGCGGCTGATGGCCGCTTCCGGCGCAGTGCAGAACAGGCCGCCGCCGCCGCAATCGAAGCCGGGCAGAAGCTAATCGAGGCAAAGAGCCTTGTCGCGCATGGCGGCTGGCTGCCTTGGCTCCGCGATCGCGTGGCGATGAGCGAACGAACCGCGACGCGCTACATGCGTCTGGCCAGGAGCGGGATGGATATCCGCCACGTGGCCGATTTGGGCATCCGGGCGGCAAGCGAGGCCATAGGGCGCGCCCCTGCGCCGTACGAGCAGCACCCGATCGGCACCTGCTACCCTCCGATGACCAAAGCCGAGTTCAGCGACCTGTGCGCGAGCATCGCCCACATGGGGCTATTGATGCCGATCACGCTGTTCGAGGGAAGGGTGTTGGACGGCTGGCAGCGTGAATTGGCCTGCCGAAAAACAGGCGTGCCGCCTCGGTATACGAATTTCGTTGGCGACTGGGATGGCGCGCTCGCTTTCACGATCTCGTACAACATCAGGCGCCAGCATCTCAATCAAGTCGCAGCGGGCAGCGGTTGCCGTGGCCTTGTCATCGCCGCCGCCGGATGAGGTGCGAGCCGCCACGACAGGCACAGCGACAGCGACATGAGCGCCGCCGCCGCCTGCCGGACCTTTGAAACTTCCCGGCGGCGGGAAGTTTTGACCGAGATCACGATCGCCGATCGCGTGCTGACCGGGAGGCGGACATGACCGGCATCGTTATCGAAGAGTTCAAGGCGGTAACACGCAATTCCCTGCGCGGCTTTGCGCGTGCCCGGATGCCGAGCGGTGTCATTTTTCACGATGTTGGAATCTACGAAAAGGACGGCGCGCGCTGGGCTTCGCCCCCGTCCAAGGCGATGATCGGCCGCGACGGCAAACAGATTGAGCGCAATGGCAAGCCTGCCTGGCAGCCTGTAGTTTCGTTTGCAACCAAGGAAGTGCGCGACAGGTTTTCCGCCGCCGTCATCGCCGCGATCGAGGCCGCGCACCCGGAGGCATTCCAATGAGCGCGGCCACGAAATTGCGCTCCGAGATCGATCTGATCAGCGCCACGTTCGGGAACTTCACCGATGAGGTGTGGGCCGATCGCCGCACCCTGACGTGGCCCGAGCTGGTCGCGCTGCTGACCGCGCACGCGCCGGGCCGAAAGGAAGGAAGCTGTATCGTTCCCGCCGTGTTCCGCGGGCAGAGGCGCCAGAAGGCCGACGCGGACCAGATCGACGCGGCATTTCTCGATTCTGACAGCGGCGCCACGCTGGCGGAGATCGCCGAGGCAGCGCGGCGCCACGGCTGGGCCGCGATCATCTCAAGCACGCACTCGCACCTGACGACTGCCACCAAGGCGAAGCTGTCCAACTGGCACAAGTTCATTGCCGACTGTCCGATCGGCGGCGCGACCGCTTTCCTGATCGACAAGGGCATGCTGCCGCGCGTCGCGGCCGACGCGGTGATCGAGCGGGAGGATGGCGAATTCATCTACCTGCGCCACCAGCCCTGTCCGAAATTTCGCATCGTCCTGCCGCTGCGCCGCCCCTGGAAGGCTGCTGACCACCGCTCGCAGGACGTGGCCAATGCCGCCTGGAAAGAACGCATAAAGGCGCTGGCGGCAACCCTTGGCCTACAGCACGACCAGGCGTGTACCGATACATCCCGGCTGTTCTATCTGCCGCGGCGGCCGCACAACGGGCCGCCGGCCGAGACCGCCATCATCTCCGGCGCCCCCTGCGACATCTTCGCGCTGTCCGCGCCGGAGACGCCGCTGACAACTGCGGCGGCCAAGGCGAAGGCGGCCAGGACCGACCTGGACGCCGCCGAGCATATCGACACCGCCACCGGCGAAGTGATCGACCTCCGCCAATGGGCGCGGACCTATGGCGACAAGTTCCTGATCGCCGATGCACTCCGCGCGCGGCGGCCGAGCGCGCTGACCGGCCGCGTCGCCGATAGCGTCAAGGTCCACTGCCGCTGCCCGAACGAAGACGCACACACGGAACCGGGCGCCGATGGCGCGACGTTCGTCACCAACGCCGGCCACGCCAACAACAAGGGGTTCGTCTTCCATTGTCGTCACGCCCATTGCGACGGCAAGGACAGGCTGTTTTTCGTCAAGCAAATGCTGGCCGAGGGCTGGTTGTCCGCCGCCGACCTGACCGACCAACAGTTCCTGGTGCGGCCTGCCGAGGACGATGGCGACCAGCGGCACGGCAACGGCGCGAGCGACAAGCCGCCCAGTGGAAGGTCACCCGGCATATGGCCGTCGCCGCTGGACTTCTTCGCCGACCAGGATGGCGCGCCCCCCGAACTGCGGCCGGAGCATCTTCCCGCCGCGTTGTGCGGATTCGTGAAGGATGCCAGCGAGCGCATGGGCGTTGATCCGACCAGTGTCGCGATGGGGTGCCTTGTCGCCTGCGCAGCCGTCATAAGCGACGACTGGAGCATTCAACCAAAACGCCACGACCCGACATGGACCGAAAATCCGCGCCTCTGGGCAGCGATCGTGGGCGATCCGAGCATTCTGAAAACTCCCGTCATCGCCGTGTGCACAAGGCCAATCGATCACCTAGACGCCGAGGCGCGCAGCCGCCACCAACAGGACATGCAGGACCACAAAGCCGCGCTGGCAGCGTGGAAAGCCGCAGAGCACAACGACGGCACGCCCGAACCGAAGGCCCCCAAGCTGGCGCGATACATGGTCGAAGGCGCCACCGTCGAAGCTATCTCGGAGGCGCTGCGCGACGATGCCGAGGCGCGGCAGTACGCACCCGCCGGCAAGGTGTTGTCCCGCCACGACGAGATGAGCGAGTTCTTCGGCAACCTGGATCGCTACAAAGCCGGCGGAAGGGGTAGCGGCGACCGCGGCGCCTATCTCCGGCTCTACAACGGCGGCCGATATACCATCGACCGGATCGCCCGAGGCTCATTCGCCGTCCCCAACTGGTCCGCCTGCTTCCTCGGCGGAATCCAACCCGGCCCAATCCAGAAGATCGCCAAGGACACCAGCGACGACGGCCTGTTGCAGCGGTTCATTTATTGCGTTCCCGCTTGGCAGCAGCCCGGCCTCGATCGCGCGCCTGACATTACCGCTGCCAGGCGGTATGAGGCACTGCTCCCTCGGCTGGCGGGGATGCGCCCACCAAAATTGATCGGCGGTTCCAGCAGCAACGTCGTGGTGCTGCATGACCGGGCGCACCAATACCGAGAAGATATCGACGCGCTCGCCCGCGCGATGGCCGCGCTGCCGGATACCTCGCCGCGGTTGCGCGCCACGTTCGGCAAGTGGTCCGGCCTGTTCGCCCGGCTCTGTCTCACGTTCCATCTGATCGAAGTTGCCGACGCGGCTCCGGTAAGCGCCCAGGCCCCCTACGTGGACGTGGTATCGGAGGAGACTGCCCGCCGGGCCGCCGCCTTCATGCAGGACATCGTGCTGCCCCACCTGCTGCGCGCCGAAGCCATGATGTTCCGCTCGGTCCAGACCAGCCACGCACAATGGATCGCCGGGCATATCCTGGCGCACGGGCTTGAGCGCATCACCAGCCGAGACGTGGTGCGGGCCTACGGGGCGCTGCGCGCGCCCGAGGCAAGGGACGAACTGGCCGCCGTCATGGCCGGCCTGGTGACCATAGGCTGGCTGGAACCGGAGATCCCCGCGAACTCGGCAAAGCCCGTCTGGGCATGGCGCGTGAACCCCGCCGTCCATGTCGCATTCGCGGCCAGGGCAGCCCGGGAGCACGACCTACGCGAGAAAGCCAGAGAGGCCATCGCCGCGGATATCGAGGTGCTTCGCCGGAAGCGCCGGGAGACGCAGACGTGAGATATTTTGTCGCAAATGTCGCAAGGGCCTTCGCCAAGATTTGGCCCGGCGCGGGCGCGACGTTCAATCGCGGCACGTCCCGCCCTCGGCAGGCGCCATACAGGCAGCGCGGTTTTCCGCCGTTTTTGCACCCCCTTGCGACACTTGCGACAATCCCCACCGCCGAGCAGGTGCGGCAACCCCGATTTGTCGCAAATGTCGCTTGCGCGGGCGCGGGTATAAAAATTGCCCTTGACCTCTCTTTCTTACGGAAATCCGGGTTATTGTGCCAAGTTCCTGCCCGGTTTTCTGTTTGCTCACGCGCGCGCAAGCGACAAATGCGACAAGGCAGATTCCGGGGCGAAAGACACCTCGGATCGCTTGCAACACCCTCAGCAAACGGCGGCGGACCACGCTGGAAAAACCACGCCACAAACGCGCCGGCCGCCGGATCAATGCTTCCGCTGCCCGCCGAGGCATCCCGTTACCGCATCCCGCAAGTGACGCAGGGATATCTAGTCCCCTTGTCAGCCGGCAACAACTTGAGAATGCTGGTATATCTTCTCCATGTCGCAGGCATGTTGCAGACACCAGCGCGCAGCGCGTATGGTGCGCCATCCCCGGAACAACGCCAGCATGACGATGCCCCAAGCCGCCACGATGAAGCCCGACACCACGCCAAGCCTGCTTGACGCGCCACGCTGGCGCCAGCCAACGCGGACCCGCGAGGCAACTGCCGCCAAGCAGTTCCGGGCCGATCTGATCCGCCATGTTGGCGGCGCACCAAGCGTGCCCCAGGCGGCCTTGATCGAGCGCATCGTCCAGCTTCAGTTGCACCTGGCCGTCATGGACCGGCGCTTCGCGGCGACGCACACCATGACCGAACATGACTCCAAAATGTATTTGGCCTGGGCGAACGCCACCGCCCGCATGCTCGCCCAGCTCGGCTTGAAAGGCGCCACCGCGCCGCGCGAGTCTCTCATGGACAAGCTGCGCCGCGCGGCCGCTAGCGCCCCCGAGCGGCCCGGCTGGACGCCGCCAGCCGCCCCGTCGCCGCAGCCGGTGCACATGGCAGGCCCGTCCCCCGAACCCGCCCAGCGGCCGCCCCTGGCCGCGCAATCGCCACCTTCGGAGGTCGCCGCCCCATGATGCGCCCAACCACCCCACTATTGCCCGGGTCGGATGATGAGTATCGCCACCACGAGTTGCTGATCTGTGCAATCCTCGCCTATGCTGCTGCTTACGCGGCGGAGACGGAAGCCATCGTCGAGGCCCATGGCGCCCCCGATGTGCGCTTGTCCTTCCTCTGCCCGCTACCCTCCCCCCGCTCCGGCGCAGAGGCTTGGCACGAGGTGGAATGGTTGACCCGGGACTTCCGCGAGACGCTGCACCCGGCTGCCGCTGTCCGGCTGTTTCACCGGCTGCGCGATGGCGAGCACGCGGCACACGAGGCTGCGAAAGAGCGCGCCGCCGCCAGACAAGGGGCGCGCGTCGCAGCGCATATGGCCGCGCTGGAAAACCTGCTCGGCCTGGGGATGCCGTATGTGCTGCACGATGCGCGCCGCGCAGCCGAGACCAAGGCCCGCGAAGCCGCAGCCGCCCGCGCACATGAGGCCATCCCCGCGCAATGATCGACGCGCCGCATCCGTTCCAATTCTTCAGCGGCCTCCGCTGGCTGGACGGACGCCCGCTAATGGACACGATTGAGCCGTACCGCCAGCGCCTATTCGAGCAGGCTCTATACACCTTCGGCCCCGGTGGTTGGCCGCAATACAACCGCGTTCTTTCCGGCAGGGCAAAGAAGAACTTCAAGACGGCGGACCTTACGCTTGCGGCGCTGTATCGCTTCCTGGCGTGGCCGAGCGCGGCCGGCAACGACTGTTTCGTTATCGCAAACGACGAGGAACAGGCGGGCGACGATCTGGCGCTGGCAAAGAAGCTGATCGCGGTCAATCCTGATCTTGCGGCCGAGGTTCAGGTCTACAGTAAGGAGATCGCGCGCATCGACGGCATGGGCAGCTTGAAGATTCTGCCCGCGCAGGATGTGTTGGGCCTGCACGGCAAGACGTTTTTATTCCTCGGCTTTGATGAAATCCACGGATATCGCAGCTATGATTTGTTCGAGGCGCTGTCGCCCGATCCATCGCGGCTGGACGTGCTGACATGGATCACCTCTTATGCCGGTTTGCGCCACGCCGAGGGCATCCCGCTCTATGATCTGTTGCGGCTCGGCAAGAGCGGCGACGATCCGCGGATGCTGTTTTCCTGGTATGGGGGCGACTACACGACCGACCCCGATCTTGCCGACGAAGACGTTGCGCCGGAGGTGCGCGCGAACCCTTCGATGGCAAGCTGGGGGAACGACACATATCTGGCCGATCAGAAGCGCCGGCTACCGACGCATAAATTCCGCCGATTGCATCTCAATCTTCCCGGTGCACCCGATGGCGCGGCATTGAATGCCGACGCGGTGATTGATGCCATCGTGTCGGGTCGCAAACGGCTGCCGCCACAACCGGGCATCGCCTATGCCGGATTCGTTGATATGTCGGGCGGATCGAGTGATGACGCTTGCCTCGCGATATCCCATGGCGAAGACAGCCGAATCGTGCTCGACGTTCTCGTGTCGCAGACCGGGCCGGCACCATTCAACCCCCGCCACGCCGTCGCTAAGTTTGTCGAAATCCTGAAGCAATACGGCGTGCACCGCGTGACGGGCGACCGCTTCGCGGGCGAGACATTCCGGGCCGACTTCCGCGACGCCGGCGTCAGTTACGATATCTCCGAGCTGACGCGGAGCCAGCTATATGAGAACTTCGAGCCAAAGCTGAATGCTGGGCTGGTCGATCTTCTGGACCTCCCAAAGCTGCAAGAGCAATTCCTCACTTTAGTTGTGAAGAACAGCGGCCGGATAGATCACCAAACCGGCGACCATGACGACTGGGCTAACGCCGCCGCCGGAGCCGTGGCGCTGATTGCGATGGAAGAAGGCCCGGCGCTGCTTCGCCCGGCGGACCTGTATGTTGCCGATGCACCCGTTCCGCTGCCGCGAGTGGCGGGGGCGCTTTACGCGGTTCTTATGGTAGGGAAGGACGGCACCGCCGCAACGGTGTTTTTCTCGACCCGCCTAGGTAACGATCCTGCGAAGCCGCCGCTTTTGCTTCTCGACTTCAGCGTCAATTCGCTGAGCGGCGAGACGATCGACCGCATGTTTGACCGCCTGGGGGAATTGGCGAGCAGCATCCGCATAGCAGGGCGCCGCATCATGGCATACGTGCCCCTCCCGTTACAGCAACAGGTTCATCTCCGCGGTTACGGCGCCGACGTGATCCCGGCCGAGATGCTGGCCGATCCGGCTGGACTGGCGCTGTCTGCCGCCGGCCACGTCAATGGCGGCGGCGTGAAGATTGCGGAACCGGCAGCCGAGCGATCACGGACGCACCCCTTGCGCGGCGCCCTTGCCTACCGGGCCGGCGAAGCTGTTGACGCCGAGCCGCTGCGCTGGGCGATCCTGGCCGGGATTGCGCTCGGGCTGACGAATCAAGCTGCGATCCATGTGCCAGTTGACCCACCCGGCCGGAGGGTCGCGGCATGATCTCGGTGGCGGCAGCCGTCGCTGCCGCCGTCGCGGAAACGGCGGAGGCGGAACGGCGCTGGGCGGCGGCGGAGGACAAGCGGACCCGATCGCGGCGATTCTATTCGTCCCTGCCGTGGCGCCGCACGCGCTACAGCATTCTCGCCGAGAGTGCCGAGCGCCACGGCGGGACAGCGCAATGTGAACTGTGCGGCGCGACGGCGGCGCCGGGTGCGCCACTCAATGTCGATCACATCGAGCCGCTATCGAAGGCGTGGGAACGCCGGCTGGACAAGAGCAACCTTCAAGTTCTGTGCGGCGCATGCAATCATGGGAAGCTAGACGGCGCGGCGCAAGATTGGCGCACCCCGGAACCGGCGGACGGAAAGCCCAGCTCCCACCCTGACGACACACTAGCGCACAACAGCGCACAGTAATGCACAGCTATTCGCAGACGTTCACAGATATTCGCAATCGTTCGTTTGCTGAGATTCGAGAAGAGACGCGATATCTACTTGCATATCGGCCGTTATCAGACTATATACCGCGCATGGATCAGCCCTCGCCTGCCAAGGTTCCGACCTGCATTGGCCTGCCGCCCGATCTGCGCGACCGGATGGACGCCGCCGCCGAGGCGATGGAACGCCCGCGGTCCTGGGTGGCGGCAAAGGCCATCCGGGAATACCTCGATCGCCAAGCCGCAGCGCAGCAGGACACCTCGCCATGAATGCGCAGGCCGTGTCCTGGCAACCGCACCCCCAAGTGGCGGCACTTGCCGACGAGCTGGCCGGGCTGTTCCCTGTCATGGCCGCGCCACCCGTCAACGATCTGCAAGGCGTCGCCAGCCTGGCCATTGTTCTGGACATGCTCTCCAGCGAAATCCGAGAGACGGGCTGTGATCTCTCGCGAGCGCGGACCTTCGCGCAAATCTACTGCCGCCTCCATGACCGGCTGGCCGAGTTGGATTGCCCCTCGACCGGCACCGTCGCCTGCATCATTGCGCGCGCCACTGTGACCACCGATGCAACGCTGATGCTGATGCCGGCCATCGGCAATGCGTGACCTGGCCTCCCCTCGCGCCGCGGTGGCCTCAGCCCCCGCCGACGGCGCCTGTCGCCCCCCGGCTGCGCGTGGTGATCAGGCACGCGCGGCCGGAGCGGCTGACGAAATGCTGAATCCATGAGCGAAACAGAAACGGAAATCGGCTGGCGCATCGCCCGCGGCGAGCTACCGTCCCCGGCTCGGCTGCCGGGCTTTGCCCTGTTCGCCCTGAGATTTTCCGGCACCGGGACCGCGTGGCGCGAGGCTCACAACGAGCACGTTTTCAGACCGCCTGCGGAATACCTTACGCCCGAAATGTGCGGTCGCATAGCTGGCACCCCCGTGGTGGCAGTTCACCCCGTCGGGGGGAACCTCGATACCGCCTCGTATGTGCGAACCGTGATCGGCGCAATTTGTTTCGGCTATGTCGCTGGCGCCGATGGCATCCTTGACCCAGGCGGCGACGAGCTGTGGTGCATCTGTCGCATCGGCGATGGCGACGCGGCCGACGCGATGGCAACCGGCCAGTTTTCCACGTCGCCCGCCGTCGTGTTCGCCCCGGACAGCGGAAGCGAAAAGCTGCGCCTTGAAGACGGGACCTCGATTCTGTTCGAGGGGCGGCCGGCCATCGTGGATCATTTGGCTGCCGTAATAAATGCAGGGGTTTGGGACAAGGGCGGCACCGCCGGACTCGGAATACGTGTGGATTCAACAAAGGAGCAATCAGACATGCCAACAGCGGAACAGCCGGCGCAGGACCTTCGCAAGGACGCCAACGCCGGCATCGAACCCGACAAGTTTCTTGCCGCGCTCGATGCGGCAATCGGCAAGCATATGAAGCCGCTTGCCGATCGCATGGACGCAATCGAAAGGGCCGGCAAGCGTGCCGACGCGGAGGCGGACCCGGAGCGCGAGCAATGGATGCGCGAGGATGCCGCGCAGTGCGCCCGTGACGACGCGGCCGAGAACGAAGAGCGGGAAAAGCTGGAACGCAATGGCGCAGCGAAGGAAGTTGCCGCCGATGCCGCCCGTAAGGCCCGGCGCGACCGCGTGCAGGCCAGAAAGGACATGCAGCGCCGGCACGACACCGCGGCCCTGACGACGGCGCAGGCCGCCGCCGAGCGCGACACTCACGCAAAAAATCTCGACGTGCAGGCTCGCGCCGATTCCGTTGCACACGCCTGGGGCATGGCCGCCCCTCCGCCGATGCAGGGCGAGGCGACGCTGGCGTACCGCGTGCGGCTGGCCCGGCATCACCAGCAGTATTGCACCGAGCCGTCGTTCAAGACGCTCGATCTGGGCGCCCTCGCCGCAGTGCAACCCGCCGCGCTGGACGGGATCGAACGGCGCATCTACGCCGACTCATTGGCCGCCAGCGCCAATCCGATCGGCGTGGACGATCGGCTGATCCAGCGCACCCGGACCAACCCGGACACCGGCCACCGGATCACCGAGTTTCACGGCCGGCACACCTTCATTTGGGGCCTGAAGCGCCCGAGTATGCGCGCCACCGCGTTCCTAGTGCGGAACGGCCGCGCGGCGTGACGATGACCGACGCGGCTGACATGGCGGAGCCGGAACGGGACGCCGGGCGCGAGGCGATCGTCATCACGGGCGGCCTGCCGCCGGGCGAGCCTGTAACGGCGGAGGATGGCGCGACGCGATGGACCCGCCGCAAAGGCGAGCCGTTCGAGGCGTTCAAGGCCCGCGTGATGGCCGATCCGATCGGGGCCACGACGGGCTTTGTCGTATTCGGCGGGTTGCCGGACTGACGGTGCCTGACCATGCCCCAAGCGGCCCCCCCGCCCTGCTACGCGCGCCAAGCTGGGCCGACGCCGCGGCAGTGCCGCAACCGGGCGAGCGGTGCACGACGTGCTGGGGCCGGTGGTGGTGGTGCGAGCGCGATGCGCCGCGCCGGGGCTGGCGTTGCTGGTGCTGCATCCCGGCGCCTGGCGGGCTGGCAGTGACGGAGGTTGAAACGTGACCGACCGCCTGGTCCCGCGCCCGGCGCCGAGCGGCATCGCTGGCCGCCTGTTCGACCTGGCGGACGCGGTGCGCCGGCTGCAGCCGCCGGATCGGCGCGACCCCGAACGGTTCCATATCGCGAAGTCTGATCTTGCCGCGGAGCTGCGGCGCGTGGCGGCTGAGGCCGAGCGGCGAAGCCCGACATGAGCGCCCGCCGGGCGCTGGCCGGCAGCATCTGGACGAAGGCCAGCGGGCGATGATCGCTGCCAGGATCGCGACATGGAAACTCGGAGACAACCAGCATAGTAGAGGGTCGGCAAATTTGCCTACCCTATCGCAACCCGAAGCGGCGAAACTTCTCAACGTATCGCCGCGCAGCGTCACAAGTGCCGCCGCTGTTCAGAAGCGCGGCGTCCCGGAGCTAGTCGAAGCCGTGGAGCACGGCGAGATCGCCGAGCGTGACGGCGCGCTCATTCCTTCAATCGGCCATCTCGCATCGCCTCACCGATGACCTCGTGCATTAGCAGCCGCGCTAGTCCGTTGATCTCCAATTGGCCGGGAGGCGCCTCGTGGACCGCGGCAGACTTGCTGGTCCCATACTCGGTATGCACCGTCATCCAGCGATCCCGGACGGTGTAGCTCCCGGTATAGGTCTTGCCGCCGGTTTCGACTGAAACGGTCCCGGTGATTACCTCGGTGGACCTGGATTTCCGTGCCATCTCCCACCTATCAGTCCGCTTCGAAGCTGGGCCACCGAGCGGCAAGCGCAGGGTCCGTGAAGATCACCGCAGCGATGTCGTCGCCATGCCACCGCAATCCAATGTGCAAACCGATCCTCGCCCCTGCCGGCCACTCGGCCGGGATGCGGTTTGCCATGCGAATCGCCCTTGTATGTCGCACCCATGTTGCACGGACTCGCCGTGGCTGTCTGCAACTCGCTGGGATTGCTTGCGATTTTCTGCGACACGCTGCGACACGAAACCGGGCCGTTGGCGGGAGGATGTCGGCGCCTAAATGATTGATTTTCCTAGGGTTTCAGATGGTAGCGGCGGGCGGATTTGAACCACCGACCAAGGGATTATGATTCCCCTGCTCTACCGCTGAGCTACGCCGCCATCCGATCCGTGAGGGCGCGGAGATAGCCATGCCGCCCCCGTTGCGTCAACCGCCGGGGCCAGGATGAATCCACCCCCCAGCACCCGGTCGCCGGCATAGACCACGCAGGCCTGCCCGGGGGCCGGCAGTGCCGGCGCCTCCAACGCCACCTCGGCGCCCGCCGCCGTCGCGCGCACCGCCGCCGGCCGCGCCACATCGCGCGCCCGCAGCTTCACCTGGCAGCGCAGCGGCGCCGTTGGCGGCGCGATCAGCCAGTTGACCTCGCGCAGCCGCACCTGGGTGGTGCCCTCGGTGCGCGGGCCGACCACCACGCGCCGGCGCGGCGCGTCGAGCGCCACGACGACCTGCGCCGCCCCCGCGACCTCGGCGGCCGGGCCGAGCCGCTTCGCCTGGCCCACGGTGAAGCGCGCCACCCCGTCGTGCCGGCCCACCACCTGGCCCGCCCGATCGACGATCTCGCCCGGCGCGGCGGCCTCCGGGCGCAGCCGTGCCACGACATCGGCGTAGCTGCCGGCCGGGACGAAGCAGATGTCCTGGCTGTCCGGCTTGTCCGCCACCGCCAGCCCCAGCCGGGCCGCTTCGCGCCGCACCGCCGCCTTGTCCGCCATGCCGCCCAGCGGGAACAGCGCGAAACCGAGCTGTTCGCGCGTGGTGGCGAACAGGAACCAGCTCTGGTCGCGCGCCGGGTCCGCCGCGCGGTGCAGCTCCGGCCCGTCGGGTCCATCCACCCGGCGCACATAGTGCCCGGTCGCCAGGCGCTCCGCCCCCAGCCCGCGCGCCAGCGCCGTCAGGTCGGTGAACTTCACCGTCTGGTTGCAGCGCACGCAGGGCACCGGCGTCTCGCCGGCGGCGTAGCTGTCGGCGAAATCCGCCATCACCGCCTGCGCGAAGCGCGCCTCGGCGTCGATGACGTAGTGCGCGATGCCCAGCCGGTCGGCGACCGCGCGCGCGTCATGGATGTCCTGCCCGGCGCAGCAGGCGCCCTTGCGTCCGGTCGCGGCGCCATGGTCGTACAACTGCAAGGTAACGCCGATCACCTCGTGCCCGGCCTCGTGCAGCAGCCCCGCGGTCACGCTGCTGTTGACGCCGCCCGACATGGCAACCACTACCCGCATGGGCGCGATGCAACCATTACGCGCATGGGCGCGATGCAACCACTACGCGCATGGGCGCGCGGCGACAACGACGCGCGTGGGCGTGCGGCGACAACGACGCGCGTGGGCGCGCGGGGATGGTCACGTGGCGCGACGACATGGCAGGGAACCGCAGTGCGAGCCTGGGGCCGCCCCCTCCCCCCACCCCCCTCCCTCAAGGGGAGGGGGAGAAGATTGCGACGGCGCACGCCGCTACTCGTTCAACATGTTGCGGCTGCCGGCCGGCAGCTTCACCACCAGCCCGTCCAGCGCCTCGGTGATGACGATCTGGCAGCCCAGCCGCGAGGTCTCGGTCAGCCCGAACGCCAGGTCGAGCATGTCCTCCTCGTCCTCGGTCGGCTCCGCCAGCTTGCGGAACCAGGCCGCGTTGACGATCACGTGGCAGGTCGAGCACGCCAGCGAGCCCTCGCACGCCCCCTCGATATCCACGTCGTTCTGATGCGCGATCTCCAGCACCGACAGGCCGAGCGGCGCGTCGACCTCGCGGCGCGTGCCATCGCGCTCGATGAACGTCATCTTGGGCATCAGGCGGTTGCTTTCGTTCAGGCCTCGGCGCCCGCGGACAGCGGGATCCCCGCATGCGCGGCCGCCAGCGCGGCGGCGGCAAAGTCGATGTCGGCGGGGGAGGTAAAGCGTCCAATCCCGATGCGCAAGCTGCGCGCGGCTTCCTCGGGCGGCAGCCCCAGCGCGCGCAACACATAGGACGGCTCAAGCTCGGCCGAGGCGCAGGCGGAGCCGGTGGAGACGCACAGATCCGGCGCCCGCGCCATCAGCTCGGCCGCGGTGACCGCCGGGAACGTCAGGTTGAGGTTGCCCGGGAGGCGCGCTGCCATCGTCGCATTGACCCGCACCCCCGGCAGCGCGGCGCGCAGCCGCTGCAGCAGGCGCTCGCGCAGCGCGGCGATGCGGACGGCTTCCTCCGCCATCTCGGCCTGCGCCAGGCGGCACGCCTCGCCCAGCCCGATGACCAGCGGCGCCGGCAGCGTGCCGGAGCGCAGCCCGCGCTCCTGCCCCCCGCCGGAGAACAGCGGCGCCAGCCGCACCCGCGGCCGGCGGCGGACGAACAGCGCGCCCACCCCCTTCGGCCCGTAGAGCTTGTGGCCGGAGACCGACAGCAGATCGACTTTTTCCCCCGTCACGTCGATCGGCACTTTTCCGACGCCCTGCGCCGCGTCGGTGTGAAACAGCGCGCCGGCCTGCTTGGCGATCGCCGCCAGGGCCGGGATGTCCTGCACCACGCCGGTCTCGTTGTTCACCGCCATCACGCTGACCAGCAGCGTCGGCACGGCGAGGGCGTCGCGCAGCGCGTCGGGATCGAGCAGCCCGTCGGGACGCACCGGCAGGAATACCGGCTCGAACCCCTCCGCCTGCAGGTCGGCGACGGATTCCAGCACGCATTTGTGCTCGGTCACGACGGTGACGATGCGCCGCCGGTCGCTGCCGGCGCGCAGCGCGTGCCGGGCCGCGCCCTTGATGGCGATGTTGTTGCTCTCGGTGGCCCCCGAGGTGAACACCACCTCGCGCGGCTCGGCGCCGATCAGTGCGGCGACCTGCGCGCGCGCCTCCTCCACCGCGGCTTCCGCCGCGGTGCCCATCACGTGCTCGACACTGTGCGGGTTGCCGTAGTGCTCGCTGAACCAGGGCAGCATCACCGCCAGCACGCGCGGGTCGCAGCGCGTGGTGGCCTGGTTGTCGAGGTAGACCGGGCGGTTGGGCCGGGGCGGCGGCGTGGTCATCTGTGTCTCGGGGTGAGTTTGGGGCGGGCGCATGGCGGCAAATGTGGCCTCAGGCGGCGCACGATGCCAGGGCCGCGCGCAGCCGCGCCGCCATGCGCGGATAGGCGGCGGCGAAAGCCTCAACATCGGCCGCGGTTGCGTTCCACGGCAGCGAGACGCGAATCGCCTCGCCGGCCAGCGCGCCCAGCCCCATTGCCGCCAGCACGTGGCTGGACGCCACCTTGCCGGAGCTGCACGCGGCCCCGGCGCTGACGGCGATCCCGTCCAGGTCGAGCGCGATCACCTGCGCCTCCGCCCGCACCCCGGGCAGCGCGAGGCAGGTGGTGTTGGCCAGCCGCGGCACCTCGCCGCCGCAGACCAGGGCGCCCGCGTCCACCGCGACGCGCTCGATCGCATCGCGCAGCGCGGCCAGCGGCGGCGGCTCGCACGCCGCGGCGGCGGCAAATCCGGCGATTGCCGGCACCGCCGGGGTGCCGCCGCGCCGCCCACGCTCCTGCCCGCCGCCGCGGATCAGCGCGCCGACCGCCGAGACCTCGGGCGCCAGCAGCAGCGCGCCGGCGCCCATCGGCCCGCCCAGCTTGTGCGCGGACAGCGCCAGGCTGTGCGCGCCGAGCGCCGCCAGATCGACCGGCATCCGCCCGGCCGCCTGCACCGCATCGACGTGCAGCCGCGCGCCGTGGCGTCGGCACAGCGCGGCCGCCTCGACGATCGGCTGCAGCGTGCCGGTCTCGTTGTTGGCCAGCATCAGGCAGACCAGCGCCGGCGCCAGGTTGCTCGCCCGCCCGTCCCGCAGCAATCCGTCCAGCGCCGCCAGCTCGGCCACGCCCTGCCGATCGACCGGCAGCACCACGGCGTCCGGCGCCGCCGCCCGCACCGCGTCGTGCTCGGTGGCGCCGACGATCACCCGTCGTCCGCCGCCGCCCAGCGCATGGATCGCCAGGGCGTTGGCCTCGGTCGCGCCGGAGGTGAACACCAGGTCCTCCGGCTGGCCGCCGAAGCGTGCCGCGAGGCTCATCCGCGCCGCCTCGATCGCCCGCCGCGCGGCACGCCCGGCGCCATGCACCGAGGCCGGGTTGCCGGTCACCTCCAGCGCCGCCAGGACCGCCGCGCGCGCCGCCGGACGCAGCGGCTCGGTGGCGTTGGCGTCGAGGTAGTGCATGGCTATTCGGCGGCGAGCCCGGCCAGGTGGGCGCCGATCGCCGGCGCTACGCGCGTGGCGATCGGCCGATCCGCCCGCGCGGCGCTCGCCGGCGCCGTGCGCCGTGCTGGTCGGTGCCATCGCGCGGCCGGCCACCTGGCCGTCGATCACGTCGGCCAGCGTCACCCCCTCCAGGAACAGGCAGATCTGCCGGCCCAGCTCGACCCACAGGTCATGCGTCTGGCAACGCCCGGCCGCGCCATCGGCACCGGCGCCCGTCATGCACCCCGGCTCGCCCGCGTCACAGCGCGTGGCGCGGATCGCCTCGTCCACCGCGGCGATGATCGCGGCGATCGGGATGTCGGCGGCCGGGCGCGCCAATCGGTAGCCGCCGCCCGGGCCGCGCAGCGAGGTCACCAGCCCGGCGTGGCGCAGCTTGCCGAACAACTGTTCGAGATACGACAGGCTCAACTGCTGGCTGGCGGCGATCTCCGACAGGCAGACCGGCGGGCACGGCGGGGCGGCGCAGCTTGTCCGCACCGCCAGGTCGACCATCGCCATCACGGCGTAGCGGCCGCGGGTGGAAAGCTGCATCGCGGCGCTACTCCGCGGCCGGCTGGCGCTGGCGCAGCTGCTGCGCCGCCAGCCGCGCCACCCGCGCCTCCAGCTCGGCCAGTTCGGCGTGCAGCTCGTCCAGGTCGTGCAGCACCGGATCGACGCTGCCGTCGCTCGGCATGCCGTACGGGTCGAAGCGTGCCTTGCGGCCGCGCCCCGGCGCGCGATCGACCGGGCGGGCAGGGATGCCGACCACAGTGGTGTCGGGCGGCACCGGCTCCAGCACCACCGCGTTGGAGCCGACCCGCGCGTTGTCGCCCACCGTGATCGGCCCCAGTACCTTGGCCCCGGCGCCGATGATGACGTTGTTGCCGACCGTGGGATGGCGCTTGCCGCCCTGGGCGCGCGCCACGCCCAGCGTGACCTGGTGGTAGAAGTAGCAGTCGTCGCCGACCTCGGCCGTCTCGCCGATCACCACGCCCATGCCGTGGTCGATCACCAGCCGGCGGCCCAACTTCGCGGCCGGGTGGATCTCGATGCCGGTCAGCCAGCGCGCGATATGCGAGGAGAACCGCGCCAGCAGCCGCAGCCGCGCCCGCCACAGCGCGTGCGACAGCCGATGCCACAAAACGGCATGCAGCCCGGGGTAACAGAGCAGAACCTCGAGCGACGAGCGTGCCGCAGGGTCGCGTTCCCGGTATGTCCGCACTGTCTCACGCAATAACATGAAAGCCATGCGACGATTCCATTTAACAACGCCCATCAACCCCCATTATAGTTGTTCTGCCCTGGGGAGCAGAAGCCTACCCTTGGGGACCCGGCCGGTATGGGGGGCCGTGTCTGAACGGGGGATACGATCCTTGCGGCACCATGCCGCCCGAGCACGCTAGGAGTTCCCGACGGCGCAAGTCAACAATGCGTGCCGGGAACCGGGGAGCCGGGGATTGCATACCTTCCCGCTCGGACCGCGCCCAACGCCGCGGCTGTTCGTGTGGCTTCGCGGGGCACTTTGTTGGAGATGAAACCGGTGGCAGTGCGGGTCGTCCGGGCCCGTACCTGTGTTGCCGGAGGTCGCAAGCAGACGGATTTCGGAGCGCCATGCCAGAGGTGATGTTTGCCGGCCCTGACGGTCGGCTAGAAGGTCGTTACCACCATTCAAAAGAGTCTGGCGCGCCGGTTGCGCTGATCCTGCACCCGCACCCGCTGCATGGCGGAACCATGAACAACCGGATCACCTACGCGATGTACCAGTCGTTCCAGCGGCTGGGCTGCTCGGTGATGCGGTTCAACTTCCGTGGCGTCGGCCGCAGCCAGGGCCGCTATGACGGTGGCATCGGCGAGATCGGCGATGCCGCCGCGGCGCTCGACTGGATGCAGGCGGTCAACCCGAACTCGGCCGGGCTGTGGATCGCCGGCTACTCGTTCGGCGCGTTCATCGGCATGCAGTTGCTGATGCGCCGGCCGGAGATTTCCGGCTGGGTCAGCGTCGCGCCGCCGGCCAACCACTACGATTTCGGCTTCCTCGCCCCCTGCCCCTGCGGCGGGCTGATGATCCACGGCGACACCGACGAGCTGGTGCCGGAGCCGGCGGTGCGCAAGCTGGTGGACAAGCTGAACACCCAGAAGAACGTGCGGGTGGACTACCGCGTGTTCGCGGGCGCCGACCACATCTTCGCCGAGCACGCCGATGCGGTGTCCGAGGCGGTGGAGGACCACGCCGGCAAGGTGATCGCCCGACGCCAGATGGCGCTGGCGGCCGACTGAGCGCACCCGCGCGGCGATCGCAGGTAGGTCGGGGCTCCGCCCCGAACCCCGCTAGGGGGGCTTTGCCCCCCTGGACCCCCCACCAGCGGCAGCGGCCTCTGGACTCCTTGACTGGGAGTGTGGGGAGGGGAAGGGGGCGGGTGGGCGAGGCGAAGGGGCGCCGGACGGCGCCCCTTCGCCTCGCCCACCCGCCCCCTTCCCCTCCCCACACTCCCAGTCCGGGGTTCCAAGGGCTCCGCCCTTGGCGGGGTTCCAAGGGGCAGCGCCCCTTGGTGGGGTCTGGAGCCTGCCCCGGCGGAGGCCGGGGGCGAAGCCCCAGCCTTCCGGCGCCGCCGGCTTGGCACCGGCGCTGCGCGCCGCTATACAAGCCCGGTGCCTGATCCCTCATCGGCGCCTGCAGACGCCACGCTGCTGGATATCTCGGGGCTCACCGTCAGCTTCCCGACCGAGGATGGTCCGTTTCTCGCCGTCAAGCGGCTCGACCTGCGCGTCGCGCAGCGGGAAACCGTTGCCATCGTCGGCGAATTGGGCTCGGGCAAATCGGTTGCCGCGCTCGCCACCACAAGGCTGATCGACTACGCCGGCGGGCGGATCGACGCCGGGCAGGTCCGCCTGCGCGACCGCGCCGGCACCTGGATCGACCTGGCGCGCGCCAGCCAGGCGCGCATGCGCACGCTGCGCGGCCCGGAACTCGCCATGATCTTCCAGGAGCCGATGACCAGCCTCAACCCGGTGCTGCGCATCGGCGATCAGATCGCCGAGGCGCTGGTCCTGCACCAGCACCTGGACCGCCACGCCGCCCGAGCCGAGGCGCGACGGATGCTGGAGCGGGTGCGCCTGCCGGAAGCCGGGCGCCAGCTCGACCGCTACCCGTTCCAGCTGTCCGGCGGCATGCGCCAGCGCGTGATGATCGCGGTGGCGCTGGCCTGCCGGCCCCGCCTGCTGATCGCCGACGAGCCGACCACCGCGCTGGACGTGACGGTGCAGGCCCAGGTGCTGCGCCTGCTGCGCGGGCTGCAGCAGGAATTCGGCATGGCGATGATCTTCATCACCCACGACATGGGCGTGGTGGCGGAGGTCGCCGACCGGATCGTGGTGATGCGCGCCGGCGAGAAGGTCGAGGAAGGCGACGCCTTCGACCTCTTCGCCCGCCCGCGGCACCCCTACACAAGGGCGCTGCTGGCCGCTGTTCCGGTGCTCGGCAGCCTGGCCGGCCAAGCGCTGCCGGTGCCTTTCCCCGACCCCTCCGGACACACCGCCGCACCGCAGGACACCGTGGACCACACCGCCCCGCCCGTGCTGGAGGTCGCCGGCCTGGCCACCCGCTTCGACGTCCGCCACGGCCTGTTCGGCCGCCGCCTGGGCCGCATCCACGCCACGGAGCAGGTGAGCCTGGCCATCCAGCCCGGCGAGACGCTCGGCCTGGTCGGCGAATCCGGCTGCGGCAAGTCCACCACCGGGCGGAGCATCATCCGGCTGGAGCAGCCGGATGCCGGGCGCATCGTGCTCGCCGGGCAGGACGTGACCCGGCTCGACCGAGCCACCGAGGCGCTGCTCCACCGGCGGGTGCAGTACGTGTTCCAGGACCCCTTCGCCTCGCTCGACCCGCGCCTGACCGTCGGCTTTTCCATCGCCGAGCCGATCCGCACGCACCGGCTGGCGCGCGGCGCCGCGGTCGAGCAACGCGTGCGCGCGCTGCTCGAGCAGGTCGGGCTGCCGGCGGAGCATCTGCACCGCTATCCGCACGAACTGTCCGGCGGCCAGCGCCAGCGCGTCTGCATCGCCCGCGCGCTGGCCAGCGAGCCGCGGCTGATCATCGCCGACGAAGCCGTCGCCGCGCTCGACGTCTCGATCCGCGCCCAGGTGGTGAACCTGATGATGGCGCTGCAGGCGGCGCACGGCCTCGCCTACCTGTTCATCTCGCACGACATGGCGGTGGTCGAGCGCATCAGCGCACCGGGTGGCGGTGATGTATCTTGGCCAGATCGTCGAGATCGGCCCGCGCGAACGGGTGTTCGGCGACCCGCAACATGCCTACACGCGCCGACTGCTGGCCGCGGTGCCGGTGCCCGACCCGCGCCGGCGCGACCGTAACCGGGATCTCGACGACAGCGAGGTGCCCTCGCCCATGCGCCGCATGGACGACGCGCCGACGGTCGAACCGCTGGTCCGCGTCGGACCCGATCACTTCGTCGCCCGCCACCGCGTGGGCGGCCTCTACTGATCGCTGGCAAAGGAGACGGAAACACCATGGCGAACAAACTCTCTGTCACACGGCGCGCATTCATGGGCAGCGCCGCGGCCGCCGCCGGTCTTGCCTTCCAGGACCTGGCACATGCCGAGACCGCGTCCGGCACCCTGACGGTGGGCGTGCCCGCCGACCTGCTGACGCTCGACCCGGCCAATGCCAACGACACGCTCTCGCAGTCGGCCGCGCGGCTGATGCTGGAAGGGCTGCTCGGGTTCGACCGCGACATGAAGGTGATCCCGCAGCTCGCCGAGATTCTATACGGCGAACGAGGCGGCGACCGAGTTCACCTTCCATTTGCGCCAGGGCATCCAGTTCCACGACGGCACGCCGTTCGACGCCGCGGCGGTGAAGGCCAACTTCGAGCGCGTGGCGGATCCCGCCAACCACCTGAAGCGCTACAGCCTGCTCGCCACGCTCGACCACGTCGAGGTGGTGGACCAGTACACCGCGAAGGCGGTGCTGAAGACGCCGTTCGGCGCCTTTGCCCCGACCGTTGCGCACCCGTCGCTGCAGTTGCTGAGCCCGGCGGCGATCAAGCAATACGGCGCCGAGGTCGGCCGCCATCCGGTCGGCACCGGCCCGTTCAGCTTCGCGAGCTGGACCCCCGACACGCTGAAGGTGGTGCGCAACCCGCACTACTGGCGGCCCGGCCTGCCGCATCTCGCCTCGGTCGTCGTGCGCAGCAACCCGGAGGACGGCGCGCGCCTCGCCATGCTGCAGGCCGGCGAGGCGCAGTTCATCTATCCGGTGCCGGCACAGTTGGCGAAGCTGGTGCAGGGCAACCCGAAGCTCGCGCTGCACGACGACCCGTCGATCTACGCGTTCTACGCGGCGATGAACGTCATGAAGAAGCCGTTCGACGACCTGCGCGTGCGCCAGGCGCTGAACCACGCGATCGACAAGGCCACCTTCATCCGCGTGGTCTACAACGGCTTTGCCAAACCGCTGGACTTTGCCGAGCCGCCGCAGATCACGTTCTACGAAAAGCAGGGCGAGTACGCCTACGACCCCGCCAAGGCGAAGCAGCTCCTGGCCGAGGCCGGCTACAAGAACGGGTTCGAGACGAAGATCTGGGGCGCGAACCAGACCATCCGCATCGCCGGGATGCAGTTCATGCAGCAGCAGCTCGCCGCGATCGGCGTGAAGGCAACGGTCGAGCCGCTGGAGGCGGGCGTGCTGGATTCGAAGATCTGGTCGGTGCAGAAGCCGGAGGACTCGGAGCTCGAGATGTATCTCGGCCAATGGTCGTCCTCGACCGGCGACGCCGACTGGGCGCTGCGCCCGCTGTTCGCGACGGCGAGTTTTCCCCCGCATCTCTATAACGTCGGCTACTACTCCAACCCCGCCGTGGACAAGGCGATCGACGGCGCGTTGCAGACCGCCGATCCGCAGAAGCGCGCCGCCTTCTACGCCGACGCGCAGGCGCGGATCTGGCGGGATGCGCCCTGGGTCTTCCTGGTCGTGCCGGACAACCTGAACGGCCAGGCCAAGAATCTGCGGGACGCCGACCTGCTGCCGGACGGCGGTCTCGCCATCGGCGACGCGCAATTCGCCTGAGCGAAGGCCGGGCGCCTTGCTCGACTACCTGCTGCGGCGCCTCGGCGGCACCATCCTGGTGCTGTTCTGCGTCTCGGTGTTCGCCTTCGGCTTCGTCCGCCTGCTGCCGGGCGATCCGGCCCGGCTGCTCGCCGGGCCGGACGCGACGCTGCGCGACGTCGCACTGGTGCGCGCCGCGCTCGGCCTCGACCAGCCGCTCTGGCAACAATATTCCCGCTACGTGGTGCAGACGGTCGAGGGCGATCTCGGCCGCTCCTCGCGCACCGGCCAGAAGGTGGCAACCGCGATCAACGAACATTTCATGCCGACGCTGCTGCTGACGATGGTCGCGATGACCTGGTCCACCGTCCTCGGCGTGGCGCTCGGCGTCGTCTCCGGGGTGCGGCGCGGGCAATGGCAGGACCGGTTCGGGATGGTGCTGGCGGTGTCCGGCATCTCCTTCCCCGCCTTCTGGCTCGGCCTGCTGCTGATCGACCTGTTCGCCGTGCGCCTGCACTGGCTGCCGACCGGCGGCGAGGAGGGTTGGGCCAGCTTCCTGATGCCCGGTTTCACCCTGGGCGTTGCCGTCGCCGCGGTGATGGCACGCTTCACCCGCTCGGCCTTCGTCGAGGTCGCCGCCGAGGACTACGTGCGCACCGCGCGCATGAAGGGGCTTGGGGAGCGGGTCGTGGTGTGGAAGCACACGCTGCGCAACGCGCTGATCCCGGTCATCACCATGGCCGGGCTGCAGTTCGGCTTCCTGCTCGGCGGCTCCATCGTGATCGAGACCGTGTTCGACTGGCCGGGCCTCGGACGGCTGCTGGTGAACAGCGTGAGCTACCGCGACTACCCGGTGATCCAGGCGGAGATCCTGCTGTTCTCCTTTGAGTTCGTGATGATCAACCTGGCGGTGGACCTGCTCTACGCACTGGTCAACCCGGAAATCCGCTTGCGATGAGCGCCACCGTCCAGCGCGACCGCACGGCGATCCGCTCGCCGATCGCGGAGTTCTGGCGGCGCTTCCGCCGCAAGCGCATCCCGCTGGCGGCCGGCATGGTGATCCTGCTGATCGTGCTCGCCGCGCTGCTGGCGCCGTGGCTCGCGCCGTATGCGCCCGCCACGCCGGATTACCTCAACATCCTCGCCGGTCCGTCCTGGGGCCACCCGTTCGGCACCGACGCCTATGGGCGCGACATTCTGAGCCGGGTGATCTGGGGTGGGCGGATCTCGCTCTCGGTCGGCGTCATCTCGGTGGCGCTGGGCGGCACGGCCGGCGTGATCCTGGGGCTGGTCAGCGGCTACGCCGGCGGGCTGGCGGACGGCGTGATCATGCGCTTCTGCGACGTTCTGCTGGCCTTCCCGGGCATCCTGCTGGCGATCGGCATCGTCGCCGTGCTGGGCCCGGGCGTGACGAACGTGATCTACGCCGTCGCGGTGTTCAGCGTGCCGGTGTTCGCCCGGCTGGTGCGCGGCAGCACACTGGCGCTGAAACAAGCGATCTATGTCCAGGCGGCGCGCAGCATCGGCGTGCGCCGCATCCCGCTGGTGCTGCGCCACATCCTGCCCGGCACGCTGCCGGGCGTCATCGTCTACGCCTCGCTGCGCATCGGCTCGGCGATCCTGGTGGCCGCCGCACTCAGCTTCATCGGCCTCGGCGCCCAACCGCCAAGCCCGGAATGGGGCGCCATGCTGGCCGACGGACGCAACTACCTGGGCGTCGCCGACCAGATGACCCTGTTCCCCGGCCTGGCCATCTTCGTCACCGTCCTGGCCTTCAACCTGCTGGGCGACGGCCTGCGCGACGCCCTCGACCAACGCCTGCGCTGACGCCGTGCGAGCCGCCCTGCGCGGCTGAAATCGCCGACCGGGTAGCGCCGGGCCCGCGGGGGCGAAGCAAGCCGGGGCTCCGCCCCGAACCCCGCCAGGGGGCTTTGCCCCCTGGACCCCCACCAGAGGGCGGAGCCCTTGGAACTCCTTCACTGGGAGTGTGGGGAGGGGAAGGGGACGGGTGGGGGAGGCGAAGCGGGCGCCGTCCGGCCGCCGGACGGCGCCCCTGCGCCTCCCCCGTCCGTCCCCTTCCCCTCCCCACACTCCCAGATGAAGGGTTCCAGAGGCCGCTCGCCCTTGGCGGGGTTCCAAGGGGCAGAGCCCCTTGGCGGGGTCCGGGGCGAAGCCCCGGCTTGCTTCGCCCCCACAGGCCCAGCGCATCCGGTCGGCGGTCTCAGGCGCGCAGGGCGGCGCGCACGGCGTCCAGCGCGGCGTCGGCGTGGTCGCCATCCGGGCCGCCGGCCTGGGCCATGTCGGGGCGTCCGCCGCCGCCTTTGCCGCCGACGGCGGCCGAGGCGGCGCGCACCAGCTCGACCGCGTTGAAGCGTCCGACGAGATCCGGCGACACGCCGACGACGATGCTCGCCTTGCCCTCGGCGGTGGCGACCAAAGCCACGACGCCGCCGCCGAGTTGCTTGCCGATCGCGTCGGCCAGGCCCTTCAGCTCGCGCGCCGGGACCTCGCCGAGGTTGCGCGCCGCGAGCTTGACGCCGTCGACCGTCTCCAGCTCGGCTGCCGCCGCCGCCGGTGGCGAGCTTCTTCTGCAGCTCCGCCACCTGGCGCTCCAGCCGGCGGCGTTCCTCCAGCAGCGCGGCGACGCGGTCGGCCACGTCGGCCGGGCTGGCCCGCAGTTCCTGCGCGACGCGGTGCAGCCGTTCGGTGGTCTCGCGCCACCAGCGCCTCGGCCGCTTCGCCGGTGACCGCCTCGATCCGGCGCACGCCGGCGCTCACCGGGCTTTCGGCGACGATCTTGAAGTAGCCGATGTCGCCGGTGCGCCGGACGTGGGTGCCGCCGCACAGTTCGATCGACCAGGCCGGCTTGTTGCCCTCGCCGCCGCGCCCATCGACGACGACGCGCACTTCCTCGCCGTATTTCTCGCCGAACAGCGCCATGGCGCCGAGTTCGACCGCGGCGTCCGGCGTCATCAGCCGTGTGGCCACCTCGGCGTTCTCGCGGATGCGCGCGTTCACCTCGGCTTCCACCCGGCGATGTCGGCATCGGTCAGCGGGCGCGGCTGGCTGATGTCGAAGCGCAGCCGGTCGGGCGCGTTGAGGCTGCCCTTCTGCGCGACGTGGGTGCCGAGGCGCTGGCGCAGCGCCTCGTGCAGCAGGTGGGTGGCGCTGTGGTGCGCGCGGATCGCGCTGCGGCGGGCGTGATCGACCGCGGCGACCACCGGCGTGCCGACCTGCGCGGTGCCCGCCTCGACGCGGCCGAGATGCACGAACAGGTCGCCCAGCTTCCTCTGCGTGTCGGCGACCGCGATGCGCAGCCCGTCGGGGCCGGTGATCGTGCCGGTATCGCCGACCTGGCCGCCGCTTTCGCCGTAGAACGGCGTCTGGTTCAGCACCACCGCGACCTCGGTGCCGGCTGCGGCGCGTCGCGACCGGCGTGCCGCCGCACGACGAGGGCGAGGATCTCGCCCTCGGCCGCGTTCGGTGGCGTAGCCGAGGAACTCGCTGGCGCCGACGCCTTCCTTGATCTCGAACCAGACGCGCTCGGTGGCCGCCTCGCCGGAGCCGGCCCAGGCGGCGCGGGCACGGGTGCGCTGCTCCGCCATCGCCGCCTCGAAGCCGGCGAGATCGACGCTGCGGCCCTGTTCGCGCAGCGCGTCCTGCGTCAGGTCGAGCGGGAAGCCGAACGTGTCGTACAGCCGGAAGGCGATCGCGCCGGGCAGCGGTTCGCCCCCGCCCAGGCGGCCGGTTTCCTCGGCCAGCAGATGCGAGGCCGCGCTCCAGCGTCTGGCGGAAGCGCGTCTCCTCCAGCAGCAGCGTCTCGACGATCAGCGCCTCGGCGCGGCCGAGTTCCGGGTAGGCAGCGCCCATCTGGCGCACCAGCGCCGGCACCAGCCGGTGCAGCAGCGGCTCGCGCGCGCCCATCATGTGGGCGTGGCGCATGGCGCGGCGCATGATCCGGCGCAGCACGTAGCCGCGGCCCTCGTTCGACGGCAGCACGCCGTCGGCGATCAGGAACGGCGGCGGCGCGCAGGTGGTCGGCGACGACGCGGTGGCTGGCGCGGAACGGACCGTCCGGGTCCTGCCCGGTCGCCTCGGCGCGAGGCCAGGATCAGCGCGCGCAGCGTGTCGGTGTCGTAGTTGTCGTGCTTGCCCTGCAGGATCGCGGCGAACCGCTCCAGCCCCATGCCGGTGTCGATCGAGGGCCGCGGCAGCGGCCACGCGGGTGCCGGGCGGGCCTTCCTGGAACTGCATGAACACCAGGTTCCAGATCTCGACGAAGCGGTCGCCGTCGGCCTCCGGCGCTGCCCGGCGGGCCGCCCGGGATGGACGGGCCGTGGTCGTAGAAGATCTCGCTGCACGGGCCGCACGGGCCGGTGTCGCCCATGCGCCAGAAATTGTCCGAGGTCGGCGATGCGGATGATGCGGCTCGTCCGGCAGGCCGGCGACTTTCTTCCAGATCGCGGCGGCCTCGTCGTCCTCGGAATAGACGGTGACCAGCAGGCGGTCCTTCGCCAGGCCGTAGTCCTTGGTCACCAGCTCCCAGGCATAGGGGATGGCGGCGGTACTTGAAGTAGTCGCCGAAGCAGAAATTGCCGAGCATCTCGAAGAAGGTGTGGTGGCGCGCGGTGTAGCCGACATTGTCCAGGTCGTTGTGCTTGCCGCCGGCGCGGACGCATTTCTGCGCCGTGGTGGCGCGCACGTAGGGCCGCTTCTCCTGGCCGGTGAAGACGTTCTTGAACTGCACCATGCCCGAGTTGGTGAACATCAGCGTGGGGTCGTTGCGCGGCACCAGCGGCGAGCTTTCGACCACCTGGTGCCCGTTGCGGGCGAAGTAGTCGAGGAAGGCGGCGCGGATGTCGTTGCTGCTGGTCATGGCGGACAGATGGGTTCCTGGGCTGGCGGGCGAAAGGGAGGGACGTAGCGCGGGGGCGGGCCGGAGTCACGCGGGCGGCGGGCCACCACCGGCGCCATCCTCACCGCGGATCGTCATCGCCCCTTGAGAGTCCCCCGTCCGTGAACTATAGATTACAGATGATCGAAGTCCGCCAGACCACCGTCTTTCGCACGTGGCTGGACGGTCTGGCGGATCATCGCGCCGCCGAGCGCATTGCCCAGCGGATCGTACGGTTGCAGGCGGGGCTGATGGGCGATGTGAAGCCCGTCGGCCTGGGCGTTGCGGAGGTGCGGGTCGATTACGGGCCGGGATACCGGCTCTATTTCGTGCCGCGAGGCAGGCTTCCGATCGTCCTGCCGTGCGGCGGGGACAAAAGCTCGCAGCGACGCGATATCGCACGGGCCAAGGTGTTGGCGGCGGAGCTGGAGGACTAGAGAGATGGTCAAGACGGAAGCGTTCGATGCAGCGCGCTATCTGACGTCGCCCGAAGCGCAGGCCGAGCTGCTGAACGACGCCCTTGCCAGCGGCAACGCCGCTTATGTCGCTCAGGCACTTGGTGTCATCGCGCGTGCGCGCGGGATGACGGAGGTGGCGCGCAAGGCCGGTGTCACGCGCGAGGCACTGTACAAGGCGCTCAGCGAGGAGGGCGACCCGCGGCTGACGACCGTGCTCGGCGTTGCGCGCGCGTTGGGAGTGACATTCTCGGCGTGCCTCAAGCAGCCTGCCTGACATGGCTTTGGCCTGACGGCGGCGCCTTCGGCATGGGGAATGCAACGGCACGCGTGGGTGTCGCGGGTCACGCGACCCGCCGTGGCAGGAAGCTTCGGCCGCCGTCGGGGCTATGCACGAGGCCGCCGACCCGGACCAGCGCCGCCAGCACGGCCTCGATCTGCGGCAGCACGCGGCGGCCCTGGCGGAAGCGGGCAGCCAAGGCGGTGGGGGTGACCGGTGCGGTGACCGCGGTCAGCACCGACAGCACGGCGGCGGTCTGCTCCAGTTCGCGCGTGGGGAAGGACGGCTTCGGGCCGGCGGCGGCGGCGGTGGCTGGCTCCCGCATCGCCCCACCGGTCAGGGCGAGTTTGTCCCGCTCGGTGCCGAAGCGCGGAATCTGGTAGTCGGGGCGGAGCCAGCGGACTTTTCCCCCAGCTTCCTCCCGCACGCGTTCCTGGTTGAGCGCGACCAGGCGGACGAGGATGTCGTTGTCGCTGAGGTCGGCCGGCCAGCCATAGGCGGCGGCGACGGCGGCATCCAGCCGGTTGTGCAGCTCCTTCAGGATCAGCACCAGACCGTCGTCGAAGATGCGGCGGTTGTCGGTGTCTAGGGCGTCGGGCGCGGTGCCAGCGCGGAGCTTTTCCAGCACGTTGTAGAGGCCGGTCAGGGTGAGGTGCGGGTGTTCCGCAAGCACGTGCTTGCGATGGGCGTCGAGGTCTTCGGCGATGACGCGGATGCGCTGCTTCTGCAGGTCATCGGCGGCGGGGAAGGGGAACGGATCGAAGCAGCGGGTTTTCGTGTAGACTGGACGATCCTCCAAACTGCCCCCAGTCGCCAACGCCCATGTGATATGCAACCTAGAACTCAGAACGCCCAGAATGAAGCTGTCGCTCGAGCAAACTGCCAAGAGCCTGTTATCCGGGAGAATTGAGGCATCCAGAAACGAAAAAGTACGGTGTTTTGCGGTTTCCACCGTTGCTACATAGCGTGGGAGACCTTCCAATCCGGGCCGCAGTTCTTGGCGCGGTTTCCCGAACAACCACCACTCGCGCGTATAAGCCTCAGCATCCTTTGTTCCAGATACGGCAAGCTGCGTATCTCGCTTTGGTTTTACCGTCGTTGCGAGGTGCTGATATACCTCCGGATACGAGGTCCGGACTTGTTCCACGCTCAGTCCGAAAAGGTCAATGACCATCACCCCACGTGGCCGGTATGTCAGATCACGGCCGTTGCGGTATTCACGAATATGCCTTTCCAGTCCGGGCCGTTTGCCAAGCCCGAGGTGTTCCGCCGCCTGCGGAGTCACGATAAAGCCGGCGCCATGCAGTTTCACGCCCGGCGATGACAGACCCTCGTTCGCCAGTAGCGCCCGCGCTTTTGTGACATCCACCCCCACCGTCAGGTCGGGATTGATTGTCCCAGCGAACTCAACGAACTCGATCAACGGGGCATCCGTATCCAGTCCGGTCTCACGCACAACCTCGCGCAACACGCCTTCCCGCGCGCCCACCTCACCGACCGTCATGGCGATACGCACCGCCGCCGCATCCCGCGTGGCCTTGGTCCAGGGATGGTCCGGAATCGCCATCACCAGCGAAATCGGCGTCTTGGCAAGCAAATGCCGCTCCATGACTCGGCGCTGGAATACTTGGCTGATCGAATTTGTGGTCACCAGACCGAACCGCCGCAGCACGGTGCCCTTATGTGTCAGCAGACCGGCCGCGTGATCCCACCAGTACATGACGAAATCGGCCGACTCGTTCATGCTCGGATGTGCAGCCCAAAGCGCCTCGGTCCGTTCGTCGCCAAGGCGCGCCCGGATGTCTTTGCCGCCGATGAATGGCGGATTGCCAACGATGAACTCAGCCGGTGGCCATTCCGGCTGCCGAGGATTCGTGTAAGCTTCCACCTCGACGATTGACCCGTCCGCCGCGCGTCGCGTCAGCGGCAGGCCGTGCGCATCGCGCGCCAAGCTGACCTCCGCCTTCAACACCGCGTCAAACTTGCCCTCGATGTTGTGGAACGCCCGCAGGATGGGTTCCCTCGGCATGCCGTCCTGCGTGCGGAAATGCCACTGCAAATAGCCGATCCATAGTACCAGCTCGGCGATCGCCGCGGCACGCGGGTTGATCTCGAGTCCCAGGAACTGGTGCGGGTCCACCGTGTGGCCTTCCAGCCCGGTCAGCGCCTCCTGGCCGCCCAGGTTGGCCAGCGCCTCCAGCACCTCGCCCTCCAGGCGCTTCAGCAGTTCCAGCGACACGTAGAGGAAATTGCCAGTGCCGCAGGCGGGATCGAGTATGCGGGTCCGACACAGCGTCGCGTGGAACGCCTGCACCGTCGCCACCGCTTCGTCGGGGCGGCCTGCCGACTTCTGCCGCTCGGCGGTGGACAGCGCCTGCTCCCAGTCGTGCCGCAGTGGTTCGACCACGGTGGCAACGACCAGCCGCTCCACATAGGCGCGCGGCGTGTAGTGTGCGCCGAGCCGCCGGCGCTCGGATTTATTCAGCGCCTGTTCCAGCAGGGTGCCGAAGATCGACGGATCGACCTCGTGCCAGTCATAGGACGCGGCGTGGCGCAACTCGCCGATTTCCTCCCGGCCCAGCGGCAACACGGTCCGCGTGCGGAAGAACTCGCCATTGAAGCGACGGACCTTGGCTTCAAGGGCGAAAGCGAAGGCGCCCGTGTCCATCGCCTCCCACAACTGCCCGACCATGTAGACGAAGCGCGAGGAGTCCTGTTCGCAACGGTGCAGCAGATCGCGGAAGCTGGCCTCCGGCAGCAGTTCGATGCCCGGCGAACAGGCGAACATGGTGAACAGGCAGCGCATGAGGAACATCGCCACCTCCTCCGCCTCGTGCCCCTGCTCTTCCAGCGCCTTCGACACCGCGGCCAGCCGTTCGGCGATCGCCCGCGTCACCCGCGCCGTCTCCCGCGCCGGGTCCAGGTGCATCGGGTCCGTCCAAATGCGCGCCAGCCGCTCGCGGATCTCCGGGCGGCGCAGGTCTTCCAGGTAGATGCGGAACGATTGCCGATCGGGGAACTGCGCGTAGTTCTTCCCCTGGCCGGAGAAGTCGGCATAGGTCTCGATCACATGGCCAACGTCGCAGACCAGGATGAACGGCGGCCAGCCATGCGCGACCGGCAGCGCCCGCGCGTAGCCTTCGGCCTGGCGGCGGGCGTTCAGCATCAGCACGTCCCAGGTCCGGCTCGCGTCGCGCACGCCACGCTTTGGCGGTTCCAGGCCCGGCAGATACTGGACCGCGAGTTCCTTCGTCCCGCCCGCCTGTCGCGACTGCTTGGCTTCCAGGACGAAGCAGCCGCGCTTGTAAAGATCGATGCGGCCGGCACCCGACGATCCGTCCGTCGCCTGGCCCCTCACCGCACGTTCGAAGACGTAGTCGTTCTCCTCGGTGCTGGCGGCAGCGGGATCGGGGCGGGGCACGTCGAGCACGTCGCAAAGCTCGGTCAGGAACAGGCCGTAATTGGCGCGCTCCTGGCCGCCTTCGCGGCCCTGCCAACGCGCGATGAAGGCCTCCGTCCGAGCGGGTGGCGCGGTCATGCCGGGTGGTTGGCCGAGCGGATCATTGCCGGACGATAGGTGGGGAGGGCCGCCGGAAGCAAACGTGGCCGCCGCTTGGCTTGCCGTTGCGGAGCGGGCCTTGGGTCTCACTGGACATGGGGTCTTGCCTACGCTTTCGCCGCGGCGAGCATGGCGGCGATATCGGCGGTGGAACCGAGCAGCCTGGCGCGCTGGCCTTGGCGGGGCGGCGGGGCGGACAGGAAGGATGTGGCGGCGGGGCCGGTCATGACGGCGGACGCAGCCGGCGTGAACGACGGGCGCTCACTGGACATGGGGTCTTGCCTGCCAACCGACTGCGCTTGGGTGGCAGCGGCAATTCCCGTCCCCGCGGCAGGGGGCGGCGCCATGGCCGGCCGGGCCATGATGGCGGGGCCGGCCGGCGCGGGCGACCTACGCTCACTGGACATGGGGTCCCTCGGGTCAACTGCCCGAGCGCCCGCCACCGGGCCCGACCCGGCGGGCATGCTTGCCTGTCGGCCGGCTTTTCCGGGCTGGCAGAGGCGGCCCCGGTCGCCGCCGGCGCAGCTGCGGGCCGGGTTGCGGCAGCTCCGGCCGCCACGGCCCGGGTCGGCGACGGCGGCATGGCGGGCCGCGCCGCCGGCTGCGCCGGCGATTGCGCGCGCGGGGCCTCCGCCTGGCACTCCCGCAGCGTGCGGACCATCTCCGTGTTCATGCGCGACAGCGCCACCGCCTTGCCGTGCCAGCGGATCACCGCGTTGTCCGGCGTGTCGGGCAGCATCGCCCGGCGGAAGCACTCCATGGCGCCGTAATGCGCGGCGGCGGCGCGGACCGCGTAGGCGGCCTCGCGCGGGTCGCGCGGGTGGAACGCGGCGATCAGCGCGACGCCGGCCTCGCGCTGGGACTGAAGCTGTGCCGGGGTGCGGTCGGGGTCGCGCCGCTGGGCGCCGAAAATGGTCGCGAGCGTCTCCTCGGTGGTGGCCGGGTCGAGGGCAAGCCGTGCGACGGCGGAAAACTGGGGGACCATGGCTTTTGCTCCGGTCTGGTTGCAGGGGCCGCACCAAATTATACCCATGGTTGAGGAATCTTGTCAAAGAAACTAGGACCAAAGTCCTTGCCCGCCCGCCCCCGGGGCCAGCCGACCCGTCGTTGAGACGCCCGACCCGCTCCCGCACGCTCCGCGACCATGCGCGGCCGCTCCGATCCGACCGGCCGCATCGCCCTGGCGGCCGGCGCCGCTTGCGGCCCCGGCGCGCCGATCGCCGCCGGATTGGCCGGGCCGGCGGCGTTCCTCCCGCCGCCCGGACGCCAGCCCGGCTGCGATGGGTGACGGCCCGACCGGCGCGCGGGTGGCCCCTGCGCCGAGCACGGCAACGGAACCGCACACCCGGACCCGACGCAAAATTGTAATATCGCGAACAGTATCCAGATCTCCTTGCCAAGCCGGCCGTTATTTCGTTTCCCGCGCAACCAATGGTTAACCTTCCACCGCTACGTGGGGACGCAGCAAGTCGGGAGCCGACCATGTCCGCGACGCGCGCCCAGCCGACCGGACGCGAAAGCCCATTCGACGAAAACGAGATCATCGTCAGCAAGACCGACCTGAAAGGCCGGATCACCTACGCCAACGACGTGTTCAGCCGGGTCGCCCAGTTCGCCATCGGCGACCTGCTCGGCCAGCCGCACAACATCATCCGCCACCCGGACATGCCGCGCTGCGTGTTCAAACTGCTCTGGGACACCATCGAGGCGAAGCAGGAAATCTTTGCCTACGTGCTGAACCTGGCAAGGAACGGCGACCACTACTGGGTGTTCGCCCATGTGACGCCGACGCTGGACGCGGCGGGCGCCATCGTCGGCTACCACTCCAACCGCCGCAAGCCGGACCCGCCGCAGATCGCCAGGATCGCGCCGCTGTACCGGCTGCTGCTGCAGGAGGAGCGGCGGCACGACGATCGCAAGCATGGCATGCAGCGCAGCCACGCGATGCTGCTCGCTGAACTGGCGCAGCGGAAGGTGGCCTATGACGAATTCGTCTTCGCTCTCTAAGCTCTGGCTGATGCTTTGGGCCGCCGCGCTGGCCGTGCTGGCCGGCGGCGGCCTCGGTCTGCTGGCGGGCTGGCCCGGGCGGATCGGCGCGCCCGTCCTCGCGGTCGCCGCGCTGGGCGCCCTCGGCGGCGCGGCGCTGTGGCTGCGGCGGACCGAGCAGGCGCTGCAAACCATCGCCGACACCTGCGCCGCCGCCGCTCGCGGCAACCTGGAGGCGCGCCTGCTGCGGGCGCCGCCGCCCGGCCTGCTCGGCCAGACCCAGCGCAGCGTCAATGCCATGCTCGACATCACCGACGCCTTCGTGCGCGAGGCCACCGGATCGATGCAGTATTTCAGCCGCGGCCGGTTCTTCCGCCGCGTGCTGGAACGCGGGCTGCCGGGCGGTTTCGGCCGCGCGGCCAAGGCGCTGAATGCCGCGATGGCCGCCAACGAGACGAAGCAGCAGGAGTTCGTGACCTTCGCGCACCAGAACGTCGAAGCGACGGCCAACAAGGTGTCCGCGGCGGCGGCGAAGCTGCACGGCATGGCGGAGGACATGTCCGCCACATCGGGCACCTTGGCGACCGAGGCCGGGGCCGCCACCACGGCGACCGAAGCCGGCCTGGCGACCGTGCAGACCATCGCGGCCGCGGCCGAGCAACTGTCCGCCTCGGTCGCCGAGATCAGCCGCCAGGTGGCGCACTCCGCCGCCATGGCGCAGGACGCGGTGCAGGCCACCGAGGCGGCCAGGGCGACGGTCGGCAACCTGGCGGAGGCCGCGCAGAAGGTCGGCGAGGTGCTGCGGCTCATCAACGCCATCGCCAGCCGCACCAACCTGCTGGCGCTGAACGCCACGATCGAGGCGGCGCGCGCCGGCGAATTCGGCAAGGGCTTTGAAGTGGTGGCGAGCGAGGTGAAGTCGCTGGCACGCCAGACCGAGCACTCCACCAGCGAGATCGACGCGCAGGTGACGGCAATCCGCACCACCACCGAACGGGCGGTGAAGGCCATCGCCGGCATCGGCGCGGCGATCGGCCAGGTCGGCAGCACTGCCGCGGCGATCGCGGCGGCGGTGGAGCAACAGGGCGCGGCGACGCAGGAGATCGCCCGCAGCATCCAGCAGGCGGCCGACGGCACCAGGGCGATCGCCGGCAACGTCGCCACGGTGACCTCCGCCTCCGGCGCGGCGGGGGCGACGGCGCGCCAGGTGCTCGGGGCCTCGTCCGAACTGGCGAACGACGCGGAGCGGCTGCACGGCGAGGTGACGGTGTTCCTGAAGCGGCTGGGCAATTCGTAGGGCGGCCGCCGGTCGCGGGCCGCGCCGCAGTCCTGCCGCGTCCGCGCTTTGCCCTCCCAGGGCGATCGCCTGGGTAGCTAGCGGCGGGCGCCGTGGGGCGATTGCGTGCAAATGCCGAACCCGCGGTGACTGGCGCCAGACGCCGGGGAGCGCCGACGCCCCGACCGCGGCCCCGCCACAGCCCCCCCGGCCGCCGGATCGTCCCCGACGCCGTCCTCGGCCCCGCTTGTGCCGGATTGCCGGCGGCCGGACCCGCGGCGGTCGGACCGGCCTGTACCGGACCCGCCGGTGTCGGACCGGCGGGGCCGAACGCCATGCGCCGCGGCAACCCCAGGCAACGCGCCGCCGCGCCGGGCTTTCTTGCGCCGCGATCCCGTGCGACTACCTTGCCCTCCGAACCCCATCGCCCGCCACCCAGGACCCGACGTGACAGACCTCCAACCCGCCCGCGGCACCCACGACCTGATCGGCGAGGACCAGCGCCGCCACACCCATGTGGTCGAAACCGCCCGCGCCATCGCCGCGCGCTACGGCTTCGACGAATGGACCACGCCGATCTTCGAGGACACCCGCGTGTTCTCCCGCACCCTCGGCGAGACCTCCGACGTGGTCACCAAGGAGATGTACACCTTCGCCGATCGCGGCGGTGAATCCATCACGCTGCGCCCGGAGGCCACCGCCGGCGTCTGCCGCGCCCTGGTGTCCAACGGCCTGACCCAGTCGCTGCCGCAGAAGGTGTTCTACGCCGGCCCGATGTTCCGCTACGAACGCCCGCAGAAGGGCCGCTACCGGCAGTTCCACCAGATCGACATCGAGCTGATCGGCTCCGCCGAGCCGCTCGCCGATGCCGAGGTGATCGCCTGCGGCTGGGACATCCTGGCCGCGCTCGGCGTCGCCGAGGACACCGTGCTGGAGATCAACACCCTCGGCGACAAGGAAAGCCGCGCCGCCTACCGCGACGCCCTGGTGGCCTACTTCACCGAGCACCAGGCCGCCCTGTCGGCCGACAGCCTGGCGCGGCTGGACCGCAACCCGCTGCGCATCCTGGACTCCAAGGACGAGGGCGACCGGCGCATCATCGCCAACGCCCCGCTGATCGCCGGCCACCTGACCGAGGCCGCCGCCGGCTTCTACGCCCGCGTGCAGACCTACCTGCGCGCCTTCGGCGTGCCGTTCCGCGAGAATCCCCGCATCGTCCGCGGCCTGGACTATTACGGCCACACCGCGTTCGAGTTCATCACCGGCAAGCTCGGCTCCCAGGGCACGGTGATGGGCGGCGGGCGCTATGATGGGCTGGTGGAGGAGATGGGCGGCCCGCCCACCCCCGCGGTCGGCTGGGCCGCCGGCGATCGAGCGCCTGGCCATGCTGCTGGAAACCCCGCCGCCGCCGCAGGCGGCGCGTCGCCGTGGTGCCGGTGGGCGATGCCGCCGAAGCCGTCGCGCTGAGCGTGCTGCAGAACCTGCGCGCCGCCGGCATCCGCGCCGAGATGGCCTATCGCGGCAACCTGCGCCGGCGCATGGAGCGGGCCAACCGGATCGGCGCGCGCGCCGCGGTGATCATCGGCCAGGACGACATCGCCGCCGGCGTCGCCCAGGTGAAGGATCTGGCAACCGGCGAGCAGGCGGCGGTGAAGCTGGCGGACATCGCCGCGCGGTTGGCGTGATGCGCCCCGCGCCGCCAGCGGCGGTCCGGCGTCCGCAACGAATTGCGCCGCAGATGAACGCAAACCAACGCCGATGAGGGCAGACCCGTCAGCGCATCGCAACGCCCGATCCGCGCTGGTTCGCGTTGGTCTGCGGTCGTCTGCGGTTTACCGCCTGAGTCCGATCACGCCACCGGCGCGCGCGGGGCACGCCGGCGATGCAGTGCGGGCGCTCGATCTACAGCAAGACAGATTCACCACAGAGGCACAGAGACACAGAGAAGGAAGTCAATGCGCTGCGCGCGTAGCGCCAGAATCTTCCTTCTCGGTGTCTCTGTGTCTCTGTGGTAAATCCTACTTTTTTGCAGACCGCGCCACCGCACGAACGATGGACGCGAGGCTGCTGCAATGAACCTCGCCTCCAAGCTCGACCGCATCGCCGCCCGCGCCGAGGAGCTGCGCGCCCTGCTGTCGGCCGGTCTCTCGGGCGAAGCCTACGCCAAGGCGTCGAAGGAACTGTCCGAACTCGCCCCGATCGAAACCCGCATCGCCGACCTGCGCAGCGCCGAGCAGGCCCAGGCCGAAGCCGAAACGATGCTGGCCGACCCCGAGATGCGCGAGCTGGCCGAAGCCGAACTGGCCGAGCTGAAAACCCGCATCCCCGCGCTGGCGCACGAGATCCGCCTGGTGCTGCTGCCGAAGGACGAGGCCGACGAGCGTGCCGCGATCCTCGAAGTCCGTCCCGCCGCCGGCGGCGACGAGGCCGCGCTGTTCGCCGCCGAGCTGTTCGCGATGTACCAGAAATACGCCGCGCTGCGCGGCTGGCGCGTCGAGCTGCTGGAATACAACGACACCGAGCTGGGCGGGCTGAAGGAGGGCATCGCCGAGATCACCGGGCGCAGCGTCTTTGCGCGGCTGAAATATGAATCCGGCGTCCATCGCGTCCAGCGCGTGCCGACGACCGAGAGCCAGGGCCGCATCCACACCTCCACCGTCACCGTCGCGGTGCTGCCCGAGGCCGAGGAAGTCGACGTGCAGATCGACGAGGGCGACCTGCGCATCGACGTCTACCGTGCCTCCGGCGCCGGCGGCCAGCACGTCAACAAGACCGACAGCGCGGTGCGCATCACGCATCTGCCCTCCGGCATCGTCGTTGCGATGCAGGAGGAAAGAAGCCAGCACAAGAACCGCGCCAAGGCGATGAAGATCCTGCGGGCGCGGCTGTATGAGCAGCAGCGCGCCGCGCTGCACGCGACGCGCGCCGCCGACCGCAAGTCCCAGGTCGGCACCGGCGACCGCTCGGAACGCATCCGCACCTATAATTTTCCGCAGGGCCGCGTCTCGGACCACCGCATCAACCTGACGCTCTACAAGATCGATCGCGTCATGCTCGGCGAGCTCGACGAGTTCATCGACGCGCTGACCGCCGAGGACCAGGCCGCCCGCCTGGCCGCCGAGGAATGAGCCCGGCACCGGCGCCGGCGCCGGTGGTCGGCACCGCCCTGCGCGACGGTGCCGCGCGGCTGCGCGCGGCCGGCATCGACAACCCCCGCCTGGAGGCGCGGCTGCTGCTGGCCCACGCGCTCGGGATCACCACCGAGGCACTGCTGCGCGACCCGCGCGCCTCGATTGCGCGCCCGCCGATCACCGACGCCCCGATCGCCCGCCTGGTGGACGATCGTGCCCCCGGTGTCCCATCCTACGACGCCCTGCTCGACCGCCGCGCGGCGCACGAGCCGCTGGCGCTGATCACCGGCCGGCGCGAATTCTGGAGCCTCGATCTGGCGGTCTCGCCGGCAACCCTGATCCCCCGCGCCAACTCCGAGACGCTGATCGAGGCCGCGCTGGCCGCCCGCCCCGAGCGCACCCGGGTGCGGCGCATCCTCGACCTCGGCACCGGCACCGGCTGCCTGCTGCTCGCCGCGCTCAGCGAGTTCCCCGCCGCCTTTGGCATCGGCACCGACCGCTCGGCCGCGGCAACCGCGCTGGCGCGGCACAATGCGGCCAGGCTCGGCATGGCCGACCGCGCCGCGTTCCTGTGCACCGACTGGGCCGCCGCGCTGAGCGGACGCTTCGACCTGATCCTGAGCAATCCGCCCTACATCCCGACCGCCGCGCTGCCCGAACTGATGCCGGAGGTGGCCCGCTACGAGCCCGCCTCGGCGCTGGACGGCGGCCCCGACGGGCTCGGTGCCTATCGGCGGATGCTGCCCGAGCTGCCCCGGTTGCTGGCCGCCGACGGGGTGGCGGTGCTGGAACTCGGCCAGGGCCAGGATGCGCCGGTCGCCGCCCTGGCGCGTGCCGCCGGGTTCGCCGCCGCCACCCGCGCCGACCTGGCCGGCATCCCGCGCGCCCTGTGTCTCACCTGGGCGGGGCTCACCTGGGCGGGGCTCACCTGGGCGGGGCTCACCTGGGCGGGCGGGATGCGAAAAAAACCGTTTGGCAACAGCGCCTCGTGCGACTACCTTTAGGAGCCGGCAGGGACCGAGGCGATGCCTCGCATCCCGGGACCCTGGTCGAATCGGTTGCCGCCCTGTTAGCTGGGCGCTGATTGGCAAGCCGGGGTGCGTGCCGGTACCAACGTCGAAGGGTCGCAGCCTGGCCGTGGGAGAATTCCCCTGGCCCCCATGGGGCTAGCCATGTCTCCCAGCGCCACCGGCCAGTATCGCCAACAGGAAAGTACGACGGCAACAGTATGAACAACATGAAGCGCATGCGTGGACGCGGCCATCGCCCCGGTGGTGGCGGCGGCGGCGGTGGAGGCGGCGGCCCGGTCCGCCATCACGCCCCCGGCAATATCCCGCTCAACCGCAACCACGTCTTCGACAGCAGCGGCCCGGACATCCGCGTCCGCGGCACCGCCCAGCAGTTGTTCGAGAAATACCTCCAGCTCGGCCGCGACGCGACCTCGGGCGGCGATCGGGTGCTGGCCGAGGGCTACTTCCAGCACGCCGAGCACTACTTCCGCATCCTGAACGCGATGAACCAGGCGGTGCAGCAGGGCCAGCAGGGCAACGGCGGCCAGGCGCAGCAAGGCCAGCGCCGGCCCTATGGCAACGAGGACGACATGGCGGCGACCGGCGCGGACAACGAGCCGAGCGCCCCGGGCATGGGCGACCAGCCGGAAGCGCGCGAGATCCCGATCGCCGCGGCGCCGCCCGAAGGCTGACCAGCGCCCGGCGCCGCCGCGACCGCGCGGGGCATCCCCCGGGGGCAACCAAAGCAAGCCGGGGCTTCGCCCCGAACCCCGCCAGGGGGGCGTTGCCCCCCTGGACCCCCCACCCCCCGGGACAAGTGCCCGGGGGCAGGCGCCGGCAGCGGCCTCTGAACTCCATGACTGGGCGTGTGGGGAGGGGAAGGGGGCGGGTGGGCGAGGCGATGGGGCGCCGTCCAGCATGCTGGACGGCGCCCCATCGCCTCGCCCACCCGCCCCCTTCCCCTCCCCACACGCCCAGTGAAGGGTTCCAAGGGCTCTGCCCTTGGCGGGGTTCCAAGGGGCAGAGCCCCTTGGTGGGGTCCGGGGCGAAGCCCCGGCTTGCTTTGGTTGCCCCCGGGGGATGCCCGGCGCTACACCCGCCCGTCCGCCAGCGCCGCGCGCAGCACCTCGGCTGCGCGCCCGCCGATCAGCCGCTCGCGCAGGAACAGGTCGATCAGCACCAGGGTGACGTTGAACTTGAACGCGTCGGTGTCCCGCACCGCCGCCAGCACCCGCCCGACCGGCCACAGCTCGAACGCCTCCACCTCGCCGTCCATCGGGCGCGGGACGAAATCCTCGGGCAGCGCCAGGTCGTAGCAATGCAGCCGGTCGCGCCGCAGCCCCTCCGGCCGCTCCATCGCATAGCACAGCATCGCCACCGGACGCGCCGCGGCGGCCAGCGCCTCGGGCACCGCGGCTTCCTCCGCCGCCTCCTTGATCAGAGTCTGCGCCGCCGACAGCCCGGCCGGCACGCCGCCGGCGACGAGGTGGTCCAGCTTGCCGGGATCCAACTGCTTGGTCCGCGACCGCCGGGCGATCCACAGGTGCAGCCCGTCGGCGCGCCGCACCAGGCCGTTCACGTGCACGCCCTCGGGAGACCACGCCGAACGAGGGCAGCGCGCCGCGATCCAGCACCGCCAGCACCGGCCCATCCGCCGCCGCGCGCACGTCGAACGCCTCATTGCGCCAGCGGTAGCAGCCCCGCGCCGACAGCTCCCGCGCGATCGTCTGCAGCGCCTCCGGCGCGCTCAGCGTGACCCGAGCCGCCGTCGCCTCGATCGCCGGAAACCCGGCCAGGGCCTCGGCCAGCGCGGGCCGCACCCAGCCCACCCGGTCGGCGCCGATATGGAAGGCCAGCCGCGCGCCCGGCAGCGTCGCGCTTTGGCAGGCGCGGATATGGCGCAGCAATCCATCCACGCCGCCCTGATCCGCCACACCGCCCACCTTTCTGACCGGTCGCCTTTGTCACCGGTCACCTTTGCAACCGCCCCCCAGCATGCCACATGCGCAGCATGCGACACATCCCCTACGCCGCGCCGCTCGACCTGGCGCGGCCGCAGCGCTCGACCTGGCAGACCATCGTCAGCCTGCTGCCCTATCTCTGGCCGCGCGGCAATCTGACGGCGCGGGCGCGCGTCGTGGTGGCGATGGCCTGCCTGGTGGCCGCCAAGCTCGCCACCGTCTATGTCCCGGTGCTGTACAGCCACGCGGTGGACGCGCTGGCGCCGAAGACCGGCACCGCCGCCGCGCTGGTCCTGCCGGTGGCGCTGATCGTCGCCTACGCGCTGGCCCGCGTCGCCGCCTCGGGCTTCGGCGAGCTGCGCGACGCGGTGTTCGCCGCGGTGCAGCAGCGCGCCGCCCGGCTGCTGGCGCTGCGCACCTTCCGCCACCTGCACGCGCTGTCGCTGCGGTTCCACATGGATCGGCAGACCGGCGGGCTGTCGCGGGTGATCGATCGCGGCGCGCAGGGCGTGCAGTCGGTGCTGCGCCTCGCGGTGTTCAACATCATCCCGACGCTGCTCGAGCTGGCGATGGTCACCGGCATCCTGTGGGTGATGTTCGACTGGCGCTTCGCGCTCGTCACCTTCATGGCGGTGACGCTGTACCTGGGCTTCACGGTCGGCTTCAGCGCCTATCGCGTCCGCCTGCGCCGCACCATGAACGACACCGACAACGAGGCGCAGTCGCGCGCCATCGACAGCCTGCTGAACTTCGAGACGGTCAAGTATTTCGGCAACGAGGGGCATGAGGCAACCCGCTACGACCAGGCGCTGGCGCGCTACGAGCACGCCGCGGTGCGCAGCCAGGTGACGCTGAACATGCTGAACCTGGGCCAGCAGGGCATCGTCGCGATCGGCCTGGGGGTGATCATGCTGATGGCCGCGCGCGGCGTGGTGGCCGGCGAGATGACCGTCGGCAAGTTCGTGCTGGTGAACACCTATCTGATGCAGCTGTACCAGCCGCTGAACTTCCTGGGCTTCGTCTATCGCGAGATCAAGCCAGGGGCTGGTGGACATGGACCAGATGTTTCGCCTGCTCGAGGTCGAGCCGGAGGTCGCCGACCGGCCCGGCGCGCCGCGCGCTGGCCGCGCATCTGTCGGACGGCGCCGCCGGGCAGGTGCGGTTCGAGGAGGTTCGTTTCGGCTATCGGCCGGACCGCGCGATCCTCAAGGGCGTGGACCTGACCGTGCCCGCCGGCGGCAAGCTCGCCATCGTCGGGCCGACCGGCGCCGGCAAGTCCACCATCACCCGGCTGCTGTTCCGCTTCTACGACGTCATCGGCGGGCGCATCCTGATCGACGGCGTCAGGACATCCGCGACGTGACGCAGGAAAGCCTGCGCGCGGCGATCGGCGTGGTGCCGCAGGACACCGTGCTGTTCAACGACACCATCCGCTACAACATCGCCTATGGCCGGCCGGGCGCGTCGCAGGCCGAGATCGAGCACGCCGCGCGCCTGGCGCAGATGCACGACTTCATCATGTCGCTGCCGGAAGACTACGACACCCGCGTGGGCGAGCGCGGCCTGAAACTGTCGGGCGGCGAAAAGCAGCGCGTCGCCATCGCGCGCACCATCCTGAAAGACCCGCGCATCCTGATCCTGGACGAGGCGACCAGCGCGCTGGACACCGCGCACCGAGCAGGAGATCCAGGCCGCGCTGCGCGCCGTGTCGCGCCATCGCACCACGCTGGTGATCGCGCACCGGCTGTCCACCGTGGTCGACGCCGACGAGATCATGGTGCTGGACCAGGGCCGCGTGGCCGAACGCGGCACCCATGCGGCCCTGCTGGCGCACGGCGGGCTGTACGCCCGCATGTGGGCCATCCAGGCCGAGCAGCAGGACCAGCCGGAAGCCCCGGCGGAAGCCGCCGAATAGGTCCAGGGAGACACCCATGCCGATCGACCCCGCATTGCTTGAACCGCCACCGGCCGAGCTGAGCCACGCCGGCGCGGTGGTCGACAAGGCCATCGAATACATGGTGGGACAGAACATCGGCTCGCTGGCGATCGCCTCGTCGCTGCTGGGCGGCGCGCTGGCGCTGCTGGCACGCAGCGTCGCCGATGAGGCGATCGTGCAAATCCTCCACAACGCGGTCGATAGCGTGCGCGCGGGCGAACTGCGGCGCATGACGTGAAGGCAGCAAGGCGGGGCTTCGCCCTTTTCAACCGGGCGGAGCCCCAGCCTTATCCCGGGTGGCGAAAGGATTGACCCACCTACACCGCACCACGTCATGGCCGGCCCCCGGGTCGGGCCAAAGGCCCGCCCGAGGACAGGCGGAGTCTGCCCCCGGCGAAGGCCGGGGGGTCGGCCATCCACGGGTTGCTTGCTGGCAACAGAAAAGTCGTGGATGGCCGGCCTCCGCCGGCCATGACGGCGAAGAGTTCAACCGTTTCGGTACCCGGTATTACACGTCGAGGTTGGCGACCTTCAGGGCGTTGCTGACGATGAACTCGCGTCGCGGCTCGACCACGTCGCCCATCAAGGTGGAGAACACCTGCGCCGCGTCCTCCACGTCGCCGACCTTCACCTGCAGCAGGGTGCGCACGCTGGGGTCCAGCGTGGTCTTCCAAAGCTGGTCGGGGTTCATCTCACCCAGGCCCTTGAAGCGCTGCACCGTCAGGCCGCGCCTGCCATGCGCGATGACGCGCTCGTACGCGGTGGCCGGGCCGGCGACCGTGACCTCCAGCGCGTCCAGCTTCAGCCGGGCCGGGGTGGCGAAGCGCTCGGCAAACGAAGCGGCCCGGTCGTTCAGCCAGCGCGCCTCGGCGCTGCGCAACGCCGGCGCATCCAGCACGTGCTTCTCCATCACCCCGCGCACCGTGCGCGACAGCGTCAGGCCGCCGTCGGCGCTGACGATCCAGCCCTGCTCGGTCGGCAACGAGACGGCGTTGAGCCGGCTCGCCAGGGTCGGCGCCGCCTCGGTGGCGCGGACCGGATCGGGGGTCAGCGCGCCGGCGATCGCCGCCTGCTCCAGCAGCGCCACCGGGATCGTCGCCGACAGGCCGCGCAGCCGCTGCGTCGCCTCGCGCAGCAGGGTGATCTCGCGCCGCAGCTCGTCCTTCTCCAGCACGCGCCCGTCGGCATAGCTCAGCCGCGCCTCGGCCAGCGCCTTGTCGAGCAGGAAGTCCTCCAGCGCGCGGTCGTCCTTCAGGTAGCGCTCGTCGTTGCCGCGCTTGGCGCGGTACAGCGGCGGCTGGGCGATATACAGGTGGCCGCGATCGATCAGCTCCGGCATCTGGCGGAAGAAGAAGGTCAGCAGCAGCGTGCGGATATGGCTGCCGTCCACGTCGGCGTCGGTCATGATGACGATGCGGTGGTAGCGCAGCTTGCCGGCGTCGAAGCCGCCCTGCTCCGGCTCGCCGCGGCCGATGCCGGTGCCGAGCGCGGTGATCAGCGTGCCGATCTCCTGGCTGCCCAGCATGCGGTCGAAGCGGGCGCGCTCGACGTTGAGGATCTTGCCCTTCAGCGGCAGGATCGCCTGGAACTTGCGGTCGCGGCCCTGCTTGGCCGAGCCGCCGGCGCTGTCACCCTCGACGATGAAGATCTCGCACTTCGCCGGATCGCGCTCCTGGCAGTCGGCGAGCTTGCCGGGCAGGGTCGAGATGTCCAGCACGCCCTTGCGCCGGGTCAGCTCCCGCGCCTTGCGCGCCGCCTCGCGCGCCGCGGCGGCGTCCATCACCTTCTGGATGATCGACTTGGCCTCTTTCGGGTGCGTCTCGAACCAGTGCGAGACGGCGTCGGCCACGGCGGCCTGCACCACCGGCTGCACCTCGGAGCTGACCAGCTTGTCCTTGGTCTGCGAGGAGAATTTCGGGTCCGGCACCTTCACCGACAGCACCGCGGTCATGCCCTCGCGCATGTCGTCGCCGACCAGCTGCAGCCCTTCCTTCTTGCCCATCCCCTCGGCGTATTTCGTCACCACGCGGGTCAGCGCCTGGCGGAACCCGGCGAGATGGGAGCCGCCGTCGCGCTGCGGGATGTTGTTGGTGAAGCACAGCATCGTCTCGTGGTAGCTGAATCGTTCCACGACAGCGCGAACTCGACGCGGATGCCGGCATCGGTCTCCGGCACGCGCAGGCTGATCGGCGGGGTGAACACCGAGGTCTTGGCACGGTCGAGCCACGCGACGAAGGCCACCAGGCCACCGTCGTAGCGCAGCACCACCTCGCGCTTCTCGACATGGCGCTCGTCGCGCAGCACGATGCTCAGCCCGGAGTTCAGGAACGCCAGCTCGCGCAGCCGACGCTCCAGCAGCGCAAAGTCGAATTCGGTCTGGGTGAAGGTGGCGGGGCTCGGCTTGAAGATCACCTCGGTGCCGCCTGGCGCGTCGGACGGACCCACCAGGGCCAGCGGCGCCTCGGCGTCACCGTTACGGAAGCGGATGAAGTATTCCTGGCCCTGGCGCCAGACGCGCACCTCCATCCACTCGGACAGCGCGTTCACCACGGCGGCGCCGACGCCGTGCAGGCCGCCGGACACCTTGTAGGAACTCTGGTTGAACTTTCCCCCCGCGTGCAGCCGGGTCAGCACCACCTCGGCCGCCGAGATGCCTTCCTCCTCGTGGATGTCGACCGGGATGCCGCGGCCGTCGTCGCGCACCGTCACGCTGCCGTCGCCGTTCAGCGTCAGCTCGACCCGGGTGGCGAAGCCGGCCTGCGCCTCGTCCACCGCGTTGTCGATGATCTCGAACGCCATGTGGTGCAGGCCGGAGCCGTCATCGGTGTCGCCGATATACATGCCCGGCCGCTTGCGCACGGCGTCCAGGCCGCGCAGCACGGAGATCGAGGCGGCGTCGTACGCGTCCCCGTTCGGGGCGGCAGAATCAGGCTGCGGCGCGGCGTTGTCGGACATGCCGGCTTGGGACTCCAGGAGCTGTTCGGGTACTTTAGCTATATAGCTGCTACAGCGTCCCGCGCCCAGGGGGCATCGTGGTCGAAGCGGGCGGAAATCCGCTCTCCGGCGCCAGGTTTCCGTCGCCGGTGCGCAGCAGTTCCGCGCTGCCGCGCAGCGGGGCGAAGGTGTCGGAATCGGTGCCGGTGATCAGGGTCTGCGCCGGCAGCCGGGCGAGCGCGATGAACAGCGCGGCGCGGCGCGCGGCGTCCAGGTGGACCGCCGGTTCGTCCAGCAGCAGCAGCGGGGCGGTGCCGCGCGCCTCGGCGATCAGCGCCGCGTGGCCCAGCACCAGGCCGACCAGCAGGGTCTTCTGTTCCCCGGTGCTGGCGAGCGAAGCGGGCTGGCCGGTGGCGGCATCGCTCATCGCCAGGTCGGTGCGGTGCGCGCCGAGCGAGGCGCCACCGGCCGCGGCGTCGCGCGCGCGGGCGGCGGCGAGGCCGGCGCGCAGCCAGTCCTCGACCCGCAGCGCCGGGGCGGTGTCCAGGCGCGCGGCGATCGGGCAGACCAGGGCGAGGCGGGCGGCGGGAAACGGCGCCGCGGCGCCGCCGGCCAGCGCGGCGTTCAGGCGTGCCACCAGCATGGCGCGCGCGGCGACCGCGGCGACGGCGTGCCGCGCCATGGCGTCTTCCAGCCCGGCCAGCCAGGCGGCGTCGGCGTGGCGCTCCGCCAGCAGGCGGTTGCGCTGCGCCATGGCGGTGTCGTGCGCAGCGATCTCGCGCGCGTGGCCGGGCTCCAGCGCCCAGACCAGGCGGTCCAGGAAGCGGCGGCGGCCGGACAGCCCCTCCTGGAACAGCCGGTCCATCTGGGGGGTCAGCCAGACGGCGGCGACGAGGGCGGCGATCTCCGCCTGGCTGCGCGGGGGTGCGCCGTTCAGGCGGAACACCCGCCGCTCCACGGGGCGCTCCCCTTGGCGCTCCCCTTGGCGCTCCCCGGGGCGTTCCCCGGGGCGTTCCCCAGCCCGATCCCCCGCACGATCCCCGGGGCCGTCCGGCGCGGTGCCGGTGCCGATATCGGTTTCCCCCTCCGCCGAGGCGAACCGTCCGGCGACCGCCCAGCCGTCGGGCGCGCCGCGCCGCACCAGATCGGCCATCCGCGCGCCGCGCAGCCCCCGGCCCGGCATGAGCAGCGACACCGCCTCCAGCAGGTTGGTCTTGCCGCTGCCGTTCGGCCCGACCAGCACGCTGATCCGCGCCCGCGGGTGCCAGGTCAGCGACCGGTACGACCGGAAATCGGTGAGGCTCAGCCGGATCAAGCGCATATGCGTGTCAGCTATGGGCGACCGGTGGTCGAGCCCGCGTCCCAACCGTTGCACCGCGATCAGCCTGCGAGATCCGCACGGTATTCGCTGACCAGAGCGCCGATGCCATGGACGAACGCGCGGAAGCTGGCTGAGCGATTGCGCGCGGGTTGCATCTCCTTGGCGACCAACCGCGCCAGCTCGATCTTTGGCAGGCGATCGGACGCGACGTCATACCCCGCCCGCTGCAAGGCGCGATGCGGTGCTTCCCAGGTTCCTCCGGGAACCGCATCCGGGTTCCGGAATGACGCCTTTTGTCCAAGACTGACCGGGAGCCGAGGAAACGCGATCCGCAACGCTGCGACGTCGCCGATGAACCAGGCCTCCAATTCCTCGACTGCGATGCGATTGACAACGCGAAAGCGGCCCGACGCGGTGGGGTGGGTTTTCGTCGGCATGCCGGCAGCGCGCGCGGCGTCCTCAAGGCGCGCTTTCAACGTGTGGCACTCGTCGCGGTCGCGGTCCACCAGGACCATGACACGAATATCCTCTGCCGGCATGGCGGCGTAGCCCCTCAGACGGTTCGGCAGGTTGGCAAGCAAGCTTGCCTTGCCACCGTGCTCGATAACCTTCGTATCAAGGCGGCGGGAACCAATGAGCTTGGGCAGGAGCGCAGCGACCGCCTCCTTGGCGGACGGCTCTTCGACATGAACGAACAGGCGCAGCGGCGAGCCGCTCATCAAGGATTGCCGAACTCGAGGTAGTTCTCCATCCAAAGCTGACCGAGTGTCGCACCGTTATCGAGCATCGTCTGGACGTTCGGCATGTCCGCGATGCGCTTGGCCATTGCGTAGCCGTCGGGTCCGCGCATCATCGCCCAGACCTGATAGGGGGTCAGGGCATCGATAAAGAACGGGGAATGCGTCGTGACAATGAGCTGTGTCCTGGCGGTCGCCTGATCGCACTCCTCCGCCAGTTCCCGCAGCAGCTTGGGGTGCAGGAAGTTTTCCGGCTCCTCAATGCCGATCAACGGCGGCGGCGCCGGATCGAGCAGCTGCACGAGATACGCCAGCAGCTTCATGGTTCCGTCGGACGCGTACCGAGCCGGAACGCCCTCGGAGAACGGCGCGTCCTTGACCATCAGCAGGAGATGACCAGTAGGAAGGTTCTGCGGGATCACGCGCTCGATCTGCGGGACACGGCGACGCAACGTCTCGAACATGCTGTTCAGCCTGTCAGGATAATGCTCCTGCAGGAACTGGATCACGTTCACGAGGTTGTCGCCGGATCGCGACAAATGCTCCTGGGGTCCAGCCGCCGGAATCTGCCGCATATCCTTGGCCGAGAGATGCGACAGATGCCAGCCGGTGATGAAATCGCGCAATGCCTTGACCCGCGGGTTCTCAGCCAACTGCCCAAGCGTGGACACCGCGAGCACGTCTGGCGCGGTCAGCCGGCGCTCGACCCTGGTGTCTTCCGCCTCCGGTGCGTCACCCGTGATAACTTCGCCCCTGCCGTGCTCGTAGTTCAGGAAACGGAACGGCGCCCCGTAGCTGCGGCGCTTCCAGTGCATCCACTCCCGGACAACGATGGGCCGGCCGTTCAACTCGTCGATTTCGAGATGGTAGGTGATGACGGGTGGGCGATGCCCGGCAAAGCCCTCCCGGTAGGTGACCTCCAGGCTGATCGGTCCCTGGCTGTCGCGGCTCCGCAGGTCCTTCAGGCCGACACCGCGGCTGTCCACCGCCCGCCGCAGCCCGTCCGTGAAGCACTCGGACAGGAAAGCGAACACGTCAAAGACGGTTGACTTGCCGCTGCCATTGGGGCCGAGCAGGGCGGTCAGCGGCCGCAGGTCGCGAAATTCCAACTCGCGCAGGACGCGGAAATTCTTGATCCGAACCCGCTCGACGCGCGGCGGTGTCCCAGGCCGAAGCGTCATGGCCCGGCTTCCACCGCCGCCGGTGCGCCCGGGGGTAGCGATCCGGCATCATGGCGAGGGACGGCCAAAGGCCGTCACACCCGCATCGGCATCAGCACATACAGCGCGCTGCTGTCGGTGGCATCGCGCACCACGGTCGGCGCCGAGCCGTCGGCGAAACAGAATTCCACATCGCCTTCGATCTGATCGGTGATATCGTTCAGGTAACGGGCCTGGAAACCGATCTCCAGCGGCGAGGAATCGTATTTCACCCGCTCGGCATCCAGCTCCTCGCTGGCGGTGCCCTGCTCCGGGCTGGCCGCGGACAGCGTCAGCAGGTCGCGCTGCCAGCGTCAGCTTCACCGGCCGCGACCGCTCGGCGGAGATCGCGGCGACGCGCCCCACCGCGTCGGCGAAGTCCTTCTTGCCGACCCGCAGCACCTTGTCGTTGCCGCGCGGGATGACCCGCTCGTATTCCGGGAAGGTGCCGTCGATCAGCTTGCTGGTCAGCAGGATGGAATCGACGTGGAACTGGATGCGCGTGTCGGACAGCGCGATTTCCACGCCGCCGCTGACCTCGTCGAGCAGCTTGCGCAGCTCGTTGATCGTCTTGCGCGGGATGATCACGCCGGGCATGCCGGCGGCGCCCTCGGGCAGCGGCTCCTCGACGCGGGCCAGGCGATGCCCGTCGGTGGCGACGGCGCGCAGCACGCGGGTGCCCTCGCTGTCGGCGACGTGCAGGTAGATGCCGTTCAGGTAGTAGCGCGTCTCCTCGGTGCTGATGGCGAACCGCGTGCGGTCGATCAGGCCGCGCAGTTGCTGCGCCGACAGGGTGAAGCGGTGCGGCAGCGCGCCCGGCGGTCATCGAGGGGAAGTCGTCGGTCGGCAGCACCACCAGGTGCGTGCTGTAGCGCCCGGCGCGCAGCGCGAGCTGCGCGTCGCCGCCCGGATGGTCGAGCTCGACCTCGGCGCCCTCGGGCAGCTTGCGGACGATCTCATACAGGGTGGCGGCGGGCGCGGTGCAGGCGCCGTTGCGGGTGGTGCTGGCGGGCACGTCCTCGATGATCGCGATCTCCATGTCGGTGGCGGTCAGCGACAGCTTGCCGTCGCGCACCGCGATCAGGACATTGGCCAGGATCGGGATGGTGTTGCGCTTCTCGACCACGCTCTGCACGTGGGCCAGCGCCTTCAACAGCGTTGCGCGATCGGCCTTGAATTTCATCTTGGCAATCCTCTGAGGCTCCGGCCGACGGGCTTAAGGCACCGGCCTCGTGCGGCACCCGGGGCGAATCGAGCACAGACTGTAGCAACAGGAAAATCCGCCGAAAAGCTCGCACATGCGCCGGCCGACGGAAGCCAGGCCGGGGCTCCGCCCCGGACCCCGCCAAGGGCGAGCCCTTGGAACCCTTCACTGGGAGTGGGTGATGGGGAGGGGGCATGTGGGCGAGGCGCCGGTGCCGGACGGCACCGGCGCCTCGCCCACATGCCCCTCCCCATCACCCACTCCCATGGATGAAGTCCAGAGGCTCCGCCTCTGGTGGGGGTCCAGGGGGCAAAGCCCCCTGGCGGGGTCCGGGGCGGAGCCCCGAGCTTGCTTCCTTCATGACTGCAGCATTTTGCGCAGCAGTTCGACGTCCTCGGCGAAGGCGGCGTCGCGGGCCATCAGTTCGCCGATGCGCGAGACCGCGTGCATCACGGTGGTGTGGTCGCGGTTGCCGAACTTGCGGCCGATCTCCGGCAGGCTGCGTTGGGTGAGTTGTTTGGCCAGCCACATGGCGACCTGGCGCGGCCGGGCCACGGCGCGCGCCCGGCGGGCCGAGGACATGTCGGTCAGGCGGATGTTGTAGTGGTCGGCGACCTTGCGCTGGATTTCCTCGATCGTCAGGCGGCGGTCATGCGCCTTGAGGATGTCGTGCAGCACCTCGTGGGTGGTTTCCAGCGTCACCTGGCGGTTGAACAGGTTGGCGTGCGCCACCAGCCGGTTCAGCGCGCCTTCCAGTTCGCGCACGTTGGAGGTGATCTTGTGCGCCAGGAATTCCAGCACCTTGGACGGCACGGTGACGCCGGTGCGCGCCGCCTTCGCCTCCAGGATCGAGATGCGCAGTTCGTAGGTGGTGGAGTGCAGGTCGGCGACCATGCCATAGCCGAGCCGCGTGCGCAGCCGCGCCTCCAGCCCTTAGAGGTCGGACGGCGACTTGTCGGCCGAGACCACGATCTGCTTGCCGGCCTCCACCAGGGCGTTGAAGGTGTGGAAGAATTCTTCCTGTGTGTTGTCCTTGCCGATGAGGAACTGCAGATCGTCGATCATCAGCACGTCGACGCTGCGCAACTGGTCCTTGAACTCGATCGTGGCCTGGCTGCGGATCGCGGCGATGAAGCGGTACATGAACCGTTCCGCCGACATGTAAGCGACGCTGATCCGGCGGCCGCCGGCACTGTTGCTGCGGGTCAGCAGTTCCCAGGCGATGGCGTGCATCAGATGGGTCTTGCCGAGGCCGACGCCGCCATACAGGAACAGCGGATTGAAGCCTTGGCTGGCCGGCTGCTCGGCCACGCGCCGGGCGCAGGCATGCGCGAACTCATTCGGCTTGCCGACCACGAAGGCGTCGAACGTGAAGCGGGGATCGAGGCCGGTACTCAGCTCGGGGCGCGGCTCGCCGCGCGCGTCGCCCCGATCGTCCGCGCGCACCTGGCCGCGGGAGGTGCCGCCGTGCGGCCCGGCGCTGGGACCGAGGCTCTCGGCCAGTCCATTGGTCGCCGGCGCGCCGCCGCCGACCCGAATATCGACCCGCCGGATGGCGGCATTCTCGGACTGCCATAGCCCGGTGAGGCGATCGGCGTAGTGTTCGCGCACCCAATCGCGCAGGAACCGTGTGGGCAGCAGCAGGGCGATCTCATCGCCGTCGAGCCCGGCCAGCGTCATCTGGCGCAACCAGGTGCGATACTCGACCTCACCGACTTCCTGCTGCAGACGCCCGCGGATCCTTGCCCACTGTGCCGCGAGTTGCGCGGGACCGGCGGGGTCCGGCGGCGTGGTCGTGGACATCTGACGCTCCCCAAGGCCCAGATCACTCAGCTCGACGCCTGACGCCATCGAACCAGCCCCCTTTCAGCGGCTCTGCGCGGCCGCCATGATTGTCTGCGTGACGCCACCCCGTACCGATCCGGCTAGCAGGTGCGAGTGGACGAGGGCCTCAGCGGTTCGTCGATCGGCACTGTAATGTTTATGTCAGATCGCCGACCTGCGGCAATGGGATTTTGGGGGATGGAAGCGAAACCCGGATGTACGCAACAAACTTTCAGACAGCCACCGTGCTCTATTTACGCTGGACTGCTGACACACTTAATACAAACCCCTGTATTTGCGACTTTGCGACAATCTCGGCACGCAGGCGGGGGGCGGATCGGCAGGCCGTCGGTGCCGCCGCGGCGGCTTGGTGGGGTCAGACGGCGGCCAACGCCTTGATGCGCGCCGCCAGGCGCGAGAGCTTGCGCGCAACCGTATTGGCGTGCACCACGCCCTTGCCCGCGGCGCGCTGCATCTCGGGCTGCGCCTGGCGCAGCGCTTCCTGCGCCGCCGCCTTGTCGCCGCCGGCAATGGTTGTCTCAACCTTCTTGATGAAGGTCCGCATGCGCGACTTCCGTGCCTGATTGCGCAGGGTACGCTGCTTGGTCTGGCGGATGCGCTTGCGGGCAGAGGCGGTGTTGGCCATGGGTCAGATATCACTCGATCGGAAATAGGGACAAAACGGTACCACGGCGACGCGGCACCGGAGGCGGCTCTTCTATGTAACCGCCCTTCCCGAGTTCAAGCCGGCCAGCGGTCCAGCTTGTCGTCCCGAGGCGACCAATGGCCGACGCGGCCTTCAACGCCGGTTGCCCCGATCACCCAGGCCGATTGACCCAGATCAGTGGCACGACCGGGGGCCGGCTGGCATGCTGCGCCGATGGACCAGCCGCCAATCCGCGCCCACGAGCGTCCGCACGACAAATACCAGCGCCTGATCGCCGCCGCGCAGCGCCTGCCGGCGGTCACCGTGGCGGTGGTGCATCCGTGCGACGACGTCTCGCTGCAAGGGGCGATCGAGGCGCAGAAACTCGGCCTGATCGCGCCGATCCTGGTCGGCCCGCCGGCGCGCATCCACAGCGTCGCCGATGGCCTGGGGATCGACATCTCCGCGCTGCCGCTGGTCGCCTCGGCGCACAGCCATGACTCCGCGGCCAAGGCGGTGGCGCTGGTGCGCGCGGGGAAGGCCCAGGCACTGATGAAGGGCAGCCTGCACACCGACGAGGTGATGGCCGCCGTCGTCGCGCACGACACCGGCATCCGCACCGAGCGGCGCCTCAGCCATTGCTTCGTGATGGATGTCCCCGGACACACCGATCCGCTGATCATCACCGACGCCGCGGTGAACATCGCCCCGACGCTGGAGGACAAGGTCGACATCGTGCAGAACGCGATCGACCTGGCGCACGCCATCGGGCTGGCGGATGTCCGCGTGGCGATCCTGTCGGCGATGGAGACGGTGAACCCGAAGGTGCCCTCGACGGTCGAGGCGGCGGCGTTGTGCAAGATGGCCGATCGCGGCCAGATCACCGGCGCGACGCTGGACGGTCCGCTGGCGCTCGACAACGCCATCGACCTGAACGCGGCGGCGATCAAGCACATCGTGTCCCCGGTGGCCGGGCGCGCCAACGTGCTGGTGGTGCCCGACCTGGTGGCCGGCAACATCCTGGCCAAGAGCCTGAGCTTCCTGGCGGGGGCCGACAGCGCGGGGATCGTGCTGGGCGCGCAGGTGCCGATCATCCTGACCAGCCGGGCGGATACGCTGGCGGCGCGGCTGGCGTCCTGCGCGGTGGCCTCCCTGGTCGCGGCGGCCCAGCGCGGCGCGGCTTGACGCGAGCGGCCTCGATGACCACGATAGCGGGAACGCTATCGTCTTGAGTGTCGTTCATGGGCCAGGTTCTGATTCGCAATGTTGACGATGCGGTTCTCACCGCCCTGCGGGCCAGGGCCGCGACGCGTGGCATTTCGCTGGAAGCCGAACTGCGTGACGTGTTGACCCGCGCTGCGGGCCATCCCCGCACCGCACTGGTCGCCGAGTTCGCCGCGGTGCGTGCGAAGACCCCCAAGGGTCCGCGTCGCCAGGCCGAGGACCTCGTGCGCGAGGGCCGCGACGCGCGGTGACGCGGGTCATCGACGCCAGCGTCGCCCTGAAATGGTTCGTCGAGGAGGACGGCACGGCACAGGCAGCCGCCCTGCTGGCCGGCTCGGACTGGCTGATCGCGCCCGATCTGATCCTGGCCGAAGTTGGCAACGCCGCATGGAAGGCCGTCCGCAGCGGCATGATGCTGCCCGAGCAGTTCGATCATGCCGCCGCGCGACTGCCCGTGGCGTTCGACGAACTGGTGCCGCTCGCAGGGCTGTCCCGGCGCGCCGCCGCTATCGCGCTGGCGCTCGACCACCCGGTCTATGACTGCTGCTACCTCGCCGTGGCCGAAGCGCGCGATGCACCCTTGGTGACCGCGGACCGGCGCCTGTTGCGGCGTCTTGCCGACACGCCGTGGGCAAGGCTGGTGATCGACCTTCGCTCGGTCCCCACCGACTAAGCGTCTGCCCGCCGCGACCGGCCGGCGGCCGCCGGGTGGATCATACCACCACCGCCGACCGCTCGCTCGCCGCGCGCGCCCAGGCGGCGTCCATGTCCTCGTCGAACAGTTCCGTCAGCTTCTTCATCATCGTGCCGCCCAGCTCCTCGGCATCGACGATGGTCACCGCGCGGCGGTAGTAGCGCGTCACGTCGTGGCCGATGCCGACGGCGATCAGCTCCACCTGGTCGCGCGCCTCGATGTCGCGGATCACCTCGCGCAGGTGCTTCTCCAGGTAGTTCCCCGGGTTCACCGACAGCGTCGAAGTCATCCACCGGCGCGCCGTCGCTGATCACCATCAGGATGCGCCGATGCTCGGGGCGCACCAGCAGCCGGCGATACGCCCACAGCAGCGCCTCGCCGTCGATGTTCTCCTTCAGCAGCCCCTCGCGCAGCATCAGCCCGAGGTTCTTGCGCGCCCGCCGCCACGGCTGATCCGCCGCCTTGTAGATGATGTGGCGCAGATCGTTCAGCCGGCCCGGATTGCGCGGCTTGCCGTCCTGCACCCATTTCTCGCGGCCCTGCCCGCCCTTCCAGGCGCGCGTGGTGAAGCCGAGCACCTCCACCTTCACCGCGCAGCGCTCCAGCGTGCGCGCCAGGATGTCGCCGCACATCGCCGCCACGGTGATCGGCCGCCCGCGCATCGAGCCGGAATTGTCGATCAGCAGGGTCACCACGGTGTCGCGGAACTCGGTGTCCAGCTCGCGCTTGTAGGACAGCGCCTGCATCGGGTTGACCACCACGCGCGACAGCCGCCCGGCGTCCAGCAGCCCCTCGTCCAGGTCGAACTCCCAGGCCCGGGTCTGCTGCGCCAGCAGCCGGCGCTGCAGCCGGTTGGCCAGCTTGGAGATCACCCCTTGCAGGTGCTGCAACTGCTGGTCGAGCTGCTGGCGCAGCCGGCTGAGTTCATCGGCATCGCACAGATCGTCGGCATCGACCTCTTCGTCGAACAGCCTGGTATAGGCGCGATAGATCGCCTCGTTGTCGGGATTGGGCCGCTCGCGCCGCGGCTGCGGCCCGCCCGGCCGGTCGTCGCCGTCGGCCGCCGCGGCATCGTCCTCGGACTCGGTGCCCTCGTCGTCGGCCGCCTCGCCCTCCATCTCGTCCGGCTGCGCCCCGAGCATCAACTCCGTGTCGGACTCGCTCGATCCTTCGCCCTCCGGGTTCTCGTCCTGCTGGCCGGACTGCTCGCCGCCCTCCTCGCCCTCCTCGGTCTGGTCGTCGGGTTCGGCTTCGGCCTCGGCCTCGGCCAGGTCGAGCGCGGCCAGCAGCTTGCGCGCGGCGCGGGCGAAGGCTTTCTGGTCCTGCTGGTTGCGTCCCATCTCGGCCAGCGCCGCCTCGGCGGACTCGCCCAGCGTGTCGCGCCACAGGTCCAGGATGCGCCGCGCCGGCACCGGCGGCGGCTCGCCCGACATCCGCTCGCGCGCCAGCAGGGCCAGCGCCGCGGCGACCGGCATCTGGTCCTTGCGCGTCATGCGGTCGTAGCCTTCGGCCTCGCACTCCTCGGTCAGCTTGGCGCGCAGGTTGGCCGAGACGCCCGACATGAAGTGCGCGCCGATAGTCTCCACCCGCGCCTGCTCCAGCGCGTCATAGGCGTCGCGCGCCTCGCGCCGGGCCGGCATGCGCGCGGCGTGCACCGCGTCGTCGTGATGGCGCAGCCGCAGCGCCAGCGAGTCCGAGGCGCCGCGCAGCTTGGCCATCTCGGCCGCCGGCAACGCGCGGGTTGGCAGCGGCAGCCGGGCGCGCTTGCCGGTGACGCCGGAGGGGCCGGGCTGGAACGCCACCTGCACGTCGGCCTGCTCGGCGATCGCGCGCAGCACGCCGGCGGTGGCGCGCTTGAACTCCTCGGCGCGCGTGTTGTCCTTGGCGGCGGTTGCGCTCATCGACGGGCCATCTGCGGTGCGCTGTAGCGGGTGCGCGGTTGGGGGCGGGCGATCAGGCGACCTGGCGGGTGGTGAAGCCGCCGGTCGGGATCTCCTCGTTGAAGCAGCGCTGGTAGTACTCGCCGACCGTGGCGCGCTCCGCCTCGTCGCACTTGTTCAGGAACGTCATGCGGAAGGCGAAGCCGACATCGCCGAAGATCCGCGCGTTCTCCGCCCAGGTGATCACCGTGCGCGGCGACATCACGGTGGAGATGTCGCCGTTGATGAAGCCGGCGCGGGTCAGGTCGGCCAGCGCGACCATGCTCTGCACCCGCTTCTTCATCGCGGTGTCGGCCGGGTCGATCGCCATCTTGGCCAGCACGATGTCGGTCTCCATGCCGTGCGGCAGGTAGTTCAGCGTCGCAACGATGTTCCAGCGGTCCATCTGGCCCTGGTTGATCTGCTGGGTGCCGTGATAGAGGCCGGTGGTGTCGCCGAGCCCCACCGTGTTGGCGGTCGAGAACAGCCGGAACGACGGGTGCGGGCGGATCACCCGGTTCTGGTCGAGCAGCGTCAGCTTGCCCTCGACCTCCAGCACGCGCTGGATGACGAACATCACGTCGGGGCGGCCGGCGTCGTATTCGTCGAACACCAGGGCGCAGGCGTGCTGCAGCGCCCAGGGCAGGATGCCCTCGCGGAATTCGGTGATCTGCTTGCCGTCGCGCAGCACGATGGCGTCCTTGCCGATCAGGTCGATGCGGCTGATGTGGCTGTCGAGGTTGACGCGGATGCACGGCCAGTTCAGCCGCGCGGCCACCTGCTCGATGTGGGTCGACTTGCCGGTGCCGTGGTAGCCCTGGATCATCACGCGGCGGTTGAAGGCGAACCCGGCGCAGATCGCCAGCGTGGTTTCGCGGTCGAACTTGTAGGCGCTGTCGATGTCCGGCACGTGTTCGGTGCGCACCGAGAAGGCCGGCACCACCATGTCCGTCGCGATCCCGAACGCCTCGCGCGCAACCACCTTGGTGTCCGGCAGATTGATCTCCGAGGTGGGGCGAAGTTCAGCGAGCGTGGCAACCTTATCCATCGTCGAACGTGTCCTGTCTGTCCCGTCGTGAAACTGTAAGCCCGGTCGGCGCGCTGTCAAAGGTGCGCCCGAGGTCGTCGGCGCCCAAGCTGTCCCCGACTGGCCGGGGCGGGGCTTGGGTCGTGCCCTGGGCACGATCGCGCGTTTGTCCTGCCCCGCCGGCCAGGCGCCGTCAACCGCGATCTCCGCGTCCCAGGGGGTCTCCGCGCGCCAGGGCGGGGCGGGTCCGGCATCGCGCGGCGCCGAGCGCGCCGGGTATGGCGCCACCCCCGCGTGCGGGGCATTCGTCTCGCCGCCACCCCGGGTCATATGGGGATTCATTCAGGAAATGGGACCCCGTCCAAAAAAATACGCTCATATGGCGTTGACTGTTGGACGGCCCCGTAGGGCGGAAAAGCGCAGCGCCTTCCGCCACCGCCGGGCGCGCCGCTCGCATCTGCCGACGTCCCCAACAACATATCCCGCCACCGTCCGACGGCGGAAGGCGCTGCGCTTTTCCGCCCTACGGGGCCGTCCAACAGTCAACGCCATATGAGCCAAAAAATATCGCTCGTCGCCCGACCCGGTGCCGCATGGTGTCCGGTCGCTGGCGGTCAGCAGGTGACCCGCGCCCCAGGCAGCACGGTCCGGTGCTTCCGGATCGCCACCGCTCCGCGTTGCATGGGGTCGTTGCGCGAAATTCGCCTTTCGCGCTGCGACACGGCCGCCAGCCACACCCTCTCGTGCAGCCCCGACCATCCCGGCCCCGCCCCCCCCACACTGTTGCATGGGGTCGTTGCACGAAATCCGCCTTTCGCGCTGCGCCACGGCCGCCAGCCAGGCCGTCCCGGGCGGACCCGACCAGCCCGGCCCTGCCCACCCCCACACTGTTGCATGGGGTCGTTGCGCGAAATTCGCCTTCCGCGCTGCCACACGACTGCCAGCCAGGCCGTCCCGTGCGGACCCGACCATCCCGGCCCTGCCCACCCCCACACTGTTGCATGGGGTCGTTGCGCGAAATTCGCCTTCCGCGCTGCCACACGACTGCCAGCCAGGCCGTCCCGGGCGGACCCCGACCATCCCGGCCTTGCCGGCCCGGACACTGTTGCATGGGGTTCTTGCGGGAAATTCGCCTTCCGCACCTCGCCACGCCGTCCGCCGCCCCCGCGTCGCCACCGTCCCACCACCGGGTCGTAGCCCGGTGGCAGGCTGTTGTAGGGGATCTCATCCGCGAAATGCCGAGCCCCGACCGAACCACGGCCGCCCGCTTGCCCCCGCCCCCGGCAGCCCCGCCGCCGCCAGCGCGCGCTGGCTTCCGACCCGGCTTGCGTCGATGCGGCCGTCCCACGGCGCACAGTGTCCCTCGCATGGTCTTCGGGCGTGGGCCCGCCCCCGGACGGTTGCTCCCGGACCATCTCGGCAGCGGCGGCAGGGCGTGTGGGGGCAGGGTTGCAAGATGCTGCATCGGCGATCCCGGCGAATGGATAGTTATTCCCCCTAACCTACAGCAAGGCGCCCCAGCGGCGCCAGACAAACCCCTCGCGCGCGTAGGTTACCCAATCGCACGGAGCAGCAGCAACGCAGCCAGGCAGCAGGGGGTCCCGAGGCACCAGCCGACCTGGGTGCGGGCGGGGCAAATCCATCTCGGGTTTGGAACGGACTGGCCCCGCTCTCCACGTGCCGTCACCAGGCAGCCAGGTCGCCAACCCACATCATGCGCCGCCGCAAAGCCGCATCGCCGGACAGGCGTTGCATGAGCTTCTCGTCCGCCGTGACCAGGGGAATGTCGCGTTGTTCGGCCAGGGCGACATAAAGCGAGTGGTAAATCGTCACCATCTGCGCCACCGAGATCGCGAACGCGCGTGGCGCCAGCGACGCGATCGGCGTGCCAACGACCGGCGCGCGCAGCAGGGCTCGCTGACGGGCCAGGAACGCCGGACTTCCCATGAAAAGCAGCGAGAACGCCGCAGCGCCGATGTTGACCATCGTGTCGTCGCCGTCGCGGCGCGGGGCCTTCCGCAGCTCCGTAAGACCGGCGCAGACCGTGCCCGGCTCGGCGATCAGTTCGGCGACGCCATTCAGGCCGCTGTCGCATCAAGGCCCGCGTGCGCGACGCACGGAAAGACTGCTGCATGATGTGAGGAAACCCTCGGAAACCCCCCACTATGTGGCAGATTAGACTCACTGCCGGCACCACCGGCGGCAACTCGGCGCCCCGGTCGCGGCCGCCCCGTGAGCGGGATCGGAACGCCGCTCAATCGCCTTGACAACCGCTGTCACGTCACAGGGCAATCGGGTGAACGAAAGCAAGGCCGGGGCGAAGCCCCGACCTGCCTTCGCTTCACCCGATTGCCCTGGCGGTCGGTGTCTACGCGCTTGACAGACTAACGAAAGTCAGTCAGGTACCAGTGACAAAATCTGTGAAGCAGCACACCATGCCGGCCGACCGATCCGTACTCCACGAGCTTAAGCTGCCGTTCATTTTCGTCCCGCACGATGCGCCGGAACCGAGCGAGTGGCTGCAAAGCCACCCGGACCATATCAAGCTGCCGGCGACCTTCATGCCGCATGCGGGTGGCGATGGCGAGGCCGCCCCGTCGTCCGGCAGTCCGCCGCCTGACCAGCGCGGCACGGTGGACGGACTCGCACCGCCGCCCAATCCGACCGCGCCGTGGCGACCGACGGAGAATGCCGTGTCCAACGCCACACAAGCCGGGACGAACGAGAGCTCCGACCGCACATTCATCGGGGCCGATCCGATCGCGGCCTATTGCCGGGCGAACGAAGCCCTTGCGACAGCGGCAAGTCGCCACGCGCCCCAACACGCGGTCGCGCGGAACCCGTCCACAGATGCGGGCAATGCTCCAGCGGATCGCACAACGCCGTTGAGCTCGCTGGTTGAACAGGTGGCGAGCGCAATTTGGCACGCCATAATCCCGCCGGCGGAGGCGAAAGAGGATCTCCCTGCTCAGGCGGTGCACCAACAGCTTCAGCCGGAATTCGAAAATTTCTTCAACCGACTTTATGGTCCCGCGCTTAAGATAGCTAAAGATCTCAACATCCCCGTTGAATTCGTGTTGGGAGTGGCTGCCCTAGAAAGCGAATATTATTCCGATCGACACGACATCGGTTTGAGCAACCCATGGGGAAGCACCCAAGCTGGGCGCAATGACCTACGTTTCGGCTCTGTCGAAGACGCGGCAACCTATTGGGAGAAGTCAAATGCGTGGCGCTTCACCGACGGTCCGCCCATGACGAACAGCGCGTTCATAAGGGATGGCGGATTCAAGTTTGGGAACGAACACCACCGGATGACGTCTGGTTTGCGCTGGCCGCTGCGGCAAGCAGATTGCTGAATTGCTCGTTCGGCGTTGCGTAGTCCAACGTCTTTCTGGGTCGATTGTTGAGGCTGGCGGCGACGGTGTCGAGGTCGCCTTGGTCCAGCCCCGACAAGGACGTGCCTTTCGGGAAATACTGGCGCAGCAGGCCGTTGGTGTTCTCGTTGGAGCCGCGCTGCCACGGCGCATGCGGGTCAGCAAAGAAGATGCGCATGCCGGTATTGAGGGCAAGGCTCTCGTGCTCCGCCATTTCCTTGCCCTGGTCGTAGGTCAACGTTTTGCGCAGCGGAGCCGGAATGGCGTTCAAGGCCCCGGCGAAAGCGCAGGCGGCGACATCCGCCTTGCGCGTGGGCATCCGCACCAGGACGACATAGCGGGTCGTGCGTTCCACCAACGTGCCGATCGCACTGGCCCCTCCGGCACCCACAATGAAGTCGCCCTCCCAATGGCCCGGCACCAGACGGCCCTCGATTTCCTCAGGCCGGTCCTTGATATTGGTCATGCCGCAGAGCTTGCCGCGGCGCTCGCTGCCTTTTGGCTTGCGACCGCGGTTTGGCTTGTCCTGGCGCAAGCACGCGATCAGCTCGCGGCGCAGTTCGCCGCGCGGCAAGGCGTAGATCGCGGTGTAGATCGCCTCGTGCGACACACGCAGGCCCGATTGCTGCTCCATTCCATGCTCGATCCGCTTGCGCCTGCCCGATATTTGCTCAGGGGACCATTTCAAGCGCAACAGCCTAGCCACTTCACCAAACAGCGCGCCATCGCTCGCCAGCCGCGGTTTGCGGCCAGACCGGCGCCGGCCGGCAAGGGCTTGGGTCTCCGCCGTGTGCGCCAGGTACCCCGCGGCATCGCGATGCCGCTTGATCTCAGCCGAAATCGTCCCAGGCGACCGGCAGAGGGCCCGGGCAATCGATCGGACCCCCCAGCCGTCATGCAGACGCACCTCAATCATCGTGCGATCAACAACCGTCAGCCGACGTCTCGAAATTGCCATCCCACCACCCTAAACTGTCGGGTCACCCGGTGGTGTTCGCTCCCAAACTTGAATCCGCCGATCTAAAGAAGATGCCGGCCTACAACAGCAAGGATCCATACTACTATTCGAAGTTAAACGGGATCATTGACAGCGTCAGATCGAGGCAGGCGATCTGGCTACAAGAACATCCGCAGAACTGAGAGTACGGAAATGTTTTTGAGACTTCATGTGCTCAGGCTGATCGTCTTCTGCTTTGTCGGTGTGACTGTCTTCATCGGGATGGGGCATGCCGCCGAGACATACCGCAACGCGAAATACGGCTTCTCGGTGGAGGTGCCAACGGGTGTCAAGCTATGCAGGGAACCGCCTCCCAACCCGGATCACGGTCCAGCGTTGCTCCTGAAATCGTCGATCTCGTGTGAGGCGCCGTTACACGCCGGAGCCAGTATCCACGTGAATGCAGAGTTTAATGTGACCGAGGAGAAAAGTCTTGAAGAACTGAAGAATGATACATGCAATCGAAGAGGATCTTCCGGAGCGGTACCAAATGGTCTTACGGTACCAGGCCATAAGACAGTGTCATGCCTCGTAAAGCCTGGGAATGGCAGGGTTGAGGTCTGTATATTGGCTCAGGTGTCCAGAGGGGCCAACATTGATGCAAGGATCAATTATGAAGTAACTCTTCTGACTACGGAGTCCCGATTAGACAAGGATTTGTTGATTCTGCGCCGGGTTCTTGCCGGAATGCGTCTATTGAAGCCGTTATAGGGCCATGGCAGACGCTGTCCGGACATTGAGAGCGGCGTTAACATCCACTCTCTGTGCGATCCCAGACGTTTGCACCATGCCCGTCAGCGAATCTCTGCCATGCGGTGAACGAGATGGGCTGGTTACCGCTCAAGCTTTTGCGCTCTTGCGGGCGATACGGAGTCTCACCCGATCGAACGGCGTCATTTTCGTCCCGCATGATGCGCCGGAGCCGACCGAGTGGCTGCAAAGCCACCCGGACCATATCAAGCTGCCGGCGACCTTCGTGCCGGGCGCGGGTAGCGATGGCCGGACCAACCCGTCGTCCGGCAGTCCGCCGCCTGGCCAGCGCGGCACGGTGGACGGACTCGCGCCGCCGCCCAATCCGACCGCGCCGTGGCGACCGACGGAGAATGCCGTGTCCAACGCCACACAAGCCGGGACGAACGAGAGCTCCGACCGCACATTCATCGGGGCCGATCCGATCGCGGCCTATTGCCGGGCGAACGAAGCCTTGGCGACGGCAGCAGGTCGCCACGTGTCCGAACACGCGGTCGCGTCGAACCCATCCGCAGATGTGGGCAATGCTCCAGCGGATCGCACAACGCCGTTGAGCTCGCTGGCTGAGCAGGTGGCGAGCGCAATTTGGCACGCCATAATCCCGCCGGCGGAGGCGAAAGAGGATCTCCCTGCTCAGGCGGTGCACCAACAGCTTCAGCCGGAATTCGAAAATTTCTTCAACCGACTTTATGGTCCCGCGCTTAAGATAGCTAAAGATCTCAACATCCCCGTTGAATTCGTGTTGGGAGTGGCTGCCCTAGAAAGCGAATATTATTCCGATCGACACGACATCGGTTTGAGCAACCCATGGGGAAGCACCCAAGCTGGGCGCAATGACCTACGTTTCGGCTCTGTCGAAGACGCGGCAACCTATTGGGAGAAGTCAAATGCGTGGCGTGAGGTGGACCCCATCCACTGGACAGGAAACGGGGTAAGCTAAGAGAGACTCCCGCCGGTTACACATCCCCCTACCCGTGCGAGGAGGCCACAAAACTACGTAGCACGTTCTGCTCGTCAATTGAACCATTTTGTTGCGGTTGTGGTGCCTGTGGAGATGTGGGCAACGCGCTTGCGTTGTCCACATCTCCACAGGCTGGCGCGGCCTCGAAGATTTCGCGCGGCGTCCGGTAACCGAGGGCCTGGTGCAGACGTGCCTCATTGTAAAAGAGAAACCACCCGCCGATGGCCCCGCGCGCCTCGGCAACCGAGGCATACGCCTTGATGAACACCTCCTCGTACTTGAGGCTGCGCCACAGCCGCTCGATGAAGATGTTGTCGAGGAACCGCCCCTTGCCGTCCATGCTGATGCGGACACCGTGGGCCGCCAGTTCGTCAATGAACGCCGCGCTGCTGAACTGCACACCCTGATCGGTGTTGAATATCTCCGGCTGCCCGTACCGATCCATCGCCTCCTGTAATGCCTCGACGCAGAAATCCGTCTCCATTCCGATCGACAAACGCCACGCCAGAACACGCCGGCTGAACCAGTCCATCACCGCAACCAGATAGACGAAGCCCTTGGCCAGTGGGATGTAAGTGATGTCCGCGCACCACACTTGATTCGGCCGGTTGATCACCAAACCTCGCAAAAGGTAAGGGTAAACCTTGTGTTCCGGATGACGCCGGCTGGTGTTCGGCTTCTGGTAGATCGCCTCAAGCCCCAGCAGCCGCATCAGTCGGCGCACCCGTTTGCGGTTCACCGCCTCACCTTCCCGGTGCAGCACCGCCACCATGCGACGCGACCCATAGAACGGTGTCCTCAGATATTGCTCGTCCAGCCGCCGCATCAGTCGCAGATCATCCTCGCTCACCGCAGCGGCATGCCAATACAGCGTCGAGCGCGCAACTTTCAGCAACCGGCATTGCGCAACGATCGACAGATCAACGTCCGCACGGTCGATCAGCGACAGCCGCGCAATCTGGCTCATGGACCAGACCTTTTGCGAAAAAAATTGCGTTCGACCGTCAGCTCGCCGATCGTCTCATACAACTTCGCCAGCCGCGCATCGTCCGCAGCAGAGACCTCGGACACCCCAGCCCTGCCCCGGACGAAGAGCGAACCAATCCCATCGAGCGCCGTCTTCTTCCATGCATGGATCTGGCTGGCATGCACGCCATACCGGCTCGACAACTCCGCAACCGTGCCGTCCTCACGCACCGCCGCCAAAGCCACCTTCGCCTTGAAATCCGCGCCGTGCTTCTTGCGAATGTTCCCCATCTGTCCCTCCGGCCCAACGGCCGTTTTAGGGGCGGGAGTCTCTCTTAGCCACCTGTCCAGTTTTCGGGGACCACCTCAGCGCTTCACCGACGGTCCGCCCATGACGAACAGCGCGTTCATAAGGGATCTAAGGAAAGTGCCGGCCTATAACAGCGCTGATCGAGATTACAACAAGGACTTAGACAGCACCATAGACAGCGTCAGATCGAGGCAGGCGATCTGGCTAAAAGAACACCCGCAGAACTAGGAGTACGGCAAATGTTTTTGAGACTTCATGTGCTCAGGCTGATCGTCTTCTGCTTTGTCGGTGTGACTGTCTCCGTCGGGATGGGGCATGCCGCCGAGACATACCGCAACGCGGACTACGGCTTCTCAGTGGCGGTGCCAACGGGTGTCAAGCTATGCACGGACCCGCCTCCAAACCCGGACCACGGTGCAGGGTTGCTCCTGAATCCGTCGATCTCGTGCGAAGCGCTGCCAGATGCCGAACCGAGTATCGATGTGAATGCAGGGTTTAATTCGATCGAGAAGCAAAATCTTGAAGAACTGAAG
>CAWKAN010000020.1:0-739037 GCA_963847615.1 uncultured Alphaproteobacteria bacterium
TTCCGTCAGGCCCATGGCCCGGACTGAACGCGGCCACCCGGTCCGCTATCCAAATCGATCGGCGCCCCGGCACTCCCGGAACGGGATGCTGCAGCCTGGCCTGAGCGCATCCTGAACCGGCAAGTCTTGGGCGTTGCCTGAACCCGTGGGCGCCAAACCCCCGCCGCTACACCATCATCAGGGCATGCGCCTCGAACCAGGCCTCGATCGCCGCGGCCGGCATCGGGCGGCCGAACCGCCAGCCCTGGCCGACGTCGCAGCCGGCGCCGATCAGCCGCTGCTCGATCGCCGCGCTCTCGACCCCCTCGGCGACCACGTCCAACCCAAGCTCGTGCGCCAGGGCGATCGTCGCGCGGATGATCTTCCAGGCCTCGGGATCGGTTTCGCAGCAGGCGACGAAGCTGCGGTCGATTTTCAGTTCGGAGTACGGCAGCCGCATCAGCGACAGCAGCGACGACTGCCCGGTGCCGAAATCGTCGAGCGACAGCCGGATCCCCTTGGCCCGCAGGCGGGTCAGCACCTCGCTGGCCAGCTGCGGATCGGCGCTGACCACGCTTTCGGTGATCTCCGCGATCAACGCGCCCGGCGGCACGCCGGCCTGCGCCAGCGCGGCATCGATCTCCTCCGGCAGGGCCGGGTTGGCGAGGATGAGCGGGGAGACGTTCACCGCCACGCCGCAATCCGGGTGCGGCACCCGCCATTGCCGGCAGGCGTCCAGCGATTGGCGCAAGACATCCCGGGTCAGTTGCACGATCAGCCCGTGACGCTCGGCGACCGGGATGAACAGGTCGGGGGGCACCGGCGCGCCTCCGGGCGGTTGCCAGCGGGCCAGGGCCTCCAGCTCGACCGGGCGGCGGCTGATCAGCCCCAGCTTGGGCTGAAATGCCACCGTGACCTCGCCGCGATCGAGCGCGTGGGCCAGCTCGGCGGCACTTGGCACGGCGACCCGACTGAGCGGGTCGGCGGCTGCGCGCGGCGGGACGTCATGCAGCAGCGCCCGCAGCGCGGCCGGCACGACCGGCTTTTCCAGCGCGCCGGCAATCCGCAGGCCGAGCGCCTCGGCCAGCCGGCAACCGGCCGAGCGCACCCGCGCGTCCATCCCCGAGATCAGCACCACCAGGGGCTCCGTGCCACGGCCGCGCAGCATGTGCAGCAGGCTGACGCCCTCGCGCGCCCCCAGCGACAGGTCGAGCACCACCGCGTCGTAGCTCTGCTGCGACAGGCAGCGCGCCGCTTCATCAAGATCCGCTGCGCCGTCGGCGACGAATCCCAGCGACTCGACCGCGCGGGCCACGATCAGCCGCTGGACGCGCTCGGCATCCACCGCCAGCAGCCGTCGGGGGCTGTCGGTCATGGCGTCGGCCTGCCGCGTGGTGTCATGGCGAGCTGTTCCTCCGGCCTCGGCCCGCTGGTATCTGTCCGGCCGCGGCCTGCGCGGGCGGCGGTCCGGCGCGGGTCCGCGCGGCAGGCAGAGTTTCAGGGAAGTGTTGCGAACAGGTGAACAGAACCCGGTTGACATCCCCCGCACGCCGCCCGTCTGGTCCCGCCATGCGATACGGGTCGGGACGGTTCTGGGCGATCGTGCTCGTGGTGGGGTTGGCGATCGGGCGCGCGGCGGTCGCGCAGCCCCTTCCCGGCACCACCAGCCATTTCTTCACCACCAGCGACGGGGTGCGGCTGCACTATCTGGAGGCGGGGCCACGCACCGCGCCGAGCGGCACGGCGCACACCATCGTATTCGTGCCCGGCTGGACCATGCCCGCCTGGATCTGGCAACAGCAGCTCGCCGCCTTCGCCCCGGCCTACCGCGTCATCGCCTTCGATCCGCGCGGCCAGGGCGACTTCGAGATCCCCGCGACCGGCTACGATCCCACCCGGCGCGGCCGCGACATCGGCGAGCTGCTGGCCCATCTCGGCCCCGCGCCGGCCCTGGTGGTCGGCTGGTCGCTCGGCGTGCTCGACACCCTGGCCGCGGTGCACGTCGAGGGTGACGCGCATCTCGCGGGCCTCGTGCTGGTGGACAATTCGGTGGGCGAGGAGCCGCCGCCCGTGCCCGGCAAGCCCAGCCACGCCCGGCCGCTGCCGCACGCCGTGTTCATGCACAACTTCGTGCGGAGCATGTTCCGCCGCCCGCAGAGCCCGGCCTATCTCGACCGGCTGACCGCGGCGGCGCTGCGCACGCCGGAACCGGCGGCCCGCGCCCTGCTGTCCTACCCGGTGCCGCGGTCCTATTGGCGCGAAGCGGTCTATGCCGCCCGCGTGCCGGTGCTGTACGTCGTGCGCCCCGGCTTCGCCGCGCAGGCCGCCAACCTGCAGCGCAACCGCCCGGACACCGAGACCGCGGTGTTCCGCGACGCCGGCCACGCACTGTTCGTCGATGACGCGTCCCGTTTCGACGCGCTGATGCAGGATTTCATCCGCCGGCACGTCTGGCCGTGACCGCCCTGCTGCCGCTGTTCCTGGTGTCGCTGACGGCGCTGGGCTGCGAGATCGCGCTGACCCGCTACTTCGCCGTCGCCAAGTGGTCGGAGTATGGCTACTGGGTGATCTCCATCGTCATGGTGGGGTTCGCGCTGTCCGGCGTGGTGCTGGCGTTGTGGCGCGACGCGCTGGCCCGGCGGGGCAACCGGCTGCTGGCCTGGCTGCCGGCCCTGCTGATCGCCACCGGCGCGCTGGGCTACCACCTGACCACCATCAATCCGTTCAATCCGCTGGAGTTGCAGAATCCGGCGACCTGGCTGCCGCAGCTCGGCTATATCGGCCTCTATTACGCCAGCCTGCTGCCGTTCTTCGCCCTGGCCGGGCTGTTCGTCAGCCTGAGCTTCGTGCTGCACCCGGGGCGCACCGGCCTGGTCTACGCCTTCGACCTGACCGGCGCCGGCGCCGGCGCCGCCCTGGTGCTGGCGCTGATGTTCGTGGTGCCGCCGTTCTTCCTGGTCCCCGCGCTGCTGCCGGCGCTGGTGCTGGCCGTGCCGTTCGTGCCGGGCCGGCGCTGGCCCGCCATGCTCGCCGCGCTGCTGGCGCTGGTCGCGGCCGAGGCGTTGCTGCTGGGCGACAACCAGGCACGGTTCAACGACTTCAAGCCGATCTATGCCCCGCTGCACACGCCGGGCGCGCAGGTGCTGGCCGAACGCCTGTCGCCGCGCGGCGACGACATGCTGCTCGACGACTTCACCGAGCGGGTGGACACCGACGTCTCCAACGACGCCGCCATGCTCGGGCTGCCCGGCCCGCCGCGCAGTTTCGGCCTGTATCGCGACGGCGAGCGCATCGCCTCGCTGCCGCGGCCGGGGCCGGTGGATGTCGGCTACGCCGGGGCCGCGCTGGACGCCTTGCCGTACCAGCTCGTCCCCCACGCCCGCGTGCTGCTGATCGGCGCCGGCGGCGGGTTCCGCCCGGCCGAGGCGCTGGCGCTCGGCGCCGCCCGGGTCACCGTGGTCGAACCCGAGCCGACCCTGCACGACGCGCTGCGCCACGGCCTCGGCCCGTCGCCCGCTCTGGCTTCGAGCCCCCGCATCCATCTGTCCCCGGCCGGGCCGCTGGCCGCGGTGCGCACCGGCCGGCGCTACGACCTCATCGACCTGTCCGCCGACTTCCTCGACGCCGCCGCGGCCAACGCGACCGGCTTCAGCGTCGAGGCGCTCACCGCCGACCTGGCCGCGCTGGCGCCGGACGGGCTGGTCTCGATCCCGGTGTCGATCCGCGATTTTCCCACCTACGCCAGCCGCATGCTGGCGACCGTGCGCGCCGCCCTGCTGGCCGCCGGCCTCGCCGATCCGGCGCGCCACGTGGTGGTCTACCGCTCGGCCTGGAACGTGCGCATCCTGGTCTCGCCGGCGGTATGGGACGCGGCGCGCATCGCCGCGGTCCGCCGCTTCTGCGACGACCGCTCGTTCGACGTCTCGTGGTATCCCGGCATCGACGTCGCGGCGGCGCGGGCGAAATTGTACAACAACCTGCCCTCGGTGTCGTTCGCCGAGGGCACCACCGACGCGACCAGCCCGGACGACGCCATCGCCAACGAGGCGGCGGCGATGCTGGACGCCCAGCCGACGCCGTCGCGGCAGGTGTTCGACCTGGCGCCGATCACGCTCGACCGGCCGTTCTACTATGCCGTGCTGCGGCTCGATCAGCTCGGCACCCTGCTGCGCCGGCTGGAGGTGCTGCCGCAGCCGGAGATCGCCGGCCTGGTCAACCTGGCGGTGCTGGCCCAGGCGGCGCTGCTGGCGCTGCTGGTGCTGCTGGTGCCGCTGGCCGCGCCGCGCCGGGTCCGCGACCGGGCAGGGGGCGTGCTGCGCCCGATCGTCTATTTCCCGGCGCTCGGCCTCGGGTTCCTGTTCATCGAGATCTACCTGATCGGCCAGGCCAGCCTGTGGCTGCACGACCGCGCCAGCGGCTTTGCGCTGGTGCTGACCGGGATGCTGGTGTTCTCCGGGCTGGGCAGCCTGCTGGCCGACCGCGCCTATGGCGCGCCGTGGCGGGCGGTCGCGCTGGCCAGCCTGGTCGCGCTGGCCTGGATCGGCGCCGTGCTGCTCGGGCTGCGCCCGCTGATGCTGGACACGCTGGCCCTGCCGTTCCCGGCGCGCGCCGCGCTGGTGCTTTGCGTCGCCGCACCGGTGTCGCTGGCTCTGGGGCTGCCGTTCCCGCTCGGCCTGTCGCGGCTCGGCGGCGGCGGCATGCTGCCCTGGGCCTGGGCGCTGAACGGCGCGTTCTCGGTGGTCGCCACGCCGCTGGCCAACCTGATCGCGCGCGAGGTGGGATACGACTGGGTTCTGTTGTGTGCCGCCTTGCTGTATGTGCTGGCCGTGGTTAGTTTCCCCTCAGCCAGAAAGAGCGTTCTGTGGCCGGATTTGGCGATGCACTCTCACGTCGCGGATTGATCGCCGGCGCCGCGGCGCTGGCCGTCGCGCGCCCGGCGCTGGCCGCGCGCCGAGGCCTGGACGCACGCGGCGTACGCAGCGGCGATGCTTGCCTCCGGCCGCCCGGTGCACCAGAGCCAGGCGCAGTTCGACGCCATCCAGGCGCGCAAGCCGGCGGCGATGCAGCGGATCGCGGCCTACCTGAAGCAGCATCTGGGCCATGCCGACCCGGCGGTGATGGCGGCGTTCGAGGCGGTGCCGCGCGAGTATTTCCACTACATCTACTCCGAGCACCTGGCGACGCCGGGCGACGCGTATGAGACGGTGCCGAAGCCCTGGGGCCTGGGCTACGGCTCGGCGCTGTCGGACTATCTCGGCCAGGCCTACATGACGCAGATCTGCCAGCCGAAACCAGGCGACGTGACGCTGGAGATCGGCACCGGGTCGGGGTTCCAGAGCGCGCTGCTGTCGCGCATCGTCGCGCAGGCCTACACGATCGAGATCATCCAGCCGCTGGGCGAGGCGGTGGCGAAGATTTTCGCGCCGATCGGCTACGACAACGTGCACACCCGGGTGGGCGACGGGTATTACGGCTGGCCCGAGGTGACGGGCGGGTTCGACATCGTCATCGTCACCTGCGCCGCGCAATACGCGCCGCCCGACCTGTTCAAGCAGATGAAGCCGGGCGGGCGCATGGTCATTCCGATCGGCCAACCGTTCAAGCGCGGCCAGGTGCTCTACGTCTACACCAAGGACGACGAGGGCAAGATCCATTCCCGTCGCGACATGGGCGTGTTCTTCATCCCGATGACCGGCGCGATCATGCGGCTGCCGCGGCCGACGCAGGGCGCGATGGCGGCGCACCCCAGGGTCGAACCGGTCAAGACCACCACCGACTGAGGTGCCGCGTGCGTACACCTCTGCCGCGCTTGCGGGCTTGGGCCGCGAAGAGCGGACCAAGGTCGCCGAGCGCTTGCGACACGGGTGAGGGAGGTGCCGCACGCTCCACCCTCGCGTCTTATACCAGGCGTCCGAATGATCGACTCTTGGGCGCTGCTACCACGTCATGCCGGCGCAGGCCGGCATCCACGACTTCTTGCCTGCGTGCAGCAAGCAAAATCGTGGATGCCGGGCCTCCGTCCGGCGTGACGAGGGCGCGGCGTCGATAGGTCAAACTTTCCGTCGGCTGGCATTACGCTGCTTGCCGAAGCCTCCCGCGAAGCGCCGGACAGGCGCACGCAATCCCGGTCTGCCCGCTGCCCCCGCGGCTCATCGCCGCGTTCACTCGAACAGCGCCACCGCGCGGATCGGGCTCGCCGTGCCGCCGCGGATCTTCAACGGAAACCCAATGAACCGGAACCGCCCGCGGCCGATCAGCCGGTCCAGGTTGGCCAGGCATTCGATGTGGGTGATGCCGCGCTCGGCGCAGGCCATGTGCGCCTGGTAGTTCAGCTCGCCCTCGGGGGCCGGGCTGATCGCCTCGACGCCGAACATGAAGATGCCGTGATCGGCCAGCCAGTGCACGGACTCCAGCGCCAGGCCGGGAAAGTCGTGCAGGTAGCCGGGCTTGCCGAGCAGCCGGTCATTGGTCGCCATGTACAGCAGCACGGTGTCGCCGGGCCGGATCTCCTGGCCGGAGGCATCCAGTGCCGCGCGCATCTCCGGCACGCTGATCGCGTGCTGCAATGGCACGTGCGACAGGTCGAGGCAGATCGCCGAGGTAAAAAACCGCTCCAGCGGCACCTCGTCGATCGACAATGCGCCCGGGCGCGGATCGAAATGCACCGGCGCATCGACATGCGTGCCGGCGTGATCGGACAGCGCGATGGACAGCGCTTTCGAGCTGAACACCGTGTTTCCGGCGATCTTTTTCTCCGAATGATCGCCCCACACCGTCATGATCACCGGCGGATGGCTGGGGTGGGTCTGGGTGCGGTGAAACAGCTCGCGGCTCAGATCGATCAGTTCCATGGCGGTCTCCTGGTTGCGTCGATCACCTCGGCCTCGATGGCGTCGAGCAGGCGGGCGGGAAAATACCGCGGGATCGCCTCGCCGATGAACACCACGCGGGTGCGGCGGTCCGCGGACGGCCAGCGGTCGAGCCATTCCGGCGGCGCGAAGACGTGCCGCACGCCATGCAGCAGCGCCGGGCGACCGGGCATCTCGGCCACATCCACCAGCCCCTTCAGCCGCAACAGTCGCTCGCCGCAATGTTCCACCAGCGCTTCGAGCCACAGCGTCAGCGCCAGTGCCGGCAACGGCCGGTCGCGCGTCAGGCTGAACGTTGCGATGCCGTCGCTGTGCGCCGCTTGCGGCCAGGGCGAAGCCGGGAAGCGCGATGCTGCCGGCGCGTCCGCCAGCGTCGCGAGGCGCGCCAGGCGCGCCTCGGCATCGGCCGCGCGCGACGCCGCGCCGGCCGCGGCGAATGCGGCGGTTCCCGCGGCAAACAGCGCGCTCGGCGCGACGTCGCCGGCGACGGCGCCGAGCAGCGGCGCACCCGGGTTGAGCGCGCCCAGCCGTGCGCGCAGCCGGTCGGTATCGCCGGCAACATCGGTCTTGGTCAGCAGCAGCCGATCCGCCAACGCCGCCTGGCGGCGCGCCTCCGGATGGCGGTCCAGCGTCACCGCGCCGTGCTGCGCATCCACCAATGTCAGCAGCGTATCGATCGCGTGGTGGCGGGCGACGTCGCGGTCGCTCATCAGCGCCTGCAGGATCGGCGCCGGATCGGCCAGGCCGGAGGTCTCGACCAGCACCCGGTCATAGGCGATCTCGCCGGCCTCGCGCCGGGCGCGCAGCTCCAGCAGCGTCGCCAGCAGGTCGGCCCGCACCGCGCAGCACAGGCAGCCGGTGCTGAGCGTCAGCAGCGACTCGTCGCTGGCGGCGATCAGCTCGTGGTCCAGGCCGATTTCGCCGAACTCGTTGACGATCACCGCGGTGCGCGCGAAGGCCGGGTTGCGCAGCAGCCGCGCGATCAGCGTCGTCTTGCCGCTGCCGAGGAACCCGGTGACGATGGAAACCGGCAGCAACGAAGTCGGCCCGTCCGCGTCAGCCCGTCTCCATCGGCAGCGACGGATCGATCGCCCATTCCGACAGCGACGCGTCATAAATCTTCACGTCGCTATGACCCAGCATCACCAGCGCCAGCGCGTCGGCGCTCGCCGCGATGCCGCCGCCGCAATAGGCTGATGACCGGCTTGTCCAGCGCGCCAACCGCAGCGAAACGCCGGCGCAGCTCGGCGGCCGGCAGGAAGGTGTTGGTTGCGGTATCGAGCAGATGCGCCGCGGGCAGGTTGACGCTGCCGGCGATGCGGCCCGGGCGGCCGTAGCTGTTGCCGCCGCTGCCGCTGTGCTGCTGCGGCAGCAACGCGTTCAGCGTGCACACCCCGCCATCGCCGATCGCCGCCAGCACCTGCGCCTTGTTGACCATCAGGTCACGCACCTCGCGCACGGTGAAATCGCCCGCTGCCCGCGGCCTCGCCGGTCCGGCTTCGCTCGCGCGGCCCTCGCGCGCCCATTTCTGCCAGCCGCCGTTCAGCACCGCGGCATTGTCGAAGCCGAACACCCGCAGCAGCCACCACATCCGCGTCGCCCACCAGGCATTCGCGGTGCTGTAGGTGACGACGCGCGTCGCGTTGCCGACGCCGAGGCGGCGCATCGCGGCGGCGAACGCCTCCGGCGCCTGGCGCATGAAGCGGAACCGGTGCGCGGTGTCGGACACGTCGCGCAGCATGTCGATGAACTGCGCGCCCGGGATGTGGGCGGTTTCGAAGTCGGCGCGGCCGGGGACGACCTGGTAGGTGATCTTCGGGTCGGGGATCAGATGCGTGGTGCAGTCGAACACCAGCACGTTCGGGTCGGCGAGATGGTCCGCCAGCCAGTCGGTCTCCACCAGGAACTCCGGATGGACAAAGCCGGATGTGCTCATGTTGTCGCCTCCCTCGCTTGGCCGGTGCATGGCGCGCCCGGCCTCCCCCAGTGTGATCCCGGCCGCGGGCTGGCCTCAAGGGCGCCCCTTCGGCCGCCCAGGGCAGGCGGGTGAACGAAAGTAAGGCTGGGGCTTCGCCCCAGACCCCACCAAGGGGCACTGCCCCTTGGAACCCCGCCAAGGGCGGAGCCCTTGGAACCCATGACTGGGAGTGTGGGGAGGGGAAGGGGGCGTGTGGGCGGGGTGTCAGTGCCGCCCCTCGCGAGGGCGATTATGCCTTAGTTGACACCCGCCGGAATTTCTTCCCATTTGCGGCAGAGGGATGCGCAGGCGAAACCCAGCGTTTTTTCGGGCAGCCCAAAAAATCTCATGCTGCGCAAGGCGGCGGTCATTCGTGAATGGGGGTAGGCTGATTTGCCACCGCATCATCGCCGCTTGACTTACGTCCGGACGATCTGCGATATGGGTGTCGGCGCCGGTGTAACCGACGGGATGGTTGACGCCATCACCGTCGGCAAACACCGGTCCCGGCAACAGGGTGACCCCCACGCCGGGGTGGAGGTCGGGCGTAGAGAATGCCAAACCGCCGCTCTTCCCGAGCGCCGCAAGATGGCACAATGCCCGGCTTTCTGCAAGGGGAACCGCCCCAGCAGAAGGCATATCTCATGCCCAATGTCCGCTGGACGCCGCGCAGACCACGGTGGCGTCGTTACGTGGTCGCGAGACCACGTCCGCACTTGCGGCTGTAGCTGTAGGCGCACGCACTGCGGCGCTCGGCTAGCGTTAGCGGTCGAGCGTCGCTCGCTTTCATCATTCCTCTAGCGGCGCGGGGCAATACTCGCGCCTAGGAGAGCGACAATGTTGGACGGTACCATCGAGCCAGGCGGCGGCACAACGTCTCCCGAACCGGGGACCGCCGAAGCCAATGGAAAACGCAAGCGGGTCGGCCGTTCGGACGCGCCGTTTCCCTACGTCCATCTCGAGGAGGCAATCACAGTCCCGCGCGCTCTTTTCGAGAATGGCGCGCGGTCGTTGTCCCGCGAGCAGTTGGCGGGTGCCCTTGGGGTATCGCCCGGGTCCGGCTCCTACTCGCTCAAGCTTGGAGCAAGCCGTCTATTCGGTCTCACCGAGTTAATCGAAGGCCGCTACCAGCTTACGCGCATCGGTGAACTTGTGTGCTCCACTGACGCGTGTGAGATGCAAACCGGCCGGCGGGATGCGTTTCTTGCGGTCGAGCTTTATCGTCGCGTATTCACCGATTATCGGGGTAAGCTCCTGCCACCCAACCCTAAGGCCATGGAGCAAGCCTTGATTTCCTACGGCGTCGCGGAAAAGCAGGCCGACAAGTGCCGCCAAACGCTGACGCGCTCGGCGCAGTTCGCCGGATTCTTTGCGAGCGGCAGAGATCGGCTGATCGAGCCGATCATCGCCGGCGCATCCGCGGCCGAAGCTAAGGCTCCCGTAGAAGAACGTGCCAAACCAGAGACAAAAAAGCGAGCGAACGAGGATCACTGGCTGGCAGTTCTAAATGAACCCCTGATCATGGGGATGCTTGTGCGCATGCCAGACCCAGGTAAAGACTGGGGCCAGGACAAGCGCGCGCAATGGCTCACCCTCTTCTCGAACGTTCTGGAAATGGTCTACCCGGTGACCACTGAGCTGCCGGACGGGCAGGAGTAAACGCCCGTCCGGCATCTTTCTTTTTCTAGGCCAGCGCGACCGCGGCGCCGAAGATATCTTCGTTCTTCCGGTTGTTGTAACGCCACTCGAACTCCGCAACGTAGAGCGGCAGATATTTGGCCGAGACATGGTGGAAGCTGCCCATGATGCCGCGCTTCAGCAGCGACCAGAAGCTGTCGATGGTTCCCGTGTGGACGAGGCCGCGCACGTACTCGCCCTTGGCGTGCTTGACGAACTCATGGGGAAAATCGCGCGCCAAGTCGATATAGCCACTGTGCTCATCGGTGGCGATCAAGCTGACCTTCTCGGACACTGCGGCGCGGACGAAATGGCCCATCGTGCGAAGGTTGGCCTCCCGGAGCACGCGGGCAACGAACCGGTCCCTGCCGCTCAACAGCGCCGATCACGATCTCCTTGCCGACGCCGCCGGTGCCCGGCGTGCGCTTGTCCCAATGCCGGTTCTTGTTCTTGCCGCCGATGTAGGTTTCGTCAACCTCAACGATACCCATCAACTTGCGGAACTCGGGATCGACGAAACCGGTGCGGATGCGCATGCACATGTAATGAGCCGTCTTGTAGCTGCCAAAGCCGAGCACCCGCTGAACTTCTAGAGCGGCGACACCCTTCTTCGCGGTCAACATCATGTGAATGACGCGGAACCAATCGCGCAGGCCGATTTTCGTGTTCTCAAACATGGTGCCCACTAACACGGAGAAGCGATAGCCTTGCTCGGAGCATCCCCGGCAAAGCCAATGGAACGGCCGGGCATGCAGAGCGTACAGATTGGCATTCCCACAACGTGGGCAGCGGACGCCATCAGGCCACCGCCGAGCGGCCAAATACGCCTTGCATGCATCGTCTGTTGGGAACAGCACCTCAAACTGACCGACGGTCATCTGGCGGGTGAATTGGGGCTTGCTCATGGGGCCTATCCCTTGTCTGAAAGGAAATATAGGCTATTTGTCCGTGAGTGTCAACTGTGGGATAATCGCCCTCGCGAGGGGCGGCACTGACACCCCGCCCCCGCGCCCCCTTCCCCTCCCCACACTCCCAGTCATGGAGTCCAGAGGCCGCTGCCTCTGGTGGGGGTCCAGGGGGCAAAGCCCCCTGGCGGGGTTCGGGGCGGAGCCCCGACCTTGCTTCGCCTCACCCGCCTGCCCTGGGCGGCCGAAGGGGCGCCCTTGGGGCCAGCCCGCGCCCGGGATCCACGCCTGGCGTCAGTGTCCCGGCGCCAGTTCTGCCAGCTCGATCAGCACGTTGCCGGTCGATGCCGGATCGAGAAACGCGATGCGCGCCCCGCCATGGCCGATGCGCGGCGTCTCGTCGCGCAGCTTCACGCCCTTGGCCTTCAGTTCCGCCAACGCACCGTCGATATCCTCCACCTCGAAGCAGATGTGGAACAACCCGGTGCCCTTCTGCTTGATCCAGGTGGTGACGCCCGACTCTGGTCCCTGGCCCTCCAGCAGTTCCAGGTAGGTCTCGCCCACCGGCAGCATCGCCAGCCGCGTCTGGCCGATCTGCTCCTGGTCCTCGACCTCGAGTCCGAAGGTGTTCTGCAACAGATCCATCGCCTGTTTCAGCGAATCCACCGCGATCGCGATGTGCTCCACGCGTTTGATCTTCATCTCCGCCCCCTTCAGGAAATCGTCACGCCGCTGTCCACCGGATAAACCTGTCCGGTCACCATGCGCGCCGCGTCGGACGCCAGGAACAGCGCCATGTCGGCGATGTCCGTCGGCTCGATCAGCCCCAGCAGATGCGCATTCGCCAGCTTGTCGAGCGCGGCATTGCCCGCCACCAGCCGGCGCACCCGATCGGTCATTGTCGCCGAGGGCGCGATCGCGTTCACCCGCACCTTCTGCGCCGCGAACTCCACCGCCAGCGATCGCGTGATCGCCGCCACGCCGCCCTTCGCCGCGGTGTAGCAATCGCGTCCCGCGATCCCCATCAGCGCCACATTGGAGGACATGTTGATCACCGCGCCGCCGCCCGATGCGATGATCGCCGGAATCCCGAACCGGCAGCCCAGGAAGGTGCCGAACAGATCGAGCTTGATGACACGCCAGAACTCGGCGATCGGCGCATCCACCGCCGTGCCGTCCTCCGGCGTCGAGCCGCCGGCATTGTTGTGCAGCACATGCAGCGCGCCGAACTGCGCCACGCTCGCCTGCACCGCCGCCTGCACGCTTGCCTCGTCGGTCACATCGGTGCGGATGGCGATCGCGCCGTTGCCCGCCAGATGCGCGGTTTCCTCGCCGGCGGTCGCATTGATCTCCGCCACCACAACCTTCGCGCCCTCGCGCGCGAACAGCAGCGCCGTCGCGCGGCCAATCCCCGTGCCTGCGCCGGTGATAAGGGCCACCTTGCCCGCCAGCCTTGCCATGCTTCCTCCCTCGCTTGTCATTGCGAGGCAGGCAGCGACGAAGCCATCCCCAGGACCTCGCTTCGTCGCTGCCTGCCTCGCAATGACCGGACCCGATGCATCCCCCTCTGCCGACGAAGCACAAGCGCGATCGCGTCGCTCCCGCCGGCCGCGGCGTCAGCCCCGCGCTACACCGCCAGCCCGCGCAGCATCTCGCGAAATGCCAGCATGCCCGGATCGTCCAGCCCCACCGACCGTTCCGCGAAAATGCGTGCCCGGCCCACCTTGGCCGGCTGGCCGCGCATCTGCGCCATCGTCGCGTCCACCGCTTCGGTTGCCGCCGCCAGCATGGCGGGTGCCGGCACGCCGTCCACCGCGCGCGCCGCGGCGTCCAGCACGTCGAGCACGGTCTTGTCGCCGAGCGAGGCCTTGCCGCGTGCCATCATCGCCGCCAACGCGTCACGCAGCAGGGCGGGCAGCTCCGACCAGGGCACCTCGGTGCGGCCGCGCGTCGCCTTCGCCGCCGCCATCAGCCCGGTCGCCAGCAAGGTGCCGTAGCTCGACCCCGAGACCCGCGTCATCGCCTGGGCACACGCCAGCAGCGCCATGCCGACATCGTCGGGCAGCGTCGGCAGCACCCGCGTCAGCTCGCGCCCGCCGCGCTGCATGGTCACGCCGAGGTCGCCGTCGCCCAACTGGCCATCCAACGCATTCAGCGCCTCGGCCACCGTTTCCAGGTGCGCCGCGATGCGCCGCAGGCCATCGGCCAGAACCGCAGTGGTCAGCGCCATCGCGTCACACCTTCCAGAACGCGCACTCGGCCGGCGCGTGCAACAGCCGCTCCAACTCGTCATCCAGCTTGCACAGCGTGAACGACACGCCGGCCATCTCCATCGAGGTGGCGTAGCGCCCGACCAGCGGCATGACGATGGTCGCGCCGATGTCGCGGAACCGGGCCGCCACCTGGCGATACAGGATGTAGAGTTCCTCCGGCGGGGTCGCGCCGAGGCTGTTCACCAGCACCGACACGCGATCGCCGCGTGCCACCGGCAGGTCGGCCAGCAGCAGGTCGAGCATCTCCGCCGCGATCGCGTCCGCCGGGCGCAGCTTGCCGCGCCACACTCCGGGCTCGCCGTGGATGCCCATGCCCATCTCCATCTCGTCCTCGGCGATGCTGAAGGTGGGCCGGCCCGCCTGCGGCACGGTGCACGGCGTCAGCGCCGCGCCGACCGACCGGCAGGCGTCCGCGGCCTTTTGCGCGATGCGGGTGACCGCGGCGAGATCGGCCCGCGCCTCGGCGGCGGCGCCGGCGATCTTGAAGGCATAGACCATGCCGGCGACGCCGCGCCGCTTGTTCGCCTCGGCCGGCGGCGCGCTGGCCACGTCATCGGCCAGCAGCACGGTGGTGCTGGGCACCCCCTCCATGTCCAGCATGTCGCCGGCCATGTCGAAGTTCATGCAGTCGCCGCCGTAGTTGCCATACAGCCGCAGCACGCCGGCCCCGCCATTCGCCGCGCGCATCGCCTCCGCCATCTGGTCCACCGACGGCGAGGCGAACACCTCGCCGATCGCGCAGGCATCCAGCAGCCCGGTGCCGACATAGCCGGTGAAGATCGGCAGGTGGCCGGAGCCGCCGCCGGAGACGATGCCGACCTTGCCGGCGATCGGCGCGCCCGGCCGCTTGATCACCCGTCCGTCGCTGCCGGCGCGCGCGTAGTACTCGGGATGCGCCAGCACCAGGCCTTCCAGCATCTCGGCGACATAGGCGTGCGGATCGTTGAGGATTTTCTTCATTGCTTCCTCCCGGTCGGTCCTGTGCAGGCGCAGCGATCAGCCGACCGATAACGCGGAAGCACGGCCGCGGCAATCGGACGCCGGGCGACATCGGGCGGAGGACGCGCCCACCGCACCCTCCGTCATGGCCGGCCCGGTGCCGGCCATCCGCGCAGCGCCGTCGCAGCGCGGACAGTCGCCACCGGGCCGGCCAGGACGCGTTGCCCGATGCCGGCCTGCGCCGCTACCGGCTCAACTCCCGCGTCATCGCATCGATCCCGCCCACCGTCAGCGGATACATCCGTCCCTCCATCAGCGTGCGGACCATGGTCGTCGACCGCACATGGCCCCAGCCCCGTTGCGGCGTCGGATTGAGCCACGCCGAGCGCCGGTACTGCGCCGCCAGCCGCTCGATCCACACCCGGCCCGATTCCTCGTTCCAGTGCTCGACGCTGCCGCCCGCCATCTCGATCTCGTACGGGCTCATCGCCGCGTCGCCGACGAAGATCAGCTTGTAGTCCGGCCCGTAGGTCCGCAGCACCTGCCAGGTCGGAGATCTGCTCGTCGTGCCGCCGCCGATTGTGCTTCCACACAACCTCATACGGGCAGTTGTGGAAGTAGAAATACTCCAGATGCTTGAACTCGCTGCGCGCCGCCGAGAACAGCTCGGCCGAGATCCGCACATGCTCGTCCATCGACCCGCCGACATCCAGGAACAGCAGCACCTTCACCGTGTTGTGCCGCTCCGGCACCAATTTCAGATCGAGCGTGCCCGCATTGTTCGCCGTCGAGCGGATGGTGTCCGGCAGGTCGAGCTCCGTCGCCGCCCCCTGGCGTGCGAACCGCCGCAGCCGGCGCAGCGCCAGCTTGATGTTGCGGGTGCCGATCTCGATGTCGTCGTCCAGGTCGCGGAAATCGCGGCGGTCCCACACCTTCACCGCGCGGCGATGGCGCGAGCCGTCCTGGCCGATCCGCACGCCCTCCGGATTGTAGCCATAGGCCCCGAACGGCGAGGTCCCCGCGGTGCCGATCCATTTCGACCCGCCCTGGTGCCGCCCCTTCTGCTCGCGCAACAGCTCGCGCAACCGGTCCATCAGCGCATCGAGCCCGCCCATCGCCTCGATCTGCTTCATTTCCTCCGACGACAGCAGCTTCTCCGCCATCTTGCGCAGCCACTCCTCGGGGATCTCCCGGCGCAGCTCGCCCTCTTGCGGCTCCAGCCCCTTGAAGCACTCGCCGAACACGCGATCGAACCGATCCAGATGGCGCTCGTCCTTCACCAGCGCCGCGCGGCTCAGGTAGTAGAAATCCTCCACGCTGTAGTCAGCGACATTCGCCTGCATCGCCGCCATCAGTGCCAGGTACTCGGTGATCGAGGCCGGCACGCCCGGCCTGGCGCAACGCAAGAATGAAGTGCGCGAACATCGCCGGCCCCGCCTAGTGCCCGCCGCGCCGCGCCAGGAACGCCAGGCGCTCGAACAGGTGCACGTCCTGCTCGTTCTTCAGCAGCGCGCCGTGCAGCGGCGGGATCACCAGATGCGTCTCCTTGGTGCGCAGCGCCTCGACCGGCAGATCCTCCACCATCAGCAGCTTCAGCCAGTCCAGCAGCTCCGACGTCGCCGGCTTCTTCTTCAGCCCCGGCACCTCGCGGACCTGGAAGAACACGTTCAGCGCCTCGCGCGCCAGGTCATGGCGGATGTCGGGGTAGTGCGCCTGCACGATCCGCTCCATCGTTTCGCGATCCGGAAACCGGATGTAATGAAAGAAGCAGCGCCGCAGGAAGGCATCCGGCAGCTCCTTCTCGTTGTTCGAGGTGATGATCACCACCGGCCGATGCGTCGCCACCACGGTCTTGCGCGTCTCGTAGACAAAGAACTGCATCCGATCGAGTTCCAGCAACAGGTCGTTGGGAAACTCGATATCCGCCTTGTCCACCTCGTCGATCAGCACCACCACCGGCTCGGGCGCCTCGAACGCGTCCCACAGCTTGCCGCGCACGATGTAGTTGGCGATGTCGTGCACCCGCGGATCGCCGAGCTGCCCGTCGCGCAGCCGCGACACCGCATCGTATTCGTACAGCCCCTGCTGCGCCTTGGTGGTGGACTTGATGTGCCACTCGATCAACGGATGGCCCAGCGCCTGCGCCACCTCATGCGCCAGCACGGTCTTGCCGGTGCCCGGCTCGCCCTTGACCAGCAGCGGACGCTGCAACGTGACGGCGGCGTTCACCGCGACCTCCAGGTCGCGGGTGGCGATGTAGCGTTCGGTGCTCTTGAAGGCGGCCAAATCTCGGTCCTCGCGATGCAGTGTGGTGCCGGGCTGTATGGTGCCGATCGGGGCGTTACGCCGCCACCCCCTCCACCGGGGCAAGCGGCGGGCGACCACGGATCATATCCGCGGCTTTCTCCGCAATCATCATGGTCAACGCATAGGTGTTGGCGGACGGCATGTTGGGCATGATCGAGGCGTCCACCACGCGCAGCCCCTGCATCCCGTGCACCCGCAGTTCGTCATCCACCACCGCGGTCGGGTCGCTCGCCGGACCCATCCGCGCGGTGCCGATCAGGTGATACGCTGTCGAACCGTACTGCCGCGCGTAGCCCAGCAACTCGGCATCGCTCTGCACCTCCGGCCCGGGCAAATGATCGCCGTCGAAATAGCCCGCCAGTGCCGGCGCTTGCAGCAGGCGGCGCGCCAGTTTCATGCCGCCCAGCAGCACGCGCCGATCGATCGGATCGGCCAGGTAGTTCGGCTGGATGATCGGGTCCTGGAACGGGTCGGTCGAGCGCGCCCGCACATGCCCGACGCTCTCCGGGCGGTGCTGCCACACGCCGGCGGTCATCCCGGGGAAATTGTCCAGCAGCCCGACGAACCCCTGCTTGTAGCTGGCCGGGCTGAACACGCCCTGCAGATCGGCGGCGTCCATCGACTCATCGGACTTCCAGAACCAGTGCACCAGCGACGGCGTCACCGCCAGGATCGACGGCTTGCCCAGCGCCCAACGGGCGATCTGCCCGGCCAGGCCGAAGCCGCGCGACATCTCGTTGATCGTGCTGGCGCCCTTCACCCGCGCCACCATGCGGATGGAGTAGTGATCGCGGAAATTCTCCCCCACGCCGCGCAGCTCGTGCACCACGGGCACACCCAGCGCGCCCAGCAGCGCCGCTGGCCCCACCCCCGAAATCTGCAACAGCTTCGCGGTGTTGGCGGTACCCGAACACAGGATCACCTCGCGCCGCGCCCGCACCACGTGCGGCGTCACCCGGTCGCGGTCATCGACATAGCGCACGCCCACCGCGCGCTTGGCCTCGAACAGCACCGAAGCCGCGCGCGCATCGGTGCGGATGTCCAACGTCCCTCGCGCCCGCGCCGGAAGCAGAAACACCCGCGCCGCGGAGTGCCGCCAGCCGCGATGGATCGCCCGCTGGAAATACCCGACGCCTTCCTGCTTGTCGGAGTTGTAGTCGTTGTGCCGCGGCATCCCCATCGCCACCGCGCCGTCGATGAACGCGGCGCTGATCGGATCGAACCAGTCCATCGTGGTGACCGGCAAATTGCCCTCGCGGCCATGGAACCGGTCGTCGGCGACGCCGATCCGCCGCTCGGTGCGCTTGAAGTAGGGCAGCACGTCGGTGTAGCCCCAGCCGCGATTGCCGCGCTGCGCCCAATGGTCGAAATCCGCCTTCTGGCCGCGGTTGTAGACCATGCCGTTGATCGAGCTCGACCCGCCCAGCGTGCGGCCCTGCGTGGTCGGGATGCGCCGCCCCGCCGTGCCCTCGCTCGGCTCGGTGGTGAACTGCCAGGTGTAGGTCGGGTTGAACAGCATCTTGATGAACCCGGCCGGCACGTGGATGTAGGGGTGCCGATCCGGCGGGCCGCACTCCAGCACGCAGACGGTGACGCCCGGATCCTCGGTCAGGCGGCTGGCCAGCACGGACCCCGCGGCGCCCGCGCCGACGATCACGTAGTCGAAGCTGTCGCCGCCGCCGTTCGGTTGCACCGCCATGTGGTCTCCCCATCCCTGGTTTGCGCGAGGCGCCCCGACATCCTAAACTCCCCCAGGACGAGGTTCCAAGCAGCGGGCACGGGTTGAACGAGGCATGGAATACATCTGCGACGCCCCCAACGGCCTGACCTGGTTTCGCCTGATGACCGAGGCCGAGGCGGAAAACGAGTCGGCGGCGATGCGCCACGCGGTGGAGAAGCATTTCCGCCGCGAGCGGGAGAAGGCGGCGGCGAGCTTTCGCCCGCTGACCACGGTGTTCATCGAGCAGGATATCGGCAAGGCGGCGCACATCACCCGCGTCATGCCGCTGTTCCTGACCTTGCGCGATGCGGACGGCAAACCGCTGGCCACCGCCATGCTGCCGCCGGGCGGGCGGGCGGATCGAACCGTCGCCTGCATTATCGTCGGACCGGCCAACGCCGATCCTTACGCAAAACACGCCGACGCCATTGCGGCGCTGGCGCGCCATTTCGATATCGCGCTCGATCGGGCCGACTGCTATCCGTATCGGCGCTGATGCCACAGAAGGAGGGAGACCATGGCCTACACGCTGGAACAATTCGCGGCCGATTGTCACGCCGCACTGCAAGCCGATCCCGGCCCGGCCGGGCGGCAGAAGATCCGCGACCTGGTCAGCCAGGCGCTGAAGGACCCCGGCTTCGTCGCCACCAACATTCCGGAGGGCACGCCGGAGCGCAAGGTGCTGTACGAGGATCCGCAGTTCGGCTTCGCCATCCTGGCGCACGGCTACACCGGCGCGAAGGGCAGCAAGCCGCACGACCATGGTCCGTCCTGGGCGATCTATGGCCAGGCCGCGGGCGAGACGATCATGACCGACTGGGAGTGCCTGGCGCGACCGACCGAGACCACCCCCGGCAAGGCCAAGCGCGCGCGCGACTACACCATGCGCCTCGGCGACGCCTACTTGTATGAGGTTGGCGTGCTGCATTCGCCGGAGCGCAAAAGCGCCACGCGGCTGCTGCGCATCGAGGGCCTCAACATGGACCGCATCAAGCGGCTTCCGTACGAGGCGGTCGACGCGGTCACCGCCGCAGCGGAATGATTTTCGGCGCGTCGGTCACGGCGGAATGATTTACCGCCCGTCGATCACGTCGGAATGACTCGCCGCCCGTCGATCACGCGGGAACGACGCGCTGCCCGTCGATCACGCTGGAATGATCTGCTTCTCGTCGATGATGTAGGTCTTGATCCGGCCGATGAACAGCGCGCCGTCGTCGGTCAGGCGTTTCATCTCGGGTGAGGCGGCGGCGCGCTGCAGCGCCGCCTCATCGTCGTACCACAGCTCGGCGATGCCATCGACCTCGACATCGGTTTCCGGGATGTCGGGGCGGGTGCGCGTGCCGACGATGTGCGACTGCACGTAGCGGCGCACGCCGGGCACCGCGTGCGCCAGCGGTCCGTGGATCTCCAGCCAGTGCTTGACGAATTGCGCGTGGGTCAGTTCCGGCCGGCGCGTGAGCAGTCCCAGGACCTTGATCATCGCGCTACGCCGCCTGGTCCATCGTCGATTGCTCGCAGGCGACGGTGGTGCGGTGCATGTCGCGCACCTTGGTGTGGTCGTACGGCCGCGCGCGATGCATCGTCACCCGGTTGTCCCACATGACAAGATCCCACTGCCGCCAGACATGCGCATAGACGAACCGGCGCTGCGTCGCGTGCTCGGTCAGCTCGCGCAGGAAGGCGCGCGCCTCCGGCACCGGCCAGCCGACAATGGCCCCGGCGTGCGAGGCCAGGAACAGCGATTTTCGGCCCGTCACCGGATGGCGCCGGACCAGTCGTTGCCGCACCGGGGCAAACCGCCGGCGCTCGTCATCGGTGAAGTCGGTGAAGCCCAGCGTCGCGCGCGAATAAAGCTGGCTGTGCTCACACACCAGGTCTTCGCACATCGCCTGGGTTGCCGCGTCCAGCGCATCCCACGCCGCGCGCATGTCGGCGAACTCGGTATTGCCGCCGGCACCCGGGATCACCCGGGCCGACAGCAGCGAATACTTTGCCGGCACCGCCTTGAACGAACTGTCCGAGTGCCACAGCCGGTTGCCCAGCCCGAACAGCCGCCGCCGGTCGTCGCGCGCCAGGATGTTGTTGTTCCGGTCCAGGTTGGAGATGTCGTTGACATCCATGCTCAGCCGGCGTTCCGCGCCCTGCGCGATGTCCCCCGTCGCCTGCTCCAGCGCACCGAAGTTGCGGCTGAACGCGAGCTGCCGGGCATCGTCCAGGCGCTGATCGTGGAAGACCAGCACGCCGTAGTGGTCCATCGCCGCCGAGATCGCGGCGACGTCCTCGCGCGCCAGGTCGCGCGAGAGATCGACGCCGGAAACCTCGCCTGCAAAGAATGGACGCACGGCCGGATCGATCGCGCGGATGTCGATTGCCATTCCGCTCACTCCCTGTGCGCATCGACCACCTTTGGCCAGTGCCTTATCGCAGTTCGGCGATCTCCAGCGCGTCGCCGAACCGCCGGGCACACTCCAGCGGGTCACCGTATTTACGGTGCATCGCGGTGTGATAGGCTGCCGCCAGCAGCAGCTTGTCGCGCGCCGGATGCCGGTTGATGGCGAAATCCATCAGCATGCACTGGGCGATCTCCTGGTTGTGCGGATCATTGCCCAGCTTGCTCGCCGCCAGCGCGATCCGCTCCACCAGCGGTCCGCGATCGGCGACGTTGTCGCAATAGGCCTGGACCCAGGCCAGGCTCTCGGCGCCGTTCAGCGCGCAGATCGCGGTATCGACACGATCGAGCAACTGTCCGGCGGTCAGCCGATCGGCACCGCTCGGCACCTGGATCGCCACCGGATGCACGTCCTCGATGCCGCGCTGGTGCGCGGCCACGCGGTTGAGGTAGGCGACCGCGACATACAGCAGCCGCAACCGCCGCGGATGCGCGAAATTGTCGAAGAACCAGCCCAGCGTGTTGCGATACTCGTAGCAGTGGTGCGGCATCGAGAAATCGGTGGCGTCCTGCGTCTCCAGCACCACCTGCGCCGCGGCGATCTGGATCGCGTCGATCATCCGGCGCGGGTCCTTGCCGGCCTGCAACAGCCGGGTCAGCAGTTTCACGGCGTCCGGCTCGTCGCCGCGGATGGTCGCCTCGATCAGCGCGGCTGACTCTTCCTGGTTCGACCGCGCCGGTGTTGCGCAGCACCGCGAGCTCGGCCTCGCTCACGCCGCTATACGGCACGGCGTGCAGCGCCTCGCCCTCGATCCGCATCTTCACGCAGTTGCAGGCCATCTCATAGGTCGAATACCAGCGCGGCCCGACGGCGATATCCAGCGCACCCGGCATACAGCACCTGATGCGCGTTGTCCCAGCCGATGCGCATTGCCGATCTCCACCGTCGAACGCGCGCGATAGGCCTTGTGGCCGGTGGTGTAGGAGCGGTTGCACAACATCCGATCCTGCACGTCGATCATGCCGGCGAACACCAGTTCGGCCAGCACCTCCTGGTGATTGGCCTTGTTCTCCATCAGCCCGAGGAACTGCGGTAGGCATCGATCACCTGGCCGCGATGCACCAGGGTCATCCAGTTGTTCAGCCGCTCGTGCAGCGGCGCGGTGTCGCGCAGCGGCTCCTGGTCCGGCCAATACGCCACCGGCGCGGGCGGCGCTTCGACCTTGCCCAGATTGCCGCGCATGCGGGTGTAATGGCCCGGCGCCTTGTTGATCTTCTGGTTCCAGATATCCAGCCCGGTCGGGATGTACCAGATGGTCTGCGCCATCGGCAGCATGCGCCAGCTTGCCCGGCAGCATCCGCGCCAGGTTCAGCGTGGCCCGCGCCGACAGCAGGCAATGGTCGTTGTTGACGAAGTTCGGATAACCGTCATCGAAACGTTCATGATACGGCACGTGCGTGTAGGGCGCATGGATGCGCACGGCGGCGGCGACAATTTCGTTCAACGGCCGGCCCGCCCGCAGCAGGCTCGTAGTAGGCCTGGCTGGCGCCAACCTGATCGCGCGCCAGAATGCGTTCCTCGAGCTGCTCGTAGAGCGCCTTGGGTGCGTCGTGCCCGCTCGACACCTCGGTCTGCACGTCCATATTGCTGTCCTCCCCCACGATACCGCAGCGCGTTTGACCCAAGTCTAGGCCCGCCAAGCCGAGATCGACAACCTCGGGCCGCTATGGCCCGGGGGGAACGCAAGCAAGGGCGGGGCTCCGCCCCGAACCCCGCCAGGGGGCTTTGCCCCCTGGACCCCCACCAGAGGCAGGGGCCTCTGGACTCCATGACTGGGCGTGTGGGGAGGGGAAGGGGGCGGGTGGGCGAGGCGAAGGGGCGCCGTCCGGCATGCCGGACGGCGCCCCTTCGCCTCGCCCACCCGCCCCCTTCCCCTCCCCACACGCCCAGTGAAGGGTTCCAAGAGCCGCCCCGGCGAAGGCCGGGGCTCGCCCTTGGCGGGGTTCCAAGGGGCAGCGCCCCTTGGTGGGGTCCGGGGCGAAGCCCCGGCCTTGCTTTCGTTCGCCCGATCGCCCGGGCGTGCGCCCGCTCAGCGCGCGCCGAGGCGCCAGCGGTACAGTTCGGTCAGCAGCGGCTGCAGCAGGTAGCCCGCCGCCATGAAGAAGGCCAGCAGCACCAGCCAGCCGCCGCTGAACTTCTGCTTCAGGTCCAGCAGGCCCTGCAGCGGCATGCGCATCTGTTCGAAGCTTCGCATCGCCTCGGTTAACAGATCGCGTAGCTCGTCGAGTTCGCGCGACAGCGCGTTGATCGCCCTACGCAGTTCCGAGACGGTCTCGGTCATCGCGCTGACGGTGACCAGATTGGTTGCCAACTGCTGTTCGACGGTGATCAGCCGGTCGATCAACCGCAGCAGGATCGCTTCTTCCAGCCCGCTTGGCTCCGTCATCGCCGCATCTCCGGGCGCGGCCGCCAGGTCGCGAGCTGACCGGCGGCGCCGAAGGCCAGCCCGATGAGGACGATGGGGGTGGCGTCGTGCGGGAAGTCCAGCGACCACGATACGCCGACGATGGTCCAGAACACGATCGCCATGAACAGACCGGTGACCATCATCCCGGCCGCGACGCCGGTACCGCTCGGACGCAGCCGGAGGGCCAGGGCGAGCAGCTTCAGCAACGAGGCGAAACCGCAGAACAGCGCCCAGGACCGCTCATGTCCGCGCAGCCCGACCGCCAGCGACATCGGCGTCGGGCCGCCGGCGAACTCGTTCGGCCACTGCCACATCTGCGCCGCGGCCCAGGCCGAACAGACGGCCAGAAAAGCCTCCGTGCGCCAGGCGCAGGCGTAGCTTTTCCACGCGTATGTCGGGCGCAGCGCCGCCGGCCGCGGCGGCGCCTTGGGAATATCGGCAGGCGTCACACGGTCCCGGGCAACAACGTTGCCCTGCTGCTCGGGACACGCGCGCGCCTGCCGGAGGGTTGTTGGAATGGTCAGGCTCAAAATCAGCTCCCGGCGGCTCAAATGTGACCAAAACTAACATAACAATCTCCGGTTGCGCAAGTGCCAACCCCGTCGCGCCGCCGCGTGGGCACTGCCGCCGCCCCTCCGGCAACGCCGCCCCGGGCAAGGGTTGCCACGCGGAGCCGGCAGGACGTCGGCGGCGGGCCGATGGGGTTCATCCTTCCGCCGGTCGGTGCCACCGGCCGGCATTTTGCCCCGCTTGGATGAGCGCAACGGGCGGATGGCGCCGGCGCGGCCGGTGCCCCACATTCCGGCCATGCCAGACACAAGCACACTCGATCGCGTCTCGGACGACGCTCTCTGGGACCAGGTGCTCCGCCGCCAGCCGGGGGCGTTCCGCTACGCGGTCACCACCATGGGGGTCTATTGCCGCCCCGGCTGCCCCTCGCCACGCCCGCTGCGCAAGAACGTGCGCTTTTTCCCGGACAATCGGGCCGCCGAGGCCGCCGGGTTCCGCGCCTGCAAGCGCTGCGATCCAAGGGGTGAGCGCGCCGCCATCGCCCAGGCGGTGGTGCGCGACGCCTGCGCGTTCATCGCCGCCGAGGAGACCATCCCCTCGCTCGCCGCCCTCGCGGACCGCTCCGGCTATTCGCGCTTCCACTTCCTGCGGATGTTCCGCGACCACACCGGGTTGACGCCGCGCAGCTATGCCGAGGGGGTGCGGGCGCGGCGGCTGGCCGCGGCGCTGGGCGGCGGGGCGCGCGTCGCGGATGCGGTGATCGACGCGGGCTACGGCTCGGAATCGCGGGTCTACGAGAAGACCGGCGCGCTGCTGGGGATGACGCCGGGGGCGATGCGCCGCGGCGGGGCAGGGGAGGTGATCCGCACCGCCTTCGCCGACTGCCCGTTCGGCCGCCTGCTGGTCGGCGCCACCGCCAAGGGCGTCTGCTTCATCGGCTTCGCCGAGCCGGACGCCGCGCTGCTCGGCGATCTGCGCCATCGCTTCCCGCGCGCCGAACTGGTGGCCGACGACGCGGCGCTGGCCGACACGCTGCGCGCGGTGCTGGGCTTTCTGGCCGAGCCACGGCTGGCGCTGGACCTGCCGCTGGACCTGCGCGGCACCGCGTTCCAGCAGCGGGTCTGGCGCGCGCTGCGGCAGATCCCGCCCGGGGAGACCCGCACCTATGGCGCCGTGGCGGCATCGATCGGCGCGCCGCTTGCGGTGCGTGCGGTGGCGCGCTCCTGCGCGGCCAACCCGGTGTCGCTGGCGGTGCCCTGCCATCGGGTGATCGGCAAGGACGGCGACCTGACCGGCTACCGCTGGGGCGTGCCGCGCAAGCGGGCGCTGCTGGAGAAGGAGCGGGCGGCGGCCGGGAAGCCGGTGGCGTAGCGCGCGTTCGGTGCCGGCGTCGCAGCCGTCAGGCCGGTCGGCCCGCGGCGTCGTCGCCCGGAGCCGTGGCGCGGCCATGCAACTCGGCAATCCGCCCCGCGATCCGATCCACCGCCGTCCAGGCGGTGAACTCCACACAGCTTCGCGGATCGGTCGGCCCGCCGGTCATCTTCATGATGAACCGGATGATCTGCCGGTCGAGCCAGCCGTACCGCGGGTAGTCGAGCCGCCCGGCGACGGCCGCGGCCAGCACCGGTTCCAGCCGATGGCGGGCGATCGATTTGCGCAGATATTGATTGCCCGTTGCGGTGTCCTTGCCCGGTTTCCTGGCGGTCAGGTTCACCGACAGAAGGACCAGCGGCGCGCGCGCCGGCAGCGCCCGGTAGCTCGCCAGCAATCGCTCGGCTTCCGGCAGGTGCCGGCCGTAGCGCACCGCCGCGACCACGACGACCATCGGCGCGGCGGCGAGGTCCGCCGCTGTCGGAAACCCTACCGCCAGGTCATGCGGCGCGGCGGAGATGCCGCTGCCGGCAAGCCGGGCAGCGATATGGGCCGCGATTCGCCGGGATTGCCCATCCCGCGTGGCGTAGAACAGCAGCATGTTGGGAACCCGGTTTGCGCCGCAACAATCGACCCGTCACCTCGATGATCGCCGCGGCGACAGGCCCGGTCGATGCGGCCAGCGGCGCGATCATTCGGTTTCCCGCGGCGCGGCGTCGGTCGCCACCTCGGGGATTTCGACTTCCTCGAGCTCCTCATAGCCGTTGAACATGGCCTTGAAGTGCTCCATCGGCGTGCGGCCCAGCGTTCCCAGGTAGGCGTGGAACGGGATGTAGAACACGAAAACGATGAAGATCAGCACGTGCACCGTGTCGACGACGCGCACGCCGCCGAGCAGGGTCACCACCCAGGCGAAGCGCGTCAGATTCCACAGCAGGATGCCGGTGGCGCATTGGATGGGCAGCAGCATGAGCATGACGATCTGGTAGGTCATCGCCTGCAGCGGATTGAACTTGCGGTACATGCTGACGTGAAACGGATTGGGCGCACCCTTGAAGATGCCATACCCGTAATAGAGCGCCTGGCGCACGCTGCCACGGAAGAATTTCACCGGGTTCAGCTCGGGCAGGTAGACCCTGATCCGGTCGGAGAACAGATAGAAGACGAGCCAGAGGAAGAAGTTGGCGACGATGACGAAGCCGAGCACGTTGTGGGCGGCGACGGCGATCCGGAACGGCACCACGTCGATCAGGCCGACGTAGCGGATCTGCAGCCCGGTGAGCACCAGCAGCACGCAGCCGGCCGCATTGGTCCAATGCCAGATGCGAACCGGCAACGGGTGAATGTAGATCCGATGCATCTGGCTTAGCCTTTCGGTTGCTCGTGGGGCGGGTGGTTCAGGTAGCGGCGGAACACCCAGCGCGCGATCATGTGAACGATGGGCCCGCCGATGCCGCCGAGCAGGGCGAGCACCAGCAGCACGTCCAGGAAGGTGATCCTGGTGCCGCCGATGGCATAGAACCCACCGATTGACTGGATCGAGAAGGCCGAGCTCAGCACGGCCTGGCTGGCGCCGTACCGCACCGGGATGCCGGCGGGGCCGGCGACGGACACCACGACACTCTGGAACGCGTTGGCGCCGGCCCGATGGCAGGTGCTGCAATCGCTGATCGCCGTGGCCCCGCCGGCAATCGCATGCGCCTCGACCGCCGTGCTCACTTCCAGGCGGCCCTTGACGACGGTCTTGTCCTCGACGCCCGGACGGTTCAGCGCCTGGAGCAGGGCGAACAGCGTCGCCGGATCCAGGCCCGGTCGCGCCGCCGTTCCCGAACCGGTCGGGGTTTCGAACTCGGGCACGCCCACCAACTCGGGGGCCGCCTTTTGCGTCGTGCTGTTGAACAGCATGAGGTCAACCCGGCGCTGGGCATGCGGCACATGGCAGGCGGGGCACGACACGACATCGAAATGCAGTTCCACATTCGGCAGCCAGGTGCCGTGCGCGGCGATCGCCTCGGTATGGCAGCCCAGGCAGACGTCCTTCAATCCCTGCACCTCGGACGGAACGTGCACCGCATGCGCGCCGTGGCAGCCGAAGCACAGCGGCGCCTGGGTCAGGCCGTGGCTGCGGGCCTCGCCATGCACGCTGCCGGCATAGGCGGTGAAGATGGCGCCGTGGCAGGCCTTGCAGGGGACGGTGTCCATCGCCTCGGCGGCGCCCTTGATCACCGCGTGCGGCGAATGGCAGCTCGTGCAAAGCGGGGCGTTGGGGTCGCCTTGGCGGACCAGGGTCGCGTGGACGCTGGTGGTCCATTGCTGGAACTGATCCGCGTGGCAGGTGCGGCAGATCTGCGCCATGGCGACGGAAAATGCGCGCCGGTTGGCGATCGGCTTCACCGCAGCGGGATGCGTGGCCAGGCTGATGTCGGAATGGCAGCCGGTGCAGCCGATCGCGCTGTGGACCGAGTGCCCGAACGTGTCGCCGGCGATATGCAGCGGCAGCGTTCCGCCGTCGGTCAGCGGCATCGCGAACCCCGGGGTGCCGTGGCAGGCCAGGCATTGGGCGTCGCCGGCGGCAGGACCCGCGGCGGATGCCGCGGCGGCCATCGCGGCAAGTCCCAGCATGACGGCGGCAATGGCGCCGATCATCCGCGTGGCGAACGGCCCGCGTCCGATCCGGCCGCGTAAGCTGGGCTTGGTCACGTGCGTCTCCGTTGTTTCACCGAATTCTCTTTGGCGGCCGCCGGCGGGAACCCTGGTGCAGTGTCGGGCGCGGCTCTCCTGCACGACATTGCCGCACCGGTCTTTGATCCAGGTCAGTCGCCGGGCGTCGCGGCGGTCCGGGACGGGCGAAATTTCGCGGCCTTGCAGGCGCTTCGCCCCCGCCATGCGCCGGCGCCGGGCGCGCCGAACGCCACGGGAAAGGGGGGCATTCGCCCCCCCTTTTTCCGCGGCTCGAAGCGTCGGGCAGACATCGTTCTGCGCGATCAGCCCAAGGCTCTCCGCTGGCGCCAGGCCCGCAGGGCGGTCCGCGCCAGCATGACGAACCCGATCAGCGGGAACAGCGCGATGTAGGCCAGCGCGATGAACGGCGCGGCGAGGAACAGCGCGACGTCCTTCACGCGCCGGCCGACGCCGCCACCCGGCTTCGCGTCATTGGCCGCCGCCGACGCCGCTTCGGTGACCGCCTCGCCCGGTGCGGCCGGGTGCCGCTGGTGCCACGCCCGCACCCCGGTCCGCGCCAGCATGACGAAGCCGATCAGCGGGAACAGCGCGATGTAGGCCAGCGCAATGAACGGCGCGGCGAAGAACAGGGTGATGTTCTTCAGGACCTGGCCGAGGCTCCTGGGTTCGGCCGCTTCGTCGTTCGCCATGGGCGCGGGCGCCACCAGGGCGACCGCTGCTGCTGCTTGCGCCGCGGTCCCGACGCCACCCGCCGCGACGGTTGCCGCCGCTGCCGGCGCCGCCGCCATGGCGGCAGCAAGGCTGCTCTCGATCATCGCCGGGGAGAGCGGTTTGCGCAGGAAGCCACGCACGCCGGCGGCCTCGGCCCGGGCCTCGTTCTCGGCGGAGCCATAGCCGGTGATGATCACCACCGGGGTCCACGGGCGGCTCGCCCGCATCTGCTGCGCCACCGCGATCCCGTCCATCCCCGGCATCTTGATGTCGGTGAACACGGCGTCGTAATTCTCCTTCGCGATCTTGTTCAGCGCCTCCTGGCCGTTTTCCGCACTGACCACCACATAGCCTCTCCGGGTCAGCACCCGATCAAAGCTCTTGCTGACAACTGGATCATCGTCCACCACCAGCACCTTGCGCATTGCGTTCATGACTTTCTCCTTTGCTTGCATTGGATCAGCAGGCGAGGCTGCTCGCCCGCGCATGGGGATCTGTTGTTTCGGCGCGCGCAGGATCTTTGCGCAGCGCCCATTTCTTCTGGGTGATCGCGCCCTTGGCGGCGCTGATGACCTCGGCCGGGCCGACCGGCTTGGCGAGGTAATCGTAGGCCCCCAGGCGGACCGCCTCCTTGGCGCTCTCGACGCTGGGATAACCGGTGATCACCACCACCTCGCTGCGCGGCCAGCTGTGCTTGATGGCCTGCAACACCGACATGCCATCCATGCCGGGCATGCGCAGATCGAGCAGCACGACATCGAAGCACTTGTGTTGCAAAGCCCGCAACGCGTCCGCGCCGTTCACCACCGCTTCGACGTTGCACTCGGCGGCTTGCAAGGACCTTTGATAGCTCTGGCGCACCACCTCGTCGTCATCGACGACCAGAATTTTGGTTTGTTCGGTCATTTCGGTCACCTTGATCTCGGTTGGTTGCGCTTGCCTGAGGATAAGCAAGTAGCGTGCCAAAACCGGCGGCCCAAAAGATACTCTTATAATTCAATTGGTTAGACGGAAGAACGGGGCGATAAACCGGCCGCCGAGCTCGCTGATTTGAGCCGGTTAGTATACGTTCCTTGTACACCTCCCGGTCGCCGCCGGGTTTGGTGCTTACAATTCAAGGGCTTACGACGATCAGCGGGCGAGCGGATTCTTATACATCTACGGAAACAACGGCGCGCCCGCCCGTCGATGCGGCGCCGCCGCCCGGCGGCTGTCGGTCTCCGCGAGGACGGTCATGCTCGACCGGCCGGAACCGCGCGGATCGGCAGACCGAGCGCGTCGTGCGCCAGTCACGCAGCCGACGGGGCGGTCGATGGCGAGCGCCGGCGTGGCTGCGCCCGGCGCCCGATCTCCGTGTCGGCCGGCAGCGGCCTGCGATGCTGCCAGCCGTTGTGGGCCGCTTGTCAGCTGCCGCCCTGAGGCCGACCCGCCGCGGGACCGCATTGGGTCGCCCTGCATCAGGCCTTTGCGCGCGTCGTTCGGCGGCCGGGCGCGGTCGCAGCACCTCCCCCCACGCCAGCGCATTTGCAGTGGGCCATCGGGCGGTACGGCGGGCGATGGCTCGGCGGCGCGACGGCTGGAGCTGTGCGACGTGGAAGGCGGCCGGTGCGGGCGCATTCGGTCGCGGCGAGTCACACGCGCCGCGCACGACTCGGTGCGCGTGTCAAGCAATTTCCCGCCACCAGTCCCCGGCCGCATCGTCGCCATCAGGTTGATCCAACAGAAAGTTCAGGGATAAACTGGTTGCATGCCTGAGCGTCTCGCGTGGAGCAGTGGCGGCCGAAGAACGGTATGAATCGGCACACGATCAAGTTCAAGGTTGGGCTTTATCTCACCGTCGCATTCTCCCTGGCGGTGGTTCTGTTCACCGTGCCGGTTGCCTGGCATCAGCGGAACGAACTGCGTGACACGGTGGCCGACCAGGTGATCCAGCTGTCCCAGGTCATCATCCGAAGCACGCGCCTGGCCATGCTGCAGAACCACCCCACCGATGTGGATACGATCATCCACGATGTCGCCGAACTGCACGACATCGACAGGATCCGGATCTTCAGCAAGGACGGCGTGATCACGCAGTCAACCTATGCCCCCGAGATCGGCCAGACGGTGGACCGCCGGGCCGAAGGCTGTTCGCTCTGCCATGGGACCGCGACGCCGCTTGAAGAGGTTCCCGAGGGCAAGCGGACATGGACCTTCACGGCGCGCGCTGGGCAGCGCCTGCTGGGCAGCATGGAGGTGATCCGCAATCAACCCTCGTGCTTCAATGCCGCCTGCCATCACCACACCCAGGACACCAAGGTGCTCGGCGTCCTGGAAATCCGTTATTCCATGGGCCCAATGGATCAGCGGATCCGCGACAATGCATTGGCGGTCACCGGGTTTTCGCTGGGATTTGTGCTCGTCGCCTCGCTGTCGGCCGGCGCCTTCGTCCATCGGCTGATCTACCTGCCGCTGCGCGACCTGGAATCCGGGGCGCGGCGGATCTCGGCCGGGGATCTGGAACAGCCGATCCCGGTGCGCAGCGGCGACGAGTTCGGCGAACTTGCGGAGGCCTTCAACGCCATGACGGCGGCGCTGCGGAATTCCCGCTCGGAGCTGCGCGAGTGGGCGCGCACGCTGGAGCAGAAGGTCGAACAACGAACCGAGCAGCTCCGCATTGCCCAGGCCGAAGCCGTGCGGGGGGAAAAACTGGCCTCGGTCGGATTGCTTGCCTCCGGCATCGCGCATGAGCTGAACAATCCGTTGACCGGGGTCCTCACCTTCTCGATCCTGCTGCGGGAAAAGATGGCGGATGGCAGCCAGGACGCCGAGGATCTGGACCTGGTGATCCGGGAAACAAGACGCTGCGCCAGCATCATCCGCCGGCTGCTCGATTTCGCCCGGGAGAAGCCGCCGGAGAAGAAATTCGCCGACCTCAACCAGATCATCGCGGACACCGTGCGTCTGGTTGAACGCCCGGCCCATCTGCGCGACATCGCCATCACGCTTGAGCTCGACCCGGCCCTGCCGCAGATCTGGATCGATCCGGACCAGATCAAGCAGGTCGTCATGAACCTGTTGGTCAACGCCCAGCATGCGATCGACGAAGAGGGCAGCATCATCATCCGCACGCGCCGGCTGGCGCAACCGGAGGCGCCCCGCGGGGCGTCGAAGTCGGGCGCGCTCGCCGGCCCGATGGTGGAATTTTCGATCAGCGATACCGGATGTGGCATCCCCAAGGAAAACTTCCGGAAGATTTTCGATCCCTTCTTCACCACCAAGAAGATCGGCACCGGGACGGGGCTCGGATTGTCGGTCAGCCACGGCATCATCGAGGCCCATGGTGGGACGATCGACGTCGAAAGCGAGGTGGGGAAGGGCTCCACGTTCCGGGTCCGTCTGCCCCTGATCGGCTCGCCCGAAGTCGCGGACAGCGCAATCAGCGGGAGCATTTCGTGAGCGCACAAATATTGATCGTCGATGACGAGCAGATCATTATCGACAGTTGCCTGCGCATCCTGAGGAACGAGGCGTACCAGCTCGAAGCCGTCCAGGACGGCCTCGAGGCGCTACGAAAAATCGACGAGAACCACTACGATATCGTCATCCTGGACATCATGATGCCGAAGATCGACGGTCTCGAGGTGCTGCGTCGGGTCCGCGAGGGCCACCCGGACATCGACGTCATCATGATCACCGGACTGTCGCAGATCGAGACGGCGGTGAAATCGATGAAGCTCGGCGCCTTCGACTACCTGCCCAAGCCATTCGATCCGGACGAGCTCAAGCTGGTCGTGCAGCGCGCGCTGGAGCGGCGGCGACTGCTGGCCGAGAACCTGACGCTGAAGACCGAGGTTGGCACCAAGTACCGCTTCGACAACGTCGTCGGGGCCAGTCCGCAGATGCAGAACGTCTACCGGATGGTCGCCAAATGCGCGCCGACCAACTCGACCGTGCTGCTCACCGGCGAGTCGGGCACCGGCAAGGAACTGATCGCCCGCGCCATCCACTACAACAGCCTGCGCAAGGACAAGCCGTTCATTCCGGTGGACTGCACCGCGCTCACCGAGACCCTGCTGGAGAGCGAGTTGTTCGGCCACGTCAAGGGCGCCTTCACCGGCGCGGTGGGCAACAAGAAGGGCATGCTGGAAATCGCCGACGGCGGCACGCTGTTTCTGGATGAGATCGGCAATATCTCGCTCACCACCCAGGCCAAGCTGCTGCGGGTCATCCAGGAGCGGGAGTTCCGGGCGGTCGGCGATACCCGCACGCAGACCGCCAACTTCCGACTGATCACCGCGACCAACAAGGACCTCAAGGCGATGGTCGCCGACGGGCGGTTTCGCGAGGACCTGTTCTATCGCATCAACATCTTTCCGATCCGCGTGCCGCCGCTGCGCGAACGTCGCGACGACATTCCCGCCCTGGCCTTCCACTTCCTCGGTGTGTTCAGCGCGGAACTGGGCAAGAAGGTGACGGAGTTTTCCGAGGACGCGATGGCCGCGCTGATGAACCACGATTGGCCGGGCAATGTGCGGGAGCTGGAAAACACCGTGCAGCGCGCGGTGATCCTGGCGGCCGACAGCGTGATTCGCCGGGCGCACCTGGTCAACCTCGAAGAGGGCGCGCCGGGGGTCGCGCTCGACATTCCGAAAACCAGCGAGGAACTCAAGCAGATCAAGAAGCTCGCGCGCGAGAAGTCGGTTGAAAATATCGAGAAGCTGTTCGTTCTCGACGCGCTCAAGCGCAACGCCTGGAACGCGACCAGAAGCGCCGAGGAGACCGGCATGCAGCGCGCCAATTTCCAGGCGTTGATGAAGAAATACAACATCCGCATCCGCGACGCCGAGCACGATCCCGACGGATCCGCCCCCGCCTAGGCCCCCGACCAGGCGGGATGTCGCTCTGTCGGGATCGCCGGGCGCGGATCGGACAGCCGGTGCGGGCGCACGGAGGCGCGGGGTCTCGGCGTCCAGCCGGCGCGCTGCACCCGTCCCGCGGCGAACGGGAAAGGTGCAACGCGCCGCTGCTCAGTTCAGCCGCAGCTCGCGGATGTGGTTCGGGTCGGGCTTTAGCTCGCCCCGCTCGACCCGGGTGACGATTTCGGTCAGCACCTTGTTCGCCGGCGTCGGCAGGCCGATCTCCTCGCCCTTGTGCGCCACCATGCCGTTGAGGAACTGGATTTCGGTGCGCCGTCCCTTCATCATGTCCTGCCCCATCGAGGGCCGGTGTTCGCCGCCGCCCTTCTGCGCCTCCGCCAGCCGGTGTTCGTCGAAGGTGCGGCTGGCCGCCGGGTCACCCTCGCCGGCGCGCGCGATCAGCTCGGGATCGAGATGGTAGATCGCCTCCAGCGCGTAGCCGAGCGCCTGGCCGACGCGGATCGCCTCGCTGCCGAGGCGGGCGGAGAAGTGGCGGATCGTGTCGTCGCGCATCATGTCCTTGGAGATCAGGCCGGTGCAGGCCGACAACCCGTTGCCCATCACGTTGGTCACCAGCTTGGACCAGCGCTCGCCCCACAGGTTCTCTGTCACCATCGCGGAATTGGCGAGCGAGACCAGCCGGCACACCTCGCGCACCCGCTCGGTGGTGCGGCCATGCACCTCGCCGGTGCGGAACACCGTGTGCTTCGTCCCGCTCTTGCCGGCGGCGCGGCGCACGTGGCCGGGCTCGCACAGATCGACGGTGATGGAGCTGGCGATGCAGCCGACGGTGCGGCCCCAGCCGACCACGCCGGCGATGGTCTCCTCGTTCATGCAGTTCTGCAACGAAACCACGAAGCCGTTGGGCGAGAGGTATTGCGCGATCAGCGTGGTCGCCCATTCCGTGTCGTACGACTTCATGCAGACGAAGGCGATGTCGATCGGCGCTTCCTTCGCCAGCTGCTGCGCGTCGGTCAGGTGCAACGCGCGCACCTTGGTGGTGAATTCCGGCACGTCGCGGATGTGGCTGATTTTCAGCCCGTGCGCGCGCATGCGCTCGACATGCTCGGGCCAGGGGTCGAGGAAGGTGACATCCTCGCCGGCGTGCGCCATGTGCGCCCCGGCATAGCCGCCGACCGCTCCCGTGCCCATGATCGCTATCTTCACACCCATTTGGCCCTCCCACGTCTGATCGGGCGATCCTAGCTCCGGGCCGCGGGGTCGGCCAGCGGCGGGGGCAAATTTGGAATTGCCGGCGATGCGCTTGTGCGGCATGGATCGGCGATTGGCGTTCGCCCTCATCGCGGTGTAGCTGCGGGCGGTCGGGGGATGGGTGGCCGAGCGGTTTAAGGCAGCGGTCTTGAAAACCGCCAACCCGCAAGGGTTCGTGGGTTCGAATCCCACCCCATCCGCCAGTAATGTGGCATAACATACTGTAAATACGCGGATATCTGAGGGGTTACCTCTTTCTACCCCCACGTCTACCCCCAACAGTGCGCCTGCTGGCGCCCGGACGTGGCACAGGAGGTTGACCCAGAAACTCTGTTCGAGCGGCGACACTGACAGGGCGCGGTCCGTGCGCCGTGTCGCCGATCGTGTTGGACTGGCTAGTTCCGCTGACCTTGACGTGAGTTGTGCGAGCCGGCACAATTATAATGGGTGCCGTCCGCGCGGAGGGCGCATTGGATTACAAGGTTGTCTACGTGACCGGAGCGCCAGCGTCGGGGAAGAGTTCGACCACGGCCCGTTTGCTCGCTATGCTACCCCAGGTTGCATTGTGGGAGTATGGGGCCAAGCTCACCGAATTCCTGAAGGCTCACGGGAACAATATCGCCGATCAGCGCGAACTCAGAGCGCGCTCGGCCGGCGCGGTTACGCCGGCGGACATCAACGCACTTGACGACCTGTTACGGGCATGGGTCGAGGAGCGACGCGAGACGCAGCACCTGCTGATCGACAGCCATCCAGTCACTAAGGAGCAGTATGGTTTCCGCGTTACTGCCTTCTCGTTGGAGCGCATCAAATCGCTACGGCCCACCGAAATCTGGTTATTCTACGCCCCGCCGGAAGTTACGGTAGCGCGAATTCGGCGCGATCCAGCCGGACGACCCGAGATCACGCTCGAAGAAGCACGGATGCACACCATGGCTCAGGCGTCATTGGCTATGATCTACGGCGTGGCGGCCGGTTGTCCGGTGTACATGTTCGACACCAATGTTGACCAGGCGGAGCTCGTGACCAGGCTTCGTGGTAGACTCGCCCGAGGACCCGACGGGTTGGAACCAACTGCGATACGTTCAGGCTGACGGCGGGGCAGAGGGAACAGATGAAGCAGGTCGATCTCCGGCAGGCGGTGAACGCGGTATCGGATGTGGTACAGAACAGACCCAGGCCGCTCCGCGAGTTCGACCAGATCTACATGAAGACCGGCGACATGGTCATGCAAAGCGAAATCGTGGCCGACTGGGCGAACGAGAAGCGGCTTGCATTCATCGGTGATGGGGATGCTGTGAGTGTTTGTGTGGCGTATCTGCAAGCGCGCAAGGTGCTTGATTTTGGTCCCAGCAAGATCACGGTATTCGACTTCGACGAGCGGATGGTACAGGCCGTCAAGCGATTCGCGGACCGGGAGCGGCTCGAACATCTCGATGCCGAGCTATATAATTGCCTTGACACCTTTCCCGATCGCTCCAAATTCGATTGCTTTTATACCAATCCACCATGGGGTGCATCAAATGAAGGCGCCAGCGTTAAGGTATTTGTTCAGAGAGGGATTGAAGCAATTGGATTTGATGGTCACGGCATGATCGTAATTGCCGATGATGATGAACTACCCTGGCCGAAGCAAGTGTTGGCAAGCGTGCAAGCCTATGTGGCCGAGCGTGGATTTTACGTTTCCAAGATGCAGCGTAAGCTACATGGATATCACCTGGATGACGCTCCGGAGCTGAAATCATGTAATCTGTTCGTCAGCGCATTACCCGGAAATACCTCCAAGGCGACGCCGAGCGAGCCCATCTCGGACCCAGCGATGTTGCGGAATTTCTATGGTCGATCACAGGCGCCACGCGTTAAGTACGTGCGTGAACGCAAGCGCCCGGACTACGGAAAAGCCTCAGAAGAGGAGTATTTGCTGGAACTGCTGGAGACAAAAGCGTGAATCAAATCATCCACCCAGGCGCTGGCGTGCTCTTCATGAAGGTGGGTAAGCACGCCCAGGAGAATCTGGCTGATATCATTGCGCGGAAGTCGAGGGAAATCGAGAAGGCCGGCCATACGTTGTGGGGCTATGGCGGGAACACCTGCCACCCGACCTCAATGGTTCAGCCGTTCGCGCGCAGCTTCGCAGAGCGCGGCGAGCCAATTCATCTGTGCATGGAGGAAATGAATTCCCAACACTTTGGGGAGCGACTCTGTGCGGCTGAATTCTCGTCAGATGGGGTGAGCTGGTCCCGAATCCCCAGCGAGATCGAGGTCTGGGGTTCCCGTTACGCACTCGTCATAAGAGACCTACGGACAGCACATTTAGCTCTGCCGCTCGAATGGACGCGGGTAGCCGTCGGCCCTAGCACCGGCAAGCTTGGTAGTCGGTACGTAGACGGCCGCGTCGATAAGGCTTGTCTCGAGGTGGTGGACAAGCCCGAGCGGCAGAACGAGGAAGGTGTGCGGAGCGAGCGCCCAATTAATCTGGTGGCCGAACTTCTGGAGCCCTATGCAGTATTCCTACGCCACTATCGCTGACAGATCGTCGCTGCTCAGGAGCAACCCGCCAGTTGCGTTGCGTAAATAACTGGAGTAGCTGCGCAGGCCGGCGAGTACATCTTCGACTTCCACCGACGATGCCGAACAGGCGAAACATGCGGTCAAGGCTTTGTCTGCTGCCGGCTCTGAACAGACGCGGTTGTGAACAATTTTGAAATCACAGTCGGCGAGTAGGCTAGCGATTAGTTGCTCAAGGCACGCGATCCTGCCCTCGGCAGTGACCATCCCGATGCCGTGCAGTGCTTGGATTGCGCGCTTATCGCCAGTGACAAGCAGCTTTCCCTCACGTACCAATAGGACTGCGAGGAGTTGGCTCTCGCCGGTGTCGAATTCCAGTGAAAGGGCGGTAGCGCGTTCCTCGATCTCCGCGGCAAGCTCTATCTCCCGCTCGGTTGGATCCACTAGGCGAATTGTCGCGAGAAGCTCCTCGAAAGCAAGAGCCGACGCTGCCGCATCCGCCAGGATGCTGGTGCGCTTGAAACGGGAGCGCAGCGTGAAGCGCCCGATCGCCAGCATGGCTGGTGGCAATCCGCCGTTCGTAGTAAGCACAACCATCTCGTGATGGCAGCGGTAGGCGCAGACCTTTAGCACAACGTCGTTGTCGAGAAGAACGCCTTCAGCCATGCGCGCCCATCACGTTACGAATGTAATCCGCGCTTTCGTCGCCTATCTCGTCCCAATCGAGCTGAGACCCGGCGTACGCATTGATATCACGCCACACAGGGGAACCGCGGCCGTAAATAAACTTAAGCGATGCCATGGCCACCGGCCATGCCCCTCGCCGGTAGGCCAAGCAGAGCGCGAGCGTCCCTGGCTCGATCCGGTGCTCGCGTCCAGCATTCAGCACTGCATTTGCGAGTGTTGGCGCATTAAAGTGGGGAACGCTCGTCGTGATTTCCGGATCGGCCCTTCCGGTCAGCAAGGTCAGCGCGAACCGGTCAGCTTCAGTTTCCTGTTCGTCCGAACCGCTCGACGTCGCTGGATCTTCGAGGTCCACCAGTGCCGGTGCACCCGCTAGATGTCCGAGCATGGCGTGGCCAAGTTCATGGGCGAGCGTAAACGCCACCGGCGCGGGGTAGCTCGCACCACGCGCTAACAGGATTGTGGTACCGGCCGCCGACCTCAACCACCATGGCATGCATGGACTTGGCCCTGAGTGGCAAGATCCGGAGATGGATGACGGGGATACCGATGCCCCAGCAGACCGCCAAAAGCCCATGCAGATCAACATATTGTCGGCTAGCAAGTATAGCATTTCTAATTTGGAGCGCATCGAGGTTTTGAAATGCCCCATCCGGAGACGTCGCGTGGATTAAGAGCCGACCAACTGTTACACCGAACGAAGCGAGGATGGCGCGTTGTGTAGCGTCCTCCGTCGAAAGGTGCTTAAATCGCGCTTCGTCATTCCAAATGAACTCGACTCGCTCGCCGAGTAGCCTGCGTGGGGAGAGTCCGAGCTTGCGCGCAAGGGCAAATCGCAATTCAGCGCGCCCTGAAGGGCTCGCGGCGAGGTTGTCGCTCCACCACGACGGCCATGCAGCTTTGACGACCTGCTCACTGAGCCCGGCATCCCTGAGCTCGCGTACCAGCCTGTCAGAGTCCGGGTCCACTCCCTGTGCGCAGCCTCTCGCCCACGAATCGCGGCATTATATAGCACGACCGGAGTCCTGCGCGAAGTCCTTAACTCATATCAGGAGGACTTGCGTCTCTGCAACTGAGCAGGCAGGAACCGCGCTAGACCAAACCTCTCTCATGAGGCGAACCCAGCGTTGCTGATCGCCGTAGAAGTCCGCGACGGCCTTGACGGTGGCTGCATCGAGTTGGACAGGGTCGGTCAGCCGCACCCAGTAGCTTCCCACCAGTTGCGCCACCATGTTTGTTTCGTACGCCGCGTTGTCGTTTGGCTCTTCGACCCGGCGTAGCAGGGCAGTCACCTGGGATGCGCCGACACGAGCGCCCGTACCGCTTGCGTTGCGGTATGCAGCGGGGTCGAAGGGCACGCCACGCACCAAGCGGAGTGGTGCCTCGGAGCGGCACATCAGCGCATAATGGCGCTCCTTCTCAGCGCCCCGCGCGCTGTGACCTCTGCTGGTCACGAGAGCGCCGGGCGGAAGCGGGCGCTCAGCACCATTTGCGTCGATATACCGTCTCCAGGCGAGCGTCCGCGTAGGCGCCGAGTTAATCGCCCTTGCCTTTACCTTCATTACGGAAAAGATCACAGGAACGGGTATGCCCAGGCGCGCAAGAACGCGGATCTGGGCAGCAGGAGCGTTACCGACGCCCCACAGGAATAGCCCGTTCCCCGCCTGACGCTCGCGTTCCTTGCGTTCGATGATGGCGTGAAGTTGCTGACCGGCCTCTGCCTGCATCCTTGACCAGCAAACATAGTCATCGCCTTGCCCGACCAGCCGTACCAGCGGCCTCGGCGGCTGGGGCTGGACCAGCGTAAGGACTTCCATGCCTTTTCCCCCAGATTGACCCAGACATTCCTACGTCGGAGGATCGGTGGCAACCTCCTAGCATCGAATTTACCGCTTGTGCCAGTGGATAATCGCTGGGATAAGCCTGTGTGTAACGTGTAAGGTTTTTTCCCATTTCGTCCCATGACGCAGGGTAGACCTCCGAGCTGGAACCCTTTCGCGGAGCTAGCGCCAGGCATTTGGACCGAGGCGGTGGAGTTTGGGTCCAAGGGACGATTTATCATCCCCGTTGCTGCACGACGCCGACTACCTTGGCTTTCCGGCGCGGTGGCTGAGGGGTTACTTGCAACGCTGGAGCCTGGGCGCTTCGCCCGACTTCGAACCTTGGTCGGAAACCGGCCAGCGGGTGGTTAGGCAGGTCGAGGAACGACTGGAGCTGGCTACCGGGAATAGCCGAAGCGAGATCGCGCTTGCGGCCATGGATCGCTACATGCGCATAGGCCTGGAAGCGACTGGTCGGCTTGCCGTGCCGGCGAACCTTCTCTCGCATATTGATCCACGCGCATCGGGCACAGCGCGGGTTGTCGTCCGTGACGGCACGTTGTGGTTATGGGCCGAAGAGCGCTGGCAGGCGCAGAGGTCGAGCCGCCTTCAAGCCCTTGTGGGTTCCGTCATGGTGGGTAGTTGAACGGATTTTGTTGCGTGTCCTGATGGTGCCACCTTCGTCCGGGACGGCACTCTGGATTGCCGCGCAATCATCGCTTATAATCGCATCAATGCTGACAGAGGCGATTCCATGGCGAGCATCACCATCCGCAACCTGGACGATTCCCTGAAACACCGCCTCCGCATCCAGGCGGCTGTCCACGGCCGCTCGATGGAGGACGAGGCGCGAGACATCCTGCGCACCTCGCTCAACCAGGAGTCGCCGGGGCCGAAGAACCTGGGCACGGCGATCAACGCCCTGTTCAAGCCCTTCGGTGGCTTCGAACTGCCGAAGGCGCCGCGCGAACCGATGCGTGAGCCGCCGACGTTCGACGAATGATCGTCCTCGACACCAATGTCGTCTCCGAGCTGATGAAATCGGCCCCCGAGCCGGCCGTAATGGCCTGGATCGATGCCATCCCGGGGGCGACCGTGTTCCTGTCGGCCGTGACCCAGGCGGAAATCCTCTATGGCGTGGCCCTGGTGCCGGAAGGAAAGCGGCGGGAGGGGCTGGCACTGGCCGCCCGCACTGCGTTCGAGACGTACTTTCGCGGGCGCATCCTGCCCTTCGACTCCGAAGCAGCCGAGGCGTTCGCCGAGCTGGCCGCCGGGCGCCGCCGGGCTGGCCGACCGATTTCACAGGCGGACGCGCAGATTGCCGCAATCGCGCGGTCGCGCGGTGCGGCGCTCGCCACGCGGAACGTGCCGGATTTCGAGGGGTGCGGGGTTGAGATCGTCGACCCTTGGGGTGCGCCACCGTGACACATCAGCCTGCCCAACTCATCAATGTACCGCCCTCTGTATGTGGAGCTGGTTCCTTTGCCACGTCCGCGTTGCGTTCGCCGGCTCGGGAACGGCCGATTGAACGATTCTCGGCCTCCGGTAAGGTGGCATTCAGCTAGGGGGAGGGAATCGTGGCAAGAGGTCGGAAGCCAGGGGCGAAGAATTCAGCCGAGCCAGCGGCGAAGCCTGCCTCAGCCTTCGAGGCCACCCTCTGGGCCACCGCCGACAAGCTGCGTGGCAACATGGATGCCTCCGAGTACAAGCACGTCGCGCTCGGGCTGATCTTCCTCAAATACATCTCGGACCGATTTGAGGAGCGGCGGGCGCAAGCGCTCGCCGATCCGGAGGAGGCGGGACTGGTCGATGAACGGGACCTCTACGTCGGCGACAACGTTTTCTGGGTGCCCGAGAGGGCACGATGGGACTTCCTGAAGGCGAACGCCACCGGTACCGATCCGACCATCGGCGCGCTGATCGACCAGGCCATGATCGATTTGGAGACCGAGAACCCGAGCCTCAAGGGTGTGCTGACCAAGAACTACGCCCGGCCGGAACTGGACCAGACCAGGCTCGGCGAGGTCATCAAGCTCTTCTCCGACCTGACGTTCCAGGACGAGCATCACGGCCAGGATATGCTGGGGCGCGTTTACGAATATTTTCTCGGCCAGTTCGCCATCGCCGAGGGCAAGCGCGGCGGGCAATTCTACACGGCCGGATGCGTCGTGCGCCTGTTGGTCGAGATGATCCAGCCCTTCAAAGGCCGGGTCTACGACCCCTGCTGCGGTTCAGGCGGAATGTTTGTGCAGTCGGAACGGTTCGTCGAGGCACACAATGGTAGGCGCAACGACGTGTCGATCTTCGGCCAGGAGTTCGAACCCGACCACTTGGCGTCTCGCCAAAATGAATCTCGCTATCCGCGGCATCGAGGCGAACCTCGGCCCCAAATGGGCCGACAGCTTCCACGAGGACCTGCACCCAGGACTAATGGCTGACTTCGTGCTGGCCAATCCGCCGTTCAACGACAGCGACTGGGGCGGCGACAGGCTGCGAACGGGCCACCGTTGGCAATACGGCGTCCCGCCGGCCAGCAACGCCAACTTTGCGTGGGTACAACACTTCATCCATCACCTCGCCCCGCACGGCGTCACGGGGTTCGTGTTAGCCAATGGTTCGCTCTCCAGCCAGCAGTCAGGCGAAGGCGAGATCAGAAAGAACATCGTCGAAGCCGACCTCGTCAACTGCATCGTCAGCCTGCCGGGCCAGCTTTTTTTCACCACGCAGATTCCCGTCTGTCTATGGTTCCTGGCGCGGGACAAGTCCAACGGCCTCGTGCGTGACCTGAAGTTGCGCGACCGGCGGCGAGAGACGCTGTTCATCGACGCGCGTCGGCTCGGGACGATGGAAAACCGTACGCTCAAGGTGCTGACCGGCGCTGACATCACCATGGTGGCCGACGCCTATCACGCATGGCGGGAGAAGGGTGATCGCTACGCGGATAAGCCCGGATTTGCGAAAGCGGCAACCACCAACGAGATTGCGGCACAGGGCTATGTGCTGACACCAGGCCGCTATGTCGGGACGGAGGCTGCCGAGACGGACGACGAGCCCTTCGAGAACCGGGTGGCACAGCTCGCTGCGACGCTACGCGAGCAGATGGTCGAGGGTGCTGAACTCGACGAGCGCATCGGCCGGGCATTGGCCGGAGTCGGACATGGCTGGTGAGGGCGATCTGACACTCGGTAACTGTGTCTCATTGATTCGCGGCACAACTTACAAGAGCTCTAGCCCATCTTATTCACCGCATGGCAGGGATTCGCTGACGGGCATGGTACAAACGTCTGGAATCGCATAGAGATTGGTTATCGACGCCACTCTCCATGACTGGACAGAATCTGCCATGCCCGCCACCGACGACGATACGCTTCTACCATTCTCCTTGCCAAGCATCTTGCAGAAGAAGGTCACGGCCGCGTTCGACGGCGGGCTGATCAGTTCGGACGGTGGCGTTTTGCTTTTGGCCGGTGCCGACAAGCGACTTGGCCTGATCGACACACTGGCTGCGATCATCCCCGACCATCGCGACCGCAACCTGATCACCCATTCGATGGCAGACATTCTGCGTGCTCGCGTGTTCGCCATCGCCTGCGGCTACCCGGACGCCAATGATCTGGATGATCTGCGCAAGGACCCCGCTTTCAAACTCGCCTGCGGGCGGCTGCCAGAAAGCGGCGACGATCTGGCCTCGCAACCCACGATGTCACGCTGGGAGAACGCGCCAGACCTGCGCACCTTGTTCCGGCTGACGGGGGGCATGGTGGACCTGTGGTGCAAGAGCCACCGGCGCGCGCCGAAGGCGATCACCCTCGATATCGACGATACCGCAGACACGGTGCACGGCCATCAGCAGTTGTCGCTGTTCAATGCGCACTATGACGAACGCTGCTTCCTGCCGATCCATGTCTACGATGCAGGCACCGGCCATTGCGTGCTGACGATCCTGCGCCCAGGGAAGACGCCGGATGGCAAGGAGGTGAGAGCCCATCTACGTCGTCTGGTGCGACGCATCCGGCTGCACTGGCCACACACACGCATCACTATCCGCGGCGACAGCCATTACGGCCGACGTGAGGCGATGGACTGGTGCGAGCAGAACCGTGTCCGCTATATCTTCGGTCTGTCCACCAACACGATCCTTGCCGCTCAGGTCTTCATCAAGTCCGATGATGTGTGCGTCCGGCGCGCGATCGCCAACCTCGATGTGGTGCGCGACTACACCGAAACCCTCTATGGCGCCAAATCCTGGTCGCATCCCCGCCGCGTCGTGGCACGGATCGAGGCGACGCGAAAAGGTCTCGATATCCGCTATATCGTTACCAACATCACCTACGGCACCGCCGAGTGGCTCTACGACAGTCTCTACTGCGCACGTGGGCAGGCAGAGAACCTGATCAAGCGGCACAAGAGCCAGCTGGCCTCGGACCGGACGAGTTGCCGTTCGCCGCTGGCCAATCAGATGCGGCTGATCCTGCACACCGCCGCATACTGGCTGACGCTGACCGTGCGCGATGCCATCCCTTGCATGCAGCCGTTGGCCCGCGGCGAATTCTCCACCATCCGGCTGCGGTTGCTGAAGATTGCAGTGCGGATCAAGGAGACTGCGACTCGCATCAAGCTGGCATTCGCTGCCAACTGCCCCGACGCTGCCCTGTTTCGTGGGTTGGTTGGTGCGCTGATCCTGCGTCCAACGTAAGCGGTGGGACGAGTGTCCCGGTCGAACCCTGTCCGATCAACCTCCAACACCTTGCAGAGACGATCTAAAACACGGTCAAGCGTGCCGAAGGCGAGGCATGCACGTTATAGTTGTCGATACGTAATGGTATAGCGGCCGGCTGGTTCGGTGAATAAGATGGGCTAGGCTCGGCGAACCGGGGCCGTTCCTCCTTGGATTGGCCAGCATCGGTCCAGAAGGTGGATTCCGTGGTGACAACCTAAAAACCTACGGCGGACCAACCCCAGATAATCTTCTGCTTCGTCCTGGCGATGTTTATGTCTCGTTAAAGGATGTAACCCAGGCCGGTCGTTTGCTTGGCTCTGTGGCGAGAGTCCCGCGTCACATTCCGTTAGGACGTTTGACCCAAGACACCGTAAAACTCACATTCAAGCTAGGCGCTCCATCTGCCGACTATCTCTACTGGCTTCTGCGCACTCCAGAATATCGAGAATACTGTAAGGAGCGGGCAACGGGCACCACAAACCTTGGACTGAGTTCATTGGACTTTCTCGCGTTTGCCGTTCCGCCGTTGACCAAAGCGCGAGCATATATTTGCGAGCTGTTGAATGCGTTTGACGACAAGGTCGATCTAAACTGTCGCGTAGCGGAGACGTTGGAAGCGATGGCGCAGGCGCTGTTCAGAAGCTGGTTCGTCGATTTCGATCCGGTCCGCGCCAAGGCAGAAGGGCGCCCCACCGGCCTTCCTGACGACGTCGCCGCCCTGTTCCCTGACGCGTTCAATTATGCTGGCCTGCCGGAGGGGTGGAGCATGCAGCCATTCTCCGATCTGTACGAAATCTACGGCGGGAACACCCCCAGAACCGAGAATCCCGCCTTCTGGGATGGACCTCATCAGTGGGCGACACCGAAGGACCTTTCCAATTTGGTCAGTCCGGTGCTCCTGCAGACGAACCGGCGCCTGACCGATGCAGGACTGAGGCAAACAAGCTCAGAGCTTTTGCCGCCCGGATCACTGCTGCTCTCCACGCGGGCCCCCATCGGATACATGGCCTTTATCACTCAGCCGACAGCAATTAACCAGGGATTCGCGGGCATCGTTGGCAAAAGGGCAAGCCCTGTTTATGCGTGGGCATGGTGTCATGCCAATATTGACGTAATCGTCGGCAACGCAGGCGGTTCGACCTTTCCGGAGATCAGCAAGGCAGTGCTCCGCCAGCTTCCGGTGCTCTCGCCACCGCAGTGTGTGCTTGGTGCGTTCGACTCGATCACCGATGGCTTTGTCGATCAACTCGTCAATGCGGCCAAGGAGGCTCGAACTCTGGCCGGTTTTCGCGATACGCTGCTTGTTAAGCTGATCTCTGGCGAATTGCGGATAGCCGACGCCGAGAAGCGGATAGCGGCAGCCTGATTATGCCCTACCAACTCCAGATGCTTCGAGCCGTGATGGAATCACACCCGGATCGGGCCGCATCGCTCCGCCGCCATGTCGAGGCATTGGAGGCGACGATCACAGGCGAGCCGGATCGTTGCTTGGAACGGGTACGCGCTCTGTTCGAAGCCACGCATTTGACAATTGGACCTCAGCTTGGGATCGCTTTCGTCGAAAGTGAGGAATTCCAAACCCGTAACGCCCGGGTCTTCAGGGCGCTCGACTTCGCTCTTGATGGCCACCCCGAGGCAGAGAGGATCGATAAAGCTATCAAGAAGCTGGTCGGCAGCATCAACGGAACGATCGGCGCGCTGGCGGAACTAAGCAACATTCCGGGCATGCGTCATGGCGGTTCGCTCGATTGGAGCACCCTTCAGCGTCAGCACGCCTTAATGCTTGGCGGCCTGTGCGATACTCTTATCAGCTTCCTATTCGATGTCGCCTGGACCCGAGCTTCTGCACAGGGGCATGAACTCGAGTCCGGTCGGTATGAGGACTTCGAGGCGTTCAACACCTCGCTGGATGATGAATATGGTGACGTGGAGATCGCCGGGGCTACATTCCTGCCCAGCAGGATTCTCTATTCGCTCGATCCGATCCAATATGAAAGCGCACACACGGAGTGGGCAGCGGAACAGGCGGTCGCCGACAACGAGGGGGCGGCAGCATGACGACACCGCCCCTTAGTCTGACGTGGTCAATCTTTGAAGAGCCGCCGGACGATATGGACGCGCGCACAGGCGCTCTGCTCATCAACTGGAACGGCTCCACGGGCCGTGACATCTACGACATGGCCCGTGCTTACCGTACTGCTACATTCCGGCTTCTGGATGCAGCGTACGCCAACAACGAGTCCTGGGAGAGCATTGACCCCATCTTGTTCTGTTTCCGGCACGCCCTCGAACTGCACCTCAAGATGTTGCAGCCTGAGGGGGTACGTTGAGTCCATCCCCTCAAGTCTCTAGCCGAAGAACTGCATAGGCGCCTGCAGGGCCGATACAGATCAGAACATCTCGACTGGTTGTGTGATCGAATCCGGGAGTTCGACCGCGTCGAACTCGAGGTCAACTTCATTCCGTTACCACGACGCAACTGAACCCGATCGCGAACCGGAGATCTGGGTTGACTTCGCCCGTCTGCGCATAGTCACGGAAGCGATCTTCGATGCCCTGGAGAAAGTTCGCCTGGATTTCGTTTTTCGTTCGAAAGGCAGTGGGTTGCCGTGACTGACCTTTTCCCCACCGCAGCCATGCCAAGTGCTTCGGCTTTACGGGAAGAGGCCGTTGAACTCGCCGCGCTGTCCTGGTTCGAGCTGATCGGTTGGCGCACAGTGCCGGGGGAACATCTCGCCCCGGATGGGCCGATTGGCGCGCGCGCCACCTATAAGCAGGCCGTGCTTGAGCCTGAGTTGCGAAGTGCGTTGGCCGCACTGAATCCCGATGCCACACCTGCGATGATCGACGCGGCGGTCCGCACCGTAATGGCGACGCCCAGCCAGGACATCATTGAGAACAACCGCGTGTTCCATCCTCTGCTTGCTTCTGGTGTGCCCGTTGAGATGCATCGCGATGGTCAAACCCGAACGGTCGGCCTCCGCTTGCTGGATCGCGGCAACCCGACTGCCAACCGGCTGCTCGTCGCTAACCAATTCATCGTCCAGGGAGAGCGCGACGCGATCCGCGCCGACGTGGTCGTGTTCGTCAATGGCCTACCACTCGCCCTGTTGGAGTTGAAAAGCCCAACGGACACACAGGCAACATTGGAAAGGGCCCACACTCAGCTCCAGAACTACCGCGCCAAGGTGCCGGAACTGATGCGCTTCAATCAGGTGCTGATCATCAGCGATGGCCTGCAGGCGCGCATCGGTTCGATGACGGCCGGGCTCGATCGCTTCGCGCCGTGGCGCACGATCGACGGCTCGGGCCTGGATGACACAGGACGTTCGGAACTGGAGGTGATGATTCGTGGCGTATTCGCGCCGGAACGGTTCCTGGACCTGATCGTGGACTACATAGCTTTCGAGGTGATCGATGGAGTGGTCAAGTCGAAGAAGCTTGCTGGCTACCATCAATTCCACGCAGTGCGGAAGGCGCTGGCATCCACGATTGAAGCCGCAGGCGTCGGCGGCCAGCATAAGGGTGGTGTGATCTGGCACACGCAAGGGTCTGGCAAGTCACTCACCATGCTCTTCTTCGTGCGCCAACTCCAACTAGCGAAGGAGCTCAAGAACCCAACGATCGTTCTTATCACAGACCGGAACGATCTCGACAACCAGCTTTTCGGTACCTTCAGCGCGCACGGGTCGGCGCTGCGAGGACGACCGATTTCAGGCGGACAACGCAACCGAGATGCGACAGCTTCTGACGGTAGATATCGGTGGACTTGTCTTCACCACGATTCAACTTTTCCGGGGCGAGGAGGGTGAACACCCACTCCTGACAGCCCGGAGCAACGTCGTCGTCATTGCGGACGAGGCGCATCGGACTCAATACGGTTTCAAGACGCGCTTCATCGTCACTGAGGACGGTGTGCGTAAGCAGGTCGGCTTCGCTGAATACCGACGTCAAGCTCTACCAAACGCCACCTTCGTTGGCTTCACCGGCACACCGATCGAGATCAAGGATCGCGACACACGCGCAGTCTTCGGCGATGTGATCGATACCTATGACATGACCCAGGCCGTGGCCGACCATGCAACCGTGCCGATCCATTATACAGCCCGGTTGGCAAAGCTCCGGCTCGACCTTTCGGACGAGGAGCGGGCGGAGCTGGATGCGCTCGCGGAGGAACTGACGGAGGGCGATGAGGCCGCTGTCGAACGCAACAAGGGCAAACTGACCCGGTTCGAGGAAGTGGTGGGGTCTCCCGACCGAACCGCCCAAGTCGCCGCTGATATTGTAGAGCACTTTGAGCGTCGGCGTGAAGCGATGGCCGGCGGGAAGGGTATGATCGTAGCGATTAGCCGCCGCGTAGCCGTCGATCTTTACGATCAAATCGCCGAGCTTCGACCTGATTGGGTTTCCGACGATCCACGTAGCGACGCATCGGGCATGCTTAAGGTCGTCATCACCGGCAACGGCAACGCCGATCCGGCGCCGTTGCAGCCTCACCTCCGTAACAAGAAACGACTGGAAGAACTGGCGGAGCGTTTCAAGAATCCAGAACTCCGGCTTTGATCTGGTTATCGTGCGCGACATGTGGCTGACGGGGTTTGACGCCCCCTCCCTTCATACGCTGTACATTGACAAGCCTATGCGCGGGCACAGCCTGATGCAGGCGATCGCGCGAGTGAATCGGATCTGGGGTGATAAGCCCGGCGGTCTCGTCGTCGATTACCTCGGCATCGGAGCGGAACTCCGGGCCGCGCTCGCTGAGTATACGGGTCGAGATCGTGATCAGGTCCGGCTGGACCCAAACGAAGTAGTCCGTCAAACCCTCATGCGCCTGGAGAGTGCCCAGGCGCTTCTGGAAGGCGCTCCTTGGCGCGATTTCTTCGCCGGCGACCCGGCAAAACGGCTGACAGTACCTGAAGCAGTGTCTCGAACATGTGCTGGCGAGCAGCCGCCGCGACGAATTCGTCAAGACGGCGATCGAGCTTGAGACGGCCTATGCGCTAAGTGCCGGCGACGAACGTGTCACCGCTCGGCGGGACGAAATCGCGCTGGTTGCTGCTATCAGAGCCAACCTCGTCAAATACACCACCGGCACGGGCCGAGGGCGAGACAGCATCGAGCGAGATATTCGTCAGCTCCTGTCCCGCGCTGTGATGGCCGACGGCATTCTGGACGTGTTCAAATCCGCGGGGCTCGACCAACCAGACCTTGCGGTCCTGTCGGACGAGTTTTTGGCCGAGGTGGGGCAGACGAAGGAAAAGCATCTCGCGGTCGAGACGTTACGGCGCCTGCTGGCCGATGAGATCAAAGCCCGATCCCGCTCCAACATCGTTCAGGCCAGCAAACTCAGCGAACGCCTGGATGAGACGCTGCGGCGCTACCACAACCGGGCCGTCGATAGCCTTCAGGTGATCGAGGAACTCATCGCCCTGGCGAAGGACATCCGCGCTGCCGACGTACGCAGGTACCGAACTCGGACTTAGTACAGAAGAGTTAGCCTTCTACGACGCACTGGCGGAGAACGGTTCGGCAAAGTCGCTCATGGCACATGAAAAATTGCGGGCTTTGGCTCAGATGCTGGTGCGCACGATCCGAAGCTCCACCGCCATCGATTGGACGCAGAAGGAGAGCGTGCGAGCCAAGATGCGAATCGAGGTGCGAAAGCTGCTGACACGATACGGCTATCCTCCAGACCTTCAGAAAATGGCCGTTGACCTCGTTGTGCGGCAAGCCGAGGTGCTTGCCGCAGACTGGGCATAGCTTGGACCCGTCCTAACCATGACAGGCAGCCTGCGCGCTGCCGCCAGTCGTCACCTTTAGTGTACGGTGTCCAACTGGCATCAGCCGGTCCAAACGACCACCGAACCGAAACCTGCGGCGGGCGGCACCTGCGGCTGATCCGTGACCAGCACGCTGTCCACCCGCACCTTGAACATGTAGTCGCTCACCTTGCCGTCCGACCGCGTCGCGGTCAGTAGCAGCGTGTAGCAACGGGTCGGCTGCCCAGCCGCCGCCGTGAAGGTGACAATCCCGGCAGCGAACGCCAGAGCGGAGATCGTCAGCTCGCCGGTGCCCGAAGGCGCAGCGGCGAGCGACAGCGAACTCAGCACCTGCGCATCGAGCGGGTCGATCTCGTAGCGATAACCCTTGATGGCGGTTGGCAGTTTCGACGGGAGCCAGATCGGCTCGCAACTCACCGGAACGCCGCGAAGCGAGCCATACATGCTACCACCTCACGATGCACAGGCCGGCCGCACCGGCCGCGCCGTTCTGTGCCGTCGTGCCCACTGCTCCGGTGCCGGCGCCACATGCGCCGCCGCCCGGAAAATAGCCCGTTATTCCGACGCCATTCGCCGTGTCGTTGCACCCGCCAGACAGAGGCCCATTGCCACCGAAGCCGCCCCAGACGCCGCCGACAACCCCGGAGTTGCCCTGTCCCGTGCCGCCATTGCCGCCGTCGCCGCCATACAGGTTGACGTCTCCGCCGGAACCGACGCCGGCCTTATTTCCAAACACCGGAATGCTGGTCGTGCTTGAGACGCTGACGACGCCGCCGGTCGCACTGACGGTGGTAAACCCGGCTCCCGCGAGGCTGGTGGCGCCGCCGGCGCCAGGCGCGGCCGGAGCGGTAGTCCCCGCAGTCCCGCCAGCCCCGATCGTCACCGTGATCGACGCACCAGACGTTAGGCCAGACAGGCGCTTTCGCGCGTAACCACCGCCCGATCCGCCGCCGCCTGGAATACCCGACACGGATGCCCAGGAGCCGGAACCACCGCCCCACACCTCGACATCGAGGGCGGTGACGCCGGTTGGCACGGTGAACGTTCCCGACGTGGTGATCGTCTGCACCCCATGCGGAACGGCCGCGATCAATGCCTTGATCGAAAGCAGAACCTGATTGAACACGGTGCCCGTGGTGTCGGCGGTGATGCTCGCCGCTGCCAGGATCGACATCAGCTCTTCCTGGAGCATGGTGACGAACCAGTAGCGGACGCGCGTTGCCGGCGAGATGCCCGGCACCGCAGGCCCGAAATACCCGGTCGTTCCGGTCAACGCCGGAGGCGACGGCAGCGTGGCAACCGCCGTCGGGTCAGTGATTCTTTGCATGAAGTGTTCCGATCAGGAGAAAACGAAAAGGACCAACGTCCCGGCCGGCGCGTCTTGCGTGATGCGGCATACCAGCTCGCCGGCGTCATAAGTTTCCAGCGGATCGTCCACGCTGGACTCTTCGACTGAGAAATAGAACGTTGTGATTTGCGGCGCGTTCACCTGCCAGATGAATGCCCACTCCGGTTCGAGCAGCGGTTCGTCGCAAGGCATGTCCACGGCGAACGGCAAGAACTCGGTAATGGTAATCGTGAACCCAAGCGCCGCCGCCAGCGCGATGAAGTACGCCGTGGTCAACGCTCCCCGCGCGCCGAACTTCGCACGGACCGCGGCCTGGCGCTGCTCGATCGACGGGTTCGGCGCCGTGCACGGGTCAGGCAGGCCGAGCGAGTTCTCCCACTCCACCAGCAGGTTCTCAGTCGTTGCCGGGCTGGCGTCGATCAGGACCTGTGCCGCTGCTGCCGTGCTGCGGGTATAGGTCGGTGCCAGCGCCAGCATGACCGCCGACAGCGTGGACGCCGGATCGCGCCGCCAGACGCGGCCCGTTGGCAAAAGCCGCAGCATCGCCTGCTGATAGTCGGCATCGCCAAATGCGGGAGGGGTCGGCATCAGGAATAGGTGACCGTTCCGAGGGTGAACAGGTAGCCGGCCGCCGACGTGATCGGCCACGTCGAGGGCGTGGTGATCGCGAACGATGGCAGCCCGCCGATTGCGGTAATCGCCGCGGCGCAGTCGCTCTGCTCGATCGACGTGGTTGCGAGCGGGCTGTCCTTTTGCAGGAACAGGGTGGTCAGCGCGGCCGACACCTGCGTCTGCTGCGCGCTCGAAATCCCGGACAGGCCGGCGAGCGTGAACGCTTGCGTCGAGGCCTGCGGCGCGATGGCATAGACCAGCATCGTCACCGCGCGCAGCGCATAGAGGAAATTCGCCACCGCGAGCTGATCGCCGGTCGCAGCGGTGTCGCGAGTTTCAAGCGCGGCGACGCCATTCGTCCCCTGCGGGAAGCCGCCATAGGCCGATTCCGCCACGTCCATCATAAAGAACACCGTGACGGTGCCGGCCCCGGCGATCCACGGCGCGCACCATGCGCGGGTGACGCCGGTCACCTGCAACGCCCAGGTCACGAAATCCGCCTGGTTCCCGCCGTGCGGCGGCGCTGCATAGCTCTCCTGCATGCGGGTCCGCATCGGACCGTCCGTCTCCAGGTCAGCGCCCCCGGTAATCGCGGCCGTCGCGGCACCCATCGCGTTGATGCCGCCGATCGACACGCCCAGCTCCAGCGGCGTGCCGCTGTCGGTGTTGCCGTTCGAGCCCGCCACCAGCGCAACCACGGTCACCGCGACCGATCCGCCGCCTCCAACCGTCGCGTCCGCCGCCGTGGCGTACTGGACGCCATCGCCGCGGCTGCAAACCGTCCCGGCCGGCAAAGGGGTGTTGACCACGCCGGGCCAGGCAGCAGGGCCGGAGGCGAAGGTCGGCGCCTCACGCAACACCGGGGTCGGCGCCATCGCCGCCCACCCCTCCAGGTATTCGCCGGTCGAGGTGAACGGCGTCGATTGAAGGGAGATCCAGTCGAGGTAGCCGTAATGCAGATAGGCGAGGCCGGCCTGCACCCAGGCGAGCACCCGCAGCACAGCCCTGCGCAGGAACCCGTCGGCGTTCGGCAGATCGGACGCGGTGATGTCCTGCATCGCCTGCGCGCGAAGTGCAGTGAGGGTCGGTCTTGGAAATGGCACGGATCAGGATTCCTGCGACCAGGCGTAGCTGTAGAGGTTCGGCACGCCGTTCGCCGTGATAGTGACGGTCGCGCCGATGCCGCCCGGGCCGGTGAAAAACGGTTGCGCGTCCACCGCCGACGCCACGCCATCGGTAATCATCCAGGCGTGGCATTGGATGATCTGGTCGCGCAGCCAGTTCAACGTGTCTTGCGTGCGCGGCCGGGCGAAAGCCTGGTAGATTTTCGAGCCGATACGATCGTCCGGGATCACGGCGAGGGTCGGGTCCTCCAGCGCCGCATAGGTATCGATCCAGCAACCGTGCGGATCGTTGTCGAACACGATGTCGCCGGGATCGACCTGGGCATCGGTGAACATGCTGATGAGGGAAGCCGTCTCCAGCTCGTGCCCCAACTCCAGCCCGGCGCCGAGCATGTTGAGGTCGCCCGTCCCCGTGGTCGGATCCCAGACGATGCGAATGTCGCCCATCAGGTGCTGGCCGTTGGCGCGACGGTGCCCGCGGCAGCGGTGCCCTCGCCATGCTTGTGCGTCTGCAAGCCGACCTGGTCGGCGCCGCCATAGCCCGCGATCACCGCGCCGGTGACGTGCAGATCGCCGGCAATCGTCATGGGGTTGCCCGCGCAGGCAACCGAGGGACCGCCGGCGGTCAGCCAGACATAGGCGCCCCGGAGATCGTAGAGCGCGGAATCGCCCACGCCGAGGTTGCGCAGCCGATAGGTCTGGTGACCGCCGGCGATCGCCAGGGACTTCGCCCGATCGCCGTCGAGGAAAGCCAGATGCAGGTCGGTGCCGATCGGCGGCGAGCCGGTGACGCCGAACCCATAGAGCAGCGGTATGTTGTCACGCGTGGACAGCGCATCGAGCTGCGCCTGCACAGTCTGCACCGGCCCGGTGTCGTTCACCGCCAGCGTCGTGCGGGCCAGCGCGAACGGTGCGCCACGGCGCAGCATCAGCGCACTCACCTGCCGCTCCAGCATGACAACCTGGCGCGCCAGCATGGCGACGGTTGCTTCGAGAGATGTGGACATTCAGGCTCCGGCCACTAAGGCGGCGTGTTGGTGGATGGCGGCGCGGGCGCCTGCGAGGTCTGCGGCGCGTTCGTCAGCTCCGCGTCGAACAGGTTCAACGGGTTCGGTTCGGGGCTGAACGCATCGGGCGGCATCAGGATCAGGTCGGTGTGCGTGCCGCTCATGTCCTTGCGAAAGGACAGCGAGCCGATGATCCACGTCGCGTTGGAAATGTCGGCGGCTGGCGCGTCGATCGTCGCCAGCCAGTTCGGCGTCCACAGCGTGCCGCTGCTGTCGCGCCAGCTATCGCAGGTGATGGAGGCGCCCTGGCTCCGGCCGATGCGCCGGGCCTTTTCCCAATTTCCCCGTTGTTTGGCGATGGCGTCGTTGTCGATCGTCTGCTGCCCGGCCGGGGTCGGCGCGATCTGTTCCGAGACGATGATACGCAGCCGGTATTCGCCCAGCGTGTCATCCAGGATGGTGGCCCGGCGGTTGGCGAGGCCGCCCAGGTCGGCGGTTTGGTCGACGCCCGAGTAGACCACGACGTATGTCGAGAACCGGCCATCGACGGACCGCTCGCCGTTGATCGCCTCGACGTTGCCCGGGAGGGTAAAGCCGGAGGCGTGCTGCGAGGTGCCGATGCGGTCCAGCACGAGGTTGGCCGAACACGTCCTCGTAGACCAGGTAGCCGGCGTAGCGCGCGACGCTCTCGATGATCTGGTAGGGCGTCTCGCCGAGCGGCACCTGAAACGACGGGATCGCGATGCCAAGGTCGGAGACGGCCGACCTGGCTGTGATGCCGTACGCCTTGCAGAGCTTGGCCGCTACATCGAGGGCGTTCGCGCCGTTGATCTGGCCGCCGCGGATGCCGGGATCGTTCAGCAGATCGGCCGAGCAATCGACCAGGTTGCGGGTGATGCCGCGGCCCGAAAGGGTGACCTGGTGGTTGCGCGCGTCGATCGGAATGGACCGGCGGTCGATCTTCCCGGTGATGACGAGGTCGGACCCAATATAGATCAGGCACGGCTGCCCCGGCCGCGTTCCCGCCAGCGCCGCGCCTTGCAGGAACTCGGCGCTCGCGGTCAGCGACCAGTTGTTCGGCATAGACTTGCACGACCGGCTGATGCTCACATTCTGCCAGCCGACGAAGCGATTGGAGCCGACCTGGATGGTTACGTCATCCGGGCCGGACCCCAGCGATGGCGCCATAGTTTATCGCTCCGTCGCACGAGGGATTTGTGCCGCCGCCGCTGGTTGCAGCGCAAGCTACAACCGAGTTGGGTGGGCAGCGGACAAGGAACCCAGCAGCGCGCCCACCGGCACGCGTCAACTAGAAGAGATCGTCGCCTTCACGACCCCACGGCGTGGGCGTGGGCTTGGGGGGCGGCGGGGCGAGGTAGTCACGCAGGGCGCGGAGCTTTAATAGCACCTCGTCGAACGTGTAGATGCGGACATCCTTGAGACTGGTTCTGTATATCTCAAATGACGCAAGGCGCTCAGCATCGGTTGGCTTCCGCCCCGCGACGACAACGCAGTCCACGGAATGAGCTGTTCCTGCCTCTTTGGCACGATCCTTGTAGTTGACGAGGAGCTCATATCGTTGATCCACGATCTGGATGACTGCTTCATTTAGGTCCGCTGATGGCCTATATCGCCCAGCTCTGAATTCACCGCCCACCAGCGTGGTATCAGGCGTCTTGATCTCAACGATTGCTAGGCTGCTCGTGGATTCGTTCCTTAAGAGGAAATCAACAATCGTATCGCCTGAACCGTCCAAGGTCTGACCGCCGACATGAGCCTGTTGACGGACAAGCACGATGGGATAGCCAAATAGCATCGATAAGATGAACGGATTGAGCTTAAGCAGTGTCTGCCAGAACGACTCAGGATGAGGTCGGCCAAGGTCAGCCTCAAATCTGGCGATCAGCTCATTAAGGCCTGCGATCTCGAAGTCGCGCTGAAGCTTGTAAAGCTGGCGGGGATTGTGCTTGGCTAACGCAGGGGCCTCTTCGGCTGTCCGCGCAATCAGGGCGTCGCGATCCGCTGTTGAAATCGGTCTTCCGGTATCCTTGGCTTTCCGAATGAATGAAACCAACATACCCTTACGGTAAGGCTGTTCATTGCGCTTGAACTCATTGGGAAAATGCTTTGCCAACATCTCGTTATAGGCATAGCGTGAGCGGTCGGCGCGGCTCTGGTCTGAGAACCGAGTTGCAATGCGGCCCAGTTCGTAGGCGATCTCCGCGAAATCATCGTTCGATAGAACAAGTGTTGGCTTGTCGAGCGCCGTATCCCTCGCCCGGGAGATTACAAGGCGGCGAAAGCGGTTGCGTCCTAGGACTTCGACGATTGGCCGAAGATGCCGCCGGATTCCCAAGCCAAAGGCGGGCTGATGATAAAACTCATCAGGCAATTGATGAAGCTGATCCTCAACCTCATGTTCAGCGTTGGGCAGGGCGAATGTGAAATTCTCAAATGCAATCTCGCTCACGAGACCGTACTTGGTCCCCATTATGCTCAGGGACGGGCTCGTCTTGAGTGGGTAGGTATGGATCGTGTTGGTACAGGTGTCGAAGCGCACCAACGGTCGCCGAGGCAGCTCCCCCTGGTGTTGCGGATGAGCATACTCCCACGCTCGCCTAGAAGGCTGGAAATCGACCCTCAGACGTTCTGGTGTCTCTGCCTCCAGATAAAGTCTCTCCCGGTCGCTATCTGTCGTTGTGTCAGCCATTGCAGTCCCTACCCCGCAGGCAAGCTAGCACGATAGCGCGGTCGGTTAAGAGTGCCCGTGAGCTATGTATTCGGCAACTTTGCCAGAAATCCGCTCCAGATCGGATGTTGTCCTACAAGCCGCCCTGGCTGCTCTCGGTTTTCGAGCCGAATTGGACTTCCGGTCCAGCCGCTACCGGCCCCCAGTTGGTAGAGCACGGAACCGAAAATCTCAGCGCCGGTAGTTCGATCGCGCTCCTGAGCACCAACCGAGCTAGCCGCGCGACTTTCGACGAGATCCTCGCGCGGTCGCCGGCTTCTTGGTTGGGGCCGGCTTTCGCTCGGCCACCTCCAGGCCCATCACCACCAGCTCGCGGAGAGCGGCGGACTCGCTGTCCAGGCGACGGTCGAAGCGATAGTTGGTGACACGCTCCCATAGCTCGTCGTCGAGGCCGACTTGTCTGCGGTTCGGTGCGGTTGCTGGTCTGCCCATGTGCCTCGCCTAGCACGGGCAATTCGTGTTTACAAGTAATTTACTTGTGGCATTGTCGTTGCATTTATGCAATAGTAAGTCATTGAAAAAACGGGACACGCCTCAATGACCAGGTCCGCCGAAATCGCCATTCTCCGCCAGCGAAAACAGGTTCACCAGCGAGGCCGTCGAATACCGGGTCGAGGCCTGGGGCGACACTCCGATCGGCCAACTCTTCGCCTCGATCCGCACCAAGCTGCGCCGCAGAAAGACCGGCCGCGTCCGCCTCTCCGATCCGGAGATCGGCGAGCTGGTCTGGTTGCTCGATAACGTGATCCACCACGACTATCCGGCCGGCACCCTCCGCGCCTTCAAGCGGACGCTCGGCAAGCTGCGCAGCGCCGTGCTGACCGAGGACGCCCCGGTCAGGTGACGGTGTAGGGTCCGGTGACAAGCAACCCGATCACTGCGCCGCCCGAGTTCAACGCCTCGATCCACAGGTAGGAATTGCCGGCCGTCGCGATCTCGTCCGGATACCCGCCCCACAGATTGCCGCTGTAGTTCGACGCGTTGGTCCAGCCCGAGGTTGGCGGCACGGTTGCCGAACTGCCGAAAGCCTCCCGCAGGTTGGTCGGCGTCGGCGTCGCGGTGACGTTGACGCCCGGGCCAGTAGCCGGGGGCATACGGCCCGCTCGGCGAGATGTAATTCAACGTCAGCGTCGTGGCGTAGGTTGTCCCATTCGCCGTCGCCGTGAAGCTGCCCGCGCCCGCGGCGTTCACCGCTGCTACCTGGAAATCATATTCCGTGGCCGAGCTAAGCCCGGTGATCGTCGTCGTGGTGCCGCTAATCCCGGTCACCTGAGTCCAGGAACCGCCGACGCTCGTCACGCGATACTGCGCGGTGTAGCTGGTCGCCGCGTCATGCGTGCCGTCGATCGCCGCCGCCGACCAGGTGATGGCGACGCTCGACGTGGTGATCGCCAGCAGCGTCCCCGCCGCCAGGCCAGTTGGCACGTTCGGTGCGGCGGCCGTCGTGGTCGCGCTCGCGGAGGATGACGTTGCGGTGCCCGCCGTGTTGCTGGCGATCACCTGGAAATTGTAGGCCGTCGCGTGCGCCAGTCCGGTGACGTTGACCGAGGTTCCGGCGATCGGCGAACCGAACGTCGTCCAGCCTCCGCCCGACGCCAACTGGTATTGCGGCGTGTAGGTCGCTGCGGCGTTGTGCGTGCCGTCCGTGGCCGAAGCCGTCCACGACAGCGCGACCACGCTATAGGCCGGCGAGCCGGCAGAGGCCGCGAGGCTGGTCGGCGCGTTCGGCGGGTTGAGCGTCGTGGTGGCCGTCGCCAGGATCGACGGGGATCCAACGCCCGCGGCATTGCTCGCAAGCACCTGGAAGTCGTACGCCGTGTTGCTCGACAGGCCCGTGACCGTGAAGCCGGTTGGCGAAGGCCCGATCGTGCCCGCGGTTAACCAGATGCCGGCGCCATGCGCGCTGACCTGGATGATGTAGCCTGACGCCAGCCCACCAGTTGTCGCCGGCGACCAGGACAGCACTGCCGTGCTCGCCGTCGTGCCGACCACCGTCAGGCCCAGCGGCGCGTTCGGGGAGGGAAGCTGGTAGACGCCAACGCTCGGCACCGGTGCGATCAGCGGGACGCTCGCGCCGGCCGCCAGATCATAGGCATGCCCTCGGGCGCTTGACCCGAGGGTCGGGTTCACCGTCGGACCGGTGCCCGAGGCCAGCGCCTGAAACGTGGTCGGGCAAAACGCCGGATGGATCGCGCCCGATTCCGCCGCGATCTGATCCGACCGGCTCGCGTCGAGGTAGAGGCGGTGCGCGATCACCAGCGACGGGAGAGGAAGTTGCAGGTTGACCGTCACGACGCTGGGCAGGCTCGCGCCGCGCACCGTCAGGTCCTGCACGACGGCAGAGCGCAGCGCCTTCATGGCAGTGTAGCTGGCATCTTCCCCGGCATCGCCGGCAGCGGTGATCTCACTGTCCAGCGCGGCGGCGAGCACCACGCGCAACGCGGCAGCGTCATCGTAACTGCTGGGCTGATAGGAGGCCGACGCGCGCGCCAGGCTGACCAGCGCCGCACGCCGGCACGCCGCCGCCATCGCGTCCCGCATCGCCGCCATTGCCGCGCCGATACCGACCGTCCCGCCGGCACTGTCCGCGAAGGTGAAGCCGGCAAGCGCAAGCAGGACCTGCACCTGGTCGGCCGGATCGGTGATACCGGCCCGCATCGCCTCCACCAGCGCCGCCAGGGCGTCGGGCATGTCGGTGCTGGCAGAATACGAGCCGGCGGCTGCGGCGGCTCCAGACGCAGCCAGGGCCAGCGCGGCACGCTGATTCGCGAGTTGGGCCTGGAGCGTCGCAACCGTGGTGCCGATCGGCAGCATGGTCGAGGCCGAGCCCGCGCCATAGCGGCCGTAGGAGGTATTGGCATCGGGCGGCGGGAGCGCCGCCGCCATGCCGACGATCGCCGTTGGGTTGGCGCCCCCGGCGATCGTCGCCGCGGCGAAGCTGGTCACCACCGTCTGGCCCTCGCCAGTGACCGCCGGGCCGGCCGCGGCGGCGGGAATAGCCGTGCCGCCTAGGTCGCTGCCGGAGGCCGTCAACGCGCTGTCGGCCGCGGCAAGCACCGCGATGACCGTGGCGATGATGGTGGACGGGAAAACCGGGCTGCCGGCCTCGATGAATTGGAACGCGACCTCGATCACCCGCATCTTGTCTTTGTGGATCGCGGTCGTGGCCGAGCCGACCGACACCTTCACGGCGCCGATCGTCGGGTGGATCAGCAGCCCCGGACCCTTCGTCTCGACCGCGTTGTCCAGCAGAAGCTGCATGACCGGCGCCAGGTCGCCGATCAGGTAGCCGGAAAACGAGTAGATTCGCAGCGCGCGGCCTATGTCCTCGGGCCAGCCGCCATCGACATAGGGGTATTCGTGGATCGCCTGCCGCCGGCCCTTCTTGGCCTGCGCCGCGATCACCTTGAACGGCACCCCGCGAAAGCTCGCCGTTTGCAGCAGGCCCATGAAGCCCGCGATGCTGGTCGGGGGCGCAAAGCCGGTGACGCTTGTAAACCCGCTCACGGCTTTAGCTCCACGGACCGCCGACCATCGGCATGCTGTGCTCGATCCTCGGCGGCGACGTGCTGACCGCGCCCGTTCCGACCGCGCTTGCCGTGGTGCCCGGCGGTGCGCCGTGCAGATGCACGTCCACCTGGACATGACCGTTCGCGGCAGCAGCAGTGTTCGCAGCAAGCGACGCGCCGAAGGTGGCCAGCGACTGATTCGACTGAGACCCGCCGGGAAGCGACGGCCAGATCGAACCGAGCGCGGACGCGATCTGCATCTGGTGATTGCCGGCCTTCAAATCGTCTTCAAGGTCGCGGCCAGTCTTCGCATGATACGCGGTCGTTGCGAGATACCATGCCCCCTTGTCCTGGCTGTCTGGGCTGAAATCGGTCAGCCCGGCAGCATTGGCGACCGACCGCCACGTCCCGGAAATGAACTGATATTTGCCCGCCGCCGTACTCGTGCCGCCGGGTGCGACGCCCTCCGGAAACTGCGAATAATCACTGAACCGGGTTCTGCTGTCATCGTTGGTCGGCGACCACCCGTTCTTGATGTCATAGCGGCCGTGGGACTCCGGGCCAGCGAGAGTTTCCAGAAACCCGCGCTTCGTGGGGTCCATCGTCAGATCGACGCTCGACTTTCGCGAACCGCCGCTAAGCCAGTGCCACGCGCGTTGATACCAGGGCGGGGTGTAATCGTCCGACGACGGCGCCGGGTTGAACGGGGAACCGCTCGGCGCGAAAGGAATGGTGACGCCGCCCGGAGTGAAGATCGTCCTGGTATCGTCGTGGGTCACCGCAGGCGGGAGCTTGTCTGCCAGGTAGCCAATGCCGCCGGCAACCGCCAACAGTTCGGTCGGCCCAAGCAGGCCGAGCGCGCGCAATATCCACACCGCCGGCTTGATCGCCGACAGCGCGGCGACGGCACCGATCACCGCGCCGGCATTGGTCCCGTAGGAGTCCGCGAGGGCCTGGTTGCGCTCGATCCAATGCGACGTGGTGTCGAGAACCTTGGTCGCGGTGCCCGACCAGCTATCAACGATGCGGTTGCCGACGCCCTCGATCGCGAGGCCGAGTTCCGACCAGGACGAATTCATTTTCTTCGCGTTGGCTGCCATCTCGGCAGTCATCACGCCGCCGGTTTCCCGCGCCCGGGCCACGAACGCATCGAGGCCCGCCTGCCCTTTCTCCAGCAGCGGCAGCAAATCCTTGTCGACGCCGACCGCCGCCAGCGCGCGGCCAGCCGTCGCCTTGTCGGTATACGTAGACGCCTTGTTCGCCAGCTTGCCGAGGGCATCCTCAGTCTTCGTGATGTTGCCCTGTTCGTCGCGCCAGTTGATGCCGAGCGCTTTCAAGTTCATCTGCGCCGTGGCGTCGCGATTATAGAACGCGGCATGCAACGTTTCGGACAGCCCTTTCAGGCTGCTATCCATCGCGTCTGCCGAACTGCCGGCCAGCCGCGCGGCACCGCGCAACGCGCTCAGCCGATCGACTGGCGTGTTCAACAGGTTCGCGGTCTTGCTGATCGAATTGCCCGCGTCGGCCCACCTCCGGCTCAGCTCGACCATCCCGCCGAGGCTGGCGGCCGAGGTAATCCCGACCATCGGGCCGGCCAGACGTTCCACCGCGCGCGCCGCGCCGAGCGCACGATCGCCGAGCGTCTGCATGCCCTCGGCGGCCCGGTTGATGCCGGTGACATCGCCGAATTTCGCCAGGCTCTTGTTGAACCGATCGGCCGGCGCGGTCAGCGCGGCGATGCGCTTGTTGATCGCATCGAGGCCAGCACTCGCGGCGTCGTTGATGCCGACGCCGATTGCGAACCCGGCTGCCTTACCCGCCACGTTCGCGCTCCGTGATTCGAGGCATCAGGCTCGCCCAGCGCAGTAGTGCGGAAAGCGGCAGGGCCAACGCCCACCGCAGGCCGTCGCCATAGAAGCGCCCGACCTTCGCCGCGTGGATCTCCAGCTCGCCCGACCGGGCGAGCAGGATCAGGAGGCCGGCACCGTTGCTGCCGCCAGCGCGGCGGCGGCCTTCGCCGCTTGCTCGGCCGCCAAAGCCTCGGCCGCGGCCTCGGCCAGCACGGCCTGGCGCCGCGCGGCTCGCCAGCTCTCCAAAGGGTCGGGGGCTGGCGCGCCCACGAACTCCTCCAGGTAATCCGCGATCTGCTGGTTGAACCAATGCGGCTGCACTTTCAGCACGTCGTACGGCACATGCTCGGCCGAAGCCGACTCCAGCATGCGAAGGGTCACGTCGAGGCCGGTCGCGCCGTGAACGGCGGTCGCCTTCAACACGTCCTCCGAAGTCGGCGCGCCCACGGTCAGCGTCGTGTATTGCAGGCCGCCGCTCATCTGCGGCTTCGGCAGCGTCCAGACAATCGGCTCTGGCACCGGCACCCATTCGGTCACGATTTTGCTCCAATTTCCATGATGGTTCCGGCCACCCCTTCAAACCGGAAATCGAATCCCGCGTCGGCACCGTTCACACCGGGGCGGCCGACGTACCAAAGGTTGTGCCCGACGATCTGCTTGCCGTTCGCAAGCAGGAAGACGACGGTCGCGTTGCTCAGCCCGGTGAACGACGTGACGCTGTTCGTTCCGGTGTCGCGGAACTTGCCCGAGATGTAGGGCGCGACCGGCTTCTGATCATAACCGTCAACGCCCGACAGGCTGCTCATCGTCGAGTTCTCGACGTTGGCCGGGTCCCAGATGAATTCAATGACCGAGATCGCGCTGCCGTTGACGCTCGCCGCGGTGATGCCGGCGAGCCGACGATTGGTCGGCGTGCTCGGCGCCGGAGTTGTGCCTGACATGGATCAGCCCCTTCAAGTGCTCTGCTGGAATTGGATGAGCAGGCCGACGTTGATGACCTGATCGCTGAAATCGAGCGGCAGATACATCAGAACCTGACCCTTCGTACCCGGGCCGGCCGTGGCATTTTGTGCGAAGGTCTGCACGTTTTGCACGATGAAGATGCTCGCCAGGTAGGCATAGACAGCGATCACCGCGCCCAGCATCGCGTTCGGCGTGGTGGCCGGCGAACCAGGCGGGATCAGCGTTCCATTGCTCACCAGGATTTTGCCCGGAACGATGAACTGGCTGGTGATCTGGGTAGCGATGTAGCGGGCCGCGTACATCGCCTGGAACATAATGTTCGTGTTAAGATACGAATTGTCCGGCTGGCCGCTCGCGTTGCTCTGGTAGGTGGTGATCGAGCGGTCGATCCGGCAGACCCCGGCTGCGTCCACAGTGAAGGTGCTCATCCCGTCGAACAGCAGGGTGTTGCGCTCCCCCGGCAGGTCCTGGGAGGCGATCGGCGGCGGCAGCAGGTTGAGCGCCTGTGTCGCGAGGCCCTGCGCCGGATTGACCCGCAGCCGGATGACATGCGCCGCGCACCAGTCCGACGCCTCCAGCCACGCCGGCGTCGGGCTGTCATAGAAGCCGAGGATGGTGGCGTGCTGGTCGTTGCGCCCCGTTCCGAATGTCGTCCGCGCGCTGAAGGTGCCGCGATAGGCCGAGAAGATGTGCCCGTACAGCATCGTCTCCGCCGCCCAGCGACCGGACGAATCGGAGAGGAACGTCTCCAGCGCATTCAGGCTGGTCGTATCGGTGTAGGGCAGATCGATATAGTCGAAGAGCTGGACGCCCAGGTTCGACAGCAGCGTGGTCAAGGTCGGGTTGGTCGCGCCGCTCGCAAAAGGCGTGATCGTGTAGCCCACGCCCGGCGGGATGACCTCGCCATTCTGCGCGCCGCGATAGGCGAATCGGATGTCGATGTCGTTGAGCGCGAGGCCCTTGTGCAGCGCGGTCAGATCGACCTGGTAGGCGTGCGTGCCGTCAACCGCCGCCGAGCATGCAACACCGACCGAGGCCGAGATCGCGGCAACCGTGTTGGTCGCGATGGTTGACGCGGTGTCGCCGCTGTTCACCGCAACCGGGATCGACACGCCCATCAAATACAGCGGCAGCGTGCCGGCAGCGGTAGCCGGGCCGGTGAAGCTGATGCTGCCGGTCGCCGCGGTGCCGCCGCTCGCGTCTGCCAGCGGCCCAAGCCAGACCTCCCCGAACGGGTCCATCAAGCGGTAGGCGGCATATTTCAGCGCCAGCATCGAGTTCAGACCGCACAGCCCGTTGACCTGGGTCTGGCTGTACGCCTGCACCGCGACGTTCGGGGTCGCGGTGCCCGAGCTGGTAATCTGGCCGATCAGCAGCGCGCGCGCATTCTGCGTCGCAGTGTTCGCCTGGCTGGGGTCGAACTCGGCGTTGACGCCGGACGGGCGCCAGTACTGCCACGGGAAATACTTGAATGCGAGGCTCTCGCTCACGGCTTGGTCTCCGCCAAAGGTTCGGCATGGATAGGAAGCGGCGCCGCAACGTCATGCTCGGCCGCAGCCGGCGGGTGCGCCTCGCCGGCGGCTGGCGGCAGGTGCAATTGGAAGGCGTCGGCCGCCGCACGCGCCGCGGCCTGGTCGACCACCGGTGGAACCACGGCGACGGCCGCAGGCGGTCGAGGCGGTGGCGGGGCCGGCGGCTCAGCCAGCACCACGTCGCCATCGCGCACGCGGCGGTGCCAGAAAGTTATCTCGGGCACATGCTCGCCCTGCGGCGACAACAGCCGCTTGTTCGGCCCGCGTACGATCAAGGGGAGGGCAGGATCATCCTGCCGGTGTCCCGGTTTGACGAACATTATCACCTCGGAATGTAGGAACCGGCCGCTGGCGCTCAGGCCCCGCGGACTGATTCAGGGTTGCGCCCGATCAGGGCGCGTGATGCAGCAGCACGTTGATCAACATCGTAACGAGCGCGCCCATCAGGCCCGCGCCGGCAGCGATCACGGCAGAGTCCAGTCTCGACGTGACCTGGCTCTGACCCCGCTCCTGGTTCACCCGTTCGGACAGCGTTTCAACCGTGATGACCAGTTTTTCCACCGAGCGGACGACGGTTTGCAGCAACGTTTCCGCCACCGCCACGCGCTCGCGCACTGTGGCCTCGACGGGGCAATGCTCGGTCATGTGGCCTCCGGTTATGTCGGGCTATCGCTGAGCTGGATCGGCGTGTCCGTCGCCTGCACGGGCAGGTTCCAATCCCAGCCGCTGCCGAGGTCCGCGCCGATGTCCCACCCGGCCGGCCGCTCCACCGTCGCGGCATTGTCCGGTCACCGCGTTGCCGCGATAAATCCAGGTGTTGCCGTAGGGGTAGAACAGCAGGCACCCCGAGCTGGCCGAGGTCAGCGCGGAGCCAAGCGTCACCTGGAGATGCGTCGCATCGACGCGCGCGCACGCCGTCGCGGTTCGCACGGTTCCCGGGCTCGCCTCATTGCCGCCATCCATCACCGCCCAGCCGACGCCGTTCACCGCTTGCAGCGGCACGATCAGGTCGGTGCCGGCGTCGTGCGCCACGGTGACGATGATCACCGTGTTGCTCTGCCGATAGGCGTGCGTGATCGTCGGCCCCGACGCTCGGCACGCCGGACGGTATCGCGGTGATGCTGTCGCCGCCGCCCGACGCCAGCACCGCCCGCGCGGGGCCGTGCCGCGACCTGGCCCAGCCGCAAATTGTCAGTCGCGTCCAGGTGATTGTTGTCGCCCGCCGCCGTTCGGGCCGGTGTTCGCGTCCCAGGTCGCGCCGCGCGGATTGCTGTCGGCCGTGAGAGGCATCGCGCGGACTGCGTTCTGCGCCGCGAGCAATGACGTCGCCGGCATACTCGTTGCGGATCATTGGATTCCGGGCCGGGAGGACCAGAACGCGATCGGGTCCCACCATGCCAGCGGCAACGCGGAGCGGTGCGGCCAAGCTGGCCGAACCCTGGCGAGAAAATTCTGCGCGACCGGTCTGCCAAGAATGCGCCCTCGCTGTATTGGCGCGTGCTGTCGCTTTCGAACCACGGCCACACGATCGCCGCGATGTCCGCCAGGTCAGCAGCGGACCATTCGGCGAGATATGCCTCGACCGCGAGGCCGTCCGTGCCGAGGCTCCAGCCGCCCGGGTTGGAGCCGTCATCCGGGATCCGGCGAGAAATCCCGCCGGTGACGGGCGGCTGGCGGACGTTGTAGATGCCGTGGCCCCCGATCGCCGTGTAGGCCGAGCTGCCTTGGTTGCCGATCACGCCATAGCTGGCCGCGCCGAGGTGCCAGGCGAGGCCCTGCGCGCACAGGTTCCAAGCGCCATCCGACAGCGAATTGACCGCGTTGCTCTGGCCGATCACCAGGACGTTCACGCCGCGCCGCGCGCCGCACGGCCACCGCGCCGAGGCGGTAATCAGCGTGGTCACCTCGGCCGACGAAAGCGCCGTTCCCAGGTCGCGGCCTCGTTGAACCAGCATTGCGCCGATCCAGTCGAAGTCGTGTCGGACAGGAAGGTGGGGATTCCGGCGTGCGCCGGCGACGTGGTGCGCGACGGCTCGCCACCTTCACGCCGTCGAGCCAGGCATCCACTCCGGCCCCCGCCGTGTAGCGCAGGATGACATTGTGCGCGTGCCGCCGTTCCATCGTGACCGACAGCACGGTCTGCGACGCGCCAGGGAACAGCACCAGGCGGCCGGCGACGACGACTGTCCAGCGCCAGCACCACGGTGGCGAAGGTCAGCAGCGTCACCGGATCGGTGTTGTAACTGTCCGGCGCCAGTTCGGGCGGGTCCAGACCAGATACCGGGTCCAGGAACAGCCCGACCGCATCGAAAGCCCGTTCGGCAGCGAAGCCCGACGCGCGGGTCGAGCAGCGGCGCCGGGCCCGCGACGGTCGGCATCGCGGGCGGGACAGGCGCCGCGGCCCGATGCCGACAGGACGTTCATGCGCGCCGCGTCTGCACGGCGAGGCTGGGCACGCTCGCGCGGCTCGACCCGAAGAACGGTCAGCAAGGCAACTGAGCCGCCTGACGCTCGCCAGGGAGCACGCCGGCCGCGTTCACCATGTTGGCCGGACCGCCCGCGGTCACCGCCCGCCGGACAGGCCCATGATCTCCCCATTCGCCGAGGTGACCGGCAGAGGTCGGCGGCTGTCGTGCTGCCGGCCAACGGCGCCGCCACAATAACTGGCCTGCGCCGAGGCCCTGCGCCGAATCGCGCCCGGCCTGGCCTGGAAAACGCTCATGTCGCGGTGACGGCCGCGGTGATCGCCGTGCCGTTCTGCATCGTCTGGCCGGTTGTCGCGATCACGGCGAACACCGCGTCGCCGGTGCTGTCATAGAAGATCATCCAGCCGTACCAGGTGCCGGTCGGACGCGGGCATGTTTCCCGAGTAGGACCCGTAAACCAGGGGATTGCCGTTGAACAACGTCATGGCCTGCAACGTCGCCGGCAGATCGACCTGAGTTGCCGACCATCCGAAGCTCTTGCCGTGGCGACCGACGAACTGACGGTGAAGGTGGCAATCGCCCCCGTCGTGCCATGCGTCACCGGAGCGTTCGGGTAGCCTCCCGTGCCCCAATAGGTGAAGGTGCCCAGCGCCGGCCCCGGCGTGCCGGTTGTCGTGGTGCCGGAACCGCTGCCAGCGGCGTTCACCCCGAACACGAAATTGAACTGGTAGTCGTCAGCCCGGCGATCAGGCCCGTCACGGTGTAGTAGGCGGTCGCAATCCCGCTCGCCGCAGTCGCCCAATTCGTAGAGCCGTTGATACGGGTACTGGATCGTGTAGGTTGCGGCCGCTCCGTGCGAACCGTCGATCGCCGGCGCCGTCCACGACAGCGGCACCGTGAAGTTGGTCACCGTGCCGGCGGCGAGCGCGGTCACCGCGTTCGGTCCCGCGATCGTGGTGGTCTGATGCGGTCACCGTGCTCGATGACGTGCTGCCGCTGCCGGCCGAGTTCGCCGCCACATAGAAATCGTAGGGACGTGCCGGACGCGAGGCCGGTCACCGTGTAGCTGGTCGCGCTCGCGGCCAGGCCCGCCGTCGCCAGCGACCAGGTGCTGCCCGAGTGCAGCTTGAAATAGGCCGTAGTAGCCCGAGACGGTACCGCCGCTCCCCGGCGCGCTCCAGGTCAGCTCCATCGTGCTGCTGGTCGCCTCGCTCGCCGCAAGGTTCGTCGGGGCGCCGGGCGCCGCAGTGGCCGCACCCGTCGAGGCCGTGACCGTCGATGACGCCGTGCCGCTGCCGCCGCTGTTGGTCGCAATGACCTCAAACTCGTACGAGGTCGAGGCCGAAAGGCCGGTCACCGTGAAGGGAGACGCGCTGGCGCTGGTACGTCGCCGAAGTCCACGAACCGGCGCCAGTGACCTGGTAGTTCACCGTGTAGGCCGTGGGCGTTCCGCCGCTGCTCGGCGCCGTCCAGGACAGCGTCATGGTCGAGGCCGTGGCGCCGGAAGCGGTAAGCCCGGTGACCTGGGCCCGGCGTGGCTGGCGCCGCGCCGCCGCTGCCGGCCGACAGCGTCGCGAAATTCACCGTGCCGCCGCTATAGGTGGCCGCGACGATCCGCGCGGACTCGCCGGTCGGCAGGAGTTGCCGGCGTTGCTGGTGGTGATCCCTGCGCCGACAAGGGATCACATTCGACCCGCTCACGTTCACCACGTCGCAGACGAAGCCGCTGCCCATTGTCCCCGTCGGCGTGATCGTGATCCCCTGGCTACAGATCAGCAGTCGATTGTTGTGCGTCGATCCATCGAGGTTGAAGTGTTCGCGGTGAGCTCCACCGCGGGCTGATGTCGGCGCGACGCCATCAGCGACCAGACGGCCGCCAAGGTCTGTCGCAGCAGCACGTTGCTCCCCTGGCCGCTCGGGAAGGTGTCGGTGTCGGCGGCGGGGTTGGCCGTCGCCAGCAGGTCGATCGTCTCCGGATTGAGCAGGGTCTGGAGCGTCACCGCCACGGTGCTGCCGCCCTGTCCGATCGGCACGGTATCGGTCGACGTCACCGACGAAACCACGTCCAGCGCCGGCACAGACAACGCGACGGCCGCGAGTGCAGCCGCAGCAGTAGCCGAGGCCTGCGCCGCAACGGAGTTCGAAAGCGCGGTGGCCGAGTTCGCCAGCGCCGTTCCTGCCGCCGTGAGAGCGGAGGCCGCGTTCGCCTGCACGGCCGCGACATCAGCCGCGAGTGCCTCGTCGCCGGTCGCGATCGTCATCGTGCTGACCGCCTTTCGACGAATGACGCATCACGTTCGCTTCGCGAGTGCGGCGGACGCCAAACGGCACATCGGTCCGCTTCGCGGCTCGATCGTTTGCAAGATTGCGTCATCCCCACACGTCTCCATCATCCCACACGAAGCCGCCCCAGACAGCGACCGTCCCGCCGACCGCTTCCTCGGCCACGATCGGCGTTGCGAGTTTGATCGGATCGTCAGGCTGAATTGTCTCTGTGACGTTGGTCAGCGGATCGCCGCGCGGCACGAAGCCATCGGCATCGCTGATCGTCGCCTCGAAGCTCATCCGGTACATCCAGAACAGGCGCGCGCGATCGAAGGTCAGCAGCTCGCCGCCGGCATAAAACAGCCCGCGTGCGCCACGCTCCGGGTCGATCACCCAGCTCAGCAGCGCGCGGAACAGCGCGTACTTCATCGCCTCGACCGGACTGACGCCGGCCTGGCCGCGCCGATCGGCCGAGGCGTCGAATTCGACAATCACGCCGATGGTCTCGGTGACGAGCTGGAGGTTGCCGTCCAACAGGTCGTTGCTGCCGGCCTCATCCTCCAGCGGGATCACGACGGCCGCCGGATAGACGAATTTGCCGGTCGCCGGATCAGTGATCGCGATGACGGACTCGACCCCGGTTTCAAAATCGGCCGCGCCGCCGACGCGCCCGCCCAGCTCCGGGCAGTAGCGCCGGAGCTGCTCAATCACCAACGAGATATCCATCAGCCGGACTTCCTGCCCCGCTGAAATTTGAGGCCGCTCATTACGGCGACGCGCACCCGGTCAGCCAGGCCGTTTGCGATAGCCTGGTCGAGCGCCGGCTCCAGGAACGGGCGCGGCAGCAGGATGCGCTTCTTCGAAATCGCGCTCCGCTTCATGCGGCGGGGTCCGGCCAAGTTCGACGGGACGAAGTTCGCCGGGTTGTGCGTGTCACCGCCGCCGCCCTTCGCGCCACGCGACAGGAACAGGGCGTAGAACTCGGAGGCGCGGATCGTGACGCCCTCGCCATCCTTCCAGACCCGGGCGCGGATCGACCGCGCCAGCTTCCCCGAGACGCTGCGCGGCGGCTCGCCAGGGGCCGAAGGGTGTTTTCTGCTGCCCGCCCGGATCAGGGCACGGGCGCGCGCTACCACCTCGGCACCGACGCCCCGCATGACGGCGCGCACCTGCTGCTTGCCGGCGACAATCGTCCAGCCGCCCGGCACCGTGATGTGCAGAAGGGCCATCAGACACGCTTCTCCAGTTCGCAATCGAGGCGCAGGAACCGCTGGCGGCCGTCGATCGGCATCACGCGCCGCACCCGGAACCGCTCGACCATTTCGCTCTCATCCGGCCGCTTCGTGATGCGGAAAATGACGTGTGTCGTGTCAACCCAATCGAGCCACCGAATGACGATGCGATGCGTGACCGGGGTGTTGACCTGTTCGGCCGCGTAGAACGTCATCGTTCCGATCGGCTGCACATCGGCCCGCACGGTCTGCCGCTTCGCGATGGTTTCCAGGAATCCCGGGCTGTCTGGGTCCGCCGCCTGCTCGCGGGTCGCAATCACCACCCGCCAGCGCAGCGAGCCGATCCGGACCGCATTCGGGTCCGGCCCCAGCTCGGGTCCCGGCAAAGCCATCACGTCACCCGCCCAGGAACTGCAACCGCTGCCGGTCGAGCAACCAGGTTGCCGCGTCCGGCATCGCAGCAGCGGAATCACCACGATGTTCGTAGAGAAATGCCGTGGTCATCATAATCGCCTGGATCACCGTCGAGGGCACATTGTCCTTGCCTCGCCATAACCAGCGACCATCGAGACTTGCAGATGCTGCAGCTTGGTCCGGTAGGCCGCAAAGCCGCCGCTCAGTACCGTTTCGGGGCCGATGAACAGCGTGGCCGGCTCCAGCGTCAGGTCAGCGACATAGCCAAGGATCACTGCCGGCGGCGTGACCGGCAGCGAAGCGGGCGAGATCGTCGTGGCATTGCCCCATTCATCGAGCGTTGTCACCGACAGGATCGACTGCACCGGAGCGCGCGGCAGCTCCAGGGTCCCGTGCAGCCGGAGACGATCACGGGGCAGCTCGGATGACGGCCGCATGGTCCACAGCAGCGTCTGCGTCAGCAGCGCCCGGCTAAGGTAGCCCTCCGCCATGACCCGGGCCGCGGTCAGGTAGCCCGTCAGCAGTTCGTCGTCCGCGTTGCTGTCGATCCGGCAATGCTTCTTGACCTGCTCGATCGACACCGGCTCCGCGGTCGGTTCCTCCGTCACCGTCAGCGTGGTTCGCACCGCTCGGCCCCCTATCCCTGCGCACTGGCGCCACCAGGGCGCAGTTGCGATAGTCGCTGCGTTCCATCATCGCGTTGCATCCTTCACAGCATTTCCGATCTGGTGACGATGTTCACCACGGTAGCGGCGACCTGGTTCACCGGAGCTGCAAGCCGTTCCGCTGCGCACCTGGACCAAGTTGACGCCACGCCAGAGATAGGAGGGATCGGCCAGCGGAATGATGAACTGGCCCGCTGCGGCGGTGATCGTCACCTCGTTGCCCGCGCCGTCGTACAGCTCCTGCCAAGTGGCTCCGTCCGGGCTGACCTGAAACGTCAGGGGAGCCGTGGTCCAGACTGCCGGCATCGAGATTCCGACCAGCGTCAATGCGCCGAGCGACACCGGGCCGGACAGCGAAGCTCCCGCCGCGATCGACGCCGGATTGAGGGTGATGCCAACAGACAACATGCCGCGCGCCCCCCTGGCTTACTGCCGGTTCATCCAGGCCCGCACATAGTCGATCGTCAGGGTGGCAACGCCGGTGCCTGACGCCTTGTATGCAGCGAGGTATGGTTGCAGCACCGCTAGCGTGCCGGTCGCTGCGAAGTTGATCGAGTTGTCCGCGTTCACCCGGTTGCCATCGATGTAGAAAGCAACATCGGTCAGGTTCGTCGCGTCGATCCGGTAGATATGCCAGTCGGTCGTGCCGACCGTGACACCGCTCGCAACCGAGGTTGTCGTCACGCCATCGAACGCAGTCACCAGCACAGCACCGTTCGCCTGCGCGCTGAATTCCAGGTAGCAGGTGTTGTTCTGCGGCCCGTCGATCCAGGCCGAGGCGACACCCCAAACCGCCTGCACGCCCGACGCGCTCGGCAGAACCGAGAGCAGCGAACGGCACTCGAAGATCAGCCCCTTGGTGCAATCCAGCGCGAGGTTGTCACCCCAATACAGGACGCAATCCTCTTTCTCGCTGGTCGCCACCAGGGTGCATGCGACCTGGCCGCCGATCGCGTTCGCCACGCCGGCAAGGGTCGGTGGCCCGGCCCCGACGATCTTCTTGACGAACGGACAGCCATCAACAGCCGAGCCAGCGGCCGGGACCGCAACATAGGATTGCCCGAGGAAGTCCTCGTAGAAGTGAATGGGTGCGACCGGCAGGATGTATTCAAACGTCGTGGTATCGAAGAATTCCAGCCGTCCGGCATGGAATTTCGAAGTCGTGGTCATGGCATTCTCCAGAACGGCCGCAAGGGGAGGCGCCACCCGGGCGCATGGCCCGGGCGGTATGAACGCGGATCAGAGGAACGTCGAAGGCTCCGACGCGCCCTGGTAGGACCCGTAGATGAACAGCTCCGCCTCGGTGATGTTTGCGGCGTTCGACGCGCTGGTTTGCACCGCGATGGTGTGGAACCCGTTGACAAGGTCCATGCACATCTCCGGCGTGATCTCGAACACCACGATCTTGTCCGTCGTGCCGGCCGATGTCTGGAAGGTCGCCGCGGCCGTCTGCACGGCAAGTGCGTCGCTGGTGGCGGTGGCGGCAGTGAGCCAGATCGGCATTACGCCAACCGCCTTCGATCCGGTGCCGGACACGTCCTGACCTTGCAGGATCGAGAGCGTCACCTGCGCCGCGTTGCCCTGGTTCACATGCACCACGACCCACGCTTTCAGCGCGTTGGCCAGGTCGCGGTAGGCGCTGGTGCGCCCGGCTGCGTCGGCCGCAGGCGGCAGCAAGCCAACCGGCGGGAACTGATACGGCATCGAGATTTGGCGTGCCATCGTTCGAAAGCTCCTAACCGCCCCCGAAAGCGGTGTGAATCGGCTGCGCGCGCGCCGGGGGCCCGAGCGGCAGAGCGGTGGGGAGCCGCAAATTTGTCGAGGGTCGGCGGTTGCGCCGCTTAGCGAGACGCCAGCGCGATGAACGGGCTCTTGGTGTTGGTGCCCTTGAACGGGGTCAGCGGCACCGACCACATTGGCTTGCCGTCCACGCGATAGGTGATGCGGAACACCATCTCGTCGGTGAGAAACGCGACGTGCATGCTGGTGGCTGCCTGCACGCCGTTCTTGTCCACCAGCATGTACTGGCTGAGGTCCGCCAGCGTGATGTCGCCACTGGTGCCAACGGTGGAGTTGTATTCCGTCCACACCACCTCGCGGCCATAGAGGGTCGAGAACGGCGTGGCCGACAAACCACCGGGTGGCAGATAGACGAGCTGGCCGCCGGTGCCGACCGCCTGGTTCATCGCCATAAGCTGCGGCAGGCAGTCCTGGTTGATGAACCACACCGCGTTCTTCGCCGACCGCGCCCAAAGGCGCGCCCACATCTGGTCGATGTTTTCCTTGACGATGGTCGCCGCGGCCTGCCCGGTCACCTTCGGAATCGTAATCAGGCAGGGGCTTTTCATGTAGCCGAACGGCATGCCGGCGCCGGTGCCCTCCACGATGGCGTCCTCGGTCATGAACATGACTTCTTCCGAGAACGCCTGCGCAGCGATCGAGGTCAACGCCGTCGAGTCCTGCAACAGTTCGTCGGTGGTGTACATCACCGACATCAGCTTTTTCAGGTCGAACTCGATGGTGCGGAACTTCGGCTTCGACGGGGTAACCGCTGTCCCTTCCCCTACCCAGTTTGACGCCACGCCACCCCAGCGGCTTCCAGTCGCGCGGCTGGTTTCGTCCACGCCTGGAATTTTGATGCCGTTCGCGTTGGCGCTGATCGGCAGCTTGTTCACGCGACTGAGGATCTCGCCCATGTCGTGCGCGAGCATGAAGATCGAGGCCGCGAAATCGACCTGGACCAGGAAGCCGCCGCCGGTCGGATCGACCTCGCCCGCGCCGGTCGGCGCGCGCACCAAGCGGCGGTCGGTGTCGCTGCCCTTCGAGCTGTAGTGCTTAAAGATCGACTGGAGTTGCTCGCCGAAAGTGCGGTACTGGTCGCCGGCGCGCGGGGTGAAATCCAGCCCTTTCCGGGCCAGGCTGAGATAGTCGTCAAAGCCTCGCAGCTTGCCCTGGCGGGGGTCCATGCCGCGGATTTGCGACAGGGTACGCTGCGACGGGTTGATCTCCAGCACGTCGCCGGGGTCCGGCGAGCCGATCGGCCGGGCCAGCTTGGCGGCGAGTTTCTCCGCCTTGTCCAGCTCTCCGATCGTGCGCTCCAGCGCCGCAACCTCCGCCTCCTTCGCGGCAAAGCCCGGAGTCCCGGCCAGCGGGGCGAGTTCATCCACCGCCGTGCCCAGGGCGCGACGGAGCGACAGCAGTGTGCTCATTGTGTTGTAGGCTCCAATTTTCCGAAGGAGCGGCGTTTCAGGTCGCCGCGATACCGTTGCCCGACAGCGTGCGGGCAGGCACGTCAGGTCCCGGCGAGCCGGCGTTTCGCCGCCGCCGCGCGAAGCAGTTGCGCCGCCTTGTCGCCGTCCGGCGCATCCGGGTCGGTGTCCGGCGCCGTCGTGCTGATCGGGTCCGCCGTGTCCAGCGCGTCAACCACGCCGCCCAGCAGGTCGATCGCCTTGGAGTGCTGCGAGACCGCTTCGGTGAGAAACGCCTTCGAGGTCCGCAGGCATTTGTGCGCCACGCGGATCGCGTCCTCGTGCGCCACCGGCAAGTCGTCGGCCGGCTCGCCGCCTTCCTTCCGGCGCGGCAGCAGCCGGGCCAGCAGGCCAGCCAGGCGCTTTGCTTCCTCGGAGTCCATGTCCAGCTCGGCGCCGGCGTGAACCGAACACTCGGACGGATCGGTCATCCCGCACGGCTCATCAGCCTTGCGGCCGCAGTTGCCGACAATCGCGCCGCCGGCCGTGGGGTCGGTTTCCTCCGCTCCGCCGGAACGATGCGCGTTCGTGGGCTTCCCCGCGGTTCGGCGAGGTGTCGGTCGCGTCATAGTCGATTCCTTTGCTGCCCTGCGTAGGCGTTCCAATTCGCCGAGCGGCAGGCTCGCTCTGCCGTCGCCGTCGAGCGTTCGCTCTGCCCATTCCACCAACGGTCGCGTGTCGATGCCCTTGCGACGCGCCTCTTGCAGCGCGTTCGGGTTCGCCGGCACCGGGCAGACGCTGATTTCGAGGAGACTCTGTTCCAGGAAGTCGATGCCGAACCCGCGCTCCGGGTCGTTCTCGACAAAAGCGTAACGGGTCGGCATGAAGCCGACGCTGACCGCGCGAAGGAACTTGCCGAGCACCAGGCGATAGATCGTGTCGGCGAACGCATAGGTCTCCGGCGGCGCGAACTCGATGTCGCCTAGCAGACGGTCGCCCTCGACGCCGACGTTGCGCGCGCCGCCGATCGGCGGGGCGGAACTGTCGTGCGCCCACAGCGCCACCGGGTTTGCCAGGAAGTCGGTGAGGTCCCAGCCCGCCGCAGCGATCGTATCGTTCATGCGATCGACGCTGTTGTCCGAGAAGCAGAACCGCAGCGTCCGCTCCGCGCCGTCCACCGGCAGCGGCTGCGCCACGCTGACCCTGTAGACGCCCCCAACGGGCTTGCGCTTCGCTCGCAGTTCCCCGCGGAATTGGTCGGCGCTCATCAGCACAGTCATGGAATCATTAGCCTCCGACAATTAACAGGCCGCGGCCGTCGGCGTAGATGCCGGACTCCTCCGCCATCGAGCGGCCCACCGCCATGATCACCGCGACGATCGGATCGATGCGCTCGATCGATCGTTCCTTGTCCGGCTTCACGTTGCCGGCCGGGTCGGTCCGAATCGAGACATTCGAGGCGCACCAGTCGGCCACCGGATCGGCGCCGTGCTGTAGTTCGCGCGCCAGCACCTTGCGCATGAATTCGGCTGCCGCCGGCCCCATGCTGAGGAAGCCCTGGCCGAACTCGACCAGGTTCATGCCCTCGTCCGCGAGATTGCGGATGATCTCGCCGGCGAACGTGCGGTCGAACGCCAGCTCTTCGATGTTGTAGACCGATGACAGTTCGAGGATCGTCGCCTCGACAAACTTGAAGTCGGTCGTGTTGCCTTCGGTCGCGATCAGGTTCCCCTGGTCGCGCCAGACCAGGTAGGGCGCGCGGTCCCGCCTCGATCGCTCTTCGATGTTGTCGGCCGGGCACCAGTGGCGCCACAGCACTTTCCACCGTTCGCCGTCACTCACCGGCGGGAACAGTAGCGCCAGCGACGACAGGTCGTTGATCCGCGCCAGGTCAAGCCCGGCGAAGCACCTGCGGCCCCGCAGCGCCTCCGCGTCGATCGGTTTGGCCCCGTCCGCCCAGACCTCCATCGGGATCCAGCGCACGAGCTGCTGGGTCCACTGGTTGAGCCGCAAGCGCCGGATGGAGTTCTGCCGCGACGGCATCTCCCGGGCGAGCGCCACCTCGGCGCGCAGGTCCTCGATCTGGAGCACCGAACCGAGCGAGGGGTTCGCCTTGCGCCACGCCAGCTCATCCTGCCAGTCGTCGCCTTCGTCGACGGTCGCGATGAAGGCGAACCATCGGTCGGCGGTCACCTGGGGGATAACCCCGTCCAGGATTTTCACCGAAAAGTCCCAATGCAGATAACAGACCGACGTACGGCTCACTCCCGCAGTCGTCGTCTCGTACATCAACGGCTGGAGCCGCGCGCCCATCCCGGTGTCGAGCTTCTCGATCACGCCGGCGTCGGGATGCTCGTGCAGTTCATCCACAAGCGCGACGAAGACGTTCAACCCATCCATCTTCGATGTGTCGGCCGAGAGCGGCCGGAACCACGATGCCGTCGCCAGCACCGCGAGGTTGTTCGTCGTCTTCACGATCCGCCGGCGCAGCGCAGGCGAACCGGCCCGCATGCGCTCCGCCTCGGAGAACACGATCCGGGCCTGCTCGCGCGTCGTCGCGGCCGAGTAGATTTCCGCGCCGGGCTCGTTTTCATCGATCAGTGCCTTGAGGCCGATGCCGGCCTCGATGGTCGATTTGCCGTTTTTCCGCGCCGTGGACACGAACGCGGTGCGGAACCGCCTGACCTCGATCTTTTTGTCCGGCAGCCAGAGTTTCCAGCCGAAGATCGAGCCGACGACGAACTGTTCCCAATCGAGCAGATCGAACGGCTTCCCGGCATACTGCCCCTTGCTGTGGCGCAGGACGGCCGGGAAGAAGTCGATCGCGCGCTGGGCGGTGACGCGGTCCCAGCGCAAGCCGCGCGCCGGGCCGTCAATCAGATCGCGCAGGTGGCGCTCGCAGGCAAGGCGAACCAGGCGCCCCGTGACGAGCTGGTTCCCGACAACCGCCCTGGCATACGCCTCTACCGGGTCCTGCGGCTCCGCCGGCCGCTTACGCCCTGCCACGCAAGAAGTCTTCAGCCGCGTCGGCGTCTCCCGGCGCGTCACCCGCCTTGATACGCGAGCGCGCTGAACCTGACAGGCCGATTTGCTCCGACATCTGGCGCACTTGGTCGAGCGCCTTGTTGGCGATCGAGAGATAGGGCGACTGCATCGGGAATCCGTTCGCTGCCTTGATGATAAGGCCGGTGGTCACGAGTTGCCGCTCCGCCTCGACATACCGCGCCCAGGCTTGGCAGTAGCCGGCGATGACAGCGCGATCGAGCTTGGCGATCAGGCCCACCTCGGCCAGCAGCAGCGTGATGCGGCGCCACTCCGCCAGCGCCTCGTCTTTCAGAATCTCAGGCGGGTCCGGGATCACCGTCCGCGGCTTGGCCTCGTGCTCGTTGAGCGGTCGGTGTCCGGGGTTGCCGGTGACCAGCTTCAAGACCGTGGCCTTCGGCTTAGCCCCGCGCATCGGCTTCCTCCGTGTCGGTAGCCCCGCGCGCTGCCTCTTCCTCGGCGAGCGCTTTCCCAGCCAGCTCGGCCATCATCCGCAGCGCGACGGCGGTGTTGTGGACGCCGGTCGAGTGCTTCACCGCGAGCAATCCCTGAAAAAACCGATCGAAGTCCGCATAGGCCCCGACCAGGCGGGTGATCGCGGCCTTGGATTTGGCGATCTTGTCCAGCCAGCCCGTGAAGATCGCCGCATCGGCCGGCAGAAAGGAGATTTGCAGCTCCTCATAGAAGGGATTGCCGACGCGCAGCACTGACGTATCGAGGTCTTCGACCTTGAATGCGTCGTCGGTGAGGCCGGAATATTCCTTCCAGCCGAAGCTCAGCTCCGCATAGAGCGACTGCAAGATGTTCGGATCGTCCTCGCCGACGACCGCGTTGTGCGCCAATTGCAGCGCGACGAATTGCTCCCGGGTCAGCGGCGTCAGGATTTCCATGACATCCGCTTCCTCAATGCCCGCCTTCATCGCCGCCGCCGCAGGCACCCGATGGTTGCCCGAGGCGACCAGCAGCTTGCCGTCCACATGACCGACCAGCGGAACACTCGTGAGACAACCGTCCGCCTTGATGTTCGCAACGAGCCGGGCGAACGTTGCCCCCCTCATAAACCGGGCGTTTTTTTCAAGCAGCGTCAGGTCGGCGAGCCGCATCCGTGTGACGCGCGTTTGCAACGAACCGCTGGAACCACTCGGTGTAGATTTCGGCTGGGGTTTGGCGTCTGATCTTGCTGCCATAGTTCAATATCCCGGGGCCACGGCCCAACAGTTCGAAGATGCCGCGGTACTTCATGGACACCGGCTTCGACGTGAAGGCGGTGGTCATCACAGAGTCGATCCGCTGCACCAGCCTGACCTGCATCCGGTCAGTGATCGTCGCCGAGGTCGCCAGCATCGCGATCAGCTTCGACACCCGGCTGCGCGGCGACAGTGCGAAATCCGAGAGCAGGTAGAGCAAATCGCCTCCCCACTTGTCGCGGGAGTAGATGAAGCCGCCGGCCAGGTGGCCGTCGATCATCACCAGGAAGTTCGCGAGGCCGGCGGTGTGCGTGATCCCCTTTGCGAGATAGATGTCCTTCAGGAAGTTCATCTGCGCCGCAGTTGCGCCGACAATCTCGACGCGCGACGCCGGGGTCAGCGCGGCCGGGTCCAGTTTGGTGTAGCGGAACGGCTCCGATCGGTGCTGGGCGCGGCGCACCGAACTGGCGGACCGGTCCGCGAACGTGAACACCGGCTTGTTCGACTCCCCGCGATAGACAGTCACCGGCTGGTGGTGTTCGAGCGTGTGGTCAGTCAGCACGCAATAGCGGACCCGCATGGCGTCCAGCTCATCCAGCCACGCCTCCAGCGCTGCAGGGTCCCACACGCCATAGGACGGCCGCGGCCAGTCGGTGTTTTGATCCACGAAGCGATACAGCCGCTCATACCCGTTCTTGTAGGTAGGCGGGAACGCGGCAACGCCCCCCCCAGCCTCGGCAGCTCGCTTCGCCTGTTCCCGGAAGTCGCCGGGATGAAAGCTCGCGATATGCAGCCCTTCGAGGAACGCATCGAGCCGCTTCCAGACCGGCGCCAGGAACTCGACAAACCGTTCCTCATAGTGCGCGAAGTGCGCCCGGGCATAAGGGTTGGTGCCCTTGTATTTCGCCATCTCCAGCGCGACCTCGACCGCCGCGGCGCGCGCTGTGAAGGGTTGGCCGGCGATCAGCGGCTCAATGAAGGCGAGGCGACCTTTGAATGCGATCGGGAACTCGGCGCCGGTGGCGAGCGCACCCAGCGAGCAGGACAGCAGCGAGACATCGTTCGAATGAACGGCGACGGTCGGGTGAACGTCCCGCACCGCGCGGTCGAACCGGAACGACCCGGAGCATCCGACGAAGACCTGGCGCCAGTCGGTGAAGGGCACAGAGCGCGTGATCTGCTCTACAGCAGGACGTGGAACAGCTCCGACGAACATGGGCTAGACGCCCACTGCAACGTCAATGGAATCATACGGGACTAGACTTGGAAATTCGCCAAAGACGTAGAAGAATACTGCAACTTCCAGTGTCATTCGTCACCGACCTGTGCTAGGATAGCACCGTCTGAAACGGCTTTCGCGAAGGGACGATTTCCATGCCGGCGCTGCCTCTCATCAAAACTGCGTCGTGGGCGACCAAGCTCCCTGACGATCATCTGCGCGTCGGCATTTCGCGTGGCACGCCGCGCCGGCTGCCGGCCGGTTACCGCGTCTTCCGCTCGCTCGCACCAGGGCCTTGGTTCAACAGCGTCGGGATCGAGGAGTACCTACCGCCTTTATCGAACCGAGATCCTCGGGCGTCTCGACCCCAGGTTCGTCGCCGACGCGCTGGTTGGCCTCGCCGGCGGCCGGGTTCCGGTTCTGCTTTGCTATGAAGCCCCCGTAGCCGGCCAGTGGTGTCACCGCGCGATGGCCGCGGAATGGCTCGCCGAGGCCCTCGGTGTCACGGTGCCAGAGTTCGGCTTTGAGTCGCTACCGCAGCACGAGCATCCCCTGATGCCTCCGCAGCTTCGGCGCGTCATCGCCTCGACCGCCACGCCTGACGTTGCGCCCTTCACCGGCCGCACAGCCACCATTGCGGGCGAGCTGCACCGCGTCGTCGGACCCGACCCCGAGAAGCCCGGCATGGCGATCATCGTTGCTGGCGACAGACGATTCTCCACCGGCATCGAGACGCTTCGCCGCCAGTTCGGCAAACCGTGATTCCGACCCTCGCGCGGTGCCATCTTTCGGCACCGCGCGACCGCGCGCTTGGAGCGGCTACGGGAACTGCACCCGCCCAGGAGTTGGTGCTCCCGGTCAACTAATTGTCGCCGCAAATCGAAGTAACGGCGCGACTATTCTAGTATAGTCGCGCTTTATAGTTGTTCCGTGTGTGTAATAGTGGTATAAGATACTCACTAAAACACTACCACGGAGCGGCCCACATGGCCTTGCAAATCACCAACGGCAACCAGGGCGCGATCACCAGCCCGAACGGCAGCGGCTTCTACACAACCGTGTGGGTCAACTGCCGCGACGGCTTCACCGACGCCGACCTCGTTACCGGCAAATCCCACCGAACCGAAGCCGGCGCATGGCGCTGGGCCAGGAAGCAAATCGGCCTCTCGGCCGCACCCCTCCCGCCGAAAGCGACAGCAGCAGAGGCTGCGATGGACCGCGACCTAGCCGAAGCCGCAACGCTTCTCCCGCCGGGCCTGACGATTGACCGCTGCCGGCACGAGAGCGTCACCGCGACCTCGCTCTGGATATTCGACGCTGACGGCAAGCAGATCGCCAGCGTCTCCCGCCACCTGTCGGACTGGAAGGCGAACCGGATGGAGCGCGGCATGCCCACGTCGCAACGCTTCACCCCGACGCTGGCCGCGGCGATCGCGCATGTCACCGAGGAGCGCAGGCCATGACAACCCAGACGATCACCGCGATCCGGTGCAGCGACGGCTACACGCTGCACCTGCCCCCGCACGCGGTAGCGGGCCGCATCTACTGCGCCAACGCCAATCCCACTCTGCGCCCGCACCGGCTGCGCATGATGGCCCAGGACATGGCGCTGCTGGCGCTGCAAGGCGTCGTCACGACACGCGCGGCCTGCACCGACTGGATTCTCACCACCGAAGCCTGACACCTCACCCTGCCACGGAGGTTACCCCCCATGTCTGACACCACCAGGACCGCCGGCCGCACCCAAGCGGAACGGCGCGCCGATCGCCAGGACCGGATCGACGGCAGAGCCGATCGCCTCCGGGGCGAGGCCTCCGCGCAACTGCGGCGCGCTGACCAAATCTCCGAGCGGTTCGCCGGAGGCCAACCCATCCTGGTCGGCCACCACTCCGAGCGCGGCGCACGGCGCGACCATGCGAGGATGGACACCGCGATGCGCAAAGGCGTCGCGCTCAGCCGCAAGGCCGCAGCGGTGGCATCCGTCACGCCGTCAACCGCCGTGCTGGCGACCGACTCAGACGGCCCCGAGATCATGCAGGCCCGCATCGAGAAGGCACTGACGCTCCAGGCCCGCATGAAGGCGGCGAACGTCGCCGCCCGGAAAGGCGACCGCGTTGCGCTCGCCGCGCAGGGCTTCGACCCTCCCCAGATCGAGGAACTGCTCACCCCGCAATGGGGCAACGGCCGCGGCCCGATAGGCTTCCCCAGCTACGCGCTGTCGAACAACAGCGCCAACATCCGACGCATGCGCGAGCGGCTGGCGGAACTGCGGCGCGCCCAGACGATGACGCCCACAGAGCGCACCGTCGGCGACGTGCGGGTGGTCGAAGACCCCGAGGCCATGCGGATCAGGCTGCACTTTCCCGGCAAGCCGACGCGGGCGGTGATCGCCACGCTCAAGCGCAACGGCTTCCGCTGGGCGCCGTCCGAGCGTGCATGGCAGCGGCAACTGACTCCCGCCGGCCGTATGGGCGCCGATTTGGTCCTCGGCTTCATCAAGATGTCGGGAGGCTGACATGGCGAAGAAAGCGCAAATCCCCCTCACCGAGCGGCAGGCGACCGCACTGTCTCGCCTGCTCTACGAAGGCTCTACGGAAAGCCCCAAAGGGGAAACCACGAAACCAGCGCGGGAAGCCCCGCATCTATCGCGACATCCTCGACATGCTCGACCAAGCGGTTTTCCTGGAGGAATGAACCGTGGCACAGCCCGCCATCCCGGCCCGCGTCCTTGCCAATGTCGAGGCCGCTCTCACCACCCTCCGGGGCATCGCTGCCCAGGTCACCAGCGCCAGGACGGCGCTCGATGGCCGGCTCGGCGGTGGCGGCCGATATGAGGCCGACGTGCTGACCAACCGCGCCGCCGATATTGCGTGGTGTAACCAACGGCTCGCGCACTTTCGCGAGTTTGCCCCGCGCAACGGCGTGGATGCCGAGGCCGTGCTGGCTGGGCTCGGCGGCGTCCCTGACCTCACCCCAAGCTCGGCCGCGGCCGACTGGCTCCGCGACAGCGCGCGCCCGCGTAGCCAGACGGCGCCAGCGCGCGCATCCGACAGTTAGAGTATAGAACGAAGTAACGGAGATAATATACTGTTGCTAGTGGCGTTTTTTACTTGGTGCAAGAGTGTAACTATGCTATAAGATACTCACTTACACCTTGCTCCGACCGAAAGTCACTCCGATGGCCGCACGGATCACCAAGAAAGCCCAGAGAACCGCAGCAGTGCACGCGGCCTACGCGGCCCGCACCGGCATGGACAAGCGGTCCGCGAAAATCCTCGTGGCCGCCCACATCGTGAAGCCCGAAACGTTTGAAGACGAACAGGGCAACGTGGTTCGGGTGTGGAAGTCGGCGGAAATGTCCTCCTACTCCAACGCCGACATCGCCTCGACCCTGCGCAACCGGGTTGCGGTCGAACCCAACGAAATGCTCGGCACCGTCCCTCCCTCCGCGATCAAGTACTGCGTCACGAAGGGCTGGCTGGTCCCGAACGCGAGCAAGACCCTCTACAGCGTCACGCTGCGCGGCGCTGTCGATCTCGACCTGCCGCTCCGCTTCAAGGGCGGCGCGTTTCACGGCCGCAAAATCCCGTTCGCGGCAACCCCATCCGCTCCTACCAAGGGGTAATTCCCGATGTTCACCGCGGAACTCGCTCGGCTGAAAACCGAGTATGTCCGGCTGCCCGAAAAGGATCAGACGTTCGCCCTGTCGCTGCTACAGCAGCAAGCCCGCAACGGAACCCTGTCAGCCAAGCAATGGCCGTGGGTCAAGAAGCTGGTCGATCGCATCGACCAGCCGCCCGAGGCCACCGGCCCGCGGAACCTGGGCGATCAGACCGAACTCCGGGCGATGTTCGCCACGGCCGGCGAGAAGATCAAATTCCCTCACCTGCTGCTCCGCCACGACGGCGACGGCTATTCCGAGACTCTCAAGGTCTGGATCGCCGGTGCGCGGTCGATGCATCCCGGCTCGTTTTCGGTCACGACAACGGCCGTCGCCCGCGAGTGGCTCGGCCGCATCATGCAGGACGGCACCTGGACACCGGCGCACACGCGAAGCGCGATCGAGTACGACAGCGTTGCCGACCTTCTCTCCGAGCTGATCGCCGCGCCGCACGCCTTTCTCGTGGCTAACGGCAAGTCGGCGGGCGCGTGCTGCTACTGCGGGACCGAACTCACCGACGCGCGCAGCGTCGAGGCCGGCTATGGCCCGACCTGCGCGAAGAAATGGCGCCTTCCCTGGGGCGCTGCGAAATGACCAGCAACCGCTACGTGACCCTCGGCACCGGCCGACAGGTGACCCTCGGCTCCTACGTGGCCGCTTGGCGCCGCGTCAAGGCGATGAAGCCCGACACGGTGATCCGCAACGGCATCCAGTGGTTCGACCAATCCGCGGCCGAAGTGCTGCGGCAGTTCCGCGACGGCATGCACGACCGCATCAACCGGCACCTGCCGGGCTACGGCGAAGGCCGGCGGTGGGCGCGCGAATACCAGGTGTCGCTGCTGCGCGACTGCACCGCCATCCGGGACTTTCGTCAGCGGCGCATCGTCCGGTCCGGCTCCGGCCTGGAATTGCCCGAGATGCAGCGCCGCTATCCCGACGTGCACGAGCGATTCCGCAGCCGGGAGTGGTGACCGATGCGCCCGACCAAGACCCAGCGACTGATCGAATTGATGCAAGCCGGCGACTGGCCGCGCGCACTCAGCCTCGCCAACAGCTTCCGCCGGCTCGGCCCTCACCGCGACACGATCCGCCTCGCGCACGAATGCCGGGTCCATCCCCGTTTCTACCGCGGCCTCGGTCGTAATCCGGAAGCCGCCACTGCGGCCGGCATCGCGGCGCTGCAAGAACTCTATCCCCCGAACAGGAGTTGACCATGACAATGAATGTGCAACGACGCCAAGAGATCGAACGCCAGATCATTCTGCGCATCGTGAAGGATGCGCTGGAAGCTGGCTTTCAGATCACTGTCGATGACGGCGGCGACGAACCGAGCGTCAAGCGTTCCACCGACCAAGCCGCCATCATGGCGGCGGTGATGCTGACCGACGAGGACTTCCTCTACTACAGCAAGCCCGGTGAACCGCTCCAGGGTTGGGTCAGACTGATCTACGGCAACGACGGCTGGGACGTGGTCAACGATTACACCACGAATTTAGAGCCGTTGCTGGCCGGCGCCACAGCCGAAGCTGACAACTTGGAGGCCAAGCACGGCTGAACGTGCGGCCTATTTATCAGTAATTTACTTGCGCACGGCGGTCCGCCCGCCGGCGCGATGGAGCAAGCGAAAATGGCCCACCCGACGACGACAGCGGTCCGCTCACTGAAACCACGGACCTTCACCATGCAGCAGGTTGAAGAGGCGAGCGGCATGCAAGCCGGCTTCTGCATCGCCTGCGGCGCCATGCAGGAATGTTGCGAGCCGGACGCTCGAAAATACCGCTGCGACAACTGCGGGAAATCCGAGGTCTACGGCGCCGAAGAACTCCTGCTGATGGGCCGCGTCAACTGACAGCCGCCCCCTCCTGCCACAAGGAAATCCCCCCATGTCCGCCACCAGAATGCGCGTGCCAGACGACGTGATCCCGATCCTCCGCCGCAGCACCATCGCCGGGAACGTCCTCACCCTTCCCGAACAACTCGACCGCGAAACCTACCTGCGCGTCGCCAAGGTGCTGACCGCCGCGCGCGGCAAGTGGAACCGCAAGGCCAACGGCCATGTCTTCCCCTTCGACCCGCGCGAACTGATCGGCGCGGCCGTCGAGGACGGGGTTGTCGTTGACGCCAAGCGGACCCTCCAGTTCTTCGAGACGCCCGACGATCTCGCGAAGCGCATGGTCGGCCTCTCCGGCATCGGCGAGGGCGAGATCGCCCTGGAGCCGAGCGCCGGCCAGGGCCGCATCGTCCGGCACCTGATGGCCAGGGGCGCGATGGTCGATGCCGTCGAGATCGACCCGGAAAACTGCAAGGCGCTCCGCGCCATCCCTGACATCCGCTGCGTCTGCGAGCAGGATTTCCTCGAGTACGCCAAGGTGGACGCCGCCCAGTACGACGCGGTCGTGATGAACCCGCCGTTCGCGAACAACCAGGACATCAAGCACATTCACGCGGCATGGCAGTTCGTCAGGCCCGGCCGTCGCCTGATCGCCATCTGCTCGGAGGGTCCGTTCTTCCGACAGGACGGCACAGCAAAGGAGTTCCGCGCGTGGCTCGAAGAGATCGGCGCCGACGCGGTGAAGCTCCCCGACGACACGTTCCGCGAGAGCGGGACCGGGGTCGCCACCCGGATCATCTTCGCCACCAAGGCAGCCGGTCCGGCGCCCAGGGGAGCCGAGGAAAACGAGGCCAGTCGCCTTCGACATTCCGATGAACCAAATCGAACGCGACCCCGACCAGCCCCGCAAGGTGTTCGAACCTACCGCGCTCCGCGAACTCGCCGCCTCCATCCGGGCGGACGGCCTGCTACAGCCCATCGTCGTGCGGCCCTCGACCACGGGCCGCACCCGCTACATGATCTCGGTCGGCGAGCGACGCTGGCGTGCCCACCAGATCAACGGGGCCGCGACGATCCGGGCATTCGTGACGACACCGAAAGATACGACCACGGTCCGCGTCATGCAGATCATCGAGAACGATCAGCGGCAGGACGTCACCCCGCTTGAGCAGGCGAGGTCCTATCAGGCGCTGATGGACTCGACCGGCTGGACCGTCGAGGAACTCGGCGCCCGGATCGGCAAGGCGCCGCACCGGATCACCGAGCGCACGGCGCTGCTCAATCTCCGGCCCGAGTACCAGGCCCTGCTGGCGAGCGGCAACCTGAAACCCTCCGAGGCAACCGAACTGGTGCGGCTGTCGCCGCGCGGGCAGGACACCCTGTTCAACGCCATCCGGACCGGCGGCTGCCGGAACTACAACGACCTCCGGGCCTCTTCCACCGCGCTGGTCAATGCGGAGGCCCAGCTTCTGCTGATGCCCGACGCACCGCCGCCGCCGACCAAAGAGGACCGCGACCTCGCCAACGCCTTCGAGGCTCACGTCGAACGGGTCGCGGCGCTGCTGCGCTCCGGCATCCACGAGAACCAGATCGTCGCGGTGCGCAAGACCAGCCCGCACCGGGCCGGCACCCTGGCCGACTTGCTGGCCGTCATGCAGACCGACCTGCGCCGCATCGAGGTCGCGCTGCGCGAGGTCGCCATCCAGGCGAGTTTCCTCGACCAAGCCGCCTGACGCGGCGGCTATCGGCGGGCGCGCGCGGGCCATACCCCGCCGCGCCATACCCCCCCCCGAATTCCGCGAGCGAGCAAACAAAACCCATGCACGGTCCCGGAGGGGGCGCGCGCGGAGGGCTGAAACCCCACCCGGTAGAACTACACCCATGCACGGTCCCGGTGGGGGCAGGCGGAGGGGCTGAAACCCCCTACCCCCGGGCGCGGGCCGACTATCTCCAACGTGCCAATTTGCGGAGTGGCCAGCTCGCACTCAGACCGTCAAGCTTACACGCATGACGCGCGCGTGGGAGCGGATGTAGGGCGTCCGAGCGTCGGGGATGTGCGACTCTGCGGGCCTCATGCTGTCCAGCATGATAGTCGGTTGGCCGCCGCGGGACTGTCGCCGCGGGACTTGCCACATTGGGGCCTTACGCGGCATTCTGCGGCGGCACAGGATAGCGGTTCCGCAGGAGGCCGTAATAGGAGATGTCGGATGAAATGCATCTTCGCTGCCGCTTTGTTCCTTGCTGCCGGAACAATGGAAACGGAAGCCTGTTCGGGATCCTTAACCGTTTCTCTCGAGACGTTCGGGCAAGGCGTTACCATCGAGCTCAGGAATGGCACGCCGGGAAGTTCTAGATTGTTTGCGAGCCAGCAAAGCAGTGGCGGGACCGTCTATTTCAATGGCTTCTGTACGGGATCGTATTTCTTGGCAATTGGTGACGGAGAAACCGTCGATGTCGCACCTGTACACCAGTACAACGACGGGCATTCCTACCAGAGCCGCATTCGCGTCGTCCCCCATGCCGGCAATATCAGCAGGCGCTCACGCAACAGTCTTTGACAACGGAGGATTGCCATGACCTTACAATGCCAGCCCCGCTCCCTGCCCGGTGCTCTCGCTATTCTGCTGCTCTTGCTGGCTGCCATCGGCGTTGCGTGTCCACTGCCTGCCTTCGCTCAGAAGTCGCTGCTGGACGCCGCCGACACTGGAGATACCACCGCGGTTCAAAAGCTCCTGCAAACGGGCGTGGACATCGATGCAGCCAGAAACGATGGGGTCACGCCGTTGTTCATGGCCTCCTTAAAAGGCCATGCCGACATAGTGAAGCTGCTGCTGGACAAAGGCGCAAACCCCAGCGCCGCTAATAAAGCTGGTGGCACACCGCTGTATGCGGCCTCCCAAAACAACCATGTCGACGTGGTGAAGCTGCTGCTGGCGACGGGCGCGAAAGTCGATGCCGCTACTACAGATGGCGGCACTTCTCTGTTCATCGCCTCTACTTTTGGCCACACTGACGTGGTGAATCTGCTGCTGGCGGCGGGCGCGAAAGTCGATGCCGTTGCTTGGAAAGATGGTGACACGCCGTTGATTAAAGCCTCAGATAACGGCAATATAGACGTTGTCAAACTGCTGCTGGACAAAAGAGCAAACGCAAATTTCGTAGAAAATGATGGCAGCACGGCGTTGATGCGAGCCTCCCAGAACGGCCATGCCGATGTGGTCAAACTGCTGCTGGCGGCGAACGCAAACGTCAATGCCATCACTACTAGGAACCGCAATTGGAGCTCTCTCTTTTAGCCTCCTTAAAGGGCTATGCCGATGTGGTCAAACTGCTGCTGACAGCAGGAGCGAACCCTAACGCTACGATCGATGATGGAGCTACGCCACTATTTTTGGCCTCTGTAGGCGGCCATGCCGACGTTGTCAAAGTGCTGCTGGCGGCAGGCGTGAACGTCAATGCTGCTCGTAAAGATGGCACCACGCCGTTGATGGTGGCGTCCCGGCGCCGCCCCGATATCGCTCAATTGTTGATAGCAGCGGGGGCGAAATAATAGACCCCGCTTCTTCGCCCTCGGCGTTCAAGAACGTCCGCTGCGGGTCCGATTCCGACTGAAGCCCGCATTCGATCTGACGCACTCCCGCACGACCGCTAACCTGGTTGTCTCAAACGCCGGGCGCCGGATCATCCGCCGGGTTGCGGTTCGGATCCCCATTGCCTCCCTCGCCCGGGGCGCCAGTCTGGTTGCTTCCCTGATCGCCGGCGCCACCCCTGGCAGACGGCACCCAGCCCAGCGGGGCCATGTTCACCGCCTGCTGCACCGTGTCGCCGTCCGGCACGCTCGACAGACCCTCGGCGCGCCGCGCCTCGTTGACCTTCATCCACGGCCCACCGACCGCCTGCCGATAGGCGGTGAACCGAGAGAGCAGGTCCGCCTTGAGGAAATGCCCATAGTCCCAATCAAGGAACGTGTCGTCGCCGTCGAGTTCGTAGAATTGCTCGGCCTTCGCTTTCCACCGCTCGCAATACCCCGAGATCGGGCCGTTGAGGTACTGCTGGCCCATCTGCACCATCGCCGGGCCTTCGGTCTCGCCCTCGATCGCCAGCTTGTAGGGCGGCACGTCGAACGCGCGGGCGATGTCGCGAAGCTGGAAGTTGCGGGACTCGATGAACTGGCTATCGACCATCGAGAGGCCGAGCGCCTGCCATTTCAGGCCCTGCTCCAGGATCGCGGTCGCGCCCGAGTTGCGCGGACCCGCTTGCAGGCGCTGCCACTCTTCGCGGAGCTGCTCGCGGATTTCCTTGCTGGCGAACTTCTGGTCGGTGGACAGCACGCCACCGGTGCGGGCGCCTTGCCCCACGAACCGGGCCTGGTGCTCTTCCAGCCCGATCCCCAGGCCCAGCGACTCCCTCACCAGCGATAGGCGCGACGATCCCAGCAGCGAGTTGTACATCGGCAGCCAGCGCAGGTGGAACATATCCGCCGATGGAATCAGCAGCGGATGCTCCCGCAGCATCGCCATCTCGTGCAGGCCGTTCCGCGTGACCGCATAGAAGTACTCGCCGCTCGGCGCTTCAAACAGCCCAACCCGGTCAGGGTGGACCGGCACCAAATAGAGCGGATCGCCGCGGCCGTTCCGCACCACGGGCGCGTAGCCGTTGCCGCGCAGCACCAGCGAGGCTTGCAGCATCTCCTTGAACTCGAAGGCGGTCTGCCAGTTGTTCGGATGGCGCATCAGGCGATGCAGCGGGTGATCCTTGAAGACCTCCTTCCCGCCGTCCGGCAGCCGCCGGTAGATGTCGAACGGGATCTTCGCCACGTCGCAGGCGAGGATCGAGACGCACGCCATGCAGGCGACATGCCGCATCGCTGTGATGGAGTTGACCGGCACGCCGGCGTTCGACTGCCCGCCACCGGCCCACTCGCCCCACAGCCGATCGTCGCTCTCGCCGGAGCGGCGCCGCGCGAAGTCGGCGACCCGCGACCAGAAGCCCATCGTGTTTCAGACTCCGGTCATGGCGGGATCATCGGCGCGCGCCGCGCATGCCGCGGTGGCCCTCGGCGACCTGGCGCGCCGTGTGCGCGTCGTGGCACGGCTTGCACCCTGACCGAAGATTGCTCCAAACCAGCCGCAGGTCGGGCCGCTCAGAAATCGGCACGATGTGGTCGACCGTATTCGCTGCGGTCAGCCGCCCCAGGCGCTGGCACCACCAGCACAATGGATCGGCTTTGAGCTTGGCCTCGCGCAGCCTTCGCCACGCACTGTCGTATCCGCGCGACGCCGCAGAGCCACGCCAGCGATCATGCGCCTGGCGCTGTGCGGCGGCGCCACCATGCGCGGGCTGATGGACGGGCGGTCGGAACGGCATTGTCGGTGCTGCCCGGCTGTCACCCTGTGCACGAGTCCCACCTGCTTGCCGAGGCCAGCCGGCGCCCGAGTGGCGCGTGGTAGGCTTGCCGGGAATGCAGAAAATGGCCAGGGCTCGGCAGGACCACGCGTTCCAGGCCGTTTGTGAACTGGGGAACGAGTCCGACGAAGCTCAGACAAGAACGGCGCCGGTGCCTGGTGGGGCGGCGCCGCGTTCCGGTCGCAGCAATACAACCTAGCCCTCTCCCTACTTGACAGCCGCCCCGATTGTCAACCGGCCGAATTCCCGAGGGCTGGGGGGCAGTTTCAATGGGTGCAAAGGGTCGGATGCGACGGTTCATGCCAGTGTACATGGCTATCGCCGCTACGGTCGGATACCGGACCTCCCGGCCTGACCCACCAAAGGCTGGTCAGCGCTATTAGCGCGGATTGGGCATACGGATCACTATGGCCCGCTCTGCATACTCCCGGTCATCAGCGAGCTGTCCCGCTACGCTCCGAAGCTGCCGGTACGCACTTCGGGCGCGGTAGTGGACGATTGGGCGATCACGTCACGCCGGTTCGATCTTAACCGTCACTCGGCTGACGGCGTAAATGCTCACGTCGTGGCCCTCGGCCTTGGCGGGATCGAACAGTGCGAGGTTCATGCCGTCGCTGACCGAACTACGATAGATAACCCCGTCATAGCGCCACTTCTTGATGAACTCGCAAAGATATTGGCTCGGGATATAGTCGATCGCAGCGCCCTGGGGTAGCACGGGGCGGGTCAGTTCCTCACCCAAGCGTTCGAGGAAGGGAATGTCGGCCCGTAATTGGCCGATCGCACCAGCGTCTGACAGTACGAAGGGCGACACCAATTTACGAGGATTCCGGAGGTCAACGACATTCAGCGGTCCCGCAATCGTAAACTCGGCAACGCACGCCACTTCCCCTGTATGCGGACGTACTTCGGCGACCGCGGTCTCGGGGAGCGAGCCGAGATAAAGATAGGGAATACCGGGCGGGTTGGCGCGACCATGCGTCGCCAAGCGTTTTGGCGGCGCGCCCATTTCCGCGATGGGATAGTTTACACCGCCAGCGCGGATACGCGCGCGATACCAATTTGATGGCAGATCATCGGCGAGCAGATGAGACAACAGCTCATAGAGTTGATCCTCGTCGAGCGTCTCGTTCAGGAAATATCGGTTTCGGTACATCAGTTCGTCGCGAAGGGTCTCCCAGCGGATAAGGCCCTCGCTCTTGTATGTCGCGGACGGCGCGTAGTTCTTACGAACGATATCACCATCGTCGAAGATCTCACTCAGAAGCTCCTTCGCGTGGGCTGTGTCCATGCGCGGATGCGTGAAAAGCTGCCAGTCTTCTTTCATCCATTCGACCAATAGCTTGCCATTCGGCTCGGGTTCATAGACATCGATCAATGGCTGGAAAACGGTGACGAGTTGTTGCGGCTCGACGAGATCGACATCCACCGAACCGCAGAATCCGCACGTGCCACGCGTCGCGCCGAGCGATGGGAAGATGTTCTTCCGCAGACCGCGGTCAGCGAAGCAATCGGGGCAGCATCTTGCAGGCACGACGCCTCAACCAAGGAAAGCGGCGAGCGTCTCGATATGATGTTTCATCGAGAGCTTCTTCACATAGCCCAGTCCTGGGAAATGTTGTTTCGCGTGAAGCTCACGAAACTCCTTTACGGCGGTCGTTTCAAGAACTTTCGAAGTGCCCGAGTCAAGCTTACGAATCATTTTGACCAGCGCCTCCGCGAATTTGCCGGCCGGGTCGGTCGGCGTGTCCTGCCGCGTCGACACGAAATGGTAGATGAACATCGCATCGTCCTGATCGCGATCGATAAACGTGAGATGGATTGCGACCGCGTAGGCCGGCCCCCCGGTTTCAGAATAATCGTCGCCGACGATCAGGAAATCGCCGAACCCGTCCATCCCCTCTTCCTCATAGGTAACATTCAGATCTGAGAACAGTTCGACGGGTGGGTGATCGCGGTTGCGACGACGCTGAAACCCGTCACGCAGCAGGATTCGGTGGCTGCCCTGAAAATGCTTGCGATAGAGCTTGCCGCAATGGGCTTCAAAGAAGACGTTGCGGGTGGCGGCAAGCCCTTCGCCGAGTGTCTCGGCCAGCGCCTTGGGCTGAGTGAATCCTGCATGGATGAGGGTGAGCTCATGGCCCTGGTGGCGCTGCCGATAGGCCATCGTCTCGCCGAGGCTCATGTCGTCCTTGAGCAGGATGCCGGCCCCGACGGATTGGTTGCCAAAGTAACCCTTCTGAAGAAGCGCCGAGATTCCGACTCCATCCTCCCGATGATCACCATGATACGGATTGACGATGACTACCGCCTTGCCGTGGGCATCGCACACAGTCTTCAACGTGCGCTCTAGCCCACCGAGCGCTTCTTTGACCGGCTCGATGATCGGCACGAAGTTCAAAGTGGCCATGAGAGCCGCAGTTTCGCGGATCGTGATTAGCTCGTATTGTTTGCCGCGAAAATACGGATGGTACATCCGGCGCTCACGCCCAGTTCATCGCAGCGCCAAGCGGCGTACGTACGGCCTCGACCAGTCGATCATGATCCGCGCGGCGGACTTGGATCGACAGTGCAGCCGGCTGTAGTGACGAGGGCAGTTGGTTGACGAGCTCGCCCAGTGGCGCAAGATCGCGCGAGAGCTTGAGGGTCTTCACCATAGCGCGATGCACATCCTCTGGCCTCAGCCGCTCGAAACAGGCCCGCAACGTGGAGTGCCGCATGGTATTCGGAACGTCAGGTACCGGGACCTTGAGGTCACGTAGCATGGCGCGCGCTTCGGTTGAGCGGAGCGACTCGAAGATTGTCTTCGGACACACTTGATCGGGTTGGTCCATCGCCTCGCGGACGGTCGAGATGCTGTGGCGCCGCGACAGGCACATCACGCCGACATCTGCCGGCGTCTCTTCCAGGACATCGCCGACGTGACTTTCCCCCGCGATCACGTAGACCTTGGCAAAAACCTTCTTGTAATTCGTGATCTGATTGGCAAGTCGTGCGAGCGAATCTCGCTCGGACTTGATCTCATAGACCGTCGCCGTACCATTGAGGATCGCGAGGTCCGCCTTGCACGCGCCGGCGCGAAACTCAGTCAGCATTGAGGCGGTATTGAGCGAATGCGTACCCAGCAGAACGTTGTGGGTTAACGCAGCACGATAGACATACTCGTCGCGCAGTCCCGACCGGCGCAGAACGGAAAACGCGCGATCAAAGGCATCGCCGACCGTCGCACCATCCCAGCAGGGCACCTCGATGCCGGTTTGGCCGATCAGGCGCGCGAACAGCGCGGATCTCCCCTTCTTCGCCATCTCGCGGAAAACGCCCGAGGAGAAGAGGCGTGACAGTGCGGACAGTTGTGAAGCGTTTGGCGCCATGGTCTCCCTACACTGCCGGCGTATACACGAGCCCGGATTCGCTGGATAGCTTAAGGCAGAACCGCCGTCGAGGGAATCCGGCACATTGTGCAAGTCAGTCACACTTGCGGTCTCTGGGCGTCCGGCCAACTCCGGTCCTGTGGGCGGCTTTCAGCTCAATGTCCGCAACGGGTCAGAACCGGCCCGACATCCCGGCCAGGGCGAACGCCCGCAAAGGGTCGGCAGGCGACGTTCAAACTGACCCACCACCTTCCCGCCGGGTCAGTCCATAATGGATCGCCAGGCGCTCCAGCCCAATCAGCAGCATTGCCCGGGCGGTGTGGCGACGGACGCGCCGGGCTGCGTCGATCCTCTCCAGCGTGGCCCAGCCGAGCACGACCAGTCGCACCACGTCGGCGACATCGGCCTCGTTCTGCGGCCCACGGATGGCTAACCACGCCCGTCGCACCTGCTCCTGGGCTTCGATCATCACCTGCGTCGGTCCGCCATTCACAGTGCCGCCGGAGACGCCGAGGTGCTCGTTCTCGCCCCGCACGCCATCGGCCAGGGCGGTGTCGCGGCGGAACTGCTCGGCCGCTAGGAATTGGATTCGGCCCGGCCCGTCTCGCCGCGGCTCCAGGATTGCGATCAACGGATCCGTACGCCGCGCCACCCGCACCGTGACGCGCTTATCCGGCCGGTCGATATCCGGCACTTCCGCCAGCTCGATCCCAGCATCAGCGCCGTCCCAGGCCGCCCGTAGTCGGCCAGCGCAATCCCGGATGATGGCCGGGCCATAGTCGGCCGCAGGTGCGACCTCAATCACGCGGCGCTTCTTGTGCTTTGGCATTTACCGCTTCCCTTGTGACAGGCGCGATCGGTGGCCTCGCGGACACCGCGATTTCGAATCTGTTTACGATGCGAGACGTGGGGTATCGACCAGCACGCTGCAACACACAGGGCGTCTCAACTCACGCTGCTACATGGTTTGCATGGTTTACATGGTTTGGTTGAGCGCTTGACGCGCGCGCGACTCATAGTTCCGGGGGCACTCGCCGCCCGCGAAATCTCATGCTCGGCGACCGACGCGGCGTATGAAACCATGCAAACCATGGAAACCATGTGCCGACTACTTAACCCCGGGATCACTGGTTTGGACGTAGTAAGACAGCGCAGCATTCGGGCCACCCTTAGGGTCACGCCACTCCTTCAGGATCAGCGTGCGGTCGCCTTGCCTGACCGGTTCGCCGATGTGGGGCTTCAACCGCTTGCCGACTGCTTTAGCGGTCACAATCTGGCCTGGTGGCTCTTTCGGAAACAAGAACTCCCGTACAGTCGCAGCCCGCTCCTTTTCCTCGTCAAGGCGGTATTCGGATTGATCGTTCACAGTCTTCGCCACGTCGGCCGCTTGAAATACTCCGCGCTTGTTGGGCTGCTTGTCCGGCTGCGGCCACTTGGTAGCATCCAGCGCCGCCAGCGCATCGGCCAGAGATGCGCTTTCCTCGTCGTCCTCTTCCTGAGACAGAAACAACTTCTGGAAGTCGAAAGAGCCGCCCGAGACACTGACCGCATGCTCGATGGCGGAACCGACGAGTCGCCACCACAGCTTGAACCGAGTTCTTGCCGCGACATTCGAGCCGGTCCGCAAGGCAGGGTTGCCAAGCAGGATCGTATAAAGCGCATGCAAAATCTCGCCCCGGTGTGCCTCGGTCCAGCCGATCGGATCGGGGTGCGCAAACTCACGGTTCTCCGGATCGGATCGGTCTATCTCCAACCGCGCTTTCAACGCGCGGGAGGCGAGGTCGCCGCGTGGGGCGATGTTGTTGCCGGTGAAAAGGTGAACGACGGCAGCGGCGACGGCGACGAGTTCACTGACGCCGAGGCGACGGTCGGAATAGAATGCGGTGGTGCACGACCGTTCGATGTGCGGGCAACTGATCTGCGCGCCGCGCGGGATGTTGTCCCAGATGATCGAGGGCAACGCCTCCATCAGATAGGCCAGCAACGCCTTGCGCCGCTCCTCCTCATTCGGCGACCACGCAGCGGCAGCGGGCCGCACGCCGGTTATCGCCATAAGGAGCATAATCAGAGTGGTGGTCTTGCCGCCACCGCGCCGCCCGGCCGTGACGAAGAACACCGGCCGATCAGGCAGCAAGGACCGCTCAATCAGGGTCAACGCTGCGGCGATCAGAATGCACTTGCCGGTGTAATCGGTGGCAACGTCGCACAGCCAGGTGTCGATGAGGAACGCGAGCGCCCGCGCAATGGCTTCATCGTCGCAGTCCTCGCGCGCGGGCAGTCGCGCCATCAGTTCGTCCGGGATGCGGAAAACGATGCCACGCTCCCGTACCAATCCGCGGCCTGCTAGGATCGTCCCGTCCGGCAGAACCATCGGCAGGGTTGCTATGGCGGCCACCACCGGCAGCGCATCGTCATTCCGTTCGAGGTAGTGCCTGACGAATGGTGCGGCGAGGTGGACTGACTGGCCGGCGTTGCCCGTGTAGTCGATATGCCTCTCGATCGCCTCGGCCAGTTGGTCGAGGCTGAGGCGGGTCAAGAGGGGCTGTTCCGGCGCGGGCAGCCGGCTTTCCGCAGTGTCGCCTTCGTTCACCCCCTGCGCGGAGAGCGCGTGCATGTTCGGGATGCGTCGCACACGGACCTGGGCGAATGCACCGTCGATATCCCGCATCGGCGGCTCTGCCGCACGCGACGCCCCCAGTACGTCGTTTAGTACCTGCATCTGCGGCAGCCAGGGCGCATTCGGTTCGGGTGCCTCGATCTGTGGCCGCGGGTCCCGCCGTTCGGCGGTTCGCCGGTTGCGCTCCTCTTGCGCCCTCTGACTGGCCAGTTCTTGCCGAGCGGCCTTGAGTTTGCGTTCAATAGCCCGCTTTCCCACGCCAGCGCGCTGACTGGCGAGGTCTCGCAGATGCTCTAGCTCGTCAGCATCCAGTTCCGCAGCGAGGGCGAGGCGGACGAAGGCGGCAGCTACCTCGCTGGCCGGCGCCTTGTTCAACGCGGCTTCGACGCTGGCGATATCCAGCTTCAACTCATAGATGGTACAACCGTGTGCGAAGCTGTGTATCCAGGGCGTGCCGTCCGCCCGGCGCATGACCTTGGCCTTGCACGGTCCGTACTCAGTCCCCTCAAGCGGATCGGCCATTGTCGCGCCCTCGAAGCGCGTCGGGTCCGCCAGCACGTCGGCAACCGTGATGCCGGCCAGCTCATGGTCATCGAATGGCAACGCTACGTCCGGCAGCAGGATGCCGGCACACTGGCGGGCGATTACTTGCGCGGCACGGTCGGCCGACATGCCGGTGCGCTGGGCGAGAAATTGCGACTGCTGCGAAATGAACGCATCACGCGCTTTGGTCGCGTCGGGCGCGAGCCGATGCGCTTCCTTGGCGCGCATCTCTTTGAATCGCGCTTGTTCAACCATCGTCAGCGGCGGGCAGACTGCGATCGTGTCCAGCGCCGCACCTTCGGTCGCCACGGGCCGGCGACTGTCCTGATCCTGCGCCAGCGGCGGATCGAGAACGGGCGCGCCCTCGAATACCAGCCGTTCTGGTGCGCCGACCATGCGATCGACAATCGAACGCTCCAGCAGTTGGCCACCAGCCCCGACCATCAGCCAGCCCAGCCCGCCGAGCCAGCAACGGGCATGCAGCGTCTTAAGGAATCGCTCTATGTCCTGGCCGTCCTGCACCGCGACAAACAGGTGCACACCGCCTGATCCCGGTAACGGCTCACCCGTGTCTGTCCGGTACAGCCCCGCGCTGGTGGAGCGCCGATACAGGCGGCCAGTAGAGGCAAGTTCCGGCAGGACAGTCCGGAGCGCAGGCCAGAAGCCGCCGAGCTCCTGGAGCCGCTCCGCAACCGCGGCAGGCTTGCCCTTCACGTCAAAGTCCAGAAGCGCGAAAGCGGGTTGACCTGGCCGGTAGACGATGTGCCCACCCGTGCGAGCAATGGTGCCGGGGTGCGCAGCACCATTTATTTCATCCAGGCGCCGTTTCGTGATGATCTTCACGGCGTCGGGAAGGTCGGGACGCAGGGTTCCGGTCGCTATGGCCTCATTCGGCTGGAGCTGCCCGATCAGGTCGGCGAGATGCTGCACATCGGCGAGATGCACGCGATGCGCCGAACCGCGCGACATAACGCACGCGCTACCATCGCTCTTCACGCTGCCGTCTGGCGCGAGGGCGACTCGCTTCGTAAGCGGGCCATCGGTCTTGACGAAGCGGGTGAACTGGAAGGCGGTCACCGTGGCGCCTCGCACAGCAATGCGCACCGTAGTCCGATCGATCCGATCTCAGGCGATCGAATCCACTGATCCTCAGCGTGGACAGCGGCCGGCCGATCGCGGCCCACTGCTCAACCAAGGCCGCCTGCCAACCGCAGCCACGCGGAAAGCGCGAGCAGCAGTAGCAGTGCGACCAGTGCGGGGTGAATGCGCCTCACGCTGCCACTTTCGCCGGCGCGCGGCAGGCTTCCAGCGCGGCACGGATTTCCGACCGACGCCAGCGTGGACACCGGGGCGACACGTAATATGCTGGCGGCACGCGGCCGGCCCGCACGTCGCGCCAAAATGTGGAAATAGCCTGCCCGCGCTCGGTTGCGGCTTCCGCTGCGGTCAGCAGCGGATCGTCCGGCACATACTCGGGCTTGCGGCGGATACGCCTTTTGTCAGGCGTGGACGGCGTGGAAAGTTCCATGTTGGCACCTCCGACAGCATTGGGGTGCCGAACCATCTACTACACGGCTTGTGCCGAATAACGGGGCAAACCGCGGGGAGGGTTTGGCCCAGGGTCGAACCTATAGGTTAGGTTTCGCCCTGTTCCGGCTCTTCGTCGGTCGGATCGCGGAACACCGCACGGCGTTTTGCTAAGCGCCGTCGCAAACTCCGCTCATCCTGATAGTCGTACCGCTCAGCGGCTTTTGCCAATGCCTCGCTATATGGAACGCCATCATTTCGCAATTCCTCCAAATATCGCTCGACGTACTCCATCGATTTTACCGAGTAGTAGTGCGAAAAAGCGTTCCATCCGGGCTTTGTAAAGCCGAAGACAGCCGGAAGAACATCGATCCTCTGCCCTTCTGTTAACTCAATGTCTGCGTCTCTTGGATCATATCCCCAGCAAAGGTCCTCCACGGCACGGGCGCATGCGAGTAGGTATTCCATGCACCAAGGCGGTGGTGCACCCCACCCCGGGGGTGGCTTTTCACCCGGGGCAAGCAGGCTCGCCTGCATTAGTGGTGCAAGCCAACGAAGAGCCTTCCAAACGTACACCGGATTCTTGGTGTTTTTGTAGGCAACTCGATAGACCTCCATCTGATATTCAAACACAGACCGTTGATATTCGAGGCCCAAGGCCAGCTTGGCCTCATCGCTCAAATCGTCCAATTCTTCGTCGTTTTCCAACTCAGTGCCTCCGACACACGCTCCGAAGGCGAATGCGGCGGGGCGGCCCGGTCGGAGGTCCGGGCGTTCGGTCGCAACTCCTAGCCCCGCCGGGCCGGTAGCCTACGCCTGCCCTCCGATCCGCATGGAGTCCAAAATGGCGACAGCCCGAAACGTCGGAAATGCGAAATCCAGTCCAGCGTCAACGTCCGGCCGACACTCGCCCACGCGACTACCCGCCTGATGCCCGCCGTGCCCGGCCAGCAAGCGCCACCACGTCCGCCGGCAGCCGCGCGCACTGGTCAGCCCAGGCGTCCATCAGCGGGCGGCGCTTCTCCAGCAGATCGGAGCGCGCGTATGCCGCCTCGGCCTTGTCCTTCACCGTGTGGGCCAGCGCTGCCTCGACAACCTCTCGTCCCTCCGGACGGGTCTCGCCGGCCCAATCGCGGAAGCTGGACCTGAAGCCGTGGGGCACCACCGCCCGGCCTTCCGCGTCGCGCCAGCGCGGTGGCGCACCTTCCTCGCCCCCTTCATTCATCCGGCGCACTACCTCCGACAGCGCCATGTCGGAAAGAGGCTTGCCCTGCCGGCCGCCGGGAAACACCAGATCGCCGGACTGCTTCATCAGGGGCCGGAATTCCGCCAAGACTGCCAACGCTGCGGGTGACAACGCAACCCGGTGCAGCTTGCCGGCCTTCATCCGATCACCGGGCACGCTCCAGACCTTCGTGTCCAGGTCCACCTCTCGCCAGCGCATCCCCCGCACCTCGCCCGTGCGCGCAGCGGTCAGGATCACGAAGCGAAGCGCCTGCGCCGCGGTCCCGTCGCGCTCGGCCAACGCCGCCATGAACGCACCCATGTCCTGCCAGGCGAGTGCGGGCCGGTGCTGCACTCGCTTGACCTTCCTCGGCTGCGGCAGTTCCCCGGCAAGGTGACCTTTCCATCGCGCCGGGTTCTCTCCGGTCCGCCAGCCCTTCACGCGCGCCGCATCAAGCACCGCCTCAATGCGCTGGCGGACGCGCGATGCCGTCTCCGGTACCCGCTCCCAGATCGGGCGCAGCACCCGCAGCACATCGTCGGTCCCCACGTCGGCAGCGGGCATGTCGCCGATGACCGGATACGCATAGCTTTCCAGGGTTGCGAGCCATTGCGCCCCATGCTTGCCGTTGCGCCACCCTGATTGCTTGCTCGCTACCAGCGCGGTTGCCGCCGCCTTGAATGTCCTTTCCGCAGCCTCGGCCTCCGCCCGCACACGCGCCACCCGCTCAGTCTGCCGCGCCCCGATCGGATCAATGGCGGCCCGCAGCTTCGCCCGTGCCTCGCTTGCCAGGATGCGGGCCTTGGCCAGCGGAACACCGTCGGGCAACTCCCCAACCGCGCCCAGCCCCATTTCCCGCGCCTTCCCGTGCAGCGTATACCGGAACAGCCAGGACTTCGTGTCACCCGGCGCGACCTGCAAATAAAGCCCATCCCCGTCGCCAAACCGCACCGGCCGCGTCTTGTCACCGGGAAACCGCAGCGCCTTGACCATCACCGCCGAGAGCTTGCCCACGCCCTACCCCCAAGGTTCCTACCCCCAAACCTACCCCCATGGGGGCCTGAGATGCAACTGGATTGGCCTAGACGATGGTGGATTCGACGCAGTCAGAATCGTCATATTTTTCATGGCCCTTGGCATCTGGCTGGACCGATGTGGGTTCGACCTTGGCAGACACCCCATCCGCCAGTTCAGACCGGAACGGCGAACGCCGCTCGTAGCCGATTTTACGCGTCCCGCTTGGTTCTGGGCGAGACCGCCAGTCCGAGGAACACGAGCACCGCCTGGTTGAGCCGCAGGATGTCCTCGTCGTCGAGGCGGCCGACATGCGCGCCGACCTTGGTCTTTGGCACGGTGGTGATTTTGTCTACCATCAGCCGGCAGGCCGTGCGCAGCCCGTCGCGCTCGTTCGGCTCCACCGGCAGACGGAACAGCGGCGCTTCGGTCTCGTCCGTGGTGAAGGCGCAGATGGTGACCGAGTCCGTCGCATCGAAACTGTCATCCTGCACGATGACGACGGGGCGCGGCTTGCCCGCGTATTCCTTGCCGCCGGCGACGGTCCAGATGTCGCCTCGTCTCATTCATCGCCCCAGTCCGAGACCGCGTCGATGAACGCCTGATCCTCCCGTGCATGGGCGCTGGCGGCAATGGCGGCCGACTGGCGATGCGCTTCGGAACGGAAGGCGGGGGAGCGCACGTCCGGCACCCAAATCTGGATCGGGCGCAGACCCTGCTCACGCAACCGCTCGCGATGTTCCCGCACCTTGATGCGCGAGGGCTTGGCGTTTGATGCCATGGCCATGACAAGTCTCCGATAGAGTTACATGTAACCTATCGCGGACCGCTGGGTTTCGCCAGCCCTTTCACGGGTGTTCGCTGCCGGGACGAATCGCTCCTCTTTCCGGCCTTTCCTGCCGCAGTGAGGTGCGGATGGCGCTCGGGGGTATGTCCCGCTCTCTGTTGAAATTCGCCGAACCGGCGCTGCTTGATCTGAACGTTACGCGGCGGCGACTTCCCGTTCAAGAGCTGGCCTGACGGTGTGCCTGCCGGCGTGTGAGGCCAGGGCGGCCTTGAGTATCGGCAATTGACGATGGGCCTTGAGACGGCGGAAGCCCTTGGCGGCTTCCAGCATTGCCGCTCCCGTCCAGCGCAGGGCCATCGCGGCGCCGTGCCAGTGCTTCACATTGCGGCATACCCGACGGACGGTCCCGTTCATGTTCTCGATGATGTTGGTGCAGGCCAGGGAGCGGCGCAGTTCAGCGGGCAGGCCGAGACGATTGACGGTGAGGATTTCGTCCAGCCCCTCCAGTATGCTGTCCCGGACACCTGGGGCATCGAGTTCCAGGCGTCGGGCAAGATTTCTGATGAGCTTCTCCGCTTTGTCCGCGTCGTCCAGTTCCCAGGCCTGACGCAGCGTCCGGCGAACGGAGGCCTGCAAGACCTTGGGCAAACGCTCGGTGATGTTGCGTGCCTTGTGCACCTGGCAGCGCTGGATCGGCGTATGGCTGCCGAACGTTCGCCGGATCGCTTTGCTCAGCGCCTTCGCACCATCAACGATGAACAGCCGGCAGATCGACGGGTCCAGACCACGGCCGATCAGATTGTCGAGCAGGGCCTGCACGGTCGCGGCGTTCTCGGTGGCACCCTCGATCACGCCAAGGGGGTGTTTCGTCCCCTCGACGTCGATCCCCAGCGCCGCCACGAGCAGCAGTTCCTGCTTTATATGGATGCCGTCGATCTGGATCGCGACCAGGTCCAGCCGCGACAGATCCGAGGCCATCCATTCGGCCAGATGTTCAGCTGACAGCGCCACGAAGCGGCGCGACACCGCCGACTTCGAGCGGCCATCGCCCTTCGTGGCGGGGACGTCGCCGCCGGGCAGCCGCACCGCGCGGCCAAACTTGCGGGTCGAGACATTGATCAGCATCAGGTTCATCGCCCATTGGCCAAGCCAGTCCTCCGCCAGGGCCGCCTCCCAGCTCGGCAGCGCCACCTCGGCACCCGAGCGCGCACGCACCCGAGGCCGCTCGACCTCGATCTTGCCGCCGTGGAAGCCAATCTTCCCCCGGGTCTTGCCCCAGCGGTGCGCCGCCTTGTCGGCCGAGCGCTCATAGCGGCGGCCGCAAAGCTGCGTCGCGTCTTCGTCCATCATCCTGGCAAGGGCGGCGATCCCTGCTGTCAGGCAGAACCGCTCGAAGCTGGCGCCAACAGCGTCCCAGGCTTGCGCGATCAGAGCCGTGGTGTCCGAACGCGTGGGTGTGATATTTGTCGGCATGGCGTTGCTCTCCTATGTGGATTCGATACCCCGAGCCTACCGGCTCAAGGCCGGCAACGCCGACTGAACTATTTCAACATTGGGCGGGACATCCCCGCGCTCGGATCATTGATATCATAGGCTTTCTGCCTGAAGTGGCTGGCAGGCGGCATTTGGCAGATCGCTGAAAGTCTCAATTATCTCAACCACATACGCGGGCCAGATGGCCAAGCATTTCCCTTGCCGTCCCAATTCTCCCCTGCCCGAAACCCCCAAAACCGCGATGGGTGGCGCAATTGCCATTGATTCCATTGAATTATCGTAACACCCAAGCCCCCCTCGGGTGAGTCCGATTGGCGACAGCGGCTGGCTATTTTCCGGTCAGCCCTCGATGCCAATTGCGTCCGGAGCCGGACCATGAGTTAACGTTGGGATGGCACCGTCTTCCGACCTACGGGCATTGATCGAAGGGCTTCAGCGAGAACTTGCTCAGCTGCGGGCGGAGAATGCCGCGCTGCAGCAGGAAGTCGCCGATCTGCGTCGTCAGTTGGGCAAGAACAGTTCCAACAGCAGCAAGCCGCCGTCGAGTGACGGCTTAGGCAGGAAGCCGCGGATCGCCGGCAGCCTGCGGGGCGTTTCAGGGAAGAAGAGTGGCGGGCAGCCCGGGCATCGGGGCGACACGCTGCGCTCGGTCGCCAGGCCGGACGAGATCGAACGCTACGCAGTGACGCGTTGCGAGCATTGCCAGGCGGCGCTGACAGCTTGGATGGCGACTTGGGTGGCGAAGCGGCAGGTGTTCGATCTGCCGGAGCCTCGGCTGGAGGTGACCGAGCATCACGCCCCCATCTATACCTGCGCCTGTTGCCGCGGCGTGACGAAGGCGGCGTTCCCGCCGGAGGTGACCGCGCATGTTCAGTACGGGTCGCGCATCAAGGCGGCGGCGGTCCATCTGAACGCGCAGCAACTGCTTCCCGAGGATCGTGTCGGCGATGTCATGCAAGACCTGTTTGGCGCCTTGCGTCTGTGTCCGGCCAGCGTTGTCGCCTGGGGCGAGAAGAAAGCCGAAGAACTGACGCCGGTCGCGGCGCATATCGCCGCCTTGGTTGTCCAGGCGCCGGTGCGCAATCTGGATGCAACGGGGTTCCGCATCGGCGGCAAAACCCAGTGGCTGCAGAGTGCCTCGACCGCCGCGTTGACGCATTACCGGGTGTCGGAAAAGCGCGGCGCGCTTTGGCCGACGCTGCAAGGCGGGGTCATCGTGCATGATCATTTCAAGCGGTATTTCATCCTGAAGGGGGTCGCACACGCGCTGTGCAACGCGCATCATCTGCGTGCGTTGAAAGCGCTGATGGATATCGAGAAAGCGCCGTGGGCAACCAAGCTGTCGCGACTGCTGGTGGCCGCCGCCCGTGCCGTCCGGCAGGCCGTGCAGCAAGGCCAGAGTGCGGTGGCCGAGCGCATCTCGCGGCGCAGCGTGACGGTCTACGACGCGATCGTCCTGCGTGGGCTTGCGTGCCATGAACAGCAGCCCGCGCTGGGGCGGCGACCCGGAGCCCGCGGCCGCTCCGCCAAGCGTCCCGGGCACAATCTGCTGGTCCGCCTGCGTGACTTCAAGACCGAGGTGTTGCGGTTCCTGTTCGACTTCGCCGTTCCATTCACCAACAATCAGGCCGAGCAGGACATCCGTATGATGAAAGTGAAGATGAAAATATCCGGCGGCTTTCGCACCCAGGCTGGCGCCGAAACATTCGCCACACTCCGCTCGGTCCTCTCAACCACCCGAAAACGCGGCTGGATCTTCTCAAGGTCCTGTCAAACACGCCGGCTTCACTCATCCTCGCCTTGTCCGGTTAAAACCGGCTCGCCAACCACCCCCACTGTCGCCGTTCAAACTCATAGTGGAGGGCTTGGGTGTTACGCTTGATCGCACACATCACAGGGGGGTCAATTTTGTACGCCGATTACCCCCATAGGGGGGTCAATATTCCACGCCGATCCACAGCAAAGCTTGACAAATACCACCTGCTGATCCTCGACGACCTCGCCTACGTCCACAAAAGCCAAGCCGAGACCAGCGTCTTGTTCGAGTTGATCGCCGCGCGCTACGAACGGCGCAGCATGCTGATCACCGCAAATCAGCCCTTCAAGGACTGGGACCAAATCTTCCCCGACCCGGCCATGACGGTCGCGGCAATCGACCGCCTCGTCCACCACAGCGTCATCTTCGAAATGACCGTCGAGAGCTACCGCAGGCAAACCGCACAGGGCCGCAAGCCAAAGCCAACTCCCGATCCCGCGACAATCAAACCAGAATCCTGATCGTCGCTCCACGACAATCAGCACTTGCCACGACCCGTCACAACGACAATCATGCCACCACCAGCGCGATCACGACATTCATCCTGATTGTCGCCAGCTTTCACCCAGTTTGTCGCGCTACACCCATCAGACCGCGCATGGCATTCACCAGCCGGACCCGCTCGGGTCCGCAGGGGGGGGCCGCCGGGCAGGACCGGGGCGCCCCCTGCCGCGATCCTCGACGCCGACGCGCGGCCTGACCTTGCCGCGGGCCGAACAGTTTCGTTGCTTCCCCTCCCTTGCCGGATCGGTGGCTTTGGCCGCGCCGCTCGGTCGGGGTTCCCACGGCCGTTCGGTCCCGCCGGCCCCGCGATCTCCAGGACGCCATGACGTGCGCGCAGCGCCGATGGGTCAATTCTTGCGCTGGTCGATATCGGGCTCGCAAGTCGCGGCGCGATAGAGCGAAACAAATCGCTGGTAGTACAGGACGCGCTGGTAAGCAACGACGCGTTCGGCCCTGGAGGCGTCGTCAGACGGGTCCAGCGCAACCGCCAGCAGGTCGTAATACTCACTGACAGTTCGCCGCCAGCCGGTTTCCGCTACGGTGCGGCGTCGCACCAGTTCCTGCGCGCAATCCCGCTCCGTTGGGAACGGGCCGAGCACGCCCGGCGGCTGCTCATGCACCACCAGAAACCACTGCGCCGGCCCATGCGGTGCGGCGCCGGCCAACACCAGGCCGACGACCGTCAACGCAAGCAGCCGCGCGTGACGCGGGCGGCCCCGCATTGCAGCGTGGGTTGCTGAAATCATGTGGCCGCCGCCTTGCGTGGCGGGCAGGTGCCGCGCCGATCGGACTTTGCCGGCGGAACACCGCTCCCCCAAATCCGATAGTCTGTCCCGGTTCGCATCGATTGCGTCCATCTGCTGAACAAGTGCAACGGCCCCGCGCGGGCAACCTCCGCGGCGGGATCGACCGGCTCCGCACCAGGCGGCGATTTCCCACCGCAAGACTATCAGAGACAGCCACCTGCTGTCGCTGTCCGCCGTGGCTGGCGGCCGGCGGCCTGCCGCTGTTGCGGGCTTCGGCGGGCGCGGCGCGCATCAATGTTCAGTGAATGACCGCCAGCAGCGCCCGCTGCGACGACGCGCAGGCGCGCGAAGCGCTGGGACGCCGCAGCCCGGCCGCAGCCTGGGCACCGCAGCCGCCGCATCAGCACAGGCCGGGGGCTGGCTGGGCGTGCCGCGGCCAACGATCATGCCGCCGCGTACCGGCCATAGGAAATCGGCGGATCTCAGCCTATGTTTCCGACATGACGACATTCAGGACCTTGGCCCGTCTCGGGGTGGCGATCGCGCTTGCGGGATGTGCATTGCAGCAGCAGCGCGTCGAGGCCGCGACTTCGGCGCTAGCGCAGGCCGCGCAGGCTTGCCAGGCACAATTCCCGCTGAGGCCCGGCAACGCCCTGGCCAACTCCCATTGCCTGGATGGCGTGGAAAACCAGTATATCCGCCCGCAGAGCCCGTATCCCGACCTGCTCACGGCGCAGCAGACCTACCGGGCGGAGCTGGCGAGCAAAGTCGACCAGGGCACGCTCACCCTGCAAGCCGCTCGGCTGCAGATGGACACCTACATGACCTGGTTGAACAGCCAGGCATCGGCGCGGCAGGGCCGAGCCACCTCTAGCGGCGCCGCACAACCTCCGGCCAGCGGGGGAACGCGGTAAAGGCCGGTTCCGCGCCGCCCGAACGCCGCCGCTCAGAGGCGGCCGCCCAGAGGTGGCCGCCAGAACGACTTTTGCTACCAGCGGCCCGAAATGATGACCCTTCCATCATGTCGGGCGATGGTATCGCGCGCGGGGTTGCCCAGGGGAGTTGCGGGCGGCCGCGCGCCAGACCAACACTCATGCCACCGGCCCGACGCCGCCCGATCGGTCAGCCAATAGGGCCGCTGGTATGCCACTGTTGCCCGCGCCAGCGCGGTGCTCGCCGCACCCAACAGGCCCATGGGCGAGCTTCGCGCGTTGCGGATACGCGCCGGCTCGGCGGCGGCGCGAAAATCCCAAGCCATCATCGGGGCGTGCCAGGGGTCTTCGCTATCGTTCCGCGGCAGGTTGAAAAATGCGGGCTAGCCGGGAGACGGGGGGGTGGATGACTCGTCGATGACGTCGAAGTAATACTTTTTGCCGTCCACGTCTTCCGATAGCCGCAACAGCACGAAACTGCCCACCTCCAGCCAGTAGTAATTGTCCATGTGCGTGTCGTTGCCGAAACTGCCGAGGCCTTGCTCGTGGATCACCCAAGCGTGGCGGATCGTCGCGCCGATGTTCATGGTATCGACGCGCTCGACGGTCAACGTCAGGCGCTCCGTGCTGCCGAATTTCTCGCCGGTCACCAGCTTCTGCACCGTCTTGCCGACGGCAAGGGGGAAGAACTGCCGATAGGCGTCCCTGATCTGGTCGAAGTGGACGCTGTGGTCGTTGACATTGTGCAATGCGTAGAGAAACCGCCCTGGAGCTTTCTTGTTCAGCCGGATGGAGTCCCAGACGCAGATCTCCGGATCATGCGGATCGGCGCCCTGAAACTTGATCGTAAAACCATCCGAGGTCTGCACCGTGATGCCGGCTGGCGGGCAGGAGAATCCGTCCGGGTAATGCCGCGTCGCGGGCGCGGGCGACTGACCGAAGCTGCTCCGGCTGCTGCCCATGCACAAGATCCCCACCGCCAGCAGCGGTGCCGCCAGCCGGATCCATGTCGTCTTGCGTCGTCCCGTCATCTGCTCACCCATACCTCGGCAACGAGCCGCAGGCTTGCCCACGGCGGTCGCCCGTTTCGTCCGGACCGCGTCGGCGAGGCGCGTGCCACGCTCGGCCGGCATCCGGGTTTCTACAATCGCCAGCGCCGGTGTTCGAGTCCTGGCGCCCAAGGCCCGGGAACCGGCCGGCTTCGACCGCTTGGCGCAGCGCGCGGCAGGCGGCATTGCACCGCCGTTGGCGGGGCATCACTCCGGTTGGGCGACGTTCCCGGCGGGACACCGGGACGCCGGCACCCGGCCCAGGCCGGCAGCGGTTCCATTTATCGCGAGCGCAACGCTGTCCGGACGAAGCCGGCCACCTCGATGGCTACGCCGCGCGGTTTTGCCATCGATTGCCGCCACCGGCCGGATGGCCGCCGGACGCTGATCCGGGCGCCGGCGCACATGACCCGGCCGGGATGCACGCCGGTCGCTATTGTTGAATGAAGATCTCGACCCGGCGGTTCTGCGGCTCGCGGACGCCGGCAGCGGTCGGGACGATCGGGCGCGTGTCGCCATAGGCGTGAATGTTGATGTTCGATCGAGGGACGCCATCGCGCACCAGTTCGGCCATCACGCTCTGCGCGCGTTTGAGCGAAAGGATCTGGTTGTAGGCGTGCCCGCCAGATTGATCGGCATGGCCGCTCACCTCGATGGCCGTGTAGGGCTCCGCTTCCGATGCGTGGGCGGCTTCCGCGACAATCTGCTGGGCCGAAGGGGTCAACCCGTCGCGATCCCAGTCGAAAAACACCAGGAAGGCCCGCGGCGGGGGCACGAACTTGCCACAGGGCGCCACGCCGAGGCCACCGCACGCCGCCACTGACAGACCGCCAAGCGGCGCGGCGGAGAGGCCGCCCCCAGGACCGACCGACAGGCCACCGCCCGGTCCGACCGACAGGCCGCCGCCCGGTCCGACCGACAGGCCGCCGCCCGGACCGACCGACAGGCCGCCCCCCGGACCGACCGACAGGCCACCGCCTGGTCCGACCGACAGGCCGCCGCCGGGGCCTTGGGACAGGCCCCCCATCGCACCCTGCGATTGCCCGTCGCCGATCCCAGGGGATAGGCCGGTCCGATTGCCGTAGTATTGCAACCCTTGCGCCTGCACCTCGCCCGCGGTCAGCAGGGCGAACATGGCGGCAAATGCCAGCCCCCAGGACATCGCGCCGCGGCGCCAGCGGGGGATGGTCTGCGTCGCGCCGGGCAGGTTGTGCCGCTGCATTTCGATCAGTCCAATGAGCCGCGCGTGCGACCATAGAGCCCGGGGCAACTGCACGGGCTGCGCACCGGGCCAGGAATGCCCATGGCACACCAGGAGTTTGGAACCACACAGATCGTGCCGGGCGGATGCGGCGGGATCGGCGGAATGCTGGCGACCTGGGTCGGCCACCAGGGGTGAGTGGCGACCTCCGCCGCCGGGGGCCGGCCGAACATCAACACGCCAAACGCCGCCCGGCTGTCCGGGCTGCTGCCAGGCGGGGGCGGCGCCCCGATTGCGGTCTGGCACCACGCCGCAGCCGGGGCCAGCAGCAAGGCAGCGGCCAGCGACAGGCCCAGCCAATCGAGCCTCCGCCTCGCGGCGTGCCGCCTCATTCGCTTGTTCCATCCAGGCCCGAACATGGCACTACCCCGATCTTCGACCGCTCCGGCGAGAGCGAGAAGAGAGACGTGCTTCAACCACCGCACGCCCCCTCTCGCGTGGAACAGTTCAGTGGCAGTAGTAGTTGTGGGCAGCCTGATCGGATTGCGACTTCGACGGTTGCGAACACCAATCGGGCGCCGGTCCCTCGTAGCCGCCACCGGTGGACGTTGCCGCTGCCGGCGTCGCCGCCATGGCGGTAGGCGCCGGCGCAGGCGCGGGCGGCGGGGCAGCAGCAGCGGCCGGGGCAGGTGCTGGCGCCGGGGTGGCCGCGGCCGGGCAGGTGCTGGCGCAGCGGCTGGCGTGGCCATCGCGACCGGTGCAGGCTGCGCGGCGGCCCGAGCCTGCGGGCACGGCTTGCCTGCGGCGGAGAAGGCGCTTTCCATGTTGCTGTCTTCGCACAGCAGCGCGACGGCAACATCAGGCATGTTCGCCTGGAACAGGATGACCGCCCCGTTGCGTCGTTCGCAGCCCTTGTCCGACCAACTGCCTCCCAGGCCCAGCCCGAAGCCGGTCACCGAGACGCCGCCGCTCACGCCGACGGTGCACGGATTCGTGCCGCCGAAGATGCTGGGGGGCGCGACCGGGGGATTGTCCTTGACCGTATAGGTCCCGGAATAACTGATGGCGCCCGAGCCGCCCGAATTCAGCACGTTCACCACGCCCGAGTTGGAAGACGCGCCCGACAACGAGCCGGACTTTGCGTCGGCGCTCGAACTGCCGGACGAACTGGCTGAATTGCCCACGGTTTGCGCAATGGCTACGGGACAGACGGTGGCGGTCAAAACGAACAGAGCGGCACCAAGAGCAACGAAGCCTGTTTTCACGTTAGCCTCCTGGCAAGATGGAAGGCGGGCGAGGCCCGCCTTCCATGCAATGCACGACATCATGGCCTGCAACGGCAGTCTAGCCGGGTATCACACTTATGTGACGCCCGGCCAGAAGGCTAGCTCAGTGAAAGAAAGTGCAGCCCGGGCCGGCGCAGACATTGGTTGACGATCCAGCCCCAGAGCCGGCGGTACCGGTTCCGGTCGTGTTGGTTGAACTGCTGCTGCCACCAAGGACAAAGCCACCATTCGTGGTCGTGCTTTTGAAACCACCGCCCGAGCTGGTGCCACCAACACCGCTCGTCGAGGTGAAGCCGCCGCCGCTGACCTTCTGCTGCGACAGGCCGCCACCGCCATAGAGCGAACTGGTGGTGGTGCCGCTGCTGCTCTGAGTTCCCCGAGGTCGTGGTGTTGGTGGAGGACGAGCTGCCGCCTCCGCCGCTGTGACCACTGATGCTGACACCACTGGGGATGGTGAAGGCATACGCGCCTGCCGCCGTCCCCACCATCAGCATGGCCGCCGCGGCGGCGATTGTTAGGGTTACCGTACGCATGAGCTTGTTACTCCCTTGCGGTATGACGCTACGCGATTCATTGAGGTGTACCACCATGATAAACCTCTTCTCCTCCGGCGCATGCCTTCCAGCATGCCACCGGTCCCACCACCCCGTCTGGGCACTTGACCGTCCAATCGTCCCAAACGTTTGGTCTCGCTCACACTGTTGTCGGTAGCCCCTGAGGGAACCACCCACAACTTGACGGTTCTCTTGCGGCCGCTCGGCCAAACCTAAACCGTAAGTAATTTATATGCCTACCTCGTCCATTACGCAAGAGATGGTGCGTAACGAAATGTTTACGTTTCGACGCCAGAAGCTGCTTTAATTGGCTGTGCTTCCGGGAAATATTGCTATCCTCGGTTGTAGTTCTGGCGAGGCTCGGAGATGCCCGGCCGCTACGCTGCGGCCGAGATCATGGCGTTGTTCTGCGTGCCAACAGGCAAGCTCCGTTGTCTCGAGCACACCACTCGCTGTCTTAAAAGTACGAGTCTGCATGGCATGCACAACCTGCACGAGAATTCAGCGCGCTACCCTCGCCTCGGGCAGCCCCGTGTGCGGGGCGGTTCACTATCTTGTGATGTCGGAATGACACGGTTTGTCAACGCGCAGCCAGATTATGTTCCGGCCGAGCTGAAACCATGGCAGGCACAACCTGTACGAGAATCCAGCGCGCTACCCTCGCCTCGGGCAGCCCCGTGTGCGGGGCGGTTCACTATCTTGTGATGTCGGAATGACACGGTTTGTCGAGGCGCAGCCAGATTATGTTCCCGCCCGAGCTGAAACCATGGCAGGCACAACCTGTACGAGAATCCAGCGCGCTACCCTCGCCTCGGGCAGCCCCGTGTGCGGGGCGGTTCACTATCTTGTGATATCGGAATGACACGGTTTGTCAACGCGCAGCCAGATTATGTTCCGGCCCGAGCTGAAACCATGGCAGGCACAACCTATACGAGAATCCGGCGCGCTGCCCTCGCCTCGGGCAGCCCCGTCTGCGGGGCGGTTCACTATCTTGTGATATCGGAATGACACGGTTTGTTGACGCGCAGCCAGATTATGTTCCGGCCCGAGCTGAAACCATGGCAGGCACAACCTGTACCAGAATCCGGCGCGCTACCCTCGCCTCGGGCAGCCCCGTGTGCGGGACGGTTCACTATCTTGTGATGTCGGAATGACACGGTTTGTCGACGCGCAGCCAGATTATGTTCCGGCCCGAGCTGAAACCATGGCAGGCACAACCTGTACCAGAATCCGGCGCGCTACCCTCGCCTCGGGCAGCGCCGTGTGCGGGACGGTTCACTATCTTGTGATGTCGAAATGACACGGTTTGCCGACGCGCAACCAGATTATGTTCCGGCCCGAGCTGAAACCGCGGCGGGGCGACCGCCGCGACCTCCGACGGTGCCGGCTTGGTCAGGCCACCAGGATAGGCGCATCGACGACAGGGAAGCTGCGCAAAGGCGAGACGAGTCCCAGCGCCATGGACCAGGCCTATTGAATGACCCACGCACCCTTCCGCTGAGGCGGAATGACACCGACGATACGATCGCTGGCCGCCTCGGTGGGCAAGTTGCCAGGGCTTGCCGCCGGGGCGTGCAAAGCCCGACGCCGGCGGACCTCGGTGCGGCGTTTGGTCGCGCCGGGATCGTGCGCCACCCCAGGGAGTCGCCGACGTGCAGCTGGCGCGGAGGGTGGCGAGCGATGACAGGCAAGCCAGAACGTCGAATACGGCTGCGCCGCGGAAGCCGGTGCGTCTGGCAGCTTGGGCCTGCGCTGATCGGCAACTCGGCGCCACCGGGCCATGGCGGCCGTGCGTCGTCCTCGGCAAAGGCCGTGCCGATGCAGGTGCTGCCCATGGCTCGGCCGCGCTTGCCGGCATGGGTCATGACGAGGCGCATGAAGCGGATCCGGCAGCACTTCCAGGAGCAGCGCATCGGAGGTGATGATCGGGATCGGCGACTCGGCCTCATGGCACCCGGCTATTATAATAGATGGGGGTGTCAGCCGAGGCGACACCCTCGCGCAGCGCTTCCGGGCGGGCCACCTCGACCATAGGTGGTTGGACGCCCGGTGCCGTGGCAGGTTGTTGACCGTGTGACGATCGCCATCGGCAGCACCGGTCAGGTCGCGGCGAGTGGGTTCCAGGCCGGCTGGCAGAACCCGGTACTTGAACCGCACGCTGTGCCTGAGCGCACCTGCCTTGCGGGCGGGAACCGGCATTGGCGCCACGGATCGAACACCGTCCGATGGTGCCCAAAGCAACGGCGCTGAGCACCGACAGATCGACCATCCCGCGCAGCACGATTCGGTCCGCCTGAGCCCGGGTCTCCGCCGTCCGACCGCCCGGGCCAAGACCGCATGGCGATTGTTGTCGAACTACACGAGACAGGTCTTGCAGTCGGACACAGGCCCTGCAGGGGGTCCGTCGAACCGCCCGGCATCGACCGCAAGCCTGGGACGCTCTGTCGCGCCCATGTCCCGGATCGTCCGGTCGCGCGGTTCGGGATGACGATGTGCCCTTGCCGACGCACCGCATCGGCCGGGCAGCCGGGCGCTTGGCGCCTCGTGGCCCGTTGCCGCAGCCGCGAGGCAACCAGGCTCTGCCGCGCCGACCGGCCGGGTTCCTGTCCCAGCGGCGTTCTATCTCAGGGGCGTTCCCTGGGGCCTTCCCTGGGGCGTTCGGTCAGCCGGCAGAAGCTCCCGCAACGCGCCGAGCCAGGGTTCGTAATGGCGCCAACGTTCGATAGAAGTACCGGTACACCGGTTGGCGAACCTGCCTTTGGCTAGCGGTCACCACGGTGCGGAGATTGTCCTCGGGATGCAGACACGCGTCGTCCCACGCAAGGCCACAGAAAGCGACCAACTCGCGGGTGGTTCGCTCACGGTCCGTGATCAGCTCCTCATAGCTGACCTCCAGGAAACGGTCTGCAGGGAGCAAGCTCCGCCAATGCGCCATCAACCGCTCGTATTGCCGATAGTAGAAGACCAGATCATTGCGGTCGTTCGTAAAAACCAATCGCTCCGAGAAGAATGTTGTGTAGATCGACAGGCAGGTGTCGATCGGGCTGCGCCGACAATGGATGATGCGCGCCTGCGGAAAGATGAGGTGGATCAGCCCGACCCACATGAAGTTGAACGGATTCTTGTCGGTGACCCGTGCCGCCGCCGGCGAAATCTGCTGCAAGATCGCCCGATAGTCTTCTGCCAGGCGACGCGTGAAGGATGGGGTGAGGCCGTCAGCGCTGGCGGCCTCCCAGGAGGGTTCTTGGTCTCCCCAGAAACGGAGCTCGCCGCCGGCTGCGACCGCCGGATGGCTGGCGATGATCTGCTCCACCAGCGTGGTGCCAGACCGTGGCATCCCAAGAATCAGAAGCGGCCTGTCATCATTGACCCGGAGATGCGCATGGCGGGCGAAGAACTCGGGGGTGAAGCGTGCGATCAGGCCATCGACCCGCTTCTCATGCTTGCCATGATCGAGGCGGTGGTGGCGGTGCAGCAGACGATGGGCCGCATCGAAATGTCGCATCGCCTGACCATAGTCTGCCAGATCATTGAATGCTCTGCCGAGCACAAAATGCAGCACGATCCGGTCTGAATCGGTGACGTTCGGTTGCTCCAGAAGCGACAATATCTGCCCGATTAGCGGCTGATCGGCCTCGGTGATCCGCCTGGCGTCAACGAGCGCTCTGTAGGCGTTCACGAGGCGTGGATTGATGGCCAGTGCCTGTTCGAGCTGTGCCGCCGCCTCGTCGAACCGTCCCAGGGAGTTAAAGATAACGCCGAGCGCCATGTGGGCCTCGGCGTCCGCGGAGTCGACCGCGAGCGATCGGCGCAATACTTTCTCCGCTTCGGCGTATCTCTCCGCTATCAGGAGGGCCCATGCGCAGGCTGATCCGACCCATTCTCGTTCTGGGCTCGATCGCGGCCGCGCGCTGATAGTGCTCGATTGCAGCTTTACTGTCGCCCAGGCTGGACAGAGCAACTCGCCCAGCTGATGTGAGCATGGCCACCAGACGTGCCTGGGGCGCCAGGGCAATGGCCTGGCGGTAGGCGGCAATCGCACCCCAGTCGTCGCCTTGCCGGCTATAGGCAGTCCCGAGGTTGTGCAGGGCACGGGAAAAGTCCGGTTTCAGCTCGATCGCCCGGCAGAGACTGGCAATGGCCTCGGGTAGCTCCCCGCTCTGCAGGAACGCAACCCCGAGTTCGAAATGCGTCAGGGGATCGTTCGGATCGAGCCGGAGCGCCGCTTGCAGGGTGGCGATGGCCGAGGCCAGCTTGCCTTCTTCGAGCAGGCGGACGCCGCGCTGGTATTTCTCTTTTGCCGATCGCACTGTCGCGGCGTCGGCGCCCGCCGGCTGTCGCGGCATGGCACCGGCACCCCCGGCATCGGCTCGCGCGGCGGGGGGGATCGCCAATTCGGTCGGACGCGGCCGGACAAACTCGCGCGCGACGCTCGCCAGCCACCCCGCCTCGGTGAGGGCGCCGTCGGGGGTCGGGGACGATGTCGGTGCGGGCGGGGCCAGGACGGCCGCATTCCGGCTGGCAACCGGCGCCGCGGTTTGGCCAGCGCCACAACACCGCTTGTATTTGCGCCCGCTGCCGCACGGGCACAGGTCGTTACGGGCCGCCTTCATCGGCACCGGCCGGCCGGTGAGCGGTTGGGTTCCATTCATGCCGGGGCATCCCCCTGTCTTGGCAGCCGTAGCGGAGCATATCGCAGTCCGGCCAACCGTGCAGCAGGGCCGAGGTCGGGGCAGCAGAGACGGTTGCCATCACGCCACGCAAGCGGTTTTTCGCCCGGCCATCGCGCTTGGGGCGCGAGACGGGCGCGGCATTGGCCGCTTCCTGGCAGCGGAGCGGCGAGGGACACCGGGGCGCGCGCCTGCCGCGATCGTGGCGCCCGCCCGCGCGACGCTGGCACCCTCGCGGCGGCGAGATCGCACCGCCGCGGTGCCCACGAAGCGAGCAAAGCCGGCCCACACAGGCGCGCGGTGGCCGCCATCCCGGCGTTGCCGCTCCGGCTGGAACCGGGCTTCCCGCGCCGCACCGGCGCTTGACGCTGCGGCCCGACGTTGCGGCTCGGCATTGTGGCTCGGCGCTGCGGCTGCGCCGGTGTTCGGCCCTGGCGCTCGGCCCGGTTTGCGTCCAGGTGCCGGCTTCGCTATAGGGTCCGCCCGCTGATCCCGGATAGCTCAGTTGGTAGAGCAAGCGGCTGTTAACCGCTGGGTCGTAGGTTCGAGTCCTACTCCGGGAGCCAACTGAAACAAGGAGTCAGGTGGTATTCCGACCTGCTCCTTGTTCCTTTCCCAAGGCCGGGGCCACCGTCGGGAAACTGTCGCGGCACGCTGGCCTGCGCCGGGCAGCGGCGGGGCCGTCCCAGGCCGGCGCGGCCGATGCGTGCCGTCGCCGGCGGCGTTCTCGGCCGGGGCGTCGCGCCGGCTCCGCCCGGCTGATCGAGCGTCGAAGGCCACCAGCAGCCCGTCAGCGAGCGTCACCGAGGCACCGAGGCGGGCGGGAGCGGAACCGGGTCCGCATCGTGCGGACTTCGAGCCGCCAGCAGGCAGGCGTCCGGGCAATCGCCCGGCCCGCGACTCCCGGCGCGGCCCGCCGGGGCCTGTGCCGCTTGCCCGGGCTGGTGCGGGTCGGGGGCGTTGCGGTGTGCGACATGTCGGACTTGCGACACTGGCTCAACCTGCAGGAATGGTCCGGTTTCGTGTCAATCCGGCTTTCGGGGCGCGATACCCCGGCGTCGGCGCAGCGGCGTCCGCCATGTTGCGGAACCCGGCCGTCCGATTCCGCGGTGCAACGTTGCCAGCCCGGTTGTTTCATCCGGTCGCGGGTGCAGGCTCGGTCCTTGCCACGTCAATGCCCTTCGCCTGCACCGCGCGACAGGGTGACAAATCCGGGTTAGGTCAGCACCGACAAGTGCTCTTCAATCCAGGTCTGCACCCCGGCCAATGCGACGGCAGCCTCGGGGGGGTTTTCGAACTCGACGACGATCAGCAGGTCTTTGTCGGCCAAAAACTTCCGAAGGTGGCTTTGGACCTCGGCGGCGGTACCATCCAGTTCTATCAGATAGAACCTGTCCGCGGCTTCGATTCCTCCCAGTCGCTCGACCTCATCGCAAAATCGGCGCCTGGCGATTTCACTGCCGTTCTTCAACTGAAAGCAGATAGCGAAGCAAGCCATCAGTGAGCGCGCCTTCTCCCCTGAGCGATTGCCTGTTTCGTACGGCAGGAAAGTCTAAGACGGCATGATCGAGTCCCGAAAATAAAACTCTCCGTGAGCACTCGACATCGGTGGCGGAATCGAGCGCCCGCGAAGCGCCCACGCCGGATTGCGGCGGCCGACTGCAAGCGGACGCCGGGTGGCCGGGTGCACGGCGTGTCCACGGTGCCGTCTCCGGCGGCCGAACCCTGAGCTTGCTTGCTTCGCCCGATCGCCCTGCGCCGGCACGACCCGCCCTTGGCCGCCCGCGTGGTTTCCGCCAAACTGGCTGGATCGCGCGGAGGAGAACGTTTCGATGGGCATCACCAGCGAGTTGTCGCGGTTCAGCGCCGAGATCAGCCTGGACCGGCTGCCGCCGCAGGTCGTCGAACGGGCGCGTTTCCTGCTGCTGGACCTGGTCGGCAACATCGTGCGCGCGCGCCATGACGCCGAGAGCACGGCCTCGTTCCTGGCCGCCACGCGGGCGATGGGCCTGGCGGCGGGCAACGCCGGGGTGTTCGGCGATGCCGCGCGCTACACGCCGGCCGGCGCCGCCTTCCTGAACGGCGCGCTGGCGCACTCGCTGGACTTCGACGACACCCATGCCGCCGGATCGCTGCACCCGGGCGCGCCGGTCATTCCGGCGGCGCTGGCGGCGGGCGAGATGGCCGGGGCGTCGGGCGCCGACGTGCTGGCGGCGATCATCGCCGGCTACGAGGTCACCTGCCGGGTCGCCTTAGCGCTGCCGGCGGGCGAGCATTACGATCGCGGCTTCCATCCCACCGCGACCTGCGGCGCGTTCGGCGCGGCGGCGGCGGCGGCGCGGGTGTTCGGGCTGGACGCGGCCGGGATCGAGGGCGCGCTCGGCACCGTGCTCAGCCAGTGCGCCGGCAGCCTGCAATTCCTGGTCAACGGCGCCTGGACCAAGCGCTTCCAGGTCGGCTGGGCGGCGACCAACGGCCTGATGGCGGCGACCCTGGTGCGCGAAGGCTTCAAGGGTGCCAGCGAGGCGCTGGAGGGCCGGCACGGCTTCCTGCGCGCCTACGCGCCCAACCCGCGGCCGGCGCGCGCGGTGCAGGACCTCGGGACGGTGTTCGAGCTGATGCACACCGCGGTGAAGCCGTACCCGTCCTGCCGCTACGGCCATGCCGGGATCGACGCGGCCCTGGCGCTTCGCGCCGAGCACGCGCTGACGGCGGGGGAGATCGAGCGGGTGACGCTCGGCCTGCCGCGCTCGGGGATGATGCTGATCGGCCAGCCGGCGGCGAACAAGGCCGACCCGCGGAACGTGGTGGACGGCCAGTTCAGCGGGCCGTTCGTGATCGCCTGCGCGCTGGCGACCGGCGCGATGGGCTGGGACGGCTACCAGCTGCTGGAAGATCCCACGGTGCGCGGCCTGCTGGCGAAGATCACCTGCGAGCTGGACCCGGAGATCGAGGCCGAATTCCCCGCCAACATGTCCGGCAAGATCACCATCGCCGCGCGCGGCCGGCAGTTCGTGCGCAAGGTGGTGGTGCCGAAGGGCGAGCCGGCCAACTTCCTGACCGAGGCCGAGCTGCGCGGGAAGTTCGCCGGCCTGGCCGAGGCGGTGCTGGGGCCGGAGCGCACCGCGCGGCTGGCCTCCGAGGTGCTGGCGATCGACCGTCTGGCCGACGTTGCATCGTTGATGCGCCTGGCAGCGCCGTTGATGGCGGCGCGGCTGGCCGGCGAGTAACGCCGGATGTCGCCCGCTCGGGTCGCCCGGTCGGGTCGCATGCCGCTGCCCCGGCACGTGATGCGGCACGCCCCTGATGCGGCCCAATCCTGAAAGGGCCAGCCATGCCACGCGCGAGACTGCCACGCGCCAGACTGCGGGATCTGGGCATCGTCACCGGCACGCTGCCGACGGGCCAATGGAACGCCATCACCGACGTGCCCGGCGTGCGCGTCGGTGCCACGACGCTGGTTCGCGACCAGCCCGCCATCGTGCGCACCGGCGTGACCGCGATCTGGCCGCGCGGACCGGAGCTGTGGACCGACGCGGTGTTCGCCGGCATCCACTCGTTCAACGGCAATGGCGAGATGACCGGCTGGGCGTGGATCGCCGAACAAGGGCTGCTGGCCTCGCCGATCTGCATCACCAACACGCATTGCGTCGGGGTGGTGCGCGATGCGATCTGCGCGCTTGCCGTCCGTGACAGGGTGCCGATGCCGTGGCTGCTGCCGGTGGTGGCGGAAACGCACGATGGCTGGCTCAGCGATGCCGGGACGTTCCCGCTCACCAAGGACCATGCGTTCGCCGCGCTGGACGCCGCGACATCCGGCCCGGTCGCCGAGGGCAATGTCGGCGGCGGCACCGGCATGATCTGCCATGAGTTCAAGGGCGGCACCGGCACCGCGTCGCGCGTCGTGCACACCGCCGGGAACGCCTACACCGTGGGCGCGCTGGTGCAGGCGAACTACGGCGCGCGCGCGCTGCTGCGCGTCGATGGCGTGCCGGTCGGCCGCGAGATCGGTCTGGACGTCGTGCCGTCGCATCGCGACGCACCGCGCGACGCCGGATCGATCATCGTCGTGCTGGCCACCGATGCGCCGCTGTTGCCGATCCAGTGTCAGCGCCTGGCGCGGCGCGCGACCACCGGCCTGGCGTGGGTCGGCGGCGTCGGCTTCAACGGCAGCGGCGACATCTTTCTCGCCTTCGCGACCGGCAACCACGTCCCCCACGGCGAGGCGACCGCAACGCTGCGCATGCTGTCGGCCGATCACATGAACCCGTTGTTCCAGGCCGCGGCGGAAGCGACCGAGGAAGCCATTCTCAACGCGCTGACCGCCGCCGAAACGATGGTCGGGCTGCACGGCCGGGTCGCGCACGCGTTGCCGCTCGATCTGCTGGCGGCGGCGATGCGCCGCTACCGGCCGGCGCCATGAGCGGGTCGGGATCTGCGACTGGCTCCCTGCCTGAACCGGGCCTTGCCGCCGAGCGCCCACTCCGGGACAACCGCGTCGTCACGCCGCTTGCCACAACCGCCCGTTCGCAGGATCCGCCATGCCGACACTCCGCCCAAGCTCGCTCCACGCGCTCATCCATCTGGTCGCCTCCCGCATGGGCAGCGCCGCCATGGAAGCCACCGAGGTCGCCGACCACCTGCTGCGCGCCAACCTGACCGGCCACGACAGCCACGGCGTCGGCATGCTGCCGGCTTACGTGCGGCTGCTGCAGGACGGGCTGCTGGTGCCGAACCAGACGGCGGAGACGGTGCTGGACGCCGGCGCGCTGCTGGTGATCGATGCCAGGCGCGGCTACGGCCAGCGGATGACGGCGGACGCCGTGCGCCGCGCGATCGGGCGGGCGAGGGAGCTCGGCGCCTGCGTGCTGGCGCTGCGCAACGCCTCGCACATCGGCCGGGTCGGCACCTACGCCGAGCTGGCGGCGCGGCACGCCATGGCGTTCATCGCCTTCGTCAACGTCGCCGACCACCACGACATCCAGGCGCCCTATGGCTGCGCCGAGCCGCGGCTGGGCACCAACCCGTTCTGCGCTGCGGTGCCCGCCCAGGACGGCACCCCCGCCATGCTGTTGGACATGGCGACCACCACCATCGCCGCCGGCAAGGCCCGCGTCGCCTACAACAAGCGGCTCGAGGTGCCGGAGGGCGCGCTGATCGACGCCGACGGCCAGCCCACCAACGACCCGACCGGACTGATCCGCGACCACACCGGCGCGCTGCTGTCGTTCGGCAAGCACAAGGGCTCCGGCCTGGCGGTGATGTGCGAGATCATGGCCGGCGCGCTGGCCGGCGGGCAGCGCGCCGAGCAGACCTGCAAGGGCGGCATCCTGAACTCGATGCTCGCGGTGCTGATCGATCCGGCGAAGCTGGGCGATCCGGCCGGGGTCGCCGAGGCGGCGGCGAGCACCGCGGCGCATATCCGCTCGTCCCGCGTGGCCCCCGGGTTCGACCAGGTCCTGCTGCCGGGCGAGCCCGAACGGCGCTCGGCCGAGCGGCGCGCCCGCGAGGGGATCCCGGTCGATGACGGCACCTGGCGCGACGTGCTGGAGGCCGCGGCCAAGCTGGGGATCACCCAGGGCGAGATCGACCAGGCGGTGGCGTCGAACGCGTAATGTCCTGCCCCCGGCTTTCGCCGCCACTTGCCGCGAACGCCGCGGATCAGCAGGCCACCGAACGCCAAGGGCTAGAACTTCACCGACAGGGCGCCGGAGCCGAACTGGTGCGGCCCGCCGTGCTGGCCCTGGAACTCCGGCGTCTGCACCACATAGGTGAACGTGAAGCGCATGCCGTCGGCGAGGATGGCGAAGCCCGCCTGCGCCTCGCCCACGTCCCACACCACGTTGACATGCGCCCCGGCGCGGAACGGGCTGCTCTGCAGCAGCAGGTCATAGCCCACCGCCTGGCCGTCCATGCCGGCAAACGCGTACCAGGCGATCGGACGCGACGCCACATAGGCCGCCTCGCCGCCGAGCCCCGGACGCAGCCGCGGCGCGCCGAAGTCCGAGGTCAGCCCCTGGCCGAAACGGAAGCTGACCCCCGCCTGGACATAGTCGCGCACGTCGCCCGCCGCCGCGGTCAGCGACGGCAGCAGGTCGGTCTCGAACGCCCCGACCCGCCCGACCGGCAGCCGCCAGGTGCGCCCGCCCAGCACCTCGACGGCGGCGGTATTGGGGATCTGGTAGCTCCACCCCTTCAGCGTCTCCTGCCCGATCAGCCGATGGAAGCCGTTCTGCAACGGCTCGCCCCCGGCCCCCGGCCCGGCGATGCCGAGGCTGAGCCCCAGCACGCTACGCGAGGTGTCGGTGTCGCTGAGCAGCGACAGAGTGCCAAGCAGCAGCCCCGCATAGGGCCGGTCGCTCGGGTCCGGCACAACCAGTTGGGTCTGCTCCGGCGTGTAGATCTGCTGCGTGACGGAGACCCCCATCCGCTGCTGTCCCTCGCCCCAGACCGTGTTGCCAAGCCTCCCCAGGAACGCCGGAACCGCGGAGGTCGGCGACGTCCACCCCAGGCTCAGCCCGTTGACGTAGTAGCGGTCACCCGCCCCGCCGGTCAACAGGGACGCGTTCTCCTCCTGCAGGGTCCAGATGCCAAAGGGGTCCGCCGGCGGCGCGCTCCAGCCACGCCCCATCGCGAGCAGCACAGCCAACCCGCCCAGGCCAACGATGGATGTCCGCATGCCGCGCCAGCGTCCCCGAAGGCGCAATTCGCGCCATGCCACGAAACCGGTCGCAGCATGACGATGACGTCAATTCCACGTCAATACTTATAGTTAGACGCCAACTCCTCACACGGAGAATGAGCCCCGCTACCCGCCAACGCTCACGGGGTCGATTCCGGCGCCTTCACCCCGGACGCGGCGGCAACCTCGGCGGCGAAGTCGTCGGCCTTCTTCTCGATCCCCTCACCCAACTGGAAGCGGGCAAACCCGAGCAGCCTGGCGCCGGCCTTCTGCAGCACCGCCGCCACCCGGCTCTCGCCGTCATGCACCCAGACCTGCTCCAGCAGCACGGTCTCCTCGTAGTACTTCTGGATCCGGCCCTCGACCATCCGCTCGATGATCGCCTCGGGCTTGCCGGAGGCCCGCGCCTGCTCGCTGAGCACCGCCTTCTCCCGCTCCAGCGCCGCCGGATCGACCGCGCCGATGTCCAGCGCCTCGGGCCGCGCCGCCGCGACGTGCATGCCGACCTGCCGGCCGAGCGTCTCCAGCACCGCCATCTCGCTGCCGCCCTCGATCGCCACCAGCACGCCGATCTTGCCCAGCCCCGGCGCCACCGCCTGGTGCATGTAGCTCGCCACCGCGCCCTGCTTCACGCGCAGCACCCGCACCCGGCGGATCGTCATGTTCTCGCCGATCGTGGCGATCAGCTGGGTCAGCTCCTCGGCCACCGTCCGCCCGCTGCCGGGGAAGGGCGCCGCGCCGATCGCGCCCAGCTCCTCGCCCACGTCCAGCGCGATCCGCGCCACCCCGGTCACGAAGGCCTGGAACGTCTCGTTGCGCGCCACGAAGTCGGTCTCGGCGTTGACCTCGACCATCGCCGCCTTGCCCGGCGCCGAGGCGATGCCGACCAGCCCCTCGGCCGCCACCCGGCCCGACTTCTTCGCCGCCGCCGCCAGCCCCTTCTTGCGCAGCCAGTCGACCGCGTCCTCCAGCACGCCGGCGGTCTCGGTCAGCGCGCGCTTGCAGTCCATCATGCCGGCGCCGGTCTTCTCGCGCAGGTCCTTGACCAGCGCCGCTGTGATCTCAGCCATCACCCACTCTCCACTGGCCCGGAATCCCGGGCCGCTTGCCAAACGTCAGCCGTGCGCCGCGGCCCCGCCGGCGGCCTCGACCTCGGCGAGCGCGCCGGCCGGCAGTTCCTCGGCCCCGCCGATATCCTGCCCCGACGCCGCCATCTCGGCGCTGATCCCATCCAGCACCGCGCCCGCCACCAGGTCGCAATACAGCGAGATCGCGCGGATCGCGTCGTCGTTGCCCGGGATCGGGTAGGTCACGCCCCTGCGGGTCGGAGTTGCTGTCGAGCACCGCGACCACCGGGATGCCCAGCTTGGTGGCCTCCTCGACCGCCAGCTTCTCCTTGTTGGTGTCGATGATGAACAGGATGTCCGGCAGCCCGCCCATCTCCTTGATGCCGCCCAGCGCGCGCTCCAGCTTGTCCTTGTCGCGGGTGATCTCCAGCACCTCTTTCTTGGTCAGGCCCTGGGTGTCGCCGGCCACCAGGTCCTCGATCTGCCGCAGCCGCTTGATCGAGCCGGTGATGGTCTTCCAGTTGGTCAGCGTGCCGCCCAGCCAGCGATGGTTGACGTAGTACTGGCCGCAGCGCCTGGCGGCGTCGGCGACATGCTCGGCGGCGGCCCGCTTGGTGCCGACGAACAGCACGCGCCCGCCGGCCGCGGTCACGTCGCGCACCGCGCGCAGCGCGCGGTCGAGCATCGGCACCGTCTGCTGCAGGTCGATGATGTGCACCTGGTTGCGCACGCCGTAGAGGTACGGCCCCATCTTGGGGTTCCAGCGGCGCGTGTGGTGGCCGAAATGCACGCCGGCTTCCAACAGCTGGCGTAGGGTGAACTCTGGCATCGCCATCGGCGTGTCCTTTCCTGTCGTCCGGTTAGACCTCCGCGGGGCTCGCGCCATACAGGCACCGGACCCGGCTCGCCGGGAAAGGCGCCCCGCGTGTGAATTACCGGCGCCCGACCCACCTCGTCGGGTCCGCGCCGGCGCGCCGGGATATGACGGAGACCCCGCCGAAACGCAAGACCGTACCCCCCACGTCACCTCTCCCGCGCGCGGGCTTGGGCCGCGCAGAGCGGACCAAGGTCGGGTCGCGCAGCGATCCGGGTGAGGGCCAGCCACCCGCACCGCCCACGCCACCCTCACGCCACCCCACCCCCCACCCAATCCCACCCCAGCCCCGCCCCAACAGCCCCGACCCGCAGCACGCCCCCCGCCCGCCGCACCCTCTCCTCCGCCAAACGCCGCACCTCCGCCGCCGCGGCCGCCTGCCAGTCCTCCCCCGCCCGGACGGCCGCATGAACCGCGATCTGCACCGTCCAGCCGCCGCAGAGCGCCACCAACCCGGCCAGCCTGTGCGCCTCCGGCGTGTTGCAGACGGCGCTGCCCAGCAGCTCCCGCCGGAATTTTCCCGCGCCGGACCCGCACCGCGCCACCACCGGGACCACTGCCCGGTGGCAGGCTCGGCATGGGGTCGTTGCCGCGACACGCGAACCCGGACGAAGCCCGACCGCCGCCGTCCGCTCCCCCCGTCATGCCGGGCCCCCGGGTCGGGCCGCAGGCCCGCCCGTGGACAAGCTCCGGCCCGGCATCCACGGCTTCCTTCGCCTGCATCCCCACCGCGCCACCACCGGGACAAGTGCCCGGTGGCAGGCTCAGCATGGGGTCGTTGCCCGCAACCTGCGGACTCCGACGCCGCCCGACCGCCGCCGTCCTCTCCCCCCGTCATGCCGGGCCCCCGGGTCGGGCCGCAGGCCCGCCCGTGGACAGGCTCCGGCCCGGCATCCACGGCTTGCTGCGCCCGCGCCCCCACCGCGCCACCACCGGGATAAGTGCCCGGTGGCAGGCTCGGCATGGGGTCGTTGCCGCGACGCGCGACATCCGCCGCGCCCCGATCGCCCAAGCCCTCTCCTCCCGTCATGCTGGGTGCAGGCCCGGCATCCACGCCTTTCGTCGCCCGCACCTCCACCGTCTCACGTTGCATGGGGTCTTTGCCGCGACGTGCGACATCCGACGCGGCCCGACCGTCCCCGCTCTCTCCCCTCGTCATGCCGGGCGCCGGCCCGGCATCCACGGCTTCCTCCGCCCGCTCCTCCACCGCGCCACCACCGGGACCAGTGCCCGGTGGCAGGCTCAGCATGGGGTCGTTGCCGCAACCTGCGAACCCGGACGCGGCCCGATCGCCGCCGTCCTCTCCCCTCGTCATGCCGGGCGCAGGCCCGGCATCCACGGCTTCCTTCGCCCGCGCCCCCACCGCGCCACGTTGCATGGGGTCTTTGCCGCGATGTGCGGACTCCGACGCTGCCCGACCGTCCCGGCCCTCTCCCCTCGTCATGCCGGGCGCCGGCCCGGCATCCACGGCTTCCTCCGCCCGCTCCTCCACCGCGCCACGTTGCATGGGGTCTTGGCGACGTTTTTCGCACCCCACCTCCAGCCCGAGCCCCAAGTCGCACCCCGGCCCCGCCGCCGCCCCCATCCCGGCACCCCCCAGGCCAATCCCCACCGCGCCACCACCGGGACAAGTGCCCGGTGGCAGGCTCGGCATGGGGTCTTGCCGCTGCGCCGCGCGCCGCTCCGCCCGCGCCTGCAACGCCATCAGCCGCTTGACCAGCCGCGCCCGCTTCACCGCCGCCCGCCACGGCGCCAGCGCCGCGGTCTCTTCCCGCGCCCGCGCCCGCGCCGCCTGCCGCCCGCGCAGCACCACCGGCGCCGCGGCGAACCGCCCGCGCGCATCCCGCCGCGGCCCCGGGCGGCGCACCGCCACGGCCTCCGACCCGGGCGCCTGGCCGCAGGCGCTTGGCCCGAAGCCCCCCGCCATCGGCCCATACAGCTCCCACGAGTAATGCGGCGGCGCGTGCAGTTCCGTCGCCGCGTCGGCCAGCACCCGTGCCGCGAAGGCCGGCGGCAGCCAGTGCCTGTGCCGGTGCGCCGCCTGCAGCAGCCGGGCCCGCGCGCACCACCAGCCTGGCCCAGCGGTCCGCTGCGCGGTGTTCCTCACCCGGCCCGCTTTGCGCGTACATCCCGTGCGTGGTGTGCGCGGCGGCCAGCCGGGCCAGCCCCTCCGGCGTGCGCGGGCCGGTGCCGGCGCCGCCGTGCATGCGGCAGCGGCCGTTTGCCATCGCCGGCGCCCGGCAGGCGTGGCCGGTGCGGGCCTTGGCGCCGCAGCGCGGGGCGAGGTTGGGGTTGCCGCGCGGGTTGCCGCTGCGCAGCGGGCCGGGGGCGCCACCGGGTCGTGGTCCCGTCAGGCCGAGCGCTCCGCGGCACGGCCCAGCGGCGGCAGGCTGTGGTGCGGCAGACTGGTGCATGGGGTTGTTGCCGAGATTTTCGCTTTGTCCCTCCGCCGGCAGCGCCGGCCAGGCGGCAACGGCGGCGGGCGGGGTGACGTCGGGCGAGGCTGCAATCGGGGTCATCTGCGATCCTGGCGCGCTGGAAGATAGTTAGTAACTCTTACAGCAGAACGCCCGCCGGCGCCATCCAAACCGCACGGCAAGCACCGCCAAAGCCGGAAACCGCGACGCCGGCGCGCCCGCCAAGCCCGCCCGCCCGCGCGCCAGGCTCCGCGCGGTTTTCGCCCGTGCCGGCGTCAGCGTCCTGAAGGACGTCGAGAATTGGAACGCGGATGGCGCGCCCCACGCCGCCATCGGGTCGGGCGCGAGGCAGTGCCGGCCCAGCCGGCATGTGCGGCTCCATTCCGTACCAAACCGCCGGCATGAGGGCGCTCGCCCGTCCGCAAGCAAGCAAGATTTAACACGGAGAAAGCAGGGAGGCGGCACGGAGCCCACGGAGACCCCTGCCGGATCGGCCGCCGTGCCCCAGGTCGAACGTCCCTCGGGTCCATCCACCACCGAGGCCACGCCCGCCGCGTCCGTCATCCACCGACACGGTCCTCGGTCACACCGGCCTCGGTCAGGGCCGAGCCATCCGCAAGGCGCTTCGCAAAGCGCGACAGCCATCCCCGCGGCGGCCAGTGTCTCGGTCGGAATGCCCGCGAACCGTGGATTCCAGGCATTCCGAACCGCACCACCGACGGCCGGGCATGCCAGCCGGGCAGTTCCTTCGGCTGTCGTCGGCTCAGAAGTCGGCGCCGGTGACCTCGGGGCGCATTTCGTCGGCTGCTTCGTACAGGCGGTCCATCTCCGCGGCGAATTCCCGGCGCAGGCCGACCGCTTCCTGGCGCGGCAGCCACCTGGACATCGAGTTGAAGCGCATCTCGACCATGTAGGTCTGGGTCAGGTCGGGCCAGGGGAAGCTCGCCGCGGCACGCGCCAGCGCCAGCGTCGCGCACAGCTCATCGCGGATGCCCTGGATGAAGTCTTCCCCGGGGTGCTCTTCGAGCTGATCGACAAGGCTCCCGGTGGGCGAGTCCCCGGGGCTGTCGAACAGGCTCGGCTGGTCAGCGAATCGGCGCGGCATGCCTGGACTTCTACAAGCCCGGCATCGCGTCGCAAAGGCTTGCGCCGGCGCGAAGCGCATGGGCATCGTGCCGGCGATGGACACGCCCTGGCGCCGCAAGGACCTGCCTGAGATAGGCCGTGCGCTCGCCCAGCGGCCGGGGCACGAGACCGTGCGCACGTTGGTGGCCGAAATCCTGCGCCACGCCTTCGGCGCCGCCTACCTCGACCTCGACCACGAAGTGCGGTTGCCCGAGGTGCACGGGCGCGTGGATACCCTGTTCGGCGCCACCGTGTTCGAGTTCAAGCGCGATCTCCGGCGCGAGATGCCGGACGTCGAGGCGCGGTTGCCGGATTACCTGCGGGAACGCGAACGGCAAACCGGGCGCCGCTACCTGGGCATCGCGACCGACGGTGCCACCTTCATCGCCTTCGAGCTGCGCGACGGCGGCATGGTGCAACTCGACAGACACGAGACGAAGCCGGACCACCCGGACGCCTTGCTCGCTTGGCTGGAGCCGGCGCTGTCCAGCCGCGACGACCTGGTGCCTGAGCCGCTGATCATCCAACGCGAACTGGGCCGGGCCAGCCTGACATTCGCCCGCGCCCGGGGCGTGCTCGAATCCCTGTGGCGGACGCTGTCGTCACATCCCGAAGTGACGCTCAAGCGGCAGCTCTGGGATCGGCTGCTGCGCGTGGTCTACGGCACCACCGTTGGCGATGATTTGCTGTTCCTGCAGCACACCTACCTGACCATCGTGGCCAAGACCGTTGCCGCGCGCGTACTGACCTGCCGACCGTTGACGCAACGTCCATCCTGTCCGGCCAGGCGCTGACGGATGCGGGCATCCATGGCGCGGTCGAAAGCGATTTCTTCGATTGGGTGTTGCAGCATGCAGACGGCAGGGGGCTGGTCGTGCGCATCGCGCGCCAAGCGGCACGTTTCCGTTTGCACGATGTCAAGGCCGATGTCCTCAAGGCCCTGTACGAAAGCCTGATCGATCCGTCGCAGCGTCACGACCTTGGCGAATACTACACGCCGGACTGGCTCGCCGCGAAGGTCGTGCGGCGCGCGATCGACGCGCCCTTGCGACAGCGCGTGCTGGACCCGGCCTGCGGTTCCGGCACTTTCCTGTTCCACGCGATCCGTCGCCTGCTTGACGCGGCAAAGCAGGCGGGATGGTCGCCGGCACGCATGCTCGAAACCTGCACAGAGCAGGTGCGCGGCCTGGATGTGCATCCGGTGGCGGTGATCATCGCCCGCGTGACCTGGCTGCTGGCACTCGGCGAGACGATCCATCAACGCGCCGGTGACCTGCATGTGCCCGTCTTCCTCGGCGATTCGCTGCAATGGAATGTCCGCCCGCTGGCCGATCAGACGTACGTGGAGGTGTCGGTACCCGATGAGCGGCCGCTTCGCGTGCCCGCCGGTTTCGCCGCGGACCAGGCGAAATACGAGCCCGGTCTCAAGGCCCTGACCGAGGGCCTGAATGATGACGCTTCGCCCGCCAACATCAGACAGGCGCTGCTGCGCATTCATGGCGTAACGGCACAGGACGCCGACGCGATGGCCGAGACGTTCGATCGGCTGACGACGTTGTACAAGGCAGGCAAGAACCACATCTGGCCATACGTGTTGCGCAATCTGGTGCGGCCTCTGTGGCTGTCGCGCCCGGATCAGCGCGCCGACGTGGTGCTCGGCAACCCTCCCTGGATCGCCTATCGCTATCTCAGCGCCGAAATGAAGACGAACCTGCGCGAGGCGTGCGTGCCGCTGAACCTTTGGGTGGGCGGCGTGCTGACCACGCAGCAGGATATTTCGGCGCTGTTCTGGGCGCGTTGCGCCGAACGCTATCTGAAACCGGACGGCGTGATCGCCTTCGTGTTGCCCTATGCCGCTCTGAACCGGCCGGCCTTTGGTGGGCTGCGCCGCGGCGAATTCCGCACGTTGCACGTGCACATCGTGGAAGCGTGGAGTTTCGATGAGACCGTGCAGCCGCTGTTCCCGGTGCCGGCGTCGGTGCTGATCGGCAAACGCGAACCCGGAGCCGGTCTGCCTGGGACGGTGGAACGCTACACGGGGTCGCTCCGCCGGCGTGATGCTTCGGAAGCGGAAGCCGATCGCGATCTGCGGCACAGCTCCGTTCCCTGGCCGCCGGTTCCCACTCTGGAAGGCGCTTCGCCGTACCGGGCGCGGTTCAAGCAGGGCGCCACAATCGTTCCGCGGCGGTTCTTCTTCGTTGAGCGCGAGATTGCCGGCCGGCTTGGTCAGAACCCTGCCGCCCCGCGCGTGCGCGGCAAGACTGGGCCACTGGACAAACGTCCTTGGACCACGGTCCAACCGCCAAACGGGCCAGTCGAGGCCGAGTTTCTGCGGCCGGTATTGCTGGGCGAGAGCATCGCGCCATTTCGCGTGCTGAAGGCCGCCACCTGCGTCGTGCCGGTGCGCGGGCGCGAGGTTCTGGACAGCCGCTCGGCGGCCGATGCCGGATTTCGTCACCTCGCCGCATGGTTGCGCGACGTGGAGGTGAAGTGGGCAGCCAATGCGTCAAAGCGCGTTGATGGGACCCCTCGCATGACGCTACGCCAACAGCTCGATCACATGCGAAAGTTGTCTGCGCAGTTGTCGCCTCCAGCGACGCGTGTTGTCTACGCCGCGTCGGGAATCCAACCCGCTGCCGCGGTGGTGAATGACCGTGACGCTATCGTGGAACACGCCGCATACTGGGCACCGGCGCGAAGCCTGGCTGAGGGGCGGTACCTGATAGCGATACTCAACAGCGAGACGGCACGCGCATTGGGTGAAGACGCGCAACCGAAGGGGCAAGGCGGCGCCCGGCACTTCGACAATCTCATCTGGGAGCTGCCGATCCCGGAATACAACCGGCGAATCGAATTGCACCGAGACCTCGCGGGTGCCGCTGCCACCGCCGAACGCGTCGCCGCCGCCGTGGCCCTGCCGGAAGGCGCCTATTTCACCCGCCAGCGCCGCGCGATCCGCGATGCACTCGTGGCAAACGGCATCGCGCACGAAATCGACACGTTGGTCGCCCGACTTCTCAAGCGTTGAGGTGATCGGCGTCGCGCCACGCGGTGCGCCCTGCATCACGCGAAGTCTCCGGCTGGTCCGGGCCGTGCAGACGCAAAGCATCACCTTGGCTGCGAACGGTTTCGATAGCCCTTTATGCAGCCCGCCCCCGCCCCACCTACCCCGCCGGCGCCACCGACAACCCCTTCACCTTGTGCTGCGCGATAAACCGCGCCACCAGCCCGGACGCCTTCGCCTCCTCCACGAACGCGCGCAAAAACGCCGCACCGGCCGCATTCTTGCGCAGCGTGCCGATCGCCTGCTGCACCGCGGTGAACTGCCCATCCAGAATCCGCGCCCCCGGCATCTTCTCCAGGTCGCCCAGCAGCCCCGGCCGCAGCCCGGCCAGCGCCTCCAGCTTCTCGGCCCGGAATTTTTCTACCGCCCCGGCCAACCCGTCGGAGCGCACCAACGTCGCGTGCTTGATGTTGCGCTCCAGCCAGAGGTCGTACGCACTGCGCGCCGTCACCGCGATCCGCACCCCCGGCCGGTCCACCTCGGCGATCGAGGCAATCGGCGAGCCCGCCGGCACCAGATACGTCGCCTCGATCTCCACATAGGCGGCGGTGAACGCGATCTTCTCCGCCCGCGCCGGCTCCGCGCCGATCAACCCAATGTCCCACAAATCGCCGTCCACCGCGTCGGCCAGCTCGCCCGGTTTCGGAAACGGCACGTATTTCACCGCCACGCCCAGCCGGTCGGCGATCGCCCGCGCCATGCTCGGCGACACCCCCTCCGGATCGCCCGAGGCGCTGCGCCCGGTCACCAGCAGGAAGTTGGACATATTGATCCCGGCGCGCAGCACGCCGTGCGGCGCAAGTTCGGCGACAATCTCGGGCGACATGCGGACAGATCCTTCGACGATGGTGCCGCCCGATCGTATGGCGATCGCGCGCGCGACGGCAAGCCCGCCGCCACCACCGCCGCACAAGGCGTTGCCCGGACGATCCCGGCTCGATCCCACGGCCAAAAACGCTGCGCGCCCCCGTTGCATCGCCGCCCCGTCAACCCTTCCGTAACCATCCGCCGCTAGCATCGCGAAGCAAGAATTTTAGCGCAGATGCAGCAAGGCGATGGACGCAAAACACGCAGATAGCCAGCGGTTGAATGACCTGTCCGGGCGCGTCATCGGCTGCGCGTTCACCGTGCTCAACACGCTCGGGGCCGGCTTCCTCGAAAAGGTCTACGAGAACGCGCTGGCCTGCGAACTTCGTGCGGCCAACCTATCGGTAACGCAACAACATGCCGCCAAAGTGTACTACCATGACACGATCGTCGGCGAGTACTTCGTCAACCTGCTGGTCGAAAATCGGCTCCTGGTCGAGCTGAAGACCGTCAAGGCACTGGACGACGCGCACCGCATGCAATGCGTCAACTACCTCAAAGCGACCAACCTACAGCTCTGTCTGCTGCTCAATTTCGCCAACCCGCGCCTCGAGTTCAAACGCATAGCGCACGACCTGTAAACCGCACAAACCCATCTGCGTGCATCGGCGTCCATCGCCTTCCTTCATCTGCGTGAAATTCTTTCTTCCCCAGCCGCGCCACAAACCCGCACCGCAGCCCGAGCTCGCCCGCGATCGCCCCCCAACCCACCGCCGCAGTCCCCCCAACCGGGCCACACCCCAGCAGGCCCACCACTCCGCCCCACCAACCCCCCAAGCCCGCTCAAGCCGCCATCGGCACCACTTGCCCGCCCGGCGCATGCTCCAGATGGCACGCCGACAAATGCCCGCCCCCCACCGGCCGCAACACCGGCTCCTCCGTCCGGCACCGCGTCGAACGCGTACGGGCAGCGCGTGTGGAACCGGCAGCCGCTCGGCGGGTTGATCGGGCTCGGCACGTCGCCGGTCAGAATGATCCGCTGGCGTTTCGCCGTCGGGTCCGGCACCGGCACCGCCGACAGCAGCGCCCGCGTATACGGATGGTGCGAGCTGGCAAACAGCGTGCGCCGGTCCGTCAGCTCGACGATCTTGCCCAGGTACATCACCGCCACGCGGTGCGTCAGATGCTCGACGATCGCCAGATCATGGCTGATGAACAGCAGCGTCAGCCCCAGCTCCGCCTGCAGATCGGCCAGCAGGTTGATGATCTGTGCCTTCACCGAAACATCCAGCGCGGACACCGCCTCGTCGCAGATGATCAGGTCCGCCCCCGGCGCCAGCGCCCGCGCGATGCCGATGCGCTGGCGCTGCCCGCCGGAGAATTCGTGCGGAAACCGGCCGATCGCGTCGCGCGGCAGCCGCACCTTGTCCATCAGCTCCGCCAGCCGCTCGGTCCAACGCCGCGCCGCCCATGCGCCAGGCCGAAATTGCGGATCGGCTCGGCCAGGATGTCGCGCACCCTCATGCGCGGATTGAGGCTGGAGAACGGGTCCTGGAACACCACCTGCATCCGCTGGCGCAACGGCCGCAGCCGCGCCGCCGGCAGGTTGTCGATCCGCTCGCCGGCCAGATAGACCTCGCCCGCGGTCGGCGCGATCAGCCGCAGGATCGCCTTGCCGACGGTGGACTTGCCGCAGCCCGGACTCGCCCACCAGCGACAGCGTCTCGCCGCGCGCGATGCTGAAGCTGACGCCGTCCACCGCATGCACCCGCGCGGTTTCCTGCCCCAGCAGCCCGCCGTGGATCGGAAAATGCTTCTTGAGGCCGTTGACCTCCAGCAGGGGCCGCGCGCCGCTCATGCCGCCAGCCGCCGCTCGGCATGGTGGCACGCCACCAGGTGCGCACTCGCCTTCGCCTCGATCGCCGGCGCCACCAGCCGGCACAGGTCGGTCGCCCGCTCGCAGCGCCCGGCAAACGCGCAGCCGACGATCGGCTTGCCGCAACGACGGCACCAGCCCGGGGATCTCCGCCAGCCGCGTCCGCCCGCCTGCGTGCAGCGAGGACCCCAGCTTCGGCACCGCGCCCAGCAGCCCGCTGCGTGTACGGATGCAGCGGGCGGGCAAAGATCTCGCCCACCGCCGCCTCCTCCACCTTGCGCCCGGCGTACATCACCACCACGCGCTCGGCCATCTCCGCCACCACGCCAAGATCGTGCGTGATCAGCATGATCGCCGAGCCAAGCCGCTGCTGCAGATCGCGCATCAGATCGAGGATCTGCGCCTGGATGGTCACGTCCAGCGCCGTGGTCGGCTCGTCGGCGATCAGCAGCTTCGGATTGCAGGCCAGCGCCATGGCGATCATCACCCGCTGGCGCATGCCGCCCGACAACTGGTGCGGATACTCGCGCACCCGCCGTTCCGGCGCCGGAATGCCGACCAGGATCAGCATCTCGATCGCCTTCTGCTCCGCCTGGTGCGCGCCCATGCCCTGGTGCAGCCGCAGCGTCTCGCCGATCTGCCGCCCGACGGTCAGCACCGGGTTCAGGCTGGTCATCGGCTCCTGGAAGATCATCGAGATCGCGTTGCCGCGGATCGCCCGCATCTCCGCTTCGGACAGCTCCAGCAGGTCGCGGCCCTCGAACCGGATCGAGCCGGCGATCTTGCCCGGCGGCTCCTGGATCAGCCGCAGGATCGACATCGCGGTGACCGACTTGCCGCAACCGAACTCGCCGACGACGCCGAGCGTCTCGCCGGCGGCGATCTGCAACGACACGCCCTCGACCGCGCGCACCACGCCGTCCGGCGTGCCGAAATGCGTCTGCAGACGCTCGACCTCAAGCAGCGCCATGCGCGCCTACAGCCGCTTCGCCAGGCGCGGGTCGAGCGCGTCGCGCAGCCCGTCGCCCAACATGTTCACCGCCAGCACGGTGATCGACAGGAAGATCGCCGGGAACAGCACGATGTAGAATTTCACCTGCCACAGCGCGCGGCCCTCGGCCATGATGTTGCCCCAGCTCGGGATGATCGGCGGCGTGCCGGCGCCGATGAACGACAGGATCGCCTCGGTGATCATCGCCGAGGCGCAGATGAACGTCGCATTCACCATCAGCGGCGCCAGCGTGTTCGGCAGGATGTGGCGCCACATGATCATCGGCAGCCGCGTGCCCGAGGCGATCGCCGCCTCCACATACGGCTGCTCGCGCAGACTGAGCACGATGCCGCGCACCAGCCGCGCGACGCGCGGGAACTCGGCAACCGTGATGGCGACAACAACGTTCTGCACCGAGGCGCGGGTCAGCGCCATCAGCGCGATCGCCAGCAGCAGCGACGGGATCGACATCAGCCCGTCGTTGATCCGCATCATCACCGCATCCAGCACGCGAATGAACCCCGAGACGCAGCCGATCAGCGCCCCGATCACCGAGGTCAGCAACCCGACCGAGAAGCCGACGAACAGCGACACCCGCGCGCCGTACAGCACGCGCGAATAGATGTCGCGCCCGAGCATGTCGGTACCGAACCAATAGATCGCCGACGGCGGGCGCAGCCGCTTTGCCGGGGCCAGCGCGGTCGGATCGACGGTGCCCAGCCAGGGCGCGAAGATCGCAATGACCACCATGATGCCGACCAGCGTGCCGCCGGCGACGATGGTCGGATGGCGAACCACGAAGCCCATGACCCGGCCGCGCTGGCGCACCGGCGGCAGCACGTCGGGCAGCGGCGGCGCGGCGCCCGGCGGCAAACCCGGCGGCAGACCAGACGGCAGCGACGTGGCGCTCAATAGCGGATCCTCGGATCGAACACGGTGTACAGCAGGTCGACGGCCAGGTTCACCAGCACGTAGGTGACGCTGAACAGCAGCACGACGCCTTGGATAACCGGATAGTCGCGGCGCAGGATCGCATCGACCGTCAGCCGGCCGAGCCCGGGGATGGCGAACACGCTTTCGGTCACCACCGCGCCGCCGATCAGCAGCGCGACGCCGTTGCCGATCACCGTAACGATCGGCACCGCGGCGTTCTTCAGCGCGTGCACGAACAGCATCGCGCGCTGCCCGACGCCCTTCGCCCGCGCGGTGCGCACATAGTCCTGGCTGAGCACGTCCAGCATGGTCGCCCGCGTGATCCGCGCCAGCAGCGCCACATAGATCAGCCCCAGCGCCACGGTGGGCAGCACCAGCCCCTGCAGGAACGGCCAGACCCCGTCGCTGATCGGGGTAAAACCCTGCACCGGCAGCCAGTCCAGGGTCAGCGCGAACACGAAGGCCAGCAGGTAGCCGAACACGAACACCGGGACGGAAAACCCCAGCACGCAGATCACCATCACCACGCGGTCGATCCAGGTGCCGTGCTTCCAGGCCGCGAGCACGCCGAGCGGCACCGCGATGACGATGGAGAACACGATGGTCAGCACCATCAGCGACAGGGTCGGCTCGATCCGCTGCGCGATCATGTGGGTGACCGGCAGGTTGGTGAAGATCGAGGTACCCAGGTCGCCGTGCAGGATATGCCACAGCCAGTCGCCGAAGCGGACCAGATAGGGCCGGTCCAACCCCAGCGATTCCCGGATGCGCTCGACGTCCGCCGGCGTTGCCTGGTCGCCGGCGATGATCGCGGCGGGATCGCCCGGCGCGATATACAGCAGGCTGAACACGAACAACGCCACCACCAGCATCACCGGGATGGTGGCCAACACGCGGCGCGCGGCATAAGCGAACATCTCAGGCCTTCTTCACATCCCAGAACACCGGGAACGGCGCCTTGACGACACCCGTCAAGGTCTTGCGCCATGCCTGATAGCCCTTGAAGAACCCGGTGGGAATATAGACCACGTCGTCCATCGCCGCCTTGTTCAGCCGGTCGACCGCCGTCTTCTCCGCCGCGAGGTCGGGCGCGGCGAACCAGGCGGCGATCTGCTGCTGCACCATGTCGGACTGCGGCCAGCCGAACCAGGCGGTCGGGCCGCTGGCGTCCAGCGCGATGTACGGCGCCGGGTTCACGCAGTCCGCCCCGGCGTGCCAGGTGTGGAAGATGTGCCAGCCGCCCTGCGCCGGCGGGTCCTTCTTGGCGCGCCGCTGGCCCACCGTGCCCCAGTCCAGCGCGGTGTATTGCACGTTCATGCCGATCTGCTTCAGCAGGTCCGCGGTGACGTCGCCCTGCGCCTTGGTGATGGCGACATCGGTCGCCACCAGCAGCACGATCGGCTCGCCCCGGTAGCCCGCGGCGGCCAACAGCTGCCTTGCCGCCGCATGGTCGCGCTTGCCCTGCAGCGGCTCGCCGCCGACCTCGGTATACAGCGGCGTGCCCGGCGTGAAGAAGCCGGGCAGGGGCTTCCACAGCGTTTCGTCGTCGCCGACCACGGCATGCATGTAGTCGGCCTGGTTCAGCGCGATCTGCACCGCGCGGCGCGCGCGGACGTCGTTGAACGGCGGATACAGATGATTGATACGGAACGAACCGATATTGCCGAGCGGATCGGCGATATCGACCGCCAGTCCGGGGGATTTGCGCAGCAACGCCACCAGGTCGGGCAGCGGGGTTTCCCACCAATCGACCTCGCCGCTTTGCAGCGCCGCCGAGGCGGTAGCGGAATCCGGCAGGATGTGCCACTCGATCCGGTCGAAGGAGATCCGCTTGCCGCCGGACAGCCAGCTCGCCGGCTCGGCGCGCGGGACGTAGCCGGCGAATTTCTCGAACGCCGCCATCGAGCCGGGCACCCACTCGTCGCGCTTGAAGCGCATCGGGCCGGAGCCGACATACTCGTTGATCTGCTTGAACGGATCGGTTTGCGCGATGCGCTCCGGCATGATGAACAGCACCGGCGTGCTGCTCTTGCCCAGCGCGAACAGCAGCTTCGGGTACGGCTGGTTCAACCGGAAGCGGAAGGTCCGATCATCGACCGCCTCCAGCGCGTCGAGCCGCTTGCTGATCGGCAGCCCCATCGTCGCATCGCGCACCATCCAGCGGGCGATGCTGGCGATCACGTCGCGCGACAGCACCGGCGCGCCGTCGTGGAACGTCAACCCCGCGCGCAGCCTGAAGGTCCAGGTCTTGAAGTCGGGGCTGACCGCATGCCCCTCGACCATTTGCGGCTGCGGTTCAAGCCGGTCATTGACCCCGTACAGCGTGTCCCAGATCAGCAGGGAGCCGTTGCGCACGACATACTGCGTGGTCCAGATCGGATCGAGGTTGGCCAGATTGGCCTGCGGCACAAACCGCAGCACCTTGTTGCCCGCCGCGCGCGCCAACCGTGGCATGGCAAGTCCGCCCGCCGCGGCAAGCGAACCCGCGGTGGCGGCCTTCAGAAAATCCCGACGTTGCATCGCCTGTTCAGTCCCTGTTCAAAATGGTTTTGCGCCCCCGCCCCATCACCCGCTCCCAGTGAAGGGTTCCAAGGGCGAGCCCTTGGCGGGGTCCAGGGGCGAAGCCCCTGGCCTGGCTTTCATCCGCGTCACGCGGTGCGATGAACGTTCCAGAAGATGACGAAGCCGTGCAGCACGCCGGCAATGTCCTTCCGGTACGAAGTGGGTGAAAACGTCTGCCCAAGCGGCACATAAGGCACGTCGATCAGCGCCTGGCGTTGCAGCTCCTGCGCCAGCTTCTGCTGTGCCGCCAGGTCCGGCGCGGCGATCCACTCGCTGCGCAGCGCCTCGATCTTCGGGCTGCTCGGCCAGCCCATCATGCCCTGCTTGCCGTTGCCGCGCAGGAACACGTGGCCCACGGGGTTCGACTGGTCGAGCCCGGACCAGAAAGTGTGGAACACGTTCCAGCCGCCCTGGTCGGGGGCCTCCATCTTGGCGCGCCGCTGCACCACGGTGCCCCAGTCCATCGCCTGGTAGTCGACATTGAAGCCGACCTTGCGCAGCAGGTCGGCGCCGACGTCGGCTTCCGCCTTCAGGGTGGGAAAATCGGTCGGTGCCAGCACCACCACCTTCTCGCCCTTGTAGCCGGCGGCGATGATCTCCTGCTTCACCGCCGCGTAGTCGCGCGGACCGCTGAACACGTCGAGCCCGACATCGCTGGCCATCGGCGTGCCGGGGCAGAAGATGCCGGCCGGCACGTGCCACATCGACGGATCGGTGCCGGAGATGGCGATCACGTAGTCCTTCTGGTCCACCGCCTTCAGCAGCGCGCGGCGGATCGCCGGATTGTCGAACGGCGGCCACAGTTCATTGAGCCGCATGCACGCCATCAGCCCGGTCGGGTCGGTGGTCACCACGTTCAGCCTGGCGTTGCGCAGCACCGGCAGCAGGTCGATGGTCGGGTTCTCCCACCAGTCGATCTCGCGCGACTGCATCGCGCCCGCCGCGGTGCTGGAATCCGGGATCACGTGCCATTCGACGCGGTCGAAGTTGACGATCTTCGGCCCCGCGGTCCAATCGGGCGTGCCGTCGGCGCGCGGCACATAGGCGGCGTTGCGCTCGTAGACCACGCGCGAGCCGACCACCCGTTCATCGGCCTTGAACGTGAACGGCCCGCTGCCGACCATTTCGGTGACCGCCTTGAACGGGTCGGTCTTGGCCAGTCGTTCCGGCATGATCGCGCAGAAATTGCTGCCCGGCTTGCCCAGCGCGTCCGGCAGCAGCGCGAAGGGCTGCTTCAGGCGAAACACGATGGTCTTGTCGTCGCCCGCCGACAATTCATCGGTCATCGCCAGCAGCGTCTGGCCGAACGGATCGCGCGCACCCCAGCGCTTGATGCTGGCGACGCAATCGCGCGCCAGCACGGGCTCGCCGTCGTGGAATTTCAGTCCGTCGCGCAGCGTGAGCTGCCACAGCTTGCCGTCGTTCTCCACGCTGTGGCCCGCCACCATCTGCGGTTGCGCCTTGAAGCTGGCGTCGACGCCATACAGCGTGTCGAACAGCATGAAGCCGTGGTTGCGGGTGACGTAGGCGGTGGTCCAGATCGGATCCAGGATCGTCACGTCGGATTGCGGGATGAATTTCAGCACGCGCGCGCCGGCGGCGCGGCCGATCGCGGGTGCGGCCAAGGTCGCCGCCGAGGCCGCCAGGAATGTGCGTCGTCGCATGGGTGTTTTCTACCTTTCTTGGATTCCGCCCGGGCAGGTCCCAGGCGCGGCATCGGAGCAACCATGACAGTGGCGGCCTGGTCCGGCAATCGAAGTCATGCTCCGGGACCGTTTCCGGGCACGCCGACCGCCACGCCGCCGCACGGTTCAGAACTCCAACAGATTGTCGCGCAGAAGCTGGTGCGCGTAGGCCTTTCGCGTCAGCCCGCGCTGCTGCAGCGCGGGGGCCAGCCCGTCGGCGATCTCCGCCGTGGTGCGCCGGCTCACGTTCGGCATCGAGAACAGGAACCCGTCGCCGCCAACCTCCTCCATCGCCTCGGCCATCTGCGCGGCCACCGCGTCGGGCGAGCCCACCAGGTCGATCGAGGCGCCGCCGCTGGTGTAGCTGACGACCGCCTCGCGCAAGGTCTGTTTCCCGGCCTTGCGCAGGAACTGCGCCAGGCTCTGCTGGTGCCCGTTGGTGGTCAGCTCCCCGAGCGGCTGATCCAGATCGAAGGTGGAAAAATCGATGTTCGAGGTCCAGCCCACCCGGGCCAGCAGCTGGTCGATGTTCCGCGCCGCCTCGGCCGCGCGCTGCGCCGCCTTGGCCTGCGCCTCCGCGGTGGTTTCCGCCAGGATCGGCGAGATCAGGAACAGCACCTTGCACCCGTCCGGGTCGCGCCCCAGCGCTGCCATCCCGGCGCGCACGTCGTCGCGATACGCCTTCATCTGCTCGACGCCTTTGACATGGGCGACGATGGTGTCGGCATGCTGCGCGGCGAACCGCCGGCCGCGCGCCGATCCGCCGGCCTGGGCGATCACCGGCTGGCCCTGCGGGCAGGGACCCGAGTTCAACGGCCCGCGGCTGCTGTAGTAGCGACCGGCATAGTCGATCGTGTGCACCTTCGCGGGATCGATCAGCACGAAGCTGTCGCGATCGGCAACGATCGCGCCCGGCTCCCACGAGCCCCAGAGCTGCTTGCAGATATCGACGTATTCGTCGGCCATGTCGTAGCGCTGGTCGTGCGGCGGCAACTGCGCCAGGCCGAAATTCCGCGCCGACAGGTCGGAGCTGCCGGTCACCACGTTCCACCCCGCGCGCCCGCCGGAGACCTGGTCCAGCGTGCCGACGATGCGGGCCGTCAGGTAAGGCGCATAGGCAAAGGTGGACAGCGTCGGCACGATCCCCAGCCGCGTGGTCGCCGCCGCCATCAGGGTGGCGACCACCGACGGCTCCTGGCGCGGGATCGACATGCCGTTCTTCAGGTAGATGTCGCGCGAATTCTGCCAGGTCTCGCCGACATAGATCGAATCCTCCAGCAGCAGGTAGTCGAAGCAGGCCCGCTCGCAGCCGCGCGCCAGGTCGAGGAACATGTCGCACGGCATCCAGTCGCCGCTGATGGTGCCGGTCCATGGGTCCCCCCAGGCCTGGATGCTGGACCCTTGCAGGAACCAGGCGAGGTGGAACGGCGCGGCAGGCATGGCTCGGTCCTTTCGGTGCGGGCGATCGGGCCGCGCCTGGCGCGCCGCGCCTGGCGCAGCCGCATGTGCCGCCGATCCCCGGAATGCGGGGCCCCCCGGGTGAAGCGAGAGAGCAACCGGCGTGCCACCACCGCCACCGCGGGCGGAAATTCGCGCCGGGCGATCGCCGATCGGCCCGGTTTGGGCAAAACCATCGGCGGCGCGGCGACCTCCGGCCGCCGGACGCCGTTGCCGGCGGCGCCTGGCGTGCTGGGCGGACGCCGTCGGGCGGCCACAACTGGTCGCCGATTGGGCGTCGCTGGGCAAAATTGCAGCAATTCGCCTCCCGCTGCGGCGGGGCGGCCGTTCGGCGCCCGCGGCCGAGGCCCGGCGATGCGCAGTCTGGCCGATCCGGCTGGCCTCGCTGCGGCAGGCAAGGGGACGGGCGTCAAACCATAACGGAAAGGCAACGCTATCCGGCTCGGCGGCGACCTGCCGGTCCGCCCAGGCGCGGCTTGCGCCCGGCCGGCGGGCATGCCACGTCGCGCCGATGAACGCGCTGCTGCTTCGCCTGGCCCCGTTGCTGCCGCCGCCGCTGCGCGCCCACGCCACGCCGGCGCGGATCGCCATGGTGGTGCAGTTCATGCAATTCGGCGTGGTCGGCCTGGTCGGCTTCCTGATCGACACCACGGTGGTCTATGGGCTGCGCGCCTCGCTCGGGCTGTACGGGGCGGGCGCCGTCTCCTACGTCGTCGCCGCCACCGGGACCTGGGCGCTGAACCGGGTGTGGACCTTCCGCGGCCGCAGCACCGGCAAGGTGCACCGCCAATGGGCGCTGTTCCTGACCACCAACCTGCTCGGCTTCGCGCTGAATCGCGGCACCTATGCGTTACTGGTGACCTTCGTCGCGCGCTGCGCCGCGCAACCGGTGTTTGCCGTGGCGGCGGGTGCCGTTGCCGGAATGTTCCTGAATTTCCGCATGTCGCGCACGGTGGTGTTCCGCTAGCCCGGATTTCTCACACTGTCGCGGGATGATGGCGAAGGGCATTGTCGTGCCAAGGGCTTTTCGCGCCGCCGCCAATACAGGTTGTATTCGCAAGGCGCGAAAAGCCCTTGGCGCGGCAAGGACCAAGCCAGCACCCGCGACAGTGTGAGAAATCCGGGCTAGCCCGCGCCGCGTCCGCCGGCATGACATTCCCGATTTGTTCCAGAAACGATCGGCGGCGGCAAAAAAATCCAGTGCCTGTCAGCCTCCATGTTAACCGAGTGGTGAGACTTCGATCGCAGTCTTGGCGTCACGCCGCGATTGGGTGCGGCGGTGCGATGCAAGGATTGCAGGGTTCCAATGTTGGACTCCACCACCGACACCATCGAGCGGATGGTGCACTCCCCGGGCGGTCGGGCTTTGCCGCCGCGCTCCCGCGTGCGCCAGCCGGCGCCACGCACCATGGGCTGGCCGCGCGCCGCCAAGCGGCTGCTCGACCTGGTGCTCGCCGGCGCGCTGCTGGCGCTGTTGGCGCTGCCGATGCTGATCGTCGGGCTGCTGATCCGGCTGGAAAGCCCCGGCCCGGCTTTGTTCCGCCAGCGTCGGGTCGGCCGCGACGGCGACAGCTTCACGATCTGGAAATTCCGCACCATGCGGCCGCAGCCTGGGCATCGGCACCCCGGCTGGCCGGAGCCCGGCCGGGACCAGCCGACGCCGCACGGCACGCTGCGCCAGGCGCGGCGCGGCGATCCGCGGGTCACCAGGATCGGCGCCTGGCTGCGCCGCCGCTCGCTCGACGAACTGCCGCAACTGGTCAACGTGCTGCGCGGCGAGATGTCGCTGGTCGGGCCGCGCCCGCATGCCCCCGGCACCTGCGCCGGCGGCCGGCCGTTCGAGCAGGTCAGCCCGCGCTACGCGGCGCGCCACCTGGTGCGCCCCGGCATGACCGGTCTCGCCCAGGTGCGCGGCTGGCGCGGCGAGACCGAGACCGAGGACAAGCTGCTGCGCCGCGTTGACAGCGACCTGGAATACATCGCGACCTGGTCGCTCTGGCTCGACCTGGTGATCCTGGCGCGCACCGTCTCGGTGGTGTTGCACATGCGCAACGCTTACTGACCGTGCCGGCGCTGCTTCGCGCGGACCCCGGCACGGCCCTGGCGTGGGGCGACACGCCGCCGCGCGCCAACCCATCCCCCGCGCCGCCCGGCGCGGCCAGCGAGGCAACGGCGCGTCGGGCGGACGCGCTGGCGGTCGCCGTGCTGATCCCCTGCTACAACGAGGCGGCGTCAATCGCCAAGGTGATCGGCGATTTTCGCGCTGCCCTGCCGGGCGCGCGGATCTACGTCTACGACAACAACTCCAGCGACGGCACGGCGACGGTGGCGCGCGACGCCGGCGCGGTGGTGCGGATCGAGACGCTGCAAGGCAAGGGCCACGTGGTGCGGCGGATGTTCGCCGACGTCGAGGCCGACGTGTTCGTGCTGGTCGACGGCGACGACACCTACGACGCCGCGGTGGCGCCCGCGATGCTGCACCTGATGCTCGACCGCCAGCTCGACATGGTGACCGCCGCGCGGCTGTCGGAGCAGACCGCGGCGTTCCGGCGCGGCCACCTGCTGGGCAACACCATGCTGACCGGGCTGGTGTGCCGGATCTTCGGCAACCGGGTCACCGACATGCTGTCCGGCTACCGCGTGTTCAGCCGGCGCTTCGTCAAGAGCTTCCCGGCGCTGGCCGCCGGTTTCGAAACCGAGACGGAATTCACCGTCCACGCGCTGGAGCTGAAGATGCCGATCAGCGAGGTGGTCGCCGCCTATCGCGGCCGCAAGCCCGGCTCGGTCTCCAAGCTGCGCACCTACGCCGACGGCGTGCGCATCCTGCGCACCATCGTCCTGCTGGTGAAGGAGGAGCGGCCGTTGCAGTTCTTTGCCCTGATCGGCGCGGCGCTGCTGTTCGCCGGCTTTGGCCTCGGCGTGCCGGTGGTGGTCGAATTCCTGCGCACCGGCCTGGTGCCGCGCCTGCCGAGCGCGGTGCTGGCGACCGGCTTCGTTCTGCTGTCGTTCCTGACCTTCGTCTGCGGCCTGGTGCTGGACACGGTGACGCATGGCCGGCGGGAGATGCGCCGGCTGGCGTATCTGGCGATTCCCGGCATCGCCGCGCGGGTGTGACGGGGCGGCGATGCGCGCCGGCGCGACGCCAACCACCATGCCGCGCCGTCCGTCGCTGCCAACCCCGAACATGCCAGCTATCCTGCTGCAGGAAGGCGACCGGCCGGCGGGCGGCTACGACGCGGATGTGCTGATCCTGGCGCTCGACCGCGCGGAGGAGACGGTGGCCGCCATCGCCTCGGCGCTGGCGCAGACCGGGGTGTCGCGCCATGTGGTGGTGCTCGACCAGGGCTCGGGCCCGGCGGCGCTGGCGCGCATCGCCGGCTGCGTGGCCGGGCGGGCCGATGTCACGCTGCTGTCGGCCGGCGCCAACCTCGGCGTGGCGGCGGGGCGCAACCTGGCGGCCGCGTTCGGCCACGGCCGGGTGCTGGTCGCGCTGGACAACGACGCGGAGTTCGCCGACCCGACCACGCTGGCCCGCGCGGTCGCCGCGCTGGATGCGGCGCCGGAACTGGGCGCGATCGGCTTGCGCATCGTGCTGCACGCCGACGGCGCCGACGACCTGTCGTCCTGGGGCTATCCCGCGGCGCTGCTGGCCCGCGCGGCCGACAGTTTCGAGGCCGCGACGTTCGTCGGCGCCGGCCACGCGATCCGCCGCGCGGCCTGGGACGGCGCCGGCGGCTACAACCCGGCGTTGTTCTTCTGTTGGGAGGAACTGGATTTCTGCCTGCGCGCGGTGGCGGCGGGCTGGCGGGTGCGCTATCGCGGCGACCTCGTGGTGCGCCACAAGGTCAGCGCCGAGCGGCGCCTGGCGTGGTCGGGCGAGCGCTGGTTCTATTTCGTCCGCAACCGGATCTATATCGCCCGCAAGTGGCACGCCTCGTGGCTGGCGCTGTCGCCGCGCATCGCGGCCTACCTGGCGAAGGGGCTGCGCAACCGGGTGCTGTGGCAGACGCTGCGCGCGGTCGCGGCGGCGCGGCGCATGCCGATCGCGCCGCGGCGGATGCCGCCGGCGATGCGGTCGTACCTGGCGCGTCACAACCTGGCGCATCGCGGCGGCTGGCGCACGCGGTTGCGCCGCGAGGTGCTGGCGCTGTTGCCCGGCGGTTGAGGCGTCCCTGAGCGGCAAAACGCCAGGGACAGCGGGCGAAGCCCCGGCCGGCCAGATTGACCGGCTCCCGGCCGACAGCCATGCTGCGCAGCGCAGCGGCGATCTCCGGTTGTTTCCATCCCGCATTATCGTCACCGCGTCACCGCGCCGGCGGGCGGCGCGGATCGCAGAAAGGCACCGCGGCGTGGCATTCACCGACGCTCAGCGCGCAATCCGCGACACCACGCGCGACTTCGTGCGCAAGGAGATCGCGCCCCACGTCGCCGCCTGGGATCGCGCCGCGCGCGTGCCGCCGGAGCTGGTGCGCAAGCTCGGCGCCCTCGGCTGGTTCGGCGTGACCATCCCGGCCGAGTGGGGCGGCGCCGGCGCCGACTTCATCGCCTACGTGCTGATGACCGAGGAACTGGCCTACGGCGATGCCGGCATCTGCAACATGGTCAGCGCCACCAACTCGTTCGCGATGAAACTGGCGGATTTCGGCACGCCGGAGCAGAAGCAGCGCTTCCTCCGCCCGGTGGCGTGCGGCGACAGCCTGGGCTGCATGCTGCTGACCGAGCCGCAGTCCGGCTCCGACGCCGCCAATCTGCGCACCCGCGCGGTGCGCCGCGGCGACCGCTACCTGATCAACGGCACCAAGTGCTTCATCACCTCAGGCCGCTCGGCCGGCGCGGCGGTGGTGATCGCGGTCACCGACCCGCCGGCCGGCAAGCGCGGGGTCTCGGCCTTTCTGGTGCGTCCCAACCAGCCCGGCTATCGCGTCCTGCGCGAGGAGCACAAGCTCGGCCATCGCACCAACGAGACCTGCCAGATCGTGCTGGAGGACCTGGAGGTCCTGGCGGCGGACATGCTCGGCCAGCCCGGAGACGGACTGAAAGTCGCCTTTTCCAGCCTGGAGAGTTCGCGGATCGGCGTCGCCGCCCAGGCGGTCGGCGTCGCCCGCGCCGCGCTCGACGCCGCGCTGGCCTACGCAACCCAGCGCGAGGCATTCGGCAAGCCGCTGATCGCGCACCAGGCCATCGCCTTCCAGCTCGCCGAGATGGCCACCGAGATCGAGGTCGCACGGCAGATGTGCCTGCACGCCGCGGCGCTGAAGCAGGACCGCGCGCGCTGCATCAAGCAAGCCTCGATGGCCAAGCTGTTCGCCTCGCAGATGTGCGAGCGGGTCTGCTCGGCGGCGATCCAGATCCACGGCGGCTACGGCTTCCTCGACGACTACCCGGTCGAGAAGCTGTACCGCGACGCCCGGGTGTTCCAGATCTACGACGGCACCAGCGAGGTGCAGAAGATCGTCATCGCGCGCGAGCTGGCCGCCGGGCATTAGCCGCGCGCCACGCCGCGGCTGCCGCCGTCCGATCGCCCCCCGCAACGATCCGATAGCGCGCCAGGAGGCGCGGCGACCAGGCGGCGGCCCGCGCCGCGCTAACGCAAATCCGGCCCTGGCGTCCCCGCATCGCGCAGCGGCGGCAGCAGCGCGGTCACGTAGGCGACCGGGTGCTGGATCAGGAAGCGGGCAACGCTGAGGTCGGCGTCGCTGCCCTCGGCCGCGGGGCACGCGGCGCGGATCGCCACCGCCTCGGCCGGCGGCAACGGCGGGCGGGCGGCGCGGTGGCGCGCGATCGCCTCGGCCATCGGCTGGCTGCCCTGGTCCAGGCTGTCCAGCTCGCTCTGCCACACCGTCTGGCCCAGGCTGGTGCAGACCTGCGGCAGCACGCCGAGGCCCTGCAGCGGCCAGCCGCGCGGCGCCAGCACGCGCGCCCAGGTGACGAACAGCTCGCCCCCGTCGGGCAGCGGGGCGATGGTCTGCACCAGCCCCTTGCCCAGCGTCGCGCTGCCCACCACCACGGCGCGGCCGCGATCGGCCAGCGCGGCGCTGAGGATTTCCGCCGCGCTGGCGGTGCGGCCGTCGACCATCACCACCACCGGCAGCTGGTCGGCGAGCTGCCCGGCGATCGAGCGCCAGACCCGCGTCGCGGCCGGATCGCGCCCGACCGCGCTGGCGATGACGCCGGCCGGCAGCAGCTGGTCGGCCACGCCGAGCGCCTCGCGCACCAGCCCGCCGGGATTGCCGCGCAGGTCGAGGATGATGCCCTCGACCGGGTGCGCCGTGTCGGCGGCGCTGCTCAGCGCGCTGGCCAGCTCGCGGGTCAGCCGCAGCGCGGTGGAGCGGTCGAACTCGGTGATGCGGACCAGCAGCGCCTCGCGCAGCGGTTCGATGAACACGGTGTCCGGCGGCACCATGGCGCGCAGGATGTCGAGCGTGCGCACGCGGCCGTCGCGGCTGCGCACGGTGATGCTGACGCTGGTGTCTTCCGGCCCGGCGATCCAGTCGGCCACCGTGGCCAGATCGACCCCGCGGGTCGGCTGGCCGTTCACCGCCAGCACCGCGTCGCCGTGGCGGATGCCGGCGGCGGCGGCCGGCCCGTCGGCGACCACAAGCTGCACGCGGATGGCACTGCCCTCGGCACTCAGCGTGATGCCGGCGCCGGCACTGCCGGAGCGGCGGGCGCGGTCCGCGCCGGCCTCGCTCGGCGGCACGTAGCGCGAGTAGGGATCGAGATGGTTGAAGATCTCATCGAAGAAATTGGTGATCACCCCGGTGGTGCCGGCGCGTTGCAGCTTCGCCGAGGCGGTCCAGGCGACGGCGGAGAGCTGCGCGGCGGCCGCGGCCCAGGCGGCCGGGTCCTCGGTCCGCGGCGCCGCGATGGTCCCCAGCGGGCGATTGGGCAGGCCGACCCGCAGCGTCGCGTCGCGCAGCTCGACCGTCAGGTCGGGGTCGAGCGCGGTCAGCCCATGCAGGCCCCAGACGGTGAGCTGGGAGACCGCGACCGGATCGAGCGTGCGCGGCGCCATGAACGCCAGCGCGGTGCTGTAGACCGCGGTGGCGATCGGCGCGTTGAAGTTCGTCGCCGGGGTCCCGGTCTCGGCATAGGCTGGGGCGACAAGCAGCAGCAGCAGGAATGTGCCGAGCCTGATCACCGCTGGCGCGACCGCCTGCCGGCCCGTCCTCCCCGTGGCGACCGGCCGGCGCCATCGGGGGCGCCATCGGGCGCGGCATCGGCCCCCCCCTCGGACGCGGCATCGGACGCAGCATCGGACGCAGCATCGGACGCAGCATCGGACGTCGCATGGGGTGCCCCGTGGGGTGTACCGTGCCGGGCACCGCCCGGTGCGCGATCGGCTGCGCCGGTCCGCCCGGTTGCGCCCCGCCGACCATCCGCCCGGGACGCCGCGGGCACGACCTGGAAGACCAGGCCGCCGGTGAGCGGACTGGCTTCGGCCAGCCGCACCTCGATCGGCTGCGCCAGGCGGAACACCTGGCCGGTGTGCCGCCCGGTCAGCGTCTGCTCGCGTTCGTCGTGCCACCAATAGTCGTCCGGCAAGCCCGACATCGGCACCAGGCCGCTGGCCCCGGTGCTCGCCAGGGTGACGAAGATGCCGAACCGCGTCACCCCGGAAATCCGCGCGCTGAAATGCGCCCCGACCTTGTCGGCCATGAACGCCGCCAGGTAGCGGTCGATCGCCTCGCGCTCGGCCAGCTGGGCGCGCCGCTCGGTGGCGGTGATGTGATCGGCGGTGTCGGCAAATCCGCGCCGCCGCCGCCGCGTCCAGCCCGCCGGCACCGAGGCCGAGCGCGCCGATCAGCGCGCGGTGCACCAGCAGGTCGGCATAGCGGCGGATCGGGCTGGTGAAATGCGCGTAGCGCGCCAGGGCGAGGCCGAAATGGCCGATATTGTCGGGGCGGTAGGCGGCCTGCGACTGGCTGCGCAGCATCACCTCGTTGACCAGCGGCGCCGCCTCGGTGCCGGCCACGCCGCGCAGCACGCGGTCGAGGTCGCGCGGATGCACCTGGTCGCCGGGCGGCAGGGTGATGCCGAGCCCGCCCAGGAAGACCCGCAGCGCGGCGAGTTTTTCCTCCGACGGCGGGGCGTGCACCCGGTACATGATCGGCAGCCCCAGGCCCGGCCGGGCCGCGCGGTCTGCCGCCGCCGCTCCAGCTCCTCGGCCGCGGCGACGTTGGCCAGCACCATGAACTCCTCGATCAGCCGGTGGCTGTCGAGCCGCGGGCGGGGCAGCACCGCGGCCACGCGGCCCGCCGCGTCGAGCTTCACCTGGCGTTCCGGCAGGTCGAGATCGAGCGTGCCGCGCGCCTGCCGCGCCGCCAGCAGGGCGCGGAACGCGGCATAGAGCGGCTCCACCGGCAGCGGCGTGCCGCCGCCGGCCAGCCCCGCCGCATCCCCGGCGTCATGCGCGCGCTGCACTGCCTCATAGGTCAGCCGCGCGGCGCTGCGCATCAGGCCGCGGCCGAACCGGTGCGCCGTCTTGCGCCCCGCCGCATCGATCCACAGCTCGGCGAACAGGCAGGGCCGGTCCTCATCGGGGCGCAGGCTGCACAGGTCGTTCGACAGCGCCTCCGGCAGCATCGGCACCACGCGGTCGGGGAAATACACCGAGTTGCCGCGGGTGCGCGCGGCGTGGTCCAGCGCGGAGCCCGGCCGCACATAGTGCGCCACGTCGGCGATGGCGACGATCAGGCGGAAGCCGCCCAAGGAACCGTCGGCGGAACTGCCGGCGGAACCATCGGCGGAACTGCCGGCGGAACCATCGGCGGAACCACCGGCGGCGCCGCCGGAACCGCCCGCGAAACCCTGGGCGGCCCCTGGCGGCGCCTCGCCGGGGGCGCCGTGCGCCAGCCGCTCCACCCGCTCGGCGAACACCGCATCGTCGAAATCGCGCGCATCCTCGCCGTCGATGGTGACCAGCGGCAGCGCGCGCAGGTCGGTGCGCCGGCCGAGCGGAGCAGGGCGGGCGTCCGCCGCCTCGGCCAGCGCCGCATCGGGAAACACCTGCGGAATGTCGTGCGTGTGGATGGCGATCAGGCTGACCGAGCGGGCGTCGCCCATGTTGCCGAGCCGCTCGATCACCCGCGCCGGCTTCAGCCCCAGGCGGTGCTGCGCCAACGGCTCCGCCAGCACGATCTCGCCCGCCTCCGCGCCGCCATCCTCGCCCGGCGGCACCAGCCATTCCGCCTTGGCGCGCCGGTCGGTGGGAATGATGCGGTTCTCGCGCGGCCCCGGGCGGAACACGCCGAGGATGCGCCCGGGCGCGTCGTCCAGCCGGCGGATGCTGCGGCCCTCGTAGCGGTCCGGCCCGGCAGCCGCCCCCGGGATCGGCCGCAGCCGGGCGAGCACGCGCTGGCCGGGCGCCAGGGCCGGCCGGCCGCGCGCCTCGGGGGCCATCAGGATCAGCGGCGGCGGCCCGTCGCCGTCCCAGCTCACCGGGCGGGCGAGCGCGTCGCCCTGCTTGTCGGTGCCGGTCACCTGCACCACGGCAACCTCGGGCAGCCGCCCCCCGGCAGGGCGCCGTTGATCCCGGGGGCGACGCTCCGCGTGGCGGCCGCCGTGTCGGTGGAACGGCCTCGGCATCAGTGCGTGGACACAAATAAGCCGGTCACGGGATGTCCAGGGAAGCTCAGCTGGGGGAATTTGAGGTTACACGAGGTGGTCGTGGCGACCCATGGTTGCGACCGGTTTGTGGTACGAAATCTGCCAATGTGGCAATTGGGCCACAGCCGAGCGTCCGGGCCGGCTGCAAGGGAGCAAGATCCACCGCAGAGCACGCGGAGCGCGCAGAGAAGACATCCGGCACCGCGTCCGCGCAGCGCGGACCCGCTAGGTCGATGACAGAGGAGTCACGCCGATGGTCCAGAACATCAACAGCCCCACCCAAAGCGAGACGGAAGCCGCCGCGCTGGCGAACAGCCTGCTACTCAACGACTTGAAGGTTGCCGCGTCCCTTGGCAACGATAGCTTGGAGAGCACGATCGTTGCAGCCGAGTCCAGTCAGGTGATGTTGAACGCCGACGCTGCGGCGGCTGCACCGTCGGTATAGGAGCGGCGGCGGTTGCGGAAGCCAGCGCGAACACCGACTCGGGCAAGGTCAAGGTGGCGGATGACGTTTATTCGCTGTATCCGGCAACACCGACAACCCCAGCGGCTTGATCGAGAAACGGCCCGCCGCGTAAGTCATGCGCGGTAGGGTCGGCACGGAACAGAAGTCGGAAGGTCTCGCCGGTCATCCTGCCAGCTTCAACACCTCGTTATCCGCTGGCCGTGCAGTGTGCTCCCTGCCGCGCGCTGTCTGCGGCGTGCGGCAGGTGACGCCGCTCCTAGTCATGGTGACGTAGCGCGCCGATGATGATTACGCGATGCCCCTATAAGAAATTCCCTTCGTCTTCAAGACTTCCAAGAATGGCTCAGGAACACTCATGTAATTGCAGCGTCCGTCCGGCGACGGACCACTCATAGCGGGCATCATGGCAGAGTGTCCAAGCGCCCCCGGCGGCCGGGGTCGTGCTTTCTCCCACGTCCAGAATTCGTCCTCGAATACTCGCCTGTCGCCTGCATCAATGGAAATATTGACATACTGCATGCTGCACTCCATCCAACCGAATCGCCTTTCCAGCATACGCCATACCCCCAAGATAGCCGGATCGCGGAACCTGTCCAGGGTCGTGCCCTGGACACTCCCCATTGTCGTGCCGTAGCGTCTCGCGGTGCGTATGACGAGGCATACAACGGAACGCTTGCTGTTTGGTGTGGTCCTGGTCGCACTCGGCGCGTCTTCGCTCGCAGTGGTGGACGGCATGTCTCAGGCACATGCGCAAGCCGTCTCTGGCTTCTTTGAGGGCGGAGATGACAACGACGCGGGAGACGCCTTTCTCGAAACTCTCCCGCGTTCAGGGCCGGACTCCTATTGCAACAAAACAGCCGTCCAGTTGGATATCACGTCAGAGATATTCGCGGAGATGATGGACGCTCTCCCGGACGATTGGACCTATGCAAGGAAGCTGCGACACGTGGGATCGATCGAGATCGGAAATCTGACAACGACGACGCTTGACACAAGAAGACTCCGCTTTTCCTGTCATCTGGTGGTCGTTATGGAAGATGGTCGCCGTATCCCTGGCACATTTACGAAATGGGCCACTGACACTGGCGTTGATGCCAAATGGACTCCCGACGCGGGTTCCGCGCCGCGCTGATTCGCTATAGGCTTGGGTGGTAGCAGGACCTCGCTGCCCCCTACAGCCCCACGCTGTCCCGCATCTGGTCTATCTACCGCATCACCTTCGCCAGCGCCGGCCCGTTGCCGATCCTGGTAGTTGACCGGATCGAGCCGGGGGGGGGGCAGGCAGGCTCCTACGGCGTCGTGTGGTGGTGCTGTGGTGCGGTGATCGTCGCAGCAGGGGCACATTGGCGGCTGTTGCTGCCTGCCGCTCCGGTGTAACATGCCCGTCATGAAAGGAAAGTCGTTTCCGCGCTGTCTGTTGCGGCCCGAGGCGGCGCTGACCGCGTTCGTAGTGGGTGCGCTGACTCTCCTACTCTCGGCAGGGTGCGCCCGTGCTCAGTCAAGCGGCGCCCCTCCGGACGCTACGACGCAATTGAGCAACGCGGTGCGTCGGCACTGCGCAGTCGGCCACACTCCGCTCGAATGCTCGCAGTATCATGCCGACGCCACTGCATGCCTATCTGGGGCCAATTCGGCGTTACCCATTCTCCAATACGAACGACAATTGTTCGCGAGAGGGGAAACGCCACGACGGGCTGCAAGGTCTGCCGCAGAGATGATGGGCTACCCAGATATAGCGGCACTGGCGGCACAAGCGCCAGCGGCGATGTCAGCCCTAGAGTTTCGCAATCGCGTGATGCAAGCGTGTCTCGACAACATTGACCAGTGAGGGTCAGCCGCCGGTCGGCGGTATGGTCCTAACCCGTCACCGCGCTTGACCCATGGCGCGATGCCCAGCATCCGTGAGATGGCTAAAGTGGATGCCGATCATAGGGTCGTCTACGCCGCCAGTATCAATCCAACCTTTCTGGACAAGTAGTTTGAGATGAGACTCAATCTGCTTGCCATCGTATCCTGGAACAGTTAGCGGGTTTGGGACGTGCAGCCCTTCAACAGGAGGTTGAACGAGTTTCACGTCACCTTGCGACATTGCGGCTTCTATCTCTTTGAGTTTCACAAGAAGCGCTTGTAAGAGTCTTTGGTCCTGTTTCATGGTGGCACCTAGGCAAAGTGGTTGTGGTCCGACTGCTACGCGAACCTCATGACGACACACGGGGGTGTTGAGTGGAACTCGTCCAGCAAGCCTCGAATCGCACTGCCCCCGACCTACAGCTTGCGGACACCGCGCCGCAAGCAAACTCGGTCTGGGGCGCGTAACCGCCCTTGAAAACGGCGTCTCTGGTCGTGCTCGTCAGGTCCGATCGTGGTGCAGTAGGGCTCCCCCTGCGATCGCCGCGCACCGCGGTGGATTTTCAAGAAGTCGGTGATTCCTCGTTCCCGGGCGGGTCCCGGGACGATCCACTCGGACAAGCCCGGCGACGATTGTTCGCCCGGGGGACAGGGCGGTCTGTTGGATGAGATTGCCGGAAACAGGGCGATGAGATTGTCGGAAACAGGCCGATCGAAGCCGCCGGAGGTCTCGGCGGCGCGAGCGGAGGCCGTCGCCGCTGCGGGCGAAGCGTCAATAGCCGTGCGCCTGCCGATCGTGGCCTGCTTCACCGGCGCGATAGCAGAAAAGATTGGCGGGCAGCGACACCGATCGGCGTTGGTTTGAGCCGGCCACGCACAGGCCAGGAGGCGTGGGTGGCACGATCAGGAAGGGCAGGCGTAGCGGGCGGCACCCTGGCCCGCGTCCGTGCGCGATGCGCGTCGGCGGGGCGTCTCGTTGTCGATCGCACGGGCGGGCGGCAAGAGTGGCGGGTTGAAACCCGCCCTACGCAGCAACCGTGAGACCGGCGTCTGCGTGCTCTGCGCGCTCTGCGGTGGACCTTGCTTGCCGCCGTTCGAGCGCGCCAGTCCCATCAGGCGAGCGGCCTCCCTCGCCGCCGCCGCCTGGCCCCGGGTGCTTGCGATCCCGGCAAAACTGGCATCAGATTGCCCCACCGGCCAGCGACTTCCCGGAAGGACCCTTCCATGAGCGGCACGATCACCGGCGACGGCGGACAGCTGATCTACAACGCCGGCATCTTCGCCCAGGGCCACCTGCCGCGCCAGCCGCGTGCCGAGCTCGGCACCATCGCCGAGCCGGCGCGCGCGGTGCGGGTGTTCCGCGACTGCGACGTGCTGGTGGTCGGCGGCGGCCCCTCCGGCACCGCCGCCGCCGTCGCCGCCGCGCGCACCGGCGCCGATGTCGTGCTGCTGGAGCGCGCCAACCACCTCGGCGGCCTGTCCACCGGCGGGCTGGTGCTGTGGATCGACCGCATGACCGACTGGTCCGGCAACCAGGTGATCCGCGGCATCGCCAACGACCTGCTGGACCGGCTGCCGAAGGATGCGGTGGCCGGCCCGCCGCGCGGCCTGTGGGGCAGCGCCGACGAGGCCACCGCCGCCTATTGGAAGGAGCGTACCGCCGCCCACCACGGCATCGTCACCTGGTCTCCCACCATCGATCCCGAGAACCTCAAGCTGGCATCGCAGGAGCTGGTGCTGGAGAGCGGCGTGCACCTGGTGCTGCACGCCTGGGGGGCCGCGCCGCTGCTGCGCGACGGCAAGGTCGCCGGCGTGTTCTTCGAAAGCAAGCAGGGGCGCCAGGCGATCCGCGCCACCGTCACCGTCGATTGCACCGGCGACGGCGACATCTTGCACGGCGCCGGCGCCGCCAGCGTGGCCGACATCGACGCCCGCGACATCCACCACTGCGTCAACACCGCCTTCCTGTTCGGCGGCGTCGACATGGCGCGCTGGATCGACTTCAAGACCGGCCGGCCGGCCGACTTCGCCGCCTTCATGGACCGCGGACGCGCCGCCTGCGGCGGGCTGTTCGAGCGGCCTTTCGTGTCCTGGCGCAACGACGTGGCGCTGTTCATGGGGCCGCGCCTGGCCGGCTACTCGGCGGTGGACGTCGAGGACCTGACCGAGGTCGAGATCCGCTCCCGCCGGCTGATGGCACAGCACCTCGCGGTCTACCGCGACCATGCGCCGGGGTTCCAGGCGGCGTTCCTGATGCTGTCGGCGCCGCAGATCGGCGTGCGCCACGCCCGCCGGCTGGTCGGCGTGGCAACCGTCACGCGGCAGGACTGGCCGCGCGGCGTGCCCTGGGCCGACGAGATCGGCGTCTCGCCGTCACTGACGCCGAAATACCCGGTCATATCGGTGCCCTACGGCGCCCTGGTGCCCGCTGCGCTGGACGGGTTGCTGGTGGCCGGACGGGCGATCTCCTGCGACGCCACCAGCCACTCCTTCCTGCGCGAGGTGCCGCAATGCTGGTTGACCGGCCAGGCGGCCGGCACCGCGGCGGCGCTGGCCGTGGCGCAGGGCGTGGCGCCGCGCGCGGTGGCGATCGACCGGCTGCAGCGCGAGCTGGCGCGGCAGGGCGCCCTGGTGCGCGCCCCGGCCGAAGCGATGGCATGAGCGCGGCACCGATGGCCTGAGCATGGACCTCCAGCTCGACCTGTTCGCCGGCGCCGGCTTCACGGCGGATCGCGCCGCACCGGCGATCGGCGCGCGGACGCCGCCGGACACCGCGGCGCTGAGCGACGCGGCCGTGATCCAGGCGCTGCCCGGCGCCGGCGCGCTGGACGCCCCCGCCCTGGCCGCGGCGGCCGGCCAGCGGCAGCTGTCCGCCGCCGTGCCGGCACTTGGGGCGCTGTGCCGCCGCTTCAAAGGCTTTGGCCGGCATGCCGCGATTGCGGAACAGACCGTGGCGCTGGCCGCGCTGGCCCGCATCGGCGGGCGGGCGGCGGCCGAGTTGGTTGTCCGGCTGATCGTCGAGGACGTGGTGCAGGGGCCGGGCCTGGCTGCGGCCGTGGCGGCGGCGGCCGCCCTGGGCAGCAAGCTGCCGGGGGAGGTCGTGCTCGCCTTGCTGCGGCACCCGGATCCAGCGGTCCGCGCCGATGCCTGCCGCCTGGCCCGCCCCTCGGCCGAGGCCGTCGCGGTGCTGTGCGATCTGCTCGACGACCTGCATGACGGCGTGTCGGCGGAAGCGGCCTGCGCGCTGGGCCGGATGGGGCGGGCGGAGGCAGCTCCGCGGCTGATCCGCCTGCTGGCCGAGGCCCCGTCCGCCGCGGCGATCGACGCCTTCGCGTGCATTGCCGACGATGACGGGGTCGTGCTGCTTGGCCGCCTGGCGCTCGCCCATCCGGACCTCGCCGCCGCCGTGCTGGCGGTGCTGGACGACAGCGACCTGCCGCGCGCCGCCGTGGCCGCCGCCGGGGTCCGAAGCTGGCTGGGCTAGCCCGCCGCTGCCGACCGGCCGAAGGATCGGCCCGCCGGCGCCGCGCCCCCGCCATGCCGGCCCCCGGCCCCCGCCGGCGATGCCGTTGCAGCGGCGGTCCTTTCGCCGCCTGGAATCGATCGGTCGGGTTGCCCGGGTCCTCCCGCCCCCGTGCTTAGCCGGTTACGGCCCCGGACCCGCCAGGGCAACGCCCGGAATTTGCCGCTGCGAGCTGCGCCCGGACCCGGCGGCAGGTTTCCATTCCGGCTGTATCGGGTCGCCCGCAATCCCGATGGTGGCCCGGATGACGGCGTTGGGTCTGGCCGGTGGCCTGGGAGTGCCGCGGCACGGCAGGCAAGGAAGCAAGCAAGTCATCAAGCGGACACAGAGTTACACAGAGGATACACAGAGTTTCACAGAGAAAGCAAATAGCGCTGCGCGCAAGATATCTAACCGGTACATCCGCCGTCCGCCATGCGCCATCAGCGCGAAGCGCCAATAAAACTTCTCTGTGCAACTCTGTGCGCACTCTGTGCAGCTCTGTGTCCGCTTGATGACTTGCTTCACTTGCTTGCATGGCCGGCCCCCGAACGACCCGCCCGGGCAACCCCGCGCCGCGCGCCCGAACGCGGTCACCCCGCCCGACGCGCGGCCAGGCAGCGCAACCGCGATCGATCCGTTCCTTGCCGCCCGTCTCGCGCCAACCGGCCGGGTCCCGCCGTCCGATCGCCACCAACCGCCGCGCCCCGAGGGCCCGGTCGTACGATCTTCACAAAAGACCGGCCGCGCCCCCGCCGATCGCGGGTTGACCTGAAGGTGCGCCCGCGTGATGGTCATGTCGGTTCCGTGTCGGCCGCCCATCCCCCCCCCCGCATGAGGAGTTCCCGATGCCGCGTCGTCCGCTCATTCCATCCCCGCGCAGCCCCTTGACCGTCGGACGCCGCGCCGCCCTGGCGGGGGCCGGCGCCGCCGCCACGCTGCCGCTGCTCGGCCAGCGGGCGCGCGCCGCCGAGCCCATCGTCATCGGCTGGGTGGGCCCGCTGTCGCCGCCCGGCGGCTATGCCGAGGGCACCAACATGAAGAACGCCGCCATGCTGGCGGCCGAGGAGATCAATGCCGCCGGCGGCATCCTGGGGCGCAAGGTCGAGATCATCTACGCCGACACCCGCGGCATGCCGGCCGAGGGCCGCACCGCGGCCGAGCGGCTGATCACCCAGAACAAGGTCGTCGCGGTGGTCGGCGAGTTCCACAGCCCGGTGGCGCTGGCCGAAATGGAAGTCTACCACAAATACGGCATCCCCTTCATGGCCTGCGACGTCTGGTCCGACCAGATCACCGCCAAGGGCTACCCCGAGGTGTTCCGCAACGCCCCGGCGGTGTCGCTGATCGACGTCACCATCGGCCAATGGATCGTCGCGGCCGGGTTCAAGAACGTCGCCATCATCGCCGAGAAGGACGACGTCGGCCTCGCCCAGCGCACGCTGGTCCAGCAGCAGCTGACCAAGGCCGGCGTCAAGTTCACCGCGGTGGATGCCGATCCCAACCTGACCGACTTCACCGCGCAGATCCTGCGCTTCAAGGCGGCGAAGCCGGCCTTTGACTTCTTCATCAGTTTCTATGCCGAGGCCGGTGCCTATCCGATGGTCCGCCAGGCGCATGATCTCGGCTTCGCGCCGACGCCGACCTGCGGCATCTACAACTCGGGCGGCGCGGCGGTCGATCCGACTTTTTGGGAAAACGTCGGCGAGGCCGGCAAATACCTGGCCACCGAGAATGTCGGCCTGCCGCAGGCGTCGTGGAACGACAAGACCAAGGCGTTCGTGAAGGCCTACAAGGCGCGCAACAAGGACGCCGATCCGTCCGGCGCGGTGATGGAGAGCTACGACGGCGCCTGGCTGCTGTTCGACGCCATCAAGACCGCCGGCGGCACCGACCCGAAGGCGATCATCCACGCGCTGGAGACCACCAAGTATGTCGGCGTGCGCGGCCAGTACTCGTTCTCCACCTCGCACGAGCCGGCCTGGCACTACCACCAGTTCCTCGACGCGCCGCTGACCATCCTGCAATACGACGCGGTCAAGCAGTCGCAGGCCGACGCGCCGATCGTCTGGCCGCGCAAATACGCGACGGTGCCGTACACCTACAAGAAGCCGGGCACCTAGCGCCCGGCCCGGACCCAGACCGCCGATGTGGGACTATCTGCTGATCCAGGCCCTCAACGGCCTGGTGATCGGGGTGATCTACGCGGTCATCGCCGCCGGGCTGACGGTGATCTTCTCGATCCTGAAGATCGTCAACTTCGCCCATGGCGAGGTCTACATGATGGGCGGCTACTTCGCCTATTTCGCCATCGCACTGGCCGGCATCCCGCCGCTGCCGGCGGTGCTGGTGGCGATGGCGATCGCCTTCCTGCTCTCGGTCGCAGTGGAGCGCGCGCTGCTGACCCCGCTCTACAACCCGGCGACCGAGCGCAAGGGCGACTACGGCATCCTGGTCACCTTCGGCATCTCGATCTTCCTGCGCGCCCTGGCGCTGATCATCTACGGCCCCTATCCGCTGCGCCCGCCGTCGTTCTGGCCCGGCGTGCTGGTGCTCGGCAGCCTGGTGATGACCTGGGACCGGGTGTTCGCCGCCGGCGCCGGCATCGCCATGCTGGCCGCGCTGCTGTGGTTCATGAACCGCACCATCTGGGGCGAGGCGCTGAACGCGGTCAGCCAGTCGCGCGAGTCGGCGGCGATCGTCGGCATCAACGACCAGCGCTTCTACATGCTGGCGTTCGGGCTGGGCGGCGCGCTGGCCGGCGGGGCGGGGGCGCTGGTCGGGCCGATCTACTCGCTGTCGCCCTCGATGGGGCTGATCCCGGATACCCAGGCCTTCGCCATCGTCATCCTGGGCGGCATGGGATCGGTCAGCGGCAGCATCATCGCCGGGCTGCTGATCGGCGTGTCGGAGAGCATGTTCGTCGCCGTCTTCCCCGATCCCAGCCGCAGCCTGACCTATGCCCAGGCATTCAGTCTGCTGATCCTGATGATCGTGCTGCTGGTCCGCCCCACCGGCCTGTTCGGCCGGGTGCACACGCAGATGGAATAGCCGGTGCGCGCATCGCAGATCGTCGCCCGCGTCGCATTTGGCGTGCCACTGGGCGTGGCGGTGCTGGCATTCCCGGCGCTGGTGAATGCCTATTGGCTGACGGTGGCGATCCTGGCGCTGTTCTATGCCATCGTCACCGCGAGCTGGGCGCTGCTGGCCGGCTACGCCGGGCAGTTCTCGTTCGGCCACATGGCGTTCGTTTCGCTCGGCGCCTACACCTCCGGCCTGCTGGTGATGTCGTTCGGCCTGCCGATCCCGCTCGGCATGGCGGCCGGGGTGGCGCTGTGCGCGGTGGTCGGCGCCGCCATCGGCTACACCTGCCTGCGCATGCGCGGGCCATACCTGGCGCTGTTCACCGTGGCGTTCTCCGAGGTGCTGCGCATCGTCATCGTCTCGGAGAACGAGGTCACCGGCGGCTCGGGCGGGCTGGAGGTGACGCCGATGTTCCACACCCGCTCCGACGCGCCGTACTACTATGTCGGGCTGGCGCTGCTGGCGGCCTCGCTCGGCCTGATGGTCTGGCTGGTGCGCTCGCGCTGGGGCCTGTTCTTCCGCGCCATCCGCGAGAACGAGGCGGCGGCGGCGGCGGCCGGGGTGAAGGTGGTGCGGTTCCGCGTGCTGGCCTTCGCCATCACCTCCAGCTTCGCCGGCTTGGCCGGCGGCTTCTTCGGCCATTACATCGGCATCCTGACGCCGGACATCGGCTCGGTGGACCAGATGGGCCTGGTGGTGGCGATGGCGGTGATCGGCGGCGCCGAAAACCTGTTCGCCGCCACGCTCGGCGCGCTGCTGTGCGAGGCGCTGATCGAGGCGCTGCGCAGCTACGAGCAATGGCGCCTGGTGCTGTTCGGCGGGCTGCTGCTGCTGACCATTCGTTTCGCCCGCAACGGGCTGCTGGCGCTGGCCTACCAGGCCCTGAAGCAGCGCGGTCTGCGCGGCTTGCTCGCGCGCAAGGCGGTGCCGTGATGATCATGTCATGATCACAGCACGGCCAGCAAAGACTCTCCCCCTCCCCTTGAGGGAGGGGGGTGGGGGGAGGGGGCAGTGCCAGTGTCGCACCGAAGCCTCTCGCGCGCCGACCTCTCCCCCCAACCCGCGCCCTCAAGGGGAGAGGGAGAAATTTAACTTCCGGTCCCGGGTGATCCGGATCCGACCGCCATGCCGATCGAAGCCCCTATGCTGATCGAAGCCCCCATGCTCATCGAGGCAAGGGGCCTCAGCAAGAATTTCGGCGGCATCGCCGCGGTGGACGGGCTGGACCTCGCGGTGCGCCAGGGCGAGCTGGTCGGCCTGATCGGCCCGAACGGCTCCGGCAAGACCACGACGATCAACATGCTCACCGGCCATCTGGCGCCGGCCGCGGGCCGCATCCTGGTGCACGGCACGCCGGCCGACGGGCTGAAGGCGAGCGCCTTCGCCGCGCGCAAGGTCGGGCGCACCTTCCAGATCACCCAGTTGTTCAGCCGCATGTCGGTGCTGGAGAACATGCTGGTGCCGGGCCTGGCGCGGGCGCACTCGACCTGGGCGGAGGCGATGCGCACCGCGCGGCGGCACCTGGAGTTCCTCGGCCTGTCGCACCTCGAATTGTTACAGGCCAAGAACCTGTCCGGCGGCCAGCAGAAGCTGCTGGAACTCGGCCGGGCGCTGATGCTGGACCCGGAGATCCTGTTCCTCGACGAGCCGTTCGCCGGGGTGAACCCGTTCCTGCGCGACGAGATCATCGTGCTGATCCAGACGCTGCACGCCGAGGGCCGCAGCTTCGTCGTGGTCGATCACGACATCGAGGCGATCCAGCGGCTGGTGCAACGCCTGGTGGTGATGGCACGCGGCCGGAAGATCGCCGACGGCACGGTGGACGCGGTGCGGCAAAACCAGGAGGTGCTGCTTGCCTATGCCGGCGTCTGAGCGCACCCCGGCGCTGACCGTCCGCCAGGTCGTGGCGGGCTACCTGCCGGGCATCAACATCCTGAACGGCATGTCGCTCGACGTGCTGCGCGGCGAGGTTCGTTGCGTATTCGGGCCCGAACGGCACCGGCAAGTCGACGCTGCTGAAGGTGGTGTTCGGCTTCCTGGCGGCAACCGCGGGCGAGATCCGCCTCGGCGAGACCTCGTTGCGCGGCGTGCGCTCGCACCAGATGGCGCGCCACGGCGTCACCTACCTGCCGCAGCGCCCCAGCGTGTTTCCGTTCCTCTCGGTCGATGCCAACCTGCGGCTGGGCACCTGGTTGTTCCGCAACGATCGCACGCTGGCGGCGGAACGGATCGAGCAGGCCTTCGCGCGCTTCCCGATCCTGCGCGAGCGGCGCTTGCAGCTTGCCGGCACCCTGTCGGGCGGCCAGCAGCGCCAGCTGGAGATCGCTCGCGCCTTGCTGACCGATCCGACGGTGATGCTGATCGACGAGCCGACCGCCAGCGTCGAGCCGCGCGTCACGGCGCAGATCTACGAACTGATCGCCGGCCTGGCGCAGCAGGGCAAGGCGATCCTGCTGGTCGATCAGAACATCAAGGGCGCGATCGGGATTTCCGACCACGTCTACGTGATGCGGACCGGAACGTTGCTCGAGGAGGGGCCGCGCAGCGCGTTCACCGATTCGCTGGAAACGCTGGTCAGCCGCTGGCTGTATACGCGTTAGAGCCACTTCAGCCTGACCGGACCCGCCTACACCCACCTCTCCCGCGTTTGCGGGCTTGGGCCGCGAAGAGCGGACCAAGGTCGGCGCGCGCAGCGCGCCGGGTGAGGGTGGTGCGCGCGGCACCACCTTCACCCGCGTCGCCGCGCGCCGCGACCTTGGTCCGCTCTTCGCGGCCCAAGCCCGCGAACAACGAGCGAGATGTACGCCGGCCACGACGAACCCAGTCACGATGACCGCGCTCCAGCAACGTCCGCCAGCGCCAGAGACGCGTTGGCGTCATGCGCCAGGTGCGCAGGCACATTGACATGACCGAACGCCCTCAGGCTTGACCGTGTCGGGCGCCGCGGTGCCTTGTCGGGCACCGCGCCCGCCGTTTCGCTCGAACCAGGCGGCTTCCCGCGCACGACAGCGGGCCAGCCACCGCCGCACCCAGGGAGCAACGCATGACCGCGATCGGACCGCTCGACCAGGCCGTGCTGCCCGCCGCCATCCGCGCCCGCTGCCTCGACGGCATCAACGGCTTGCGCGTCCACCTGCTGGAAGCCGGTTTCGAGACCCCGGGCCGCCCCTGCGTGCTGCTGCTGCACGGCTTCCCGGAGCTCGCCTATTCCTGGCGCAAGGTGATGCCGCCGCTCGCCGCCGCCGGCTTGCACGTCGTGGCACCGGACCTGCGCGGCTACGGGCGCACCACCGGGTGGGACGGCGCCTACGACGGCGACCTGCGCGGCTTTCGCCTGCTGAACGCGGTGCGCGACGCGCTGGGGGTGGTCTGGGCGCTCGGCCATCGCGAGGTCGCCGGCGTGGTCGGGCATGATTTCGGTTCCTCGGTCGCGGCGTGGTGCGCGCTGGTGCGCCCGGACGTGTTCCGCTCGGTCACGCTGATGAGCGCGCCCTTCGCCGGCCCGCCTGCGCCGCCCGCCGCCGCCGCCCCCGCGGCGCCCGACATCCACGCCGCGCTGGCGGCATTGGACCGGCCGCGCAAGCATTACCAGTGGTACTATTCGACCCGCCCGGCCAACCACGACATGGTGCACTGCAAGCCGGGCGTGCACGCCTTCCTGCGCGCCTACTACCACCACAAAAGCGCCGACTGGACCGGCAACAAACCGCATCGCCTGGCCGGCTGGACCGCCGAGGAGCTGGCCAGGCTGCCGACCTACTACATCATGGACCTGAACGAGGACATGCCGAGCACGGTGGCGCACGAGATGCCCGCGCCGGCCGAGATCGCCGCCTGCCGCTGGCTGCCCGACAGCGAGCTTGCCGTCTACGCCGCCGAGTATGCGCGCACCGGCTTCCAGGGTGGGCTGCAATGGTATCGCCGCGGCACCGGCGGGCTGGACACCGCGGAGCTGCAATTGTTCTCCGGCCGCACCATCGACGTGCCTGCCATGTTCATCGCCGGGGCCAGCGATTGGGGAACCTACCAGACGCCGGGCGCGTTCGAACGGATGCGGCAGGCGGCGTGCCCGCGGATGCAAGCCTGCCACCTCATCGCCGGCGCCGGGCACTGGGTGCAGCAGGAACAGCCCGCGCGGGTCGCCGAAGAACTGCTGCGGTTCTTGCGGCGATAGGACCGCACTGATCGTGCAACGCGCGATCCACGGCAAGAAAATTTCACCACAGAGGCACCGAGACACCGAGAAGCAAGCCGATGCGCGCCGCGCCAAGCCCATTTGCGACGCTGATCTCTGTGTCTCCGTGTCTCCGTGGTGAAATCTTGCTTGAATCCAGACCACACGCGGCCATCGACGGTTGCCATCGTGACCCCCACCCTGAACCGTCAATCGGCACGGCGCAAAACCCAGCCTACGCCTGCTTGGTCCAGCCCCGCGGCCCCTGCTGCCAGTACGACAGCGCATGTCCCGCCGCCTTCGCCGCCGCCCAGCGCGCGCGCGCCGCCTGCACCGCCGCCGCGTCGTTGCCGTCGAACAGATCGAACACCCGCGCAAACGCGTCGAGCCGCGCGCTGCTCGCCCCGTCCACCAGAAACAGGAATCGCGCCCCGTTCGGTGCCGCGTCGTCCATCGCCAGCCAGATCGGCTGCAGCGCGGCATCATCGTCCGCTGCCGTGCCATGCGGTAACCAGTTCGGTTCCGCACAGTCCCACAGCGCCTGGTCCAGCGCCGCGAGCCGCGCCGGATCGCGGCACACCACCACCGCGCGCTCCCCGGCCGCCAGGGTGCGGCCCAGCAGTTGCGGCAATGCCTGTTCCAAGGTGCTGCGCGTCAGGTGGTAGAAACCGATCTCGCTCACCACCCTAATCGGCGCCGTCGGCCGCCTCGTAATACTGCGCCACCAGCCGATCCAGCAGCCGCACGCCATACGCCGTGGCGCCCTTCGGCACGCAGGGCGCGTCCTTCGTGCTCCACGCCATCCCCGCGATGTCCAGGTGCGCCCACGGCTTGTCGTTGACGAAGCGCTGGATGAACTGCGCCGCGGTGATCGAGCCGCCCGGCCGCCCGCCGATGTTCTTCATGTCGGCGATGTCCGAGCGGAGCAGCTTGTCGTACGCCTCGCCCAGCGGCATGCGCCAGACCGTCTCGCCCGTCGCCTTGCCGACCGCGGCCAGCTTCTCCGCCAGCTCGTCGTTGTTGCTGAACAATCCGGCATGCTCATGCCCCAGCGAAATGATGATCGCCCCGGTCAGCGTCGCCAGGTCGATCATGAACTTCGGATCGAATTTCTCCTGGCAGTACCACAGCACATCGGCCAGCACGAGGCGACCCTCGGCGTCGGTGTTGATCACCTCGATGGTCTGGCCCGAGTAGCTCTTCACCACGTCGCCCGGCCGCTGCGCGTTGCCCGATGGCATGTTCTCCACCAGCCCCACCAGGCCGACGACGTCCACCTTCGCCTTGCGCCCGGCCAGCGCCGCCATCAGCCCGATCACCGTGCCGGCGCCGCCCATGTCCCACTTCATGTCCTCCATGCCGCCGGCCGGCTTGATCGAAATCCCCCCGGTGTCGAACGTCACGCCCTTGCCGATGAAGGCGATCGGCTTGTCCCGCTTCCGCCCGCGCCCGCCGGCGCCGCGCCATTGCATCACCACCATGCGCGGCTCGTTGACGCTGCCCTGCGCCACGCCGAGCAGCGCGCCGAAGCCGAGCTTGGCCATCTCGGCCGGCCCCAGCACGTCGACCTTCACGCCGAGGTCCGTCAGCTTCTTGCAGCGGTTGGCCATTTCGACCGGATGGAGAACGTTCGCCGGCTCGCTCACCAGGTCGCGCGTCAGGAACACCCCGTTGGCCACGCTGGCGAGCGGCTCCCACGCCGCCTTGGCGCGCGTCGGCTCGTTCACCAGCAGCGTGAGTTTCGCCAGCCGCGGCTTCTCCTCCGCCTTCTCCTTGGTGCGATAGCGGTCGAAGCGGTAGGCGCGCAGCGTGGCGCCCAGCGCCACCTGGGCGGCCTGGTCGGCGCTGAACGCGTGCGTGCCGATCGCCGCCGCGGGCTCGCGCAGCAGCAGCGCCGCCGCCGCGCCGCCGGCCTCCTGGAACACCAGCGGGGCAAATTCCGCCGGCTTGCCCAGGCCGACCATGATGACGCGCGACAGACCGGCGCCGGGCGCCAGGATCGAGCAGGTCTTGCCTTTGCGCCCCTTGAATTCCGCCGCTTGCAGCGCCCGGGCGATCGCGCCGCCGGTCGCCTGGTCGGCCTGCTGCCACAGTCCCGACGGCATCTCGCCTTCGCTCACCAGCAGCACCAGCGCCCCGGATTTCGGCAGCGCGGGCCGCGCGAAGGCAATATCGACCATGGCTGAAACCCCCTGTTGGTGACGCACCCGAATAAGTGTAGCAGCGCGCCCCGCGATTGCCACGCCCAGGACGATCGGGTGAAGCGAAGCAAGGCCGGGGCTCCGCCCCGAACCCCGCCAGGGGGGCGTTGCCCCCCTGGACCCCCCACCAGAGGCAGCGGCCTCTGGACTCCATGACTGGGCGTGTGGGGAGAGGGAGGGGGCGTGTGGGCATGGCGTTGGGGATGCCCGTCGCGACGGGCATCCCCAACGCCATGCCCACACGCCCCCTCCCTCTCCCCACACGCCCAGTGAAGGGTTCCAAGGGCTCCGCCCTTGGCGGGGTTCCAAGGGGCAGCGCCCCTTGGTGGGGTCCGGGGCGAAGCCCCGGCCTTGCTTTCGTTCACCCGATCGTCCTGGGCGTTGGGGGCATGACGCGGACCGGCAATTGGTGTTCGATGCGCCAGGCGGGCCAAGCATGAGCGGAGCGGTGCATGTCTCTCGATGAACCCGGGGTGTTGGCGGCGTTGCGCGACAGCCGGCCGATCGCCGACATCTGCCGCAGCGCCGGCGTGACCGGCGCCGAGCTGGCAGCGGCGCGCGACGCCTGGCTGCGCCGCCACGCGACGCTGACCGACCAGCGCCTCACCGCCCCGGTGGCGGACACGGTGGAGATCAAGCGCGATCGCGCCGGTGTGCCGCACATCTTCGCCGCCGCCACCGCCGATCTGTTCTACGGTCTCGGCGTGGCCATGGCGCAGGACCGGCTCTGGCAGATGGACCGCCTGCGCCGGCGCGCCCTGGGCCGCCAGGCGGAGATCCTCGGCCCCGCCTATGTGGCGAGCGACGTGGCGCACCTGACCGTCGGGATCGATCTGATCGCGCAACGCGAGGCCGCGGCGATGGACCCGGCGACGCGCGCGGTGGTCGAACGCTTCGTTGCCGGCATCAACCGGCAGATCGACCGGATGGGCGCCGACCTGCCGGTGGAGTTCCAGGTGCTGGACGACGCGCCGGCGCCGTTCAGCGTGCGCGACATCATCGCGATCGGCCGCGGCATCTGGTGGTCGTTAAACGGCCGGATCGACCGGCTGGCCGCGGCGGAGGCGGCGCGGCTGCTGCCCACCGATGCGCTGCGCGCCCTCTACCTGACCCCCGAGGCGGCGGAAAACCTCGTGGTACCCTCGGCCTTTCCGCCGGGCGCCGGTGCGGCGGGCACCGACGACGCGACCGGCAGCAACAACTGGGCGCTGAACGCCGGGATGACCGGCAGCGGCCACCCGGTGCTGTGCGGCGATCCGCACCAGCCGTTCTGGGTGCCGTCGAGCTGGTACGAATACGCGCTGCACGGACCGGACGACAATGCCGCCGGCGCCGGCCATCCCGGCTTCCCCGGACTGTGGTGGGGCTGCAACGGCACCACCGCCTGGAGCATCACCAACAACGCCGCGTCCACGCGCGACCTGTATCGCGAGACGCTGCATCCGGCGGACCCGCGGCGCTATCGCGACGGCGACGGCTGGCGCGAATTCGCCGAGCGCCAGGTGACGATCCCGGTGCGCGGCGAGCCGGCGCGCACCCAGCTGATTCGCTCCACCGTGCGCGGCCCGGTGGTGAACGCGCTGCTCACGCCGGTGGCCGAGGGCGGCGATCCGCCGCTGTCGCTGCGCTGGGTCGGCGCCGAGCACCTGGACGACCTGCGCGCCGGGATCGCGCTGTCGCGGGCGATGGATGGGCGCGGCTTCCGCGCGGCGCTGCGCGACTGGTCGGTCGCGGTGTTCAACTTCGTCTATGCCGACCGCGCGGGGAACATCGGCTACCAGATGGCCGGCCGCGTGCCGCTGCGCGGGCGGGTGACCGCCGGGTTCCGCGACGCCGACAATCCGGCCGATCGATGGCAGGGCAGCATCGGGTTCGACGACCTGCCGCGCAGCTACAACCCGGCGCGCGGCTATGTTGCCAGCGCCAATCAGCGGATCGTCGGCCCGGACTATGCGCAGCCGATCTACGGGGCCTATTCGCAAGGCCATCGCGGCGTGCGCATCGACCAGGTCTTCGCCGGCAAGCACGGCCTGGACCGCGCGGGAAACATCCGCTTCCAGAACGATGTCAAGAACTGCCGGGCCGAGCGGCTGTGCCCGCATATCCTGCGCCTGCTGGCCGCCGGCAGCGATCCGGCGGTGGCGCGGGTGACCGAAGCGCTGTCGCGCTGGGACTATCGCTACGACCTGGCCAGCACCGCGCCGACGGTGTTCGAGACCTTCATGGCGCTGTGGACGCGCCATGTCCTGGCCGAGCACCTGCCGCAGCGGCTGCTGGACCTGACGGCACAGCAAACCGGGCTGGCGGCCAGCCTGCTGGAGGGGGCGGCGCCGGACTATTTCGCCACCGGCACGGCAGCGCACGCGGCGGCGGTGGCCCGGCAGGCGGACGCCGCGCTGACCGCGCGGCTCCGCGCTGATCCGGCGTCCTGGCAGTGGGGCCGCGTGCACATCGCGCATTGGCGCCATCCGCTGTCCTCGCAGGTCCTGGCCGCGGCGTTCGATATCGGCCCGGCGCCGGTGGATGGCGGGTCGCACACGGTGCGCAACACCGGCGGCGAGCTGCCGCCGCACGGCGCCAGCTCCGGGGCGGAGTATCGGATCGTGGTGGATTTCGCCGACCCCAGCTGGTTCCTGGCGGTGCAGAACATCGGCAATTCCGGTGTGCCGGGCAGCCCGCATTATCGCGACCAGTTCCGCGCCTGGATCGATGGCAGCTATCATCGGGTGGCGCTGACCCGCGACGGCGTGGAGCGGGACTGCGCCAGCACGACGCAACTGGTGCCGGCCGCGGCATAGGCGCCGCAAGCCGCCGGCCGGTCGATGGCTACGGCGCCGGCCGCAGCCGCTTGCGCAGGAAATGGCGCGACTGGCCGGGCGGATAGTCGTCCAGCACGCCGAAGCTCTCGTAGCCGAGCTTTTCGTAGAAGCCGCGTGCCTGGAACGTGTCCAGCCAGGCGGCGTGGCAGTGCCTGGCGCGGGCGTGATCCTCGGCGCGGGCCATCAGCGCGCGGCCGAGCCCGCCGCCGCGCCAGCCCTCGCCGACCCACAGCCCATCGACGAACATCCAGCCCCAGTACAGCACCCCGCTCAGCCCGGCCGCCAGCGCGCCCGCGTCGTCGCGCAGCAGCAGGGCGAAGCGCTCCACCACCAGCGGCGCGGCGCGCGCATTGAACGCGTTGATCGCCGCGCCCAGCGCCCGCCGCGTCTCGATCGAGGGATCGGCATCGAACGTGAGATGCAGCCCGGCGGGCGGCATGGCTGGGTCGCGCGTCATCGGTTCGTCCTGATCGACCAAGGCCCCGTCAGGGTGTTATGCCACGCCGGCGAGCGGCGACGAATGCCGCGAAGGAGCCGGACGATGTGTGGGCGGTGCGGGCGGCCGGGCGTGTCGCGACGGGGCTTCTGCGGCGCCGTGGCGGCGGCGGCCGCGAGCCTGGCGACCGGGATCGCCGCCGCCGCGCCGGCCGGCCACGCGGCGGGTCCGGACGCGCCGGTCGAGCCGCGCATCCGCCTGGAAGCCGTGCCGGCGAACCGGCGGGTAATCGCGCTGAGCTTCGATTGCTGCCCCGGCGCCTTCGATGCGCGCATCGCGACCGTTCTGGTAGCGGAGCGGATTCCCGCGACGATCTTCGTCACCGGGTTGTGGCTGCGCCGCAACCCGGCCGGGCTGGCGCTGCTGCTGGCGCACCCCGAGCTGTTCGCCGTCGAGAACCATGGCGAACTGCATGTTCCGCCGGTGCTGGGCGACCGCACGATCTTCGGCATCCGCGCCGCGGGCGATCTGCCGGCGATCCGCCGCGAGGTCGAGGGCGGGGCGCAGGCGATCCGCGCGGCGACCGGCGGCGCGCCGCGCTGGTATCGCGCCGCGACCGGGTTCTACACGCCGAGCGTGCTCCCGGCGATCGAGGCGATGGGGTTCGCCATCGGCGGCTATTCGTTCAGCGCCGACCTCGGGGCGTCGCTGCCGGCGGCGCTGGTGGCGGCGCGCATGGCGGCGGCCCGCAGCGGCGACGTGATCGTTGCGCATCTCAATCAGCCGACCCGGCCGAGCGGGCTGGGCGTCGTCGCGGGGCTGCGCGCGCTGCAACGCCAGGGCACGACGTTCGTGCGGCTCGATCAGGCCGCCACCACGCGCCCGACCGACGCCTGAGGCGGCTGCGGCAGGCCCGGCCCGCCCTACGACACCACGCGCAGCCGCGGGCGCGCCGTCGCCGCCAGCTGGCGGTACAGCGACAGATAATCGCCCGCCATCCGCCGCGCGCTGAAGCGCCGCTCGAAGCGGCCGCGGATCGCCTGGCGCGACAGGCGCGCCAGGCGGGGGATCGCCGCGACCGCCGCGTCCTCGCTGTCGACGACGAAGCCGGTCATGCCGTGATCGACGACCTCGGGCACCGAGCCGCAGTTGAACGCAATCACCGGCGTGCCGCAGGCCATCGCCTCGATCATCACGAGGCCGAACGGTTCCGGCCAGTCGATCGGCATCAGCAGCGCGTGCGCGCCGCTGAGGAAGGCGGATTTCTGCGCATCGCCGATTTCGCCGATCATCTCGATCTGCTCGCCGTCGATCATCGGACGGATCTCGGCGTCGAAATACGCCTGGTCCACGCGGTCCACCTTGGCGGCGATCTTCAGCTTCATGCCGGCCCGCCGGGCGATGCGGATGGCGCGGTCGGGCCGCTTTTCCGGTGCGATGCGGCCGAGGAAGGCAAGGTAGCTCGGCGCGATGGGCAGCGGCGTCAGCAGCCCGGTCGGCAGGCCGTGATGGATCGTCTTCACGTAGTTCGCCTCGGGCATGCCGCGGCGCTGGGCATAGGAGATCGAAACCAGCGGCACCTCCGGAAACAGCTCGTGCATCGGCGCATGCTCCGGCAGATCGAGCCGCCCGTGCAGTGTCGTCAGGAATGGCGTCGGGCCGCGGCTGAACAGCGAGAACGACCAATAGTCGAGGTGGAAGTGCAGCACGTCGAATTCATGCGCGCGACGATAGACCTTCTCCAGCATCACCATATGCGGCGCCAGTGCGTCGCGCAGCGTGGGATCGAACCGCAGCGCGCGCGGCGACATCGGTTCGAGCGTCGCCGAGGTCTCTGAATTGCCGCTGGCGAACAGCGTCACGTCGTGACCGAGGCTGGTCAGTTCCTCCGTCAGATACGAAACGATCCGCTCGGTTCCGCCATAGAGCTTCGGCGGGACCGATTCAGTCAGCGGAGCGATTTGGGCGATGCGCATGGTTGTCAGGCTCCTGGTGTAGCGGCAGCGGCGCGGCAGACCCAGCAAAGCGCCTCGATTGAGCCGTTTTTGCGGCAGCCGCGCCCGGAAGTTGCCGCAGATTTTGTGCCCTCCGCCCTTGCCATCGTGGCGTGCCCGCGCCCACATAAGCACAGAAGTGGAGATGGCGTGCTCGCGGGCTGGCTGCGTGGGCGCGCGGTTCACGTTTGCGTGATGGCTTTGCGGGTACGGAAAGGACACAGGAGGCGTAATGGCTGGCCTCGATCTGGCGGTGATCGGCAATTGCACGGTCGCTTCCGGGATCGCCCCGACCGGGCGCCATGTCTGGTTCTGCTTTCCCCGCCTTCACGCCGATCCGGTGTTCAACGCGCTGCGCGGCAGGCTGGCGCCGGAGAGCGGCCGCCGGATGGTCCGCCCGCCGCGCCGGACCGCGCCGGCGGACCACGGGCCGGTCCCGGCAGCAACGCGCTTGTCGCGATCGTGGGAGGAGGGACTTTGGCGCGCCTGGTAGTCGTTTCCAATCGGTTGCCATTGCCGTCCGAGCGCGGGCCGCGCGCCGGCGGTCTCGCGGTGGCGTTGGCCGATGCGCTGCAGCCAGGATCGCTGTGGTTCGGCTGGAGCGGGCGGCGGGCGCACGCACCGGCCGAGACGGCCGAGCTCAGCCACGCCGGTGGATTGACCTTTGCCACGATCGACCTGACGGAGGCGGCCTATCACGCGTTCTACGTCGGCTTCGCCAACGGCGCGCTGTGGCCATTGTTGCATTACCGGCTCGGCCTGATGACCTACCGGCGCGAGGACTACCAGGGCTACTGCGCGGTCAATCGGCAGTTCGCCGCGGCGCTGGCCCCGCTGTTGCAACCCGACGATCTGATCTGGGTGCACGACTACCATCTGATCCCGCTGGCCCAGGAGTTGCGCCGGCTTGGTGTGCGCAACCGGATCGGCTTCTTTCTGCATATTCCCTTCGTGCCGCCTGCGATGCTTGAAGTGCTGCCCTGCGCCCAGGAGCTGATCGGCGGACTGGCGGCCTATGATATCGTTGGCATGCAAACCGCAGCGCATCGCCACGCGTTCCTGGACTGCGTACGGCAGATGCTGGGGGTGCAAGCCGACTCGGAAGGCCGCTTCACGCATGACGGCGTAACGGTGCGCGCCGTCGTCGATCCGATCGGCATCGATGCCGATGGCTTCGCCAAGGATGCGGTGCGCGCGGTGCGTCGGGTGGAGGCGCAGCGGCTGCGCGACAGCCTGTCCGGCCGCGCGCTGGCGATCGGGGTGGATCGGATGGACTACTCCAAGGGCCTGCCGAACCGCATGGTCGCGTTCGGCCGCCTGCTGGGCGCGCATCCGGAGCACCGGCGCCAGGTCAGCTTCCTGCAGGTCGCGGCGCGCTCACGCGAGGACAACACCGACTACCAGCAGCTTCGCCGCGAGCTTGATCGGGTCGTCGGCGATACGAATGGGCGGTATTCCGAATTCGACTGGGTGCCGCTGCGCTACATCACCCGCGCGCTGAGCCGACGCACCCTGGCGGGGTTCTACCGCATCGCGCGCGTCGGCGTGGTGACGCCGCTGCGCGACGGGATGAACCTGGTGGCCAAGGAGTACATCGCCGCGCAGAACGCCAGCGATCCCGGCGTGCTGGTGCTGTCGCGCTTCGCCGGCGCGGCGGAGGAGCTGACCGAGGCGCTGATCGTCAATCCATACGACCCGGACGAGATCGCCGACGCGATCCACCAGGCGCTGTTGATGGACCTGGAGGAGCGGCGCGCCCGCTACCAGGCGCTGCAGGAAAAGGTTCGCCATACCACCGCGCGGCGGTATTGCGAGGTGTTCCTGAAGCACCTGGCGGCGTGCGAGACCGCTCAGCCGATGGCATACGCATAGAGCGAAGCCGGCTAGTCCGCCCTGAACGCATCCGCGATGCGCCGCACCGCGCCGGCGGCATCGACCACGATCACGTCGAAGCGCACGCCGTTCGTTCCCCAATCGGGATGCTCCGCCAGCAGGATCTCCGCCGCCCCGATCAGCCGCGCCTGCTGGCGTGCGGTGAGGGCCGCGGCGGCATCGGCCAGGCTGGGGCGGGATTTCACCTCGACGAGTGCGAGCAGCCCGTCCTTCTCGGCCACGATGTCGATCTCGCCCACTTCGGTGCGCAGGCGTCGCGCGTGCACGGTCCAGCCGTCGCGCGCCAGTGCCGCGCAGGCCGCCGCCTCGGCCTCGACGCCCCGCGCCTGGGCGCGCCGGCCGCGCAGCTGACGCGGCTGCATCTATTTCTGCTGCGTCTCGATCGGCGCGCAGTTGGTGCGCCCGGAGGCGAGGCAGTCCTGCATCTGTCCCGCCTGGTTCAGCCGATGCATGACGAACATGAAGGCCCCGACCAGCAGGATCACCAGCAGCAGTGCCAGCAGGGCCGCGTGCGGCGGGCCGGCGGGCGGTTCCTCGTCGTGCTCCGGACCGGCCATCAGGCCGCCTTCCGATCCGCGCCGACCAGGTTTGCAGAGGTCAAGCCAGCCCCCCCCGGGCGCATCCGGCCCGCGTGTCGCGCGCAGTATAGCGGCATGCACGCCGGCGGGAACCGGCCTGCCGCGGCGGCGCCAGGGCAATCGGGTGCAGCGAAGCAAGGCTGGGGCTTCGCCCCAGACCCCACCAAGGGGCGCTGCCCCTTGGAACCCCGCCAAGGGCGGAGCCCTTGGAACCCTTCACTGGGAGTGTGGGGCGGGGAAGGGGGCGGGTGGGCGAGGCAAAGGGGCGCCGGACGGCGCCCCTTCGCCTCGCCCACCCGCCCCCTTCCCCGCCCCACACTCCCAGTCATGGAGTTCAGAGGCCGCTGCCTCTGGTGGGGGGTCCAGGGGGGCAAAGCCCCCCTGGTGGGGTTCGGGGCGAAGCCTCGACCTTGCTTCGCTTCATCCGATTGCCCTGCGCTGGCGGCGGGAGGACACTGCGGTCGCCAGACAGTCGGAGGAAACCATGTCCATCGGACCCACCCGTCGGCAGGCGATGGCCGGAGTTGGCGCCGCCGGCGCCTCGGCGTTGGCGCCGCGCCCGGCGCGCGCCGAGCTTGCCGCGCTGGCGCAGGCGGCGCGCAAGGAAGGGTCGCTGACCTGGTACGTCGCGCAAATGAGCGGCGAGGCGGCCGAAGACATGGGCCGCATCTTCACCGCCCAGTACCCCGGGGTCACGGTTTCCGTGGTGCGCACCACCGGGCAGGTCGCCTATCAGCGGGTGCAGCAGGAGCTGAAGAACGATGCGCCGCAATGCGACGTGTTCAGCACCACCGACATCGCGCACATGCCGGCGCTGCGCGCGCGCGGCGCGCTGGCGAACTATCTGCCGCAGAATGCCGCCGAGCTGGCGCCCTCGTTCGTCGGCCTGGGCGAGGCGGGCTACTACTATCCCACCACCGCGTCGCTGCAGATCCTGGTGTACCAGACCAAGGCGATCCCGCCCGCCGAGGTGCCGACCAACTGGCCCGACCTGATCGATCCGAAATGGAAGAACCACGTCGCCGTCGCGCATCCCGCCTTCAGCGGCTTTTTCGGCCAGTGGGTGCTGGCGATGCGCAAGCTGTACGGTTGGCAATTTTTCGAGAAGTTGGCGCAGAACAAGCCGCGCATCGGCCGTTCCGGCAACGATCCGCTGACCATGCTGAATGCCGGGGAGAGCCTGATCGGCACCGGCCCGGTCAGCACCACGGTGCAGAACATCGACAAGGGCAATCCGGTCAACTTCATCTATCCGACGGATGGCACGCTGCTGTGCGTCGGCCCCTCGGCGGTGCTTGCCAAGGCGCCGCGGCCGAACGCCGCGCGGCTGTTCCTGGAATGGCTGCTGAGTGCGGACTACGCGCGCGCCTGCGTGAAGTGGCACCTGGAGCCGGTGCGCGCCGACGCCCCGCTGATGCCAGGCACCAAGCGCCTGGCCGAACTGAAGCTGCTGCGCCTGACCACCGAGGAAATCGCCAAGGGGATCCCCGAGGTGGTCGAACAGTGGCGCGACACGTTCGGCAGTTGACCCGCCCCCGCCACGGGCGCCGCCGCCGCCGCGTTACGTCGCGGCGGGCTTCGCCGTCGCCGTGCTCGGCGTCTCCTCGCCCAGCGTGTGCCGGGTCAGCGTGAACGACACCGCCGCGCCGACCAGCGACAAAATTCCCGCCAGCACGAACGCGGCGGCAAAGCTGCCGGTGCCCTGCACGATATAGCCGGTGATGATCGGTGCCAGCAGGCCGAACACGTTGCCGCCCAGCACCATGAAGGCGAAGGCCCGTCCGCTGTCGGCCTGGGACCGCAGCAGATCGTTGGCGAGCGCCGCGTTGGTCGCGGTGGCGGTGCCGCCGAAGCTCACCGGCAGAATGGTCAGGATGACCACCGCTGTCAGTGAATCGACGAACGGGATGGCCAGACCCGCCGCCGACAGCAGCAGGCACGCCACCACCACCAGGCGCCGCTGCCCGCTGCGCATGGTGCCCGGGGTCAGGATCCGGTCGCCGATCCAGTTGGTCAGGATGATCAGCGCCGCGCCCGCGAAGAACGGCACCGAGGTGAACACGCCGGAATTCACGATCGACAGGCCGCGCACCGTCTGCAGGTAGTTCGGCAGCCAGCTCAGGTAGAGATAGACCGTATAGACCGCGCAGCCCTGCGAGATCGCCAGTCCCCACATCGACGGCGAGCGCAGCAGCCCGGCGTAGCCGATGCCGCCATGCGTCTCCGGCTTCTCGCCGGCGTGACGCTCGGCCAGGATGCGCTGGCGTTCCGGCTCCGGCAGCCATTTTGTGCGCTCCGGTGTCGATACGAATGCGAACCACACCGCGACCCACACCAGCCCGACCGCGCCGGTGGCGACGAACGACCACCGCCAGGAGGTTGCGGCGATCAGCCAGGCCACCAGCGGCGCGCTGAGCGCCGGGCCAAGCAGCGTGCCGGCCTGGATGCAGCCCACCGCCAGCCCGCGCTCGGTGTAAGGTGCCCAGTCGCGAACACTGCGATAGCTGACCGGGAAGGTCGGCGCCTCGCCGACGCCGAGCCCGAGGCGGGCCAGCAGGATGCTGACGAAGCCGGTTGCAGCGCCGGTGAGCATTTGTGCGATCGACCAGACGGCGGCGCCGATCGCGGCCATCCGATGCGCGCCCAGGCTGTCAACCAGCCGGCCGCCGGGCAGCATCATCAGGACATAGGCCCAGAGAAACGACGAGAACAGATAGCCCAGCGCGACCGGCGACAGGGCGAATTCCTGCGCGACGGAGCGCCCCGCGACCGACATGTTGATGCGATCGAGGTAGCAGATGGCGTTGAACAGAAACAACAGGAAGTAGACCCAATAGCGGCGGTAGGTCATGGCCGAACTCTCCGTTTCCCCAGCTTTATCGTTTGCCCAGCTTCATCGCTTGTGGTCTGCCACACGCTGCCGCGGCGGCTTGGTTTTCGTGTCGTCGGCATCCGGACCGGAGCGGCCGGCCAATCGTTTCGCAGCCTATCAACCGCTCGTCGGCTTGACCAGAGCGGCCGGCATGCCAGCCGGCGGAGCGCTCGCGCCAGCGGGTCTGGTCAATCGAGCCTCGTCCGGCATAACGTCCGGGATGGCCGCCGAGATACGCTCGGCCACTCCGGGAGGAAAACAAGCATGTCCAGGATGATCACCCGCAGGCTGGCAGCAGCCGGTCTCGGCGCGGTGGGCGCGGCGACGTTGCTGCCGCGCGGTGCGCGCGCCGACCTGACGGCGCTGGCGGCAGCCGCGCGCAAGGAAGCCACGCTGACCTGGTACGTCGCCCAGGTGGACGGCGGCACCGCGGAGGTGATGGGCCGCGCCTTCACCAAGGACTATCCCGGCGTCGATGTCGCGGTGATCCGCACCACCGGTCAGGTGGCCTATCAGCGGCTGATGCAGGACCTGAAGAACAACTCGCCGCAGTGCGACGTGTTCTCCACCACCGACATCTCGCACATGCCGGCGCTGAAGGCACGCAAGGCGCTGGCGGAATTCACGCCGCAGAACGCGAAATACATTGCGCCGGCGTTCCAGGGACTGACCGAGGAGGGGCTGTACCTATCCCTCGACCTCGACGCTCATGCTGTTGGTCTACAACACCCAGCGCGTGAAGCCGGAGGAAGCGCCGAAGAGCTGGACCGACCTGCTGGAGCCGAAATGGAGCGGCCGCGCGGCGTTCGGCCATCCGGCGTTCAGCGGCTACGTCGGCGTCTGGACCGTGGCGCTGCGCAAGCTGTACGGCTGGGAGTATTTCGACAAGCTGGCGAAGAACAAGCCGCAGATTGGCCGTTCCGGCAACGACCCGATCACCATGCTGAACGGCGGCGAGCGCGATGTCGGCCTGGCGCCGCTGGCGACCTCCATGCTGATGGCCGACAAGGGCAATCCGATCGCCATCCAGTATCCGACCGACGGATCCGTGCTGTGCATCGGCCCGTCCGCGGTGATGGCCAACGCGCCGCATCCCAACGCGGCGCGGCTGTTCGCCGAATGGCTGCTGAGCAAGGACTTCGCCCAGGTCTGCGTCGATGCCCGCATCGATCCGGTGCGCGACGACGTGCCGCCGAAACCCGGCGTGAAGAAGCTGTCGGAGGTCAAGCTGCTGCGCCTGACCACCGCGGAGATCGGCAAGGGCATCCCGCAATCGATCGAGGACTGGCGCGACACGTTCGGCAGCTGAGCCTGCATGTCGGTGATGGCGCGCGCCCGGCGCTTCGATCCCAGCGTCCTGCTGTGGCTCGCGATCGCCCTGGTGCTGGTCTTCCTCGTGGTCAATCCGCTGCTGCGCCTGGCGATCACCAGCCTGCAGAACGCCGACACCGGCGCGTTCACGCTGCGGAACTACCTCACCGCCTATGCGCGGCCGCGCTATCGCGAGTCGCTGTGGAATTCGCTGGAACTCGGCGTGCTGGTCACCTCGCTGTGCCTGCTGATCAGCGTGCCGCTGGCCTGGGCGGTGGCGCGCACCGACATGCCCGGGAAGGGCGCGGTGCGGCTGCTGGTGCTGGGCGCCTTCGTCACGCCGCCGTATCTGGGCGCGCTCGGCTGGATCCTGCTGGCCGGTCCGAATGCCGGCTGGCTCAACCGGCTGTGGAAGCTGGCCACCGGCGCGCATGACGGGCTGTTCGACATCTACACCTTCACCGGCCTCGGCTTCGTCATCGCGCTGTATTCGTTTCCGTACATCTTCATCTTCACCACCACCGCGCTGGAGGTGGTGTCGTCCGAGATGGAGGACGCGGCCAACATCCTCGGCGCCGGCACGCTGCGCACCATGCTGCGCGTGACGCTGCCGATGGCGCTGCCGGCGATCCTCGGCGGGGTGATCGTGACGTTCCTGGAAGCGATCGCGCTGTTCGGCGCGCCGGCGCTGATCGCCATCCCGGCGCGCTTCAACGTCGTCACCACCCAGTTGCTGCAATTCTTCAGCCCGCCGATCCGCACCGAGGTCGCCTGCGCCTACGCCATCCCGCTGCTGCTGATCACCGTGGTGCTGTTCCTGCTGCAGCGCCGGCTGACGCGCCGGCGCGGCTATGTCGCGCTGACCGGCAAGGGCGGCGAGCGGCGGGTGATTGCGCTGGGCCGCTGGCGCTGGGCGATGTCCGGCTACGCGGTGTTCGTGCTGTCGCTGTCGGTGCTGCTGCCGTACGGCGCGATGGCCCAGGCGGCGTTGGCGAAGGCCTGGGGCCGCGGCTGGCACTTCAACAACCTGACGCTCGGCAACTTCACCTTCCTGCTGTTCCGCCACGAGACCGCCGGACAGTCGGTGGTCAACAGCTTCACCTATGCCGCCGCCGCGGCGTGCCTGGTGCTGGTGCTGTCGCTGTCGATCGCCTACATCGTCGCCCGCCGGCTGCTGCCCGGCGCGGCGGCGCTCGGGCTGCTCTGCATGGCGCCGTTCGTGGTGCCGGGCATCGTGCTGGCGATCGCCTTCTACGCCGCCTATGCGCCGCCGCCGTTGTCGCTGTACGGCACGGCCTGGATCCTGATCCTGGCGTTCGCCACCCGCTTCCTGCCGATCGGCTACGCCAACGCCCAGGCCGCGATCCGCTCGATCAATCCGGAGATGGAAGAAGCGGTGCGGGTGCTCGGCGGCGGCCGCCTGGTGGCGATTCGCCGCGTGCTGGCGCCGCTGATGCGCCGCGGCCTGATCGGCGCCTGGTTCCTGGTGTTCATTCCGGCGACGCGCGAATTGTCGACCGCGATGTTCCTGTACGGGCCGCACACCCGCACCATGTCGGTCATGCTGATGGACATGAGCGAGGAGGGCAATTTCGAGCAGCTCTCCGCGCTCGGCTTCATGCTGCTGGCTTCCACCATCGCCATTGTCGCGCTCGGCTATCGCCTGGCGGGACGCGACTTTATGGAGCGACGTAACCGTTCATGAGCAAGCTCAGCTTGGTTGGCCTCGGCCGGCGTTTCGGTAGTTTCGACGCGGTGCAGGACGTGTCGCTGTCGCTGGTCCAGGGCGAGCTGGTGTCGTTGCTCGGCCCCTCCGGCTGCGGCAAGACCACCACGCTGCGCATGATCGCCGGGTTCATCCGGCCCAGCGCCGGCCGGATCGAGGTGAACGGCGCGGTGATCTCCGCGCCCGACCACGCCGTGCCGCCGGAAAAGCGCGGCATGTCGATGATCTTCCAGAGCTACGCCATCTGGCCGAACATGACGGTCGGCGAGAACGTCGGCTTCGGCCTCAAGCTGCGCAAGATGCCGGCGGCGGAGCTGCGGCGCCGGCTCGATCGGATCCTGGAGGTGGTGCAGCTCGGCCCGCTGCGCGACCGTTACCCGGCCGAACTGTCGGGCGGGCAGCAGCAACGCGTCGCGCTGGCCCGCGCCATCGTCATCGAGCCCGAGGTGCTGCTGCTCGACGAGCCGCTGTCCAATCTGGATGCCAACCTGCGCGAGGAGATGCGCTCCGAGATCCGCCGCCTGCACGACGCCTTCCGCATCACCACGGTCTACGTGACGCACGACCAGGCGGAGGCGATGGTCATCTCCGACCGCATCGTGGTGATGAACGGCGGGCGGATCGAGCAGGTGGACGATCCGGTGTCGATGTACAACCGCCCGCGGACGCGCTTCGTCGCCGGCTTCATCGGCCGCACCAATTTCCTCGACGGCACGGCTGGACGGCGGCATGATCGCGCTTCGACGGGTTCGCGTTGCGCGCCGACCTCGCCCCCGAGGCGGCCACGCTGGCGGCGCAGGCCAGCTTTTCGATCCGCCCGCAGACCATTGCCATCCACCGCGCCGCGCCGGCCGATCCGACCGCAGGCTGGTGGATCGCCGGACGCATCGCCGAGCGGGCCTACCTGGGCGAGAACTGGGACTACGTGGTCCAGCCGGCGGGATCCTCGGTGCGCCTGCGCGCCTCGGCCCCGCCGATGGACCGGCACGAAACCGGCGCCGACGTGTGGCTGCGCATCGACCCCGAGCGCGCCGCGCGCATCCCCCCGCCGTAACCCGCGTAGGAACCCGCGTAGGGCGGAAAAGCGCAGCGCCTTCCGCCAGCTTGCGGCGCAAGCCGGCGGAAGGCGCTGCGCTTTTCCGCCCTACCTTGGTCAGCGCTCCACCGTCCGCTTCTCGATCGCCAGCATCGCGTCCAGCCCGATCGTCTGATGCACCACGCGCTGTTCCTCGCGCGTATCGGCGCCGACCAACGGGTCCGGCTCGCCGCGCGCCATCGCCGCGTAGCAGTCCCGCAGCGCGTGGTGCATCGCCATGAACGGCGTGCTGGCATCGACGAACAGCCGGTAGCCCAGATCGCCCCATTCGCGCATCGTCAGCCCGCTCGAGGTCAGCCGCGCCCCGCTCATCATGAACATCAGCGGCGCCGGCAGCCGCTCGGCGATGACGCGGATATGGTCGGGCTTGCCGGGCAGCACCAGCAAGATGTCGGCACCCGCCTTGTGCATCGCCTCGCCGCGCCGTAGCGCCTCGTCCAGCCCCTCGCCGCGCGCGGCATTGGTGCGGGCAATGATCAGGAACTCGCGCGAGCGCCGCGCGGCCAGGCATTCCGTCACCTTGGCGCGCATCAGCTCGAGCGGAATGATATGTTCGATGCCGATATGGTGATGCGCGCGCTTCGGCAGCAACTGGTCCTCGATCTCGATCGCCGCGAAGCCGGCGGCCTCGGCCATGCGGATCGTGTGGTGCATGTGCATCGGGTCGCCCCAGCCGCAGGCGCCGTCCAGGATCAGCGGCAGCGCCGAGGTGGCGCGGATCTCGACGCCGGCCTGCACCATCTCGGTCAGCGACAGGTTGGCCTCGGTGCCGGTCTTCAGGTAGCCCATCGAACCGCCGCCCAGGTACAGCGCCTTGCAGCCGGATTGCTCGGCCAGCCTGGCCATCAGCGGATTGAGCACGAGCGGGGCGAACACCGGCGCCTCTTCGGTGGCGATCATGGCTCGCAGGCTGGGATGCGTTGGCGCCATCTTCTTCCTCCCTCGGGGTGCCGGCAGCGACGGCGGTCACAGTGTTGCGTGCGGCCTGCGTCCACCTCAAGCCCCCGGCGTTGCCGCGCCGTGCCCGATGCCCGGCCTTGACCCCGCGACGGCAAGCCCGCATTCGGGACAAGCCGGCGTTCGACCCTGGCGCCGGCAGGCAGGAGGCGCCGGATGGCACGGTTTCGCGTGGCGTTGTGCAACGAAGTGCTGCGCGAGATGGACTTTGCGCGGCAATGCGCCTTGGCGGCAAGCCTCGGCTACGACGGGCTGGAGGTCGCGCCGTTCACCCTGGGTGACCGCCCGCACGCGCTGTCGAATGAACGCATCGCCGCGTTGCGCCGCATGGCGGCGGATGCCGGCATCGTCGTGTCGGGTCTGCATTGGCTGCTGCTCAAGCCCGAGGGCCTGTCGCTGACCGATCCCGACCCCGCGGTGCGGCTGCGCAGCATCGACGTCATGCGCCGGCTGGTGGCGCTGTGCGCCGCGCTGGGCGGGGAGTACCTGGTGCACGGCAGTCCGGCCCAGCGCCGGCTGCCCGACGCCGGCGCGGCCGAGGCGCGCGCCTGGGCGCAGCAGGCGTTCCGGGCGGCGGCCGATGCCGCGGCGTCTTCCGGCCTGCGCTACTGCCTGGAACCGTTGTCGCGCAATGAAACCAATTTCCTCAACACCATCGCCGAGGCGGCCGAACTGATCGCGGCGATCGACCGGCCCGGGCTGCGCACCATGCTCGACGCCTCCGCCGCCACGCGCGTCGAAGCGGAACCTCCCGCCGCGCTGGTGCGGCGCTGGCTGGCCTCCGGGCTGATCGGCCACGTCCACCTGAACGACACCTCCCGCCGGGGACCCGGCCAGGGCGACACGCCGATCGCGCCGATCCTGCGCGCGCTGGCCGACGGCGGCTACCGGCACTGGATCGGCATCGAACCGTTCGACTACGTGCCCGACGGCCCGACCAGCGCGGCGCGCGCCATCGGCTACGTGCGCGGCATCGAGGCCGCGCTGTGAGCCTCGCGGCGCGGTTCGCCGCCCATGCGCTCGGCACGCGGTTCGACGACCTGCCGCCCGCGGTGGTGGAGCGCGCCAAGGTCTTCATCCTCGACAGCCTGGGCGTCGGCATCGCCGGCTCCTCGGTGCCGCACGGCGCGGCGCTGGGCGCCATCGCGTCGCGCTGGGGCGACCGGCCGAGCGTGCCGGTGTGGGGGTGCGGCACGCGCCTGCCCGCCGCCGGGGCGGCGTTTCTCAATGCCTGGCAGATGCACAACCAGGAGTTCGATTGCCTGCACGAGGGCGCGGTGGTGCACGCGATGGCCAGCGTGCTGCCCGCCGCGCTGGCGGTGGCCGAGACGCGCGGCGGCGTCTCCGGCCGCGAGCTGATCGTCGCCGTCGCGGTCGGTTGCGACATCGCCGCGACACTGGGCCTGGCCGCGCGCGGCCCCATGCGCTTCTTCCGCCCGGCGACCGCCGGCGGGTTCGGCGCGGTCGCCGCCGCGGCGCGCCTGCTCGGCCTCGACCAGGCGGCGCTGGCACGCGCCTTCGCGTTTCAGCTCGCGCAAGCCAGCGGCACCATGCAGGCGCATCTGGAGGGCAGCGCGATCCTGCCGATGCAGGTGGCGCTGAACGCGCGCGCCGCGCTGACCGCCTGCGAGCTGGCAACGATCGACCTGGCGCCGCCGCGGGAGGTGTTCGAAGGACCGTTCGGCTACCTGCAACTCTTCGAGTCCGAATGGGACCTCGCGGCGCTACCCGAGGCGCTCGGCACAACCTGGCGGATCGCCGAGTTCAGCCACAAGCCGTATCCGGCCGGCCGCGCCACCCATGGCGGGATCGAGGGCGTGCTGGCGCTGCGCGAGCAGGTCGGCTTCGCCCCCAGCGACGTCATGGCGGTGCGGGTCAGCGCCCCGCCGCTGATCGTCCGCCTGGTCGGCCGGCCGGACCTGCCGGACCCCGAGCCGAGCTACGCGCGGCTCTGCATGGCCTATGTCGTCGCCAAGGTGCTGCTGCACGGCGCGCTCGACCCGACGCATTTCCGTGGCGCGGCGCTGGCCGACCCGGCGACCCACGCGCTCGCCGCGCGGGTGCGCACCGAGCCGGACGGCAACCCCGACCCCAACGCGCTGGCGCCGCAGAGCGTGACGCTGCGCCTGGCCGGCGGGCGCGAGCTGGCCTGGCAGTGCGCGAGCATGCGCGCCAGCCCGACGCGCCCGCTCGACCGCGCGGCGCATCTGGACAAGTTCCGCCGATGCTGGCAATTCGCCGCCGAACCGCTGCGCCCCGGCAATGCCGAGCGGCTGATCGGGCAGGTGGACCGGCTGGAGAGCATCGCCGAGGTGCGCGAGCTGACGCCGCTGCTGGCCGGATAAGGCCGTGGCGCACCGGCACGCGGACCGGTAGGTGGAGCAAATGTAACCGATCTTGCGTCGGGTGGGGTTGATTAACGCCCAAAGAGTGAGTACGCGGCCAAATTGCCGAGGCCCGTTTCGAGAACACGGGGCCGGTGGCCGGGCTTCGCCTCGGTCAGGATCAACAACACGGCCGCGTGCACGGCCAAAAGGGGAGACAACGTATGGGAATCCCATACAATTCGCGCTTTGGCCGCCGCGGGCTGCTGCAGGCCGGCGCCACGCTGGGGGCGCTGCAGATCGCGTCGCCCTTCATCATCAAGGCGCGCGGTGAAACGCCGATCAAGCTGGGCTGGGTCGATCCGCTGACCGGCAGCCTGTCCTCGCTGGCCGTCAGCGAGACCGAAGGCGCCAGATATGCGGTTGCGGCGATCAACAAGAACGGCGGCATTCTCGGCCGCCAGGTCGAGCTGCTGGTCGAGGATTCGGCCAACGACGTCGGCACCGGCGTGCAGAAGACCCGCAAGCTGATCGACCGCGACAAGGTCGATGTGATCTTCGGCGACGTCAACTCCGGCATCGCCTACGCCATGATGGGCGTGACCAGCGAGAAGAAGATCCTCCACATCGTGCCGGGCGGCCACACCGATCCGATCACCGGCAAGGATTGCAAGTGGAACGTGTTCCGCATCTGCAACACCACCGCGATGGACGCCGCGGCGATCACCAAGACGCTGGTCAAGAAATTTGGCAAGCGGTTCTTCTTCATCACCCCCGACTACGCCTACGGCCACACGCTGCAGGACAATTTCGTCAAGAACCTGAAGGCGTTGGGCGGCGAGTTCGAAGGCGACATGCTGCCGATCAGCACCACCGAGTTCTCCGCCACCCTGATCAAGGCCAAGGCCTACAAGCCCAACGTGCTGCTGAACAACATGGGCGGCCTGGCGCAGATCGACTGCATGAAGCAGTTCGTGCAGTTCGGGATGGCCAAGGACATGGCGCTCGGCGGTGCCCTGTTCGAGCTGGAGAGCATCCGCTCGGTGCCGAAGGAGGCGCAGGCCGGCTGGTGGGACATGGAGTGGTGGTGGGACCAGCCCGGCGTGCCGCACGTCGCGGAGTTCGTCGCCGACTTCCGCAAGGCAACCGGCAAGACCCCCTCGGCGCGGCATTGGTTCGGCTACGTCGCGATCCACAGCGTGCGGCTGGCCGCGGACAAGGCGAAGTCGATGGAGGGCATCAAGCTGGTCCAGGCGCTCGAGGACATGGAGCTGCCCCCCGAGATCGCGCTGCAGCCTGGCACGGTGAAGTACCGCAAGGGTGATCACCAGCTGATGCCCAACATCTTCGCGGGCTATGCGCATCCGCCGGAAGGCAACCCCGACAACGTCTTCAAGGTCGATACGTTGGTGCCGGGCGAGGAGGCGGCGGGCAGCGTCGCCGACACCGGCTGCAAGATGGTCTATCCGGCCTAGCCACTTGGTGACTGCCAGGTCCCGCTGCCGTGCGCCGATGGCGCCGGCAGCGGACTTGTATCCAGCCTGACGAAACCAGCAGCCTAAACCATCCATCAGCAAAGAGCCGGCCGATGCTGCAACTCGTGCTGTTCAACGTGACCAACGGACTGATCATCGGCGCGTTCTACGTGCTGATGGCGCTCGGCGTGGCGATGATCCTCAACCTGAGCAACGTGATCAACTTCGCCCACGGCAACTTCCTGGCGCTGGGCGGCTATTTCGCCTTCGTCCTGATCCCCTATACCGGCTTCTGGGTCGCGCTGCTGGTGTCGCCGCTGCTGGTCGGCTTGCTCGGCTACATCATCGAGCGGACGATGGTCCGCCGCGTCTACAGCCGTGACCCGGTCTACAGTCTGCTGCTCACCTTCGGCTTGTCCTTCATCATCCAGGATGTGTGTCGCTACGTCTGGGGCCCCAACGGGCTGCCGCTGACCGTGCCGGCCAGCCTGTCGCAGGGGCTGAGCAGCGACCTGTTCTTCATCACCGGCTACCGCGTGTTCATGATGATCATCGTCGTGGTTTCGGTGGCCGGGCTGTTCGCCTTCCTGCGCTACACCAGGCTCGGCGTGCGGATCCGCGCCGGCACGCTGGATCTTGATACCGTCGCCGCGCTCGGCATCAATGTGCGCCTGCTGCGGTCGCTGAATTTCGCGGTCGGCATCTTTCTGGCCGGTCTCGCCGGCGTGCTGGCCAGTGGGCAGATCGGCCTCAATCCGAACATGGGCGATGACCTGCTGCTGCCCGCGTTCATCGCCATCATCGTCGGCGGCGTCGGCAGCCTGACCGGCACCTTGCTCGGCGGCCTGCTGATCGGCGTCGCCTCGGCGCTGACCACCGTGTTCTTCCCCAGTGCGCAGGAGGCGGTGATCTACGTCATCATGGCACTGGTGCTGCTGGTCCGCCCGCGCGGATTGATGGGTGAGGAAGGGATGTTCACGTGAGTGCCACGACGACGACATTGAAGCTGGGGCACGGGCGTCCCAAGGCGCCGCAATGGACCACGGCGGCGGTGGTCTGGGTGGTGCTGCTGAGCGCGCCGCTGTGGTTGAATTACGTCGGCGGCTACACCGCGCTCGCCGCGCACGTGGTGGTGATGGCGCTGGTTGCCATGGCGCTGAACTTCCTGCTCGGCTTCACCGGGGTGATGAGCTTCGGTCACGCGGCGTATTTCGGGCTGGGCGCCTACGGCGCCGGGCTGACGCTGCGCTACCTGTCCGACAGCACCTGGTTCGCCATGCTGAACGGCATCCTGCTCGGCGGCATCGCCGGCACGCTGCTGGGCATCCTGATCTGCCGGCGCCGCGGTGTCTATTTCGCCATGGTCACCATCGCGTTCGGCCAGATCTTCTACTACATCGCCTATCGCTGGGACAGCTTCACCGGCGGCTACGACGGGCTGCGCGGCTTTTCCCGCCAGCCGCTGGCGTTCGGCCCGTGGACCATCGACATCCAGGGCAATGGCACGCTGTTCTACTACTTCGTGCTGTTCGTGTTCGCCGTGTCCGTGGCATTGATGGCGTTCCTGCTGCGCTCGCCGTTCGGCCGCACGCTGATCGCCATCCGCGAAAACCAGCGCCGCGCCCAGTTCCTCGGCATCGCGGTGGACAAGCACATCTGGCTGTCGTTCTCGATCTCCTGCTTCTTCGCCTCGACGGCCGGCGCGCTCTATGCGCTGCTCAACAACTTCGCCGATCCGACCTCGCTGCACTACAACCTGTCGGGCGTGATCGTCATCATGGTGGTGATGGGCGGCATGCGCAGCTTCTGGGGGCCGCTGGTCGGCGCGGCGATCTACGTGGTGCTGCAGGACTACATCTCCTCCATGACGGTGAACTGGATGAGCTTCGTCGGCCTGATGTTCGTGCTGGTGGTGATGTTCTTCCCGCGTGGACTACTGGGCATGCTGCAGCGGAGGGCCGCGACATGAGCATGCTCGAAGCGCGCAGCACCACCAAGGCGTTCGGCAGCCTGATCGCGGTCAACGACGTCTCGCTCAGCGTCGCGCCGGGGGAACTGCGCGCGATCATTGGCCCGAACGGCGCCGGCAAGACCACGTTCTTCAACCTGATCACCGGATTCTTCGCGCCGACCTCGGGCCAGATCCTGCTCGATGGCCAGAACATCACCGGCCTGTCCGCGACCAAGCGGGTGAAGCTCGGCATGGCGCGCACCTTCCAGATCACCGAGATCTTCCCCGAGCTCACCGTGCACGAGAACGTGCGCATCGGTGTGGAGGCGGCCGCCGGCTACAGCCTGCACATGTGGACCAGCCGCTCGGACGCGCGGCGGGTGCGTGCCGGGATCGAGGAGATCCTGGAGCTGACCAATCTGACCGGCAAGGCCGATCGTCTGGTCGGCGAGCTGGCGCACGGCGACCAGCGGGCCGCCGAGATCGCCATGTCGCTGGCGCTGAAACCGCGCGTGCTGCTGCTGGACGAACCCACCGCGGGGATGGGCGAGCAGGAGACCTATCAGGTCGCCGGACTGATCCGCCGGCTGCACAAGAACAGCAACTACACGATCGTGCTGATCGAGCACGACATGCGGGTGGTGTTCAACCTCGCCGACCGCATCACCGTGCTGACCGAAGGCACCATGCTGGCGGAAGGCACGCCGGCGGAGATCGCCGACAATCCGGCGGTTCAGGCCGCCTATCTGGGGACGGCCGAATGAACGCGCTCGAGGCCGAGGGGCTGAACACCTACTACGGCAAAAGCCACATCCTGCACGATGTCGGTCTGGTCGTCGCCGAGGGCAAGATCACGACGTTGCTAGGCCGCAATGGTGCCGGCAAGACCACCACATTGAAGAGCCTGATGGGCCTGGTGCCGCCGCGCGCTGGGCATGTGCGGGTGTTCGGCAAGGACGTCACGCGCCTGCCGCCGTACCGCATCGCCGCCATGGGCGTCGGCTATGTGCCGGAAGGCCGCCGCATCTTTCCCAACCTGACCGTGGACGACAATCTGCGCGTGCCGCTGGAGCGGCCGGGGCAGTTCACCATCGCGCGAGTCTACCAGCTGTTCCCGCGCCTGGCCGAGCGCAAGCGCAACCTGGGCCGCCAGCTCTCCGGCGGCGAGCAGGAGATGCTGTCGGTCGCCCGCGCCCTGCTGATCAATCCACGCCTGCTGATCCTCGACGAACCCTCGCAGGGCCTGGCGCCGCTGATCGTGCGCGAGGTGTTCCGCATCGTCGCGCAGATGCGCGCCGACGGCATCTCCGTCCTGCTGGTCGAGCAGAACGTGCGCGCCAGCCTGGAAGTCGCCGACCACGCCTATGTGCTGGAGAACGGCGAAATCGTCTATTCGGGCCCCGCCGCCGAACTTGCGGCCGACGAGGAGCGCATCCATGCCCTGGCCGGCGCCTCGGCCGAGGAATGGTCGCTGGACGACGCAGCCGGCTGATCCGGGCTTCGCGCCCTGGCGCGGCCTGGCGGCGCCGGGCGCGCGGCGGAGCCGAGAGAAGGCCAGGGGCTTCGCCCCTGGACCCCACCAAGGGGCGCTGCCCCTTGGAACCCCGCCAAGGGCGGAGCCCTTGGAACCCTTCACTGGGCGTGTGGGGAGGGGGAGGGGGCGTGGGGGCGAAGCGACCGGGCGCCGTCCAGCACGCTGGACGGCGCCCGGTCGCCTCGCCCCCACGCCCCCTTCCCCTCCCCACACGCCCAGTCATGGAGTCCAGAGGCCGCTGCCTCTGGTGGGGGGTCCAGGGGGCAAAGCCCCCTGGCGGGTTTCAGGGCGGAGCCCTGACCTTCCTTCGCTCCACCGCGCGCCCGGCGCCGCCAGGCCGCGCCAGGGCGCGAAGCTCGGGTTAGCGCCGACGCGGCGGGCCGGTCAGGTCGGAGCGGCCCACCAGGTCCGAGCGGCCGACCAGGTCCGACCTGCCCACCAGGTCGGAGCGGCCGACCAGATCGGACCGGCCCACCAGGTCGGAGCGGCCGGTGATGTTGTTGTCGCCGCCCATTTCCGGGCCCAGGAATATCTCCCGCATCCAGCCGATCGTCAGGTCGATGCGGACGCTCATGTCCATCTGGTCAACCGACCACATGCGGATGTTCTTGACGAAGCTCTCGTCCTGGAACTCCACGCCGATCTGGTCCATCGTCGCCGGCGTCATCATGCCCGCCGGCATCTCCTGCCCGGCGCCCCAGACCAGCAGCACCGTTGGGCTGGTCAGCTTGAAATAATTCCCCAGGTAGCTGAAGCCATAGATGCGCGCGAGGCCGAACTGGTCGGCATCTTCGGTCGAGCCGGCGGCCTGTTTGGCGCTCGCCGCGGCCAGCCGGGTGACCAGCGGGTTGGAGGAGGCGGCGCCGAGCCCCAGGTCGCCGATCTTCAGGCCGAGGAACGGCCGCCCGAACAGGCGAATTGTCGATGGTGCCAGCAGCGCCTCGCTCAGTGTCGCGCCCATTGTCGCCTCCCCGTCACATGATGGCTCGTTGCCACTCTAGCAGCGTCGCCGTTGCAGTTGAAGCGTATTCCGGCCGTGTAACGGTATGCTCGCCCTGGTTGTAGTGGTGCCGGTTCGACCTCTAGTCCGCCAGGCTGCGGTGCGCATGCGTCATCAGCCGGCGCGCCGCGATGAAGGCGCCGGGAGCGCAGCAGCCGCAGTCGGGTCCGGGATTCGGCACCTCCGCCACGTACAGCCGGCCGCGCCGCTCGCCGCCCGGGGCGGGGCGCGGGATGCGGCGCAGGCTGCCCCGGCCGGGGGCCACGGCGATCCCCAGCGCCGGGCGCGGATCGATGCCGCGCCACAGGAAGTGATCGAGCAGCGCGGGCAGGTGGTGCGCCTGGCCCAGCGCGGCGGCGGCCTCCAGGAAGCGCGCCGCCACCAGCGGAAAGCTGAGTGTCTCCGGCCGGACGGTCAGGATCACATGCGCCATGCAGCGCGCGACGACGTGCCGCGCGTCGTCCAGCGCGGCATGGAACCCCTGGGCGAAGCGCGCGAACGCGGCGGCCGAGCGGGCGTGCACGGCGTCCATCGACCGCGCCACGTCGTCGCGCGACCAGCCCCGCGCATCCGCCTCCGCCGGGATCAATCCGCGCCCGGCGAGGCCGTCCTGATACAATTCCACCAGGATATCGAACACCGCGCCGGTCAAGGGCTCGGCGATCGCGTGCTGGTTGCGGTTTCGGCCGGAGGGATCGATCCAGCGTCCGTCGGGCGCCATATGCAAATCGGCGACGTCGGCCATCGTCGCGGTGTTGGAGGCGAGGCGAACCTGCTCGCTGTCGGAAAACGCGCCGATCCGGTTGACGATGTTGAGGACGTAGAGATTGCCCCCCGTCTGGCTCAGCAGCCGGCGGGTCACCGAGGGAATTTCCATCACCCCGGCCAGCGCGATCAGATCGGAAAAGGATTCATGAAACGCCAGGAACGGTTCCGAGGCGTCGCCTTCCTCCGGCACGCCGATCATCGAGAACATGATGGCGTGCCCGGTCTCGTGGGCGATCACGTCGAAATTCAGGCAGAACGGTTGTTCGCGCCCGAGGTGGTTGGGTTTTTCCCCCATCTCGATGAAGCCGGGGCCGGAATGGGCGTTCTGCCAGTGCACGAACGGAATGAGCTCCAGGCGCGGGATGCGCGGCGCGTGCCACCACACCACTTTCCGCCCCAGGTAGAATTCCCAGATGTCGAGCGTGTGGCGCACCGTGCCGTACAGGTGCGCGGCCAGGAACTCCGGCGTGTCGGTGGGGATGTGGTCGAAGTGGCCGTGCGGCCCGGGCAGCGCCGGCGGGTAGGTCGGGCCGCGAAACGGCGGCATGCTTGCCGGCGGATCGTACGGCGCGTCCTTGCGCAGCGGGTGCACCGCGTACATCCACGGGTCCGACGGACCCGGACCGATGCTGCCGGGCCGCAACGACAGCTCGACCGTCTCCGGCTCGGCATAGCCCGCCGCGTAGGCGGGAAACAGCCGAAACCGCGTGCCGCCCGCACCCGGCGTCATCGCCCGGCCTCGGCGAACAGATAGGCGCGCCAGACCGCCTGGGCGAACGCCTGCTCGTTGTCCCAGCCTTGCGCGCGCGCCCAGCCTGCCGTCGAGCGGGGCAGGGGTTCGCCCAGGCGCTGCATGAAATACCAGTCCATCGCCGCCGCCATCGCCGGGCCGCCGGGCGGCGTCAAGGGCCGACCGGCCAGCGCTTGGCGTTTCGCCCGCGCCTGCCCCAGCAGCGGCGCGAACCGATCGGTCAGGCGCAGATGCTCCAGGATGGCGTCCTGCAGCGCCGCGCCGCCCTGGCTGGCCGCCGCGTCCAGCGCGGCCTCGCGGTGCAGGATCCGCTCCAGTGCCGCCGTTCCAAGCCCGTTGCGTTGCATCCAGGCATCGAGGTCGGCGCGTCGCCACAAGGCCTGCCGGGCGCGGAACCGATCGAGCGTTTCGGCGATGTCCGCCGGTTCGATCGGCGCCACCATGCGGCCCAACGCGGCACGTTCCGCCGCCAGCCTTGCCGGCGGATCGAGGCGCAGCTCCTCCAGCACCAGCGCATCGGCCTCCTCGGGGGCGGGGGCGGCGCGGACGAACTGTTCCCACACCAGGGCGCGCTCGAAACGGAACGGCGCGCGGAACGGCGGTGGATCGCCGGCCAGCAGGCGCGCCAGCTGTTCCAGCATGGCGATGGCGTCCAGCCGCTTTTGCGCCACGCGGTGCGCGCCGAGCCAGTCGGCCAGGCGCGCCGCCGCCGGCTCGCCCAGCAGGGCGCGCGCTTCCTGGTGCAATCGGGCGAAGCTGCGGGCGGGGAAGTGCAGGCGCTTCATCGCCGCGACCAGCGCCTTGCTTGCGTCGGGGTCGATCACGCCGGCTTCCTGCGCGCCCGCCAGGCTGGCGCGCAGATCGACCATCGGGTCGGACAATGCCGCGCCGCCCGCCGCCGCCGGGGCGTGGATCACCGCCACCTCGTCGTCGTCCTCGAAGGCCGCGTCGTCGCCCGGCCAGGCGCCGGTGCGATACGCCTCGAAGATCGCCCCCACGCCGCGCATGCCGAACGGCGCCAGCTCGGCCGCGCGCAACGCGCCCATCGATGCGGCACCGAACACATGCACCCCCTCGCTCAGCGCCCACAGCAGCTCGCGATGCCACACCGCCGGCACGTCGAGGAACACCCCGTCGATCAGCCCGATCGCGCGCGGCCGCCGCGCTTGCACCGCGCGGAACACGTCGCCCTGCCGCGCCGGCGGCAGGAAGGTCGCGTCCAGCACGGCGGCGGCGTCGCGCAGCGGCAGGCTCGGGCCGAGAAACACGATCGCGCTCATCGTGCCACTGCCCGCGCCCTGGCCCCCGGCGTATAGTTGCCGCAAGCCGGCGTCCAGGGTCCTTCCAGGCCCGGGATGATCACGCGGGCGACGGGAATAGCGAACTCGGCGCGGGTCAGGTCGACATAGGCCACCTGGCGCAGCCCGGCGGCGCCGAGCCGTGCCAGCGCGGTGTCCAGGTCATGGCGCAGCGTCGGGCCGGCGCAGCTTGGCGCGCGGCGGAAACCCCGTCGCGCCGGGGCGTCCAGCCACTGCCCGGCCAGCGCCAGCCGTTCCGCCCGCGCGACATCGCCGTAGCCCTCCGGCGCGAAATCGTCGCGTGCGCCGGAAATCCGCGTCAGCCGCGCCTGCGCCGCCTCGCTCAGCGCGCGCGACAAGGCGACGTCGCGGTCGGCATGGCAGCCGGACCCCAGCTCCGGTTCGACGCCGTCGGCCCCGTTCGGCGCCACCGCCAGCGCGACGAAGCAGGGCAGCCCGATGTCCGAGGTGACGTCCCACACCCGCACCGCGACCGCGGCGGCGCGGTAGCGCGCCAGCAGGGCCGCGCTCACCGTGCCGTCGATGCTGTCCAGCGCCACCGCGCTGGCCGCGCGCGCGGCCTCCCCGCCGGCCCGCCACAGCGCGATCGCGTCGCGCTCCACGACCTCATAGAGCCCGTGCAGCACCGCTTCCAGCCAGTGATTGCCCGAGGCCAGGCCGTTGGTCGTGGCCTGGAACAATCCGCCACCGGGCGGAGCCGGGTGGGTGTAGTCGGCGCCGACCAGCTCGTGCGGCACGAAAACCCGGCCGCCCGTCAGCAACTCCCGCGCCTCCACCCACAGGATGCGCGCATCGCCCGCTGCGCCGCCCGCCGCGCGCGGCAGGCAAGCCGGGTCCGCGGCGTCAGCCAGTTCATCATGCGCGGCCAGGCGCAGCGGCAGCGTCATCGTTTCGGCGTGGAAGGTTTCCACCGCCTCCATCACCGCCGAGGCCTTGGCGGCGGCGAGGCTGACGCCCTTGCCCTGGTGCACCGCGATCGAGCGCGAGTTCGGCCGCGTCGCCGCCACCACCGGGATGCCCAGCACGTCGAGCCCGGTCAGCACAGCGACCCGGGTGATGCCCATGCGCGGCGCCAGCGGCAGCACGCGCGCCAGGGTCGCCGCCGGATCGACGACGCGGTGGGTGCCCGCGACATAGCGTTTCGCGCCATCCCCGTTCGCGCCATCCCGGTTCGTGTCGGCCCCGTTGGTGTCGTCCGCTGCGGTCATGGCAGTCACGTGCGGTTCCGCCGGTGGTTGCCCTGGCTCAGGCTACCATCACCCGCTCCGCCAATGCACGCGCCGCCACCAGGTCGGGGCCGTCGTCGTGTTCGCCGAGGCGGGCGAGCGCGGCGTGCAGGCGTTCCGCCGCCTGCTGCCGGGCGCCGGCGTCGAACCCCAGCCGCGCGGCGGTGGTGGCGATGCGCAGCCCGAGCATCGGCACCTCCTGCGCCAGGGCAAGTTGTTCCGCCTCAAGCAGGATCGCGGCGGCGTCGTCCAGCGCCGTCGCATCGGCGGCCAGCGTCACCTCGGCCAACACGCGCACCAGTTCCGGCATCCAGAACCCGAAGCCGCGTTCGGCGAATGCCAGGCGTTCGCGGCGCAGCATGTCCACCGCCTGCCCGGCCTGTCCGGCGGCGGTCATGACCTCGGCGCGCAGGCACACATAGAGCGAGAAATCCTCCGTCGTGCCGATGTCCTGCTGCCGGGCAAACCCATCTTCCAGGATGCGCAGCCCGGCCGCGGGATCGCCGCGCATCGTGACGCTCCAGCCGCGGAAGATCAGCCCCTTGGCGCGATGGTCCTGCAGGTCGAGCTCCGAGGTCAGGCTGACCAGTTCGCCGGCGAGATCGAACACGGCGTCGTAGTCTCGCCGATACACCCGGTGCAGCAGGCGCATGTCCATCGCGTGCAGCCGCGTGCCGAGGTGATCCAGCGTGTCCGCCCAGTCCAGCGCGCGGCGCTCGCTGGCCAGCGCGCTGAGCGGCCGACCTTGCATCCACTGCACCTGCGCCAGCTCGCCATGGGCGCAGACGCAGGCGTCGTGGTTGCCGTACAGCCGCGCGTGCTGGCGAAAATCCCCGGTGGCGTAGATCCGCAGGCCGGCCGCGATGTGCTCGCAGCAGTCGGTGAAGTTTCCGGCGGCGTATTCTGTTGCCCAGTTGCAATGATGCGCCTGCAACAGCAGCTCGGTATCGGCGCGCGCCACCGCGCGATCGATCAACGTCGCGGCGCGCTGGCGCTTCTCGCGGAAATCGCGCGACAGCCGCCACCAGCCCCAGTAGATCGGGAAATGCGACGGGTCCTCCGCCATGTCGTTGCACAGGGCATAGGCGGTGGCATACAGCTCCTGCGTTTCGCTCGCGCCGGGACCGCGCAGCGCGATCAGGGCCGGCCCGAGCAGCGCCATGAGCGCCACCCGCAGGTCGAGCACGCTGCGGCTGACCGGCAGCCGTTCCAGCCCCGCCAGGCCACGGCGCAGCATGCGCGTCGCCTCGGTCAGCGCCGAACGGGCCAGGCTGCGCCGTGCCGCTTCCAGCCACAGCGCCGCGGCTTCCTCCACCTGGCCCGCTTCAGTCAGGTGCAGAGCCAGCAATTCCGGCTGCTGTGCGGCGACCAGCGGATCGCGTCGCTGCCAGGCCCGCGCGACGCGCAGATGCAGCAACTGGCGGTCGTCGCGCAGCAGGCTGTCATAGGCGGCATCGCGCAGCAGCGCATGGGTGAAACTGTAGCCCTCATCACCGTCAATGGTGTCGGGGTAGAGAACACCGGCCTCCACCAGTGCCGCCAACGGCTGGTTCAGCGCCTCGGCCGGCATCGCGGCGACCGCGGCGAGCATTTCGCGCCGCACGCTGCGCCCGACCACCGCGGCGATCTGCGCCACGTCCTTGGCGATCCCGGAACGATCCAGCCGCGCCATCAACAATTCATGCAGCGACGCCGGGATCGCCTGCTCGGAAATCTCCACCAGCGCGCTGTCGGACCCTGCTTCGGCCTGCGCCAGCAGCACGGAGCGACCGACCTCCTCGATGAACAGCGGGACGCCGTCGGTCTTGCGCGCGATCAGTTGCGCCAGCGGCGCGGGGACCGCCTGGCCGGCGAACAGGCTTTGCACCATCCCATCGACATCGGCCGGCGACAGCGACTTGAGCTGCAGCATCATCGTCTCGCGGCCGCGGATCCACGGCGCGTCGAAGCCCTCCCGCGTCGTCAGCACCAGCAGAAGTTTGGTTTCCACCACGCTCCCGATCACCCGGTCGAGCAGCTCGCGCGACGTCGGATCCAGCCAATGCAGATCCTCGATCACCAGGCAGAGCGGCGCCGCGGCGGCCATGTGACGCAGTTGGTCGTGCAGCACCGACAGCAGCCGCTCGCGCAACACGGCAGGCGCCAGCGCCGGGACCGGACCATCGGGCGTGATGCCGAGCAGTTCCGTCAGCAGCGGCAGCGCCTCCGCCTTGTCTGCCGCACTGCCGCCAAGCGCCGCGGCCAGCCTGCGCTGCTGCATTGCGGGCGGGGCGGCGTGATCGATCCTGGCGATCTGGCGCAGCAGGAAGATCACCGGGTAGAGCGGGCTGTCCTCGTCAAATGGCGAGGCCGTCAGCCGCTCGGCGCGAATGTCGGGTCGCTCCGCCAGGAAATGCTCGACCAGGCGCGACTTGCCGATGCCGCCGCCGCCGACCAGCAGGACGACGTTGCCCTCGCCGTTCTGTGCGCGCGCCCAACGTTCCGTCAGCACGGCGAATTCGGCCTGGCGATTGAAGAACGGGGTCAGCCGTGCCGGGCGGCGCGACGCCGGGGGGCGCCGTGCCTCGGCGGGCGCGTCGCGCACCAGCCAGGTGCGGTGCGGCTGGGTGAAGCCGCGCACCTCGTTGCTGCCGAGATCCTCGCAGTGGAACAGCCCGCGGATCCTGGCCTCGGTCTCCGCGGCGATGACCACGCCGCCCGCCGGGGCGAGGCCTTGCAGGCGGGCCGCGAGATTGGGGGTGGAGCCGATGATCGAGCGGCGATCGGCCTCGCCGCCGGCGAACAGGTCGGAGACGATGACGCGCCCGGTGGCGATGCCGATGCGCACCGCGAGCGGCCGGCCGGCCGGGGTGGCGAGCGCGCCGATGCCGCGCACGATGTCGAGCGCGGCGCGCACCGCGCGCTCCGGATCGTTCTCGTTGGCGACCGGATAGCAGAAATAGGCGAGGATGCCGTCGCCCACCAGGCGCGCGATCAGCCCGCCATAGCGCATGATCGCGGCGCCGCAGAATTCCCGATAGTGGCGGATCACCTCCAGCAGGTCCTCGGGTTCCAGCCGTTCGCCGAGCGAGGACGAGTTCACCACATCGACGAACATCATGGTCAGCGGGCGGCGTTCGGCGCGCGTGGTGGCCAGCACGCGGGGCTGCTGGTCGGGCTGACGCTGTTGCAGGGCCCGGCGGAAGCGCTTGCGCTCGCCGATTGTCAGCCCGATCTCGCGCAGGTCTTCCTCGGTCAGGTCGTCGAGCTGGTCGGCGGCGATCCCGTGCGCGCGGAATGCCGCCACGCGCGCGCCCAGACCGATCGACGTCAGCCACTGCTCCATCGCGTGCCCCTTCGCCTCCCCGATCCTTGCCGTCATAACAGCACGCCGACGCCGCGATTGAGAAGTGGCCTGGCCCGGCCATCGGAAATCCGCATTTTGCCGATCCGGCCAGCCGACCCGCGTGATGGCCGGGCGATCTCCGGGACCACTGCCCGGAGACAACGGCCAAATAGTGACGAAAACACAATGTTGTTCGCCCAACAGACGACTTGCCGGCCGGCAACAGTGCCGATCGGCACTGATCGCCCGGCCCGCCGCGGCGGCCGCGCGCGGCACGGCTGATCTCCGAGACCGCACCGCGGTGCCCGGAGCACCGCCGCTCTGTCGCGGTGCTCGGGCGACGCCCGACAATGAATGAATCGATCGCAGTTGTGCAGCCGGGCGCCCCGGCGGGCAGGGTGACCGCAATTGGCCCGTCTCGCCGGCTTGCCTGGGCTGCCCACACCGGTCTTTCGGGAATCGCGGCAACGCGGGAAAGTAAGTAATCAAGCGGACACAGAGTTGCACAGAGGGTGCACAGAGTTTCACAGAGAAAGCAAATGGTGCTTCGCGCAAGGTATTCCGACCTGTACATCCGTCACCAGCGCGAAGCGCCAATAAATACTTCTCTGTGAAACTCTGTGGACCCTCTGTGCAACTCGGTGTCCGCTTGATTACTTGCTTGACTTGCTTGCCACGCGGTGGCGCCTTCAACCTGATGGGTCGCCATCAGGATTGATGCCGAGCCAGTGCACCTGGAATGGACGTACGCAGCTTGGCCAGGGCGCACCTCGAAGCGACAATTATTGAGCGTTGCCTCAGTTGCCTTGCAGCACGAACACGCGCGAGGTGGCAAAGGACAGCCACACCCGGCGATGGCCCAGCCAGTCCTCGCCCAGCAGCAGGTCGATGATCGGCAGGATATGCACCGGCGCGGCCCAGATTGTCGGATCGGCGATGCGCTCGGCGCCGAGGCGCAGCGCAGCGAAGCGGTGCCGGCGGGTGACGACGGCGAACCGGCCCACCCCGTGCATCGACCCCGCCGGGTCGTCCGCCAGCATGGCCGGTGTCAGTCCCATGCGCTCGATGCCGGAGGCGGTCAGCAACGACACCGTGGCGCCGGAATCGATCTCTGCCCGCAATGTCCGGCCGTCGAGCTGGACCGGGACGATCAGGCTGTCGCGGATCGGCTGGCTGCCGAAGATCGTGTCGTAGCCGGGGCTGTTGGTCGCCGCCGGCCACGGCAGCAATCGCCCGGTGCAGCCGGCGACACGATACAGCGTCACCTGCCGGTGCGGCAGGTCGAGATCGAGATCGAAACCACCCAGGAAGTCGGTGCCGAGCAGGCCGGCGACCGCATGGCCGGCCAGTGCCGCCTGCGGCAGCGGCCCCACCGTCAGGGCCTGGTCGGCGGCCACGCTGCGCCGGCGCAGCGTGATGGCGCCGAGCCGCAGCGACGCGGGATCGGCGTTGCGGTGGCGCTCGTAGCCGCTGACGCCGCGCACGGTCGTGCTGGCCCACTCATCGAGGCGCACCGCCGCGCGCCGCACCGCCGCCTCGGTGATCAGCGAGCGCTGCGCCCCGGTGTCCAGCACGAAGGGCAGCGCCACCTCGTTGACCTGGACGTTGACCACCGGCACGCCGGCCACGATCTCGACCGGCACGGCCGCCTGCCTGGCGACGACGCAGGCGGCGCCGGCGGCCTGCGCGCACAGCAGGCCGACGGTCATCGGCAACGCCAGCCAGATGCGGCGATCTCGCCAGGACCCCATGGTCGCCTCCGCTGCTGGTCCGCGCGGCGTCGCGCGTCGGCGAATTGCCCGCCGGGCGATGAGCCGATATCCAGTGCATATGAGCGAACCACGCGCCACGCCAGGGCCTGCCGCCCTGTTCATGGGTTTTTTTGCCGTCGGCCTGTGCGGCTTCGGCGGCGTGCTGCCCTGGGCGCGGCGCATGGTCGTCGAGCAGCGGCGCTGGCTGAACGACGCCGAGTTCACCGACCTGCTGGGGCTCTGCCAGTTCCTGCCCGGCGGCAACATCATCAATCTCTCGGTGGCGATCGGCGCGCGGTTTGCCGGCGCGCGCGGCTCGGTCGCCGCGTTCAGCGGGCTGATGGCGGTGCCGATGGCGGTGGTGATCGGCCTGGGCGTGCTGTATGACCGCTACCGTGGGCTGCCGCTCGTCGGCCACGGCTTCGCCGGCCTGGCCGCGGTGGCCGCGGCGCTGGTGCTGGCGACCGCGTTGAAGATCGCCGCGCCGTTGCGCTCCCGTCCGCTCGGCATCGGTATCGCCCTGGCCACCTTTGTCCCGATCGCGCTGCTGCGCTGGCCGCTGCCGCCGGTGCTGCTGGCGCTGGCCGGCGTGTCCGTTCTGCTGGCGTGGCGATTCCCCGCGCGCTTCTCCGGGCGCCTCCCTGGGCGCCTCCCTGGGCGCCTCCCTGGGCGCCCCTCTGGACGCTTCCGCGCGTGACCGCCCACGTCACGCTGGCCGAGCTGGCCGCGGTGTTCGCGCAACTGTCGCTGCTGGCGTTCGGCGGCGTCAACGCCGTGCTGCCGGAGATGCAGCGCCAGGTGGTGCAGGTGCATCCCTGGCTCACCGGCGCCGAGTTCGCCGCGCTCTATGCGCTGGCACAGGCCGCGCCGGGGCCGAACATGCTGGTCGCCACGCTGGTCGGCTGGCGCGTGGCCGGCCTTGGCGGTGCCTTGGCGGCAACCCTGTCGCTGTCCCTGCCGTCCTCGCTGCTGACGTTTGGCGCGGTGCATCTGTGGTATCGCTTCCGCGATGCGGCCTGGCGCGTGGTGGTGCAACGCGGCCTGATGCCGGTGACGGCCGGTCTGATCATGGCCAGCGCCGTGGTGCTGACCGAGAGCACGACCACCGGCTGGCGGACCGCGGCGCTGACCGGCGCCGCGACGGTGGTGTTTTTGCGCACCAGGCTGAACCCGCTGGTCCTGCTGGCGGCTGGCGGGGCGCTCGGCGCGCTGGGCCTGCTGAACTGAGCGGCGCCGGCGACCGCGGCGCCCCGCGGGAACGGTCGCTTTTGGCGCGACCTTGCGCGTGGGGGGACGCAGGTCCGAAGCGCGCTGCGGCGCAGCGCCCAGGCGCGCAGTCGGCTCGGTCGGCGCCAGCGCGCGCGCTGCCGCGACCGGCAAATCTTGTTTGGCCACGCGCCTGCCTGGGCTATGGGTCCCCATGAGTTCAGCGCTGAAGCCGCCCGATCGGATGACTGTGGCCGAGTTCCTCGCCTGGGATGCGCCGGGCGCGACACGGTGGCAGTTGGTTGACGGCGAGCCGGTCGCGATGGCGCCCACCAGCCGAACCCACGGCGCGCTGCAACTCGAACTCGGCCGGCTGATCGGCAACCACCTGGCGGACGGCGGAAACCGCTGCACCGTCATCGCGGCACAAGGCATCGTCCCGCGCGTGCGCGCCAGCGAGAATTTTCGCATTCCCGACCTGGCGGTGACGTGCACCCGCTATGAAACCGAGGAATACGACGTCAGCAACCCGGTACTGATCGTCGAGGTTCTCTCGCCCTCCAACCGGGCGGATACCTGGCGGAACGTTTGGGCGTTCACCACGATCCCGAGCCTGCAGGAAATTCTGCTGCTCAGCAGCACGGCGGTCCGGGCCGAGTTGCTGCGCCGCGGCAGTGACGGGACCTGGCCCGCGGGATCGACGGTGATCGAGGAGGGTGATTTGAGCCTCGACAGCATCGACTTCACCGTGTCCCTGGCCGAGCTCTACCGAACCACGCGTCTCGCGCGCGCCTGACACGTTTGGGGTTCGGTCCTACCTCTCGCAAATCGCAACCCGTCCTCACCGCGCCGAGCTGCGGCCTGGCGCCGAAACGTCCGGCTGAGCTTGCGCGGCCCAGCCGGCGTTTGCCTGCCGTGCGCTTGGCGGCGGGCGCCGCGACGAGCCCGAGCCTAGTCCAGCGGCTGATTGCCCGACATCCCAGGGATGTCCTCGCGCTGATGATCTCGCCCGCTCGCGCTACTTGCGAAGCCGGGCCTGCATGTAGGTCCTTAGCACCGCGTTGATCCGGGTTTGATACCCGCGTTCGCAGCGCAGCCAGGCCAGCAGGTCGGCATCCAGCCGAAGGGTAACCGACTGCTTCCGGCGCGGCATCACCACGCTGGCGGTCTCCCAGAACGCCTCATTCGTCGGCCGAATGTCGGGGTCGGCGACCACGGCGCGATGCACCTCGGCGGCGGACTTGCCGCGAACGCGTTTCCAGTCCGTGGGTCGCGTCGTCTTGGCGGCTTTGCCAATAGCTGCGTCGTTCATGCGGTTCGGCCCTCCAGGCCGCGATCAGCCGGCGCACATCCGCGTCCTGGTCGACATAGATAACCGTCACCTCGACGCCGTTCACCAAGCCGATGGCATAGATGCGGATTTCCCCATAGTCGAACCGGTCGTCCACGCGTTCCAGTGTCGGACCATCGAAGATCCGAGCGGCATCGGCGAAGCGAATGCCATGCCGGCTTGCGTTGATGTCGTCCTTGGCCGGGTGCCATGTGAAACCGAGCGGTTGTCGTGACATATTGTATTGACGGCCTGCGGCTGACGCAAGCCGCAGCATCGCCCGGAGGTCTTACCCATTCCCCAACGCCCCGGTATTTGCCACCATCCGCCGCATGACCGACCCCATCACCGTCGCGGTGCTGCAGAACCGCCTGAACGCCATCGCCGAGGAAATGGGCGAGGCGATGCTGCGCACCAGCTACTCGCAGATCCTCAACTCCTCGCGCGACTTCTCGGTGGCGCTGATCGACGCGCAGTGCCGGCTGGTGGCGCAGGCCGATCACATCCCGGTGCATGTCGGCGCCATGCCCTGGGCCGCCAAGGCGTTGATGGCGGTGTTTCCCACCCCGGCGCCCAACGACGTCTACCTGCTGAACGATCCCTATCGCGGCGGCTCGCATTTGCCCGACCTGACCGCCTTCGTCCCGGTGTTCGACGGGCCGCGGCTGATGTTCTGGTCGGTGGTGCGGGCGCATCATTCCGATATCGGCGGCGCCACGCACGGCGCCTACAATCCCGCCGCCACCGAGATCTGGCACGAAGGCCTGCGCCTGCCGCCGATCCGCCTCACCGAGGGCGGCGTGCTGCGCCAGGACCTGCTGCAGATGCTGGCGCTGAACGTGCGCCACCCGCGCGATTTCCTCGGCGACCTGATGGCCCAGATCGGCGCCGCGCGGCTTGGCGAGCAGCGGCTCAACGGCGTCATCGCCGGGTTCGGCGGCGCCACGCTGGCGGCCGCGGTGGAGGCGATGCTGGACGCCGCCGAGCGCCACGCCCGCGATATCGTCGCCGCCTGGCAGGACGGCGTCTATCACGGCACCGCCTGGCTGGACGACGACGGCTTCGGCACCAGCAACATCGCGGTGCGCGCCAAGGTCAGCAAGCACGGCAGCGAGGTGACCGTCGATCTGACCGGGTCCGATCCGCAGGTGGTGAGCTTCGTCAATTCCTCGCACGCCAACATGCAGTCGGCGGTGGCGATGGCCTTCGCCTTCCTGCTCGATCCCGACATCGCCAAGAACGCCGGCGCGTTCCGCCCGCTGACGGTGATCGCCAAGGAGGGCACCATCGTCTGGGCGCATGAGGGCGCCCCGGTCACCATGTGCACCAGCCATTGTTCGAACGAAATCATCGAGGCGATCATCGTCGCCCTGGCGCCGGCCTGCCCCGATCGCGTGATGGGCGGCTGGGGACGGCGGCTGCGCATCGCCATCGACGGGCGCGATCCGCGCACCGGGCGGCGCTTCATCTGGCACATGTTCCAGGCCCGCCCCGGCGGCGGCGGCTCGGTCGCCGGCGACGGCTACTCGACGATCGGCGAGTGGCACTCCGCCGGCGGCATCAAGTTCGGCTCGATCGAGGTCGCCGAAACCCGCTTTCCGCTGCTGTTCGAAACCCATGAATACCGCGCCAACTCGGCCGGCGACGGCAAGCATCGCGGCGGGACCGGCGGCGATATGCGGCTGCGCATCGAAACCGACGGCCCGGCGCGCGCCAACACCGCCGGCGAAGGCGTGGTGCACGGCGCGCGCGGCGTGCTCGGCGGCAAGGACGGCGCGCCGCACGACTACACCCTGCTGCCCCCCGACGCGCCGCCGCGCAAACTGAAAAGCAAGGAGGTCGGCGTGGTGATCCCGCCCGGCAGCGTCATCCACGTGCTGTCGGGCGGCGGCGGCGGCTGGGGCGACCCAGTGGCGCGCGACCCGGCGGCGCGCGCCGCGGACGTGGCGGAGGGGCTGGTGACATGAGCACCACGATCGGCATCGATGTCGGCGGCACCTTCACCGACATCGTGGTGACCACCCAAGACGGCGCCACCACCATCGCCAAGGCGGCCACCACGCCGGGCGATCAGTCCGATGGCGTGCTGGACGGCATCGCCCGCGCCGCCGCCGCGCTGGGCCTGACCCCGGCGGCGCTGCTCGGCCAGACCGATCGTATCGTGCACGGCACGACGGTGGCGACCAACGCGCTGCTGGAGGGCAAGGCGGCGCGGGTCGGCATGCTCACCACCGAGGGCCATCGCGACGTCATCGAGATGCGCGAGGGATTGAAACCCGAGCGGTACAATCTGCGCATGGCCCCGCCCGCCCCCCTGGTGGCGCGGCACCTGCGCCTGGGGGTGCGCGAGCGCATCCGCCCGGACGGCGCGGTGGAGGTGCCGCTCGATCGCCACTCGCTCACCGCCGCGCTGGACCGGCTGGCGGCGGAAAATGTCCAGGCGGTGGCGATCTGCTTCCTGCACGCCTGGCAGAATCCCGAGCATGAGCAGGCCGCCGCCGCCGCCGCGCGCCAGCGGTTGCAGCACGCCTACATCACCACCTCGGCCGACGTGCTGCCGCAGATCAAGGAATTCGAACGCTTTTCCACCACCGTTGCGAACGCCGCGGTCGGGCCGGTGATCGAGGCCTATCTGCGCCGCCTGCAGGCGCGCCTGGCCGCGGCGGGCTTCGCCGGCACGCTGTTCGTCATCCTCTCGCATGGCGGCGTCGCCTCGGTGGACGAGGCGGTGCGCCTGGCGGCCGGCACCGCGCTGTCCGGCCCCGCCGGCGGCGTCGCCGCCGCGGTGGCCCTGGCGCGCGAGGGCGTGGCGCGCGATCTGATCGCCTTCGATATGGGCGGCACCTCGACCGACATCGCCCTGGTGCAGGACGGCCAGGCCAGCCTGTCCGACGGGCGCGCGGTGGCCAACGCGCGCATTGCCCTGCCGGCGCTCGACATCGTGACGCTGGGGGCCGGCGGCGGGTCGATCGCGCAGCTCGATCGCAGCCGGTTGTTGCAGGTCGGACCGCAGAGCGCCGGCGCCGATCCCGGCCCGGCGTGCTACGGCCAGGGCGGCGCCGCGGCGACGGTCACCGATGCCAACCTGGTGCTGGGCTATCTCGATCCGGCGAATTTTCTCGGCGGGCGGCGGATGCTGGATGTCGCGGCGGCGCGCGCGGCGGTGGCGCTGGTGGCCGAATCTCTTGGTATCGAAACGATATCCGCCGCCTCCGGCATCCATCGGCTGATCAACACCCGCATGGCCGATGGCGTGCGCGTCGCCACGGTGCGGCGCGGTGTCGATCCGCGGGGCTACACGCTGCTCGCCTTCGGCGGCGCCGCCGGGCTGCACGTCGCCGCGGTGGCCGCGGAGCTGGGGATCGGCCGCGTCGTCGTGCCGCTCGCCGCAGCGGTGCTGTCGGCCTGGGGCATGCTGAACACCGATCTGCGCGTCGAGTTGGCGCGCAGCCAGACGCAACGATCCGGCATCGATATCGCCGCGTTGCACGCCTCGTTCGCCGCGATGGACCGCGAGGGGCGCGAGCGGCTCGGCTGGTTCGACGGCGAGGTGACGGTGCGGCGCTCGGCCGACATGCGCTACGGCGAGCAGGTGTTCGAGATCGCGGTGCCGCTCGATGCGATGGACTGGAGCTCGCCGACCTTGGCCGCGGACATCGAGGCGGCGTTTCATGCCCGGCACGAATCGCTGTACACCTATGCGTTGCCGGATCAGGATGTCGTGCTGGTGAACGCGCGCGCCTCGATCATCGGGCGGCTGCCGCCGGCGCGCGGCGTGGCGGGCGGCGGGGCGGCGGGGGCCGCGGTGAAATCGCGCCGTACGGTGCACCTGGGCGGCTGGACCGACGTGCCGGTGTTCGACTTCGCCGCGCTGGCGGCGGGGCAGGCGCTGGCCGGCCCGGCGATCGTCGAATCCGACACCACCACGGTGCTGCTGCGCGCGGCGGACACGGCGCGGCTGGACCCGCGCGGCTGGCTCGACATCGCGGTCGGCTGAGGCCGGCACCGCCGCGCGTCGTCGGCATTCGCCCGGGCCAGCGGCGGGCCACGCGCAGCGGCACCGGGTTTCACGCCGATGCGACCACGCCGATGCGACCACGCCGATACGACCACGCCGATACGACCACGCCGATACGACTACGCGGGGGGGGACCCGCGCCGGCGGGGGCCATGCGGACCCGGGCACTGCCATCACGCCGGCGTGAGGCCGGTGCGACCGCGCCGGCACCGGCAAGCGCGTGCAGCATTCCGTGCGTGGCCGGCGCGCCGCGCGGATGACGGCGGCACGTTTCGACCTGGACCGGGTGGGAGCCGGGCCGATAGAATATCGCCCGATGATCCTTCCCGATATTGAATACGCCTTGTCAGGCTTCGTGGTCGGCCTGCTCGTCGGCCAGACCGGAGTCGGTGGCGGTGCCTTGATGACGCCGTTGCTGGTGCTGCTGTTCGGCGTGCATCCGGCAACCGCGGTCGGCACCGACCTGCTGTATGCCGCGGCAACCAAGAGCATCGGCACCTTGGTCCATGGCGCCAATCGCACCGTGGCCTGGCGCGTCGTCGCGCGACTGGCCAGCGGCAGCGTGCCGGCCACCATTCTGACGGTGCTCGTGCTGTCCTGCTTCGATATGGAATCACCGCGGATCGGCGCGGCGATTTCGCTGGTGCTCGGCGTGGCATTGCTGCTGACCGGCGGCGTGCTGATGTTACGGCGCCGGTTTGTCGCCGCGGTGGGGCCGACGATGGCGCGGCTCTCGCCGCGGGCGCGGCTGTGGCTCACCGTCGGCTGCGGGGCGGTGCTGGGCATGCTGGTCAGCATCTCCTCGGTGGGCGCCGGCGCGATCGGCGCCACCGTGATGCTGCTGCTGTATCCCGAGCTGCCGCTGGCGCGCATCGTCGGCTCCGACATCGCCCATGCCGTGCCGCTGACGCTGATCGCCGGGGTCGGGCACTGGTGGCTGGGCTCGGTGGATTTCCCGTTGCTCGGCGCGCTGCTGACCGGCTCGGTGCCGGGGATCGTGGTGGGCAGCTACCTGGCGCCACACGTGCCGGAGTGGGTGCTGCGCCCGCTGCTCGCCGTGGTGATGTTCCTGGTGGGAGGCCGGCTGGTGCTCTGACCCGCCGGCGCGCGGGGCAGTCGGGGGAATGAAGCAAGGCGGGGCTCCGCCCCGGACCCCGCCAGGGGGCTTTGCCCCCTGGACCCCCACCAGAGGCAGCGGCCTCTGGACTCCGTGACTGGGAGTGTGGGGAGGGGAAGGGGGCGTGGGGGCACGGTGCCGGTGCCGGCCGTCGCGACGGCCGGCACCGGCACCGTGCCCCCACGCCCCCTTCCCCTCCCCACACTCCCAGTAAAGGGTTCCAAGGGCCGCTGCCCTTGGCGGGGTTCCAAGGGGCAGCGCCCCTTGGTGGGGTCTGGGGCGAAGCCCCAGCCTTGCTTCATTCCCCCACAGCGCGCCGGCGCGGCGATGGCCGCGCCGGGCGTGCGGCGGTAACCTCTGCCGCGCAGCCAGGAGGAACCGCCATGAGCGATGCATTGCCGACCGCCGCGCGGGTGGCGGACCCCGGGATCCGCGCATTGTACCGCCTGGAAAACCGTTGGCAGGCCTGGCTGGATGTCGAGGCCGCGTTGGCGCGCGCGCAGGCCGAGCTGGGCATCATCCCGCCGGAAGCGGCGGCGGCGATCTCGGCCGCGGCGCGGCTGGAGCTGTTGGATCGCGCGCGCATCGATGCGGGGTTCGCGCGCACCGGCCACACCATCGTGCCGCTGGTCTGGGAACTCGGCCGGGTGGTCGGCGAGCAGCATGGCGGCTGGGTGCATTGGGGGGCCACGACGCAGAACATCACGCAGACCGGCGACCTGCTGGTGCTGCGCCAGGCGCATGGCATCTTCCTGCGCCTGATCGGCGCGGCGCTGACGGCGATGGCGGAGCTGGCCGAGCGCGGCGCGGAGATGGTGTTGCCGGGCCGCACCCACGGCCAGCACGCGCTGCCCGCCACGTTCGGCTACAAGGTCGCGGTCTGGATCGACGAGATGCTGCGCCATGTCGAGCGACTGCACCAGGTGGCGCCGCGGCTGTTCGTTTCGATGCTGGGCGGCGGCGCCGGCACGTTTGCTTCGCTCGGGGAACAAGGCCCGGCGGTGCAGGCGGCGATCGGCCGGCAGCTCGGCCTGGTCTCGATGGCGGTGCCGTCGCGCGCGCTGGGCGACCACCTGGCGGAGAACATCTGCATCCTGGGGCTGCTCGCCGCGACCTGCGGCAAGATCGGGCGGGAGATCTACACGCTGATGAAGACCGAGTTCGGCGAGCTGGAGGAGCCGGTGCCGCCCGGCACCGTCGGCAGCTCGACCATGCCGCAGAAGCGCAATCCGAAACTCTGCCAGGACATCATCGCCGCGGCCGCCGAGGTCCGCGCGATGGTGCCGCTGGCGCTGGAGGCGATGCAGACCGAGCACGAGGCCGATCGCACCACCAGCCTGATGATGGACACCGCGGAGGCGCGGGCCTGTGTCGCCACCGGCGACATGCTCAGCCGGCTGGGCGAGGTGCTGCGCGGCCTGCGGCTGGATCCGGGGCGGATGCGGCGCAATCTTGATCTCGGCGGCGGATTGATCATGGCGGAGGCGGTGATGCTGCGGCTGGGCGCGGCGATGGGGCGGCAGCACGCGCACGACGTGGTCTACGATGCGGCGCAGGCGGCGTTTGTCGAGGGGCGGCCGTTCGCCGCCGTGCTGGCGGCGGACCCGCGGGTCACCGCGCAGCTTGACGCCAAGGCGATCACCGAGCTGCTCGACCCGACGGTGTACACCGGACTGTGTGCCGAGATGGCGCGCGCGGGGGCGGCGCGCGCGCGGGCGGCGGGGCTTGGCGCGGACCTCGTCCGGCGCGACGATCCCCCGCCCGGAACACCATCGCCGGGCCCGCACAGGAGTGACGCCGGATGAAGATGACCGCCGCGGTGCTGCGCACCCAGGGCCTGCCGCGCCCCTACGCCATCAGCAAGCCGATGACCATCGAGCAGGTCGATCTCGACCCGCCCGGCCCGGGCGAGGTGCTCTACCAGATCATCGGCGCCGGGCTATGCCATTCCGACCTATCAACGATCGAGAACCTGCGTCCGCGCAAGCTGCCCTCGATCCCCGGCCACGAGGCCGCCGGGATCGTCACCGAGGTCGGCCCCGGCGTCACCGCCTTCAAGCCGGGCGATCACGTCGTCAGCGTGTTCGTCTCAAGCTGCGGCGATTGCCGCTACTGCAACGGCGGCCGGCCGAACCTGTGCATGAGCAGTTTCACCGCGCGCGCCGAGGGCACCCTGGCCTCCGGCGCCCGCCGGCTGAAGCTGAACGGCGAGGTGCTGCACCACTACAGCGGCCTGTCGGTGTTCGCGCAGTACGCCGTGGTGATGGAGAACGCGCTGATCCGCATCGACGACGACGTGCCGCTGGAGGACGCGGCAATCTTCGGCTGTGCCGTGGTCACCGGCGTCGGCGCCGTGCTGAACACCGCGCAGGTGCCGCCGGGCGGGCAGATGGCGGTGGTCGGCCTCGGCGGCGTCGGCATGAACGCGCTGCTCGGCGGCGTGGTCGCCGGGGCGGAACGCATCGTCGCAATCGACATCAACCCGGAGAAGCTGCGCATCGCGCGCGAGCTGGGGGCGACCGACACCTTCCTCGCCGGCAACGCCGACGTGGTGGCCGAGGTGAAGCAGGCCACCGGCGGCGGCCTCGACTACGTGATCGAGACCGCCGGCTCGATCCCGGCGATGACCCTGGCCTACGGCGTGACCGCGCGCGGCGGCATGGTCGTCAGCGCCGGGCTGCCGGCCAGCACCGCGCAGTTTTCCTACCTGCACGGCGCGCTGGTGACCGACGAGAAATCGATCCGCGGCAGCTACATGGGAAGCTGCGTGCCGCGCCGCGACATCCCGCGCTTCATCGCGCTGTATAAGCGCGGCAAGCTGCCGGTGCAGAAGCTGCGCAGCGGCTTCATCGGCTTCGAGCAGCTCAACGAGGGGTTCGACAAGCTGGCCGACGGCACCGTGCTGCGCCAGGTGCTGCGGCCGCACGGATGAGCGAGACCTTCGCCCTGCACCCGATCGGCGTGCTGTCAACGCCGTGGCGGACGCTGGATGCCTGCCCGCGCAACGGCAGGCAACCCGATCCGATGCCGCAATGCGAGGTGCGGGTGTTCCCGGAATTCGTCGCCGGGCTGCAAGACCTGGAGGGGTTTTCCCACCTGATCCTGCTGTATTGGCTGCACCGGCCGGCGCGCCCGCCGGAACTGCTGGTGACGCCGCCGTTCGACGGCCAGAAGCACGGGCTGTTCACCACCCGCTCGCCGCGCCGGCCGAATCCGATCGGGCTGTCGGTGGTGGCGTTCGACGGGTTCGCGGCGCCGGATCGGTTGAAGGTGCGCTACCTGGACTGCCTGGACGGCACGCCGCTGCTGGACATCAAGCCCTACCTGCCCTCGACCGACGCGGAGCCCGAGGCGACGATGGGCTGGCTGGCGAAGCACCGGACCGCGCGGCCGGGTCAGCGGCCGTGATGTCGCGAAGCAGCGCCGCCCCGACGGCGCAGTGAACGCCCACCGCGGCGGGCCTACGGCATTGACCTAGCGTTGCCCGCGGCGGTCGGCGCGCTCCGGTGATGCGACCTGGGCGCTGGCTGCATCGCCAGCAAGTTAAGGATTCCAACACGGAGGAAGCGCGGAGGGCCACGCAGGGCCACGGAGAAGCAAGAAATTTAGGCGCTTCGCGCTGTCGTCGGTTCCGGCACCGCGCGCAGCGCATCGATGCCGTCTCCGTGGCCCTGCGTGGCCCTCCGCGCTTCCTCCGGGTTAAAATTCTTGGCTCATATGGCGTTGACGGTTGGACGGCCCCGTAGGGCGGAAAAGCGCAGCGCCTTCCGCCATCGGACGGTGGCGGGATATGTTGTTGGGGACGTCGGCAGATGCGAGCGGCTCGCCCGGCGGTGGCGGAAGGCGCTGCGCTTTTCCGCCCTACGGGCCGTCCAACAGTCAACGCCATATGAGCCAAATTCTTGCTTACTTGCTTGCCTGCGGACGCTGCGAACCCGCCCAGGGCCGACCGGTCGGTCGCCAATCGCGGGCAGGGGGTGGGTGAATCCCGTAGCCGCGGCGGGCGGGGGGACTGATCCGCCAAACCTGGTGGCCAAACCGACCGCAAAGCGGCCGATCAGCCGCGCCCGGGCGCGCCCGGTGCAGCCCCTTCGTGACGTATTCACCCCGAACCGGCGGGCCGCTATATGTCGGGCCGTCGCCCCACAGGAGCCCCCATGGCCGACTTCGTCATTCCCCCGCCCGCCGTCGTCGCCGTCCCCGTCGCCGGCGGCGGCGCCTTCCCGGTTCGCCGCGTCTTTTGCGTCGGGCGCAACTACGCCGAGCACGCCCGCGAAATGGGCAGCGACCCCGACCGCGAGCCGCCGTTCTTCTTCATGAAGCCGGCCGACGCCCTGGTGCTGGACGGCGCCGACATGCCCTATCCGCCGCAAAGCACGCAGCTCCACCACGAGATGGAGCTGGTGGTCGCGCTCGGCGAGGGCGGCAGCGACATCCACGAGGCCGACGCCCTGCGCTATGTCTGGGGCTACGCTGCCGGCCTGGATATGACCCGGCGCGACCTGCAGAACGCGGCGAAGAAAGAGGGCAAGCCCTGGGACATGGGCAAGGGCTTCGACCACTCCGCGCCGATCGGCCTGATGGTCCCGGCGGCGAAGATCGGCCATCCCGCCGCCGGCCTGATCGAGCTGAAGGTCAACGGCAAGCTGCGCCAGACCTCGGACCTGTCGAAGATGATCTGGAACGTGCCGGAGACGATCGCCTACCTGTCCCGCCTGGTCCGCCTCGCCCCCGGCGATCTGATCTTCACCGGCACGCCCGAGGGCGTCGCCGCGGTGGAGCGCGGCGATCTGCTGGAAGGCGTCGTGGCGGGGGTCGGCACGGTGCGGACGCGCATCGTCTGATGCCGCCCCGGCGTGGGACGCTGCGCGTTGCAACCTGGAATATCAATTCGCTACGGCTCCGTCTTCCGCTGTTACATAAGCTGATCGACGCCCTGGACCCGGACGTGATCTGCCTGCAGGAAACCAAGGTGCCGGACGAGCTGTTCCCGCGCGGGGCGCCGGCCGAGCTCGGCTACCCGCATGCCGCGTGGCGCGGGATGAAGGGCTACAACGGCGTGGCGATCTTCTCGCGCCGGCCGATCGAGGTGCTGGAGGCCGCGCCCGACTGGTGCGCCAAGGGCGACTGCCGGCACCTCGCGGTGGCGGTCGAGGCCAAGGGCGGTCCGGTCGAGCTGCACGATTTCTACGTCCCGGCCGGCGGCGATATCCCCGACCGGGCGCAGAACCCGAAATACGGCCACAAGCTGGACTTCATCGCCGAAACCCGCGCCTGGTTCGCCGCCCGCACCGGCCTGGCGCGCACCGTCCTGGTCGGCGATCTGAACATCGCGCCGCTGGAGCACGACGTCTGGAGCCACAAGCAGTTGCTGGACGTGGTCAGCCATACCCCGGCGGAAACCGAGGGGCTGCGCGCCTGGCAGGATACCGGCTTCGTCGATGCGGTCCGCCATTTCGTGCCGGCGGAAGAAAAGCTGTTCACCTGGTGGTCGTACCGCAATCGCGACTGGCGGGTGGCCGACCGCGGCCGGCGGCTCGACCATGTCTGGGTAACGCAGGACCTACAGGGCGCGCTGCGCCGGCAGACCGTGCTGCGCGACGCCAGGGACTGGGAACGCGGCTCCGACCACGTCCCGGTCTGCGTCGAACTGGCGCTGTAGCGCCCCACTCGACCCCGCAGGGCTGCCAGCCATCGCCGCCTGAGCGGGCGCGGCCAAAGCAAGCCGGGGCTTCGCCCCGGACCCCACCAAGGGGCGCTGCCCCTTGGAACCCCGCCAAGGGCGAAGCCCTTGGAACCCTTCACTGGGAGTGTGGGGAGGGGAAGGGGGCGTGGGGGCGAGGCGACGGGGCGCCGTCCAGCACGCTGGACGGCGCCCCGTCGCCTCGCCCCCACGCCCCCTTCCCCTCCCCACACTCCCAGTCATGGAGTCCAGAGGCCGCTGCCGGCGCCCCGGCTTCCCTTCGGAGCGGCCGCTCAGGCGGCGATGGCTGGCAGCCCCGCGGGGTCGAGTCGATAGCCGCCGCCCTCGGTCACCAGCAGGCGCGCATTGGCCGGGTCCGGCTCGATCTTCTGGCGCAGGCGGTAGATATGCGTCTCCAGCGTGTGCGTCGTCACGGAGGCGTTGTAGCCCCACACCTCGTTCAGCAGCACGTCGCGGGAGACCGCGTTGGCACCGGCGCGGTACAGGAACTTCAGGATCGCGGCCTCCTTCTCGGTCAGCCGGACCCGCCGGCCGCCCGCCAGGTCCTGCAGCACCTTGGCCCCCGGTCGGAACATGTAGGGCCCGATGGCGAACGCCGCGTCCTCGCTGGTTTCGAAGCTGCGCATCTGGGTACGCAGCCGGGCCAGCAGCTCGGCCAGGCGGAACGGCTTGGCGATGTAATCGTTCGCCCCGGCTTCCAGGCCGCGCACCACGTCGGACTCGGCGTTGGAGCCGGTCAGCATGATGATCGGCATGCGGTGGCCCTGTTGGCGCAGCCGCACGCAGTAGTCGCGCCCGTCGCCGTCGGGCAGCTTGACATCCAGCAAAATCGCGTCGAACCGTGCCGCCGGCGAGGCCAGCAGCGCGTCCGCCTCGGCGATGCACGACGCCGCGGCCGCGGTGAACTCGCTATCGACCGAAAGCTGCTCCGCCAGCGTCTCCCGCAGCGCCTGGTCGTCGTCCACGATCAGCACAGATCGTTCGCTTGCCATGGCCTACTTTTGCCTCCCGATCGATCCGTGCCCGTGGGGGGGGATGATGTTCTGGATCGTTAACATCCTGTCCTCCTGTGTGCCCCGTCAGGGGCCTTTCACATGGGCGCGACGCGCGCCCGGACAATGCAAGGCCAGCCGATTTTTCGCCACCTGACATGGCCAATAAGGCGAGTTTGGGGCAATAAGCCTCGATCCGCATTGACGGTGCGGTAACACTGTATCTCATGTCAGGCACCGTCAGGGCAAACGCCGTGCGGTCGATTTGTGCGCCCGACGGCTGGCAACGCGACCGTGCCGTGACAAAATGGGCAGACCTGTCACACTGCCGCCGCCCTGCCGTTGTTCATGAAAGCCCTATGACCCATTCGCTGTCCTTTGGCCGGCTTCGCCCGCCGCCCGACGCCCCGGTCGACGCCACGCGGCTGCGCGCCGTGCACCGCGCGGTGTCGGAACTGCGGCGCGGCACGCCGGTGTTGCTGACCGGCGCGCAGCCGCTGGCCCTGCTGGCGGTGGAGACCGCCGGCGCGCGCGGCATCGCCGAGCTGTCCGAGCTTGCCGCCGAGCCGCTGGCGATGCTGCTGGCCCCGGCGCGCGCGGCCGCGGTGCTGGGGCGCCGTGCCTCGCAGCGCGTCCAGGCGGTGGCGCTGCAGGTGGCCGACAGCCTGGCCGATCCGGAGCTGCTGCGCGGGCTCGCCGATCCGACGATGGTGCAGCCGGTGCGTCCGCTGCCGATCGAGGCGAAGCTGCCCGTCCTGGCGCGCCCGGCGCTGGCGCTGGCCAAGCTGGCCCGGCTGCTGCCGGCGGTGCTGGCCGCCCCGGCGCGGCCCGACGCCATGGCCGACGCGGCGCGACTCGAGCTGCTGAGCGTCAGCGCCGTCAACGTGCTGGCCTACCCCAGTGGCGCCGCGGCCAGCCTGCGCCGCGTGGCGGAGGCGCAGGTGCCGATGGAGCAGGCGCCGGACGCCAGCGTGATCGCCTTCCGCACCGAGGACGGGGCGATCGAGCATCTGGCGATCGTGGTCGGCAAGCCCGATGCGGCGGCGGCACCGCTGGTGCGGCTGCACTCGGAGTGCTTCACCGGCGACCTGCTGGGCAGCCTGCGCTGCGACTGCGGCTCGCAGTTGCGCGGCGCGATCGGGCGGATGGCGGAAGAAGGCGCCGGGGTGCTGCTGTATTTGGCGCAGGAGGGGCGCGGGATCGGCATGGTGAACAAGCTGCGCGCCTATGCGCTGCAGGACCGCGGGCTGGACACGCTGGACGCCAACCGCGCGCTGGGCTGGGACGCCGATGAGCGCAGCTTCCTGACCGCCGCGACGATGCTGGAGGCCTTGGGGATCAAGCGCATCCGGCTGCTGACCAACAACCCGAACAAGCTCGCTGCCCTGGCCGCCTGCGGCGTCGAGATCGTCGGGCGGGAGGCGCATGCCTTCGCGCCGAACGGTGTCAACGACCAGTATCTGGCGACCAAGGCCGCGCGGTTCGGTCACCTGTTGGGGAAGTAGCCCCATGCCGGCACCCGCGCAGGCCCCCGCGCAGGCCCCCGTGCAGGCAATCGTCCAGCGCGACGGACGGCTGGTGGTGGGCGGGCAGGTGTTCCGCGCGGCGTTGGGGCGGGCCGGCGTGCGCGCCGACAAGCGGGAGGGCGACGGGGCGACGCCCGCCGGGCTGCTGGCGCTGCGCCGGGTGCTGTATCGCGCCGACCGCGGCAGGCCGCCCGCCTGCGCCGTGCCGAGCGAGCCGCTGGCGCCGGATGACGGCTGGTGCGACGACCCGGCGCATGCCGACTACAACCGGATGGTGCGCCTGCCGCATGCCGGGCGGTGCGAGGCGTTATGGCGGGCGGATGCGCTCTACAACCTGATCGGCGTGCTGGGATGGAACGATGCGCCGGTGGTGCGCGGCCGGGGCTCGGCGATCTTCCTGCACGTCGCGACGGCCGATTATGCGCCGACCGACGGGTGCGTGGCGTTGGCGCTCGGCGATTTGCGGCGCGGGTTGGCGGCGGGGCTGACCGAGGTGGTGGTCGAATAAGACCAGGCGTCCGAACGATCGACCCTTCGGCGCCGCGCCCACGTCATGCCGGCCCCCGGGTCCGGCCGCAGGCCGGCCCGAGGACAGGCGGAGCCTGCCCCTGGCGAAGGCCGGGGGCCGGCAGCCACGACTTGTCTTCGTGCGGCAAGCAAAGGCGTCGATACCGGGCCTGCGACCGGCATGACGGACGCGCGGCGCCGATCGGTCAATCCTTCCGCCGGTCGGATAACCGCGCCGATCCCGCGGTTGTGCGGTGCGCCCCGATATCGGATGGCGACCACTGGCACGGCCGCGGTGCCGACCGGCGGCGTCAGGGCAGCGCCGGCGTCGTGAGCGGGTCCGCCAGGTCGTCCGGCACGGCGAACTCCCGTAGCCGCGCGATGTCGTGCAGCAGCACGCGGGCCCCGTGCGTCTCCACCTCCTGCTCGCGCAGGGTGGCGAAGGCGCGGGACAGGTTTTCCTGCCGGCAGCCCAGCCGGGCCGCCAGCAGCCCCTTGTCGAACGGCAGCCGCAGCTCGGCCGTCTGCGCCGCCGGATCCGCCACCAGGGCCAGCAGGTAGCAGCCGAGCCGCTGCGCCGCCGAGCGCAGCTTCAGGTCGCGCACCTGGCGCACCATGGCGCGGAAATCCTGCGCCTCGGCGTGCAGCAGGGCCAGCGCCAGCGGCGGCGCCTGCCGCAGCAGGGCGCGCAGCGCCACGGCCTCGAGCAGCAGCAGCCGCGACGGGGTGACGCTGTGCGCGCTCATCAGGTAGGGCCCCTCCGTCAGCACCGCCGCCAGCACGAAGTGGGCTTGCGGGTGGACAACCTCCACCACGGCCGAGGTGCCGTCGGGCGCCGTCCCGCTCAGCGCCACTTGGCCGTCGAGCAGGATATGCAGCCGCTTGGGGATCGCGGCCTGCTGGCACAGCTCGGTGCCCGGCGCGACCTCGACCAGCGTGGCGATGGCGTCGATCCGGCCAAGCAGCTCCGCATCGAGGCATGCGAACATCGGCACCGCGCGCAACGTGGCCAAGCCTGGCTTCATCGTGCGGCCGCCGGTTCGGGAGTGTCGGTCACGGCGTGGGCGCTCCCAGTATCGCACAAGCATCCGCCCGCGTCGCGTGCGTTTGACCGGCGCGGCCCGAAGTCGATCGGTAATTTTGACAAATATCAAATTCCGCACATTTTTTCAATAACTTGATCTGCGTCAACGCCGCCCGCCTACGACAGCTTCATGAGACATGTCCAGCGGCGAGCCGATTGGTGGCCGAGCGGGAGTGTGTACCATGGAGAAGACAATGCCACAGGGGGCAGGACCGGCCCAGCATCTCGAAGAGGTCGCGCTGGCGGGGTTGGCGGGCACGCCGCGCCAAGGCCTGATCATGGGTACCTGGGGCTTCTTCATCGGCTTCGCCGCGGTGTCGCTGTACGGGCCGGCGGCGCACGCCTTCCAGCAGTCGATGCACCTGTCGCCCTTCCTGGTCGGTCTGCTGGTCGCCGCGCCGCAGCTCACCGGCTCCTTGCTGCGCATCCCGTTCGGCGCCTGGGTGGACAAGGTCGGCGGGCGCCTGCCGATGCTGACGCTGTTCGGCGCCTCCATCGTCGGCATGTGGGGCTTGGTGTTCATCCTGGTCACCGTGCCGAACATCACCCCGGCGCTCTACCCGGTGATCCTGCTGTTCGGCTTCATGAGCGGCTGCGGCGTCGCCTCGTTCTCGGTCGGCATCCCGCAGGTGTCCTATTGGTATCCGCAACGCCAGCAGGGCGCCGCGCTGGGCGCCTATGGCGGCATCGGCAACCTCGCCCCCGGCCTGTTCACCCTGATCCTGCCGTTTGCCATCGGCGCGCTGGGACTGGCCGGCTCCTATCTCGCCTGGCTCGCCTTCCTGCTGTTCGGCACGGCGATCTACGGCTGGCTGGCGCGTGATGCGTATTATTTCCAGTTGCGCGCGCGCGACGTCGATCCCGAGGAGGCGCGCGAGGTGGCAAAGCGGTGCGGCCAGGAACTGTTCCCGCGCGAGTCCGTCTGGGGTGCGCTGCTGATGGCGGCCGATGAGACCCGCACCTGGGGCCTGGTGTTCCTGTACTTCGTCTCCTTCGGTGGCTTCCTGGCACTGACCGCCTGGTTCCCGACCTACTGGGTCAACCTGTACCACGTGGACATCCGCACCGCCGGCATGCTCGGCGGCGTCGGCTTCTCGCTGCTGGCGGCGGTGACCCGCGTGCAGGGCGGCCGCTGGTCCGAGCGGTTCGGCGGCGAACGACTGGCCGCCATCGCCTTCGCCATCGTGCTGATCGGCGCGGGGTTGCTGACGGTGTCGGTCGATTTCGCGATCAGCCTGGCGGGCGAGCTGGCGATCGCGGTCGGCATGGGCCTGGGCAACGCCGCCGTGTTCAAAATGGTACCGAAATATGTGCCGCACGCGGTCGGCGGTGCCTCCGGCCTGGTCGGCGGGCTCGGCGCGCTCGGCGGCTTCGTGATCCCGCCGGTGCTCGGCCTGTTCGCCGGCGCGCTGGGCGACCGCGGCTATGCCGGCGGGTTCTTCGTCTACGTCGTGCTGGCGGTGGCGGCGATCCTGGTCTCGGCGGCCTTCATCCGCACCCGCCACGTTGTCGCAAGCTGACGCATCCGATCGCACAGGCAGCAAGATGAGCCATTTCCTCGACCGCCTGACCTTTTTCCGCAAGACCGTCGACACGTTCTCCGGCCGGCACGGTGTGGTGACCAACGAGGACCGGCGGTGGGAGGAGGCGTACCGCGCGCGCTGGCAGCACGACAAGATCGTGCGCTCCACGCATGGCGTGAACTGCACCGGTTCGTGCAGTTGGAAGGTCTACGTCAAGGGCGGCATCGTCACCTGGGAGACGCAGCAGACCGACTATCCGCGCACCCGGCCCGACCTGCCGAACCATGAACCACGCGGTTGCGCCCGCGGGGCCAGCTATTCCTGGTATCTCTACAGCGCCAACCGGCTGAAATACCCGCTGATCCGCCGCCGGCTGCTGGAGCTGTACCGCGCCGCGCGCGCCACCATGGCGCCGGTGGCGGCCTGGGCCTCGATCGTCGAGGACGCAACGAAGTCGCGCAGCTACAAGCAGGTGCGCGGGCTCGGCGGCTTCGTCCGCGCAAGCTGGCAGGAGGCGGAGGAGATCATCGCCGCCGCCAACATCCACACCATCAAGCGCTGGGGTCCCGACCGTGTGATCGGCTTCTCGCCGATCCCGGCGATGTCGATGGTCTCCTTTGCCGCCGGCAGCCGCTATCTGTCGCTGCTCGGCGGCGTCACGCTGAGCTTCTACGACTGGTACTGCGACCTGCCGCCGGCCAGCCCGCAGACCTGGGGCGAGCAGACCGACGTGCCGGAGAGCGCCGACTGGTTCAATTCGACCTTCCTGCTGCTGTGGGGCTCCAACGTGCCGCAGACGCGCACGCCGGACGCGCATTTCTACACCGAGGCCCGCTACAAGGGGACCAAATCGGTGGTGATCTGCCCGGATTATTCCGAGGCCGCGAAGTTCTCCGACCTCTGGCTGCATCCGAAACAGGGCACCGACGCGGCGCTGGCGCTGGCGATGACGCATGTGGTGCTGAAGGAATTCCACCTCGACCGGCAGACCCCGTACTTCACCGATTATTGCCGGCGGCTGACCGACATGCCGATGCTGGTGATGCTGGAGCCGCGCGACGGGCAGTACGTGCCCGGCCGCTTCCTGCGCGCCGCCGATCTGGACGGCGCGCTGGACCAGGCGAAGCAGGCCGAGTGGAAGACGCTCGGTTTCGATCAGGCCGATGGCACGGTGGTGGTGCCGAACGGCGCGATCGGCTTCCGTTGGGGTGACGCCGGCAAGTGGAACCTGGAGCCGCGCGACGCGCGCGCCGGCGCCGCGGCGTCGCTGGCGCTGACCTTGGCCGATCGGCACGACGAAGTCGTTCCGGTGGCGTTCCCCTATTTCGGCGGCCGGGCACCGGCTGCGTTCCGCCCCACCGCGCATGACGACGTGCTGGCGCGCAACGTGCCGGTGCGCCGCGTGCAAACCCTCGCCGGCGAGGTGGCGGTGGCGACGGTGTTCGACCTGTTGGCCGCCAACCACGGCATCGATCGCGGCTTCGGCGGCGACAATGTCGCCGGCAGCTACGACGACGACGTGCCCTACACGCCGGCCTGGGCCGAACACATCACCGGCGTGCCGCGCGCGCAGATCATCACCGTGGCGCGGCAGTTCGCCGAGAATGCCGAGAAGACCCAGGGCAAATCCATGGTGATCCTGGGGGCCGGGCTGAACCACTGGTACCACATGGACATGATCTACCGCGGCATCATCAACCTGTTGATGATGTGCGGCTGCGTCGGCCAGTCCGGCGGCGGCTGGGCGCACTATGTCGGGCAGGAGAAGCTGCGCCCGCAGACCGGCTGGACCGCGCTGGCCTTCGCGCTGGACTGGCACCGCCCGCCGCGGCAGATGAACGCGACCAGTTTCTTCTACAATCACACCTCGCAGTGGCGCTACGAAAAGCTCGGTGTCGCCGAGATCGCCTCGCCGCTGGCCGACCCCACCACACTGCCGCGCACGCTGATCGACTGCAATGTGAAGGCCGAGCGGATGGGCTGGCTGCCCTCGGCGCCGCAACTGGCGACCAACCCGCTCGGCATCGCCGCCGCGGCGGAGGCGGCGGGGCAGACGGTGCCCGCCTACGTCGCCGGCGCGCTGCAATCGGGCGCGCTGCATTTCTCCGCCGAGGACCCCGACGCGGCCGAGAACTTCCCGCGCAACATGTTCGTCTGGCGGTCCAATCTGCTCGGCGCCTCGGGCAAGGGGCACGAGTATTTCCTGAAATACCTGCTTGGCACCGAGCACGGCGTGCTCGGCAAGGACCTGGGTGCAGAGGGGGGCGCGAAGCCGGAGGAGGTGCGCTGGCGCGACGCGGCGCAGGGAAAACTCGATCTGCTGGTGACGCTGGACTTCCGCATGTCCACCACCTGCCTCTATTCCGACATCGTGCTGCCGACCGCCACCTGGTACGAGAAGCACGACCTGAACACCTCCGACATGCATCCGTTCATCCATCCGCTGTCGGCGGCGGTGGACCCGGTGTGGGAATCGCGCTCGGATTGGGAGATCTACAAGGCGATCGCGAAACGGTTCTCCGAGCTGGCGCCGGGTCAGCTCGGCGTCGAGCGCGACGTGGTGTTGACGCCGATGATGCACGATACGCCGGCGGAACTGGCGCAGCCGTTCGCGGTCGCAGGACTGGAAGCGCGATGGATCTCCAGCCGATCCCCGGCAAGACGATGCCGGCGGTGACCGTGGTCGAACGCGACTACGCCGCGACCTACGACCGGTTCACCTCGCTCGGGCCGCTGATGGAAAAGCTCGGCAACGGCGGCAAGGGCATCGGCTGGAACACCGGGCACGAGGTCGAGCAGCTCGGCTTGCTGAACGGGGTGAACGAAGCGGGCCGGCCGCGCATCGACACCGACATCGATGCCGCGGAGGTCATTCTGTCGCTGGCGCCCGAGACCAATGGCGAGGTCGCGGTGAAGGCCTGGGCGGCGCTGGAGAAACAGACCGGGCGGCGAGCACCAGCATCTCGCCCTGCCGCGCGCGGACGACAAGATCCGCTTCCGCGACCTGCAGGCGCAGCCGCGGAAGATCATCTACCTCGCCGACCTGGAGCGGGGTGGAGAGCGAGCATGTCAGCTACAACGCCGGCTACACCAACGTGCACGAGCTGATCCCCTGGCGCACGCTCACCGGCCGGCAGCAGTTCTACCAGGACCATGCCTGGATGCGCGCCTTCGGCGAGGCGCTGTGCGCCTACAAGCCGCCGATCGACACAAGAACCATCGCGCCGGTGCAGCACCTGGCGGCCGGGCGTCGGTCGGTCACGCTGAACTTCATCACGCCGCACCAGAAATGGGGCATCCACAGCACCTACAGCGACAATCTGCTGATGCTGACGCTGAACCGCGGCGGCCCGGTGGTGTGGATCAGCGAGGCCGACGCCAGGGAGGCCGGCATCGAGGACAATGACTGGATCGAGCTGTTCAACGCCAACGGCGCGCTGACCGCGCGCGCGGTGGTCAGCCAGCGGGTGCCCGCGGGCATGTGCATGATGTACCACGCGCAGGAGAAGATCGTGAACGTGCCGGGCAGCGAGATCACCGGCAAGCGCGGCGGCATCCACAATTCGGTGACTCGGACGACGCTGAAGCCGACGCACATGATCGGCGGCTATGCGCAACTGTCGTACGGCCTGAACTATTACGGCACGGTGGGGTCCAACCGCGACGAATTCGTCGTGCTGCGCAAGATGGAACGGGTCGACTGGCTGGAAGGCCCGCGCGACGCGACGCTGGCGGCGGACTAGGGAGGGCAGGGCCATGAAAATCCGTGCGCAGATCGCCATGGTGCTGAACCTCGACAAGTGCATCGGCTGTCACACCTGCTCGGTCACCTGCAAGAATGTGTGGACCAATCGCGACGGCGTCGAATACGCCTGGTTCAACAATGTCGAGACCAAGCCCGGCATCGGCTACCCGAAGGAGTGGGAGAACCAGAAGCGCTGGCAGGGCGGCTGGGTGCGCCGAGCCAACGGCCGGCTGGAACCTCGGCTCGGTGGCAAATTCCGCGTCCTGGCCAAGATCTTCGCCAATCCGGACCTGCCGCAGATCGACGACTATTACGAACCCTATACGTTCGACTACCAGCACCTGCACAGCGCGCCGGAAAGCCGGACGGCGCCCACCGCGCGCCCGCGCTCGGTGATCAGCGGCGAGCGCATCGAGAAGATCGAATGGGGGCCGAACTGGGAAGAAATCCTTGGCGGCGAATTCGCCAAGCGCAGCAAGGACGCCAACTTCGAGGCCGTGGAAAAGGCGATCTACGGCGAGTTCGAGAATACCTTCATGATGTATTTGCCGCGGCTGTGCGAGCACTGCCTCAACCCGGCCTGCGTCGCCGCCTGCCCGTCCGGCTCGATCTACAAGCGCGAGGAAGACGGCATCGTGCTGATCGACCAGGACAAGTGCCGCGGCTGGCGGATGTGCGTCTCCGCCTGTCCCTACAAGAAGATCTACTACAACTGGGAAAGCGGCAAGGCGGAGAAATGCGTGTTCTGCTATCCGCGCATCGAGGCCGGCCAGCCGACGGTGTGCTCGGAGACCTGCGTCGGGCGCATCCGCTATCTCGGCGTGATGCTGTACGACGCCGATCGCATCGAGGAAGCCGCTGCCAGGGCGGATGAACGCGACCTGTATCGCGCGCAACTCGACATCTTCCTCGATCCGAACGATCCGGTGGTGATCGCCAACGCGCGGCACGACGGCGTGCCGGAGGCCTGGCTGGAGGCGGCCCGCCGCTCGCCGGTCTACAAGATGGCGATCGAGTGGAAGATCGCCTTCCCGCTGCATCCCGAGTACCGCACCCTGCCGATGGTGTGGTACGTGCCGCCGCTGTCGCCGATCCAGGCCAAGGCGGAGGCCGGCGAGCTCGGCGTCAATGGTGCCATTCCCGATGTGGGCAAGCTGCGCATCCCGCTGCGCTACCTGGCCAACCTGCTGACCGCCGGCGAGGAATACCCGGTCCGCTTCGCGCTGGAACGGCTGCTGGCGATGCGCGCCTACATGCGCGCGCGCCACGTCGACGGCGTGGAGGCGACCGAGGTGCTGGCGCAGGTCAACCTGGATCGCGCCACGGTCGAGGAGATGTACCGCATCCTGGCGCTGGCGGCCTACGAGGACCGCTTCGTCATCCCCACGACGCATCGCGAATATGCCGAGAACGCCTACGACCTGCGCGGCGCCTGCGGCTTCTCGTTCGGCAACGGCTGCTCCCCCGGCAGCAGCGAGGCCGGGCTGTTCGGCAAGCCGGCGCACCCGCACGGCATGAAGGCCAAGGTGGAGGCATGAGCATGCAATCGCTGCGCGCCCTGTCGGCGCTGCTGTGCTATCCCAGCGCCGAGACGATGGCGGCGCTGGACGAGGTGAGCGAGGTGCTGCGCGCCGATCCCCTGCTGGCGGCGGACCGCTGCGCCGCGGTCGAGCGGTTCATCGTCGAATTGCGCGCGCTGCCGCTGCTGGACGCCGAGGAACGCTACGTTGCGCTGTTCGACCGCAACCGCTCGCTGTCGCTGCATCTTTATGAACACGTCCACGGCGAGTCGCGCGACCGCGGCCAGGCGATGGTGCGGCTGGCCACGCTCTACGCCTTGCACGGGCTGGAGATCTCCGCCCGCGAGCTGCCCGACTACCTGCCGCTCTATCTGGAATTCCTGGCGCAACTGCCGGAGCGTGCCGCGCGCTCGATGCTCGCCGAGGCAGCGCACGTGATCGCCGCCCTGGCAACGAAACTCGAAGCCCGCCAGAGCGGTTACGCCGCGGTGCTGCGCGCCGTCGAAGCGCTGGCCGCGCGCCCGCCGCGCCCCGACGCGGTGCGCGAGGCGCTGGGCACGCTGGATCCCGCCGCCGACAGCCCCGCGGCGCTGGATGCCGAGTGGGAGGAGGAGGCGGTGCGCTTCAACGCCGGGGCCGCGGTGAACGACCTGGCTGCCGCCACCGCCTGCGGGAGATAGCACGATGGTGCACGCACTCAATACGCTGTTGTTCGGCATTTATCCCTATGTGGCGATCAGCGTCTTCCTGCTCGGCAGCCTGCTGCGCTTCGACCGCGAGCAGTACACCTGGCGCTCCGGCTCCTCGCAATTGCTGCGCCGGCGGCTGTTGGTGGTCGGCAGCAATTGTTTCCACGTCGGCGTGCTGATGATCCTGGCCGGGCATTTCGTCGGGCTGCTGATGCCGGACGCGATCGTCAGCGGGATCGGCCTCTCCCCGGCGGCGCATCAGCTTCTGGCGATGGTCGTCGGCGGCGTGTTCGGCCTGGTGTGTTTCCTCGGGCTGAGCCTGCTGCTGTATCGCCGGCTCACCGATCCGCGCATCCGCGCCACCTCCAGCGCGATGGACATCGTCATTCTGCTGATGCTCTACGCGCAATTGCTGCTCGGCCTGTCGACCATCCTGGTTTCGGCCCAGCACCTCGATGGCGCCGAGATGCTGAAGCTTTCCGGCTGGGCCCAGCACCTGGTGACGCTGCGGCCCGACGCGGCCGCGCTGATCGTCGACGTGCCGCTGGTCTACAAGCTGCACATCCTGCTTGGGATGACCATCTTCCTGGTGTTCCCGTTCTCCCGCCTGGTGCACATCTGGTCGGTGCCGGTGGGCTATGTCGGGCGGCGCTACCAGATCGTGCGCCGCCGCGGCGGGGCCGGGGCGCTGCGCGGACGGTGATGGCCGCGATCCGCATCAACGGCGCGCCGATCAGCGAGCAGGCGATCGCCGCGGAGATGCAGTTCCATCCCGCGCCGACCCGCGAACAGGCGTGGCAGCAGGCCGCGACCGCGTTGGCGATCCGCGCGCTGCTGCGCGACGAGGCGGCGCGGCTGGGCGTGCAGCCCGAAGCACCTTACGCCGACGAGGGTGAGGACGAGGCGCTGGTCCGCGCGCTGCTGGCCCGCGAGTTGCGCGTGCCGGAACCCGATGATGCCGCCTGCCGGCGCTACCACGCCGCCAACCGCGCCCGCTTCCGCAGCCCCGATGTTTACGAGGCGGCGCATATCCTGTTCCCCGCGGCGCCCGAGGACGCCGCGGCACGCGCTCGCGCCAAGGCGGCGGCCGAGGCGGTGCTGGCGACGTTGCGCGACGCTGCACCCGGGGGCGCGCCCGGGGGTGCACCAGGGGACGCACCCGGGGATGCCCGACGTGACGCACCAGGGGACGCACAACGGCGGTTTGCCGCGTTGGCACGCGCGCACTCGGCCTGCCCCTCGGCGGCAAACGGCGGGCGGCTGGGCCAGCTCAGCCGCGGCGACCTGGTACCGGAGCTCGAAACCTTCATCATGGCGCTGGAGGAGGGCCAGGTCTGTCCGGTACCGATCATGTCGCGCTACGGTGCGCACGTGCTGCGGCTGGAACGCCGCGCCCCGGGCAGCGACCTACCCTATGCAGCGGTTGCCGAAACGGTCGCGCGGCACCTGGCGACGCAGGCCTGGCAGCGCGCCGTGCACCAGTATCTGCGCCTGCTCGCCGGACGGGCGCGGGTCGAGGGGATCGATCTGCAGGCTGCCGCCACGCCGCTGGTGCAATGACCCCGGCGGCGTTCAGCGGCGGTTTCCGGCCGTTCTTCCTGGCCGCCGCGCTCTGGTCGGCGATCGCCCTGGCGCTGGGGATCGGCATGCTGAGCGGGGCGCTGCACCTGCCCAGCCGGTTCGATCCGCTGAGTTGGCACATCCACGAGATGCTGTTCGGCTTCGTCATGGCCGGCGTCGCCGGCTTCCTGCTCACCGCGATCCCGAACTGGACCGGGCGCGCACCGATCGCCGGGGTCCGGCTCGCCCTGTTGGTGGCGGCCTGGGCGCTGGGCCGGGCCGCCTGCCTGGTCTCCGCTTGGCTGCCGGCCTGGGCCGCGCCGGTCGCCGACCTGCTGTTTCCGCTTGCCCTGGCGCTGGTCGTGGCGCGCGAGCTGATCGCGGCCGGCAACCGGCGCAACTATCCGCTGCTGTTGCCGCTGGCGGTGCTCGGCGCGGCCAATCTGCTGATGCACCTGGAGGCGCTCGGCGCGGCGGTGCCGCCGGGGCTTGGCTTGCGGCTGGGCATCGCCACGGTGCTGGTGCTGATCTCGGTGATCGGCGGGCGGATCATTCCGGCCTTCACCCGCAACTGGCTGACCGCGCGCGGCGCGACCAGTTTGCCGGCACCGGTCGGACCGATCGACCGCCTCGCGCTCGGCACGCTGCACGCCAGCCTGCTGGTCTGGAGCTTGCGGCCGGATGCGCCATGGGTCGGCGTGCTGCTGCTGCTGGGCGCCGCGGCCAATCTGGCGCGCCTGGTCCGCTGGCGCGGTGCCGCCACCCTGACCGAACCGCTGCTGAGCGTGCTGCATCTCGGCTACCTGTGGCTGGTCGCGGGCGTCGCGTTGCTCGGGCTGTCGCTGCTGTCGCCGGCGATCCCGTTCGCCGCCGCCGTGCACGCGCTGACCGTCGGCGCATTCGGCACCATGCTGCTGGCGGTGATGACCCGCGCCACGCTGGGCCATACCGGGCGAGGCCTGCACGCCGATGGCGTCACGCTGGCGATCTATGGGCTCGTGACGGCGGCGGGCGTCCTGCGGGTCGTGGCGGCCTGGCCGTCGGCGATGGCGTTCCATGGCCTGCTGGTTGCCGCGCTGTGCTGGATCGCCGCGTTCGGGCTGTTTGTTGGGCGGTACGGCCCCATGCTGCTCACCCGTTCGGCGATCGTCCGGGCAGGCTGAGCGTCGAGTTGCAAATGGCGATCGAGCTCAGCTTTATGATCACCCTCGGCAGCATCGTGATCGACGGCGCGCAAGCATGACCAGGCCGGGTCCGGCTCCCGCCGAGACGGCGGCGTTTCGCCGCCGCGCGCGCGAGTTCAACACCATCGTCGCCATGCTGCGGATGTATTGCCGCGCCCATCACGGCGCCAAGGGCGCGCCGCTGTGCCGCGACTGCATCGAGCTGCGCGACTATGCGCGCCGGCGCCTGGAGCGCTGCCTGTTCGGCGAGGCCAAGCCGACCTGCGTCAATTGCACCGTGCATTGCTACAAGCCCAGCATGCGTGAGCGCGTCAGGCAGGTGATGGGCTGGGCCGGCCCGCGCATGCTGTGGCGCCATCCCGTGCTCGCCGTCTGGCACCTCATCGACGGGCGTCGTCCTTCCCCCGTCATTCATCGACCGGATAGCGCGCCTGCAAGGCCGCGCCGCGCAGAACGAGGCCAGCCAGCACGCTGACGGCGGCGACGGTGCCCAGGATGGCGGCGGCGAGCCGCCAATTCTGTCCCAAGGACCAACGCACGGCCACGATTTGCCAGGCCGTGCCAAGCCAGATGATGGCGGCCAGATAGGCCAGCCATTGCAGCAGGAGCACGCTCCAGCGCCGGCGCACGCAAAACAGCAACGGCGTCAGCAGACACAACGTGGTCAGCAACAGGTTGCCGGTGCGCAGGAAGTGGGCCGCGATGAGCCAGCTGGCAACGACGTAAAGCATGATGCGGGCAGCCATTGCGCCATCCTGGTCTGGCTTGCGTGGGCCTGCCCGGGACCAAAACGATCCCGGGCCTCACGGCGTCTATTGTGCAGGCGGCACGCCGGCAGGAGCGTGCCCCTGCCGCCGTCCCGGCGGCAGCATCCGACAACTGGCGGCTCCGGCTCCGTCCGCCGCACGAGCCTGCCGCGGCGCACGTCCCGCGGCGGAATGCCGGGCATGATCCCGCTGCCGCCTCGGCCGGATCGTCGGGCGAACCCCAGGCTACGTCACCGGATACTTCGCGAAGATCGCCGTAATCTGCTTGAACGCCTTGTCGGTCGCCTGCTCCGGGGTCATGCCGCCCTGCGTGATGTCGGCCTCCGCCTGCGCCCAGACCTGTGTGGCATTGACCTCGGCGTAGGCCGGGTTGCGCATCTGGAACCACGATACCGTCGGCGTGATCAGCGCCTGGCGCACCGCGACGGGGCGGTGCGGATCGGACGGGTCCATCCACCACGGGTCGGACTTGATCACCGACGGCATCACCGGCGTCCAGCGCCCGCGCGCCTGCTTCAGGTAGTTGTTCAGCCGTGCCGGCTCGATGAAGTATTTCAGGAACGCCTTGGCACCATCGACGTTCTTGGCACCCTTGACGATGAAGCACAGCGGCACGGCAAGCAGGCTGGGCACCGGGGAGCCGTCATTCGCGTTCGGTACGCCCTGGGTGATGATCTCCTTGTAGTACCTGGTCGTGCTTCTCCATCTGCGCCACCGCGATCGAGATCGTGTTGTTCGGCGTCATCACGATCTGTTTCGCATAGAAGGCGTTGTTGTTGTCCACGTCGCCCCAGTTGATCGCGCCCGGCGGCACATAGCCCTGCTTGAACGGCGTGGTCAGCCGCTCCAGCGCGGTGATCGCCGCCTTGCGCACCTTGGGATCATCAACCTGCAGTCGGCCGTCGAGCGAGACGATCCCGTCGCCGCCATAGGCCTCCAGGAACGAGTGGAACAGGTTGCCGCTGTCGGCTTCCTTGGTCGCCATCGAGTAACCCAGGCCGTAGACCCGCTTGCCCTTGGCGCGCAGCTTCTTCTGCACGTCCTGGAAGAAGTCGAAATACGCATCCTGCGTCTTCGGGATGTCGGCATCCTTGTAGCCGACCTCCTCGATCATCGGCCGCCACACCTCCTCCATCAGCGTGGCGCCTTTCACCGGCACGCCATAGTAGCTGCGCTTCTTCAACACGTTGTTGTGGAAATGCGCGCTGTCCAGCGCCGACTGCACGAACTCGCCCTGTTGTGTCGCCACCACGTCGGAGACGTCGACCAGCTTGTCGTTCCATGCCGCCTGCGGGACGATCAGGTTCTGCCCGGTATCGGAATAGATCAGGTCGGGCACGTCGCCCATGGTCATGCCGGAGACGATCTTGGCGGTGACGTCGGCCACCGGTAGGAAGGTGAGCTGCACCTTGTTGCCGGTCGCCTTCTCCCACTCGGCGACAATGTCCAGCACCGCCTGGTTCTCGGACTGGTAGAAGCCCTGGTTCCACCACATCACCACGGTGCCGGCGGCGCGCGCCGGGCGCGGCCGCACGACGGTTGCCGCCGCCGCGGCCCCGAGTGACCCGATCAGCGTGCGGCGTGCCAGTTTTGTCATTGCTCGTTTCCTTTGCCGTGCCGGGTGTCCGACGGTTCGTCGTTCGGTTGCACCCTTGTTATTATCGCGCAGCCTAGCGCTTGTTGGCCGGGACCGGCAAGCACCGGCGGGCCGGAGGCCCGGGCCAGGGTGCCCGGTGTTTCGCCGGCAACCCCATAACGAATTCGCAGCGACGCCAGACCCCGGGCCAGCCGATCCACCCGCCGCGCAGGCGGTCGGCGCCGCCTGCCGTCGGGCCGGTGTCCATGCCGTTGATCTGGATTTTCCGCAGTCGCAGAAAGCGGAGTTACCGTCCGAGGAAATGCGGCATCACCGCTTCCGACACCCATTGGAACTGTTCCAGCATCATCGCCTGCGGCGTGCCCATCGGTGTGCTCAGGTTGATGTGCTCCATCCCCGGATAGCGGGCCTCGAGCTGCTTCAGATACGCCACCAGCTCCTCCGGCGTGCCGGCGAACCAGGCGCCCATCTCCATGTAGTGCTCGACGCCCGGAACGCCGGCGGCGGCCCACCCGCCGCGTCGTCCGATCGCCGCGACCTGCGCCGCCGTCACCCCGGGCAGGAAGCCCAGCGGCGCGAACATCTTGGCATGCTCCTCGTACAGCGGGGTGATTTCGCGCAGCGCCGTGGCCTTGGAGTCCGCCAGATGGAAGAAGATGCCGATCATCAAATTCTCGCCGAGCTGCAGGTCGTGCCCGGCGCGCGCCGCCGCGTCGCGATAGGCGGTGATCGGCCCCTGCTGCAGCGTCGCGGCGCCGCCGCCCACCGCGCCCTTGATGCCGTGCCTGACCATGAAGTCCAGCCCGCGCGGGCTGGCGCTGACCACCGGCTGCCAGGTCTCCACCGGACGGTGGATCGGCCGCGGCACCAGCGTCAGCTCCTGCAGCGTATAGCCGCGATACGGCACCTCGGGCGGCAGCGTGTAGTGCTTGCCGCGGTGCGAGAACCGCTCGTTGTCGAACGCCTTGAAGATGATCTCGACCTGCTCCTCGAACAGCTCGCGATTGGCCGCCTGGTCCAGGATCGGCGCGCCGAAGGTCTCCACCTCGCGCGTGTGATAGCCGCGGCCGACGCCGAACACGGTGCGGCCCTTGGTCATGATGTCGGCGCAGGCGTAATCCTCGGCCAGCCGCAGCGGATGCCACATCGGCGCGATGTTGAAGCCGCAGCCGATCTTGAGGTGGCTGGTCAGGTGGCACAAATGCACCGCTGCCATCAGCAGGTTCGGCATCACCTCGTAGCCCTCGACCTGGAAGTGATGCTCGGCCAGCCACAGCGTGTCCCAGCCGGTGCGATCCATCAGTTGCGCCACCGCTGCGGATTTGGCGAACACGCTGGCCAGGTGCTCGTTGGAGAAGCGCCGCTCGTTGGCCGGCGTCGCGTCCTGGCCGCGGTCGGGCAAATCGACGTGGCCGGGATAGACGGTGGTGAATTTGCGGATCATGCGGGCTCTCCTGGCGGTGGGCGCGATGCGACGCCGTCCGCGGCAGTGTGGCGCCGTTTTCCCGGGCGCGAAAGACGGACCGCCGCCGTGCGGACCGTCGGCCGGCATGCCGCGGCCTGTCGTGCCGCGCGGGTCACCCGGGGCGCGACAATGGCCCGCACCGGCATCCCGCGACAGTGCGCGAAATGCGGGCTAGTCTGCCCGGCGGTCGGACCTGCACGCTGGCCGGGCTTGCCGGTGGGAATGAATTTGGAGTGGGGGATGCCGCTGGCCTTCAGGTCACTCGGGACGGCGTCGGTGCCGGCCGTCACGCGGTCGGGCCATGCAACGAAACTCGCCGCCATCCCGGTGGCTTGCCGACCCGCTGGCCAGCCGGGGCAGGCCGTTCGCCGGCGCTACGCCCGCGCGGTGGCTGTCCCCGCGATCAAGCCGATCCCGCGCGCGATCGCCGTCACCCCGCACGGCACCCGCCGGCGCGGGCGGGCCGTTCCGCCGAACCCGCCATATTTCGACCGCGCGGGCGGTACCGCGCCACGCGCCACCCAGGGAGGAAAAGCATGAGCCAGGCTGCAACGACCTACGTCCTGATCCACGGGGCCTATCAGGGCGGCTGGATCTGGCGCGACGTGGCCGCATTGCTGCGCGCCGGCGGGCATCGCGTGCTGGCGCCGACGTTGGATGGCTGCGCCGAACGCCAGCACCAGCTTCGCCCCGGCATCACCACCGAGACCCAGGCCGCGGAGCTGGCCGCGCTGCTGTTCTACGAAGACCTGCGCGACGTCGTGCTGGTCGGCACCAGCAGCGGCGGCATCGTGCTGTGCCGCGCCGCCGAGTTGGCGCGCGAGCGGATCGGCCGGGTGGTATTCGCCGACGCGCTGGCCTTGTTCGATGGCGAGACGATCGGCGAGATCGTCAGCAACCGTCCCACCCCGGTCAGCACCGCGCTGTCGGTTGGCCCGTCGCGCGAGGACGCCGCCGGGCGGCTGTTCGCCGGCCTCGATCCCGCCACGCGCGAGTGGGCGCTGGCGCGCTACACGCTGCACCCGATCGCCTGCATGCAGGCGCCGGTCCGGCTGGAGCGGTTCTGGAACGAAACCTGGACCGCCAGCGTGATCTGGTGCCGCCAGAGCGCCAACCCGCCGGTGGCGCATCAGCGGCGCAGCGCCGAGCGGCTGGGCGCCAAATGGTTCGAGCTGGACACCGGCCACTACCCGATGCTGAGCATGCCCTCGGAGTTGACCCGCCTGATCACCGCCTGATGGCGGAGGCTGCGTCCCCCGAGGCCGACAATCCGCTGCGGGGCATTGCGCTGTCACTGCTGGCGACGACGGTGTTTGCCGCCTCCGACACGATGGCGAAATTCCTCACCGAGAGCCTGCCGGTGATCGAGATCGCCTGGATCCGTTACATGATCTTCGTGCTGTTCGCCGGCTGGCTGGCGCGCCCGTCGGGGATACGCGCGCTGTGGCCGCGCAGCCCGGCGTTGCAGGTGCTGCGCGGGCTGTGCGTGGCCGGTTCCGCGGTGCTGTTCGTGTTCGGCATCCGCGGCATGCAGATCGCGCAGGCCGCCACGATCAGCTTCATCTCGCCGCTGCTGATCACGATGCTGTCGATCCCCATCCTGGGCGAGGTCGTCGGCCTGCGCCGCTGGGCGGCCACGGCGGCGGGCATGCTCGGCGTGGTGATCGTGGCGCGGCCGGGCACCGGTGGCTTCCAGCCGGCGGCGCTGTTCGGTGTCGCATCCTCGGCCTGCTGGGCGCTGGGCCTGGTGATCACCCGCAAGATGGCGAGCACCGAGCGCTCGGCGACGACGCTGTGCTGGTCGGCCGGCGTCGGGGCGGTGGTGCTGAGCGTGCTGCTGCCCTTCGCGGTGGTGCGGCCGAGCCTGCCGCACCTGCTGCTGGCGCTGGTGGTGGGCGTGCTGGCCTCCGCCGGGCAATGGCTGGTGGTGCTGGCGCATCGGCTGGCGCCGGCCTCGGTGCTGGCGCCGTTTTCCTATTCGCAGTTGATCTGGGCGACGCTCGGCGGCTGGCTGGTGTTCGGCAACCTGCCCGACGAATGGACCCTGGCGGGCGCGGCGATCATCATTGCCAGCGGGCTGTATACCGCGCATCGCGAGCGGCTGCGCGCGCGCGGTGCGCGTCGCGCTGCCCCGGCGATCCCGGTCGGCGCCGCCGCGCGTGCAGAATGCATCAGGACGGGGGCGGAACCATAGCGCTGCCATCATTTGGTATGCCCGGGCGTCGCTGGAGGCCGCCGGCGATGAGCCGACGCCGCGATCGATGCGCGCCCGGTCGGGATAGCCCGGCCGATGCCGCTGAACGCCGGGCCGCCCGTGTAGGGCGGAAAAGCGCAGCGCATTCCGCCACCCGTGTCGCGATTCAGCCCTGCGCGCCGGTGGGCGGCAAAGATGGCGGAATGCGCTGCGCTTTTCCGCCCTACTGCGCCGCGCCCTACTTCGCGGCAACCGCCTGCTGGTCGGGGAAATCGTTCTCCCAGCCGCCGCCCAGCGCCTTGTAGATCGCCACCAGGTCCGTATCGACCGCCGTCGTGCTCTCGGCCAGCGCCTGCTGCGTGGCGAACAGGCTGCGCTGCGCGTCCAGCACCTGCAGGAAATCCGCCACCCCCTGCTGGTAGCGGCTTTGCGCCAGCGCCACCGCGCGGCGGTTCTGCGCCACCGCCTCCGCCAACTGGTCGCGCCGGCGCTGCTCGGCGGTATAGGCGCTCAGGCTGTTGTCCACCTCGTGCCAGGCGTTCAGCACGGTGCTCTGGTAGACGACCGCGGCCTCCTTCTGCTGCTCCTGGGTCAGCGCCAGCGTCGCCTTCAGCCGCCCGCCCTCGAAGATCGGAATGTTGATCGACGGACCGAACGCGTACAGGCGCGAATTGAGCGAGAACAAATTCGACCACTGCAACGACTGCATGCCGACGCTGCCGGTCAGGGTGAACGAGGGATAGAAATTCGCCTCCGCCACGCCGATCGTTGCGGTCACCGCGTGCAATTGCGCCTCGGCGTGGCGGATGTCGGGGCGTCGGCGGGCGAGTTCCGACGGCAGCCCCACCGGGATCCGCGGCGGCACCGGCGGCACCGGCCGCGTCGTCGCCAGCTCGGTCTGCAGCGCCTGCGGCGGTTGGCCCAGCAGCAGGCTGAGCGCGTTGATCAGCTGGCGTTCCTGCTGCTCAAGCGGCGGGATCTGCGAGGCGAAGGTGGCCACCTGCGCCGAGGCATTGGCGACGTCGAGGTCGGTCGTCACGCCGCCCTCGGCGCGCTGGCGGGTCAGCACCTGGCTTTGTTGCGCGGTCTTCAGGCTGTCGCGCGCGATATCCAGCCTTGCCTGCACGCCGCGCAGTTGCAGGTAGTCGCGCGCCACCTCGGCCAGCGAGGTCAGCAGCGTGTCGCGCCGCGCCTCCGCGCTCGCGGTCACGTTGGCATTGGCCGCCTCGACCGAGCGGCGCACCTTGCCCCACAGGTCGAGCTCCCAGGACGAGTCGAAGCCGTATTGATAGACGTCGATGGAGCCCAGCAGCTTGCCCTGCACCCCGCCGGCGGTGGCGCCCGCCGCGCCGCTGCCCCCGGTGCCGGCGGCGATCGCGGCAAGGCCGGCGAAGGCGCCGTTGTCGGAACCCTTCTGGCGCTGGTAGGAGGCGTTCAACTCCAGCGTCGGATACGTGTCCGCCGAGACGATGCCGAGCTGGGCGCGCGACTCGGCCAGGCGGATCGTCGCCACCTGCACATCCAGGTTTTGCCTGGCGACCCGCGCCTCGAGCGCGGTCAGCTCATCGTCGTGGAACAGGTTCCACCAGGACGGGTCGATCGGCGCCACCTCGGGCACGCTGGCGACCGGCTTGGCCGGCGCGCCGCTCCAGGCCCCCGGCGCCAACCAGCCGGGCGACCTGAAGTCGGGACCCATGGTGCAACCGCTCAGCAGCAGCAGGACGGCGGTGGCGAGGACAGCAGGTTTATGCATATGGCAATTCCGCGACCCGCGCGATGGCACGGCCCGCTGCGGTTGTAGCGGAGGATGCCGGCGGGTGACCAGACTTGCGCCGCGCGGCAGCATTGCGGCCCTTGGCCAACAGGACTGGAATGCCGGGGGACAGGAGGCTGCGATGACCGACGAGCTGACCCGACTGAGTGCCACCGAGGCGGTGGCGCGGCTGCGCCGGGGCGAGATCTCGCCGCTCGAAATGATCGAGGCCGCGGCGGCGCGCATCGCCGCGGTCGAGCCGGCGGTGAACGCGCTGCCGACGCTTTGCCTCGAGCGGGCGCGGGCGCAGGCGCGTCGGCTGATGGCGGGCGATGGGCGGGAAGCCGCGGACGAGCCCGGCTGGCTCGCCGGCCTGCCGGTGGCGATCAAGGACCTGACCGATGTGGCCGGGGTGCGCACCACCTATGGCTCGCCGATCTTCCGCGACCATGTGCCGACCAAATCTCATCCGATTGTGGAACGGATCGAACGCAAGGGCGGCATCGTGATCGCCAAGTCGAACACGCCGGAGTTCGGTGCCGGCGGCTCGACCTTCAACGAAGTGTTCGGCAAGACGCGCAACCCGTGGAACACGGCGCTGACCTGCGGCGGCTCCACCGGGGGCGGGGCGGTGGCGTTGGCGACCGGGGAGGTGTGGCTGGCGCAGGGCACCGACCATGGCGGGTCGTTGCGCCGCCCGGCAACATATTGTTCCGTGGTCGGCTTGCGGCCGTCGCCCGGCCGGGTCACCCGGGGCACGCCGGACAACCTGTTCTCGCCGCTGTCGGTGCAGGGGCCGATGGCGCGCAACATCCCCGACCTGGCGCTGTTCCTCGACAGCATGGCGGGGCTGTGCCCGCATGACCCGCTGACCTTCGATGCGCCTTCGGTTCCGTTCGCCCGCGCGGTGGCCGAGGCGCGGCCGCCGCGGCGGATCGCCTTTAGCGCCGACTACGCCGGCAAGCTGCGCGTCGATCGCGAAACCCGGGAAATCTGCGAGGCGGCGGTTCGCCGGTTCGCGGCGCTGGGCTGCGTGGTCGAGCAGTACGCCCCCGATCTCGGCGCCATCGAGGAGGCGTTCATGGTGCTGCGCGCGCAGCATTTCGTGGTGGACCGCGAGCAGCAGTTGCAGACCCATCGGGCGGCGCTGAAATCCGACATCGTCTGGAACACCGAGCTCGGCCTGGCGCAGACGCCGAGCCGGCTCGCCTGGGCGGAGCGCGAGCGGGCCGCGTTCTACCGGCGCATGGCGGAGATGTTCGCGCGCTTCGACATTTTCATTACGCCGAGCGCGGCGACGCCGGCGTTCGACGTCGAGCGGCGCCATCCCGACTACGTGGATGGGGCGAAGCTGACCAACTACATGGGTGCCTCGACGCTGAACGCGGCGATCACCCTGACCAGTTGCCCGGCGGTCGCCGTGCCGTGCGGCTTCGATCGGTTTGGCCGCCCGGTGGGGCTGCAGATCACCGCGCCGATCCGCGGCGAGGCGATCGCGCTGGGCGCCGCGGCGCTGTTCGAGCAACTGGCCGGCCTGGACAAACGCCTGCCGATCGATCCCCGCCCGGGCACGGTGCCCGACCCGCGCGCGGGCTAGCCGCGACGGCGTGCATTGGCGCGGCCTAGCCGCGACGGCGTGCATTGGCGCGGCCTAGCCGCGACGGCGTGCATTGGCGCGGCCTAGCCGCGACGCCGCGCATTGGTGCGGCTGCCGGCCCGCTCCGTGCCGCGCGCCCGATCGCGCCGACCGCTGCGGCAAAATAGACAATGCGACGCAACCCAAATTGTGATTGGATAGCAATGACCGCGGCCGTCCCGGCCGCCCATCGGCGGAGGTCCCGAGCAGATGTCGTCCGAGGAGACAACCGGCAGCGTGCCCAGCAACGGTGCCTGGTCCGCCCCCCCGCCGCCGCAAGCGGCGGTACGGCACGCCTATCCGCTGGCGGTGCGCGATCACGGCCTGGCCACCGCGATCGGCCTGCTGCTGCAAAGCCTGCCCTACGCGCTGGCGCGCTGCGCCATCCTGCTGGCCTATTCGCTGGGCGGCATCATCTGGCTGGTCGTCACCCTCGGCGGCGCCGCCTGGTTCAGCGCCCATATCGCCAATGCCTTCGGCATCGTCTGGTTCATTGCCTGCGTAATCGGCATCGGCTGGTTCTGGGGCGCGGTGCTGCGCTACCTGCTGCATCTGCTGGCCTGCGGCCACGTGGCGGTGCTCACCGACCTGATCACGCACGGCCAGGTCGGCAACGGCAACGAATCGCAGCTCGCCTACGGCAGGCGCGTGGTCACCGAGCGGTTCGGCCAGGTGAACGCGCTGTACGGCCTCAATCTGCTGGTGCGCGGCATCCTGCAGGCGTTCCACCGCACCTTGGACTGGATCGGCGAGCTGCTGCCGATCCCCGGCCTGGAGAGCCTGGCGAACCTCGTCAACATCGTGCTGCGCGCCGCGACGCGCTACCTGGACAAGGTGATCCTGTCGTACAACCTGGCGCGCAACGACCAGGACCCGTGGCGCGGCGCGCGCGAAGGCATCGTGTATTACTGCCAGAATGCCAAGCCGATCCTGCAGACGTCGATCTGGATCGTCATCCTGGAACGCGGGCTGAGCGTGCTGCTGTGGCTGGTTCTGCTGGCGCCGGCCGCCGCGATCACCCTGCTGCTGCCGCACGCGGTGCGCGAAGCCGGCGCCATCGTCACCATCGTCATCGCCGCATTGCTCGCCGGCACGCTGCGCGCCGCGTTCATCAAGCCGCTGTTCCTGATCATGATGATGGTGCGGTTCCACGCCCTGATCGAGGGCCAGCCGATCAACCAGGAGTGGGACGCGCGGCTCAGTGCCATCTCGGACAAATTCGGCACGCTGGGCACCCAGGCGGCGACCGCGTTCAGGTAGCGTTTCGCTGCACATGACGGACGACTTTGGTCTGCCCGCCGCTCCGCGGGGCGGCATGCGGATCGCCACGCTTGTTGCCGTTGCGGAGCGGACCTTGGCTCTCACGCGGACCCTGGCTCTCACTGGGCATGGGGTCTTGCCTGCACGTTTGCCGCGGCGAGCATGGCGGCGACGTCGGCGGCGGAACCGAGCAGCGCGGCACGCAGGCTTTGGCGGGGCGGCGGGGCGGACAGGAAGGACGTGGCGGCGGGCCCGGTCATGATGCTGGAAGCGGCCGGTGTGAACGACTTGCGCTCACTGGACATGGGGTCCCTCGGGTCAACTGCCCGAGGGCCTGCCACCGGGCGCCGACCCGGGGGGCCTGCCTGCCCGCCAGCCGGCGTCGCCGCGAGGGCAGCGGCGAGCTGGGTTGCGATGGCGGCGGCGGCCGCCGCGACCGCCTCGCGCTCACTGGACATGGGGTCTTGCCTGCCAACCGGCTTCGCCGCGAGAGCAGCGGTGTGTCGAGCCGCCGCGGCCGGGGCCGGCGGCTTGGGCATGGCCGCCCGGGTCGCCGGCTGCGGCTGTGCGCGCGGGGTTTCCGCCTGGCACTGCCGCAGCTCCCGGACCATCTCGGTGTTCATCCGCGACAGCGCCACGGCCTTGCCGTGCCAGCGGATTGCCGCGTTGTCGGGTATGTCGGGCAGCATGGCGCGGCGGAAGCATTCCATCGAGCCGTAATGCGCGGCGGCGGCGCGGGCGGCGTAGGTGGCCTCGACCGGGTCGCGCGGGCGGAACGCGGTGATCAGCGCGACGCCGGCCGCGCGCTGGGTCTGAAGCTGCGCCGGGGTGCGTTCGGGGCCGGGCCGCTGGGCGCCGAAAATGGTGGCGAGCGTCTCGTCGGTGGTGGCCGGATCGAGGGGGAGGTGTGCGGCGGCGGAGGTCTGCGGGGTCATGGTGGGGGCTCCGGTCTGGTTGCAGAGGCAGCGCCGAATTATACCCTGGGTTGAGGAATATTGTCAAAGGCGGTAGGAATTTACACCTTGTCCCGGTGCTTTGGGATTGCTGGGATGGGTTGGCCGCGGCACCGGAGCGGCGGTTCAGACGTGGGGTCCGGCGATCGTCATGGTTCCATCGGCTGTCAACGAAAACAGATGGTTCTGGATACGGTCGGCCTGACCGTGGTTTCCACGGTGGAAAGCCAGCTTTCAACGACCGTCAACGAGGGGGATTTGTGAACAGGTCTATGAGGCGGCGTTGGGTCGGTGGAAGCCGGCTGGTTAGGTTTCGCTTCGGGCTGCCGACCTAAGTGGAGGAGCGGTGGTCTCCGACGCCGAGGGAGTTGCCATCACTACAAAGGCTCGCAATGATGCGGGCCGGAATGGAGACGGTTGGGATGAAGCAACTGCTGCTCGGCCTATTTCTGATCCTCGGAGCGCACTCCGCAGCCGCAGCGGAATATTGGTACTATTGCGATCCAGCGCACGCATATTATCCATATGTCAGGGCTTGTACGGCCCCTTGGCGTCAGGTCGTTCCGTACGCATATGGCCAACCCGGCTCACAACAGTCGCAAGCACCTGCTCCTCCAATCCGGCAAGTACCCGCTGGTTCAACACCGCCGTCTGTGGCCTTCAGGCAAGGTCAGGCAGACCGACAGACTTGGGAGTCTTGGTTCGGCAAACAGACGGGGGACTATCGCACTGGTGCCGAGTACCGGGCAGGCCATCGTAGCGTGCCAAATCCAGGGCCATGCGGCGGAGCAGGCAGTCCTGCAACCAGTGTCGAATGGACGGCTGGATGTCTTGCTGCTCAGCAAAAACTGGCAGCCCCGGACGTGCGGCGAAAAACCGAGTCTGAATACCGTCTTGGATGGAACAACCCGCCATCTGCTGCATCCTCGGCAGCGCCAGCCCAGACCGCCGACGATGAGCGTGCGCATGAACCTCAACCGTTTGTCGTTGCCATAAACACATCCGTATCTGGCGGCGCTTCTCCCGTGATCCAAGGGACCACTAATCTGCCTGATGGCACGATACTGTGGGTCAGGCTTTGGCCTCCCTTTCCCGCCTGCTTTGGCCATTGCGAACCCGTTACAGTCCCGACCGGCTCTGGGCATGATGACGCAGTCGGGGGAGGGGTTATAGTGAAAAGCGGTGAATTCATCGCTGGTCCCGCTTGGCAGACAGACTGGCCACTCGGCAACGGCACGGGCCAACTAAATCCTGGCAGATACATTCTGGAAGTGTCCTTTTGGGCGGTTGAGCCTGACCCTTCTCAGCAACGCCAGCCCGCAAGTGTAAAAGCTGTCCTCGGCGCCCACGGCGAATACATGAGAGGGCAACTGGTCGGTGGATGCTGCTTCGGTTATGGTTCGCCCGGGCGTGCAGCCACGCAAGCTGATGCGCAAAAGGAATCGGGCGATGCACACGCCATGTCTGCCTTTTACGGCCCTGGTGTTTACTATGCTCGCTATGTTGATGTTCCGTAACCGTCAGAAGGAACGACATCCGAGCTTGGTGGCTATCTCGACCGACCGCATCGCCCCCTCCTCGGCCTCCCGACCGTACGCCAAATCGTTGGAACAGCCGCTTCATAACGGTCGGCAGCGGATCGTGGGTGAAGCGTTTGAGGGCTTCCTTGTAGGTTCGGCGGGTTAGAACTCTTATGCGCCAGTCTCACTGATCCAAACCTGGGATGATAGAACGAGAGATGCACTTGCAGCCTTCATCCTGCCCCGGCGCTGTCAATCGGCCATTCAAGAGCATCCCTTTGGCGATATCGTATCGTTTGCCGTTGGCCGCCCTGTGTGTAGCATCCCGGCGAATATCGTTGGCAGAAGGGTTTTTAGGGTTCACGTGGCATGGCGCTCCACTGTAAACCCAAATAGCATATTTTATGCCAGCCGACACCTGCCGGTTTCGTTCCATCAGTGCCGAAGCCTTGTTGTTCAGACTAAGAGAAATCTCGCTGGCTCGCCGCCTTGTCATACCGGGTAGGTTCAATTCCATGATAGAGTTAAATAGGGTAGCCGTATCACCGCCTCTGAAAATAGATCGCAAAGCCAAGTCGTAGATTGTGAAGAAATTAGACTCATCAAACTCCTTCATCTCTTTAATATTATTTGCAAGGTCGGTTTTGACCGCCTCAGTCACCCGCCTGAGGTCGAACTTCACGGTCGGAATGCCGTAGGCCGGTTCCACGGCCTTACCAGGAGTGGCTGCGGATTCTGCTCTCCCGTTCCCTCTGATCACTGACATGAGTTTCGAGAAAATCACCATAATCCTCAGCCTTCCTGGTAGTCGGAGGGGCGCATCGCACCACCGGTCAAACCCGCTTGTTGTGGTCTGTTTCGGGTGGGGCTTCCAAAAATTTCAACTCACCCTTAAGGCACGATGAGTCAACTTTTTTGCATATATGACTGATATCGCCCAGTTTTATTGTAAGAGCAGCATCACCCACTGTCTTTGTATCAACACAAATCCTAAACTCTTTTTGATACCTGAATCGTAGTTGCTTCCTGAATGGAATCTCTCGTTCTTCAATTTCTCCATTGAATGCCCTATCGTCGTAATATTCTACGAGCTTCCATTTGTGCTGGTAGCCTTTACGGTGCATCTCTTGCTTTAGGCGCTCAAGGAACGGCCTACCAGAAATAAAAACCGCATACTTGCCAAACTTGAGGCATTGTTCGTCAACAACAATCTGCCTATTTAATTCGAGAAGGTCGTTCTCATCTCCCTCAATCTTCCCATTTACAAACTTGTATCCAGTTGTGTAAATTGCATACATACAAAAGACGTGCCAATTATTATGGCGCTCCGAGCCTACAGAGATCGGTGCTGCCAAGTCTTTCTCAGTTATCTCTGTCTCTAAGCCCAGGTTTGGAACACTCAGCTTTATCAGAATATCATTTGGTTGCCACCACATTGCGACAGCCTCGTTTTCGTCTGCCCGACCGTCTTCACACTCACTCTCAATATTCTGAAAATAAGACAGCCGTTTTAGGTGCAGTTCCCCTCCAATAAATCGATCAGCATATTCTTCTTCTGAAAAGAATTTTACCAAACCCAATATTGTCCTGTCCGTCATGCTACCAACCTTCGAGATCATGCTGTGACTAACGATGTTGCTGCGGGCGATCTCCTGCAACGTCTTGTTGGCAGGGTTGCGCCCCTCATTCTGCCCATCGAAGCCCCGATTTCCTCGGCGGTCAACGCCGCTTCCGGCTGCAACGTGCGTGCAGCGTAGCAGCACAAGTTTCCGTGTCCAGCAGTCCGTCGTCAGTCTCACCGTCCTGACCGCCCGATCGCACCTCCGGTTCCGGTCATGCCTCGGTACTCATTGTGGAGCCGCCGATCTTTGCCAATTCATGATCATCTTTAGCCTGATCCCCGGCCTGCGCCAACCTTCTCGATGAGCGTCGTCGCCTCGACCGTCGCGGGCGTCCTCGCCGAACCTACAAGGAAGCTCTGGAACGTGTCACCCACGATTACCTGCCGACCTTGAAGCCACGGACACAGGAGCGATACCGCACCCACTCGATGTTGGCGGAGCGGCGGGATCATAGACCTGTTCACAAATCCCCCTCGTTGATGGTCGTTAAAAGCTGGCTTTCCACCGTGGAAACCACGGTCAGGCCGACCGTATCCAGAACCATCTGTTTTCGTTGACAGCCGATGGAACCATGACGGTCGCTCAGACCCCACGTCTGAACCGCCGCTCCGATGCCGCGGCCGACCCATCCCAGCAATCCCAAGCGCCATGGCAAGGTGTAAATTCCTAAGCCGCCGCCCGCCTGTGCACCAGGGGGCGTCTCCGACATACGGCTCGCGTTCACCCGACTGACAATTCGCCGGCAGGCCGGGAAGGAACGCACAAAACTGTGCCGAGTGCCGCGGCGATCGGGGCGCCCGACCTTGTCGCGCTGGCAGTTGCCCGCAACCAGGACTATATGCGCGGCATGGACACCGCCCCGCTCCCTGGCGACAGCCCCCCCGCCGCCCGCTGCGAAACCGCGGCAGACAGGCAGCGCCGGCTCGCCTGGGAGGCCGAGATGATCGCCGAGGCCCGCGCCGAACTCGACGCCGGCCTGTTCGTCGGCGCGGCCGAGGTTGACGCCTGGATCGACAGTATCGGCACCGACCACGAGCTGCCGCTACCCGCTACCCGCCGCCGCTGACCGGGCGGCCCGATGGGCATCGGCGTGCCGCGCACGCTGGTCTATGCGCCGCGTGCGCGCGACGACCTCGACGCGATCCGCCGCTGGTTGACGCAACCAGGCTCAGGGCCGGCGGCACGGCGCCGGCTGACGGCGATCCGGGCAGCGATCAATCGGCTGCGCGAGCACCCCTGCCTTTACCCGGTTGGCCAGCATCCGGGCGTGCGGGAGCTGCCCTGCGATGGCGGCTACCGGGCGATGTACGAGGTGCGTCCCGATACCGGCCGCGACGAGACCGCCGGCGACGTGCGGGTGCTGCTTGTGTTCGGCCCCGGCCAGTCCCGCGACCGCCTCTGACGCCACGCCCGGCGATACGCGCGCCTGAACATTGACCCACCGCCAACGCGTGACAAGCTGCGCGCCCACAACCCGCACGGAGCCGCCATGCCCGCCCCCTCCCAAGCCACCGTCGAGACCGTGCTCCAGCACATCGACGCCGGCCTGGACGCCTCCCGCGCCCGGCTGTTCGACCTGCTGCGCATCCCCTCGATCAGCGCGCAGCCCGCGCACCAGGCCGACTGCCGGCGCGCCGCCGAATGGGTGCGCGCGCAGCTGGCCGGCCTCGGCTTCGCCACCACGATCCACCCGACCCCGGGCCATCCGGTCGTCGTGGCGCAGCACCCCGGCCCCGCCGGCTACACCGGCCCGCACGTGCTGTTCTACGGCCATTACGACGTGCAGCCGGTCGATCCGCTGGCGCTATGGCACAGCCCACCCTTCGAGCCGCAGCTTGTCGAGGGCCCGCACGGCCCACGCTTCGTCGCGCGCGGCGCGGTGGACGACAAGGGCCAGACCACGACCTTCCTGGAAGCCCTGCGCGCCTGGCACGCCGCTGGCGGCGGCATCCCGGCGCGGCTCACCCTGGTGATCGAGGGCGAGGAGGAAACCGGCAGCGTCAACCTCGAACCGTTCCTGCTGGCCAACAAGGACGCGCTCAAGTCCGACATCGCGCTGATCAGCGACACCAACATGTGGGACATCGACACCCCGGCGGTCACCACGCGGCTGCGCGGCATGGCGTATTTCGAGCTCACCCTGAAAGCCGCCAACCGCGACCTGCATTCCGGGCTGTTCGGCGGCTCCGCGCTCAATCCGATCAACGCGCTGACCCGCATCCTGGGCGAGCTGCACGACGAAAACGGCCGCATCCAGCTGCCCGGCTTCTACGACCGGGTGAAGCCGGTCAGCAACGCGCAGCGCGCGCAATGGGACGCGCTGCACTTCGACGAGGCCGCCTTCCTCGGCGCCATCGGCCTGACCAAGCCCGCCGGCGAGCGCGGCTACTCGGCGCTGGAGCGGCTGTGGGCGCGCCCGACCGCCGACATCAACGGCATCTGGGGCGGCTACACCGGCGCCGGCAGCAAGACGGTGATCGCCGCGGAGGCCAGCGCCAAGGTGTCGTTCCGCCTGGTCGCCGACCAGGACCCCGAGGAGGTGTTCGCGCAGTTCCAGCGCTTCGTCACCGACCGGCTGCCCGCGGGCGCCACCGTCACGTTCCAGGTGCATTCGTCCTCGCGCGGGATCGAGGTCAACACCGAGCAGCCCTGGGTGCGCGCCGCGCTGGAGGTTCTTGGCGCGGAATATGGCTGCAAGGCGGTGCTGATGGGCTGCGGCGGCTCGGTCCCGGTGGTGAACGCGCTGCACCGCGTGCTGGGCATCGACACGCTGCTGATCGGCTTCGGCCTGGACGACGACCAGGTGCACAGCCCGAACGAAAAGTTCGAGCAGCGCTGCTTCCACAAGGGCATCCGCTCGCACGCGCGGTTGCTGGCGAAGTTCGCCGGCGGGTGAGCCCGCCGGCGCCGGCCCGACTGTGCCTGGCCGGCCTGCACAACCGGCTCGCCGGCCCGTTCGACCTGGCGGTGGACGCCGGCGCGTGCGTCGCGATCACCGGCGCCTCCGGGTCGGGCAAGAGCCTGCTGCTGCGCATGATCGCCGACCTCGATCCGAACGACGGCGAGGCCTGGCTGGACGGGCGCGAACGGCGCGAATTTTCCGCGCCCATGTGGCGCCACCAGGTGCTCTACAACGCCGCCGAACCCGGCTGGTGGAGCGAGGACGTCGCCGCGCACTTCCCCGGCGCCGCGATGGACTTCGCCCGAACCATGGCGCCGCGCCTCGCCCTGCCGCCCGAGCTGCTGGGGGCGAAAGTGCTGCGCCTGTCCACCGGCGAGCGCCAGCGCCTGGCGCTGATCCGCGCGCTGGCCGGCGCGCCCAAGGTGCTGCTGGCGGACGAGCCGACCGGCGCGCTGGACCAGGCGGCCACGGCGCTGGTCGAGGCCGTCCTGCGCGAACGCCTGGCCGGCGGCATGGCGATCGTCATGGTCACCCACAGCCCGGAGCAGGCCGCCCGGCTCGGCCACCGGCAGTTCCGCATGCAGGCGCGCCGCCTGGTGGCGCCGTGACCCCGATCCTGCTCAGCCCGGGCGACATCGCCATCGCCGCCGTGCTGATCCTGCTCGACGGCGTGCTGTCGCTGGTGCTGCGGTTGCGCCTGCACTGGCAGCTCGCCATTGCCACCTTGCGCATGGTGACGCAGCTCGTGCTGGTCGGGTTCATCCTGCGTGCGGTGTTCGCCATCGCCTCGCCGCCGGCGACGCTGCTGGTGGTGGTGGTGATGGTGGCGATCGCCGGGCGCGAGGTGGCGGCGCGCCCGGAACAACGCCTCGGCCGCTTCGGCAACTACGCGGTGGGCGCCTCGGCGGTCGCCATGGCCACCTTCCTCACCGCGATCCTGGCGCTGACCACGGCGATCCGCCCGCAGCCCTGGTACGACCCGCACTACGCCGTGCCGCTGGCCGGCATCATCCTCGGCAACGTGCTGAACGGCGCCTCGCTGGCGCTCGATTCGCTGCTCGGCGGCGTGGTGCGCGAGCGCGCGGCGATCGAGGCGCAACTGGCACTCGGCGCCAGCTACGTCCACGCCATGCGCGGCCTGGTCCGCGCCTCGGTCCGGCGCGCCCTGCTGCCGATCATCAACACCATGTCGGCCGCCGGGATCATCACCCTGCCGGGCATCATGACCGGGCAGATCCTCGCCGGGATGGACCCGCTGGAGGCGGCGAAGTATCAGATCCTGCTGATGTTCCTGTTGTCCGGCGGCAGTGGCCTCGCGGCCGTTGCCGTGGTGTATCTTGCCGCCTGGCGCCTGACCGACGATCGTCAGCGCCTGCGCCTTGACCGACTGACCGCCAAGCCCCGAGGAAACCAGCCATGAACGCCGCCGACGTGATGACCCGCCATGTGATCTCGGTCGCGCCCGACGCCTCGATCGAGACCGCCGTCAAACTGATGCTGGACCGCGGCATCTCCGGCCTGCTGGTGGTCGATGCCGCCGGCCAGCTCGCCGGCGTGGTGACCGAGGGCGACCTGCTGCGCCGCTCCGAGCTCGGCACCGGGCGCCAGCGCTCCTGGTGGCTCCGCCTGCTGGTCTCGCCCGGCCGCCAGGCCGAGGATTTCACCCATGCGCACGGCCGCAAGGTGTCCGACGTGATGACCACGCACGTCGTCTCGGTCGACGCCGACGCGCCGCTCACCGACATCGTCGAGCTGATGGAACGCCACCGCATCAAGCGCGTGCCGGTGGTCCAGCAGGGCAAGGTGGTCGGCGTGTGCAGCCGTGCCGACCTGCTGCGCGCGCTGGCGGTGACCGCGCGCCGGGCGCCGGCCGCGCCGCGCGATGACCGCGCCATCCGCAACGCGCTGCTCGACGCGCTGGAGAAGGAATCCTGGACCCCGCTCGCCACGCTCAACGTGACCGTCGCCGATGGGGTGGTCGATCTGTGGGGCACCATCTCCGACGAGCAGGAGCGGCGGGCGATCACGGTGATCGCCGAGAACACCCCGGGGGTGAAGCGGGTCACCGACCACCTGGTCTTTATCGAGCCGTATTCCGGCACCGCGATCGAGCCCGGCCACCCGTAGTCCGTGTTCGACCTCGCCGTCATCGGCGGCGGCGTCAACGGGGCCGGCATCGCCCGCGACGCCGCGGGGCGCGGGCTCAAGGTGCTGCTGGTCGAGCAGGGCGACCTGGCCGGCGGCACCTCCTCGGCCTCGACCAAGCTGATCCATGGCGGGCTGCGCTACCTGGAGCACTACGCGTTCCGCCTGGTGCGCGAGGCGCTGGCGGAGCGCGAGGTGCTGCTGCGCGCCGCGCCGCACATCGTCCGGCCGCTGCGCTTCGTGCTGCCGCACCATGCCGGGCTGCGGCCGTGGTGGCTGATCCGGCTCGGGCTGCTGCTGTACGACCATCTCGGCGGGCGGAGAATCCTGCCGCCGACCAGCAGCGTCGATCTGCGCACCGATCCCGTGGGCGCGCCGCTGCGCCCGGACTACACGCGCGGCTTCGCCTATTCCGACTGCTGGGTGGACGACGCGCGGCTGGTGGTGCTGCTGGCGCGCGATGCCGCCAACCGCGGTGCCGAGATCCGCACCCGCACGCGCTGCCTGCGCGCGCGCGTCGTCGATGGCGCGTGGCACCTGACATTGCGCGACGGCGCGGGCAGCGACAGCACGGGCGGCGACGGCACGGACTGCACCGCGCGTGCGCTGGTCAACGCCGCCGGCCCCTGGGTCGCGCAGGTGCTGGGCGAGGTCCTCGGCCACGCCGGCGCGCCCCAGGGGCCGGCCCGCGTGCGGCTGGTCAAGGGCAGCCACATCGTCGTGCGCCGGCTGTTCGCGCACGACAGCTGCTACTGTTCCAGAATCGCGACGGGCGCATCTGCTTCGCGATCCCCTACGAGCAGGACTTCACCCTGATCGGCACCACCGACGAGGACTACGCCGGCGATCCGGCCGCGGCGGCGATCTCGCCCGCCGAGGAGAGCTATCTGCGCGACGCCGTCAGCGCCTATCTGCGCCGCCCGATCGCGCCGGCCGACATCGTCTGGCGCTTCGCCGGCGTGCGCCCGCTGCGCGACGACGGCGCCGGCAAGGCGCAGGAAGCCACCCGCGACTACGAGCTGGAACTCGCAGGCGATCCGCCGCTGCTGTCGGTGTTCGGCGGCAAGCTCACCACGCATCGCCGGTTGGCCGAGTCGGCGATGGCGAAGCTGGCGCCGCACTTTCCCGGCCTGCGCGGCAATTGGACCGCCGGCGCAGCGTTGCCCGGTGGCGACTTCCCCTGGGACGGCGTGGCGGCGCTGTGCCAGGCGACGCAGCGGCGCTATCCGTTCCTGCCCGCGCCCACGCTGCACCGGCTGGTCCGCAGCTACGGCACGCTGGTGCCCGACATGCTGGGCGAGGCGGCAAGCGGCGCGGATCTGGGCACCTGTTTCGGTGCCGACCTGACCGCGCGGGAGGTGGCGTGGCTGCGCGCGACCGAGTGGGCCCGCACCACCGAGGACGTGCTGTGGCGGCGCAGCAAGCTGGGGCTGCGATTTTCCCCCGCCGAGACCGCGGCGCTCGGACGTTGGCTGGGCTAGAGCGCGATCGCTTCAGGCGGAATCGCCGTGAAGCGTGAAACCCGCGACAAGACAAACGGCCAGAGTGGGATGACTTCGCCGGTCAGCAGCCATCCCGCGCTAGCGGCTCCCCCAGGCGTCGGCAAAAGCCGCCAGAACGTCATGGCGGACCGCCGCATAAGCAGGCGCTTCCAGCAGCACTGCCGGCTCGCTCGCGATGCCCCATTGCGGATGCAGCCGCCGGAACTCGGCCATGCGCGCGGCCGCCTCGGCGTGCTGGCCGCTCATCTCCAGTGCCGCGGTCAACCACAGTTCGGCGTCGCCGACATGTGACGTGTCGAGTGTCACCGCCTGGGTCAGGTAGCGCACCGCCCGCGCGCGGTCGCCCAGCGCCATTGCCGCCACGCCAAGCCCCTTGTAGGCATCATGGACGAACGGCAGGGCGGGGGCGACGTCGATCGAGTCCTGGTACCACGTGATCGCCTCCTGGGCGTGACCGGTCTCCAGCAGGTCGTGGCCGATTTCGCGCAACGCGCCAGGGTAGTGCGGCCAGAGTTGCAGCACCCGCTTGCAAAGTTCGATCGCTTCCGCATGGCGGCCCTGGATCCGGCGGAGCAGGCCAAGGTTGAACAGGGCGACGACGTTGGCTGGATCCACCACCAAAGCACGTTTGAGGATCGGTTCGGCCGCGTTGAGCGCGGTTTCACCATCGGGCCAGTTTTGCGCGCCGTCAACGATGTAGGTATTGGCCAGCCGGGCCAGCACCTCGGCATTGTTTGGGTCCTGCCGCGACGCCAGCAGATAGACCTGTCTGGCCGCGAGGTTCGCGTCTGCCGCAAAATACGTGTTGATCGCCTGCCCGAGCGCGAGCAGGTCCGCCACCAGGGCCGGTCGATCGGCGATCGGCGCCGCCGGCACCGCCGCGGCGACGCTGGGATCCTTGGCCAATGCATGCGCCGCGCGCAGGGCGATGTCATCCGTGACGCGCAGCGCCTCCGCGGCCGGCACGGCGTAACTCGCCGACCAACGCTCGCGTCCGCCGCGCAGGTCTTTCAGCCGCACGGTGACGTGGAACGTGTTCGCCGCGAACGACGCCGTGCCTTCAAGCAGGTAACGCGTGCTCGGGTAGCGCGCGGCCAGTTCGGGCGGGGTGGTGGAATCCTCGGTGAAAGCCGCCGCGGTCGGGGTCAATCGGACATGGTATCGCTCGGCCAGGTCGGTTTCCAACACGTCGGTGAAGCCGGCGATCGCGCCTGCTTCGGCCGGCCGATCGCTCGCGTCGCGAAACGGCAGGACCGCAAGGCTGTGCGATGCGGCGAGGCGCGGGCGGATAGCGTACACCGTCCCCAATAGGGCGATGATGCCGAGCAGCGCGGCGATCCATGCCGTGCGCACCATCGGGCGACGCAGCGCCGGCAGGGCCCTGGCGGCGCGGTTGCCAGGCGCCGGATCGGTAAGGGCGGCCAACGGGGCGGCCAACGGGATCGGCTCGGATGCGGGTCGCTGCGCCACGCCCGGCGGCGGCGGAGAGGGTGGCCGCGCCAGCGCTCCCCGCTGCGGACCCAGCGTCCCGGCGCGGATCTGCGCCACCAGCGCCACCGTCTCCGGCTCCGGCGCCACGTCGAGTTCGCGCCGCAAGACCGCGGCGCTCCGCTCGAACTGTTGCAGCGCCTCGGTCCGTCGGCCCGCCCGCGCCAGCGTTTCGATCAGCAACCGTTGCGCGGCCTCGTTCAGCTCGTCCATGCCGACCAGCCGCGTCGCGGTTGCAATCGCCGCGTCGAACACCTCCAGCCGCGTGTAGGCTACGGCCAGCCGGTGCAGCAGCGCCGCCATGATCCCGGCCAGCCTGCCGCGTTCCGCTCGCAGCCACTCATCGAAGCGCGGGGAGATGCTGGGCAGGTTTTGCAGCAGCGGACCGCGATACAGGGCGGCGCAGCGCGCCAGCGCGTCCGGATCGGTCGTCGCGGCACCGGCCTGGAATTCAAGCGCATCGACGCCGATCCCGCCGAGCTCCACCCAGAGGTCAGCGGCGTCCGTGCGGATCAGCCCGGCGGCTGGCGTCCGGCGCAGCACCAACAGCAGTTGCCGCAGGCTGTGCCGCGCCTGCTCCGTCCCGTGCTCGGTCCACAGCAGGTCCGCCATGACCTCGCGCGCGATCCGATGATCCGGCTGCAACGCCAGGAATGCCACCAGCGCCTGGGCCTTGCGCGGCAGGCCAGCCACCTCGCGTCCGTCGATACGCAGCACGAAGGAGCCCAGGTCCAACCAGCGATTGCGTCGCGGAAGGGGCCATGGGTGGCATTGCCGGGATGACATCGGAACAAATAGGCCCGGCTGCGAAGACGCGCAAGGTTTTTGACGCTGCCGGCCGATGACGGAGGGAATTTTTGACGCTCGCCCTGTCGGCTGGTTGACGCGAGCCCACGCACACTCGGCGAGCTGAGGGGAGCGAGAATCGCTCCGCAACCGTTGAACAGGAGCGCGGCATGCCGGCCCGCGGCGATTTTCAGTCCAGTCAACCCTGGCCAAGCCGAACCATCACCGCCTGCCGTCGCGCGTCGGCCACCGGCAGGTCGCTGGCCGAACACCCTCGCGATCCGGCGCCGACCGTTCGTTCCGCCTCTGACGAAGGCAGGTCGCCCGACACCGGGCAAACCTGCATGACAGCGCCGCGACCACGGCCTCGGGCGGCAGCCGGGCGGAGCCGTGGCCGGCGCATGACCATGACCATGGCCCGGTCGCGCCGCTGCCCGCGACCTCACGCTTGTGATGCAGCTCACAGACGCGATCCGCGCGCGCAACTAGAATTCAACGCGCAAGCTCGGGAGGGAGATTGCAATGTCCCCTGGAACCAATAGTTTCGCGATCTATGTCGCGCTCAGCCTCGCGGCCGCGGCGGCGGTCATTACTACCCCGACCCAGTCCGGCCAGTCCTATGACAAGCTGCGGTGGCTGCTGCTGATGAGCGCCCGCCCCGACGTCGTGGCCGCGTTGGACGCCATCGGCGAAGACATGGAGTTCCCGGTGGCGCCCTGACTTCGGGGCGCGCGCGCGGCGCATCGCGCCGGGCGTGCACGCCACGCAGCCCGCTCGACTGCCGAGTTGCTGGTCCGGTTCACTTAACGTCATGCCATCGCCGACGCAGATCGGCCGGTTGACAGCACCGATCGAGGAGCCCGATCATGCGCAACGGCGTGCTGCTGTTCGCCTGCCCCGGCGGGGGCATTGTCATGGGGTCATGGCGCGGCGAGCCGGACCCCCGGTCGATGCGGATCGCGCCGCCCCAATCAGCCAGGTCTCGCCGGATCGATCGCGCCATTGCCGCGGCGCCGCGCCGCGGCAATCCCGGCTGCGTCGCGCTGGCGGCGGTCCGGCGGGTGTCGCGCTGCTTCCCGACCATCGTGTTGCGGCAGTCCCCGCCGGAGGCGGCGTGATGTCCGCCATGGCCCCGCCGTTGCGCGGCCGAAGCATCATCGGCCGGCTGCAGGTCGATGGCTTCCTGGTTGCCCTGGTCGCCGTCGTGCTGGCCGCCACCCTGCTGCCATGCCGGGGCATCAGCGCGCTTGTGTTCGCCACACTGGGTACCTTGGCCATCGCCGCGTTGTTCTTCCTGCAGGGCGCAAGATTGTCGCGCACCGCCATCCTGCAGGGGATGATGCATTGGCGTTTGCACGCATTCATCGCCGCCACCACCTTCGTGCTGTTTCCGCTGCTCGGCCTCGGCCTGCTCGTCGGGCTGCCGAGCCTGCTGCCCTATCCGCTGTGGCTGGGCGTGCTGTTTGTCTGCGCCCTGCCATCGACGGTGCAGTCGTCGATCGCCCTGGTGTCGATCGCGCAGGGCAACGTGGCAGGCGCGGTCTGCTCGGCGACGGCGTCAAACCTGGCCGGCATCGTGCTGGCGCCGCTGCTGTTCGGCGCGATGTCGCGCCTGCACGGCGGTGGCTTCCATCTGTTGGCCATCGGGCAGGTGGCCGAGCAACTGCTGCTGCCGTTCGTCGCCGGCCACCTGTTGCGGCCCTGGATCGGCGGATGGGCGGAGCGCAATCGCGCAGTGCTCGCCATCACCGACCGGAGTTCGATCCTGCTGGTCGTGTATGTCGCGTTCAGTGCGGCCGTCGTGCGCGGCATATGGCAGCAGGCACCGCCGATGACCCTGGTGGTGCTGGCGCTGGTGGTCGCGTTCCTGCTGGGCTGCGCCCTGCTGACGACCTTGCTCGGCAGCCGGATATTGCGCTTCGACCGCGGCGACGAAGCGGCGCTGGTGTTCTGTGGGTCGCAGAAATCGCTGGTCAGCGGCGTGCCGATCGCCAGCGTGCTGTTTTCCAGCGCCGCGATCGGACCGATCCTGTTGCCGATCATGCTCTACCACCCGATGCAGCTTCTCGTGTGTAGCTGGCTCGCGCGGCGTTATCCGCGATCCGCCGGACGGTCGGAGCCGTCGCCGCGCCGTCCTGTTGCCGGGCTGGACCCGGCGCCCTCGCAAATGCCGAAGCTTGACGGTCGACGACGGCGCGAGGCCTGAGCCGGGACGGGCGCGAACCAGGCCAGGGCGCGGCCGTGGCGCATTGCGGTCGAGATGCGGCCGGCGGCTTCCCGCATGACTGCAACCTGTCGCTCGGCGAATCCTCAGAACAGCGAATACCCGCCGTCGATCACGAACGTGTCGCCGGTGTGGTAGCGGGACGCCGCGCTCATCAGATACACCGCGATGCCGCCGAAATCCGCCCCGGTGCCCCAGCGCCGCATCGGCACCCGCGGCAGCACCTTGGTGCGGAACCCCTCGGTGGCCACCGCGTTCGCGGTCATGTTCGTCTCGATCCATCCCGGCAGGATCGCGTGCGCGCGCACGCCGTGGCGGGCAAACTCCACCGCCATGGCGCGCACCATGGAAATCACCCCGCCCTTGGTCGCCGCATAATGTTCCGAGCGCGGCGCCGCCTCCACCGCAGCGAGCGACGCCGTGCCCACCAGCACCCCGCCGCCGCCGCGCGCCACCATGTGCCGTGCCGCCGCGCGAAACGTGTAGAACGCGCCGTGCAGGTTGACGCGCAGCACGCGGTTCCATTCCTCGGTGCTCATCTCCAGGAACGACGTCACGCCGCGCCCGCTGACGCCGGCGTTGGCGAAGCAGCCGTCGATCCGCCCGAGCGCCCCCAGCGTCTCGGCGAAAGCCGCCTCCACCGCCGCCTCGTCGCCGACGTCGCAGCACAGCGCCAGCACCCGCCGCCCATGGCCGCGCAACTGTTCCGCCGCCGCGTCGTTTTTCGCGGCGCTGGTGCCCCAGATCGCCACGTCGGCCCCCGCCGCCGCCAGCGCCGAGGCCATCCCCAGCCCGATCCCGCTGTTGCCGCCGGTGACCAGCGCCACCTGGCCGGTCAGGTCGAAGGGCTGATAGCTCATCGTTGCTACTCCGCTACAACCGCGATCGCCGGGGCGCGCGCGATGCGCAGCACCAGCAAGGAGGCCAGCAGGCAGGCCAGCCCGCTGGTGACGAACGCCAGCAGGTAGCTGCCGGTCAGGCCGCGGATCGCGCCGGCGCCCAACGCGGCCATCGCGCCGCCGATCTGATGGCCGGCGAAGATCCACGACATCATCACCGGCCCGTCCCGGTAGCCGAACACCGCGTTGGTCAGCGCGAAAGTCGGCGGCACGGTGGCGACCCAGTCCAGCCCATAGAACAATGCGAAGGCCGACAGGCTGAACGCGTCGAACGAGGTGAACGGCAGGATCACCAGCGACAGGCCGCGCAGGCCGAAATACCAGAACAGCAGCACCCGCGGATTGGCGCGGTCGGTCAACCAGCCCGAGGCAGCCGCACCGATCAGGTTGAAGATGCCGAACGACGCCAGGATGGACGCGCCGGTCACCTGCGGGATGCCGTGATCGACGCAATAGGCGATCAGGTGGGTGCCGATCAGCCCGTTGGTGGACAGCCCGCAGATGCCGAAACTCACCGTCAGCAGCCAGAAATCCACCGACCCCACGCCGCGGCGCAGACCGTGCATCGCCACGGCGAAGGGATTGCGCGCGCCCGGCCCGCTGACCGCTTCCTCGGTCGCGCCGTACGGCGCCAGGCCGACATCCGACGGCCGCTCCGGCAGCAGCAGCGCCACCATCGGGATCATCGCCGCCACCGCCAGGCTGACCGCGATCGACACGCTGCGCCAGCCCTGGTTCTGCGCCAGCGCCGCCAGGATCGGCAGGAAGATCAACTGCCCGGTGGCATTGGCCGCCGTCAGCAGCCCCATGGCCAGCCCGCGCCGCGTCATGAACCAGCGATTGGCGACCTGCGCCGCCATCCCCACCGCGCCGGCGCCCGCGCCGACGCCGATCATCAGCCCCCAGGTCAGATACAACTCCCACGGCGAGGTCATGAAGGCGGACGCGCTGGTGCCGGCGACCAGCACCAGCATGGCCAGCAGAATCGTCCGCTTCACCCCGATGGTCTCCATCAGCCCGGTCAGGAACGGCCCGGTCAGGCCCATCAACAGGATGTTGAGCGAGACCGCCCCGGAAATGGTGGCAACGTTCCAGCCGAACGCCCGCTGCAACGGGACAATCATCACCCCGGGCGCGGCACGCACGCCGACGACGGCCAGCGTCATGGTGAAGGTCACCGCCAACGCCACCCAGGCATAATGCACCCGTCCGGCGCAGAGTCTCACGAGCAGGCTGGACCGCATCAACCAAGGTTACCCGGATCAGTGCGATCATAGAAGGCACGCGCGCCGTGCCAGCCATGCCGCCCACGCGCGGCAGGGCAGTCGGGGAACTGAAGCAAGGCTGGGGCTCCGCCCCAGACCCCGCCAGGGGGCTTTGCCCCCTGGACCCCCACCAGAGGCGAAGCCTCTGGACTCCATGACTGGGAGTGTGGGGAGGGGAAGGGGGCGGGTGGGCGAGGCGAAGGGGCGCCGTCCGGCACGCCGGACGGCGCCCCTTCGCCTCGCCCACCCGCCCCCTTCCCCTCCCCACACTCCCAGTGAAGGGTTCCAAGGGCTCGCCCTTGGCGGGGTTCCAAGGGGCAGCGCCCCTTGGTGGGGTCTGGGGCGAAGCCCCAGCCTTGCTTAGGCTTCCCGCTTGCCGCGCGGCGCGCCGGGCGCATTTTGAATGGGTGGCCTCCATCTTTCGTTAACCACATACCGGAATACTCGACGCAGCGTGCCAAGAACGGTGCGTGCAACCGGACCAAAATGCGCATGGGCGCGATTTCGCATTGCATCCGCTGCGTCGGTGGTCTGGCCAGCATTCTGTTGCTGGCTGGCACTGCCGGCGCGGCGCGAGCCCAGCCGCTGTCCGGGTATTTCGCCGATGGCGTGCCCGGGTTCGGCGCGATGCCCGGGGTGACCGTGCTGTCGCGCGCGCGGCCGGACTATCAGCCACCGGGCATCGCCGCCGGCGATTTCCTGGTCGCGCCGTCGTTCGAGGAGGGGGTCGGCTACGACAGCAACGTGCTGGGCGGCCCCGGCTCGCCGGGAAGCTGGACGCTGGGCACGCATCCGTCGCTGCGGGTGAGTTCCGACTGGTCGCGCGATGCGGTGGCCGGCGTGCTGGGCGTGGACGACACCCGCTATCTCGACGCGCCGCGCCAGAGCCGCACCGACGCGACGATGATGGTGGGTGGCACCAAGCTGATCGGGCGCGACACGCTGACCGTGGCGTTCGCCTACCTCGATCTGCACGAGGACCGTTCGGCGATCGATGCATTGCCGTCGGACACCCCGGTGGCGTTCTCGCTGACCGATGCGCGCATCGGCTACACGCTGGCGCTGGACCGGCTGAGCCTGACGCCGAACCTCGAAGTATCAGGGTATCGCTACGAAAACACCACGATCATGGGTGCGCCGGCCAGTCAGTCGTATCGCAACAGGGACGTGTTGGCCGGCGGGGTGACCGCGCGCTACGCGCTGATGGAGCGGCGCGACCTGCTGCTCGTGCTCCGCGGCACCGGAACGAATTACCTGACGCAGCAGGCGGGCCAGCCGACGCGCAATTCCACCGGGGCGCTGGTGCTGGTCGGCCTGGCCGACGACGGCGACGCGGTCTGGCGCTACCGCCTGCTGTTCGGCTGGGAGGAGCGGCACTTCACCGCCAGCGCCTATCGCGCGCATGACGCGCCGGTGGCCGAGGCGGAGGCGATCTGGAGCCCGAGCGGCATGACCACGGTCACCGGCCGGTTGAGCCGCAGCATCGAGGACGCGGCGCAGGAGGGCGTTTCAGGCTATACCTACACCGTGGGCCGGCTGACCGTCGATCACGAGTATCGCCGCGACATCCTGTTCCAGGCGACCGGCGGCGTGCAGCGGGCGGATTTCCTGCAGGGCGGCGGCCGGCAGACCGCGTTGCTGTTCGGGTTGGGCGCGACCTGGCTGGTCGATCAGCGGATGCGCGTCTCGGCGACCTACAGCTTCGACGACCAGCAGGGGGGCGGCACCGGCACGGCCGGCGCGTTCGGCCGCAGCCTGGGTTTGTTAAGCATGCGGTATGGCTGGTGAGCGTGCGGCTGCTCGGGCTGGACTTCGCCGCGCTCGACGTCGCGGCGGCGGCGGCGCTGATCGCGCAACACGGCGCGGCGGCGCCGTTCCGCTATGTGGTCACGCCGAACGCGGATCATCTGGTGCGCCTGGCGCGCCAGCCGGAGCTGGCCGCGGTCTATGAAGCTGCCTGGCTGCGTCTGCTTGATTCGCGCGTGGTGGCGTGCGCGGCGCGCCTGTTGGGACTGGATGCGCCGCCCGTCGCGCCGGGCAGCGACCTGACGGACGTGCTGTTGGCGGCGCATCTGGCGGCGGGCGAGCGGGTGACCATCGTTGGCCTGCGTCCGGCCTGGTTGCCCGCGCTGATCCGGCGCTACGGGTTGGCCGAGGTGGCGCATCACGATCCGCCGATGGGCTTCGAGCACGATGCGGCGGCGTTCCGCACGGCGGTCGGGTTTGTCCTGGCCCATCCGGCCCGGTTCACCTTCCTCGCGGTCGGCTCGCCGCGCCAGGAGGTTCTGGCGGCGGCGATCGCTGCCACCGGGCAGGCGCGCGGGGTCGGGTTGTGCATCGGCGCCGGGCTGGATTTTTTGAGCGGCGCACAGCCCCGTGCGCCGGCCGCGATGCGCCGGTGCGGGCTGGAATGGCTGCATCGCCTGGCGTCCGATCCGCCGCGGCTGGCACGGCGCTACCTGCTGGAGGACCCGGCGGTGTTCGCCCTGCTGTGGCGCCAGTGGCGCGGCTTGCGGGCGGGGTGACACCGCCGGGCGAACCGCCGCCGATTCGACCGAGTTCAGGCTGGACGCAACCGGGGACACCTCTCCCGCCCGTCACGGCCCAGGCCCGCGATAGGCAGGAGCGGTGTACGGCGGGCACGGGCGTGCCGACGACGCGTCCCGGGGGCTGACAGCAACTGACAAGTGGCAAGCGAGATCAATCAGGCCGTATTCTCGGCCGACCTGGTTTGGAGGTGGTGCCATGGCTCGACGAGCGAAGACGACGAGGACCACGAAGCTGGCTGCGAGGGGAGGCAAGCCGGGCCACTCCGCTGCGTCTGCCAAGCGGCCGACCAAAGCGGCAGGCAGAACAGCCAAGGGCGCGGTATCCCCGGCCGCGCGGAAGCGCATGCCGCGGATGGCGACTTCCCTGCCGAAGCTGAGCAAGGAGGAACTGCGCGCCCAGGTGGAGAATCTGGAACGCGCCAATGCCAACCTGCGCACCAAGAACCGGGCGGGCAGCCGGCAGGCCAAGACAATGGCCGCCCGCATCGCCGAACTGGAGGAGCAGGTCGCGCGGCTTGAGACACAATTGGTGGCTCAGGCGGCTACGGGCGGTGGTGAGGGGGCTACGCCGGCACCCAAGGGCCGTCGCCGGATCAGGCACCGCGAGATCGACCCCGGCGATGCCGTGCCGCCGGGCGTAGCGGTCGAGGAACCGGCGCCGCTGGACCTGGAGGCCGAGACCGCCCGGGAGAACCTGGAGAAGCACCTCGGGGGCGAGTAGCTCGCTGCCTGGTTTCTGCCCCCTCGAAACTGCTGTCTCGGCGCTGGCCGGTTCCGGCATCGAAGCCCGAGGCGCGGCGATGGGCCGCGCGGTTGGGCAGAGCATGCGCTGCACGACAAGATCGTGGTGACGGCGGCGGCCGACGAACCTCCCCCGGTGCTGCGTCAGCGACGCGAGCCTGGCGGGCGCATGGTCTTGCCGACGGGCGCCGATGAAGCTCAGAGTCTCACGGTGGTCCACACGGATGCCGATGGGGGTGCCTGCGTGCGCGAGATCATTCCGGATCGATTTACACGGCTGGAGACGGTCATATGAAGCTAGTACCCCGTGTCGTTGATATTGCCGGGATTCCTGCTTCATCGATTGTCCCTGATGGCGTCGCAAGCGAGCCGCAACGTCGCCACAAAATCGGTGACGCAGATGGCCAGTGCCCCTGCACGGTGATCCTGACCGGTTGAGCATGCTCCGGCCGTGGCTCGGGGAGGCTGCGATCGCCTACGGCCTCGGTCCACGTTGCGAGCTTGTGGCGCGGCAGGGCAGGAAAGAATTTGACGCAGATGAAGGAAGGCGATGCACGCAAAAAACGCAGATGGTTCCGTGCGGTTCACCGGTTGTGCGCCACGCGTTTGATCTCCAGGCGCGGTTTGCCGAAATTAACCAGCGGGCAGAGCTGCAGGCCGGTCGCTTTGCGGTCATTGGTGCATTGCATCCGACCCCAGGGTCAAGATGCCCGGGGGCATGTGCGCGTCGTCCAGTGCCTTGACGGTCTTCAGCTCAACCGGAAGCGCGTCCTCGACCCGCAGGTCCACGAAGTCGTCGCAGACCACCACGTTCCTGTAGTACACCCTGGCGGCACATTGTTGCACAACCAATAGACCAGCCGCACGAACTGCAAATGCCAGCGCATTTTCATGGACCTTTTCCGGGAACCCGGCCCCAGGCGTATCGAGCGCGGTGAACGCGCAGCCGATCACCTCCCCCGACAGATCATTCAGCCGCTGGCTATCTGCGTGCATCGCCTTCCTTCATCTGCGTCAAAATTCTTCCTTCGCGATGCCGCGGGCAGATAGTTACGGAAGCGTTGACGAACCTGCGATGCACTACATCGTAACCGATCCGGAGAAACCGAGGTGATGAAGCGCAAGCGCAGCGCGCCTCTCATGCGCTCGGCCGTTGGTCGAGCGCCAGGCCTTCCCAGCGCCGGGATCAAGCCACGGGCAAGCGGGCAGAATCTTTGCACAGCGGGACGAGGGCGCCGAGTTGCTCATATTGCGCGGTAACCAGGCACTATGAGCAATTCTGGGCACTGGTAGCGCTGCACGGAGATGCTGCCCGCTTGCCCTTGGCTTGATCCCGGCGCTGGGAAGGCCTGGTGCTTGAGGAACGGGCGAGCGCATGAGAGGCGCGCCGCGCTTGCGCTGCATCACCTCGGCATCTCCGGGCCGGTTGCGATGTGGTGCATCGCAGGCGCGTCAACGCTTCCGTAACCATCTGTCCGCGGCACCGCGAAGGAAGAATTTTGCCGCAGATGAAGCAAGGCGATGCACGCCGATGCACGCAGATGGCGCCGTGCTGAATGATCTGTCGGGGCAGGTGATCGGCTGCGCGTTCAGCGTGCTCGATACGCCTGGGGCCGGGTTCCTGGAGAAGGTCCATGAGAATGCGTCGGCTTTTGCAGTTCGTGCGGCTGGTCTACCGGTTGCGCAGCTATGCGGCGCCAGGGTGTACTACCGTGACGTGGTGGTCGGCAACGACTTCGTGGACCTGCGGGTCGCAGGACGCACTTCCGGCTGAGCTGAGGACCGTCAAGGCGCTGGACGACGCACGCATGCCCCCGGGCTGCTTGACCCACGGGTCAGATGCAATGCACCAATGACCTTAAAGTGACCGGCCTGCAGTTCTGTCCGCGGCTTAATTACGCCAAGCCGCGCCTGGAGAACAAACGCGTGGCGCACGACCGGTGAACCGCACGGAACCATCTGCGTGCATCGGCGTACATCGCCTTGCTTCATCTGCGGTAAATTCTTGCTTGCCCCGCCGCGCCACCAGCGCGCAACGCGGGCCGCGGCCGCAGGCGATCGCAGCCTCTCCGAGCCACGGCCGGACTGTGCTCAACCGGTCAGGATCACAGTGCGGGGGCACCGGTCATCTGCGTCTGCGATTTTGTGGCGACGTCGCGGCTTGCTTGCGACGCCATCAGTGACGATGGTTGGCGCACGAATCCAGGCAATATCAACGACACGGCGCACTAGGAGCGGCGTGGACAACGCCACCGAGATACGGACCTCAGCAGGTCACGTGGAACAGACCGACCTTCTTGCCATGGGCCTTGTTGAAGGCATGGACCGCTTCTGGCGTCGGAGCGACCACCACTTCGCAGCCTTTTTCGGCAAGGTATGCCGTCGCCTCGGGGGAGAGATGGGCGCGGCCCTGCTGGCCAGCGCCAAGGATGAGTGTGCCGCAGCCTTTCTCGAAGACGAACTTCGCTTCCTCCTTCGACACGATATGCGAGGTGCCGTAGAGCTTCTTGGACAACTTCTTCTTGCGCTTCACCACCTCGCCCGAAAGCCGCACGACCACGTCGTGGTCGTAGGTCTTTCCGCCAATCGTGATTTCGCCGAACGTCGTGCCATCGATCCGCATGGCCCATCCTCCTGGCTGCAGCGCCAATCTGCTGCGCGATGGGTACCTTGACCTGCCTGACAGCCAGGCTGCGACCAAGCTTGTTCCGATCTTGCTCGGGCCACATCGCCACCTGCCGACGATCAGCCCCCTGCTTCGCATCGGCCCCCGTCTTCGCATCCGCAAGCACACGACAGACCGACGCCACGCCACTATCCAGACGTGCGGCGATCTCGGCGCTGCAAGGCTTCGAGATCCAGCCTTGGAACCTCACCGGCCTTGGCCCATGCCGGCTCGTGTATTGTTGATGGTTCCGCAGTCAAGGAAATTCAAGCTGCGATGGCCCTGCGGCGCGGCCATATTTGGGTTGACAGGGCAGCGTGCCAGGGCGTCCCATTTCGTCAACCTCGTCATCTGGCCGGACAAATCGCCATGTCCCGGATTGTGCTGCTGCTGTTCGCTGCCCTGTCCGCCGCGCTGTTTCCGCTCGGACCGCGCGCCCATGCCGCGGACGGCGTCAACGTCGCCCTGGTGCTGGTTGACGACGTGTCCCGCAGCGTCAACGACGGCGAGTTCGACCTGCAGAAGAAGGGCTATCATGCCGCGTTTACCGATCCGAAGGTGATCGCGGCGATCCGCGGCGGACGCGCGGGCCAAATCGCCGTCGCCTACGTGGAGTTCGCGTCCAGCTTCCAGGTGAAGACCGTGCTGGACTGGGTGGTGATCAAGGATGCCGCGTCGGCGCGCGCCTTTGCCGAAGCCATGATGGCGGCACCCCGCGCCTTCAGCGGCCACACCGCGATCGGCGCGGGCATCGACGAAGCCGTGCGGGTGCTGGCCAGGCTCGCCATGCCGGCGGACCGCAAGGTGATCGACGTGTGCGGCGACGGCACCAACAACTCCGGCCGCGCGGTCACCGAGGCGCGTGACGACGCACTCAAGCAGACGGTGACCATCAACGGCCTGGCGCTGGCCAACGAAAGCAGCGTGCCGTGGCTTCAGGCGCACACCCATCCGCCGGGCGGCCTGGGCACCTACTACCGCGAGAACGTCACCGGCGGCGAAGGCAGTTTCGTGCTGGAGATCCACAGCTACGAGACCTTTGCCGAGGCGGTGACGCGCAAGCTGCTGGAAGAGATCGCCAGCACCGCTCGCCCGCGCAGCCCACGCCGCGGCTGAGCCGGCGCTTCGGGATCGAACCGAGGCGCTGCCCGGCGTTCAGGTGGCGAATATTGCGGTGCCGGAGAAACCGGCCGGGGCCCGGGAGCCGCCGCCACGACCGGAGATGCGCCATCCGGCCGGCCCCGCCTTGACCTGAACCAACCGCGGCATGACCCTGACCCGAGCAGGCCAAGCGGGAGGACACCATGGCGGAGATGCGGATTCTGGCGACCGGGCTGGGCTTTCCGGAGGGCCCCGTGGCGTTTCCGGATGGCTCGGTGATTCTGACCGACATTCGCAACCGTCGGGTCAATCGCGTCACCGCCGACGGCACCGTGTCGGTGTTCTCCGATACCGGCGGCGGGCCGAACGGGCTGGCGCTCGGGCCCGACGGCGCGCTGTATCTTTGCGACAACGGCGGCAGTGTCTATCTGCCGAACCATTCGATGGGCGTGGCGCCGGCGCTGGACTACCACGGCGGGTCGGTGCAGCGGATCGACCGCTACACCGGCGCGGCGACGAAGCTGTATACGCATTGTGACGGCCACCGGCTGTCGGCGCCGAACAACCTGGTGTTCGACAAGCAGGGCGGCTTCTATTTCACCGACCTGGGCAAGCGCTACGCGCGCCACCGCGACCATGGCGGTGTCTACTACGCGCTGCCGGACGGCTCGAAAATCAGCGAGATCGCCTATCCGGTGCTCAGCCCGAACGGCTGCGCGCTGTCGCCGGACGAGACCGTGCTCTACGTCGCCGACACCGAGCCGGCACGGCTCTGGGCGTTCGACATCGAGCGTCCCGGCGCGTTCCGCAAGCACGGGTTTCCCTCGCCGCATGGCGGGCGGCTGGTGGCCGGGCTGGCGGGGTTCCAGCGCTTCGACAGCATTGCGGTGACCGCGTCGGGCAACATCTGCGTCGCCACCCTCACCACGGGCTGCATCACGGTGATCGCCCCGGACGGGCGGGTGATCAGCCAGGTGAAGGTGCCCGACGTGTATCCCACCAATATCTGTTTCGGCGGCGCCGACCTGCGCACCGCCTACATCACGCTGTCGGATCAGGGACAGCTTGGCGTGATGCAGTGGGATGAACCCGGATTGAAGCTGAACTACGCCGCATAGGGCGGCGCGTCGGCAGCCGCGCCGTCGCGGCCAGGCCTGGCCCGCTTCGGTCGGGGCACCGTGCGGCAATCGATGGCAGGCCAGGCCCGGCCATGGCGGCTTGGGCGTAGGTTGGCGCAATTGGGAATGCGGGGACTGCAATGAAGCTCTACGAGGCGATCGCCGGCGCGCTGGTGGCCGAAGGGGTCGATACGCTGTTCGGCCTGATGGGCGACGGCAACATGTCGCTGTGGGGAGCGACGGGCGCGCAGGGCAAGATCAACATCATCGCCTCGCGCAACGAGGCCGCGGCGGTGGCGATGGCGGACGGCTATGCCAAGACCACCGGGCGGATCGGCGTCGCCACCGTCACCTGCGGGCCCGGGCTGACCCAGGTCGGCACCTCGCTGGTGGTCGCCGCGCGCGGTCATTCCCCCGTCGTGCTGATCGTCGGCGAGATCCCGCCGGGCGCGAAGAACAGCCTGCAATCGATGGACCAGCGCAAGTTCGTCGAGGCCTGCGGCGCGCGGTTCCACAGCATCACCAGCGTCAACAATGCCGCCGACGAGATCGCCGAGGCGTTCTATGCCGCGCGCGTGCACCGCGGCCCGGTCGTGCTCAACCTGCCGATCGACCTGCAGGAGAAAAGCTTCGACTGGGACTGGGACTACCGCCCCTCCCACCGCGTGCTGCCGGCGCTGCTCGAAGCGCCGAGCGAGGCCGCGCTGGCCCCGGTGGCGGACCAGCTCGCCGCGGCCGAACGCCCGGTGATCATCGCCGGGCGCGGCGCGCGGGCGGCGAAGGCGGCCATCGTGCAACTGGCCGAGCGCACCGGCGCGCTGCTGGCGACGTCGTTGCAGGCCAAGGGCCTGTTCAGCGGCGAGGACTTCGACATCGGCATCTCCGGCGCCTTCGCCTCCCGCCCCGGCGAGGAACTGCTGGCGGCGGCCGACTTCGTCCTCGCGGTGGGCGCCGAGCTTGGCTACTACACCAGCGAGGGCGGCCTGATGTTCCCGCAGGCCGAGGTGGCACGCATCGACATCCGCCCATATCCCGAAACGATCGGCGTGCTGCCGGGCCTGTATGTGCGCGGCGACGCGATGCAGGCGGTGGCGGCGCTGAACGCGATGCTGGAAGCGCGCCAGGTGCGCCGGCAGGGCTTCCGCACCGCCGCAACGAAATCCGTGCTGGCCGCGCCGGCCCATCGCTTCCCCGCGCCGACCGACGGGCTGGACCCGCGCCTGCTGGCGCGGGAATTGTCCAACGCGCTGCCGAAGCGCGCGCTACTGACCTGCGGCGGCGGGCATTTCTTCTCTTTTCCAGCGATGTACACCGCGCTGCCGGCCGGGGCGGAGCTGCAATTCTCCTATCATTTCGGTGCCGTCGGCCAGGGGCTGCCGGTGGCGATCGGCGTCGGCGCCGGCAACCCGGGACGCCCGCACGTCGCGATCGAGGGCGACGGCAGCCTGATGATGAATTTGCAGGAGCTGGACACCGTCGTCCGCTACAACATGCAGTTGGTGCTGCTGGTGTGGAACGACGGCGGCTTCGGCGCCGAGGTGCACAAGCTGCGGGTCAAGGGGCTCGATCCGGCCCTGGCACAATGGACCTCGCCCGACTTCGCCGCGATCGCCAGATCCTTCGGCGGCGACGGCGTGCGGCTGACGCAGGAGGCCGACCTGGGCGCGGCGATCGAACAGGGCCTGCGGCAAGGCGGGCTGTTCGTGATCGACGCGCGGGTTTCGCCGACCACGGTCAGCGACCCCTACGGCAAGGTGCATTACGGGCTGGAGAACCACGCGCCGCGCCTGGCGCCGCACGCCACGGTCGGCTGAACATGCATTTCGCCGGCGAGTTCCGCGTGCCCGGCACGCCCGATGCGGTGATGCGCCACTTCACCGACGTGGAGCGCATGGCGCGCTGCATGCCCGGCGCGGCGATCGAGGGGCGCGGCGAGGACGGCAGCTACCTCGGCGTGATGGTGGTGGCGTTCGGGCCGAAGAAGGTCAACTTCCGCGGCCGGGTGACGCACGTGCCCGATGCCGCGGCGCACACCGGCACGCTGAGCGGGCACGGCGCCGCGGACATGCGCGCGGCTCGGATCGGCGTGAAGGTCACCTACACGGTGCGGGCGGACCAAGCGGCGGCCACGCCGACCGCCGTCGTGGCGCTGGTCTCCGATGCCGAGCTGACCGGGGTGCTGGCGGATTTCGCCCGCACCGGCGGCATTCCAGTGGCGAACGCGCTGATGGCGGGCTTTGCCAAACGGATGGCGGAAGAATTCGCTGACGCAACGCCCCCGGCGACCGCGGCGACGCTGACCCAGGGCGTGGCGGCCCAGGTTGCGACCGGCCAGGGGGCGATGGCCCAGCCCGCGACGGTAACGGAAAGCCGGGCCACGACGGCAGCCGATGTGGTGCCGCTCGCCGCGCATGGCCTGCTGTGGCAGGTCGTCAAGGCGAAGCTGTTGCAGCTTGCGCGCTGGCTGCGGCTGGCGTCGCGGCAAGCCGGGAACCAGGAGAAGCGCGGATGACTTTGACGCAGGCTGCCGACCGGCTGCTGACCGAGGCGACGGCATCGCGCGCGCTCCCCGGCGTGGTGGCGATGGCAACCACCGCGGACGGAACGATCTACCAGGGCGCGTTCGGCCGGGCGAGCCTGGCCGAGGACCGGCCGATGGCGTTGGACACGGTGTTCCACATCGCCTCGATGACCAAGGCGATCGCCGGTGCCGCGGCGATGCAACTGGTCGAACAGGGACGCCTCGCGCTCGACCAGCCGGCGGGCGAGATCATCGGCCAGCTTGGCGCGCCGCTGGTGCTGGACGGGTTCGACGCCGCCGGCGCGCCGCAACTGCGCCCGGCGCGCGGCACCATCACGCTGCGCAGGCTGCTGACCCACACGGCCGGCTATGCCTATGACATGTGGAACGCGGAGCTGGCCCGCTTCTACCAGGTCACCGGCCTGCCGGCGGCGCGCACCGGGCGGCTGCAGGCGCTGACCGCGCCGCTCGCGTCGGACCCCGGCACGCGCTGGGAATACGGCATCAACATCGACTGGGTCGGGCGGATTATCGAGGCAATCAGCGGGCAGAACCTGAACGACTATCTGCGCAGCCAGATCTTCGATCCGCTCGGGATGCGCGAGTCCGGCTTCCTGCTGCGCCCCGACCAGGAGGCACGTCGGGTGCCGACCCACGTGCGCGGTGCCGATGGCGCCCTGACGCCGCAGCCGATCGATCCGCCGCGCGTGCCGGAATTCTTCAACGGCGGCGGCGGGCTGCAGTCCACCGCGGGCGATTACCTGAGCTTCGTGCGGGCCATCCTGAACGGCGGCGCGGGCATCCTGAAGCCCGAGACCGTTGCGCTGATGGGGCAGAATCACATCGGCGCGCTGAACGTGCAACCGATGCTAACTCAGAACCGTTCCCTGTCGAACGACGTCAACCTGTTCCCCGGCATGGCGGTGAAGTGGGGCCTGACCTTCTTGATCAATACCCAGGACGTGCCGGGGCGCCGCAGCGCCGGCAGCCTGGCCTGGGCGGGGCTGCGCAACACCTATTACTGGATCGATCCGAAAAAACAGGTCGGCGGCGTCTTCATGACCCAGGTGCTGCCCTTCGCCGACCCGACGGTGCTGCGCTGCTTTGCCGACTTCGAACGCGCGGTCTATGCGGCGTTGTGACCCAGGGCGATCGGGCGAGCGAAGCAACGTCGAGGCTCCGCCCCGAACCCCGCCAGGGGGCTTGGCCCCGGACTTGCGGCCAGGAAACCTAGAGAGGAAACGCCATGCCAACGGCCTCTGACGACAAGGACGCGATCCGCGAGCTGCTGCACCGCTACTGCTTCACCATGGACCGGCACCAATTTGCCGACCTCGGCGCGCTGTTTGTCGCCGATGGGGATTGGATCGCCCCCTATGCGCGCGCCACCGGACCCGACGCAATCGCGACGCTGATGCGGCGCAACGTGCCGGTGACGCCGGGACGGATGCACTTCACCATGAACAGCGTCATCGCGCTGGATGGCGACCGGGCCGAGGCGGAGTCGAACTACCTGGTGGTGCTGCAGAGCGGCGGTGGGCTGGTGCCCTCGGTCTGCGGCATCTATGTCGATGCGCTGGCCCGCACGCCGGACGGTTGGCGTTTCCGGCGGCGCGAGCTGATCCACCACATCAAGGGCGAGATGGGTCTGAACATCCCGGTCTGAACCGGGGAGCTGAACACCGGGCCTGAACACCGGGCCGGGCAACGCTTGCGAACGAGGGAACCGACGGTGAGGAAAGTGTTGGACGGCGTGCGCGTGATCGATCTCAGCCGGGTGCTGGCGGGGCCGTATTGCGCGCAGATGCTGGCGGATTTCGGCGCCGACGTGATCAAGGTGGAAAGCCCCGAGGGCGACGAGAACCGCACCTGGCTGCCGGTCATGCCGAGCGGGCAAAGCTGCAACTTCGCCTCGGTCAATCGCGGCAAGCGCAGCATCACGTTGAACCTGAAGGTCCCGGCGGCCCGCGAGGTGATCCTGCGGCTGGTGCGCCAGGCCGACGTCCTGTTGCACAGTTTCCTGCCGCAGACCGCGGAACGGCTCGGCATCACGTTCGACGCGCTGCACGCGATCAATCCGCGGCTGATCTTCTGCTCGATCTCCGGCTACGGCGCCGAGGGTGAGCTGGCCGACAAACGCGGCTACGACCTGATGGTGCAGGCGTTCACCGGCGTGATGTCGGCGACCGGCATCGTCGATGGCCCGCCGATCCGCTGCGGCGTGTCGTTCATCGACATGTCAACCGGCATTGCCACCTATGGCGGCATCGTCACCGCGCTGCTGGCGCGCGAGCGGACCGGGCAGGGCACCTGGGTGCGCGGGTCGCTGCTGGAGACCTCGGTGGCGCTGCTCGGCTATCACGCGGTCGCCTGGATGCAGGCGGGGATTCTGCCGCAGCCGCAGGGCTCGGGAAGCTGGCACCTGGTGCCCTACCAGGCGTTTCGTTGCCAGGACGGATACATGCTGGCCGGCGCGCCGAACGATGCGGCCTGGACACGATTCTGCGAGGCGCTGGAGTGGCCCGAGCTGGCACAGGATGCGCGCTTCGCCGGCAACGCGGCGCGGGTGGCGCAGCGCGCGGTGCTGGCGCCGCTGCTGGAGCAGCGCTTCCTGCGCCATCCGGTGGCGTACTGGGTAGCGCGGTTCGAGGCCAGCACGGTGGCCTGTTCAGCGTTGCAGACCTTGGACCAAGTGATGACCCATCCTCAGGTTTTGGCCAACCACATGGTCGTGCAGGCAGCGGACCGCGACGGCGTGGCGCAGGATCTGGTGGGAACGCCGTTCAAGCTGGGTGACGGCGGCGGCACCGCGGCGGGCGCGCCACCGATGCTGGGCGCGGACACCGAAACGGTGCTGGCGGACGTCCTGGGGTTCGCGCCGGCGGAGATCGCGTCCATGCGTGCGGCGGGCAGCTTCGCCGCCTAGCCCGGACTTCTCACACTCTCGCGGGCGCTGGCTCGGTCCTTGCCGCGCCCCAATGGTACCATGGGCGGTTTTCGCGCCTTGCGAATACACCCTGTATTGGCGGCGGCGCGAAAACCGCCCATGGGATTATTGGGCACGACAATGCCCTTCGCCATCATTCCGCGACAGTGCGAGAAATCCGGGCTAGGGGGAAACATGGCTGACACCGACACGACAGATCTGGTCGAGTACGAGCGCCTCGATGCCATCGTGACGCTCACGCTCAACCGGGCGGCGAAGCTAAACGCGTTCAGCGACGAGCTGGTGGGCGCGCTGGCCGCGGCGCTGCGCCGTTTCGACCTCGACACCGACGCGCAGGTGGCGATCATTCGCGGCCAGGGCAGGGCGTTTTCCTCCGGTGCCGACGTGCACCAGCGCCAGTTGCGCACGCGCGCGGCGTTCGAGGCGCTGGGCGGCCCGCAGGGCTGGGGCACCAACTCCTTCGACCTGCTGACGCGCGCGGTGAACTGGAAGCCGGTGATCGCCGCGGCGCACGGCTACGTCATGGGCCTCGCGGTCGGCATCGTGTTCGACTGCGACCTGATCGTGGCGGAGGCCAACACGAAGTTCCAGATCACCGAGACGGGCAGGGGGCTCGGCAGCGCGAAATACTGGGCCAGCCTGGCGCAGCGCGGCGGCGGCGCGTTCGCCAACGAGGTGGCGTTGACCGGGCGGTTCTTCACCGCCGAAGAAGCCGCCGCGCACAATCTGATCAACCGCGTGGCGCCGGAGGGGATGCACCTGCCGGTGGCGATGGAACTGGCGCGCGAGGTGGCGGCCAATCCACCGCTGAGCGTGCGCTCCACCGTGCGGGTGCGGCGGTGGTACATGGCGCAGCACGCGCGCGAGGTGATCAACATGACCGCGGGCGAGAAACTGTATTTGACCGAGGATTTCCAGGAGGCAGCCCGCGCCTTCGCGGAAAAGCGCAAGCCCGGCGCGTTCAAGGGGCGCTAGCACGGGCCGCTCGCCCATCGCGGGCGGGCGCCAGGGCCCAGTTCTGTCACGGGCGGCATCACGCCGGCTCATCCCAAGGTGGCAATCAGCGGGCAATCCGTGCAAACTGCCGGCAAATACCAACAGGGGAAGCGGGATGGATCTGGGTCTGCGGGGCAAGGCGGCGCTGGTCACCGGCGCCAGCCGCGGTTTGGGCGAGGCGATCGCGTACGAACTCGCCAATGAGGGCGTGCAGGTCTGCCTGGCCGCGCGCGATGCCGCGAAGCTGGCCGAGGTGGCGGCGTCCATCACGTCCCGCGCGCAGGCACGCTGCGTGACATTTGCGGGAGACCTGCGTGAAAACGCAACGATCCAGCGCGCGGTTTCCCACGCCGTCACCGCGTTCGGCCGGCTCGACATCCTGGTGAACAACGCCGGCGCCACCAAGCGCGGCGACTTCTTCGCATTGACCGAGGAGGACTGGCAGGACGGCTATGCGCTGAAATTCCACGGCTACGTGCGCGCCACCCGCGCCGCCTGGCCGCATCTGAAGGCGGTCGGCGGCACGGTGATCAACATCGTCGGCATCGGCGCCCGCGCCGGCACCGACGAGTTCACCATCGGCGGCTCGGTCAATGCCGCGCTGCTGCACTTCACCAAGGCGATGGCGCATCTCGGCATTCGCGAGGGCGTGCGGGTGAATGCCATCAACCCCGGTCATATCGAAACCGAACGACTGACCCGCAATGTCGCGCGCCTGGCGCAGGCGCGGGGCAGCACGGCGGAGGCGGCCCGCGCCAGCCTGCTGGCGGCCTGCGGCACGACGCGGTTTGGCCGGCCGGACGAGATCGCCGCCGCCGTGGCGTTCCTGGCCTCGGACCGGGCGGGCTTCGTGCAGGGGGCGCTGGTCGATATCGACGGCGGCGAGAACCGGGCGCTGTGACGCCGGAGACATCACGGAAAGGCAACCATATGGCAACCGATCTCGCGTCCTCCGATGCCACCGGGCGCCTGGTGCGCTACGTCCTGGGCACCAAGCCGAAGGACCTGCCGGCCGAAGTGCGCGAGGAGGCGCGGCGGGCCTTCCTGAACATACTGGGCTGCATGCTGGGCGGCGCGCGGCATGAAACGGTCGATGCGGCGGATGCGGCGCTGGGGCCGTTCAGCGGCCCGCCCAAGGCGACGCTGATCGGGCGCGGCGGCAAGGCCGATCCGCTGCATGCCGCGCTGATCAACTGCCTGGCCTCCAGCGTGCATTCCTTCGACGACACGCACGCGCTGGCGATCGTGCATCCCTCCGGACCGGTCGCCGCCGCGGCGCTGGCGGTGGCGGAGCAGCAGCCGATCAGCGGCGCGAATTTTCTCACCGCTTTCGTGCTAGGGATCGAAACGACGTGCCGCATCAGCATGGCGCTGTCGGTGGCGCCGGCGCGCAGCACCATCGCCTGGTCGCAGACCGGCATCGCCGGCGGCCTCGGCGCGGCCGTTGCTGCTGCGAAACTGCTGGGCCTGAACGAGGACGCGATGCGCCGCGCGATCGGCATCGCCGCGGCGCAGGCCGCCGGCATGCGGGTGATGCACGGCACGATGACCACGGCGCTGATGCCGGCGCAGGCGGCGCGCAGCGGGCTGGCCGCGGCGCTGCTGGCGGCCAACGGCTTCACCGCCTCGCCGGTCGGGCTGGAGGGGCGCTACGGCTATCTGAGCGTGTTCGCCGACGAGCCGCATCTGCCCTATCTGCTCGACGATTTCGGCGACCGGTTCGAGCTGCTGCGCAACACCTACAAGCCGTACCCGTGCGGCATCGTGATCCACCCGATCCTGGATGCCTGCCTGCAGCTCAAGCGCGACCACACGCTGGACCATCGCGACATCGACCGGGTCGCGGTCAAGGCCTCGCCCTCGGCGATGGCGCTGACCGATCGGCGCAACGCGACCGACGAGTTCCAGACCCATGTCAGCCTGTACCACTGGGTGGCGGTGGCCTTCATTCGCGGCACCGCGCGGACCACCGACATGCTGACCGAGGTGGCGCTGGATCCGACGATCGTTGCTTTCCAGCACCGGATTGTCGCGGTGCGCGACGAGGCGATCACGCCGGATGCGGCCGAGGTCGTGGTCTCGCTGCGCGACGGGCGCAAGCTGACCGCGCGGATCGAGCATTGCATCGGCAGCGAATTGCAGCCGATGACCGATGGGCAGTTGGAGGAGAAGTTCCTCGACCTGGCGGAGATCAGCATCGGCGTGGACCGTGGCCGCAAGCTGATCGCGGCGTGCCGGGCGATCGAAACGGCCTCGGCGGTCGGGGCGATCGCGCGGGATGCCGGCTGAGGCGGTGCGCGACGGCACGGTTCCGCTTCCGGCCGGTGCGGCAGCGGTTGCCCGGCGCATTGGCGTTCCGCCTGGCTCATGCGGGAAGGCATCGGGGGGCGGCGGCGGACCAAGCCGAGACTCGTGCCGGGTAGAGGAAGGACCGGATTCGCAACGTGATGGCCGGCCGGCCTGCGCCGGACATGAAGTTGCAGCGCCGATCCAGTCGCTGCTTGGTAGAAGTCCGAACTACCCGCCCGGGACCACCCCGCGCGTGCCGATCGCGGCGGCCGGCATCAGCAGATACCCATCCGGGTCCTGCACGAAGACCTCCCGCTGCCCGCTCTCGTGGTCCGCGGTGCGCCGCCAGACCTCGCGGGGACCGAGATAGATCGGCCAGCCTACCGCCGCGAGCGCGGCCAGGATCGGCGCGATCGTCTCGACATAGACCTGAAACATCGCGCCCTGCCCGAGCGGTGGCTGCATCGGTCCGGTCTCGAACCGTCCATGCCGCTGGCACAGCATCAACTGTGCACCTTCCGGCCGTTCCAGATAGACGAAGCGCTCCGCCGGCCGCTGGAATGCCACCGCGAAACCCAGCATATCGGGCCAGAACGCCAGGCTGATCGCCAGATCCGTAACGTGCAGCTCCGGCACCATCCTGGCCCAGCCGTGCCGCGGCGGCGCGCCGAACCTGTCCTCCACTTTGTGCCCTCCCGTTCACGCCGATGTTGGTTTGACCACGCATCCGCGATGGCCGATAGGAGGCTCCGGTCAGGAGCTGGAGGTGAGGATGGCGTCTCGGGACGGTGCGATCGCGCGTGCGCTGGCGTTCTTCGACGAGGGCGGATTTCGCGATCGCCTGGCGGAACTGGTGGCGATTCCCAGCACCTCGCAGGACCCCGGGCACGAAGCGGATGTCGATCGCTATCTGCGCGCGGCGATCCAGCCCTGGCTGGAATGGATGGGCTTCACCGTCGCGGTGCACGAAAATCCGCGCGCCGGCTTCGGGCCGATCCTGACCGCCGAGCGGATCGAGGACGCTGCCCTGCCGACCGTGCTCACCTACGGCCACGGCGACACCGTGCGCGGGCTGGAGGATCAGTGGCGCGACGGCCTCAACCCCTGGGTGCTGACCGTGGAGGGCGATCGCTGGTACGGCCGCGGCACCGCCGACAACAAGGGCCAGCACGCGCTGAACCTGTCGGCGCTGGAGGCGGTGCTGGCGGAGCGCAGCGGCAAGCTGGGCTGCAACCTGCGCGCTGGTGCTGGAGACCTGCGAGGAGCGCGGCTCGATCGGCCTGCGCGAATTCGTTGCGGCCCACGCCGATGCGTTGCGCGCCGACGTGCTGATCGCCAGCGACGGGCCGCGGGTGACGCCGGAGATGCCGACCATCGCCACCGGCACGCGCGGGACGTTTCATTTCGATCTGGTGGTGGATCTGCGGCCGGGCGGGGTGCACTCCGGCCATTGGGGCGGCCTGACCACCGACCCCGCCGTGGTGCTGACGCATGCGCTGGGCGCGATCGTCGATCGGCACGGCAAGATCCTGGTGCGCGACTGGCTGCCGCAGACCCCCGGGTCAAGCCCGGGGGCAAGCGGCGTGCCCGCCAGCGTGCGTGCGGTGCTGGAGGGTTGCCCGGTCGGCGGCGGCGGCGAGGCGGCCTCGGTCGATCCCGATTGGGGCGAGCCGGGGCTGACGTCGGCGGAAAAAATCTACGGCTGGAACAGTTTCATCGTGTTGGCGATGGTCTCCGGCCGGCCGGAGAACCCGGTGAACGCGGTGGCGCCGAATGCGCGCGCGCACTGCCAGATCCGCTACACGGTGGACAGCGACCCGGCGACGTTTGCCGCGTCGTTGCGCAGGCACCTGGATGCCGAAGGCTTCGGCACGGTGCGGATCGAGAACGCAGGCGTCCGCATGCCGGCAAGCCGCACCGATCCGGCGCATCCCTGGGTGCGCTGGACCGTGGCGAGCATGGAACGCTCGCTCGGCAAGCGCGTGCAGGTGATCCCGAATTCTTCCGGCGGGCTGCCGGGGGATGTGTTCGTCGATCACCTCGGCGTGCCGCTGGTGTGGATTCCGCACAGCTACAACGGCTGCAAGCAGCACGGCCCGGACGAGCATTTTTTGCGCGCCCCGGCGCGCGAGGGGATCGCGGCGTTTGCCGGGATCTGGTGGGATCTGGGCGAGGGCGGGACGCCGTGAGGCGATCGGCTGCGGTTGAACCGCCCCAAGCCGCTCTCGACATGACCTTGCAGGACGGGTTGCGGGAGCGGCAGCCTCACCATGCCGCTTGGATCACGCTATCCTGCCGACCGACGGTCACAACACGGAGGCGGTATGCCGTATCGATTGAATGACGCCAGCGCGGTTGCCGCCCAGGCCGCCCCGCGCGAGGTCCGCCTGGCCGACTACGCGCCACCGGCCTTCCTGGTGGACACGCTCGACCTGACCTTCGAGCTGGACGAGGCAGCGACCAAGGTCACCGCGCGCATGGCGCTGCGGCGCAATCCGGCGTCGCCCGACCCCACCGCCCCGCTGCGACTCGACGGGGAGAACGTGACGCTGCTCCGCCTGGCGTGCAACGACGAAACCCTCAGCGCCAACCAGTATCACCTGGACGACCACGCGCTCACCATCCCGGACCCGCCGGACGCCTGCACGCTGACCGTCGAAACCCGCGTCGCACCGAAGGACAACACCGAACTCAGCGGCCTGTATGTCTCCAACCACAGCTACTTCACCCAGTGCGAAGCCGAAGGGTTCCGCCGCATCACCTGCTTCCCCGACCGCCCCGACGTGATGGCGCGTTTCACCGCCACCATCATCGCCGACCGCGCGCGCTGCCCGGTGATGCTGTCGAACGGCAATCCCGGCGCCGTGCAGGACCTCGGCGACGGGCGCCACCGCATCACCTGGAACGATCCGCACCCCAAGCCGAGCTACCTGTTCGCCCTGGTTGCCGGCGACCTTGTCGCGGTGCGCGACAGCTTCACCACGCGCTCCGGCCGGCAGGTCGATCTCGCCATCTGGGTGCGCCGCGGCGACGAGGATCGTTGCGCGCACGCGATGCGCTCGCTGCGGACCGCGATGGCCTGGGACGAACAGGTGTTCGGCCTGGAATACGACCTGGATGTGTTCAACATCGCCGCCGTGTCCGACTTCAACATGGGCGCGATGGAGAACAAGGGGCTGAACGTCTTCAACACGAAATATGTTCTGGCGAAGCCGGAGACCGCGACCGACGCCGACTACCAGGGCATCGAAGCGGTCATCGCGCACGAGTATTTCCACAACTGGACCGGCAACCGCGTCACCTGTCGCGACTGGTTCCAGCTCTCGTTGAAGGAAGGCCTGACGGTCTTCCGCGACCAGGAGTTCTCCGCCGACCAGGGCAGCCGCGCGGTGAAACGCATCGGCGACGTGCGCGCCCTGCGCGCCGCGCAGTTCCGCGAGGATGCCGGGCCGCTGGCCCACCCGGTGCAACCCGCCAGCTACATCGCGATCGACAATTTCTACACCGCAACTGTCTACAACAAGGGCGCCGAGGTCATCCGCATGATGCACACGCTGCTGGGCCAGGCAGCGTTCCGCCGCGGCATGGACCTGTATTTTGCCCGCCACGACAACCAGGCGGTGACGATCGACGATTTCGTCAGCGCGATGCAGGACGCCTCGGGGATCGACCTCGGCCGCTTCCGGCTGTGGTACCACCAGGCCGGCACGCCGGAGCTCGCGGTCGTCGACGCCTACGACGCCGGGACAAGCCGCTACACGCTGACGGTGACGCAGCGCACGCCGCCGACGCCCGGGCAAGCCGACAAGCAACCGCTGGTCATTCCGCTGGCGATGGGCCTGCTCGGCGCCGACGGCGCGCCGCTGCCGACCCGCCTGGACAACGAGGCCGCGCCGCACGACGGCACCCGCGTGCTGCTGGTCACCGAGCCCGAGCAGCGCTTCAGCTTCATCGACGTTCCCACCGCGCCGACCCCCTCGTTGCTGCGCGGCTTCTCGGCCCCGGTCCGGCTGTCCGGTCTGGCACCGGATCGCCTGCGCTTCCTCGCCGCGCATGACACCGATCCGTTCGTACGCTGGGACTCCGGCCAGCAATACGCGACCGGGCTGCTGCTCGATCGCGTCGCCGCGGTGCGCCGCGGCGAAACGCCGCCGGTCGCGCCGGCGCTGATCGAGGCGATGGCGGCGACCCTGGCGGCGGGCGAGGCCGACCCCGGCTTCGCCGCCGAGGCGCTCAGCCTGCCGAGCGAGACCTTCCTGGCCGACCAGATGGCCGTGGCCGACATCGATGCGATCCACGCGGTGCGCGAGCACGTGCGCGCAACGATCGGCAGCGAACTGCGCGATGCCTTGCATGCCAGCTACGAACGGCTGACCGACCCCGGCCCCTATCGGATCGATGGCGCCTCGATCGGCCGCCGCGCGCTGCGCAATACCTGCCTGTCCTATCTCGCGGTCACGCTCGCCGGGGTGGAACTGGCCGCGGCGCAGGTCGACGCCGGACAAAACATGACGGATGTGCTGGCGGCCCTCGCCGTGCTGTCCGGCATCGACTGCCCCGAGCGCGTCACCGCCCTGGCCGCGTTCCACGCCGCCTGGCACGACGATCCGCTGGTGCTGGACAAGTGGTTCGCGATCCAGGCGACCTCCAGGCTGCCCGACACCTTGGACGCCGTGCGCGAACTGGCGCGGCACCCGGACTACGACCTGCGCAACCCGAACCGCGTCCGCGCGCTGGTCGGCAGCTTCGCGGCCGGCAATCCGGTGCGGTTCCATGACGCCTCGGGCGGCGGCTATCGGTTCCTGGCCGATACGATCATCGCGCTCGATCCGATGAACCCCCAGGTGGCGGCGCGGATGGTCGCCCCGCTCGGCCAATGGCGCCGCGTCGATGCCGCGCGCCAGGCGTTGATGCAGGCGGAGCTGCAGCGCATCCTCGATGTGCCCAACCTCACCAGCAACACGTTCGAGATGGCATCGAAGAGCCTGGCTTGAGCCGTGGCGTTGGCCGTTCCATTCTGGGCTGCACAATCAACGGAGGATCCCATGCTCAAGTTCGGCACGTCGATGTTCTTCACCGACTACTCCATGGCGCCGGACGAGCTTGGCAAGGCGCTGGAAGAGCGCGGCTTCGAATCCGTCTGGGCGCCCGAGCACTCGCACATCCCGCTGTCGCGCAAGACGCCGTTCCCCGGCGGCGGCGAGCTGCCGAAGCGCTACTACGACGCGATGGACCCCTTCGTCACGCTGACCGTGGCGGCGATGGCCACCAGGAAACTCATGATCGGCACCGGCATCTGCCTGGTGGCGCAGCGCGATCCGATCCAGACCGCCAAATTGGTCGCCTCGCTCGACCACGTCTCCGGCGGCCGCTTTCTGTTCGGCGTCGGCAACGGCTGGAACCAGGACGAGATGGAGAACCACGGCACCGTGTTCGCCACCCGCCACAAGCTGGCGCGCGAGAATATCGAGGCGATGAAGGCGATCTGGACCCAGAGCAAGGCCGAGTACCACGGGGAGTTCGTGAATTTCGACCCGATGATGGCCTGGCCGAAACCGGTGCAGAAGCCGCATCCGCCGGTGATCGTCGGCGGCGCCTTCCCGTATTCCGCCCGCCGGGCCATCCGTTACGGCGACGGCTGGATCCCGCAGGCCGCGCGCGGCGGCTACAGCGAGATCGCCGACATGATCCCGCGCTTTCGCGAGATGGCCGCCGAGGCCGGCCGCGATCCGAAGTCGATCGAGATCACCGTCTGGTTCCCCAAGCCGGACGCCGACCTGATGCAGCGCTACGCAGACCTCGGCGTCGCCCGCGTGGTGTTCAACCTCGAGTCCGAGAAGGCCGACAAGGTGATGCCGGTGATCGACAGCCTGGCGGGACTGCTGCGAAAGGTGAATGCGTGATCCGCCACGCCGGTCTGGCGGTTCCATTGGCGCCGCCGCCGTCCCGGCGGCGTGCGCGGATGGTGCCGGCGCGGATCGGGATCGGGCATGGTGGGCGCGACAGGGATTGAACCTGTGACCCTTCGCGTGTGAAGCGAATGCTCTCCCGCTGAGCTACGCGCCCATGCCCGGGGCAGGGGTGATTGGCAGCCGGCCTGACGCGTGTCAAGCCCGCACCGACAAAGCTCCCCCGCCCCGCGCGACCGGCGTCCCACCACGGAAAACCGCACAAGAAATCAGCGAATTGCCGCCATCGACACGACGGCTGTCAGGGCTGCATCCATGCCCCTCGCAGCGACAGGATGGCGGCGCAGTCTCGCGCCTTGCCACGGTCCGCCACGCCGTGTGCCGCCCGCGCTTCGCCCTCAGGGCCGGTTGCGCCGCGCCAGCGCCCGCACCTGCGCCTCGACCGCCGCAAGATCGTTCGGCAGGGTCACGTAGCGCTCCACCCGCTCGAACAGATCGGCCAGGCCCGCCGGCAGCGCGGGATGCACCCCGGTGGCGCGCGCGACCGCATCGGGGAATTTCGCCGGGTGCGCCGTGGCCATCGCCACCATCGGCACCCCCGGCGCCGCCGGATGGGCGCGCGCCGCGGCGATGCCGATCGCGCTGTGCGGGTCGGCCAGATAGCCGGTCGCGGCGTGCAGGCGGGCGATTTCCGCCGCGGTGCCCGGATCGTCCAGCCGGAAGCCGTGAAATACCGCCCGGGCGCGATGCCAGGCGGCGGCCGGCACGCCCATGTCGCCGGTCTCGCGGAACCGGCGCATCGCCGCGCCGGTGGCCGCGCCGTCGCGGTCCAGCAGCTCGAACAGCAGGCGCTCGAAGTTGGAGCTGATCTGGATGTCCATGCTCGGCGACAGGCTCGGCGCGACCGTCCGCGCCGTCATGTCGTTGGCGTCGAGAAAGCGGGTCAGGATGTCGTTGCGGTTGGACCCCGCCACCAGCCTCGCCACCGGCAGCCCCATGCGCCGCGCCGCCCAGCCCGCCAGGATGTTGCCGAAATTGCCGCTCGGCACGGCAAACGCCACGTCGCGGTCCGGCGCGCCCAGCGCCAGGGCAGCGGCGACGTAGTACGGGATCTGCGCGGCGATCCGCGCCCAGTTGATCGAGTTCACCGCCGACAGGCCCAGCTCGGCGCGGAACGGCGCGTCGGCGAACATCGCCTTCACCAGGTCCTGGCAGTCGTCGAAAGTGCCCTGGATCGCGATGTTGGCGACGTTGGCGTCCTGCACCGTGGTCATCTGCCGCCGCTGCACCTCGCTGGTGCGGCCCACGGGGTGCAGGATCACGATGTCGATGCGCGCCCGCCCGGCGCACGCCGCGATCGCCGCCGAGCCGGTGTCGCCCGAGGTCGCGCCGACGACCGTCACGCGCTGGTCGCGCGCGCTCAGCACGTGGTCGAACAGCCGGCCGAGCAGTTGCAGCGCCATGTCCTTGAACGCCAGCGTCGGGCCGTGGAACAGTTCCTGGACGAACAGGCCGGTCTCCAGTTGGACCAGCGGCACCACCGCGGGATGGCCGAACCCGGCATAGGCGTCGTGGCACAGCGCCTCGAACGTGGCGAAGGGGATCGCATCGCCCACGAACGGCCGCATCACCCGCGCCACCAGCGCCGGATAGGGCAGGCCGCGCAAGGCACGCCAGTCGGCGGGCACGAAATGCGGCCAGGCCTCGGGCACATAAAGCCCGCCGTCCTCGGCCAGGCCGGCCAGCAACACGCCGGCGAAGTCGCGGACCGGCGCCTGCCCACGGGTGGAGACATACTTCATGGGCGGCAGATTACCGGCGAAGGCGTGCAGGAAGGAAGGCCGGGACGCTTGATCCTCGGCGAGGCCGCTGCACAGCGGTCCGAGCGCATCGATCGTCGGTTTGCGATCGTCCCCGCACAGCGCCTATCTTGCCGCGCTGCGGCGTTGCCCAAGGAGACCAGCGCATGTCCCCCGCCTTTCCGCTGACCCGCTTCCGCCGGCTGCGCGCCAGCCAGGCGCTGCGCGACCTGGTGCAGGAGACCACCGTCACCCTCAACGACCTGATCTATCCGATCTTCGTCGAGGAGGAGCTGGACGATTTCGCCCCGGTCGAGAGCATGCCCGGCATCTTCCGCATCCCGGAGCGCAAGCTGGCCGCGACCGTGAAGGAGATCGCCGCCGCCGGCATCCGCGCGGTGATGCTGTTCGGCGTGTCGCACCGCAAGGACGCCGACGGCAGCGACTCGTGGAACCCGGACGGACTGATGGCGCGCATGATCCGGCGCGCCAAGGACGCGGCGCCGGGCCTGGTGGTGATCTCCGACACCTGTTTCTGCGAATACACCACGCACGGCCATTGCGGGGTGATCGCGCATGGCGACGTGCACAACGACCACACGATCGAGAATCTCGGCCGCCAGGCGGTGGTGGCGGCGAAGGCGGGGGTGGACATGATCGCGCCGTCCTCGATGATGGACGGCCAGGTGACGGCGATCCGCCGGGCGCTCGACGGCAACGGCTTCGAAACGACGCCGATCATGGCCTATTCGTCGAAATTCGCCTCGGCCTTCTATGGCCCGTTCCGCGCCGCCGCCGGCTGCGACCTTGATGGCGACCGCAAGGCCTACCAGATGAACCCGTTCAACGGCCGCGAGGCGTTGCGCAAGTCGATCTCGGACGAGGCCGAGGGTGCCGACATCCTGATGGTGAAGCCCGGCATGCCGTATCTGGACGTGCTGGCAAGGATGCGCCAGCAGACGCTGCTGCCGATCGCCGCGTATCAGGTCAGCGGCGAATACGCGATGATCAAGTTCGCCGCCCAGGCTGGCGCGATCGACGAGGCGCGGGTGGTGCGCGAATCGCTCGGCGCGTTCAAACGTGCCGGCGCCGATCTGATCCTGAGCTATTTCGCCATGGACATCGCCCGCCAGGGGTTTTGAGTCCTGGAAGTACCCATGGGAGCTGCCCGCAGGACCTTCCCACGGGACGGTCCCATGACGAAATGCGCACCGGGAAATTCGCACGCGGCATGCGCCGGGACTTTCGCAGCAGACTTTCGCCCCTAGGGCTCTCCCGCCCAGGGTTTTCCGACGGGGAGCAACCAAGATGGCCGAGCGCCAACGCGTCCTTCTGCTGACCGGGGCCAGCCGCGGCATCGGCCATGCCACGGTGAAGACCTTCAGCGACAATGGCTGGCGGGTGCTGACCATCTCGCGCCAGCCGTTCGATCCGCGCTGCCCGTGGGAGGGGGGGGCGAAGAACCACATCCAGCTCGATCTGTCCGACATGGCGTTGGTGCAGGCCGAGATGCCGCGGCTGCGCGACATCGTCGGCGACGGGCTGGACGCGCTGATCAACAACGCGGCGATCTCGCCGAAATGGCCGGACGGGGGAAAAATCAAGGCGCTGGAGATGGGCTACGCCGACTGGCTGCACATCTTCAACGTGAACTTCTTCGCCTGCCTCGCGCTGGTGCAGGGGCTGCGCACGCCGTTGGAGGCCGCGCACGGCACGGTGGTGAACATGAGCTCGATCGTCGGCTCGCGGGTGCATCCCTACGCCTCGGCCGCCTATGCCACGTCGAAGGCGGCGCTGTGGGCGTTGACGCGGGAACTGGCGGCGGATTTCGGCCGCGTCGGCGTGCGGGTGAACGCGGTCTCGCCGGGCGAGATCGACACCGGCATCCTGTCGCCGGGCACCGAGGCGATCGTCGAACGCGACATCCCGCTGCGTCGCCTGGGCAAGTCGAAGGAGGTCGCGGACCTGCTGCTGTTCCTGTGCTCGCAGACCGCCAGCTACATCTCGGGCTCCGAGATCCACATCGACGGCGGGCAGCGGGTCTGAACCCACGATCCGACGCGCACGACCCACGCGCCAGCTTCCCCACGCAGAGTCTGGCACGCAGACTCCGGCGCGCAGCCCCCGGCGCGCCCTCGGGGGGCGGATGGGGCGCCCCGCGTGACCTGAACCGCCCACCGCGGCGCGCACGGCGACAGCCGCGCCACGGCGCCTCACCACCCGCGTCGCGCATGAAAGGACAAGGCCAGCCATGGCAGAAACAACCGACCAGGTCGCGGCGCATTACGCCCGCCCGGACCTCGGCGAGACCATCCTGGCGGCCCTGCGCGCCGCGGGAAAGGATATCGACCGGCTGATCCCGGACAACCTGGCGGAGGTCGATCACTTCCACGGCAGGCGCCTCGAAGCGACCGAGGAACTGGCACGCCTGCTCGCCCCGCATGCCGAGGCGCATGTGCTGGATGTCGGCTGCGGCATCGGCGGACCGGCGCGCTACCTGGCGTATCACCACCATTGCCGCGTCACCGGGCTCGACCTGACGCCGGAGTTCATTGCGGCAGCGGAATCCCTCACCGTGCGCACCGGCCTGGCGGACCGCGTGTCGTTTCGCCAGGGCGACGCCACCGCGCTGCCGTTCGCGGATGGAAGCTTCGATGCGGTGTGGACGCAGAACGCGGTGATGAACATCGCCGACCGGCCGCGCCTGTACGCCGAAATCGCCCGGGTGCTGAAGCCCGGCGGGCGATTGGCGATGCAGGACGTGATGCAGGGTCCTGCCGGCCCGCCGTTGTTTCCGGTGCCCTGGGCGCGCGAGCCGGCGATCAGCTTCCTGCTCACGCCGGAGGCGACGCGTGCCATGCTGGAAGCGGCCGGGTTCCAGGTGCTGAGCTGGGTGGACAACACGGAAGCCGCGCTCGCGCACGCCGCGGCGGAGCGCGCCCGCATCGCCGCCGCGCCGGCCCGGCCGACGCTTGGCATCGGGCTGATCGCCGGGGAGGATTTCCTCGAACGCTCCCGCAACTCCAACCGCAGCCTGCGCGAGGGGCGGACGCGGCTGATCAACGCGCTGCTGCAACGCGCCTAGGCATCGGCGGTGTCTGGACGCAGCAAAGTCGGGGCTCCGCCCCGAACCCCGCCAGGGGGCTTTGCCCCATACGCATCAGGATAAGGCCGAGACCGGGTAAATTATCTGCCTTCGTCGTTGTCGGCTGGGATCGGCGAGGAGTTTGTGCCAACGGGCGTCAGCGGCCAGCACGGTGTGCAGGTTGCCCGGCCCGTGTATGGCGATGCGCAACGCTTCGACGGTAATCTTACAGAGCCGCCACAAGGATGGTGCGCGCCCGTGGTCAGCAAGGTCCTGAGGGGAAAGATTCCAGGAGTTCCTGGTTCATGTCGTCGCTCAGCAAGGCCATGATCAGGTGAGCATACAGCCAACTCAGGCTGCCGCGCTCGGTGCGGGTCGGTAATCGGTCGATATGGATCAAGGATTTCAGCCGCTTAAACGCCAACTCGATTTGCCATCTCAACCGATAGACGGCGCAGATCTCGCTCGCCGGGATCTCGGCCGGCAACGAGGTGACCAGCACCATGAAGCCGGCCGCGACCAGGCTGCGCGGGTCGAGCCTCTGCTGATCGCGGCTGGCCCTGCGTTTCAGCTTCTGGCGGTTGGCCTCGGCCTTGTCGGCGGGCAGCGCCAGGGCGATCAGGCGCAGCGCCAGCGGCGCGGTTTGCTGCGCGGAATCGCCCACCAGCTGCACCGCCCACTCGTGCGCCCGGGTTTCCCCCGGCAGCCCGGCGAGCGTCTCGATCAGGTTGAACGGTCCCCCCTTGGCATCGCGCAGCACCAGCGCATGCCAGCCAACCCGCACGATGAAGTCGCGGCTTTGCGGGCCAAACGCATCGAGGCACGCGCGCAGTTCGCGCGCTCTGGCATAGCCGCGATCGGCGATCGCCACCTCGCCGGGCGTCGGCGCACAGCGCAGCAGCGATTCCGCGCCTCGCCCGTCGCTGACCTCCAGATGATGGAAACCGCCACGGCCAAGATCGTAGACCGCATGGACCCGCCAGTCGGTCCCTTTGCTGCCCGGACGGCTGACCGTGCTGCCATCGATCAGGTGCAGGCAACGCCCCGCCCACAGCACCGGTGGGCCGGTCCTGGCCGCCAGCAAACGTTGCGTCATGGCGCTGAGGAAGGCCACCGATCGGTGCAGCCGCTCGTTCAGCGACTGCCCGGTCAACTCGGCCAGGCCGATCTGATGCGCCCAACTGGCGGTCTCTTGCAGGCTTTTGCCGCCCGGGCCGTGCGCCAGGCATAGCAGGGCCAGCGTCTCGCCATCGCCGATGCCGTCGCCGCGGCGGCGCTTGATGGCACCCGTCGCGCGGGCCAGGGCGTCAACGTCCAGATCGGCGGGAAGACGGGCCGCAATCGCTGGCCAGCCGCCCTCGGTGGGGGATGCTTGCGTGTGCATCTCCGCCATGAATCGTACTACAACGCGTCGTACGAAGGATTTTCTTCTCCCGCAGGAGATTATCCTGATGCGTATGGGGCTTTGCCCCCTGGACCCCCACCCCCGGGTCAAGTGCCCGGGGGCAGGCGCGGCAGCGGCCTCTGGACTTCATGACTGGGAGTGTGGGGAGGGGAAGGGGGCGTGTGGGCGAGGCGAATGGGCGCCGTCCGGCGCGCCGGACGGCGCCCCTTCGCCTCGCCCACACGCCCCCTCCCCCTCCCCACACTCCCAGTGAAGGGTTCCAAGGGCTCCGCCCTTGGCGGGGTTCCAAGGGGGCAGCGCCCCTTGGTGGGGTCTGGGGCGAAGCCCCAGCCTTGCTGCGTCCGGTCACGGTCGGATGACCAGGCCGCCGTCCACGTGCAGCGCCTGGCCGGTGATATAGGCGGCGCCCGGCGAGGCCAGGAACGCCACCGCGGCGGCCACGTCGTCCGGCAAGCCCAGCCGGCCCAGCGGGATCCGCGCCGTCTGCGCCGCTGCCTGTGCCGGGGTGAACGCGGCGTGGGCGCCGGCGTCCTTGCGGATGAAGCCGGGGATCACCGCGTTCACCGTCACCGCGGAGGGCGCCAGCTCGATCGCCAGGGCGCGCACCAGCGCCTCGCTCGCCGCCTTGGCGGCGGCCGAGGCGGGGAACACCGCCAGATCGGTGCGGAAGGCGTGCGCGACGAAGCTGGACACCGCGACGATGCGCGGATCGCGCCCGGCGATGAGGTGGGGCAGGGCGGCCCGCGCCAGGCGGAAGAAGGCGCCATGGATCGCCTCCATCGAGCGGGTCATTGCCGGCGTCGGTCAACTCGGCGAATCTGGTCCGGTCGGCGAAACCGGCATTGCTGACCAGCACGTCGAGGCCGCCGAAGCGCTCGGTCGCAAGGCGCACCAGGGACGCGGCGGTCTCGGGCGCGATCAGGTCGCCCAGGGCGGGCTCGGCCTGCCCGCCGGCGGCGCGCACCGCCGCGGCGACCGCTTCGGCGCCGGCGCGGTTGGCCCGCGTGTGCACCAGGATCGCGACGCCGGGGCCGGCCAGCGCGCGGCAGACCGCGGCACCGATGCCGCTGGCCGCGCCGGTCACCAGTGCCACGCGCCTGATGGGTTCGCTCATGGTCTTCCCCCGTGTCGCCCTCGGCCGGGGTCCTGCGTCGGCGGGCCGGGACGGCCGCGCCAGCCTACTCGGCCGCGGCGCTCGCCGTCCGCGCCGGCACGTCCCCGCGCACCGCGCGCGCGGCGCCCCAGATCAGTGCCAGCGTCGCCGCATAGGCGAGCAACTGCAAGCCGTCCGGCTGGTCCGAATAGCCCACCAGCGTGTGCGCCAGCCGGCCCGGCAGCGAGCCCTCGGAGAGCACGAAGCTGGTGTCCCACAGCGGTGCCAGCAGGACATTGGCGTAGCCGCCCTGCTGCAGGAAGGCGACCGCCTGGCTCGCCATGCCGGCCGCCACCAGCATGATCAGCCAGCCGGTCACGTTCAGCATCTTGCCGGTGGGGATGGCGAGCAGCCCGCGATAGACCAGCCAGGCCAGCGCCACGCCGGCTGCCACGCCAAGCGCGCCGCCGATCGCCATGCCGCCGGCCGTGGTGCCGCCGGCGACGGCGATGCCGTAGAGGAACAGCACGACCTCGGAGCCCTCGCGCAGCACGGCGATCGCCACGACGACGCCGAGCGCGGAGGGCGAGCGGGTGCCCTGGCTGACCTGCGAGCCGAGGCTGCGCATGTCGCGCGCCACCTCGCGGCCATGGCTGGCCATCCAGATCGTGTGCCAGGCCAGCATGACCACGGCGCAGCCCAGGACGCAGGCCTGGAACAGCTCCGCCCCGGCGCCGTTGAACAGCGCGGCGAGTTCCCCGGCGAAGGTGGCGAGCAGGCCGGCGCCGAGCAGGCCGGCCAGTACGCCGAGCGTGACCAGGCGTCCGCGGCCGGGCACCGAGCGGGTTGCCGCCAGCACGATGCCGACGATCAGCCCGGCCTCCATCACCTCGCGAAAGACGATCAGCAGGGCGGCGAGCATTCTGGGGCTTCCTGCACGCTATTGAGAACTATTCGCAATTGGTTGCAACAGGTAGCGTTGCCGCGCGGGCAGGTCAAGGGCCAACGTGGGGGGCAAGGCGACGGGCCAAGGCGATGGGCGATCGTGGGGGGGGGAGGCGCGGGGGGCGATCGCGGGGGGCGATCGCGGGGGGCGGCGCGGGGGTTGGCGCGACCGGCCTGCCCGGCCAGGCGAGCACGCCATGTCATCCTGATATCAATACGGAATTGGCTTGGCTCCTCGCGGCCAATCGTCGCGCAGCAAACCATCGCGCCGCGTCACACCAGCCGATGGTGCAGGCCGGTGGCGGTTGACACCCGTCACGCCCGACGCCCACCTTGCGCCGCATTCAACCAGCGGAAACACGAGGGCACCACGATGGCCGCACATCAGGGTGAAGACGCCGGGCGCCTGCGCAGCCGGCGCTGGTTCGACAACCCGGCCGATCCGGCGATGACCGCGCTGTATCTCGAGCGCTACATGAACTACGGCATCACCCCCGAAGAATTGCGCGGCGGAAAGCCGATCATCGGCATCGCGCAGACCGGCTCCGACCTGTCGCCGTGCAACCGCCACCACATCGAGCTCGCGTCGCGCGTGCGCGACGGCATCCGCGCCGCCGGCGGCGTGCCGCTGGAGTTCCCGATCCACCCGATCCAGGAGACCGGCAAGCGCCCCACCGCGGCGTTGGACCGCAACCTGGCCTATCTGTCGCTGGTCGAGGTGCTGCACGGCTATCCGATCGACGGCGTGGTGCTGACCACCGGCTGCGACAAGACCACGCCGGCCTGCCTGATGGGCGCGGCGACGGTGAACATCCCGGCGATCGTGCTGTCCGGCGGGCCGATGCTGGACGGCTGGTGGCAGGGGCGCCTGTCCGGCTCCGGCACGATCGTGTGGGAGGGCCGCAAGCTCTTCGCCGAGGGCAAGATCGGCTACGACGAGTTCATGCAGATGGTGTCGTCCTCTGCACCTTCCGTCGGGCACTGCAACACGATGGGCACGGCGACGTCGATGAATTCGCTGGCGGAATCGTTGGGCATGTCGCTGCCGGGCTGCGCTGCCATTCCGGCACCGTATCGCGAGCGCGGCTGGATGGCATACGAGACCGGCCGGCGCATCGTCGAGATGGTGCAGGAGAATTTGCGCCCGTCCGACATTATGACGCAGCAGGCGTTCGAGAACGCGGTGGTGGCCGCGGCGGCGCTCGGCGCCTCGTCGAACTGCCCGATCCACATGGTGGCGATCGCCCGGCACATGGGGGTGGAGCACACGCTGGACGACTGGCAGCGGCTGGGGCCGGAGATCCCGCTGCTGTGCGACGTGCAGCCGGCCGGGCGGTTCCTCGGCGAGCGGTTCCATCGCGCCGGCGGCGTGCCCGCGGTGCTGAAGGAGCTGCTGGCCGCCGGCAAGCTGCACGGCGAGGCGATGACGGTGACCGGCAAGACGCTGGCGGAGAACCTGAAGGACATCCCGGACGGCGAGCGCGAGGTGATCCGTTCCTATGGCGCGCCGATGAAGGAAGCCGCCGGCTATGTGGTGATGTCGGGCAACCTGTTCGACAGCGCGGTGATGAAGATCAGCGTGATCGACCAGGAGTTCCGCAGCCGTTTCCTGTCCAACCCGGACCGCCCGAACGTGTTCGAGGGCAAGGCGATCGTGTTCGAGGGGCCGGAGGACTACCACCAGCGCATCGAGGACCCCGACCTCGGCGTCGAGGAACAATCGGTGCTGGTCATCCGGAATTGCGGCCCGGTCGGTTATCCGGGCAGTGCCGAGGTGGTGAACATGCAGCCGCCGGCGGCACTGATGAAGCAAGGGGTGACGACGCTGCCGACGATGGGGGACGGGCGGCAGTCGGGCACCTCGGGCTCGCCGTCGATCCTGAACGTTTCGCCGGAGGCCGCGGTGGGCGGTGGGCTGGCGCTGCTGCGCACCGGCGACCGGGTCCGCATCGATCTCACCACGCGCAAGGTGGACGTGCTGCTGGCGCCGGGCGAACTGGAGCGCCGCCGCGCGGCGTGGACGCCGCCGAAGCTGGTGAACATGACGCCGTGGGAGGAGATCTACCGGAGCATGGTCGGCCAGCTCGGCACCGGGGCGTGCCTGGAGCCGGCGACGCTCTATCTGAACGTGATCGAGACGCGGGGCGAGAGCCGGAACAATCACTGAGGGCTGTGCCGGCCCCGCCATTGTGGTAGGCTGACATGATGCGACGCGATGAGGCCATGGCCCGGCTCAAGGCACACGAGGCCGAGCTGAAACAGCTCGGCATCGAGCATCTTTTCATGTTCGGCTCGACTGCCCGCGGCGAGGCGCGCCCTGACTCGGACGTCGATCTGTTCTTCGATCACCCGGAGGGCTCGATGGGCCTGTTGCGGCTGCTGGAGGTGAAAGAGCGCGCCGCCAGCATTCTCGGGCACCGGACCGACATCATGACCCGGCGTAGCCTGCATCCGGTCTTGCGCGAACGGATCGAAGCCGCGGCGTTGCAAGTCTTCTAGTGGCCCAGCGCTCCCAGTTGCTGCGCCTGGTCGACATCGTTGAGTCGATCGAGCACATCCGCGGCGAGACGCACCGTGTCACCTACGAGACATTCAAGACCGACTGGCGAACGCGGTGGCTGGTCGAGCGCGGCCTGGAGATCGTCTCGGAAGCCAGCCGACATCTGAGCGGCGAACTGAAGGATCGCCATCCCGACATCCCGTGGCGGCGGATCGCCGGCATCGGCAATGTGCTGCGCCATGACTATGAGCGCACGGCTCCCGATGTGCTGTGGCGCGCGATACAGGACGATATATCCGCACTGGAGGCCGTGTGCCGTGAGGAACTGGCGGCGGAACGGGCTCGCGAACAAGGGGCCAGCGGTGGCGTCTGATACCTGACGCCGAACCCCGTGCGGCCGCACTCATTCGAGGAGACATCCATGCAGTTCGGCATCGCCATCCCGACCGCCGCGGACTCCTGGCGCCTGGTGCGCCGGGCGGAGGAACTCGGCTTCTCCAACGCCTGGTTCTTCGACACCCAGATGCTCAGCGCCGATCCCTTCGTCGCCATGGCCGCCGCCGCGATGAAGACCACGCGGATCAAGCTCGGCACCGGCGTGCTGATCCCGTCGAACCGCATCGCCCCGGTCGCCGCCACCGCCTTCGCCTCGCTCAACAAGCTGGCGCCCGGGCGGATCATCTTCGGCGTCAGCACTGGCTTCACCGGACGGCGCACCATGGGGCTCGGCGCGGTCAGGCTCGCCGACATGGAACGCTACATCCACGTGGTCCAGGCGCTGTGGCGCGGCGAAACGGTGGACTTCGCGGTCGAGGGCAAGACCCACCCGATTCGCCTGCTGAACCCCGAGCTCGGCCTGGTCAACGTCGCCGACCCGATGCCGCTGTTCATCGCCGCCTCCGGCCCGAAGGCGCGGGCGCTGACGGCAAAGCTCGGCGCCGGCTGGATCGACAACGTCGCCGATGTCGAGCGCGGCGCCGCCACCCTGGCGCAGATGTGCACCGCCTGGTCCCACGCCGGCCGCGCCGCCGACGCGCTGACCGCCGTCGCCTGGATCGGCGGGGCGGTGCTGGACGAGGGCGAGCCCGCCGACAGCCCGCGCGCCATGGCGGTGGCCGGGCCGCGCGCGTCGATGCTGCTGCACCGGGCCGCCGACACCGCGCTCGGCGACTACCCCGCGCCGCTGGCGATGCGCCCGGAATTCGCCGCCGCGGCCGAGGCCTATGTCGCCCACGCGCGCGGCTTCCAGCCAGCCAACGCCTACTACCTCGCCAACCACCGCGGCCACCTGATGTTCGTCCGCCCCGACGAGCGGCCGTTCATCACCGCCGAAATGATCAGGCGCACCAGCTTCACCGGCACCGAACGCGAGATCAAGGCCCGCGTCGGCGCGCTGGCCGACGCCGGGTTCAGCCAGGCGGTGGTCTCCGTCCCGCCCGGCCAGGAGCACATGATCGAGGATTGGGGCCGCATCCGCCGGGCCTTCCGCTGAACCGGGAAACCTCGTATCGACTCGGACGACTCACGGGCGACCTGACTGCCAGTGGGATCTGCCCAAGCCGGGAACCTCACCAGGCTGGGGGCACCTGCGCCAGCGACGGAGTGCACGATGTCCGGACGCCTTGCCGACAAGACCGCTTTCGTCACCGCCGCCGGCCAGGGCATCGGCCGCGCCACCGCGCTGGCCTTCGCCGCCGAGGGCGCACGGGTGATCGCCACCGACGTCAACGAGGCGCTGGTGCACGAGATCACCGCCGAGCGCATCCGCACCGCCAAGCTCGACGTGCTGCACGCCGGCGACATCATCCGGGCGGCCAACGACGCCGGCCCGGTCGACATCCTGTTCAACTGCGCCGGCTTCGTCCACCAGGGTACGCTGCTGGAGGCCACCGAGGCGCAATGGGACGTCGCCTTCGAGCTGAACGTGCGCTCGATGTTCCGCACCATCCGCGCCTTCCTGCCCGGCATGCTGGCGCGCGGCCATGGCGCGATCGTCAACATGGCCTCGGCCGCCAGCTCGATCAAAGGCGCGCCGTCGCGGGCGATCTACGGCACCACCAAGGCGGCGATCATCGGGCTGACCAAGTCGGTCGCCGTCGACTACGTGAAGCAGGGCATCCGCTGCAACTGCATCTGCCCGGGCACCGTGCACACGCCCAGCCTGGACGAGCGCATCGCCGCCAACGCCCAGCTTGCCGGCTCGGTGGAGGCGGCGCGCGCTGCCTTCATCGCCCGCCAGGCGATGGGCCGCCTCGGCACGCCGGAGGAGATCGCCGCGCTGGCGGTCTATCTCGGCTCCGATGAGGCACAATTCGTCACCGGCCAGGCCGTCGTGATCGACGGCGGCTGGACCTTGTAGCTTCTGGCCGGACGCCAGACGTCGCCACTGGACTTCGCAGAGCAGGGAGAAGATCGCCATGAAACTGTTGCGTTACGGCCCGGTCGGGGCCGAGAAGCCGGGGCTGCTCGATGCCGCCGGAGACATCCGCTGCCTCGCCGACGTGGTGCGCGACATCGACGGCTACGCTCTGTCTGCCTCGGCGCTGCAGATGATCGCCGGGATCGATCCGAAGACGCTGCCCAAGGTCGATGCCGGCGTGCGGCTCGGCTCCTGCGTCGCGCGGCCGGTGAACTACGTCTGCATCGGGCTGAACTACGCCGACCACGCCGCCGAAGCCGGCATGCCGCTGCCGAAGGAGCCGATCATCTTCCTGAAGTCGCTCGGCGCGCTGTGCGGGCCGAACGACGACGTGAAGATGCCGCGCGGCTCGAAGAAGCTGGACTGGGAGGTCGAGTTCGGCATCGTCATCGGCAAGACCGCGCGCTACGTGCCGGAGCACCTCGCGCTCGACCACGTCGCCGGCTACTGCGTGTGCAACGACGTCTCCGAGCGCGAGTTCCAGCTTGAGCGCTCGGGCACCTGGGACAAGGGCAAGGGCTGCGACACGTTCGGCCCGACCGGCCCCTGGGTGGTGACCAAGGACGAGGTCCCCGACCCGCAGAACGTGCCGCTGTGGACCGAGGTGAACGGCAAGCGCATGCAGAACGGTTCCACCAAGACGATGATCTTCGGCGTGGTGAAGCTGGTCTCCTATGTCAGCCACTTCATCACCCTGCACGCCGGCGACGTGATCGCCACCGGCACCCCGCCCGGCGTCGGCGCCGGCGTGAAGCCCGAGCCGGTGTTCCTCCGGCCCGGCGACGTGATGCGCCTGTCGGTCGAGGGGCTGGGCGTGCAGACGCAGAAGGTGGTGGAGGCCTGAGCGCCGCGGCGAGCACGCGGCTGGAGCTACTCTCCCGCCGTGTGCTCCGTCGCGACGTTGCGCGACCCGTCCTCGGTCATCCGATTCGTGACATCGAACCGATGGTGGTGCAGTGCCGCCAGGGTCGCGGAATTGGTGACACCGGGCAGGACGGAGTCAATTCCGCATTGCGGGCAAAGCGCGGTCTGGCCATTGTTGACCCATTGCCGAATGTCATCGCTCGCGAAGATGCTCTGGCAATGAAAGCAGCCGCACAACGCCGCGGCCGTGACCCGATCGCGGTTCAGAATCGACAACTGAGCCAGGGCCGCGGCTTTGACCTCATTCATAGGGTCCACCATATGGTGACGATTACACCCGTGGTGCCGTTTACGACAGCGGTAATCCCGCCGCCCTTATATAGCGCAGTTCCGTCGGTCGTGCCGATCTCAGGCTCGGCCGCGAGCGCTGCATCAAGTGCCGCAGGTGTCACACCACGCTCCAGCATACGCTGCCACGCGTGGCGGGAGAGCGTCGGGATAGCCCCGAATGTATCGAAGGTACGATGGCACACTCGATGATTGCAGCGGGTGCGTGAACGAACCGTTCACGCGGCCGCTGCACGGTTGCTACAGGCTGATGGATAAGGGCCGGCCCAAAAGCCGCTTGCCGAGCGGCTGTCGCCGCGTCGCTACCGGCGAACCAGCGCCGCAGTCTGCCGAGCCATCCCATCCGCGATCAGCCTTCGCATGTCGGCATCAGCCTCGGCATGGCTCCGATAACGTCGCACGCCCCGGCGCGCGTACAGCAGAACGCCGCCGGCGGCCGCGCGGGTGAAGCGCACCTCCGCCGGTGTCGGCCAGTGCAGGACGGGAACGGGTTCCACCCGCATGCCGACGCGACGCATCCGCGATCTCCGCCAGGACCACCATTGGTCGATCGCATCATAGGCGCGGAGCCCGACGGGTCCAAGCACGCGCGCGCGGTTGTGGCCCTGATCGTGCTCGGCACGCTGCTGCGCCTCGGTTTCGGCTGGGCGCTCGGCCTCGGCGTCGACGAAAGCTACATGGTCGCCGCCGGGCGCACGCTCAGCCTGGGCTACTTCGACCACCCGCCGGCGGCGTGGTGGCTGTCCTGGGGCGCCGCCCACCTGCTCGGCACCGAGGCGCCGATCGCCGTCCGCCTGCCGTTCATCCTGCTGTTCGCGCTGTCCACCTGGCTGATGTTCCGCCTCGGCAGTGACATCGCCGACGCGCGCGCCGGGTTCTATGCCGCGCTGCTGCTGAACCTGTCGCCGGTGTTCGGCGTCACCACCGGCAGCTGGGTGCTGCCCGACGGCCCGCTGGACTGCGCGTTGCTCGCCGCCACGCTGGCGCTGGTGCACGCGCTGCCGGCGACCGGCCGGCGCGCGCTGGCGTGGTGGCTGGCGTGCGGTCTGTGCGCCGGGCTGGCGCTGTTCTCGAAATACTCGGCGATCCTCTGGCTCGGCGGGGCCTTCCTCTACCTGCTGAGCAGCCCCGCCCACCGCCGCTGGCTGGCCCGCCCGGCACCCTGGCTCGCCGCCCTGCTCGCCGCCCTGGTGTTCGCGCCGGTCGCGGTATGGAACGCGACCCACGGCTGGGCCTCGTTCGCCTTCCAGGGCGAGCGCGCCGCCGGGCTGCGCTTCCACCCGCTCGCCCCGTTCATCGTGCTGGGCGGCGAGGCGCTGTTCGTGCTGCCGTGGATCTGGGCGCCGATGCTGGGCACCGCGCTCGCCGCGCTGCGCCGCGGTCCGGCGGACTGGCGCGGCTGGCTGCTGTGCTGCCTCGCCGCGCCGCCGATCCTCGGCTTCACGCTGATCGCCGCGTGGTCCAGCCAGCGCGTGCTGTTCCACTGGGCGGCCCCCGGCTACCTGATGCTGTTCCCGCTGCTCGGCCAGGCGGTGGCGCGCGGCCAGGGCTGGCTGATCCGCGGTCAAGGCTGGCTGATGCGCCGGTGCCTGATCGCCACCGCCGGCTTCATCGTGCTGGCGCTGGCGATCGTTTCGACCCAGATCCGGCTCGACTGGCTGGGCCCGGTGATGGCAACCGTCGCCAGGCGCGACCCCGACATCGAGGGCATCGACTGGACCTCATTGCGCCGCCAGCTCGCCGCGCGCGGCCTGCTGCGCCAGCCCGGCCTGGTCGTCGGCGCCGCCAACTGGCGCGACGCCGGCAAGATCGCCTACGCAATCGGCCCCGAGGTCACCGTGCTGTGCCTCGACCGCGACTCCCGCCAGTTCGGCTTTGCCACCAACCCGGCCGGTTACATCGGCGAGGACGTGCTGCTGCTGCTGCTCGATCCCGCGGGCACCGCGCCGGCCCGCCTGGCACCGTTGTTCGAGCGCATCGAATCCCTGCCGCCGGCCAGCATCACGCTGCGCGGCCGCGTGCTGGCCCAGGTCACCGTGCTGCGCGCCGTCCGCCTGCGCGCCTGGCCCCCCGGCTGATCATTCCGCCGCCGACGGCAGCATCGGCGCCGCCCGCGCCGAGGCCTTGGCGCTGCCCACGCACAACAGGCTGGCCAGCAGGATCACCGCCACCAGCACCAGCACCAGCTCCGGATGGCCATGATCGATCAGCATGCCGAACGGCACCGGCGTGATCGCGCTGCCCAGCGGCAGACCGGCACTGACGAAGCCGAACACCTTGCCGATCTGTCCCGGCGGCGCGGCATCCTTCAGCATCACGTCGCGCGGCGTGCGGCTCGCCCCCAGCGCCAGGCCGGAGCCGAACATCGCCAGCGCCGTCACCACGCCGGTCAACGACAACGCATCGACCAGCAGCACGATACAGGCCGAAATGATCGTCAGCACCACCGCGAACGCCAGCACGTGCCCCTTGTGCCGATCGGCAAACCACCCGCCCACCAGCACGCCCACCGTCGAGCCGGCCATGTAGCCGGTCAGGGCCGAGGACGCGACCTCCAGGTCCATCCCCTTCACCGTGTGCAGCACCGTCACCAGCCAGGCCTGCACCCCGCCACCGGCCATCGCCCCGAGCGCAAAGAAGGCGAAGAACAGCAGCATGGTCCGGCTGGTCAGCAACTGCCGCCCGGTCAGCGCCGCGCCGGCATGGTGCGGCTCGTGCCGCACCTGGTCCTTCAGGATACCGCTCTGCAACAGGATCGAAACCACCACCGGCACGCCCAGCAGGCCCACCAGGATCAATGCGCCGCGCCAGCCGATCGCCGCCGTCAGCAGCGCCGCAACCGGCGGCGCGGCGGCGAAGCCCAGGTTGCCGCTGAACGTGTGCAACGCGAACGACCGGCCCATCCGGTCCTTGTCCACCGAGCCGGACAGGATCGCGTAGTCGGCCGGATGGATCACCGAGTTGCCGACCCCCGACAGCGTGGCCAGCACCAGGATCTGCCAGAAGCTGGTGGCGAACCCCATCGTGGCGATCGACAGCGACATCAGCAGCGCCCCGCCCACCAGGAACCGCCGCGCGCCGTGCCGGTCCACCAGGAACCCGACCGGGGTCTGCAACAGCGCGGTCATCCCCGACATCAGCATCACCGTCATGCCGAGCTGCGCGAAACTGACGTCGAACGTGCGCTGCCAGGCAATGAACAGCGGCGGCAACGTCAGCACGTAGAAATGCGAGAGAAAATGCCCGTTGCTGATCAGCAGATTGACCCGGGTCGAACGGCTCACAGCCATGCACGCGGCACTCCAAAGACTCGATCAGGTACGATGCCCGTCCCGTTGCAGCGCGTCAAACCGACGCCGCACCGAAGCAAGGCTGGGGCTTCGCCCCAGACCCCACCAAGGGGCGCTGCCCCTTGGAACCCCGCCAAGGGCGAGCCCTTGGAACCCTTCACTGGGAGCGTGGGGAGGGGAAGGGGGCGGGTGGGCGAGGCGAAGGGCGCCGCGGCCGCCGGACGGCGCCCCTTCGCCTCGCCCACCCGCCCCCTTCCCCTCCCCACGCTCCCAGTCATGGAGTCCAGAGGCTCCGCCTCTGGTGGGGGTCCAGGGGGCAAAGCCCCCTGGCGGGGTCTGGGGCGGAGCCCCAGCCTTGCTTCGGCCCGGCTGCGTGGCCTGGTGATGGAGGCTGCCCTAGGGGTGGTCCGGTCTGCTATCTTCGGCGGCGATGCACATCGAGCAGGCCATTTCCGCGCTGCGTTTCGATCCGCTGTTGCCGGTTTGGCTGCTGGTCGCCCTCGGCGTGCTGGCGCTGCTGGCGCTGGCGCCGGCGCTGTGGCGGCGGGCGCGCGGCGTGCTCTGGCGGGTTGCCGGCTTCGCGGTGATTCTGCTGTGGCTCGCCGGTCCGCGCCTGGTGCAGGAGACCCGCGAGACGCTGCCCGACGTGGGCCTGCTGGTGCTCGACCAGACCGCATCGATGCAGATCGGCGACCGCGCCCGGCTGGCGCAGGCGACCGCCGCCTCGATCGAAGCCCAGGCGGCCAGGCTGCCCGACCTCGAACTGCGCACCATCACGGTGCCGGAGCGCGGCGATGCCGGCACCAGGCTGTTCGGCGCGGTTGACCAGGCGCTGGCCGACATCCCGCGCTCGCGCTTCGCCGGCACCATCGCGATCACCGACGGGCAGATCCACGACATCCCGGCCGCTCCGCCCGGCGGCGCGCCGCTGAACGTGCTGATCCCCGCCCGGGGCGAGGAGACCGATCGCCGGCTGCGGGTGATCGAGGCGCCCGGCTACGGCATCGTCGGCCACAGCGTGACATTGCGGGTGGTGATCGAGGATCTCGGCGTGCCGTATCCGCTGCTGGGCGGCCCGGGCTCCGCGCGGCTGACCATAAGGCGCGACGGCGAGCCGCCCAAGGTGGAAAGCGTGCCGGTCGGGCACGAGCAGCGGATCGAGATCCCGATCACCCGCGCCGGCCCGACCGTGGTGGAGATGTCGGCCGACAAGCTGCCGGGCGAGGTCTCCACCCTCAACAACCGCGCGGTGGTCGAGATCAACGGCGTGCGCGACCGGTTGCGCGTGCTGCTGATCTCCGGCGAACCGCATCCCGGGGAGCGCACCTGGCGGCGGCTGCTGAAGGCCGACCCGTCGGTCGACCTGGTGCATTTCACCATCCTGCGCCCGCCGGAGAAGGACGACCTGACGCCGCTGAACGAGCTGGCGCTGATCGCCTTCCCGGTGCGCGAGCTGTTCCTGGAGAAGCTCGACGAGTTCGACCTGATCATCCTGGACCGCTTCCAGAACCGCGGCCTGCTGCCGCTGCCCTACATCGCCAACATCGCCCGCCACGTGCGCGACGGCGGCGCGCTGCTGCTCAGCGTCGGGCCGGAGTTCTCCGGCACCACCAGCCTGGCGGCGACCCCGCTCGGCAGCGTGCTGCCCGCCGCCCCGGTCAGCCGCGACGCGGTGGTGGACGGCGCGTTCCGCCCGGAGGTCACCGCGCTCGGCGCCCGCGATCCGGTGACCGAGGACCTGCCGGGCGCCAACCTGCCCGGCAAGCCCGGCAGCGCGCCGGGCTGGGGCTCGTGGTACCGGCGCATCGAGCCGACCGGCGTGCATGGCGAGGTGCTGATGCAGGCTCCGGACGGCGCGCCGCTGCTGATTCTCGACCGGGTCGGCAAGGGCCGCTCGGCGCTGCTGCTGTCGGACCAGATCTGGCTGTGGTCGCGCGGCCACCAGGGCGGCGGCCCGCAGGCCGAGCTGCTGCGCCGCATCGCCCATTGGCTGATGCAGGAGCCCGACCTGGAGGAGAACGCGCTGACCGCCAAGGTCGCCGCCGGGCGGTTGACGATCGGGCGCCGCACGCTCGACGCGAACCCCTCGGCCGATGCCGTCGTCACCGATCCGGACGGCCAGACCCGGACGGTGAAGCTGGCCGAGACTTCACCCGGCCGGGCGGGCGCCAGCCTGGCGGCGAGCACGCCCGGCGTCTGGCAGGTGACCAGCGACGGCATGACCGCCTACGCCGCGGCCGACGCGGCCAATCCGCTGGAACTGTCCGACCTGCGCGCCACCGGGACGCTGGTCGGCAAGCTGGTCCACCTGTCGGGCGGCGGCGTGCACTGGCTGGACGGCGGCAAGCCGGGCGCGCCTCCCGCGGTGCCGGAGTTGCGCCGGACCGAGCCCGACGGCGCCGCCTCGGGCGGCTCCTGGATCGGCCTGCAACGCCGGCATGACCACATCGTGACCGGGATCATCGCGCTGGCGCTGTTGCCGGCCTGGGTTGCGCTGCCGCTGATGCTGGGGCTGCTTGTGCTGGGCTGGCGGCGTGAGGGAAGCTGAGCCGGCTTCGGGCGCGAAGCCGGGCAACTGCCAGCGGGAAGCGTCGCGGTTACGGCCGAGGGACGGGACCAGGGGAAGGACCAGGGGAAGGAGACGTGTCTTCCTGAACGGCGATAACCGAGACGGTCGAGGCCCGACACCGCGCGCATCGCGGCCGCCTGCGTCGCGGCCACGCGCGACGGCGCTGGCGCTGGTCGGCTTCGTCGGCCTGGGCCTGCTGGTCGGCGCGGCCGGTGCGGCGCTGCTGCGCACCGGTGCGCTCGCCTGGTACCTGTCGCTGGCGCAGCCGCCCGGCACGCCGCCCACCTGGCTGTTCGCGCCGGTCTGGAGCGTGCTGTATGTGGCGATCGGCACGGCGGCCTGGCTGGTCTGGCGCCGCGCCGGCGCCGGCGCGGCGCTGCGCTTGTGGGGCTGGCAGATCGCCGCCAATGCGCTATGGACGCCGGCGTTCTTCGGCCTGCACCAGATCGCGCTCGCGCTGGCGGTCAGCGTGGTGCTGCTGGTCCTGGTGGCACTGACGCTGCGCGCTTTCGCCCGCGTGGCGCCCGGCGCGGCCTGGTTGATGCTGCCGTGCCTGGCGTGGACCGCCTATGCCGTCTACCTCAACGCCGGGTTGTGGTGGCTGAACGGCGTTTGACCTATAGAGTGACCGTCATGCAACGTCGCGCGATTCAAACCAGGCTTGTCTTGCTGCTCTCGCTGACCGCGGGGGCGGTGGTCGGCGGCTTCCTTGCCCCGGCCCGGGCCCAGCTCGGCGCTGGCAGCATGAGCTCCATGCCCTCGTCGAGCAATCCGCAGAGCCTGTCCGGCGGGCCGCCGATGATCGGCGCGCCGGCCGAGACCAAGGCCCCGAGGGCCGCGCCCGAGGCGCTGCCCGGCGCGGCGGCGCACGGCGACCGGGTCGCGCCGGCGCAGGGCGGACCGATTGCCGATCCGACCGAGGCGCTGTTCGACGCGATCAATCGCGGCGACATCGCATCGGCGCGCGACGCGATTGATCGTGGCGCCGACCTCGGCGGGCACAACGTCCTGGGCATGACGCCGCTTGACCTGGCGGTGGACCTGGGCCGCAACGACATCACGTTCCTGCTGCTGTCGCTGCGCAATGGCGAGGCGCGGCCCAACCGCCGCACGGCCGAGCAGGCGGGGCAGACGGCGCAGACCGGCAAGCCGGCGTCTGGCCACGCGCCCAGCGCCGGCCGAGCCGCCACGCCCGGCCACCCCGCCGTGGCGGCGCGCCCGCAAGCGGCGGCGGCCAGGCAAGCCGCGCCGGCGGCGCCGGTGGCGCCGCGGTTGTTCGCAAACGACGGCGGCGCGCCGAACCCGGGCGTCGGGTTCCTGGGCTTCGACAACCGGCATTAGAGCGTGATCGCTTCAGGCGGCATCGCCGTGAAGCGTGACGCACGCGACAAAACAAAATGCTCTTATGGCGTTGACTGTTGGACGGCCCCGTAGGGCGGAAAAGCGTAGCGCCTTCCGCCACCGCCGGGCGAGCCGCTCGCATCTGCCGACGTCCCCAACAACATATCCCGCCGCCGTCCGATGGCGGAAGGCGCTGCGCTTTTCCGCCCTACGGGGCCGTCCAACCGTCAACGCCATATGAGCCAAACAAAATGCTCTTATGGCGAACCCTGTTGGCCGGGATTTGGTTGCTGGCTTGCTGGCTTTGCTGCGGTTGCCCCGGGTCGCTGCGTAGCGGCGGCACAGCCCGCCCCCGGGGCGTCCGATCACGCAACAGGCTTCGCGATAAGAGCGAAATAAAAAGCCAGTGTGGGATGACTTCGCCTATCGGAAGCCCTCTAGCCCGCCCGCCGCTCCGCCTGGCACCACACCGCGAGGAGGCTTTTCCCGACGCGAAAGCCAAGCCAGCGATCCAGCCGGCGTGACAGCGGCACCAGAACGCGGTCCCACAGGCCGATCTGGCTGGCGCTCGGCCGGGCGAGCCGCAGCACCAGGCGATTGGCCAGCGAGGCCAGGCAGCCGGCCGCGTCGAGCCGATCCAGCACCACGAGCCGGCAGCCCGCCGGCGTCAGCGCGCGCAACCCGGCGGCGGTGTAGCGCCGGTAATGGCCGACCGCCGCGTCCATCCTGGTGAACAGGAAGGGATGCGCCGGCACCAGCACAATCAGCCGCCCGCCGGGCGCCAGATGCGAGGCGGCGCGGCGCAGCTCCGCGGCGTCGCCGGCGATGTGTTCCAGCACGTCGAGGTAGAGGATCGCGTCGAACCGCTCGGCCGCGCCGATCGCGGCCAGCGTGCCGACCACCACACGGACGCCAGGGATGTGGATCTGCGCCGCCTGGGCGGGGTCCGGCTCCAGCGCGGTCCAGTCGCGCAGCGTCCCGCCGCGCAGGTAGGCGATGTTGCTGCCGATGCCGGCACCGACGTCCAGCACCGTGGGGCCGAGATGCGGGCGCACCAGGTCGGCGACATAGGTCTTCCAGTGCACCGCGCCGGCCATCAGCGGCAGCTCGTCGCCACTGTAGCGGAAGCTCATGGCGGATCCCCGCTGGGCGAGCTCTCCCGGGGCCAATCTTCCAAGGGCCGATCCCCCAAGGGCCGATCCCCCAGGGGCCGATCCCCCAGGGGCCGATCCCCCAGGGGCCAATCCCTGAGCGGCCAATCCCCCTGGGGCCAACGCGCCCGGGCCAATCCCCGTGCCGTCGCGCCCCTGGGCGGGCATCCGCCCGACACCGCTTCCCGTGCTGTCGGCCGGCTTGCGCGCTCCACCGCCCGGCGACGCGCCATGGTGGGTAAGCGGCCGCCCCACCGCCGCCGGCAGCCCCGCGCGGAACACCATCCGCCCGCACCGATCGCAGCGGCATTACCTCGGGCGGTTGCCGTCACGCATGCTTCCGGATCAAGCGGCGCCGATGCGCGTCGCGCCGAAGCGGTCGCGCCAGGCCGGCTGCGCCCCCGCCACCGGCAGCGCCGTCGCCGCATGCACGCCGCGCGCGATCGCGCGCGCCATCACCAGGGTCGCCGCGAAGCCGAGCGCGGTCAGCGCCGCCACGCCCTCGCCCAGCGGGCGATCGCCGGTGGCGGCGGCGAAGATGGTGTCGCCGTCAAGCGGCGCGTGCGCCGGCAGCACCGCGCGCGCCAGCCCGTCATGCGCCATGATCGCCAGCCGATGGGCCTGCGCCTTGGTCAGCGCGGCGTCGGTCGCGACCAGGCCGATGGTCGTGCTGGTGGCCGTCGCGCCGGTTCCCGCGCCGCCCTTCAGCCGCGGCGTGGCGTCGATCCGGGCCGGCCAGCCGAGGCCGCCGAACTCGTTGTCCCGCTCGAACGGCGCCGCCCAGAACCAGGGGCCGGTGCCGATCAGCGGCGAGCCGATCGCGTTCACCGCCGCGATGGCGGCGACGGTGTGGCCGTCCGCGGTCCGCGCGCTGGCCGAGCCCAGCCCGCCCTTCACGGTGGCCGTGGTGGCCCCGGTGCCCGCGCCGACGCTGCCCAGCGCGAAGTCGCCGCCGCGCGCGGCCTCGGCTCCATCGCTGCGTAGCGCGGCCTGGGCCGCCGCGTAGCCAAGCTCGCGATACGGCGAGAAGCGGCCCCAGTCCTTGTCGCCGCCGTTCAGCAGGTCGAACAGGATCGCCTGCGGCACGATCGGCACGCGTGCGCCGCCCACGGCGTAGCCGCGGCCGATCTCGCGCAGCGCCGCCTGCACGCCGCCCGCCGCATCGAGGCCGAACGCCGAGCCGCCGGACAGCACGATGGCGTCCACCGCCTCGACCGTCATCTCCGGGGCGAGCAGGCCGGTGTCGCGCCCGCCCGGCGCGCCGCCCAGGACGCACACGGCGGCGATGGCAGGGCGGTCGAACAGGATCGCGGTGACGCCGGAGCCGAGCGCGAGATCGGTGGCGTGGCCGACCGCGATGCCGGCCACATCGGTCAGCTTGTTGCGCACGCGTCAGTAATACAGCACGTGCAGACCGACCGCGAGCACGGCGACGACCGCGATGGCAAACAGCCAGGCGAGCAGGCGCGGCGCGGTAGTTTGACGCGACTGGCCCCAGCCGCCCGGATGGTCGTGAAGTGCTCGATGGTCCCTGGCGCGGAGAAGCATGGCTGCACCGCCTGTCCGTTGCGGACGGTTGAGGTCGTTCCTCCTGAGGGGGCCAACGGCCCCCTCGGTGCCGGAGCATGGGCGCAGCCAGCCGACAAATGCAAGCCCAACCCGCCCGGCCGGGCGCGGCGGGTTAAGCAAGGCCGGGGCTTCGCCCCAGACCCCACCAAGGGGCGCTGCCCCTTGGAACCCCGCCAAGGGCGGAGCCCTTGGAACCCTTCACTGGGAGTGTGGGGAGGGGAAGGGGGCGGGGGGGCGAGGCGAAGGGGCGCCGTCCGGCATGCCGGACGGCGCCCCTTCGCCTCGCCCCCCCCGCCCCCTTCCCCTCCCCACACTCCCAGTCATGGAGTCCAGAGGCCGCTGCCTCTGGTGGGGGGGTCCAGGGGGGCAACGCCCCCCTGGCGGGGTCTGGGGCGAAGCCCCGGCCTTGCTTAACTCGCAGCGTCCGGCATGGGGGGGGGCAGCGTTGCCCGCCAGAACAGGGCGCGCGGCCCCGGCGAGGGTTGGCTTTGACCCTGGACGCCGCGTGGGAGGGCAGCCGGACTTAGTTGTCCTTCGCCCCTTCCTTGATCCAGGTGCTGATGACGTCGATTTCCTCGGCCGACAGCAGCGGCCCAAGCGGCGGCATCTTCAGATTCTTGAACGAGTGGCCTTCCTTTTTCAGCACGGCGACGAGCGGGCTGAATTCCGGGTGGCCGGGCACCACGGCGGTTCCGTACGTCGAGCCGGCCATCACCCCCTGGTAGGTTCGCAAGTCGAGATGGATCGCCTTGTACCCCAACTCGCCCGGGCTGTGGCAGGTGACGCAATGCTGCTGCAGGATCGGCATGACCTGCTCGTTGAAGCCGACCGGCGGAGCGGCCGACCGCGCCGGGCGGGACAGCAGGGTACTGCCAACGCCCATGGCGGCGACGACCATGACGCCAGTCACGATCGCGCTGGAATAGGGTCTGCCGTGTGAAGCTGTCATGTTATCGCCTCTGACCGCAGCAAGGCGCCGTTGTTCCGGGCGACTTGACGATCGTTGTTTGCCAGCGAAGCGGTGCGCCATGCCTTGATCCATATCAACTCGGGTGTGGAAGACGAATGCACGCCTACTCTTTTGGTGTCCGGCCGGCAAGTCTGGCGGGTCGGGGCCGCGTTCGCAGCTGCCCGAGTTTGTTCTCCGGCGGCGGGTGAAAGGACCGCGGGCGATGCCTGGCGCAGCCGGGATGGCAGGTGAGGCCGCGCGCGCAACCAGGTCCGCGCCTTGGCCTGCGCCGGCGCAGGCGTCGGCTCGATCCGGCCGCGCCGGCGCCGGCCCGCTCGACGGTTGCCGCGGCGCTCGCCGGGGTGGAACAGTCCGCTGCGATTGGCCAACCGCCGATCCGTGGCGGCGGTGCCGGGGGCGCTGGGCGGCACGACGTTGCTTGGTTCGCGCAATGTTCGTTGCCGCTCCGGCGCGACCAGCCGGCGCGGCAATGCCGCGATCGAGCCCTGTCGTGCGCGGCTGGCAACCGCGCCGATCCGGCCCGGTCACCATCCTGCGATGTCGTTGGAACCCGGGTTCGTCGTCTGCCGGAGCCTGTTGCGCCAGCCTGGCGAAAACATGACCGCCGGCCAGGCGAAAGTCCGCGCCAGACCGGCCGGGCAGGAGCGACAGGTGGCGGATGTTCGCAAACAATACGGCATCGGCTGCAAACTGCCGGCAGCGCTGGCGGCGGCTCGGCGGAAACGTCCGGTTACGGAATTATCGAGCGGCAGGGGGATACGCCGGCCAGAGCCAGGCACGGCAGAGGACGTTGCGGCGACCGGTTGGCTCGCTGTTGGTGCGCAGCAGTGCCGGCGGAGCCGATGGTATTTCAGGCGATGCCGGAGCACGATCGCGGCCTGGTCCATATTAATTCCGGCTACATGCATTCTTTACCGTTTCTCCACCTTGCACGCGTATAGCGGCCGTCGCTCTCCGCTCGTGAACCGCGGTGCAACCAGGAGAAGGGGCCACCCATGTCCACCATTATTGCCAACCTGCGGGTGTGGCAGAAGACTTTGCTGCCGCTGGCCCTGATGGCCGCCGTGGCCGTCGCGATCTCGCTCTACATGATGAGCGGCATGAAGACCATCGACGACAGCTATTCGCGCCTGATCGACAAGGATGCGCGCGCCGCGGTCTGGGGCGCGCGCGCCAATGCGACGCTGCTCGATCTCGGTAGCCTGGCCTTCCGCACCATCGCGGAAACCGACGCGCAGCAAATGCAGAAGCTCATCAACTCCATGCAGAACAGCAAGGGGGAGTTCACCGACCGTATCGGCCGGGTCCGGAGCGGGATTTCCGACCCGGCCATGCGCGCCCGGCTGAGCAAGGTTGACGACGATTTCCAGACCGCGCTGACCGCCGCGCTGGAGGCTGGCAAGGCGAGCCTGGCGAATGACAAGAAAACGGCGCTGGCGATCATGGCGCAGCAATTCGATCCCGCACTCGATAGGACGGTGCCGCTTATGCACCAAGTGGTGGAGGATCTGAGCAAGAACATGGACGCGCAGTCCGATGCCTTGACCGACCAGACCAACATGACGCGCCACCTGTCGCTGGCCGTGCTGCTCGTCGCCGTCGTGGTGACGGTCCTGTTCGGCATCTGGATTTCGATCAGCGGCATGGTGCGGCCGATCGCCCGGTTGAACGACGCGATGGGCCGCCTGGCCAAGTCGGACTGGACCACCGACGTGCCGGGGACCGCCCGCAAGGATGAGCTGGGCGCCATGGCGAAGACCGTCGAGGTGTTCAAGTCCAACGGCATGGAAGCCGATCGGCTGCGCGCCGAACAGCAGGCCGAGCAGCAGCGGCAGATCGAGCGCGGCAAGAAGATCGAGACCAGCGTTGCCAGCTTCGAGAAGGTGATCGCCGAGGTGGTCGGCACCGTCGCCTCCGCCTCGACCGAGCTGCAGACCTCGGCGCAGTCGATGGCGGCGACGGCGGAGGAAACCTCGCGCCAATCGACCGTGGTCGCGGCGGCGTCCGAGCAGGCCTCGACCAACGTCCAGACGGTCGCCTCGGCCACCGAGGAGCTGGCCAGCTCGGTCGCCGAGATCACCCGCCAGGTCGCGGAATCGGCGCGGATCTGCGCCGCCGCGGTCGCCGAGGCGGCGCAGACCCAGCAAGCGATGCACGGCACCGCGGAGATGGCGCAGAAGATCGGCACCGTCGTGACGCTGATCACCAACATCGCCAGCCAGACCAACCTGCTCGCGCTCAATGCGACGATCGAGGCGGCCCGCGCCGGCGACGCCGGCAAGGGCTTCGCCGTGGTGGCCTCGGAGGTGAAGAACCTCGCCAACCAGACCGCCAAGGCGACCGAGGAGATCAGCGCCCAGATCAGCGCGGTGCAGAAGGCGAGCGCGGAATCGGTGCATGCGATCGAAACGATCTCGGCGACCATCGGCCGGGTCAACGAGATCGCCACCACGATCGCCTCGGCGGTCGAGCAGCAGGGCGCGGCCACCAAGGAGATCGCGCGCAACGTGCAGCAGGCGTCGCAGGGGACCAGCGAGGTTTCCTCGAACATCTCCGGCGTGTCGCAAGCCGCCTCGGAGACCGGCGCGGCGTCGAGCCAGGTGCTGAATGCGGCGGGCGAGCTGTCGAAGCAGTCGGAGTTGCTGCGCGGCCAGGTCGATCGGTTCCTCACCGAGGTCCGCGCGGCGTAATACCAGGCGGCAGAAGGATTGACCCATTGGCGCCGTGCCCAGGTCATGCCGGGTCCCCGGGTCGGGCCGCAGGCCCGCCCAGGGGCAGGCTCCGCCTGTCCGCGGGCCGGCCTGCGGCCGGACCCGGGGGCCGGCATGACGTGGCGGCACCGCCGAAGAGTTGATCATTCGGACGTCTGGTGCGCCGTGTCGTTGATATTGCCGGGATTCATGCGCCACCGATCATCACTGATGGCGTCGCAAGCAAGCCGCGACGTCGCCACAAGATCGGTGACGCAGATGACGAGTAGCCCGGCACCGCGATCCTGACCGGCTCAGCACGCGCCGGCCGTGGCTCGGAGAGGCTGCGATCGCCTGCGGCCTCGGCCCGCATTGCGCGCCGGTGGCGCGGCAGGACAAGCAAGAATTTACCGCAGATGAAGCAAGGCGATGCACGCCGATGCACGCCGATGGGTCCGTGCGGTTCACCGGTCGTGCGCCACGTGTTTGGTCTCCAGGTGCGGCGTGGCGAAATCAACCAGCGGGCAGAGCTGCGGGCCGGTCGCCTCGCGGTCATTGACACATTACAACCGACGCCTGGGTCAAGCAGCCGGGGCATGCGTGCGTCGTCCAGTGCCTTGACGGTCTTCAGCTCAACCGGAAGCACGTCCTCGACCCGCAGGTCCGCGCAGTCGTCGCCGACCGCCACGTTCCTGTCGTACACCCTGGCGCACATCGCTGCACAACCGACAGGCGGGCCGCAGAAACTGCAAACGCCGACGCATTCTCATAGAGCTTTTTCCAGGACCTCGGCCCAGGCGTACCGCGCACGGTCAACGCGCAGCCGATCGCCTGCCCCGACAGATCATTCAGCCGCTCGCCATCTGCGTGCATCGGCGTCCATCGCCTTGCTTCATCTGCGGTAAATTCTAGCTTCGCGGTGCCGCGGACAGATGGTTACGGACGTGTTGACACGCCTGCGATGCATCAGATCGTAACCGGCCTGGAGAAACCGAGGCGATGCAGCGCGAGCCGAGCGCGCCCGTCATGCGCTCGGCCGTCCGTCGAGTGGCAGGCCTGCCCAGCGCCGGGATCAAGCCAAGGGAAAGCGGGCAGAATCTTTGCACAGCAGGTACCTGGTGCCCCGAGTTGCTCATCGTGCGCGGCTACCGCGTCCGCCTGCGACTGCGGTTGAGCACCGCAAGCTTGTCGCAAAATCGCCGCAGAGTTGGTGACGCAGGGCACCAGTATAACTCGGCGGCCGGGGCGCTGCCCCGGCCCCTCGCTTGCTTCAACTGGCGTCGGGCGGCTTCGGCAGATCGATCCCGGCCAGCGCCTGCCACACCCGGATCACGAACACGTCGTCCTTGGCGCCCTCGCCATGCGCCGCGGCGGCCAGGAACAACTGGTGCGCCGCCGCGGCCATCGGCAGCGGGAAGCTCAGCGCCCGCGCCTGGTCCAGCACGATGCCGAGGTCCTTGACGAAGATGTTCACCGCCGAGTGCGGCGTGTCGTCGCCCGCCAGCACGTGCGGCACGCGGTTCTGCCACATCCACGAATTGCCGGCCGATGACGCGATCACCTCGTACAGCGTGTTCGGATCGGCCCCGGCACGGATGCCCAGCGCCAGCGCCTCGGCGGCGGTGGCGATGTGCACGCCGGCGAGCAGCTGGTTGACCATCTTCACCGTGCTGCCGATGCCCGGCTGATCGCCGAGCTGCCAGATCTTGCCGGCGATCGCCTCCAGCACCGGGCGCGCCTTGGCGAAGGCGGCGTCCGAGCCGGCCGCCATCACCGTCATCGTTCCGGCCTCGGCGCCGGCCTTGCCGCCGGAGACCGGGGCATCGAGCATCAGGAACCCCGCCGCCGCGATGCGCGGGCCGAGCGCCTTCGCCGCCTCCGGCGCGATGGTCGCGCAGCACAGGATCACCGCGCCCTGGTTCAGCCGCGCCAGGCAGCCTTCAGGGCCGAACAGCACCTGCTCGGTCTGCGCGGCGTTGACGACGAACACCGCCACCGCGTCGAGGTCCGCCGGCAGCTCGGCCGGGGTGGCGACCGCGGCGGCGCCGGCGGCGACGAAGGCGGCGCGCGCCGCCTCGCGCAGCTCGCAGCCGACCACCTGATGGCCCTTGCGGTGCAGGTTCAACGCGGCGCCCATGCCCATGGTGCCGAGGCCGATGACGCCGACTTTCATTGCCACTCCGTCCTCCCGTCGGCCACGCCGCGCTCAGCGCGCGTGGCGATAGCGTTCCACCGCGGCGACCAGCGCGCGCCGGACCCCCGGCTCCAGCGCGGAATGGCCCGCATCCGGCACGATCGTCAGCCGCGCCGCCGGCCAGGCGGCGGCCAGATCGAACGCGGTGCCGGCCGGGCAGACCATGTCGTAGCGCCCCTGCACGATCTCCGCCGGGATCTGCCCGATGCGGTCCATCCCGCCGAGCAGTCCGCCTTGCGGCAGGAACAGGCCGTTGGCGAAATAATACGCCTCGATGCGCGCCAGCCCCAGCGCGGTGCGGTCCTGCGCGAACGAGCTGACCGTCTCCGGGCTCGGCAGCAGGGTGGAGCATGAACCTTCATAGACCGACCAGGCGCGCGCCGCGGGCATGTGGACCGCGGCGTCGGGATCGGTCAGCCGGGCCAGGTAGCCGCGCAGCAGGTCGCCGCGCTCGGCCTCCGGCAGGAAGCTGGCGAACTGCGCATGCGCGTCGGGGAACACCGCGCGCAGCCCGTAGAGGAACCACTCGACCTCGCTGGGCCGGCCGAGGAACACGCCGCGCAGCACGCAGCCGGACACCCGGTCCGGATAGGCCTGGGCGTAGGCCAGCGCCAGCGTCGAGCCCCAGGAGCCGCCGAACAGCAACCAGCGGTCCACGCCGATATGCCGGCGCAGCCGCTCGATGTCCTCCACCAGGTCGTCGGTGGTGTTGTCGGTCAGGCTGCCGAGCGGGCGCGACCGCCCGGCGCCGCGCTGGTCGAAGATCACCACCCGCCAGAAGTCGGGGTCGAAGAAGCGCCGGTGCACCACGCCCGCGCCGGCACCCGGGCCGCCATGCAGGAACAGCACCGGCCGGCCGCGCGGATTGCCGACCTGCTCCCAGTACATGACATGGCCGGCCGAGAGCGGAAGGTATCCGGTCTCGAACGGGCCGATCTCGGGAAACAGGTCGCCGCGTGGCATGGGGCGCAATGCTATAGGCGGCGGGCAGTCGGTGGAACAGGGTTGCGGACACAAGTTTGCCCAGACCCGCGGTGGCAAGATGGAGGGCGGAGGCAATGCGGCGCACATGGATCGGCCTCGGGTCGCTGGCCGGGCTCGGCGCGGTGATGATGGCGGCGGTGGCGGCGCACCTGGTGGCGGAGAGCGCCGAGCCGCGCGCGCGCGAGATGCTGCGCAGCGCCATCCAGATGCAGGGGTGGCACGCCCTGGCGTTGCTGGCCTGCGGCCTGTGGGCCGAGCGCGTCGCCCGCCGGGCCGCCCGCCTGGCCAATTGGGCCGGCGCGGCCTTCACCGCCGGGATCGTGCTGTTCTGTGGCTCGATCTACGCGCAGGTGCTCGCCGGCCTGCACGTCACGATGCTGGCCCCGGTGGGCGGGACGCTGCTGATGCTGGGCTGGGCGCTGCTCGGCGCCTCGGCGCTGTGGGCGCGCTGAGCGGCGCGGTTGATTGCCTTTGGCGCGCCGCCGCCGGTCGTGCCACGATCCGGCGCGCGGCTGCTGCGGGGATGACGGGGATGACCCTGCGGGATTCAGCATGAAGCGGTCGGTCCGGATGGCGCCAGCCGGTGCCAACCCGCGCGGCCGCCGGCCGGCTGGCGGCGATTGGCGGTGACCCCCCGGGCAACGCCGCCCGAGGCCGCCCGGACGGTGCTGGTGTGGGACCTACCGACGCGGCTGTTCCACTGGCTCACCGTCGTGCTGGTGCCGGCGGTCTACGTCACCGCGCGCCTCGATTGGATGGACTGGCACGGCTTCGCCGGAACGGCCCTGCTCGCCCTGCTGCTGTTCCGCCTGGCCTGGGGGTTCCTCGGCAGCGAGACCGCCCGCTTCGCCGGCTTCCTGGCCGCCCCGCGCGTCGCCCTGCGGCATCTCGCGCGGCTGTTCCGCCGCGAGCCCGACGCGCAGATCGGCCACAACCCGGCCGGCGGCTGGATGGTGCTGCTGCTGCTGGCCCTGCTGCTCGGCGAGGCGCTGACCGGCATCGTGGTCAACAACGATGTCGCCGACCAGGGGCGGCTGACGGCGCTGCTGCCGGCGTGGCTCGCCGACCTGATCACCGACCTGCACGCAATGCTGTGGCAGGCACTGCTCGCCGCCGTGGCGCTGCACCTGGCGGCGATCGCGATCTACGCGATGGCGAAAGGACACCACCTGCTGCGCCCGATGCTGACCGGGCGCAAGCAGCTTCCCGCAGCGGGCCCGCCGCCGCGCGTCACCCCGCCGCGCATCGCCTCCTTGGCGCTGGCTTTGGGCGTGTTCGCCGGCAGCGCCGTTGCGGCGGCGCTGCTGGCGAACTTCCTTTGACCGCCGCTCAGCCCTTCGGCGGCATCACCTGGCCGCGGATCTCGCCGGCCGGATGGTCCTTGCTGTGCACATTGATGTACCAGTTGCCGGCCATGAACTGCGCGGCCTGCTCCGGCGTCAGCGTGGCCTCGCCGGTGATCGGGTTGGCCGGCGCCTCGCCGTGTTTCGAGAGCCAGATCGCCACCGGCCCGTTCTTGCCCTCGGCGGCCGGGCCATGGAAGTGGGCCATGGTGGCGGGGCTGGACAGCCCGCTGACGGTCACCGACCAGGTCACCTGCCGCGAGCCCGGATCATAGGTGAGGCTCGCCGTGCCGCTGCCGGACGTCTGCACCGGCGGCACCTCCTGCGCCCCGGTCAGGGGCACGCTGAACGACATCGGCGCCGCCAGTGCGACGGCCGTCGACCCGATCAACGTAAGCGGCGCCAGGGCCAGCACGGCCCGGCGCGAAATTCCTGTGGGCATTGTCCCCCTCCCTCTAGGTTAAGACTTTACCATCATAGGCGTTTCGCGCGGCGCAGGCGAACGCGTTCTTGCCGGGAGCGCAAGATTGGGCAACGCCCACTAATTGCCGCTTCGAAATGCGCCCTGGCCAGGCTGCGTCGTTCCATTCCAGGTGCACTGGGTCGCCCATCAATCCTGATGGCGACCCATCAGGCTGAAGGCGCCACCGCGCGGCAAGCACGTCAAGCAAGTAATCAAGCGGACACAGAGTTGCACAGAGTGTCCACAGAGTTGCACAGAGAAAGCAAATGGCGCTGCGCGCGAGGTATTCCGATCTGTACATTCGGCATCAGCACGAAGCGCCAATAAATACTTCTCTGTGCAACTCTGTGGACACTCGGTGCAACTCTGTGTCCGCTTGATTACTTGCTTTCCCGCGTTGCCGCGTTGCCGCGTTGCCGCGTTGCCGCGTTGCCGCGTTGCCGCGTTGCCGCCGATTCCCGAAAGACCAATGTGGGCAGCCCAGGCACGCCGCCTTCCCATCACCCCCTCAAGACAAAGCGGCTCCGGCTTAGCTCGGCGTCTCAAGGGCGTCAGGCGGGGCAACCCTCCGGCGGGTTTCAGAGCTTGCCCCGGCGAAGGTCGGGGGCGGAACCGTGCCCTTGCTTCCTGCATGATTGCGGAGCCGGACGCGTGATCCTAGGCTGATCGCGATGTCCGATCCAAGCCCCACCCCCGATCGCACGCGGTCGGTCCGCACGCTGCTGCTGGGCGCGCTGGCGGTGCTCGCGCTGGCCAGTGTCGGCATGTTCGTGGTGGAGACATTCCTGCTGCCGTCGCCGACGCCGGCCCCGCCGGCGGCTGCACCCACGGCGGCTCCGGCCCAGGCGGTGACCGCACCGGCGCCGCCCCCGGCCGCGCCGATCCCGCCCAGTTTCGACATCGTGCGGATCGACCCGCAGGGCGGCGCGGTGATCGCCGGACGCGCCCAGCCCGGCGCCGAGGTCTCGGTCCGCTCCGACGGGGTCGAGATCGGCCGCGCCACCGCGGACAGCCAGGGGGCATGGGCGCTGTCGCTCGACCAGAAGCTGCTCCCCGGCTCGCATGCGCTCACGCTGCGCGAGCACACGGCGTCCGGCCCGGAGATCGCCAGCGAGGGATCGGTCCTCATGTCGGTGCCGGAGCGCGGCCCGGCCGCGCCGCAGCCGCCGCTCGCGGTGCTGACCGCGCCGCAGGCGCCGCCGCGCCTGCTGCAAGGTCCGCCGGGCGAGGGCACCGCGAAGCCCGGGCAGCTCGGCCTGGGCGCGTTGGAATACGACGAGCACGGCGACATGCGCCTGTCCGGCACTGCCGCGCCCGACAGCACGGTGCGGCTGTACGCCGACAATCACCCGATCGGCGAGGCGCATACCGGCAAGGACGGGCGCTGGAGCCTGGTTCCCGGCGGCGCGGTCGGCGAGGGGGCGCACAAGCTGCGGCTCGACCAGCTCGGCGCGAACGGCAAGGTGACCAAACGGGTGGAGCTGCCGTTCCGCCGCGAACTGGTGCCGCCCGGCGAGCTGGCGGCGGGGCGCGTCGTCGTGCAGCCGGGCAACAGCCTGTGGCGCATCGCCCACCGGCTGTACGGCCGCGGGGTCCGCTACACGGTGATCTACCAGGCCAACCGCGACGAGATCCGCGACCCGAACCTGATCTATCCGGGTCAGGTGTTCGCCGTGCCGGAAGCCGCCGGCAGCGCGGTGAGCCCGGCCGCGTCCAGCACGTCGAGGTAGGGCGCCAGCGTCAGCAGGAAACTGGTCACCGCGCTGACCAGCGCGGTCGCGGTGATCGGCAGCGCCGCCTTGCACTCGGCCTCCAGCAGCACGCGGTGGTCGGCCGCCAGCCCGATGCGCCAGCCCTCCGGCAATGTGGCGGGCAGGCCGCGCAACAGCGCGAAGCCGGGCGGGCGGTGCGCCGCGTCCGCGCTGCGTGCGCTGCTCGGCACGCGGGCCAGCGGCGCCTGCAGATGCAGCCGCCATTCCGAGTCGTCGGCCGGCAGCAGCCTGGCATGCACCTTCCGCTCGCGCCACCGGCAGGTGAAGCTCGGCATGGTGTCGGAATGGACGGGCTCCAGCGTGCCGGCGGCGTCGACGCGGAACGGGCCCAAGGTCAGTGTGGTGTCGTCCAGGCTCACGGGAAGCTCCTGCCTTCTGGCGCTGCGGGATGCGGTGCGCAGCGAACCGGCAGCTTGTCCGAGCAAAGTGAAGCATCCATAAACTCGCGGCATGAATATCGCCGAAACTTTCCGCCACAGCTTCGCCCTGCCGCACCCGGCCGGCCGCCCCTTCATCCTGGGCGGCGCGGCCGCGCTGGTGCTGGGGCTGCTGGTCGGGATCTGGCTGTCCTGGCTCGGGCTGATCTTCACCCTGGCCTGCCTGTATTTCTTCCGCGACCCCGAGCGGGTGGCGCCGGCGCGGCCCGGCGTGCTGCTGGCGCCGGCCGACGGGCGCGTGGTGGTGGTCGACCTGGCGCAGCCGCCGGGCGAACTCGGGCTTGGCGCGACGCTGCGCTGGCGGGTGGGCATCTTCCTCTCGGTGCTTGACGTGCACGTGAACCGCGTGCCGGCGGAGGGCACGGTCAGCCGGATCGCCTATCGGCACGGCGCCTTCCTCAGCGCCGCCGCCGACAAGGCGGCGGAGGCGAACGAGCGCAATGCCATCGCCATCCGGCTGGCGGACGGGCAGGAGATCGCGGTGGTGCAGATCGCCGGGCTGATCGCGCGGCGCATCGTCTGCGACCTGCGCGAGGGCGACGCGGTGCGGGCCGGCGCGCGGTTTGGTATCATCCGCTTCGGCAGCCGCACCGACCTCTATCTGCCCGAGGGGGTGCGCTCGCTGGTGCAGGAGGGCCAAACCATGATCGGCGGCGAGACGGTGATCGCGGCGCTGGCGCCATGACCGGCGCGCCGCAGGGCGACGCGGCGCACGGTCCCGCGTCCCAAGGCGCTGCGGCCCAGGGCGCTGCGGCCCAGGGTCCCCTGTCCCCGGACGGCGCGAAGCAGGGCGGCGCGAGCCGGAGCGGTGCCTCCCGGGCCGGCCTCGGCCCAGCCGACGCAGGCCGCGGCGACGACCGGGGACGGGTCTCGCCGATGCGCCTGCTGCAGCGGCGGCTGCGTCCGCGGCCTCGCCCGCGCTTCAAGGGCCCGTCGTTCAACCGGCTGGTGCCCAACATCATGACGCTGATCGGCCTGTGCGCCGGGCTGACCGGCATGCGCTACGCCCTGGAGGGGCGGTTCGGCGCCGCGGTCGTGGCGATCTGCGTGGCCGGCGCGATCGACGGGCTGGACGGGCGGCTGGCGCGCATGCTGAAGGCGACCTCGCGCTTCGGCGCCGAGTTCGACAGCCTGGCGGATTTCCTGTGTTTCGGCGTGGCGCCGGCCTTCGTGCTGTACCTGTGGTCGCTGGACCGGGCCGGCGCGTTCGGCTTCATCCCGTGCATGATGTTCGCGGTGTGCATGGCGTTGCGCCTGGCGCGCTTCAACGCCGCGCTGGATAGTGCCCCCGGCCCGGCCTACGCCTACAATTTCTTCACCGGCGTGCCCGCCCCGGCCGGCGCGGGGCTGGTGCTGTTGCCGCTGTTCGTCGGGCTGGAGGCGCGCAAGCTCGGCTGGAACTGGCTGCTGACCATCGCAGCCCACCCGCTGCTATGCGCCCTGGTGCTGGTCGGCGTCGCGCTGCTGCTGGTTTCCACCCTGCCGGTGTGGAGCTTCAAGAACTTCAAGATCCCGGCTGAATACGTGCTGCCGACGTTCCTCGGCGTGGGGGTGTTCGTGGCGCTGCTGGTGGCCGACCCCTGGGCGGCGCTGGCGGCGGGCGGGCTGATCTATGCCGGCATGCTGCCGTTCAGCGTGCGCAGCTTCCGCCGACTGAAGCGCGAGGCGGAGGCGATGCGCGAGCCGCCGGATCACGCCCAGGCGGGGTGAGCGAAGCAAGGTCGGGGCTCCGCCCCGAACCCCGCCAGGGGGCTTTGCCCCCTGGACCCCCACCAGAGGCAGCGGCCTCTGGACTCCATGACTGGGCGTGTGGGGAGGGGAACGGGGCGTAGGGGCTGGGCGTTGGTGCCGGCCGTCATGACGGCCGGCACCAACGCCCAGCCCCTACGCCCCGTTCCCCTCCCCACACGCCCAGTGAAGGGTTCCAAGGGCTCCGCCCTTGGCGGGGTTCACAATAGTCCCATGGGGGCAGCGGCCCTTGGTGGGGTCTGGGGCGAAGCCCCGGCCTTGCTTCAGTTCGCCCGATCGCCTCGCGAAGCTGCACAACCCGCCTTGCCGGGGGCACGCGGCGCCGCTATATGCCGCGGCTCGGTCGGAGTGTAGCTCAGCCTGGTAGAGCACTGTGTTCGGGACGCAGGGGCCGGAGGTTCGAAATCCTCTCACTCCGACCAGTTGAAATCGATCGTCTGACGGTCAGGCCCGATACAGCAGCACCGGAATGTCGGGGCGAAAGCGCAGCAGAACGTCGATGTCGGCGACGTTGCCGCTGACCAGGACAGCGCCATGCTCTCCGGCGCACAGAAAAATCAGCGCGTCGTTCAGCAACCGGCGCCGGCTCTCCCGCTGTTGCTCTGCCGCGCCGGACTCGAGGGTGTTTCTGGGTCGCGCCAGGCCGAATTGGGTGCGCGCCAGCATGCCCGCCAGCATTCCGGCTTCGGCCCATGCGGCGGGGCCTGGGGCGCGCATGTCCAGGGCGCTAATTCCGTGCAGCAGGCCCAGCAGCGGCGTACAAAGCGCGCGGTCGTCGCGTGGGTTGGATCCATGATCCCCGCGCTGATGGCAATCTCCGCGACCGCCACCGCGCAATGGAGCACCGACCGCGCCTCGACCAAGGCGTGGATCGGTGGCGGGATCTTGTTCTGCAGCCGGTGCACATAGACCGTGGTGTCCAGCATCAGCGGCAGATCGGCCGGCAGCGCCGCTGGATCGAAGGGCAGGGCGCTGTCGTGCCGCCGAGGGAACGGCCTTGTGTGGCGGTCCGGGTCGTGCAGCAGCGCCAGGGCGCCGGCGGTCAGGCGGCGTGAACCGGGCACCGCAGCGCCGCCCCGCGGCATCAAACGGCGAGTTCGAAATCGTCCGGCAGCGTCACGTGCGTCTCGGCCCACCATGCCTTGAACCGATCCGGTGCTGCCGCGACCGCGAGCGACGCATTCACGACATCGGAGGGGTTGGTCAGCCCGAGCCTCGCCGCAGCCGCGCGCATCACGCCGGGATCGACCCGCACGCTGATTCGCTGTGACCGCATGCCCGTCACCGCGCCGGCCAGTCGCAGCTCGGCGAGCGCCGCGGCGACGTGCCGGTCGATGCGTTTGCCACTTGTGCCGGCGCCGGCGGTGGCCTGGCGCCGGATGGTCTGACCCGGCCGGTTGGTCGCTGGCATGCCATCCTCCTGATGTCCGACATGATGCTAGGCTGGTGTATGACATTTGTCCAGGAGCGTACGGCATAAGACATGGTTGATGCGCCGGATCATGCTCGGATTCCTGCTCCGTCCTCATGCGGCGGTCACCAAGTACGCCGCGGCGCGGGCCAAGCTCGCCGACGTGACGCCGCACGTGCTCCGGCACACCAAAGTCACCTGGATGCGGCAGGGTGGCGTCGATCCCTGGAAGGCGGCGGGTCTTGTCGGGATGACGGTCGAGATGGTCCAGCAGGTCTATGGCCATCACCACCCGGACTATCTCAGGGATGCAGCTCGCGCGCTCGGATGATGCCGTGGGTAGCGGCTCAAATTGAATGCCGGCTCTCGACCCGGAGCAGACCTTGGCGTCTATGTGGCCGCTCGCCGATTGCGTTCGGTCAACCCCGCCTGGACAGCACAGCGGTCATGGCGAATAGACCTGTGCGCCCGGTATCGAGGTGATGCCGTCGAAGACGAAAGCGAGGCTGTAGCTGGCGCGGGTCGCGCCGACATACAGCTTGGCCGCAGACTTCTCGACGTGCTTTAGATCGCCTGACCCCAACCATTTCTTTCCGAGGCCGTGCGGGAAGATAAGGACGCGATCGAAGGTCAATCCCTTGGCCTCCCCGAAATTCACCGCCGGGAGATCATGGCAAGCCGTCTTCTTGTCGAGCCGCAGGATCTGCGGTGCGAACCTGCCCACATAGGCCGCTAGGTGTGCGGTCGAGACGATGAACACGCCGTCATGGCCAGTTATGGTCGTGTTCAACGACTTGGTGACCGGCTCGTTCGGAAAAAGGCTGTCTCCAAGATCTGCGATGTGCTGATGACAGCGGTGGGTGTGTTGCTCGTAAGACAGAACCGCGAGACCGCTCTTCTCCCACTGGTGGAATTTCTTGACGATGTTGATTCCGGCAAAGGCGGAGTTCCTGTTGGATTGGTTCGTGCGAAACGTCGCCTGACGGTGATCGCCGACCAGGCTGAGCTTGATCCCAGCCTTGAGGATAAGTTCCAACACGTCCAAATCATAGCCCGCCATGTCCTGGATTTCGTCAACGAAGATGTGGTCGAAGCGCTGCGCGAGACGGCGCATCACGGCCCCATTGGTCAGCCGGTCGCATTCGCAGATGAACTTCGAGATCTTGTCGGAATAGATGAGGCGCCCGCAGGCGAAATAGTGCGCCGCCGTGTTGGACTCCGGCACGAATTTGACCGACCGCCCCTCGATCCAGTGAAGACCATCGATCCGCTGGTTGTGCAGCGCTCGTCGGTAGGGTCTCGCCATCTCGCGAAGGAGAAAGGTGAACCAGGTCATCACCTCGACGCGCGACGGGATCACGGGCACATGCTCGTAGAACTTCCGTTTGATCTCTTTCTCATTGTTTTTGGTATAGGTGACGAGGGCCAACAGGGATGTCGTCTCTGCCATCGCCTCACCGACGATGCGAGTGGTCTTCCCGCCACCAGCCGCGCACATAATGATGCGGCTAGCTGATGGCACTGAGGATATATCCGGGAACGGTCCAGGGCTCGGACGTCATAAAGAATTTCAGGGCGTTGTCGGCCTTGTTGTCCTTCATGTATTCCAGAAGCGCATCGTCGCTTGCGAACTTCCTCCCCAGGACTTTCTCAATCGCCGGCCGCCCGTTCGCCTTGAGCAACTGCGGCTCGAGCGTCGGATAGTTCTCGTCGGAATCGTAGAGGATGCTGACCTTCGGCATGCTGGCATAGTCCTGGTACTTCTGCACGATGGCCGCGACTTTCCCGTCATTATCGGTCACGACCGCGACGCGGGTGTTGAGAAGCACTGCGATCTCAAGAAAGCGCTTGAAGGCGAGCGAGTTCACCGAAATCACGTCAACGCCAACCTCAAGGGGCATCTTGCCGTGAAGCTTCTTGTAGGCGGCCTGAACGATCAGCTCGTCCGATGGGCCTTCGACCAGAATAGAGCGCTTCGCCAGGATTAGCCGGAGGGTGTCATGGCCTGGGAGGCGCATGAAATAGTCGTGCGTGCCGCTCGTTAGCGCCTTGAGCGTGATCGACGATCCGCGATTGAACAGGATCACGTACTCCACGCCGAGCTTGTTGAGCACGAAGCTGCTGTGCGTAGTGATCACGAGCTGCCGCGTACCTCGCCGACCGGCGATATGGCTGATGAGGACATTGAGGTTCGAGAACGAGAGGTGGTTTTCGGCCTCCTCGATCAGGATGAGATGCGAATCTGCCGAGGAACTCCATCGCGAGCTTGATCTTGATCGAGTTCTGCTCGCCCTTGCCGACAAGCGTGAGTGGCACGTCGTCAAGATGCGGCATCACGCCGGTTTCCCAGCTGGCGCGGGATGACGTGTAGAGCGAGACCGACAGCGCTTTGTCCGAGATGTCGCCCTTCTTTTTGGCAAGGGCGTCGTTCACGCCCTTCACCTTGGCATCGTCCATGAAGGCATCCTTCATCATGCGATAGGAGAGAGCCAGGTCGACCATCTGACTCTTGCTGAGGCTATCCTTCATGATGTCAACGACGTAGCGGTTAGCCGCGGCGTTGTTGCGGATCGTGCTCGCGTCGATGAAGCTCGGCTTGATAGGGATGGTTCGAGCGGTGATCTCGTTGTCTGCGAAGCTCCTCCACCGGACGATATAATATTCAATCGGGAGGGTGCGGATCAGCGAGGGATTGGCGACGTAACTTGCAAACTCGTCGGCATATTCGTCGTTGAACTCGATCGACAGCGCCACGCCGGGTAGGTCCGCTTTGGCTGTATTGTTGATGCCCTTGAGCTTCGCGAGCGCCGTGTCGTCGTGGAAATAAAGCTCGATGAGAATCGCCGGTGGCGCGGCGGGGGTCTTCGCGATCAGCGCGTTTATGTAGTCGGTAACGGCCTCAGCGTTGAACAGGTGCGGGTGGAGTTCGATCTGAATGGGGCGGCCGTTCAATTGGCCGCTCAAGGCCAGATGGACCGCCTCAAGTAGTGTGGACTTCCCGCACTCGTTGTTCCCGACGATGATGTTGAGGTCCGGGTTGAGCCAAATGTCCGCTGTTCTCAGACAACGGTAATTGCCTATAATTACCCGTGAAATAAACAAGGAACCGTCCTCCTGGGCCTCTTGAACAAGGTTATGCCACCTCCGCCGCCGCATAATCGCTGACGAAAAGCGTCTATGAGCTTGAATGCCGGCTCTCCCTCGTCCAGGGTGACGGTCATCACGATCTCCATTGCTTAAGGTCCACTAGCCCATCTTATTCACCGAACCAGCCGGCCGCTGTACCATTACGTATCGACAACTATAACGTGCATGCCTCGCCTTCGGCACGCTTGACCGTGTTTTAGATCGTCTCTGCAAGGTGTTGGAGGTTGATCGGACAGGGTTCGACCGGGACACTCGTCCCACCGCTTACGTTGGACGCAGGATCAGCGCACCAACCAACCCACGAAACAGGGCAGCGTCGGGGCAGTTGGCAGCGAATGCCAGCTTGATGCGAGTCGCAGTCTCCTTGATCCGCACTGCAATCTTCAGCAACCGCAGCCGGATGGTGGAGAATTCGCCGCGGGCCAACGGCTGCATGCAAGGGATGGCATCGCGCACGGTCAGCGTCAGCCAGTATGCGGCGGTGTGCAGGATCAGCCGCATCTGATTGGCCAGCGGCGAACGGCAACTCGTCCGGTCCGAGGCCAGCTGGCTCTTGTGCCGCTTGATCAGGTTCTCTGCCTGCCCACGTGCGCAGTAGAGACTGTCGTAGAGCCACTCGGCGGTGCCGTAGGTGATGTTGGTAACGATATAGCGGATATCGAGACCTTTTCGCGTCGCCTCGATCCGTGCCACGACGCGGCGGGGATGCGACCAGGATTTGGCGCCATAGAGGGTTTCGGTGTAGTCGCGCACCACATCGAGGTTGGCGATCGCGCGCCGGACGCACACATCATCGGACTTGATGAAGACCTGAGCGGCAAGGATCGTGTTGGTGGACAGACCGAAGATATAGCGGACACGGTTCTGCTCGCACCAGTCCATCGCCTCACGTCGGCCGTAATGGCTGTCGCCGCGGATAGTGATGCGTGTGTGTGGCCAGTGCAGCCGGATGCGTCGCACCAGACGACGTAGATGGGCTCTCACCTCCTTGCCATCCGGCGTCTTCCCTGGGCGCAGGATCGTCAGCACGCAATGGCCGGTGCCTGCATCGTAGACATGGATCGGCAGGAAGCAGCGTTCGTCATAGTGCGCATTGAACAGCGACAACTGCTGATGGCCGTGCACCGTGTCTGCGGTATCGTCGATATCGAGGGTGATCGCCTTCGGCGCGCGCCGGTGGCTCTTGCACCACAGGTCCACCATGCCCCCCGTCAGCCGGAACAAGGTGCGCAGGTCTGGCGCGTTCTCCCAGCGTGACATCGTGGGTTGCGAGGCCAGATCGTCGCCGCTTTCTGGCAGCCGCCCGCAGGCGAGTTTGAAAGCGGGGTCCTTGCGCAGATCATCCAGATCATTGGCGTCCGGGTAGCCGCAGGCGATGGCGAACACGCGAGCACGCAGAATGTCTGCCATCGAATGGGTGATCAGGTTGCGGTCGCGATGGTCGGGGATGATCGCAGCCAGTGTGTCGATCAGGCCAAGTCGCTTGTCGGCACCGGCCAAAAGCAAAACGCCACCGTCCGAACTGATCAGCCCGCCGTCGAACGCGGCCGTGACCTTCTTCTGCAAGATGCTTGGCAAGGAGAATGGTAGAAGCGTATCGTCGTCGGTGGCGGGCATGGCAGATTCTGTCCAGTCATGGAGAGTGGCGTCGATAACCAATCTCTATGCGATTCCAGACGTTTGTACCATGCCCGTCAGCGAATCCCTGCCATGCGGTGAATAAGATGGGCTAGCACCAACTCATGCTGTGCCCGCGTGGTTGCCACGTACCGGAGATTGTTCTCCTGTTGCTGCTGCCATTCCTGCTGTGCATTACGCGGTGCCTGGTGCAGTAGCCAGAACACCCGCTGCCACTCTAGGCCCTTCGCCTTGTGGATCGAGGAAAGCGTCAGTGCCGGCTTGCCCGGCTTGACAAAGAGCCGATCAATTTCCGCTACCACCATAGTCACACTATCACCGCCGCTCTGCCTGCAACGACGCATGATCTCCCGCAACGTGAAAACTAGATCGCGCGCCGTCTCGGCGCGCCCAGGCTTGTCCTTCTCCCGCGCAATCTGTTCCTCCCCCGCCAACCACTCGCTCAAGCCTTCTTCGACACCGTCCAGTGAGCGCACAGTGCCCCATTGCGTCACCAGCTTCCGCAGCTTACCTCCAAAATCGTTGCGTCCGGCGAGCCGAAACGGCGTGCCGTTCCGCATGAAGTCATAGGCATGCTTCACCAACGGCGCGTTGTATCGGCACAGGATCGCGTCATCCGGCCGAAACTGCTCAGCCTCTACCCAGTCCCACCCTTCAGCGCGTCGAATTCGGCCTTCCGGCGCTCCAGGTGCGGCGTGGATGTGTGTGCCGACGAATTGTTGTGCATAGTCCACAACCGCCTGTGGACACCTAAAACTCACTGACAGTGGCAGCACCTTGCAATTGAACCGTGCAATGATGTTCGGCATGGCGTCAGAATCCGCACCAGTAAATCCGTAAATTGATTGATGGCGATCACCCACCGCCAGTAGCCGGCCACGCGCCGACATCATCCGCTCTGTCAGTTCGATGCGCGGCACATTGCTGTCCTGCGCCTCATCCAGAAGCACGTTGTCGAACTGTTGCACCTGGCACCCGAAATGCAGCGGCGCATAAAGCATCTCGTCGTATGTTATCATCTCCGAGCATGCCTCCAGGCTGCGCAGCATAAGCGCCTGTGCCAGTTGCAGCCCGATCCGCTGCCGCGTCACGTGATCCGCGCCAACCTCCGCCACCGGCGGCAACGCCCGGTCCACGTCGAAGTGGTCTTCGACCTCCTTCCAAAGTTTGTCGTTCGGTAGTTCGCGCGGGTTCGTGAGGCCCAGGCCGGCCGCCATCGCGAAATGCACCATATCGCCGGCGTAGTCGTAATAGGGCTGCCAGCGTCAACCGGGCTGCTCTCCCGCGATCTGTCGCACCAGCTTGTTCAGCTTGCGCGGGTCCAGCACCGCCTTCGGGTGTCGTTCGCGCCACGCCGCGAACCCGGCTGCATGCAGGGTAGAGACCTTGACTCCACGGACACCATCCGCCTTGAGCTTCCCGTCAAGCTCTTTAGCCGCCGCCTTGTTAAAAGCGCCGAACCATGTGCTGCCGCGAAGCAGCGGCGCAGCCTTAACCAACGTGCTGGACTTGCCGGAGCCGGCGCAGGCCTCAAGCGCCGCATTTCCCTCGCCGGACCGGGCGAATGCGAATAAAGCCTCTTGTTCCTGCGAAGGCTTGAAAAACATGTCATTCAGCATGCGGGCGAATGCTTACACTCACTATGGCGGAATGGTTGCGCTCCAAATGATGTGGGCCGTCATCATGCGTGCGAATTCCGCGGGGAGGGACCTCGCTATGCTCGGGCAACCAGCCGCGAATCGAGCATAGCATGCGATTCTGGCACGGAGACTCAATATGGTAAACCGAATTTGTGGCCTCTCAGACCGACCCACCAGGACGCAATGCCCGGTTGTGCGCGTGAACACGCACAGCGCGGAAAGCCGCAGAACTCCGTGACGAAAACGGCATGCACGAGGTGCCGGAAACGGCCAAAAATCCTGCTGGATGCTCAAGGGGCCGCGGTGTTCGGGACGCGGGGGCCGGAGGTTCGAATCCTCTCACTCCGACCAATCCCCGCAAATCCGCACTGGCGCCGCGCAGTACGTTGTGGTATGCGCGAGATATGCAACCATCGCGCGTAAGCGGCTTCGTCATCACCTACAATCGCGCGAGCCTCATCGAGACCTGCCTGCGCTCCATCCGCTTCGTCAACCAACTGATCGTCATCGACAAATCCTCCACCGACGGCACAAGCGCGATCGCCGAGCGCTACGCCGACCAGGTCATCACCGTGCCGTGGTCGCCGACCGTGGAGGAAACCCGCGACGGTGCGCTGGCGCTCTGCCGCCACGACTGGGTGGTGCACCTGGACGATGACGAGATGCTCAGCCCGCAAGCCATCGCCTTCCTCAGCCGCCGCCGCCCGCGCGACGCCGCCGAGGTCTATTACCTGCCGAAGAAACACTACATCCTGGGCCAGTTCGACCCGACCGCCTACTACTGGCCGGAGCACCATCCGCAGTTCTTCCGCCAGGGCGCAGTGGCGTTCAGCCGCACGGTGCACGGCGGCGTGCAGGTGCGCAGCGATCGGGTGGAGCGGATCGCGCCGGAAACCGGCATCTGCATCCACCACCTGTCGCACCTCGACGCGGCGCAATGGATCGAGAAGGCCAACCGCTACACCTCGCGCCGCGACCGGGTCCGCTGTGCGCCGGAGGCGACCGACCTGATCGACTTCGCCCACGCGCGGATCGAGCACTGGGTCGAGCAGACCGCCAGCACCGACCGCGGCGACTATGCCGCCGCCGTGGCGCTGCTGCGCGCGGTCTACGACATGATCGACCGGGTGAAGTCGTGGGAGCAGGCGGAGGGGCTGGACGGCGCCGCCTGCTTCGCCGCGACCTGCGCCGAGCTGGGCCGCGCCTATGACGCGCTGGAACGGCGCACCGGCATCCGCACCACCGCCGAGCCGGCACCGCGCGGGGTGCCGGACCGGCTGCGCGGGCTGATGGCGGGACTCGGCGAGCGGCTGACGGCACTCGCCGGCTGACCGCGGCTTCCCCGGCGGCGCGCTTCCGGTCCAGAATGGCGCCGGAACAACGCGGGGGGAGACGGCGATGACGGCATGCGTGCATGACCATTCGCAATGGGGACCGCTCGACCAGCTCGGCGCGGCGAACCTGCTGACGGTGGAAAAACGCCTGGCCGCGTTGCGCTCGGTCGAGCAGGGGCGGATCTACGACGTCAGCCACGAGATCTCGATGAACGCGCCGTACATGGTGCCGAACCAGACGCCGTTCCTGCTGTCGATCTGGGCCTCCTGGCGCGACAGCATCCGCCGGCGGCGGCTGGGCGGGGCGCTCAACGACGCCGGGTCCAACGTGGAGCGGATCGAGATGACCGCCCATGTCGGCACGCACATCGACGCGCTGGGACATTTCTCCAAGGGCGACAGGCTCTACAACGGGCTGTCGGCGGCCGAGACGGTCACCGATTGGGGGCTGCTGAAGCTGGGGATCGAGCAGGCGCCGCCGATGGTCACCCGCGGCGTGCTGCTGGACGTGGCCGGGCTCGACGGCGGGGCGCACCTGAACCCCGGGCGGGCGATCGCGCCCGATGAGCTCGCGCGCGCCGCCGACGCCGCCCGCGTGGCCATCGAGCCGGGCGACATCGTGCTGATCCGCACCGGCTGGGGCCGGTATTTCGGCCTGGATAATGCGAAATACCTGGCTGGCGAGCCGGGGATCGACGTCGCCGCGGCGCGCTGGCTGACCGGGCAGGGCGTGGTGGCGATTGGCTGCGACAACATGGCGGTGGAGGTGCTGCCGAACCCTGACCGCGCCCTGTCGATGCCGGTGCACCAGCACGTGCTGGTCGAGGCCGGGGTGCACCTGATCGAGAACCTGGCGTTGGAGGAGCTGGCGCGGGACGGGCTGCGCAGCTTCTGCTTCATCCTGCTGGCGCCGAAGTTCCGCGGCGCGACCGGGGCGCCGGTGCGCCCGGTGGCGCTGGTGTAGCGCGCAGAGCGTGGGACGGCGAGCGTAGGGCGGAACAGCGCAGCGCATTCCGCCGCTCGCCGCGTGCCCAGAAAGTGGCGGAATGCGCTGCGCTGTGCGGCCTGGCCGCCGCCCCCCCGGCGAAGCCTCATACCAGCGGCCCAAAGTCTTGACCCATCGGCTTGTGCTGGGCCGCTGGCATGAGTCTTGGTTTGGCGCGCGGCCGCCCCACCAACCCCGCGCGCGATACCAGCGGCCCAAAGTGATGGAAGAGTCATCACTTTGGGCCGCTGGTATCACGCCCGCGGATGCGCCTTGCGCCACACCTCGACCAGCCGCGCCTGGTCCACCGCGGTATAGCGCTGCGTGGTTGACAGGCTGGCATGCCCCAGCAGGTCCTGGATCGAGCGCAGGTCCGCCCCGCCCGCCAGCAGATGCGTCGCGAACGAATGCCGCAGCGCATGCGGCGTGGCGTGCTCGGGCAGGCCGTGCAGCCGGCGGAAGTCGCGCAGCACCTTCTGCGCCACCGCCGCATCCAGCCGCTTGCCGCGTGCGCCGAGGAACAGCGGGCTGGCGGGAAGGCGGTCGGGGTGCAGCCGCAGCCAGGCGCCGATCGCGTCCCGCACCGCCGGCAGCACCGGCACGATGCGCTCCTTGGCGCCCTTGCCGAGCACGCGCAGCATCGCCTCGGCGCCCGGCAGCGGCGCATCGCGCACGTTCAGCGCCAGGGCCTCGGCGATGCGCAGGCCGCAGCCGTACAGCAACGTGAACAGCGCGGTGTCGCGCGCCTGCAGCGCCGCGGTGTCGGCCATCTCGGCGATGTCGTCGGTCACCGCGCGGGCCTGCTCGGGCGCCAGGGCGCGCGGCAGCGGCGGCTTCGCCCGCGGCGCGGTGATCAGCTTCAGCGCCGGGTTGTCCACGCCGAGCCGGCGCGCCAGGAAGCGATAGAAGCTGCGCACCGCCGACAAATGCCGCGCCCGGGTGGCGTTGCCGGCACCCGCGTTCGCCTGATGCGCCAGCCAGGCGCGCAGGTCGGCCAGGCGCAGCGCCTGCAACTGCGCCAGGTCCGGCTCGCCGCCGAGGTGCTGGGTCAGGAAGCCGAGAAACCCCGCCAGGTCGGCGCCATAGGCCTCGACGGTCAGCGGCGCGGCGCGGCGCTCCTGCGCCAGCCAGTCGAGGAAGGCCAGCCGCGCCGCCTCCCCGGTCATCGATCCTGCCGCACCGGGACTGCCAACGGCGCTCGCACCGAAGCTCCCCCCCCCCAGGAGTTCCCACTTGCGTTCCCACTTGCATTCCCGCTGGGGCTCCCACCGCTGCTTCCCCCGCGGGTCCGACCGGCGTTGCCATTCGGGCTGGCAACGTGGGGTCCCCCGGTCCGGCTCCCAGCAGGGCGCCCATCGCGGGGCTCAGCGGCCGAGCGCCACGGCCACGGCGCGCCCGAGAAACCCCAGCGCGCCGCTGCCCTGCGCCGGGTCCAGCGCGCGCGCATCGCGGCTGGCGAGCGCCAGCAGCATCGGCGCGCCCGCCCCGGGCACCCGCACCAGCGCATCGTGCAGCGCCAGGCGCACCGCCTCGGCATGCAGGATCGCCGCATCGGGCGGCGCGGCGCGAAACACCACGTCGCGGCCATCGAGCAGGCGCCGCACGGTGCCGCGCGGCAGCTTCTGACAGCCCGGGCGCTGCTCCTCCACGCACAACGCGACGGCATCGATCCCCAGCAGCCCGGGCAGCTCGGCAGCGACGCACTCCACCGGATCGGGCGCGCCCATCAGCGCCAGCACCGCCTCCTGCACCCGTCCGGCCATGCCGGCGGCGGCCCGCCCGGCATCGATCAGTTCCGCCGCATGGGTGCGCTCGGCCCGCAGCATCGCGGCCATGTGGTCGGTCAGCACCTCGCCGTGCACCCGGCGCGGCGGCGCCAGCAGGCGATACAACTCGGGATGCTCGGCGAGCCAGGCGGGATGCGCGCGGAGGAAGCCGGCGACCAGGTCGCTCGCGGCCGCCTCGGGCAGCGGCCGGGCCGCGGTCATGCGATCTGCTGTCCGGTCTTCGCCCAGTCGGCAAGGAAGCCGGCAAGGCCCTTGTCGGTCAGCGGATGGTTGAACAACTGGCGCAGCACGGCGGGCGGGATCGTGGCGACATGGGCGCCGAGCTTCGCCGCCTCGACCACATGGATCGGATGGCGGACCGAGGCCACCAGCACCTCGGTCTTGAACGGGTAATTGCGGTAGATCTGCACGATGTCGGCGATCAACCCCATGCCGTCCTGGCCGATGTCGTCCAGCCGGCCGACGAACGGGCTGATGAAGCTGGCGCCCGCCTTGGCGGCCAACAGCGCCTGCGCGGCCGAGAAGCACAGCGTGACATTCACCATCGCGCCGTCGTCGCTGAGATGACGGCAGGCGCGCAGCCCGTCGGGCGTCAGCGGCAGCTTGACCGCGACATTCGGCGCGATGCGGCGCAGCACGCGCGCCTCGGTCAGCATGCCGTCATAGTCGAGCGCGGCAACCTCGGCGCTGACCGGGCCGGGGACGATCGCGCAGATCTCGGCGACCACGTCCAGGATGCGGCGGCCGGATTTGGCGATCAGCGACGGATTGGTGGTGACGCCGTCCAGCAGCCCGGAGGCCGCCAGCGACTTGATCTCCGCCGTGTCCGCGGTGTCGACAAAGAACTTCATGCGCCAAGCCTTGTGTGCCGTCGCGCCTGGACATCAGACGCGTTTCCAGGCGGAACATAGACCATGGGCAGCGTTGACCGAAAGCAAACCTCGCACGGCAAGAAGGCTGGGGCTCCGCCCCAGACCCCGCCAAGGGGCGCTGCCCCTTGGAACCCCGCCAAGGGCGGAGCCCTTGGAACCCTTCACTGGGAGCGGGTGATGGGGAGGGGGGCGGAGAGGGACGCAGCGGTGCCGTCCGTCTCGACGGACAGCACCGCTGCGTCCCTCTCCGCCCCCCTCCCCATCACCCGCTCCCAACGGACGGAGTCCAGAGGCTCCGCCTCTGGTGGGGGTCCAGGGGGCAAAGCCCCCTGGCGGGGTTCGGGGCGGAGCCCCGACCTTGCTTCCCCCGGGCGGCGGGTTCCGGTGTTGCTGGCCTATCCGTTTCCCGGTCCGTTCGACTACCGCGTGCCGGCGGAGATGCAGGTGCGGCCCGGCGATGTCGTGCTGGTACCGCTGAACCGGCGCGAGGAGATTGGCGTGGTCTGGGACGGCGCGCCCGACGGCGGCGTGCCGGAGCACAAGCTGAAGCCGCTGATCGCCGTGCTGGACACGCCGCCGATGCGCGCCGAGCTGCGCCAGTTCGTCGACTGGCTGGCGAGCTACACATTGTCGCCCCCCGGCGAGGTGATGGCGATGGCGCTGCGCGTCGTCAGCCCCGACACTGGGCGCGCGCCGGCGGGCTGGCTTGCGGCGGCGCCGTTGCCGGAGGCGCGGCTGACGCCGCCGCGCCAGCGCGTGCTGGCGGCGCTCGCCGACGGCCTGCCGCGCTCGGGGGGCGAACTGGCGCGCACGGCGTGCGTGGGTGCGGGCGTGGTGCGGGGGATGGCGCAGGCCGGGCTGCTGGTGCCGGCGGCGCTGCCGGCGCGCCCGCCGTTCGATCCGCCCGATCCGGACCATCCCGGCCCGGCGCTGTCCGCGGCGCAGGCGGACGCCGCCGCCGCGCTACGCGGTGCGGTGGCGGCGGGTGAATTCTCGGTGACGCTGCTCGACGGGGTGACCGGCTCGGGCAAGACCGAGGTGTATTTCGAGGCGGTGGCGGAATGCCTGCGCGCCCGGCGGCAGGCGCTGGTGCTGCTGCCGGAGATCGCGCTGTCCTCGCAATGGCTGGAGCGGTTCGAGCGGCGGTTCGGCGTGGCGCCGGCGATCTGGCACTCCGACCTCGGGTCGCGCACGCGGCGGATCACCTGGCGGGCGGTGGCCGAGGGCGGCGCGCCGGTGGTGGTGGGCGCGCGCTCGGCGCTGTTCCTGCCGTTCCCCGACCTCGGCCTGGTGGTGGTGGACGAGGAGCACGAGACCGCCTTCAAGCAGGAGGACGGCGTGGTCTACCACGCGCGCGACATGGCGGTGGTGCGCGCGCGGCTGTGCGCGGCGCCGGCGGTGCTGGTCTCCGCCACGCCCAGCCTGGAGACGGTGGCCAATGTCGAGGCCGGCCGCTACCGGCGGATCACCCTGGCGCGCCGGCATGGCGGCGCGACGCTGCCGGCCGTCGCGGCGATCGACCTGCGGGTGACGCCGCCGGAGCGGGGGAAATTCCTGGCGCCGCCGCTGATCGCGGCGGTGCAGGCGACCTTGGCGCGCGGCGAGCAGGCGATGCTGTTCCTCAATCGCCGCGGCTACGCGCCGCTGACGCTGTGCCGGCATTGCGGGCATCGGATGGCTTGCCCGAACTGCACCGCCTGGCTGGTGGAGCACCGGGTGCGCAAGCTGCTGCAATGCCATCATTGCGGCCACGCGATCCCGATCCCGCCCGAGTGCCCGGCGTGCGGCGCGGCGAACAGCCTGACGCCGGTGGGGCCGGGGGTGGAACGCATCACCGAGGAGGCGGCGGCACGGTTTCCCGAGGCGCGCCGGCTGGTGATGGCGAGCGACACCATGCCCGGGCCGGACGCCGCCGCGGCCGCCGCGCGGGCGATCGCGGCGCGCCAGGTCGATCTGATCATCGGCACGCAGATCGTCGCCAAGGGCTGGCATTTTCCGCATCTGACCCTGGTTGGCGTGGTCGACGCCGATCTCGGCCTGGCCGGCGGCGATCTGCGCGCGGCCGAGCGCACGGTGCAGTTGCTGCACCAGGTGGCGGGGCGCGCCGGGCGGGCCGAGGCGCCGGGCCAGGTGCTGCTGCAGACGTTTGCGCCCGAGCATCCGGTGATGCAGGCGCTGGTGGCGGGCGATCTGGAGGCGTTCATGGCGCGCGAGGCGGCGCAGCGCCGGCCGGGGCACTGGCCGCCGTACGGCCGGCTGGCGGCGCTGATCGTCAGCGCCGACCAGGCGGATGTGGCGGACGGGCTGGCGCGCGAGTTGGGCCGCGCGGCGCCGTCGGGCGATGGGATCACGGTGCTGGGCCCGGCGCCGGCGCCGCTGAGCATCCTGCGCGGGCGGCACCGGCGCCGGCTGCTGCTGAAGACGCGGCGCGAGATCGCGGTGCAGCCGATCCTGCGTGAGTGGCTGGCGCGGGTGACGGTGCCGCGCGGGGCGCGGGTGGAGGTGGATGTGGACCCGGTGTCGTTCCTGTGATCCTTCATCGTCATGGCCGCCCCCGGACTTGTTCCGGGGGTTGCCCCCATAGGCGTCAGGATATGGCTGTCAGCGGCGAATGTTTTTGGTGGGACGTACCGCAGCCTGCACGATTGGTCGAAAGGGGCATGCTCGCACCGGAGGCAGTCAACCATTGACGCGCGTCGAATGGGGAGTGGTGTCCGATCATCCGACGCCCTATGGCCCCGCGTAACCGAAGCCGCCCTTATCCACCGCGCCCTACTAGCCCATCTTATTCACCGCATGGCAGGGATTCGCTGACGGGCATGGTACAAACGTCTGGAATCGCATAGAGATTGGTTATCGACGCCACTCTCCATGACTGGACAGAATCTGCCATGCCCGCCACCGACGACGATACGCTTCTACCATTCTCCTTGCCAAGCATCTTGCAGAAGAAGGTCACGGCCGCGTTCGACGGCGGGCTGATCAGTTCGGACGGTGGCGTTTTGCTTTTGGCCGGTGCCGACAAGCGACTTGGCCTGATCGACACACTGGCTGCGATCATCCCCGACCATCGCGACCGCAACCTGATCACCCATTCGATGGCAGACATTCTGCGTGCTCGCGTGTTCGCCATCGCCTGCGGCTACCCGGACGCCAATGATCTGGATGATCTGCGCAAGGACCCCGCTTTCAAACTCGCCTGCGGGCGGCTGCCAGAAAGCGGCGACGATCTGGCCTCGCAACCCACGATGTCACGCTGGGAGAACGCGCCAGACCTGCGCACCTTGTTCCGGCTGACGGGGGGCATGGTGGACCTGTGGTGCAAGAGCCACCGGCGCGCGCCGAAGGCGATCACCCTCGATATCGACGATACCGCAGACACGGTGCACGGCCATCAGCAGTTGTCGCTGTTCAATGCGCACTATGACGAACGCTGCTTCCTGCCGATCCATGTCTACGATGCAGGCACCGGCCATTGCGTGCTGACGATCCTGCGCCCAGGGAAGACGCCGGATGGCAAGGAGGTGAGAGCCCATCTACGTCGTCTGGTGCGACGCATCCGGCTGCACTGGCCACACACACGCATCACTATCCGCGGCGACAGCCATTACGGCCGACGTGAGGCGATGGACTGGTGCGAGCAGAACCGTGTCCGCTATATCTTCGGTCTGTCCACCAACACGATCCTTGCCGCTCAGGTCTTCATCAAGTCCGATGATGTGTGCGTCCGGCGCGCGATCGCCAACCTCGATGTGGTGCGCGACTACACCGAAACCCTCTATGGCGCCAAATCCTGGTCGCATCCCCGCCGCGTCGTGGCACGGATCGAGGCGACGCGAAAAGGTCTCGATATCCGCTATATCGTTACCAACATCACCTACGGCACCGCCGAGTGGCTCTACGACAGTCTCTACTGCGCACGTGGGCAGGCAGAGAACCTGATCAAGCGGCACAAGAGCCAGCTGGCCTCGGACCGGACGAGTTGCCGTTCGCCGCTGGCCAATCAGATGCGGCTGATCCTGCACACCGCCGCATACTGGCTGACGCTGACCGTGCGCGATGCCATCCCTTGCATGCAGCCGTTGGCCCGCAGCGAATTCTCCACCATTCGGCTGCGGTTGCTGAAGATTGCAGTGCGGATCAAGGAGACTGCGACTCGCATCAAGCTGGCATTCGCTGCCAACTGCCCCGACGCTGCCCTGTTTCGTGGGTTGGTTGGTGCGCTGATCCTGCGTCCAACGTAAGCGGTGGGACGAGTGTCCCGGTCGAACCCTGTCCGATCAACCTCCAACACCTTGCAGAGACGATCTAAAACACGGTCAAGCGTGCCGAAGGCGAGGCATGCACGTTATAGTTGTCGATACGTAATGGTACAGCGGCCGGCTGGTTCGGTGAATAAGATGGGCTAGTACCTCTGCACAGAGGTTTTGACCGGTTGATCCGGGCTTGGGAACGCTTTGCACATCTGGTGCATCGCAGGCCCGTCAACACTTCCGTAACCATCCGTCGGCAGCATCGCGAAGGAAGAATTTTACCGCAGATGAAGGAAGGCGATGCACACAAAACACGCAGATAGCGACAGGCTGAATGATCTGTCGCGGTGCGTGATCGGCTGCGCGTTCACCGTGCTCAACACGCTTGGGGCCGGATTCCTGGAAAAAGTCTATGAGAATGCGTTGGCATTTGAACTTCGTGCGGCGGGCCTATCGGTTGCGCAACAATCTGGCGCCAATGTGTACTACCATGACCAGGTGGTCGGCGAGTACTTCGTGGACCTTTTGGTCGAGGACGTGCTTCTGGTTGAGTTGAAGACCGCCAAAGCACTGGACGACGCGCACCAGATGCAATGCATCAATTACCTCAAAGCGACCGGCCTGCGGCTCTGTCTGCTGCTTAATTTCGGCAGGCCGCGTCTGGAGATCAAGCGCGTGGCGCACGGCCTGTGAAGCGCACGGACCCATCTGCGTGCATCGGCGCGCATCACCTTCCTTCATCTGCGTTAGATTTTTCTTGCCCTGCCGTGCCACAAGCCCGCAACCCGGACCGATGCTGGGCGAAGTCACAGCCTCCCGAGCCGCGATCAGAGCATGCACAATCGGTCAGAATAACTGTGCAAGGATACTAGCGTTCACACCAGGAGTGTGTGCCACGCTCAGACGCCAAGGTGAGACCTTACGAGTTCAGCAGAGTAATCGAACTGCGGGTCGAACAGACGCAACACCGGGGCGCCAAGTGCGCTAACAACATCTGGCCAAGACCGCCCCAATTCGCCGGCTGGCCATTGACCTCTGGTCGTCCGCCCATCCGCGCGAGCGATCTGGCCGGTTCTACGCTCTAGCCGACCGTCTGCCCCGACCAGTTCTCTCTCCCGGAGTCCAGACCATTCGCAACGAAACTCGACAAATTCCACAGCGGGGAACCGCTCGGCGAGTGCGGAAGCGTGAAGAACGATGTCGGTTAAGCCCAAGCTCAAGAACGGTGGGTAGAAGCGACGGCCGCGTCCGGGCGAGTCTTCTTTCTCATCTTCCCGATGAATGCTGATGTGCGCCGCCAATCCGGAGGGGGACACTCGCCATAGATCGACTCCCAGCTCCACGTCGGGCGGAGCAACGAAGCACTCCAGGATTTCGTCAGCCCGGCCCCGAAGCGTCGCTTTGTCCTGGATGAAGTAGGGAGCCAGTTCGCGGCGCGTGGAGGGATAAAAAACGTGATGCTCACGTAGTGCAGTGTCCAGAGAACGATAGGCCGAGTTCAGCTCTCGCAGAAGGCGGTTGGGAGTGACGCCATCCCCGTCCCTCACGTGCAGGCGGTATGAGCGGGCGAATGTGCCCAAACTAGCGCGGTCGGCTAGCTTCCGATCACCGACCAGGCCGAGAAAACGCGCGAAGGCTCTGTCATGCCACTCATCGAGGTTTGATCTGTCTGTCGTGTACTCCGAAAGCAGTTTCTCGATCAGGGACGTGAGGGAGCGGTGGTCTTCGGCGGCGGCCTTCTCCGCTGCTTCTTTCAACGACGGAGGCAAGCGCAGATTGACCTGGGCGGATTTGATTTCAGGCGCCACGGGATGTTCCTATGCGACGGGTGACAAGGCTGTGTAGCAGTCCGCTTTACATCATGTCTAGCATTTTGTGGCTGCGATTCCAGCTTCGTGCTGCATGATGGTCTGTGTGGGTTGCTGCCGGTGCTGGTACGACTCGTCGTTGCCCGGTGAACGGGGTGGCCCCTTCAGCGCTATCGCCGACACCCGGGCTCGCAGAGTGATGGGGCTTCCCGGCCTCTCCACGTCACGTCATGGCCGGACCCCCGGGTCAAGCGCCCGGGGGCATGCTTGATCCGGCCATCTGTCGCGGCACAGGGCTTGCGTAGAGGCCGACGAGGTGCTGCGGGGTCCAGTTGCCTTCAATGCAGTCGATGCCTACAATGCCATCACTCAACGGGACGAACTTATCGATGACCACGCTGACGATCCGCAATGTCGATGCCGCGGTGAAGGAGCGGCTGCGCGTGCGTGCGGCGCGTCACGGTCGCTCCATGGAAGCCGAGCTGCGGTGCATCCTGGGCGAAGCGCTCGAGACCAGCCAGGAGCAGGAGCCGAACCTGGCGGAAGCGATCCGGCGCCGCTTCGCGCCTCTGGGCGGCGTCGAGCTCGAGCCGCATCCGCCGGTGCCGATGCGCGAGCCACCCGCGTTCGACCCGTGATCGTGCTCGACAGCAACGTCATTTCGGAACTGATGCGCGCGGAGCCGCACCCCAAGGTCCTGGCCTGGGTCGCGGCACAGCCGCGCGCGCTGCTGTATACGACCCGCATCAATCAGGCCGAGGTGCTCTACGGCATCGCGGCCTTGCCCGAGGGGCGGCGGCGCGGGGCGCTGGCTTCGGCCGCCGTGGCGATATTCGACGAGGATATGGCCGGCCGCATCCTGTCATTTGGGGCCGCCGCGGCGGCACATTATGCCGGTGTCGTGGCGGCGCGGCGCCGCGCCGGCCGACCGATCGAGGGGTTCGACGCATTGATCGCGGCAACCGCACGCGCGGCCGGTGCGAGCGTCGCAACGCGCGACACCGCTGGATTCGCCGATTGTGGCTTGGCGTTGATCGATCCCTGGACCGCCTGACCAGGCCGATCTTTGGCGGATTTCGGGACCGGGCTTTCGCACGCGCGACCTGGACCGCGCGGCGCCGTCGGGCGATGGGATCACGGTGCTGGGCCCGGCGCCGGCGCCGGTGGATGTGGACCCGGTGTCGTTTCTCTGACGGGAGTTGGCTGTCTGCGCTATGGTTGTCGCAGTTGCGAGGAGCTGCCCCGATGTCTGAACGTGCGGTGCATCGCATGACCGCCGACGAATTTCTCGACTGGGACCAATTCCAGGCGGGCCGGCACGAATTGGTGGACGGGCTGCCGGTCGCCATGGCGGGCGCGAAGCGGCGTCACGACCGGATTGTGGTGAACGCAATTTCGTCCATCACCGGACAGCTTCCTTCCGGGCCCTGCGAGGTGTTTACCTCCGATACCGCCGTGCGCATCCCGGCTGGCAACATTCGCCGTCCCGATCTGGGCGTCGATTGTGGACGCTTCATCGACGACGCAGCCGCGGCGGATGCCCCCACCGTGGTGATCGAGGTGCTGTCGCCGAGCACCCGCGAGTTCGACATGTTCGTGAAGCTCGACGAGTACAAGACCGTCGCGAGCCTGACCCACATCATCCTGATCGACCCCGACACGCCGCAGATCATCCATTGGACGCGCCCGCCGGGTGATGCCTGGACGATCCAGGAAATCGAGGGATTGGATTCCTGCGCCGCCCTGCCGGAGCTGGGTGTGACCCTGCCGCTCGCGGTGCTTTACGCCGGCCTGACATTTCGTCCGCGCCCGCGGCTGCTCGCCGACGACGACGCGGCAAACGCATAGAGGTCGGATCGCGCCGCCGCGCCGCGCCATCCCGCCGCGTCGCCCCGCCATCCGCCCCTGGCCGGCGCGCGGATTTCGCGCCATCGTGGCGGGTCGCAACGACCAAACGGAGGCAACGCCAGGTGGACGCCACGGCGGAGGTGGATTTTGTCATCGTCGGCGCCGGCTCGGCCGGCTGCGTGCTGGCCAACCGGTTGAGCGCCGATCCGACCCGGCGGGTCCTGCTGCTGGAGGCCGGCGGCAAGGACAGCGATCCGTGGATCCACATCCCGGCCGGCTTCTACCGCAACATCTACAACCCGAAGGTCGCCTGGTATTTCGAGACCGAACCGGTGCCGGAGATGCACAACCGGCGCATCCCCTGGCCGCGCGGCAAGGTGCTGGGCGGCTCGTCCTCGATCAACGGGCTGATCTACATCCGCGGCCAGCGGCAGGATTTCGACCTGTGGCGCCAGCTCGGCAATGCCGGCTGGTCGTATGACGACGTGCTGCCGTATTTCCGCAAGGCGGAGGACCAGGAGCACGGCGCGGATGGCTACCACGGCGTCGGCGGGCCGCTCGGCGTGTCCGACCTCAGAACGAAACATCCGTTGCACGACGCGCTGATCGCGGCCGCGCAGCAGGCGGGATACCAGTACAACGCCGACTTCAACGGCGCCGAGCAGGAAGGCGTCGGGCCGTTGCAACTGACGGTGCGCGGGCGGCGGCGCAGCTCGGCGGCGGCGGCCTACCTGAAGCCGGCGCGGCACCGGCCCAACCTGCGGGTGGAGATCCGCGCGCTGACCCACCGCGTGCTGCTGGAGGGCAAGCGCGCGGTCGGCGTCGAGTACCGCCAGAACGGCGCGCTGCACCGCGTGCGCGCGAAGCAGGAGGTGCTGCTGTGCGGCGGGTCGATCAACTCGCCGCAGCTCCTGCAACTGTCCGGCATCGGGCCGGGCGCGCTGCTGCAGGGCCTCGGCATCGAGGTGAAGCACGAGCTGCCCGGCGTCGGCGAGAACCTGCAGGATCATGTCGGCGGGCGGATCATCTGTCGTTGCCAGGGCGTGGCGACGATGAACGAGGTCTACCACAACTGGCTGCGCCGCATCTGGGCCGGGATGCAGTACGTGTTCCTGGCCGACGGGCCGCTGATGACCGGCGCCGGGCCGATCGGGCTGTTCGTCAGGACGCGGCCGGAGCTGGACGTCACCGGACGTGCAGTACCAGTTCCTCGCCGGCAGCACGCCGAAGGTCGGCGATCCGATGCACAACTTCCCCGGCTGCACGCTGGTGGCGATCCCGTGCCGGCCGGAAAGCCGCGGCTGGCTGCGCATCACCTCGGCCGATCCCACGGCACCGCCGGCGATGCAGCCGAACTACCTGTCCACCCAGAACGATCGCGACACGATGGTCGCCGGGCTGCAGGTGACGCGCAGGATCTTCGCCACGCCGGCGATGCGGAAATTCGTCACCGAGGAGATTTTTCCCGGCCCGCAGGCGGCGACCGACGAGGATTTGCTGACCCATGTGCGCGCCACCTCGGGCACCACGTTCCACCAGACCAGCACCTGCATGATGGGGCCGGGGCCGATGGCGGTGGTGGATACCACGCTCCGGGTGAAGGGGCTGGAGGCGTTGCGGGTGATCGATGCCTCGGTGATGCCGACGGTGGTGTCGGGCAACACCAACGCCGCCGCGATCATGATCGCCGAAAAGGGCGCCGACATGATAGTGCAGGCGGCATGATCCGATGACCTATCCGACGCATCTGCTGCCCACCACCGTGGTCGGCAGCTATCCGCAGCCCGACTGGCTGGTGGACCGCGCCGGGCTGCACGCGCACGGCGTGCCGCGCACCCATGCGCACGACATCTGGCGCATCCCCGAGCAGCTGCTGGAACAGGCGCAGGACGACGCCACGATCCTGGCGATCCGCGACATGGAACGTGCCGGAATCGACATCATCACCGACGGCGAGATCCGCCGCGAGAGCTACTCCAACCGTTTCGCCCTGGCGCTGGAGGGGATCGACGCCGAGCAACCCGGCGCAGTCAACGCCCAGTTCAACCGGGCCACGAAGGTGCCCCGCGTGGTCGGCAAGATCCGCCGCCGCTTCCCGGTGGAGGTGCGCGACGTGCAGTTCCTGCTGCGCAACATGCCGATCGGCCCCGGGCACGCCAGCAAGATCACGTTGCCCGGGCCGTTCACCCTGTCGCGCCAGGCCAAGAACGAATTCTACGCCGACGAGGAAGCGCTGGTGATGGACTACGCCATCGCGGTGAACGAGGAGTTGCGCGAGCTGAAAGCCGCCGGCGTCGATGTGGTGCAGCTCGACGAGCCCTGGGTGCGCACCGATCCGGACAAGGCGCTGCGCTACGGGGTGCCGGCGATCAACCGCGCGCTGGAGGGGATCGCGGGTCCGACCGTGGTGCATATCTGTTTCGGCTACGCCGCGGTGGTGACGCAGCAGAAGCCCACCGGCTACAGCTTCCTGCCGCAGCTTGCCGATACGATCGCGCAGCAGATTTCCATCGAGGCGGCGCAGCCGAAGCTCGACCTCGGCGTGCTGCGCGATCTGGCGGGCAAGCAGGTTGTGCTGGGGGTGCTCGATCTCGGTGACCCGGCGGTGGAGACCGCCGAGACGGTCGCCGGGCGGATCCGCGCCGGGCTGGCGTATCTGCCCGCGGAGCGGCTGATCCCGGCGCCCGATTGCGGCATGAAATACCTGCCGCGGGCGACCGCGTTCGGCAAGCTGAAGGCGCTGGCGGACGGGGCGGCGATCGTGCGGCGGGAGCTGGCCGGGTAGCGCGGGCCGGGGACCCCGCGCGGCGGGCGCAAATCCCCGGCCGACCTTGTCGTGCCGCGGGACTGGCGCGGACGCGGACGCCGTAAAACAAACCTGATGTGTTTCACGTTATACGTTGTATGATCCAAATATGATCCAATCGATCTGGACGGACTGGGCTGGCGCATGGACACTGCCGGCACATCGTTTGACCTCGGAGCCGGGGCACCCAAGGCTGAACGCGCCGTGCGTGCAGCGATTCCCGCAGAGGTTGCTGTTGGGTTACAACGCGTGACGATACCGAGGCCATCCAGCGTTGCTGCGCCGCGAGGCGCGATGGGCTTCCAGTACAGCGGCGGCGAACTGCCGCTGATGTCGCTGGCCGTGCGCTGGAAATCCTACGTCGCCGACCTGATCCGCCCCTATCTGGGTGCGTCCGTGCTGGAGGTCGGGGCCGGTATCGGCAACAACATCCCCTACCTGTTCGCACCGCCGGTTTCGCACTGGACGGCGCTGGAGCCGGACGCCACCCAGGCGGCCTGCATCACCGACCCGGTGGTGCGCGTGGTTGTCGGCACGCTGACGGCGATCGCGGCGACGGAGCGGTTCGATGCGATTCTGTATCTCGACGTGCTGGAGCATATCGAGGACGACGCGCAGGAGCTGCGCCTCGCCGCGGCGCGCCTGGCGCCCGGCGGAAGGCTGATTGTGCTGTCGCCGGCGCATCCGTTCCTGTTCAGTCCGATGGACGCGGCGGTCGGCCATCACCGGCGCTACACCGCGGCGGCGTTGCGCGCGCTGACACCCGAGGGCTGTCGTCTCGAGCGGCTGATCCTGGTCGAACTCGGTCGGCTTCTTCGCCTCGCTCGCCAACCGCATGCTGTTGCGCACGGAACAGATCTCGGCCGGCCAGGTGCGCCTGTGGGATGGCGTCATGGTGCCGGTCTCGCGCATCCTCGACCGCGTGCTGTTCCACCGCTTCGGCAAGAACGTCCTGGCGGTGTGGCGACGGAGCGGCGCCTGATGAGGGCGGCTGACCGGCGCCGTGCTGCGTCGGCGGCCGCGTCACGCCTGCTTCGCGGCGGCTTCGTCGACCATGGCGGCAGGACGCGACGGCAGGTACCGCTCCACCAGATAGAGCGGGCGCCGCTTGGTTTCGTTGAATACCCGACCCAGATATTCGCCGATCACACCGAGAAAAATAAGCTGCGTGCCACCCAGCAGCAGCACCACGACCAGCAGGCTGGGGTAGCCGGCCGGCGAGCGGCCGGTGATCAGCGTGCGCACCACCACCGCCACGCCGAACAGCGCCGCCACCAGCGCCACCACGGCGCCGATATAGCTGGCGAGCTTCAATGGTAGCACGCTGAAGCTGGTGAAGCCCTCGATCGCCAGGTTCCACAGCTTCCAGTAGCTCCATTTGGTTGCCCCGGCGGCGCGCGGCGCGCGGTCGTACAGCACCGGCTTCGACGGGAATCCCACCCAGGCGAACAGGCCCTTCATGAACCGGTGCTGCTCGCGCAGCTGCAGCAGCGCATCCACCGCGCGCCGGCTCATCAGGCGGAAATCGCCGGTGTCGGGCGGCAGTTCCACCTGGCCCCAGTTGCGCATCAGCCGGTAGAACAGCGCCGCCGTGCGCGCCTTCAGCCAGGTTTCTCCCGCGCGCACCCGGCGGCGGGCCGGCACCATGTCGAACCCCTCGCGCCAGGCCGCGACCAGCTCCGGGATCACCTCGGGCGGGTCCTGCAGGTCGGCGTCGATCACGATCACCGCGGCGCCACGCGCATGATCCAGGCCGGCGGTCGTTGCGATCTCCTTGCCGAAATTGCGCGACAGATTGACCACCGCCACGCGCGGGTCGCGCGCGCGCAGGGCCTCGACGACGTGCAAGGTCGTGTCGCGGCTGCCGTCGTTGACGTAGACCACCTCCCACGCTTCGCCGAGGCCGTCCATCACCGCGGCCAGGCGGGCGTGCAGCAGCAGGATGCCGGCCGCCTCGTTGAACATCGGCACCACGACGGAGAACACCGGCGCGGTCGATGCAGGCGTGATCGGCGATGCGTCGGTGGTCATCGTCCGGCTCCCTCGCGGCGGCGATTCGCGCGCCAGTATCGGGCTTCGCACGCCCGGGCGGTACAGGGCAATCGGGTGAACGCAAGCAGGCTCGGGGCTTCGCCCCGAACCCCACCAAGGGGCTCTGCCCCTTGGAACCCCGCCAAGGGCGGAGCCCTTGGAACCCTTCACTGGGCGGGTGGGGAGGGGAAGGGGGCGGGTGGGCGAGGCGACGGGGCGCCGGACGGCGCCCCGTCGCCTCGCCCACCCGCCCCCTTCCCCTCCCCACCCGCCCAGTCATGGAGTCCAGAGGCCGCTGCCTCTGGTGGGGGTCCAGGGGGCAAAGCCCCCTGGCGGGGTCTGGGGCGGAGCCCCAGCCTTGCTTCGCTTCACCCGACTGCCCTGCCGGGCGGTCGCTCGGCTGTGGCCGCCGCGCGGGCGGCCTGCTAAGGGTGGCGCATGGTCACGTCAGGCTTGCGCATCGGCGTCGCCGGGGTCGGGCATTTCGGCCGCTACCACGCGCTGAAGGTGGCAGCGTCGCCGCGCGCGACGCTGGTCGGCGTGCACGATCCCAACGAGGAACGGGCCAAGGCGATCGGCTGGGAGGTCGGGGCGCCCGACCTGGGCTTCGACGCCCTGGTGGACGCCGCCGACGCGCTGATCATCGCCGCGCCGGCCGAGCAGCACCACGCGCTCGCCGCCGCCGCGCTGCGCGCCGGCAAGCACGTGCTGGTGGAAAAGCCGATCGCCGCGACGCTCGCCGAGGCCGACGATCTCGCCGCCCTCGCCGCGGCGCGCAAGCTGGTGCTGCAGGTCGGCCATCTGGAGCGCTTCTCCGCCGCGCATGCCGCGCTGTCCGGCCGGCTCGGCGCGCCGCTGTATATCGAGGCCGCGCGCATCGCCCCGTTCAAGCCGCGCGGCACCGACGTGTCGGTGATCCTCGACCTGATGATCCATGACCTCGACCTGGTGCTCGCCCTGGTGGCCAGCCCGATCGAGAGCGTGGACGCGGTCGGCGCCGCCGTCGCCAGCCCGCACGAGGACATCGCCAACGCGCGCATCCGTTTCGTCAACGGCGCGGTGGCGACGATCACCGCCAGCCGCGTCTCCGCGCGCACCGAACGGCGCATGCGCATCTTCGCGCGCGACGGCTACATGGCGATCGACTTCGCCAACCGCCATTTGACGATGGTGGCGCGCGGCCGCGGCCAGCCGGTGCCCGGGATCGCCGGCTTCGGCATGGAGGAGGCCTCGTGGGAAGACCACGACTCGCTCGCCGCCGAGCACGCCGCCTTCATCGCCGCCATCCTGGACGGCGCGCCGGTGGTGGTGGACGCCGCCGCCGGGCGCCGCGCGCTGGACGCCGCGCTGCAGGTGATGGCGAGCATGGCGCACAGCCGGGCGCGCATGGCGGCCTCCGGCCTGCTGGACGCGCCGCCCCCGGGGTGATCCGGCCCCGGGCGAGCAGTCGGTAAGACCAGCCGGCGGAAAGTTTGACCTATTGGCGCCGCACCCTCGTCATGCCGGGCCCCGGGCATCCACGATTTTGCTTGCTGCACGCAGGCAAGAAGTCGTGGATCCGGCCGGCCTCCGCCGGCCATGACGTGGTGCGGTGTAGGTGGGTCAATCCTTTCACCACCCGGGATAAGGCGATCCATCCGGCGCGCTGGTCAATCCGCCGGGCGATCGGCCGGCGGGCGGTCGAGCAACACCAGCACCTCGGCCGCCGCCGCAGCCGACGGCGCGCCGTCCGGCGGCGCGAGCTGCGCCAGGACCGCACGGCACGCCGCACGCTGCGCCGCCGCGGCGGCGGGCTCGGTCAGCAATGCCAGCAGCGCAGCGGCGATCCGCTGCGGCGTGCAGGCTTCCTGCAACAGCTCCGGCACGATCTCGCGCTCGGCGATCAGGTTCAGGATCGACAGATAGCGCACCGTGACGGTGCGCCGCATGATCGCCACCGAGATCGGATTGGCGCGCTGGCTGACCAGCATCGGCACGCCGGCCAGCGCCAGCTCCAGGGTCGAGGTGCCGGACTTGGTCAGCGCGGCGGAAGAGGCGGCGAAGGCGTCATGCTTGTCGGCAACGCTGTCGAGCAGGATCGGCGGCGTCGGCCAATGCCTTGTGCCGGCCACGACCGCCTCGGCCACCGGCCCGGCCAGCGGCACCACCGGCAGCAGGTCCGGAACGCGGGCGGCGACCAGGCGCAGCGCGGCGCCGAATACCGGCAGCATGCGGCCGACCTCGGTCCGCCGGCTGCCCGGCATCACCGTCAGGATCCTGGCGTCCGGACTCAGGCCGTGCCGGGCGCGGAACCGCGCGGCGTCCCCGGTCCCGGCGCCGCTTTCCAGCACGGGGTGGCCGACGAAGCTCGCGGCCAGGTGGTGGCGCGCGAAAAACGCCGGCTCGAACGGCAGCAGGCACAGCAGCTTGTCCCACAGCCCGCCGTAATGGCGCACCCGCCCCGGGCGCCAGGCCCAGACCTGCGGCGCCACGTAGTGCGCGCGCGGCACGCCGAGCGGCGCGATCGCGCGCAGCACGCGCAGGGTGAAACCCGGGCTGTCGATCGTGACCACCACCCCGGGGCGGCGCGCGGCAATGTCAGCAACGGTCTCCCGCAGCCGCCGACGCAGCGCAGTGACCTTGGGCAGCACCTCCAGCAGGCCCATCAATGCCAGCTCGCGCATCGGAAACAGGCTGACGAGACCATGCTCCGCCATGCGCTCGCCGCCGACGCCGGCGAAACGAAGCCCCGGACGACGCGCCAGCAGCGCTTCCATCAGCCGCCCGCCCAGCACGTCGCCGCTGGCCTCGCCGGCAATCAGATAAATCAACGAAGGCTCCATGGTCGCCCTGCATAGGCGGCCCACCCGGCCGCCGCAACGCTCGGGGCAAGCGGGGAACCGAAGCAAGGTCGGGGCTCCGCCCCGAACCCCGCCAGGGGGCTTTGCCCCCTGGACCCCCACCAGAGGCAGCGGCCTCTGGACTCCATGACTGGGAGTGTGGGGAGGGGAAGGGGGCGGGTGGGCGAGGCGATTGGGCGCCGTCCGGCAGGCCGGACGGCGCCCAATCGCCTCGCCCACCCGCCCCCTTCCCCTCCCCACACTCCCAGTGAAGGGTTCCAAGGGCTCCGCCCTTGGCGGGGTTCCAAGGGGCAGCGCCCCTTGGTGGGGTCTGGGGCGAAGCCCCAGCCTTGCTTTGGTTCTCCGCTTGCCCCGAGCACCGCGGCGCCGTGGCGGCGGCCGGGTTAGGCCTGCTTCAGTTCGATCAGGCTGCGGCGGATTTTTCGCCCGCGCTCGACGATGTCCTCGATATAGGCCGCGTCGCCCCAGCGCACCGCGCGCGACATCGCCTGCGCGTCCTCCATGAAGCGCGCCAGCATCTCCAGCAGCGCCTCGCGGTTGTTGAGGAAGATGTCGCGCCACATCACCGGGTCGGAGGCGGCGATGCGGGTGAAGTCGCGGAAGCCGGAGGCGGCGAAGCGCAGCACCTCCTGGCGGCTCTCGTCGGCCAGGTCATCGGCGGTGCCGCAGATGGTGAAGGCGATCAGGTGCGGCAGGTGCGAGACGATCGCCAGCACGCGGTCGTGATGGCCGGCTCCATGATCTCGCACCATCGAGCCGCAGCGCCGCCACAGCTCGGCGATCCGTTCGCACCGCTGGCCGGGTCGGTGCCGGGCGGCGGGGTCAGCAGCGTCCAGCGGCCCTGGAACAGCGTGGTGAAGCCGGCATCGGGCCCGGAATATTCGGTGCCGGCCACCGGGTGCGCCGGCACGAAGTGCACGCCGCGCCGGCACCAGCGGGCCGACGTCGCGGATCACCGATTGCTTGGTCGAGCCGACGTCGGTCAGGATCGCGCCCGGGCGCCAGGTGCGGCGCGATCGCCGCGGCGATGTCGGCGAAGGCGCCCACCGGGGCGCACAGCATCACGCAGTCGGCGCCTGCGACGGCGCGGGCCGGATCGCTCTCGACCCGATCGGCGAAGCCGAGCGTCCCTGCACCCGGTCGAGCGTCTTCTGGCGTGCGCGCGGTGACCACCACCTCGCCCGCGATGTCGCCGCGCTCGTGGGCGATGCGCGCGACGGAGCTGCCGATCAGGCCGATGCCGATCAGCGCCAGGCGCCGGAACAGCGGTTCAGCCATGCGGACCGACTCCGCCATGTTCAGTCGCCATGAACTCGGTCAGCGCGTCGATCACTACCTGGACCTCCTCGGCGGTGCCGACGGTGATGCGCAGGCAGTGCGGCAGGCCGTAGCCGCCGACCGGGCGGGCGATGACGCCGCGGCGGCGCAGGTACGCGTCGGCGGCCTGTGGCGCGCGCCGGGGTGGCGAAATCGGCCAGCACGAAGTTGCCCTCGCTGGGCCAGACCTTGATGCCCGCCGCCGCGCAGCCCGGCGGCCAGCTTCGGGCGGTATTCGGCTGTTGTGGGCGCGGCCCTTCTCGACCCAGCCCGGCTCGGCCAGCGCGGCGATCGCGGCGGCCTGCGCGGCGATCGAGACGTTGAACGGCGCGCGCACCCGGTTCAGCACGTCGATCACCGCGGCGGGCGCATAGGCCCAGCCGATGCGCATGCCGCCCAGCCCGAAGATCTTCGAGAACGTGCGCGTCATCACCGTGTTGTCGGTGGCGTCCACCAGCCGGATGCCCGGATCGTAGTCGGGCCGGTCGACGTATTCGGCATAGGCGGCGTCCAGCACCAGCAGCACCTCCGGCGGCAGGCCGGCGCGCAGCCGCGCCACCTCCTCATACGGCAGCATGCAGCCGGTCGGGTTGTTCGGGTTGGCGAGGAAGCACAGCCGCGTCGCCGGCGAAACCGCGGCCAGCATCGCGTCCACGTCGGCGGTCAGGTTGCGCTCGCGCGTCTTGATCACGCGGCTGCCGGCATAGGTGCCGGCGATCTGGTAGATCGAGAAGCCGTGCTCGGTCATGACGATGTCGCGGCCGGGACCGCCATAGGCCAGGCAGAGCTGATAGATCAGGTCGTCCGAGCCGGCGCCGCAGACGATGCGCGCCGGGTCCAGCCCGAAGCGGGCGCCGATGGCGCGGCGCAGATCCGGCGCGCCGCCGTCGGGATAGCGGTGCAGCTCGCCGGCCAGCCGGCGATAGGCCTCCTGCGCGCCCGGCGGCACGCCGAACGCGCCCTCGTTCGACGACAGCTTATCGACGCGGTTGATCCCCGGCAGCGTCGATTCGCCGCCGACATAGGGCGAGATCTCGCAGGATTTCCGGGCGCGGGCGCGGCGCTGCGTCATGCGGCGGTTCCGTCCAACGGGAATGGCGTAGGCGCCGAGCACCACCGGCCGGCGCAGCACGGCGTCGAGCGCGGCCAGGCGCGGATCGTCGTCGGCCACGAACCCGTCCACCTCGGCCAGCGCGTCGGCCACCGGCGCGCCCGGGTCGCGGCGCAGGATGACGTTGCCGGGCTCGAGCCCGGCGGCGGTCAGCGCGGCGGTGAGGCGGGCCCGGCTGACCTCGAGCGGCAGTTCCAGCCCGAGCAGCGAGCGGTCGGCTCCCGAGGCGTCGGGCGCGACCGCGGCGACCACCAGGGCCTGCGACGTCGGCGCCCCCTCCGGGCGCGGCCGCCAGAACGGCAGGCGGGCGACGACATGGATGCGCGGCTCGTCCTTGTGCAGCAGCGCGGTCCACCAGGCGTCGCGCGGCGCCTCGGTCTCGGACGGCAGCGGCAGCACGGCGACGGTGGCGGCGCCGGCGCTGACCTCGCCGATCGCCTGGGCCGGGCTGCGATAGGCGCGCAACGGCGTCAGCGCGCCGAAATGCTCGCGCGCCGCCTGCACATGAAGCCCGTCGGCGGCCCGGCTGCGCACACCGCGACGCTGAACGCGCCCTGCATCGACGGTGGTGCCCGGCCAGCAACTCGCGCCAGATGCGCACCAGCGTGTGCGCCGGCAGCGCGCCGTGGTGGCGGGCGAGCAGGCGGCGGATGATCGCGGCCTCCCGCCCCGGCGCGCAGCGCGCCGCGGCTTGCCGGCGCGGGCGACATGCTCGACCACGCCGGCGCGCTCGCATCAGCAGGTCGTGCAGCGCGTCGTCGATGCGGTCGAGCTCGGCCCGCAGCGCGGCGAGCGCAGCCGGCCCGCCGTCGCGCCAGCCATCCGGTGACGGCGGATCTTCGCCGTCGGCGGCCGGCGGCGCGGGCGCTTCGGTGAGGGAGGAGGGGCTGGACATGCTTGGGAGGGCGCTCGAACAAAAAGGTTGGGCCGCGGCGGAGCCGTCTCAGATAGCCGAAGCAGCCCGGCCTGCAAACCCGCGGCCTTTGCGGGAAGCAAGGCTGGGGCTTCGCCCCAGACCCCACCAGGGGGCTTTGCCCCCTGGACCCCCACCAGAGGCAGCGGCCTCTGGACTCCATGACTGGGAGTGTGGGGAGGGGAAGGGGGCGGGTGGGCCGGGTGTCGGTGCCGCCCCTCGCGAGGGGCGGCACCGACACCCGGCCCACACGCCCCCTTCCCCTCCCCACACTCCCAGTCCGGGGTTCCAAGGGCTCCGCCCTTGGCGGGGTTCCAAGGGGCAGCGCCCCTTGGTGGGGTCTGGGGCGAAGCCCCAGCCTTTCGTCGCGTGGTTGGCGTTGGTCCTGTGCCCGGGTAGAATTCCGTCGGGAAACCCGACGAGAGCAGCATGATCATCGATTGCCATGGCCACTACACCACCGCGCCCAAGGAGCTGGACGGGTTCCGCACCCAGCAGGTGGACGCACTTGGCGACGCCGCCCGCACCGCGGCGCTGACGTTGCCCAGCATCAGCGACGACGCGATCCGTGCCAGCGTCGAGGGCGCCCAGTTGCGCATCCAGCGCGAGCGCGGCACCGACGTGACGATTTTTTCTCCCCGTGCCTCGGGCATGGCGCACCACATCGGCGACGCCGCCACCAGCGAGGTGTGGTCGCGGCTGTGCAACGACATGATCCATCGCGTCTGCACGCTGTTCCCGCGCAACTTCGTCGGCGTCTGCCAGTTGCCGCAGTCGCCGGGCGTTGCGCCGGCGAATTGCGTTGCCGAGCTGGAACGCTGCGTGACCCAGCTCGGCTTCGTCGGCTGCAACCTGAACCCCGACCCGTCCGGCGGCTACTGGTCCGACCCGCCGCTGATCGATCGCTGGTGGTATCCGCTGTACGAGAAGATGGTGGAGCTGGACGTGCCGGCGATGATCCATGTCAGCGCCTCGTGCAACCCGAACTTTCACACCACCGGCGGGCACTACATCTGCGGCGACACCACGGCGTTCATGCAGTTGATCACCGCCGATCTGTTCAAGGATTTTCCGACGCTGAAATTCATCATCCCGCATGGCGGCGGCGCGGTGCCGTATCACTGGGGCCGCTACCGCGGCCTGGCGCAGGACATGAAGCGCCCGCCGCTGCCGGAGTTGCTGCTGCGCAACGTGTTCTTCGACACCTGCGTGTATCACCAGGCCGGCACCGACCTGCTGGCCAAGGTGATCCCGGTCGAGAACATCCTGTTCGCCTCCGAAGTGGTCGGCGCGGTGCGCGGGATCGATCCGGAGACGGGACATCATTTTGACGACACGAAGCGGTATATCGAGGCGGCGCCCGGGCTGAGCGCGGCCGATCGCCAGAAGATCTACGAGGGCAATGCGCGGCGGGTCTATGGGCGATTGAGCGCGCAGTTGGCGCAGCAGGGCATCGGGTCGTAACCGCGCGGCGGTCCCGGTCGGCCGGACCGGGGCCGGGCCGCGACCGGTTCCCGCCGGGCGGGCCGCCCGCGTGCGGTGCGCTTGGCGCGGCGATAACGCGGTAGATTCCGTCAATGCGTTGCAGACCCGTCCCGCCGTCGCCGTGCTTGCGGGCAGGGGGGCGCCCTGGCGGCGCGGCCGGCGCGTTGACCGCCGGTCCACGGCGAGCGGGACCGGGTCGGATCGTTGCCGCCGGTGCAACGGCGCGCCCCGCCGATGGCGGCGGGCCTGCGGTGCCGCGGGCCGGGCGACCCTCTTCCCCTGGCGCCGATGATTTGGCAGACTGTCTCACAATCAAGAATGTTTCAGGGACGTCCGGCCATGGAATATTGGATTCAGATCGCGGTCGGCACCGCGGCAGTGCTCGCGCTGCTGGCCAGTGCCGTCGAGGGGGCGCGCCTTTGGCGCAGTTGGCGCCGCTCGCACGATTGATCTGCCGGTGCGGTCTGGTTGGCCGGCGCCGCGGCTCACCGATCGCGCTTGGGCGCTGCGGCAAGGACCGAGCCGGCAGCCGCGACGAGTGTGAGAAGCCCGGGCTAGGCAGCCTCGGCCAGCACCATCCGGCGGTGCGGCACGGGGCGCAGCGGCATCACGGCGTACGCCTCCTTCACCGCCTCGGTGAGCGTGACCCCGGCCAGGCCGGGGATGAACCGCCGGCCGCTGCGTTCCAGCAGCCGGGCGCCGCGCAGCACCAGGCGCAGGTTGGTGGGCGGCAGGTACAGCGCGGTGTCGCGCCGCTCCACCCGGAACAGCGCCGCCGCGAGCAGCCGGCCGACCTGGCCGGGCGAATAGGGCTGGCCATGGCCGAACGGCGTGGCCTCCACATAGGCCCAGACGCCGCGCCGGTTCGGCGCCACCACCAGCAGGCGCCCGTCATCCTTCAACACGCGCCAGATCTCGCGCAGCAGGCAGCGCGCGTTCTCCGCCGTCTCCAGCCCGTGCACCAGCAGGACGCGATCGAAGCTCAGGTCGGCGAACGGCAGCGCGTCTTCCTCGGCGGTGCAGGACAGGTTGCGCGCGCCCAGCGGCCAACGCGCGACGCCGGCCTGCGCCGGGGTCAGCGCGATGCAGCGCCCGGCCTGCTCGCGCCACAGCCGCAGGTAGGGGGCGGCGAAGCCGATGCCCAGCACCGACTGGCCGGTCAACTCGGGCCACAGCAAGGCCAGCCGCTCGCGCAGCAGCCGGGCCGCCACCGCCCCGCGCGCCGTGCCGTAGAAGTCAGCCGCGCCGTGGACATCCGCCGTCATGCGGGCGCTTATAACACAGGTGTCGGTTTTCGCGCGCCGCGTTGAATGCTACGCGTTCGCCCAACGCGAGCCCTTCGTCCAACGCGACGGCTTCGCCCAACGCGACGGCTTCGCCCAACGCGACGGCTTCGCCCGATGCGACCGCTTCGACCAGACCTTCAGAGGTGTGCCATGACCGTGACCGTGCAACCCGTGCCGATCCTGAAGGACAACTACGCCTGGCTGCTGCGCGATCAGGACTCCGGCGCCACCGCGATCGTCGATCCGGCCGAGGCGGCGCCGATCATCGCGGCGATCGAGGCCGCCGGCGGGCGGCTCGACCTGATCCTGCTGACGCACCACCACGCCGACCACGTCGCCGCCACCGACGAGGTGCGCGCCCGCTTCGCCGCCAAGGTGGTCGGCGCGGCGGCGGATGCGCATCGGCTGCCGAAGCTCGACCAGGCGGTGCAGGAGGGCGACGAGGTGCGCCTCGGCGGGGCGGTGGCGCGGGTGATCGAAACGCCGGGCCACACGCGCGGGCAGATCAACTACTTCTTCCCCGACGGCGCGGTGCTGCTGGCCGGCGACACGCTGTTCAGCCTGGGCTGCGGCCGGCTGATCGAGGGCACAGCGGCGGAGATGTTCGCCAGCCTGCGCAAGCTCGCGGCGTTGCCGGGCGGCACCAAGGTCTGCGCCGGGCACGAATACACCGCGGCCAACGCGGACTTCGCGCTGAGCGTCGATCCGGACAACGCGGCGTTGCGCGAAATGGCCGAGCAGGTGCGCCGCCGGCGCGCCGCCGGCCAGCCGACGCTGCCCTCGCTGCTGGCCGACGAGCTGCGGGCCAACCCGTTCCTGACCGCGCCGGACGTGGCGAGCTTCGCCGAGCGGCGCGCGCGCAAGGATCGTTTCTAGCATCCCCCGCGGAAGCCATCCTGCCCGCGGAAGCCAACCTGCCCGCGGAAGCCAGCCCGAAGGAGCATCCCGTGAAACTGTTTCACTCCCCCGCCAGCCCCTATGCCCGCAAGGTGCGGATCTGCGCCATCGCGCGCGGGCTCGACAGCCGCATCACGCTGATCCCGACCAACCCCAACCTGTCTCCGGCCGAGCTGCTGGCGGTCAATCCGCTGTCGAAGATTCCGACCCTGCTGACCGAGGACGGCGTCGCGCTGTTCGACAGCCCGGTGATCTGCGAGTACCTCGACAGCCTCGGCGACGCGCGGCCGATGTTCCCGGCGCAGGGCGCGGCGCGCTGGCGGGCGCTGAAGCAGCAGGCGATGGGCGACGGCATCCTGGATGCCTGCGTGCCGCGCCGGATGGAGATGCAACGCCCGCAGGACGAGGGGCGCGCCGGCGTCGTGGCGCGCATGCGCGCGGCGGTGGAGCGCACGCTGGACGCGCTGGAGGCGGAGCCGCCGCACCTGGCGCTCGACATCGGCTCGATCACCGTGGCCTGCGCGCTGGGCTATCTGGATTTCCGCTTTCCCCAGGAGCCGTGGCGCGACCCGCGGCCGAAGCTGGCGGCGTGGTTCGAGGCGTTCGGCCGCGACCCGGCGGTCGCCGCGACTGTGCCGGCGTAGCGCCTCCGGCCGTGCCGATGGCTGCCGGGCGGGGTGTTCGCGGCGTGGCAGCGGCGCGCCAGGCCGCCCCGCTGGCGGCCGACCCGCTGGCGGCCGATCCGGCGTTGGCGGAGCCGACGTTGGCGGAGCCAAGGTTGGCCGAGCCAAGGTTGGCCGAGCCAAGGTTGGCGCGGGCAAGGTTGGCACGGGCAAGGTCGGCGGCGGCCGCGGCGGTCCGGACGCTGGCCGATCCCGCCCTGGCCGCGACCGCGGTGGTCCGCGCGCTCGCCCTGCGGCCGCACCCGGAAGGCGGGCACTACCGCGAGACCTGGCGGGCCGCCCCGGCGGACGGCGGGCGCGGCGTGGCGACGGCGATCCTGTTCCTGTTGGCCGCCGGCGAGCGCAGCCACTGGCACCGGGTGGACGCGACCGAGCTGTGGCTGTGGCACGCCGGGGCGCCGCTGCGGCTGGCGCAGTCGGCCGGTGGGGCGGCGGAGGGTGTGCAAGTGCTCGGGCCGGACCTGGCCTCCGGCGCGCTGGTGCAGGCGGTGGTGCCGGCCGGACATTGGCAGGCGGCGGCGAGCCTGGGGGCCTGGACCCTGGTGAGCTGCGTGGTCGCGCCGGCGTTCCGCTTCGAGGGCTTCGAGCTGGCGCCGCCGGGATGGCGGCCCGGGGCGGCCGCCGGAGCGACGCGGCGAGCTGGATCAAACGCCTGAGCGAAGCGACGATCTGGATCAAACGCCTGAGCGAAGCGACGAGCTGGATCAAACGCCTGAGCGACGCGGCGATCTCGGGTTGCGACGCCGCCGGCGCGGCGCTGACGGCGCCTGCCCGGCCCGCCGCGGGCCGGAAGATCGGGCGCCGCGGCGGCTCGCCCGGCCGCCCGCCCGGCCGCCCGATCTTCTCCGGCCGGCGGCGGGCTGCCGGCGCGCCGCTGCGGCAGGGCCCGCCGCTGCCGGCGCCGCCGCGAGTGCCCGACTTGCCGGCTCGGGAAAACGCGGCAAGATGATCCCATATCAACGCCGGCGCCGGCCCCAAGCGGCCCCCGCCAACCAGAAGGCCGAGCGGAAGGAAGCCAAGTCATGAACATCGTGACCCATCGCACGCCGCGCGTGCCGGCGGCGCACAGTCCCGACCGTCCGACCCGCGCGGCAGCCGAGGAAGCGGTCCACACCCTGCTGCGCTGGGCCGGCGACGACCCGACGCGCGAGGGCCTGCTCGGCACCCCGGACCGCGTGGTGCGCGCCTATGAGGAATTCTTCGCCGGCTACGCGCTGGACCCGGTGGCGATGCTGGAGCGCACCTTCGAGGAGACCGACGGCTACGACGAGATCGTCCTGCTGCGCGACATCCGGATGGAGAGCCACTGCGAACACCACATGGTGCCGATCATCGGCCGCGCCCACGTCGCCTATCTGCCGCATCGCCGGGTGGTCGGGATCAGCAAGCTGGCGCGGGTGGTCGAGGCCTATGCCAAGCGGCTGCAGATCCAGGAGAAGCTGACCGCGCAGATCGCCAACACCATCCAGGAGGTGCTGCAGCCGCGCGGCGTCGCCGTGGTGATCGAGGCGGCACACCAGTGCATGACCACGCGCGGCATTCACAAGCCCGGGGTGACCATGGTGACCAGCCGCATGCTGGGCGCCTTCCGCGACGATCCCACCACGCGGCGCGAGTTCCTGGCGATGATCGGCACGCGCGGCACCGCCGTGCTGGGCGATTGATCCCGCCACCCTGACGGCGCCCTGGGCTTGGATCCTCGGCGTGGGCCCTGGGCGCCCGCCGAGGGGGAGCCGTCCCCGGGCGTGGGCGATGGGAATGCGTCCCCCGAAGTGCGCCGCGGAACTGCGGTCTGGTTAGCGCGGGGTTAAGCAAGGCGCGCCACTCTGCCGGCGATGACAACGGCAGTGGCAGGCGATGGCCGGTAAGGGCGGCAAGGCGGGCGACCGGAACGCCGGCGTCACCATCATCCGCAAGGAGGAGGTGATCGAGGCTGCCGCCCACGGCGGGGCGTGGAAGGTGGCATACGCCGACTTCGTCACCGCCATGATGGCCTTCTTCCTGCTGATGTGGCTGCTCAACGCCACCACCGAGGACCAGCGCAAGGGCCTGGCCGACTATTTCAGCCCGAACAACCTGATGAGCCACGCGTCCTCGGGCACCGGCCAGCCGTTCGGCGGGCACACCGTGTTCGACCAAGGGGCGATGGTGTCCGACCGCGGCGCCGTGCAGGTGATCGTCGGCCAGCGCCCGGTGATACAGGACCCGAACGACGAGGATGCCGACACGCCGCTGACCGACGCGCCGCATGGCGCCGCGGCGGAGGCCGGGCCGGACGGCAAGTTGACCGCCGCACCGCCGGGCGCCGCGACGGTGCCGCCGGCCAACCCGAGCGCCGGCAGCCCGCAACCGGCCAGCCGGCAACCCGCGCCGGTGGGGGGCGGCAGCCTGGCGGCCAAGGGGCCGACCGCCGGGCCAGCGACCGCCGGGTCGCAGGCGGCGGGGTCGCGGGCCGCCGGCCTGGATGCCGCCCAAGCCGGCCCGGTGGTGGCGCGCGTGGAGACCGCGTCCGGCCGCCGCGCACCGACCGCGGCGGAGCTGCGCGCGGAACAGCAGCGTCGCGAGAAGCAGGCGTTCGAGAAGGCGGCCGAGGAGCTGCGCCAGGCGGTGCAAGGCGATCCGGCCCTGGCCGGGCTGTCGCGCCAGCTGGCGATCGACATCACGCCCGAGGGGCTGCGCATCCAGTTGCTCGACGAGGAGCGGCTGCCGATGTTCGCCACCGGCTCGGCCGTCCCGAACGAGCGCGTCAAGCTGCTGTTGGCCAAGGTGGCGCCGGTGCTGATGCGCCTGCCGGAGGACATCGCCGTGGTCGGCCACACCGACGCGGCGCCCTATGCCGGCACCGGCAAGACCAATTGGGAGCTGTCAACCGAGCGGGCGAACGTGACGCGCCGGCTGCTGACGGATGGCGGGCTGGCGGACCCGCGGATCAGCCGGGTGACCGGGCTGGCCGATCGCGATCCGCTGCTGCCGGCCGATCCGCGGGCCGCGGCCAACCGGCGCATCGCCATCATCGTGCTGCGCAACACGACGAAGCCGGCCGCACCGCCCGGCGCCGTCGCCGCCCCGTCCCCTGGCGCACCGCCGGCCGCCGCACCGCACGCGGCGGCATCGCCGCCTGCCGCGCCAGGGACCGGGGCGCCATCCCCCGCCGCGGCCCAAACTGCTGCGCCGCTGGCCGCCGCATCGGTGGCCGCCGCACCGCTGACTGCCGCGGCCCCGGCGGCGGCATCGTTGTCTGCCGTGCCATCGGCAGTGGCACCCCAGGCCGCCATGCCCCGGGCCACGGTGCTCCAGACTGCCACGCCGCAGACTGCCACGCCGCAGGCTGGCGTGCCGCAGGCTGGCGTGCCGCAGGCTGGCGTGCCGCAGGCTGGCGTGCCGCAGGCTGGCGTGCCGCAGGCTGGCGTGCCGCAGGCTGGCGTGCCGCAGACTGGCGTGCCCCACACTGGCGAGCCACACGCGGCAGTATCGCGCGCCGCTCCACCGGCTGCGGCACCATCCCCCGCCTCGCCACCGACCGCCTCGCCACCGACCGCCTCGCCACCGACCGCCGCGCCACCGACCGCCGCGCCACCGACCGCCGCGCCACCGGCTGCCGCGTCACCGGCTGCGGCGCTGCCGGCTGAGCCGCAAGCGCAGCCGGCCAGGCTGCTGCCGCCGTGACCGTGCGCCCATGCTGACAATCGGCGGTCTGGTCTTCGTGCTGCTCTGCGTGTTCGGCAGCTACCTGGTCTCGGGCGGCGGCGCCGGGCCGCTGATCGAAGCCTTGCCGTTCGAGATGTGGACCATCGGCGGGGCCGCGCTCGGCATCTTCGTCATGGGCAACAGCCTGCACGACGTGAAGCACACGGTCGGCAGCTTCGGCAAAGCCATCAAGGGGGCGACCTTCAAGAAGGCCGACTACATCGATCTGCTCAGCCTGCTGTACTACCTGATGCGACTGGCCAGCACCAAGGGCAACATGGCGCTCGAGCCGCATATCGAAAAGCCCGAGGAGAGCTCGGCATTTCAGAAATACCCGAAGATCCTCGCCAACCGCCACGCCAGCGCGATCATCTGCGACTACCTGCGCATGGTCGGGATGAACGCCGACGACCCGAACCAGATCGAGGACGTCATGGCGCGCGAGCTGAAGAAGACGCTGGTCGAGGAGCTGCACGGCGCCCACGCGCTGCAGACCATGGCCGACGGACTGCCGGCGCTCGGCATCGTCGCGGCGGTGCTCGGCGTGATCAAGACGATGTCGCATATCGACCAGCCGCCGGCGGTGCTCGGCGCGATGATCGCCAGCGCGCTGTGCGGCACCTTCCTCGGCGTGTTGCTCGCCTATGGGATGGTGGGACCCTTCGCCATGCGGCTGAAGGGCGTGGTCGAGGAGGATGCGAAGTATTTCGAGGTCATCCGCGCCGTGCTGGTGACCCACCTGCACGGCAATGCGCCGCAGGTCAGCGTGGAATCGGGGCGCAAGATGGTGCCGAACCAGCACATGCCGAGCTTCCTGGAGCTGGAGGCGGCGGTGGAGGCGGTGCAGATGGGGTGACCGGCGGGGCCGGTCCGGCGTTCGGCCAGGCGACTGCCAACATGGACTTATGCAGCCTGGCCTGGACGCCGCCAGAAGCGGCAATTTCCATGCGCCGGCTACTTCCGCCGCAGCAGGAACAGCCCCTGCTCGCCGAACAGGTTGGCCAGGCGCGGGAAGCGCCGCCACGGCGCGCGCCGTCCGGCATCGTCGGCCGCCAGCCAGCGCTCGACCACGTAGCCCTCGTTGGCGCACAGATCGAAGAAGTCGCGGATCGTGCAGGGATGGATGTTCGGCGTCTCGTACCACATCCGGTCCCAGGCCGGCGTCATCGGCATCCGCCCGCGCAGCAGAAGTTGCAGCCGCAACTGCCAATGGCCGAAATTCGGGAAGCTGACCACCGCGCGCGCGCCGATGCGCAGCATCTGGCGCAGCACGGCGCGCGGCTGCTCCACCGCCTGCAAGGTGCGCGACAGCACCACGTAGTCGAACGCGCCGTCCGGGTAGTGCGCCAGATCGGTGTCGGCATCGCCGTGCATCACCGGCAGGCCGTAGGCGACCGAGCCGATCACCTCGGTCATGTCGATCTCGATGCCGCGCGCGTCGCAGCCCTTGGTGCGAAACAGATGCGCGATCAACGAGCCGTCGCCGCTGCCGATGTCCAGCACCCGCGTGCCGGGCGCGATCATCTCGGCGATCAGCCGCAGGTCGACCCGCATGTTCTTGGCGACGAAGCGCACCGGGTCCTGCGCGCCGGGGTCGTGCGCGCGGCCATGCGCCGCCGCCCACGCGCGGGAGCCGCCGCTCATGCGCGCACGGCCCGGCGCCTGCCGTCGGCGATGCGCCCAGGGCTGCTCCCAGGGCTGCTCCCGATCATGCACCCAGCCCCGCATGCTCGGCGCAGCCGGCCAGGAAGCCGGCCAGCGTGCGGTGGAAATCCGGCTCGTCCAGCAGGAACGCGTCGTGGCCCTTGTCGGACGGGATCTCGACGAAGCTGACATTCGCCCCGGCGCGGTTCAGCGCGCGCGCGATGGCGCGGCTCTCGGCGGTCGGGAACAGCCAGTCGGAGGTGAACGAGACCAGCAGGAAGCGCGTCCGGGTGCCGCGAAACGCGTTGGCCAGGTCGCCCTTGTGGTCCACCGCCAGATCGAAATAATCCATCGCCCGGGTGATGGTGAGATACGAATTCGCATCGAACCGGTGCACGAAAGTGCTGCCCTGGTGGTGCAGGTAGCTCTCGACCTCGAACATGTCGCCGAACAGGCTGATCGCCTCGGTCGGGTCCTTCGGCGCGCTCTGCAAGCGCCGGCCGAACTTCCGGGTCAGCGCCTGCTCGGACAAATAGGTGATGTGCGCGCACATCCGCGCCACCGCCAGGCCGCGCGCCGGGACCGTGCCGCGCTGCCAGTAGCGCCCGCCATGCCAGTCGGGGTCGGCGAAGATCGCCTGCCGGCCGACCTCGTGAAACGCGATGTTCTGCGCCGAGTGATAGGACGCGCAGGCGATCGGCAGCGCGGCGAACACGGCCTCGGGATACAGCGCCGCCCACTCCAGCGCCTGCATGCCGCCCATCGACCCGCCCAGCACCGCAAACAGCCGCGCGATGCCCAGGTGCTCGACCAGCCGCTTCTGCGCGCGGACCATGTCGCGGATCGTCACCGGCGGGAAATCGGTGCCCCATTGCCCCGCGGTCCCATCGCCGGCGCCACCGCCCACGCCATCGTCGTCGCGCGAGCTGCGCGGACCGGTGGAGCCCATGCAGCCGCCCAGCACGTTGGCGCAGATGACGAAGAACCGGTCGGTGTCCACCGGCCGGCCCGGCCCCACCACCTGCGCCCACCACCCCTCCTTGCCGGTGATCGGATGCGTCTCGGCAACGTACTGATCGCCGGTCAGCGCATGACAGACCAGCACCGCGTTGCTGCGCGCCGCGTTCAATACGCCGTAGCTGCGATACGCCACATCCAGCCGCCGCAGGCGAACGCCACACTCCAACGCCATCCCGTCCGCGAACGTGATGGTCTGGTGCGCAATCGTCGCGAGCGTGTCCGGCTGGTCCATCCCAGCAATTGCATAAGCCGACCCACCCCGCCGCCGCAACCGCCGGGTTTGCAGGTCGGCCAATCGGCCAAGGGAAGGCTGGGGCTCCGCCCCAGACCCCGCCAGGGGGCTTTGCCCCCTGGACCCCCACCAAGGGCGGAGCCCTTGGAACCCTTTACTGGGAGTGTGGGGAGGGGGAGGGGGCGTGGGGGCGAGGCGAAGGGGCGCCGTCCGGCACGCCGGACGGCGCCCCTTCGCCGCGCCCCCACGCCCCCTCCCCCTCCCCACACTCCCAGTCATGGAGTCCAGAGGCCGCTGCCGGCGCCTGCCCCCGGGCACTTGTCCCGGGGGGTGGGGGGTCCAGGGGGGCAACGCCCCCTGGCGGGGTCTGGGGCGGAGCCCCAGCCTTCCCTTGGCCGATTGGTTGGCCTGCCGCCCTCTGGACTTGCGGCCCGGGTCCGGGTTGTCTGGCTGCGGATCAACCCCGGGGACGAGGCATGGAAAAGCGCAGGCTTGGCAAATCGACCATCGAGGTCGCGCCGTTGGCATTCGGCAGCAACGTGTTCGGCTGGACGGCGGACGAGGCGATGTCGTTCCGGCTGCTCGATGGGTTCCTGGCCGCGGGCTTCAACTTCGTCGATACCGCCGACGTCTATGCGCGCTGGGTTCCCGGCAACCAGGGCGGCGAGTCGGAGACCATCATCGGCAACTGGCTGAAGTCGCGCGGCGGGCGCGAGCGGGTGGTGATCGCCACCAAGTTCGGCATCGAGATGGCGCCGGGCAGGAAGGGGCTCTCGCGCGGCTACATGATGCAGGCGGTGGAGGAGTCGTTGCGTCGGCTGCAGACCGATTACATCGACCTGTACCAGTCGCATCGCGACGATCCCGACACGCCGATCGAGGAGACGCTGGCGGCGTATCAGGAGCTGATCAAGCAGGGCAAGGTGCGGGCGATCGGCGCGTCCAACTTCACCGCGCCGCGGCTGGCGGCGGCGCTGGAGACCAGCGCGCGGCTCGGCCTGCCGCGCTACGAGACGTTGCAACCGCAGTACAGCCTGGTGGAGCGCGGCGAGTTCGAGGGCGAGCTGGAGGCGCTGTGCCTGAAGGAGACGGTGGGGGTGATCGGCTACTACTCGCTGGCGAGCGGGTTTCTGACCGGGAAATACCGTTCCGTGGCGGATACGGTAGGGCGCGCGCGCGGCTCGCGGGCGGAGACCTACATGAACCCGAAGGGTTTTCGCACGCTGGCGGCGCTGGATGCGGTGGCGCAGGCGCATGATGCCAAGCCTGGCCAGATCGCGCTGGCCTGGCTGATCGCGCGGCCGAGCGTGACGGCGCCGATCGTCAGCGCGACCAACCTGGAGCAGCTTGCGGAGATGGTGCGGGCGCCGGAGATCAAGCTGACGCCGGCCGAGATCGCGCAGATCGACGTGGCGAGCCGGTAGCGCGGCGCGGTTCCGCCGGCACGCGCCGCGGCGGCGGGTCATCCGCGACCTTGGTGCCGCGCCGAAGCCGTGGATGGCCGTGACGGGCACTTCCATGACGGGGGTGCGGCGCCGGCCGGTCACGACCGGCGACGCCTGGCTATAGGGCGCCGCGCTACGCCGTTGCCATCAGCGGCACCAGGTGGCCGAGGAATGTTTCGGCACAGGCGCGCCAGGAGTAGCGTTCCGCATGTGCCCGGCACGCCGCGCGATCGGCGGTCAGCGCCGCCAGCGCGGCCAGCCGCAGGTCGGCGTTCACCGCGCCGATTTTTCCCTCGGCGCCGGCCAGCACGTCCTTGGGCCCGGTCACCGGGAAGGCCGCCACCGGCGTGCCGCAGGCCAGCGCCTCCAGGATCACCAGGCCGAAGGTGTCGGTCAGGCTGGGGAACACGAACACGTCGCCGCCGGCAAAGGCGCGCGCCAGCGCCTCGCCGTGGCGCGGGCCGGTGAACAGCACCTGGGGATACTGCCGCCGCAGCGAGGCCAGTTGCGGACCGCCGCCCACCACGACCTTGGAGCCGGGCAGGTCCAGTTCCAGGAAGGCGCCGATGTTCTTCTCCACCGCCACCCGGCCGGCGTAGAGAAAGATCGGTCCCGGAAGGTTCCATGGCTCGCGCGGGAACGGCTTGAACAGCGCCAGATCGACGCCGCGCGACCAGGCGCGAATGTTGCGGAAGCCGCGCGCCGCCAGTTCGTCGCGCAGCGACGGGGTGGCGACCATGGTGCCCTGGCCGGCGCCGTGGAAGCGGCGCATCCAGGCATAGATCGGCCGTACCGGGAGACCGGTGCGCGCGCGGATATACTCGGCGAAGCGGGTGTGAAAGGCGGTGGTGAAGCCGATGCCGGCGCGTTTCGCCCAGCCTCGCGCCGCCTGGCCCAGTGGGCCTTCGGTGGCGATATGCAACGAATCCGGTTGGAATGCCTCGATCATGCGGATCAGCCGGCGGCGCGGCAGCAGCGACAGCCTGATGTCCGGATAGGTCGGGCAGCCGATGGTGCGGAACCGGTCGGGGCCGATCACCTCGACCGTATGGCCCATGCGCCGCAGTTCGTCGGCGACGGTGGTCAGGGTGCGGACCACGCCGTTCACCTGCGGGGGCCAGGCGTCGGTGACGATGAGGATGCGCCGGTTGGGCAGCGGCGCGCCTGGGGGCAGGGCAGGGCGTGCGGGCAGCGACGCGCCTGCGGGCAGGGCAGGGGGCGCGGGCAGGCTGCGAGCTGGGGGCAAGGGGGGATGCGATCGGGCGGGCGGGAGCATGTCGCCGCGACCGTTCGGCGCCTCGATAGGGGGAGGAGCGTCAGGCAGGTTGCGGCAGCCTGGCCGGGCGCGGCGCGAAGAACGACAGGCGGTTCAGCGCCGCCCAGTCGATCAGTTCCAGGCGTCCGTCATGGTGCTCGACCAGGGCGGTGCAGCTTTCCACCCAGTCGCCGTCGTTCAGGTAGAGCACGCCGTCGACCTCGCGCATCTCGGCGTGGTGGATGTGGCCGCAGACCACGCCATCGAAGCCGCGGCGCCTTGCCTCGTTGGTCAGCGCGGTTTCGAACCGGTCGATCGCCTTCACGGCTTCCTTGACCTGGCGTTTCAGCCAGGCGGACAGCGACCAGTACGGGTAGCCCAGGCGGCGGCGGACGGCGTTGAAGTAGCGATTGAAGGCCAGCGCCGCGGTATACGCCCAGTCGCCCAGCAGGGCGAGGAACTTGGCATAGCGCACCACGCTGTCGAACTCGTCGCCGTGCATCACCAGCAGGCGTTTGCCGTCGGCGGTGACGTGGACGGCCTCGCGGCGCAGGCGGATGCCGGCGATCTCCAGGCCCAGCCCCAGCCAGGCGCGGAACATCTCGTCGTGGTTGCCGGGGATGTAGGTGACCTCGGTGCCGCCGCGCGCCTGGCGCAGGATCTGGCGCAGCACGTCGTCGTGGCTGTCGTCCCAGTACCAGGACTTGCGCAGGCGCCAGCCGTCGATGATGTCGCCGACCAGGAACAGATGCTGGCACGAGGTGCGGCGCAGGAAGTCGGCCAGGAAGTCGCCGCGACAGCCGCGGGTTCCCAGGTGAGTGTCCGAGATGAAGACGCTGCGGTAGTCGGTCCGGGCGCCGGGGGACATGGGGGCGTTCATCGCAGGACCAGCAGATAGCCGCGGCGTGTCCGTGGATAAAGTGAAGACTGAATGACATATCAGAATATTGGTCGGTATAATGAAAGTCATTACTGAGACATGATAATGTCATCAATGCGTCACGCGAAGCTGCCACAAGGGCGGCTTGCCGTGAACAGCGAGGCCGATTCGCGTGCCCACCAGCATCGCATGGCGCGCCATCCGGCGGTACCGCCGCGGATGGTAATCGTGTTCAATCCGGTGGCGGGACGTCGGCGCGCGCATCTGCTGTGGCGCGTGCTGGACGTGCTGGCGGCCAACGGCATCCGGCTGGACCTGGCGGAGACGCATCGCGCCGGGCATGCCGAGGTGCTGGCGCGCGAGGCGGCGCAGGCCGGCGCGCCGATGGTGGTCGCGGCCGGCGGCGACGGCACGATCGCCGAGGTCGCCAACGGGTTGATGGGATCGGGCGCGCGGCTGGGCGTGATCCCGCTCGGCACCGCCAACGTGCTGGCGCACGAGCTGGCGCTGCCGTTCGCGCCGCGGGCGGTGGCCGCCGCGCTGGCGTTCGGGCGGACCCGGACGCTATGGCCGGGCGTGGCGCGCGGCGCCGACGGCGCGCGGCTGTTCGTGCAGATGCTGGGCGTGGGGTTCGACGCCCAGGTGGTGCACCTGCTGTCGCTGCCGCTGAAGCGCGTGCTCGGGCGCGGCGCCTACGTGGTGCAGAGCCTGCGCGAGGCCGGGCGCTACCGGTTCCCCCCGGTGCATCTGCGGATCGACGGGATGGAGACCGAGGCGGCGAGCGTGATGATCAGCAAGGGGCGGCTGTACGGCGGAAAATTCCTGCTGGCCCCGGAGTCGCGGCCGGCGGAGCCCGGCTTCTCGGTGGTGCTGTTCGGCTGCGGCGGGCCGGCGGCGGCGCTGATGTATGGCGCGGCGCTGCCGGTGGGACTGCTGGGCCGCGCCCCGGGCGTGCGGCACCTGCGGGCGCGGTGCGTCGAGGTGGTTGGCAACGCGCCGATCCCGGCGCAGGCGGACGGCGATGCGGCGGGGTTCACGCCGCTCAGCGTGGCGGACGCGCCCGGGCCGATCGAGGTCGTCACCGGATGAAGCTGCGCCGGACGTGCGGCGATGCCGGACGTGCAGCGACGCCAGACCGGCAGCGGCGGCAGATCGGAAGTGGTGGCAGGCCGGAAGCGGTGGGAAGCGGCGGCAGGCCGGAAATGATGCCAAGCCGGCAGTGACGACGGGCCGGAAGTGACGCCAGACCGGCAGCGACGCCGGGCCGGAAGCGCCGACGCCGGCGGCGCCGCGCTACTGCCCGCTCGGCTCCCCGCCCGAACGCGCCGGCTCCGACAGCATCTCGATCCGCCCGGTGATCTGCCCGCCATCTTCCACCTGCAGCCGCCGGCACCGCGCGGTGCCCAGCACCTTGCCGCTGGCCCGCACGATCAGACTGCCCCTGGTGGTCAGCGTGCCGTCGATGGTGCCGGCGATCTCGGCGTCCTCCACCTCGACCTCGCCCTTGAATATGCCGCCGGGCGCGACCGACAGCTCGGTGGCCTGGATCATCGTCGCCTCGACGGTGCCCTCGACCACCAGGCGTTCGGCGTCCTGCACGGTGCCCTGCACGCTGATGCCGCGCCCGACGACCAGGGTGCGGCGGTCGGCCGGATCGCGGCTGGTGCGCGGGCCGCTCAGCAGTGCGGGCCGCGGCGGGACGATGCCGCCGGGTGGCGGCAGCACGCCGGGTGAGCCGGGCAGGGGGGGCGCAGCGGGAAACGGGGGTCGTGACATGATTGCTGGCTCCTTCGGAGGGGCTGGGCGGAAGGCGGGCACTCCCAGGTCGGAGTCCGCCGACCTGATCGATGCGGCGTCCGGTGTGGGCGGACCCGCCGGCGGCAGCAGGTCGGCGGCAGGGTCGTCGGGTTTGCGACGCTTGAACACGGCATCTCCGGGTTTGCGGCAGGCGCCCCGCGTAACATGGTCGGGCCGACAGGACCAGCCCCGCGCCGGGCCACCGCGGCGCGAGGCGCCGCCGGTTTGCGGCCTGGCGCCCTGCTTCGGCGGCCCCGGGATGAGGGGGCTGGGCGAGAGGGGGCCGCGAGAGAGCGGCTCGCACGAGGGGCTGCACGGAGGCGTCGGCGCCCCCGGGACGCCCCGCGTCAGGGGCGCGCCGCATCGAGGCCGCGCGGGTCCCGGCGCATCGCCGCATCCAGCACATGGACCATCGCCGCCGTCCCGAGCACCGGGATCAGCAGGTTGACCCCCGGCAGGTAGCCGGCCAGCGCCATCGCCGCGCCCTGCACCAGGATCGCCGGGCGATTGGCCGCATACATCCGCTCGGCCATGGCGCGGTCGAACCGGCGCAGCGCCACGGTCATGAACAACCCGCGCCCGATCGCATAGGCGCCGATCGCCCAGGCCAGCAGCAGCCCGATCCCCGGCAGCAGCACGGCCAGCACCAGGGCCAGCAGGCTCAGCAGCAGGATGCGCCACATCAGCGCCAGCGCGTCGGCGATCTGCGCCCGCAGCGAGGCCCCCGGCGCCGGCGGCAGCTGCGGATAGTGGCGCCGCTCCACCGCGCGCGCGACGCGCTCGATGAACAGCGTCGCGATCCCCGCGGCCAGCGGCAGGAACAGCCACAGCGCCAGGAACGAGGCGCCGACACTGCCCAGCACGTCGGCCGCCCACGCCTGCCAGCCCTGCAACGCCAGGACCCGGTGCACCACCCAGACGGTCCCGAGATGCAGCAGCACGAACGCCGCCGCGGACCACGCCAGGCTGATCAGCAGGACGCCGAGAAACGCCCGGTCGCCGATCTGCGCGACACTGCGGAGGAGGGGGGAGAACAGGCGGCTCATGCGATCACGACCCTCGATTGCGCAGCCCGGCGGACGGTCCCGGGGGCGATCGGGGGTCGAAGGAAGGGCGGGGCTCCGCCCCGGACCCCGCCAGGGGGGCTTTGCCCCCCTGGACCCCCCACCAGAGGCAGCGGCCTCTGGACTCGATGACTGGGAGTGTGGGGAGGGGGAGGGGGCGTGGGGGCGCGGCGAAGGGGCGCCGTCCGGCAGGCCGGACGGCGCCCCTTCGCCGCACCCCCACGCCCCCTCCCCCTCCCCACACTCCCAGTGAAGGGTTCCAAGGGCTCCGCCCTTGGCGGGGTTCCAAGGGGCAGCGCCCCTTGGCGGGGTCCGGGGCGGAGCCCCGCCCTTGCTTCGGCCCCGCCCGCCGGACCGTTGCCGATCGAGGCGCGCGGGTGTTAGGCGGAGGGGTTGGCAAGGGACGAGCACGGCATGGCGCCCACACGGTTTGACATTCTTGGCATCGGCAACGCGATCGTCGACGTGGTGGCGCCGGCGGATGACAGCTTCCTCAGTCGCCATGACATGCACAAGGGCAGCATGGCGTTGGTCGATGCCGCGACCGCCGAGCTGCTGTATGCCGCGATGCCGCCGGGCCAGGAGAGCAGCGGCGGTTCGGCGGCCAACACCTGCGCCGTGGCCGCCGCGCTGGGTGCGCGCGTGGCCTACCTGGGCAAGGTCGCCGAGGACCAGCTCGGCGCCGTGTTCAGCCACGACATCCGCGCCGCCGGGGTGCATTTTCCGTCGGTGCCGTTGCGCGGCGGCGCGCCGACCGCGCGCTGCCTGATCGTGGTGACGCCGGACGGCCAGCGGACGATGAACACGTTCCTTGGCGCCTGCGTGCACCTCGACGCGGCCGATGTCGATGCCGCGCTGGTCGCCGCGGCGGCGGTGACCTACCTGGAGGGCTACCTGTTCGACCCGCCCGCCGCCCAGGCGGCGTTTCGCCGCGCCGCCACCGCGGCGCACGCGGCGGGCCGCCAGGTGGCGCTGTCGCTGTCCGACCCGTTCTGCGTCAACCGCCATCGCGCGGCGTTCCGCGAGCTGGTTGCCGGGCACGTGGACATTCTGTTCGCCAACGAGGCGGAGGTCACGGCGCTGTATGAGACGAACGACCTGGCGGCGGCGGCCGAGCTGGCGCGCGCCGACGTGGCGCTGGCGGCGCTGACCCGCAGCGAGGCGGGCAGCCTGATCCTGCGCGGCAGCGAGACGGTCGCGATCGCCGCGGCGCCGGCCGAGGTCGTCGACACCACCGGGGCGGGCGACGCCTATGCGGCGGGGTTCCTGGCCGGGCTGACCGCCGGGCGCGACCTGGCGGCGTGCGGGCGCATCGCCAGCATCGCCGCGGCCGAGGTGATCGGCCATTACGGCGCCCGGCCGCAGGCCGACCTGCGCGGGTTGCTGGGCTTGTAGGGTAGGCGCCCGAGGCGCCCGCTGGCGGCGCCGGCGGACCAAGGCGCGTGTCAGCCGACGGAAGGATTGACCGATCGGCGCGGCGCCCTCGGCGTCGCGGCGAAGCATGCCCTGGCGGAGGCGGTACGGGATTCGTAGGTTTCACGTCGTTGGTCAACCGGGCGGCCTGCACGACACCGGCCGCCTGGGGTCGCGCGTCGTTGGCAAGCAAGGGTTCACCACGGAGACACGGAGAACACGGAGAAGGCACCGCGGATACGCAAAGCAAGATGATGCGCTGCGCGCGGTGTTGGATTGCGCGCCCGCGCGAAGCGGCCAAAATTCTTGGCTCATATGGCGTTGACTGTTGGACGGCCCCGTAGGGCGGAAAAGCGCAGCGCCTTCCGCCGTCGGACGGTGGCGGGATATGTTGTTGGGGACGTCGGCAGATGCGAGCGGCTCGCCCGGCGGTGGCGGAAGGCGCTGCGCTTTTCCGCCCTACGGGGCCGTCCAACCGTCAACGCCATATGAGCGAAATTCTTGCTTTGCGTGTCCTCGGTGCCTTCTCCGTGTGCTCCGTGGTAAACCCTGGCTTGCTTGCCGGAGCGCAAGCCCATAGGTCCCATCACCGACCCAAAACCGGTTCACGCAACGATGCGGGCATCGGGCAGGACGGGGACCGGGGGGCCGGCAGCGACGACCTTGCTTGCGGCATCAAGGCACGTCGCGGATGCCGCCAGGACGATGCGGGCACGACCGGAGCGTCGATCATCCGGTCGGCTGGTATGCATGCCACCACGAAGGAGACGCGCCATTCCATCGGACCTCTTTGGCGGCAGCGCGGTCCGCCCCGCGGCGAAGCCGCTCACGGTGTTTCGCGCCGAGCTCATCGGCTCCGCGCTGGCGAGCTGGGAGGAGCTGTTCGACGGCTACACCAGCCTCAAGGCCATCACCTTCTCCAGCAGCGTCGAACTGCTGCTGCGGCTGGCGGATCGGCTCGAGGACATGGAGGTCGTGTTCGGGTCCGAATCCATTCTCTCGAAGGAGCACCTGGCGTTGGCGCAGGCCAGCCAGACCATCCAGGCCTATGGCTTCGCCGACGCGCTGATCGACCAGAAGGCGCTGGTCGAAGCGCTGTCGCGGCTGCTCGGGCGGTCCGGCACGCGGCTGCTGGACCGCGTCGCCACCGGCACGCTGCGCTTCCGCCTGCTGCGCGGGCGGCCCAGCCACGAGAAGCTGTACATCCTCTCCGGCCCGGCCGGCTACCGGGTGCTCACCGGGTCGGCCAATCTCAGCCTCGCCGCCTTCGAGGGCCGCCAGCACGAGATCCATGTCGCCTTCGATGGCGAAGCTGCCTGGCAGCTGTTCGGCGGCTATTACCAGCGTGACTGGAAGGACAGCGTGCCGGTCGAGGCCGACGCGCTGGTCGCCACCCGCCCCGACGGCACCGCGGCTGCGCGCGAGGTGCCGCTGCGGCTTGACGAGGTCCCCATCGTCCGCGTGCTGAACGCCGGCGTCGCCCTGGTGGACCAGCCGCCGCGGCCGATGCCGGCCGGCTTCGCCGCCGATGCGCTGCGCCAGGCGGCGGTGATCGGGGCCGAGCTGAAGGACCTCGCGCTGCCGAAGGACAAGGCCGGGCGGACCGTGGTGAACGCCGCCTCGGTGCTGCGCGTGCTGCGCAGCCACCAGGCGCGCCCGCTCGGCGACGCAGCGGACGAGCGCATCCCGCGCGTTGACATCGACTTCGCCAATGGGACCGTGCAGCTGGACGGGACACGCTGGCTGGCGTTGGACGAGGCGATTCCCGCCGCCGCCGTCGCCCGGGATGCGCGCATCCTGACCGACTACCTCGGCAGTTTCCGGTCGTTCTTCGGCAATGCGGCCGGGGCTATGGAGGTCTACTGGGCCTTCCTGGTCTGGCTGTATTCGGCTCCGGCGGCGCCGTATCTGCGCCAGGCTGCGGTGCCGGCCGGCATCGATCCCTGGGTCTACCCGGTCTATGCGGTGCTGTACGGCCGCTCCAGCGGGGGCAAGACGCTGTTCACCAAGGTCGCGGCGCGCTCGATGTTCGGCTTCGAGAAGATGATCCGCAGCGGCCAGTTCACCGCCAACCGCGCGCTTGGCCTGCGCGAGCGCATGGGCGGCTTGCCGCTGCTGATCGACGACGTGACGCGCGACAAGTTCACCAGCCACGTGCCGGACCTGGTGCGCACCGACCACGAAATGAGCGCGCAGTACGCGCCGATCGTGCTGACCACCAACCGCGACGTCAGCACGATCCCGCCCGACCTGACCAAGCGCATGGTCACCTGCCACATCGACGCGGCGATCCCGGAGAACCGTTCGGTCAGCGAACGCATCGCCCGGCGGGCGCAGAACGAGATCGGCACGGCGCTGTATCGCGCCTACCTGCAGCGCCTGCTGCCGCAGGTCCGCGCCATGCGGGCGGACATCGATGCCGAGGCGGACATGTTCCCCGACCTGCTGGCATGCTCGGCGGATCTGCTGCGCGAGGTGCTGGGCGAGGCGCTGGGCGAACTGCCCGACTGGGCGCGGCGGTTGAGCTTCGCCGATTATTTCGGCATCCGGCACCGGCGGTTTCGCGACCAGTTGTCCGACATGCTGGCGGATTCCGAGGAGCGGATCACGCTCAACCGGCGGGCCGGCGAGCTGACCATCAGCTTCGGCGGCGACACCAACCAGGCCGCGCAGTTCGCCCGCAGCGTGCCGGACTTCGTGCTGAAGGGGCGGTTCGCCGACATGGTGAAGCTCGACCTGGTCGCGCTGGAGCAGGAGATGGGCTTCGCGGTCGGGCGCAGCCGGGCGTGGTGGCAGCGGCTGCTGCGGCGTGGCGCGTAGTGCGACGAGTCGTTGATATTGTCTGGAGTCATGCTCCGTCGATTGTCCCTGAAAGTGTCGCAAGCAAGTCGCGACGTCGCCACAAGATCGGTGACGCAGATGACCAGTACGCCTGCACCGTGATCCTGACAGGTTCAGCACACTCCGGCCGTGGCTCGGAGAGGCTGCGATCGCCTGCGGCCTCGGCCCGCGTTGCGCGCTTGTGGCGCGGTAGGACAAGAAAGAATTTACCGCAGATGAAGCAAGGCGATGCACGCAGATGCACGCAGATGGGTCCGTGCGGTTCACCGGTCGTGCGCCACGCGTTTGGTCTTCTGGCGCGGCTTGGCGGGATCGACCAGCGGGCGGAGCTGCGGGCCGGTCGCCTTGCGGTCATTGGCGCATGGCATCCGACCCAAGGGGCAAGCAGCCGGGGCATGCGTGCGTCGTCCAGTGGCTTGACGGTGTTCAGCGCAGCCGGACGTGCGTCCTCGGCCCGCGGGTCCACGAAGTCGCCGCGGACCACCACGTTCCAGGAGTACACCCCGGCGGCACATTGTTGCACAACCGATAGACCAGCCGCGCGAACTGTAAAAGCCGACGCAGTCTCATGGATTTTTTCCAGGAACCCGGCCCCAGGCGTATCGAGCACGGGGAACGCGAAGCCGATCATCTGCCCCGACAGATCATTCAGCCGCTCGCTATCTGCGTGCATCGGCGTGCATCGCCTTGCTTTATCTGCGTAATTTGCAAAATTCTTGCTTCGCGGTGCTGCGGACAAATGGTTGCGGAAGCGTTGACGCGCCTGCGATGCACCATATCGTAACCGGCCCGGAGAGGCCGAGGTGATGCAGCAGTACACCCCGGCGGCACATTGTTGCACACCCGATAGACCAGCCGCGCGAACTGTAAAAGCCGACGCAGTCTCATGGATTTTTTCCAGGAACCCGGCCCCAGGCGTATCGAGCACGGGGAACGCGAAGCCGATCATCTGCCCCGACAGATCATTCAGCCGCTCGCTATCTGCGTGCATCGGCGTGCATCGCCTTGCTTTATCTGCGTCAAAATTCTTGGCTCTTATGGCGTTGACGGTTGGACGGCCCCGTAGGGCGGAAAAGCGCAGCGCCTTCCGCCACCGCCGGGCGAGCCGCTCGCATCTGCCGACGTCCCCAACAACATATCCCGCCACCGTCCGACGGCGGAAGGCGCTGCGCTTTTCCGCCCTACGGGGCCGTCCAACAGTCAACGCCATATGAGCGAAATTCTTGCTTCGCGGTGCCGCGGACGGATGGTTACGGGAAGCGTTGACGAACCTGCGATGCATCAGATCGTAACCGGCCTGGAGAGGTCGAGGCGATGCAGTGCAAGCCGGGCATGCCTGTCATGCGCTCGGCCGTTCGTCGAGTGCCAGGCCTTCCCAGCGCCGGGATCGAGCCACGAGCAAGCGGGCAGACTCCCTGCGCAGCGGTGCCAGTACCCGGAGGCGCTCATAGTGCGCTGGTTCCGCGTCCGCCTGCGACCTCGGTGGAGTACCGCAAGCGGGTCGCGAAATCGCCGCAGAGTCGATGACGCAGGGCACCAGGTCGGGGCTGCAATGGCGGGGTCCACGACCGGCGCCGGCGGCAGGCGTTGTCGGTCCGCTGGGGGCCTTCGTCCGGGACGGTGGCCGCGGGAGAGGTCGCGGCGCCGGGGGCGGCGTGACGGGGGAGGGACGGGCGGCTATCCCGGGGCAGTCGTGATCCCAGCATAGATCTCGGCGACGTCGATGGCGATGCCGGGCGGATCGAGACGGAGCGATCCCGGATTGACGATGCGCGAGACGATGCCCTCGCCGCCGCGCTGGTGGGGGATGACCGCGCGGCGGCGGGCGCCGACGATCAGGTCGTGTTGGATGGAGGCAACGCGAAAATAGTCCGCCAGCTTGTCGCTGGTGTCGAGCGCCTGGGTCCGCGGCGACAGCACCGCGACGACGATGACCGGGTTGGTCGCGGCGGTCGCATCGGGCGGGCCGCTTCGCGGGATGGCGCGCCGGCGACCATCCCAATCACTCCGATTGCTACGGAAACCCTGCGTTGAGGCGGTTGCCGAACCAAGCGGTTTGCTTGCGCCGGTCGATGGCAGCTTGGTAGAACATATCAGGAACTTCAGGCCGGATGGGGATGCGCATGGCGCGGGCGTGGGATTGAACGGCGACCGGCAAGAGGGTGATCGCGCGGCACGCGCCCTTGCGGCGCGGGCTGCTCCGGCGTCCGCGCCCGGGCACGCGGCGCCGGCCGGCACCGTGCCGCCAGGGGCGGCCGAGATGCGCCTGACCGGGGCGAGGCGGCGGGGGCGATGATCGCGGGAACAACCCCATGCACCGTGAGGACCGGGCGTGCCCGGTGGCGCGACGGTTGGCCGACAGGCGCCGAACCAACACGGGCGGTCGATATGCGCCGGGAGGGGGCGTTCGCGACCGACGCGAAAAACGCGGCACCAATCCCATGCACCGTGAGGACGGAGGCCGGTCGGCGCCGCCACGGCCGGCCGGCGGGCGTCCTGGCGCGATGGGCGATCCGGGTGCGGCTGGGCGGGGCGGGCGCGCCGGCGGCGAAGATCGCGGCAAAGGCCCCATGCAACAGCCCGCCACCGGGCTACGACCCGGTGGTGGGCGCGGTGGGTGGCCGGCGCGGGCGCGACCGGCCGGCGGGCGGCATGGCGCGACGGGCGATCCGGGTTCGGCCGGGCGGGGCCGGCGGCACCGCGGCGAAGATCGCGGCAAAGACCCCATGCAACAGCCTGCCACCGGGCTACGACCCGGTGGTGGGCGCGGCGGGCGGCCGGCGCGGGCGCGACCGGCCGGCGGGCGGCATGACGCGATGGGCGATCCGGGTGTGGCTGGGCGGGGCGGGCGTGCCCGTGGCGGCGGTCGCGGCAAAGACCCCATGCAACAGCCTGCCACCGGGCTACGACCCGGTGGTGGGCGCGGTGGGCGGCTGGCACGGGCGCGGCCGGCCGGCGGACGTCACGCCGCGACCGGCGATCCGGGTGCGGCCGGGCGGGGCGGGCGCGGCCGCGGCGACGGTCGCGGCAAAGACCCCATGCAACAGCCTGCCACCGGGCTACGACCCGGTGGTGGGCGCGGCGGGCGGCCGGCGCGGGCGCGCCCGGCCGGCGGGCGGCATGGCGCGACGGGCGAGTCGGGTGCGGCTAGGCGGGGTGGGCGGCACCGCGGCGACGGTCGCGGCAAAGACCCCATGCAACAGCCTGCCACCGGGCTACGACCCGGTGGTGGGCGCGGTGGCAGGCCGGCGCTGGTGCGGCCAGCCGGCGGGCGCCATGCCGCGACGGGCAATCCGGATGCGGCTGGGCGGGCACCACCGATGCGAGGATTGCGAACACGACCCCATGCAACGTGAGGACGGTGCGTCCGTGGCGGCGTCACGACCAGCGGGCAGGCGCCATGCCGCGACCGGCGGTCCGCCGGCGCTCGACCGGGGCGAGCGCGCCCGATGCGAGGACTGCGAACACGACCCCATGCAACGTGAGGACGGTGCGGCGCCGGCGCGGGCGCAGCCAGCCGGTGGACGTCATGCCGCGACGGGCGATCCGGGTGCGGCCGGCGGGACGGACGGCACCGCGGCTATGGTCGCGGCAAAGACCCCATGCAACAGCCTGCCACCGGGCTACGACCCGGTGGTGGGTGCGGTGCACCCTCGGCGCCGGGGCGGCCCTCGGCACCCGGGGGCCGAGGCTACCCCGGCGGCGGGCCGAACGCCCTCAGAGATCCGGCGCGCCGCCAGCGGCCGGCAGGATCGTCTCGGCCGTTGCCAACGGCAGGAACAGGGTCCGCGGCGCGCCGGCCAAGCCGCGAAAGCCGTGATGCTGGTAGAACCGCACCGCCGCATCGTCCTTGGCATCGACCAGCAGGGTGAACACCGCGGGCGGCGCCTGCATGCACCGTTGCGCGGCGTCAGCCAGCAGCGCGGCGCCGACGCCGTGGCCCTGGAAGCGCCGATCCACCGCGAGCCGGCCGATCCGTACCGCCGGGATCGTCGGATAGCGTGGCAGGCGCCGGGCTTGCTCGGGCGGAAGATCGAGCATCGGGATGCTGGCAGCGGCAATCGTGTAGAACCCCGCCAGGGTGCCGGTCGCTGCGTCGATCGCAACGAAACAGTTGGCGATGCGCCGGCGGATGTCCTGGGCCGCCTGGGTGCTAAGGTAGCGATCCAGCACCGGCGCGCCGCAGTTGAAGCCGGCGCGATCATGCTCGCGCCGCAGCACTTCCAGCCGAAACGGCGGCGTCACGTCCCGCCGAACAGGGCCCGGCGCCGCTGGAAGGCGCGGCGCAACGCCGGGGTTGGCGCGGGCGGATCGATGATCGAGTCCGCGATGCGTCGTTGGTCTTCCAAGGTCAGCCGCAGGATCTCGTTTTCCTCGATCGTCCGACGCGCGGCATCACGGGCCGCGGACACGACGAAGTCGGTGAGCGTGCGCCCTTCGAGCGCCGCGGCACGCTTCAGCAGCCTGTGCACCTCGGCCGGCAGGCGGGCTTCAAGGCGTGCGGTGGTGGGCGCGGCGGCCATCGCGACGATATACGGCGATTTGCCGTATGGGTCAACGGGCCGCCCGCGCCACGCGTCGCCGGCCGCCTGGCCGGCTGACCCGCCGGGGTCATCGCCCGTCCCAGCCGCATTGCGCCAGCGCGTCCCGCATATGCGCCGGCGGTGGGGCGGTCGCGCTGACCGGCGGGTCCAGCGGCAGCGCGATCGCGCGTGCCAGCAGGTGCAGCCGCCGGACGCCGTCGCCCCCCGGGCCGTCGCCCCCCGGGGCGTCGCCCCCCGGGCCGTCGCCGTAGACCGGGTCGCCCAGCACCGGGCAGCCGAGCAGCGCGCAATGCACCCGCACCTGGTGCGTCCGCCCGGTGCGCGGCGTCAGCTCCAGCCAGGCGATGCCCCCGGCGCGGCCGCGCACCCGCCACTCGGTCAGCGCGCTCTGCCCGGCCGGGTCGGCCACCATGCGCCAGCCGGTCCGGTTGCTGACGCGGCGCAGCTTCGTCTCGATCGTGCCGGCATCCTGGGCCGGCGCGCCGCGCACCACCGCCCAGTAGGTCTTGCGCGCCAGGCCGGCGGCGAACGCCGCCTGCGCGGCCAGCAGCGCGGCGCGGCGCAGCGCCACCACCAGGCAGCCGGCGGTGTCGGCGTCCAGCCGGTGCGCCAGCCACGGCCCGTCGCGGCGGCGCGACAGGTGGGAAAACCAGTCCTCCACGCTCGGCCCGCCGCGCGGCCCGGGATGCACCGCCAGCCCGGCCGGCTTGTCCAGCACGACGAACCGCGCGTCGCGAAACAGCACCGGCGGCATTTCCGTCACTGACAAACCCCCAGCCAATGAGGCACCCTGCGCGCCATGCGCATTCATATCCAGAATCCCGAAGACGATCCGCTGTTCCTGTTCTCGCACGCCATGTGGGACGCCGCCGCCGCGCGCGCCGGGGACATCGGCCGCGGCCACGAGGTCACGCTCGGCGACACCGACGAGGACTTCGCCGCCGGCATGGAGGACGCCGAGGTGCTGGTCACCGACATCGGCGTGGTGGCGCGGCTGTTCCCCTGCCGCGCGCCGCGGCTGCGGCTGATCTTCGTGACCAACGCCGGGCTCGACCGGCTGGCGCCGTTCGACTGGCTGCCCGGCAACGTCGCGCTGCTGAACAACTCCGGCACGCACACCGAGAAGGCCGGCGAGTTCGGCATCATGGCGGTGCTGATGCTGGCCAACCGCGTGCCGCAGATGGTCGCCAACCAGCGCGCCGGGAGCTGGCGCAAGCTGTGGGGCACGGTGCTGGCCGGCCAGCGGCTGACCGTGGTCGGGCTGGGGGCGATGGGCACGCCGATCGCGCGCTGGGGCCGGCAGTTCGGTCTGCACGTCACCGGGGTGCGCGCCACCGCCGCGCCGCACCCGGAGTGCGACGCGGTGGTCACCGCGGCGGGGCTCGACCAGGTGCTGGCGGAGACCGACTACCTGGTGCTGGCCTGCCCGCTGACCGAGGCGACGCGCTTGCTGCTGGACCGCCGCCGCCTCGGCCTGCTGGCGGCGGACGCCGGGGTGGTGAATATCGGCCGCGGCGAGCTGCTGGACCAGGACGCGCTGTGCGACCTGCTGGACGCCGGGCGGCTGTCCGGCGCGGTGCTGGACGTGTTCACGCCGGAGCCGGTGCCGGAGGGCCACCGGCTGTGGACCACGGCGAACCTGATCATGTCGCCGCACACCTCGGTGGACGAGCCGGTGAGCTACAACCCGCGCAGCCTCGACATCTTCTTCGCCAACCTGCGCGCCTGGCGCGAGGGACGGCCGATGCCCAACCGGTTCGACCCGGCGCGCGGTTACTGAGGGAGGCCCCGATGAAGCTCTGGTATTTTCCCACCGCTGGCGCGCTCGCCCCCGCCGGCACGCCCGTTGGCACCACGATCGACCGCCTGACGCTGCGCGAGGCGGAGATCCCCCGCGCGGCGCGCGGCCAGGTGCTGGTGCGCATGCACGCGGCGTCGCTGAACTACCGCGACCTGATGATCGCCAGCGGCCGCTATGCCCGTGGCGCGCCGCCGCCCGACCTGGTGCCGCTGTCAGACGGCGCCGGCGAGGTGGCGGCGCTCGGCCCGGACGTCAGCCGCGTCGCCGTCGGCGACCGGGTCGCCGCCTGCTTCATGCAGAGCTGGCTGGGCGGCGAGATTGCCCCCGACGACGCCGCCAGCTCGCTGGGCGGGGCGATCCACGGCGTGCTGGGCGAGTATCGGCTGTTCGACCAGCAGGGCCTGGTGAAGTTGCCCGCGCACCTGTCGTACGAGGAGGGCGCCACCCTGCCGTGCGCCGCGCTGACCGCCTGGAACGCGCTGTTCCACGGGCCGCGGCCGCTGACGGTGGGGCAGAGCGTGCTGCTGCTGGGCACCGGCGGCGTCTCGGTCTTCGCGCTGCAGTTCGCCCACGCGGCGGGCGCGCGGGTGATCGCCACCTCGTCCGCGGACGGCAAGCTGGCGCAGGCCAAGGCGCTGGGGGCGGACGCGGGGGTGAACTACCGCGCCCAGCCGGAGTGGCAGGTCGCGGTGCGTGACCTCACCGGCGGGCGCGGCGTCGATCACGTGGTCGAGGTCGGCGGGCCGGGCACCCTGCCGCGCTCGATCGAGGCGGTGCGCCAGGGCGGCCACATCCACCTGATCGGCGTGCTGACCGGCGGCGGGACGATCGATCCGTCGCTGGTGCTGCGCCGCGGCGTGGTGCTGCGCGGGATCTATGTCGGCTCGCGGCAGATGTTCGAGGCGATGAACCAGGCCATCGCGCTGCACCGGATCACCCCGGTGATCGACCGCGTGTTCGACTTTGCCGAGGCGCCGGCGGCCTATCGCCACCTGCAGGGCCAGGGGCATTTCGGCAAGGTGGTGATCCGGATTGGCTAGCGCGGCGCCCCCGAGGTTCGCTGCTATCTGCAGCGAACGCAGGGGATCGGTAGGTCGCTGAACACCAAGAGCTGGCGTCTCGAGTCCGCCGCACGGTCGTGATCAGGAATTTCGGGTCCTGTCCCATGCTCTCCTTCCGTGTCCCAAGTTGGCGGAGCGGGTGTCCTAATCAGTTGACGCCAGGTCGGCCTCGATCGCTTCCAGCAACGCGAGGTGCTCCCCCGTCCTGAGGGGCGCGGCGCACCAAAAGCGATTTTGCGCGTAGGGCGCCCCACCGCGGCGCTCAATTGAAAATTGCGTACTTGTCGGTGGCATCATAGACGAGGGCAGTGTGAGCGGGTCCGCCTGAAAAGCGAGGCGCTGGACGCTGACGCCGCACCCCCATCCCCTTGATTCCGCTAGGGCGGCTGACATCTTTCGAGAGAGGGATTCAAATCTTCCGAGGGCGCGTTCCGCGGCCCTGTCAAATTCGACAACAACATTGCTCGTGTAAGTTCGTGGCTTAAGGGTTGTCCGTTCCCTCAGCCCGAATGTCGATGTAGCCCAGCCCAACAGGTCGTCAGTGATGGCATCGGCATAGTCCGTCGTCGGCGCGCCCACAACAATCCCATCGTTGAATATTCCGATGTCGTTAATGACTATCGGGCCAGCCGCCGACACAAAGCGACCGTGCTCGAACTTAGCGCCGTTCTTTATGGCGTCCGCGATATCAGTGGGACCGACAACGAACTCATATCGAGACATTATAGCCCGAAAGATCGCGGGCATAAATGCGCCCCCGAGCGGGCGAATCTCGTCCATGACGATCAATAAAAGCAGCCGACTGACCTCGGTAGCGACCAGCTTCATGCTGCGGGGTCCAAGGCCCGAGCCCGGTGTTCGTCCAGTTTCACTAGATTATCGGCCGCTGTCGCGCGGGCGCCCTCACGCGCTCCGACGCCCTGGGCCCCTTGCTGAAAGATAGCGCCTTTCGCGCCCGCGCCGACGGCTTGCCGGTTGGCGTCATCAGCTATGAGCGCGGAGAATGCGTCTACCGCGCTTGTCGCCGCGTCGCTTATCGACATGTCTTGCCGTTGCTTCTCCATGAGCAACATCTGATTAACGGCCTCTCGATTGTAAGGAGCCGGGGCGATCGAATTCTCAGAAAAGTCATTAGTCTCTCTCAGAAATTTGGGGAAGTCCACAAACCTTACGAGAAGGCCGATGTCCAGCTTCGTTGCGATATCTATCAATGTTTGTAGGGTGACCTTCCCGGTACTCCTCATCCTCAAGACGAGAGATGACGCTTTGCGGCTTTCCGATCAGTTCCCCAAATTCCCTTTGGGACAGCTCTCCACGAAGAACGCGAATCTGATCTGCCAGAAATGCGCGCAAATGATGCGCCAGGTAGCTGGCGCGGAAGGCCGCGTCAGACGTGAAATCGGCGCGCTCCGTGAGGCGCTCGAAAGCGGCACTCTGTGAGTTTGTGATTTCGCTCAGCATCGGATTTCCGCCTTTGGGCCTCTGGGCAGGCAGTCACGTACGCTGGATCGGACGCTTTTGTGAACGCGTACAGAAGAATGAAGTGCGACCGAATTTCGTTGAAGAACCCTAAAATTCGCTGATGAGCGCCAACCGGCTCCTCTATCCGAAGGTCCCCCAGCCCGCTGCAAACCCTGTTCCGTAAGCAGGCGTACGGCTTCCGACGCCATTGGTCGGCTGTTCGGCCGCGCAGTGCCTCGACGGTGGCGTAAACCGCGGCCTGTACGCTCGGGCTTTGTGAACTTCGTACCATCTCTCTACCTCGTCATCGCCCGTTGGGGAAACATAGCACAAGAAGGCCACCATGTCATCGCTTTTTTGCTATCACGGCGCCCGATCTGCCGTGCACGCCAATCGCAACTCTGCTATCAGAACCGCTCAAGGCAGGCCACAGCTATCTCGGGATTGTCGAGGTGTGAGATAAGCCCTTGATTTTCTTGAGTACTCCCGGTTCGCCTAATGGTAGGACGCCTCCCTCACAGCGTGGAGACCTACGTTCGAATCGTAGACCGGAAGCGACGAGAGCGGTGGCGAGCGCCGTTGGCGCGGCGCTCGGCCCCTGGATCAACCATCCGGCCGTAGGCCCAAATGACCAACCTTAGACCGAAGATAGGGGCACCAGCGCCCCGCGTCCAGACCGATCTGTCCCCGCACCAAGCGGAGGCGCCCCGATGAACGTCCTCCCCCGCGATCGGTAGGTCGCCGTCATTGCCGCCCTGTCCGAGGGCGTGAGCATCCGCAGCGTCGGGCGGCTGACTGGGCGGCTGACTGGCATCCACCGGGATACGATCATGCGGCTTGGCGCCCGGATCGGGCGAGGCCGCGCTGCCCTGCATAACAAAATGATGTGGAGCCTGTCGGTGAACATGATCGAGTTGGACGAGTTGTGGCCCTACGTCGGCAAGAAGCAAAAGCGCGTGCGCCCTGACCACAGCGCCGACCTTAGCGAGCAGTATGTGTTCATCGCACTGGGATCGCTGAACAAGGCCATTCCGGCCTACCGCGTCGGCAAGCGGAACCGCGAGAATACCGAGCAGTTCGTGGCCGAACTGCGCGAGCGCGTGCTGGGCAATCCGCACATCAACATCGATGCGTGGGGAGCCTATGAGGGCGCGGTCACCAGTGAGTTTGCAGGGTCGGATTACGGGCTGATCATTAAGTCATTCCAGAGCGAACCGCCGGTAAACGCCGCTCGCCGCTACAGCCCTGGCTGGGTGGTAGCGGTAAGCAAGCGCGCGGTCGCGGGCAGCCCACGGGAAGACCTAATTCGAACACGACCGAACTTCGGACCCGGGACACGCGCGCGGCGCGGTCAGGCCTGCTCCACCGCGGCCGCGGCGGCATCCAGCGCCGCGGCGATGGCGCGCGCCTGCTCGTCGGTCATCTGCCCCTGCTGGAACCGCAGCCGCAGCGCCAGCTTCAGGTTCTCGGTGGCGCGGATCACCGCGGGCGGCGGGGCCTCGGCACGCAGGGCGGCAATCTGCGCCATGCGGGCCTGGAGCGCCGCCACCGCCTCGCGGTTTTCCGCCAGGCAGGCGCGGCCCTGCTCGGTCAGCGCGTGCAGCTTCTTGCCGTCCTGCTCGGTGACCGTGACGTGGCCGAGTTCCTCCAGCATCGTCAGGGTCGGGTAGACCACGCCGGGGCTGGGGGAATAGGCGCCGCCGACCAGGTCCTCGATCGCCTTGATGATCTCGTAGCCGTGGCGCGGCTTCTCGGCGATGAGCTGGAGCATCACCAGCCGCAGGTCGCCGTGCTCGAACACCCGCCCGCGCCGGCCGCCGAAGCGCCCGCCGTCGCGGCCGCGGCCGTCGTGCATCCGGTCGTGGTCGTGGCCATGGCCGCGCTCGTGGTGCCAGCCGCCGCCCCGCGCCGCGCGGGCGAAGTGCCGCCGGTCGGGCCGGTGTCCGTGGTCGTGTGGGGTGTTGGGTCCGTGGTTCATGTTTGTCATCTCCGAGTGAGTTTCGATATATCGAGTGACATACCGAGGCTCAGATATATCTGAGACTCACTCGAAGTCAAGGGGTCACCGGTTGGCGGGATTGTGCCGCGCGTAATGCGCGACAAAGCGGGCGCCGAGCTCGGTGAGCTGCTCGACCAGCTTGGCCCCGGTCTCCGGCGAACAGAGCCGCGCGTCGCCGGCGTGCACGCCCTGCGGCGCGATCTCGTGGTACTCGACGGGCACCGCGATCTCGGCGCCCTCGAAGTTCGCCACGCCGAACGCGGTGGCGGGCAGGCCCATCACCTGCTGCAACGGCTCCGGGCCGGGCACCAGCTCGGGGCGCATCAGTTCGGGGAACAGGTGCATCGCCACGCTGGTCAGCGGGTCGGCGCCGTGGCCGGAGACCAGCTTCGCCTTCGCCTCGCCGACGATGCCGGGCAGCAGCCCGTAGCCGACGCGCCACAGGTAGAAGCTGGGGATCAGGATCTGGCGCTGCAGCCAGAACGGCTGGGTGGCGTCGTGGATCGCCTGCACGTTGCCGCCGTGGCCGTTGATGACGATCAGCCGCGTCAGGTTGTGGCGCACCAGGCAGCCAAGCACGTCGGACAGCACCGCGCGCAGCGTCGGCTGGGTCAACGAGATGCCGCCTTGCATCGAGCCGAAATAGTCGGCGCCGCCGAACGGCAAGGCCGGCGCGATCAGCGTCTCGACCCCGCGTTCGCCGGCGCGGCGGGCGATGCGCTCGGCGATGGCGTCGGCCGCGAGGTAGTCGCCCATCGGCGCGTGCGGCCCCTGGTCCTCATGGCTGCCCATCGGCAGCAGGATCACCGGGTTGCGCGGGTAGATGCCGCGCGCCTCGCCGCCGGTGAGTTCCGCCATGCGGACCTTGGTGGTGGTCATCGATCCCTCGCTCGCGGTCGCCCCTTGGCGTGATACGCCTTGTACGCCCGCCGTGTCAGCCGGGGGCCGTGGCGACTGGGGCCTCATCCGGATCGCCATCGGGGGCCAGTTGCACATCGGCGTAGATGTCGGCGAGCGGGAGTTCGACCTCGATCTCCGGCATGAGCAAGACGTCGTCCGCGGTCAGCGCCTGCGCGATCCAGTCGGTGCCATGGCGGGCGAACACCGTCGCGGCTATGCTGTCCTGCTCCAGGATGACGTAGCGCTGGATCGAGCCCGTGGCCTGGTATTCGCGCAGCTTTTCGATCCGGTCGGTGCGGGAGGTGCCGGCGCTGAGCACTTCGAACACGACGACGGGGTCCCTGATCACTGTCTCGGTCGGCGGAACCGGGGTGCAGTAGACGAAGGCATCGGGATAACGGATGCGGTCCATGACCTCGATCTTCATGGTCGGCCCGCGGACGCGGCACGGCTTGCCGCGGAGATGCGCTTGCAGCAGGGATCGCAGCGTGCCGCCAATTGCCTCGTGCGCGTCAGTCCCGCCGGTCATCGCGACGGGTTGCAAGCCGTCGAATTCGTAGCGCAGCTCCTGCCGTTCCTCCCAGGCGAGGAACTGCGGCAGCGTCATCGGCTTGCGGAGCGCGACGTTCATGCGCGGCACCCTAGCACGGGCTGACGCACCGCGCGACGAGCTTGCTCCGGGGCGATCGGGCGAAGTGAAGGAAGGTCGGGGCTCCGCCCCGAACCCCGCCAGGGGGCTTTGCCCCCTGGACCCCCACCAGAGGCAGCGGCCTCTGGACTCCTTGACTGGGAGTGTGGGGAGGGGAAGGGGGCGTGGGGGCACGGCGGCGGGGGGCGTCCGGCACACCGGACGCCCCCCGCCGCCGTGCCCCCACGCCCCCTTCCCCTCCCCACACTCCCAGTCCGGGGTTCCAAGGGCTCCGCCCTTGGCGGGGTTCCAAGGGGCAGCGCCCCTTGGTGGGGTCTGGGGCGAAGCCCCAGCCTTCCTTCACTTCGCCCGATTGCCCTGGAGCCTACTCCGCCGCCTCGGCGTACGCCTCCAGCGGGGCGCAGGTGCAGGCCAGGTTGCGATCGCCGTAGACGTTGTCCACCCGCTTCACCGGCGGCCAGTATTTTCCGCCCGCCGCCACCCAGGGCAGCGGGAAACGCCGCCTGGGTGCGCGTGTAGGCATGCGTCCAGACGTCGGCCATCACCTCGCGCGCGGTGTGCGGCGCGTCCTTCAGCGGGTTGTCGGCGCGGTCCAGCTTGCCCGCCGCGATCGCGGCGATCTCGGCACGAATGGTGATCATTGCCGCGCAGAACCGGTCGAGCTCGGCTTTCAATTCGCTCTCGGTCGGTTCGATCATCAGCGTGCCGGCGACCGGCCAGGACATGGTCGGCGCGTGGTAGCCGAAATCGGCCAGTCGCTTGGCGATGTCCTCCACCATCACCCCGGCCTCGGCCTGGAAGCCGCGGCAGTCGATGATGCACTCGTGCGCGACCATGCCGCCTGGGCCGCTGTACAGCACCGGATAGTGCCCGCGCAGCCGCGTCGGCGATGTAGTTGGCATTCAGGATCGCCACCTCGGTCGCCCGGGTCAGGCCGGCTGCGCCCATCATGCGGATATAGGCATACGAGATCGGCAGGATCAGCGCGCTGCCGAACGGCGCGGCGGACACCGGGCCGATGCCGCTCGCCGGCCCGGCGTCGGCGCGCAGCGGATGGTTCGGCAGATGCGGCGCCAGGTGCGCCGCCACGCCGATCGGCCCGACCCCCGGCCCGCCGCCGCCATGCGGGATGCAGAACGTCTTGTGCAGGTTGAGGTGGCACACGTCCGCCCCGATCGCCGCCGGGCTGGTCAGCCCGACCTGCGCGTTCATGTTGGCGCCGTCCATGTAGACCTGCCCGCCATGCGCGTGCACCAGGGCGCAGATGTCGCGGATCGCCGCCTCGAACACGCCGTGCGTCGAGGGATAGGTGATCATCAGCGCCGCCAGCCGATCGGCGTGCTGCGCCGCCTTCGCCGCCAGGTCGGCCAGATCGACGTTGCCGTCGCGGTCGCACCCCACCACCACCACGGTCAGCCCCGCCATCGCCGCGCTGGCCGGATTGGTGCCGTGCGCGCTGGACGGGATCAGGCAGACGTCGCGATGCGCCTGGCCGCGCGCCGCGTGCCAGGCGCGGATCGCCAGCAGCCCGGAATACTCGCCCTGCGAGCCGGCGTTGGGCTGCAACGACACCGCGGCAAATCCCGTGGCGGCCTTCAGCCAATCGGCCAGCCGGGTGATCAGCGTGGTGGTGCCCATGGTCTGCGCCGGCGGGGCGAACGGGATGGAGGTCGGCGAAACCGGGCAGCGTGATCGGGATCATCTCCGCCGCGGCGTTCAGCTTCATCGTGCAGGAGCCCAGCGGGATCATGCTGCGGTTCAGCGCGATGTCCTTGTCCTCCAGGCGTTTCAGGTAGCGCAGCATCTCGTGCTCGGCGCGATAGCAGGTGGAAGACGTGTTGGTGGAGGAAGGGGGTGGTGCGGAGGAGGCGCGCGGGGATGGAGGCGGGGATGGGGGCGGGGAGACCCTCACCCGGCGCGCTTTGCGCGCCGACCTCTCCCGCAAGCGGGAGAGGTGTACCACTGACGACGGCCATCAGGCGGAACAGGTCGTCGCGGGTGACCGTTTCGTCCAGCGCGATACCGACGCCGGTGGCGTCGATGCGGCGCAGGTTAAAGCCCGGCGTCCAGAGCGGCGGCCATCAAGCGCGTTCGCATCAGCGGTTTCGATCGCGAGCGTGTCGAAGAACGCCGCATGGCGCAGCGCGATGCCCGCCCTGCCGCGCCGCCGCGGCCAGCAGCCGCGCCTGCAAATTGACCCGCCGGGCGATGCGCCGCAGCCCGTCCGGCCCGTGCCACACCGCGTAGAACCCGGCGATGCACCGCCAGCAGCACCTGCGCGGTGCAGATGTTCGAGGTCGCCTTCTCGCGCCGGATGTGCTGCTCGCGCGTCTGCAACGCCAGGCGCATCGCCGGCGCGCCGGCGGCATCGACCGAGACGCCGACCAGCCGCCCCGGCATGTGCCGCTTGAACGCGTCGCGCGTGGCGAAGAACCCGGCATGCGGGCCGCCGAAGCCCATCGGCACGCCGAAGCGCTGCGCCGAGCCGACCACCACGTCCGCGCCCATCTCGCCGGGCGGCGTCAGCACCGCCAGCGACAGCGGATCGGCGGCGACGATCGCCAGCGCGCCGAGCGCCTGCGCCGCCTCGATCTCGGCGCGCAGGTCGCGCACCGCGCCGGTGCCGCCGGGATATTGCAGCAACAGCGCGAAGGGCTGCGCCGCGGCGATCGCCGCGACATCGCCCGGCGCCACGTCGACCAGCGTGATCCCCACCGGCTTGGCCCGCGTCGCCACCACCGCGCGGGTCTGCGGATGCACATCCGTTGCGATCGGCGATCACGTCGGACTTCGCCTTGCTGACGGCGTGCGCCATGGCCATCGCCTCGGCCGCCGCGGTCGCCTCATCCAGCAGCGAGGCGTTGGCGATCTCCATCGCCGGTCAGCTCGCAGATCATGGTCTGGAAGTTCAGCAGCGCCTCCAGCCGGCCCTGCGCGATCTCCGCCTGGTACGGCGTGTAGGCGGTGTACCAGCCGGGGTTCTCCAGCACGTTGCGCAGGATCACCGGCGGCGTGACGGTGCCGTGGTAGCCCATGCCGATCAGCGATTTTTTCAGCACGTTCGCGCCGCCAGCGCCGCGCAGCTCGGCCAGCACGCCGGCCTCGTCGATCGGCGGCGGCAGCGCCAGCGCCGCGTTGGACCGGATCGATCCGCGGCACGGTCTTCGCCGCCAGTTCGTCCAGGCTGGCCGCGCCGACCGCGCGCAGCATCGCCGCGATGTCGGCCTCGGACGGGGCGATGTGGCGGGCGACGAACCCGTCCGCCGCCTCCAGCGTCGGCGAGCTCGGCCAGGGCGTCCATGCAGTCATAACGTCTCCAGGAATTCGTTGTAGGCGGCTTCGTCCAGCAGCGCGTCGAACGCCTCGGTGTCATCGATCTCCAGGCGGAAGAACCAGCCCTCGCCCTCGGCGTCGCTGTTCACCAGCGCCGGGTCGTCGACCAGCGTCTGGTTGGTCTCCACCACCTTGCCGGCGAGCGGGGCGTAGATGTCGGACGCCGCCTTGACGCTTTCGACCACGGCGCAGGCCTCGCCGGCCTCCACCATCGCGCTCCAGCTCCGGCAGCTCGACGAACACCACGTCGCCGAGCTGCTCCTGCGCGTGATCGGTGATGCCGACGGTGGCGATGTCGCCGTCGAGGCGGACCCACTCATGGTCTTTGGTGTAGCGCGTGTCGGTGTCGGCCATCGCGGGAAGATCCTTTCAGCGGGCGTAACGGTGGGGGACGAAGGGCAGCGGGGCGACGCGGGCGGGCAGCGGCTTGCCGCGCACCATCAGCGGCAGCGCGGTGCCGTCGGCGGCCAGGTCGCGGCGGACGTAGCCCATGGCGATCGGCGCGTTCAGGTGGGGCCGAAGCCGCCGGAGGTGACGGTGCCGGCCTCGGTGCCGTCCGGTGCGTCGAGCGATGGCGTGTGTGCCGGCGCGGGCCGGTGCGCGGCCGTCGCGGGCGGATGCCGACGCGCAGCCGCGGCGCGCCGTGCGTCCAGCTGGTCGCGGATCGCCGCGCCGCCGGGGAAATCCCAGGCGAGCTTGCGCCGCTTGCCGATCACCCAGGTCAGCCCGGCCTCGACCGGCGTGGTCAGTTCGTCGATGTCGTTGCCATACAGGCAGAGCCCCGCCTCCAGCCGCAGCGAGTCGCGCGCGCCGAGGCCGGCGGGCACCACCTCGGGCTGCGCGAGCAGCAGCGTGGCCAGGTCCTCGGCGCGCTCGGCGGGCACGCGAGATCTCGAACCCGTCCTCGCCGGTGTAGCCGGAGCGGGAGACCAGGCAGGGGATGCCGCGCACCAGGGCCGAGGCCACGCCCATGAACGGCAGCGCCGGCGGCGGCCGGGCACGAGCCGGGCCAGCACCGCCGGCGCCTGCGGGCCCTGCAGGGCCAGCAGCGCGCGCTCCGGCTGCGGCGTCAGGCTGCACGCCGGCGGGCAGGGCGGCCGCGATGTGGGCGAAGTCGACGTCCTTGCGGCTGGCGTTGACCACCAGGAACAGCCGGTCCGGCGCCGAGCATTGGCGACCATCAGGTCGTCGAGGATGCCGCCCGCCGCGTTGGTCAGCAGCGTGTAGCGCTGGCGGCCGCGGCTTCAGGCCGAGGATGTCGCCGGGCACCAGCGTTTCCAGCGCCGCGGCGGCGGCGCGGCCGGTGAGCGTCGCCTGGCCCATGTGGGAGACGTCGAACAGCGCCGCCTGGGCGCGGCAGTGCAGGTGCTCGGCCAGCACGCCGCCGCGGCAGCGCGCCGCCAGGGCGCCGGTGAGGTCGTACTGCACCGGCATGGCGTAGCCGGCGAACGGCACCATGCGGGCGCCCTGCGCGCGATGCCAGGCATCGAGCGGCGTGGTGCGCAACGGCGGCGGGGGTAGAGCGTCCGGCGGGGCGGTCTGGGCCAAGGTCCGGCTCCGTGACACGGGTCGCCCGCCGGCGACATGCCGGCGAGAGTGACCCCCCTCTGTCACGGGACCTGAGAGATTTGGGGCGACGGCCCCTTACTCCGTCGGTGCGGCGGCGAGGTGGCCCGCCGGCTTTCCAGAGATCCCTGTCCCGACGCGGTCCCTGTTACCTGAGCGTTTCCGGGGGCCGGTTGCGCCTTCGGCGACGCGGGGCGGAACCCCTCGTGCTCTCCCGCGCCGGGTGGCTGGGACCGGCACAGAATGCCGGATTGGCGGTTGGATTTCAACCGCGATCTGCCACGGCGCCGATCTGCCAGGGCGCCGATCTGCCACGGCGTCGGGGGGGTGATGAAGCAAGGCCGGGGCTCCGGCCCGGACCCCGCCAAGCGGCCTGCCCCCGGTCTTCGCCGGGGCAGGCTCTGGGCCCTTCATTGGGAGCGGGTGATGGGGAGGGGCAGGGGGGGAAGGGGCAGGCGGAGGGGGGGGCAGGCGCCGGTGTCGTTCGTCACGCCGGACGCCATGGCGCCGGCCCCTCCCGGTCAGTCTTGTGGCCTGGATTGGGGCCGGTGGACTTCCGGCCCGGTCGCGGTCTGCAAGTGCAGCCGCGGTGCGTCGAGCCGCCGCGCCTCCGCCTGGCCGATGCCGGCCGCGGCATAGCCCGCCGCGCGCAGGGCGGCGAGGCAGGCGGAGGCCTGCGCCGCCGGCACGCCCGCCAGCAGCCCGCCGGCGATCTGCGGATCGGCCAACAGCGCGAGGTCCGGCCAGTCCGGCGGATCGGGCCAGGCCCGCCGGTTCTCATCCGCCGCCGCGCGCGCCACGCCCCGCCGCGCCAGCGCGCGCGCGCCCGGCAGTGCCGGGATGGCGTCAGGCGACAGCACGGCGGCCAGGTTGGCGTCGCGCAGCAGGGAAGCCAGGGTCCCCAGCAGGCCATGCTCGGCCACCGCGGCGCAGGCAGTGGCACCGTGCTGGCGCAGAATGGCGGCGGCGGCGGCGCTGCTCGCCACCATCGCCTCCAGCGCGGCGAGCAGCCAGCGCGCCTCCGCCAGGCCACGCCGGTTTCCCTCCAGGATGATGCCGCTGCCCAGCGGCTTGGTCAGGATCAGCGCATCGCCGGGGCGCAGCGCGGCTTCCTCGCCACGCGCCGGCGCCGCGCGGCCGGTCAGCACCAGGCTCAGCGCCGGCGTGCCGCTTTGCGTCGTCGTGCAGTCGAGCAGCGCAGCGCCGTCCGCCGCCAGCACCGCGGCGGCCCCTTGCAGCAGCGCGATGACGTCCGCGCGGGCCGCCTCGGGCGGGGCGGCGGGGGGGGTGACGATGGCGATCGCGGTCCACGGGCGTGCCGCGGCGGCGTGCAGCCGGACCAGCGCGTGCGCCGCGCCGAGGCGCCCGACGTTGAACGGATCGTTCAGTGGCGCGGACAGGTAGGTCGCGTGCTGGATCAGCGCCGCGCCGGCCGGTGCCGGCGGTTCGCCGTCTGCCGGCACGGGCGCCTGGTCGGGCACCTGCCGGGACGCCGGCTGCGACGACGGAGGGGGCGCCCGGCGGAACGGCGGCGGCGTTGCCTGCGCTTGTGTCGGGCCGGACAGGACCGCCAGGTCGGCCGGATCGAGGCTGACCAGCGCCGGTTCGTCGCGCGCGACGCGGTGCGGCAGGCTGGCCGGCGCGTAGCGGCGCAGGAAACGGCCGTCGATCCAGCTCTTGTAGCAGGCGACCAACCGACCGGACACGGCAAAGCCGTTGCGCCAGGCGACGGCGCGGCCATGCCCGAGGCCGACGATCGCCAGTGCCGTCGTCTGCGGCCGCCAGGCGCGCGGCCGCAGCCCGCGTCCGACGCGGCGCAGGTTCTCCGCCAGGTGGGGCCCGGCGCGGACCGCCCAGACGCCGGATTTCGGTCGCGGCGCGGTGGCGATCGCGGCGCAGTCGCCGGCGGCGAACACGACGTCATGGCCGCGGCTGCGCAACCCGGCATCCACCACGACGCAACCCGCTTCGTCGCAGATCAGGCCGGACTCGGCGAGCATCGGCGGGCCGACGACCTGGCTCGCCCACAACACGGTCTCGACGGCGAGGAAACTGCCGTCCGACAGCGCCAGCCTGCCGTCCGCCAGCGCCCCGGCGCGCACGCCGCAGACCAGCTCCACGCGCGCCTCGGCCAGGGCGCTGCGGGCGATGGCGCGGGCCCGCGGCGGGGCCTCGAGCAAGGGCTCCGCGGTGTCGCACACCAGGGTGATGCGCAGCCGCCCGGCGAAGCGCTGCGCCAGCGCCAGGGCCAGCTCGGTGCCCGCCGCGCCGCCGCCGACCAGCGCGATCCGCGCGCCGTCGGCCAGTTCGGTGTCCAGCCGTGCCAGCGCGGCGAGCAGGCCGCCGATCGGCTTCACCGCGATGCCGCCGCCGCCCGCGGCCATCGCCGGGATGCCGCCGAGATTGATCGAGAGCAGGTCGAAGCGGATCGGCGGGCGGCCGCGCACCGCGACCCGGCGGGCGGCCAGGTCGATCGCGGTCGCCTCGGCGATCACCAGGCGCGCCTCGGCGGCGGCGGCGAGCGGGCCGAGGTCGATCTGCGCCCCCTCCGGTCCGCACTCGCCGCGGATCAGCGCCGGCAGCCGCCCGGAATAGGCCGTGGCCGGTTCACGCGAGATCAGCGTCAGGCGCAGCCTCGGGTCGGGCCGGCGGGCAAACCGGCGCAGCACCTCCACATGGGCGTGGCCGGCGCCGAGCAGAATGAGGTCGGTCATCAGATCGCTACCAGAGCGCATCCATCACGTTAACCTGTTGCGGCGAGTCGGTGGAGCGGCAAGGATAGGGCGTGATCACGGAATGCCTCCCATGACCTGGTCCATCCTGGTGCGCGATCCCGCCACCGGGGCGCTGGGCGCGGCGGTGGCGACGCGGTTCTTCGCGGTCGGCGCGCTGTGCATCCACGTCGAGGGCGGCGTCGCCGCGCTCGCCACCCAGGCGCTGATCAACCCGATGTACGCGGTGCACGGCATGGCGCGGCTGCGCGCCGGCGCGGCGCCCGAGGCCGTCGGGGCCGCCCTGTTGGCGGGCGATGCCGGGCGGGGGCATCGGCAACTGCACATGATCGACGCCGCCGGACGCATCGCGCAGCACACCGGCGCGGACTGCGTTAGCTGGTGCGGCGCGGTGCGCGGCCAGGACGTCTCGGTCGCCGGCAACATGCTGGCCGGGCCGGCGGTGGTCGCGGCCACCCTGGCCGCCTTCCAGCGCGCCACGGGCAGCCTGGCGGAGCGGCTGCTGACGGCGCTGGAGGCCGGCGAGGCGGCGGGCGGCGACAAGCGCGGCAAGCAATCCGCCGCGCTGAAGATCTGCACCCGCGACCCGTATCCCGATCTCGATATCCGCGCCGACGACCATCCCGATCCGCTGGCCGAGCTGCGCCGGCTGCATCGCGTCAGCCTGGAGCGCTTCGCCGTGTTCCGCCGCTTCCTGCCCGGGACGGACAGCCCATGCGGCGTGTTCGACCGCGCGGTGATCGATGCCGCCATCGCGCGGGAGGGCCGGCCGCCGGTTTGACCCGGCACCCCGACCGCGCGCAACTTCCGACCGGACCGCAACCAAAAACCACCGACAGGGACTGCATGACCATGCGACGCACTCTTTGGGCCGGCCTCGCGCTGACCGCTATCTCCGCACTGACCATCGCCATGCCCGAGGCGGCGTCCGCCCAGACGCTGCGCATCGCGCTGCGCCAGGACCTCGACACGCTGGATCCGACGCTGTCCACCACCTATGTCGGGCGCATCGTGTTCGCCGGCATGTGCGACAAGCTGTTCGACATCGACACGAAGCTGAACATCGTGCCGCAGCTTGCCACCGGCTACGAATGGGCGGACCCGAAGACGCTGGTGATCCACCTGCGCAAGGGCGTGCTGTTCCAGGACGGTGAGGCGCTCGACGCCGATGCGGTCAAGGCGACGCTGGAGCGCTACCTCACCCTGCCGGGCAGCTACCGCAAGAGCGAGGTCAGCCTGATCGACCACATCGACATCGTCGATCCGCTGACGCTGCGCATCGGGCTGAAGGCGCCCTCCGGCGCCTTCCTGGCGCAGCTCACCGACCGTGCCGGCATGATCCTGGCGCCCAAGGTCGCGGCCAAGGAGGGCAAGGACTTCGCCCTGCATCCGTCCTGCGCCGGGCCGTTCAAGTTCGTCGACCGCGTGGCGCAGGACCACGTCACGCTGGAGCGCTTCCCGGGCTACTGGGACGCCAAGAACGTCCATTTCGATCGCGTGGTCTATCAGGTCCTGGTGGACAGCTCGGTCCGGCTGGCCAACCTGAAGACCGGCACGGTCAACCTCGCCGAGTATATCGCGCCGACCGACGCGGCGGCGGTGAAGGCGGATCCCAAGCTGCGCCTGGTGGTGTCCGACGGGCTGGGTTATTTCGGCGTCACCAACAACCTGGACAACGGGCCGCAGGCGAAGAACGCCTATGGCCAGAACGCGCTGGTGCGCCAGGCGTTCAGCCTGGCGATCGACCGCGCCGCGCTGGTCAAGGTGGTCTACAACGACATGTATGCGCCGAGCGTGCAGGCGGTGCCGGCTGCCTCGCCGTTCTATGACGCAACGCTGCAGGTGCCGCCGCGCGACGTGGCCAAGGCCAAGGCGCTGCTGCAGCAGGCCGGGGTGACGCTGCCGGTCAAGCTCGATCTGCTGGCGTTCAACAACCCCGACGTGTTGCAGGCCGCCGAGGTGGTCCAGTCGATGGCGGCGGAAGCCGGGTTCGACGTGCATATCAAGTCGATGGAGTTCGCCTCGTCCCTGGCGGCGGCGAAGGCCGGCGACTACCAGGCCTATATGATCGGCTGGTCGGGCCGGGTGGACATCGACGGCAACACCTACGCCTTTCTGCACAGCAAGCAGGGTAACAACTGGAGCAATTACAGCAATGCAACGGTGGACAAGTTGCTGGACGAGGCGCGCGGGCTGACCGATGTCGCCAAGCGCAAGGCGCTGTATGCCGAGATGTGGACGCAAGCGCAGCAGGACCTGCCGATCACCTATCTGTGGACGCCGAACAACATCGTCGGCATGTCGGCGAAGCTCACCGGCTTCCGCCCGGTGCCGGACGGCATGATCCGGGTGCAGGGCCTGGCGATGGGCAAATAGCGCGGCGCCGGCAGGCGCGCGACCATGCGCGGACAACTCGGGTCGCGGATCGCGCAGATCGTTCCGACCATGCTGCTGGTCAGCGTGCTGGTGTTCTGCCTGCAGCAGCTGATGCCCGGCGACCCCGCGATGGTGATGGCGGGCGAGCAGGCCGGCGACGTGCAGGTGGTGGCGCAGATCCGCACCGAGCTGTGGCTCGATCGGCCGCTGCCGGTGCAGTACCTGCACTGGATGGGCAACCTGCTGCACGGCAATCTCGGCTACTCCTGGCGCATCCGCGAGCCGGTTGCCCAGCTCGTCGCCGAGAAGCTGCCGGTGACCTTGCAGCTCAGCGTGATGGCGTTCCTGATCGCGGTGGCGATCGGCGTGCCGGCCGGCATCATCGCCGCGGTGAAACGCAACACCGCGTGGGACTACCTGGCCAACGCGGTCGGGCTGGCCGGCCTGTCAACGCCGAATTTCTGGCTGGGCATCATGCTGATCCTGCTGGTCTCGGTGCAGCTGGGCTGGCTGCCGCCCTCGGGCTATGTGCCGCTGACCGAGGATTGGCGGCAGTCGCTGGCCACCACGATCATGCCGGCCTTCGTGCTGGGCAACTCGATCGCGGCGATCCTGATGCGCCACACGCGCAGCGCCATGCTGACGGCGCTCGACCAGGACTACGTGCGCACCGCGCGCGCCAAGGGGCTGCGCGAATGGGGCGTGGTGATCCGCCACGCGCTGCGCAATGCGCTGATCCCGGTGGTGACGCTGGGCGCGCTGGAGCTGGGCACGCTGTTCTCCGGCGCGGTGCTGACCGAGCAGGTGTTCTCGATCCCCGGCTTCGGCAAGATGATCGTCGATGCGGTGTTCAACCGCGACTATCCGGTGGTCCAAGGCGTCGTGCTGGTGACGGCGTTTCTGTTCGTGATGCTGAACCTGATCGCCGATCTGTTGTACGTGGTGATCAATCCGCGGCTGCGCGACGCATGAACAAGCGCGCCGCTCTTTCACCTCTCCCCGCAAGCGGGAGAGGTGTATCGCGCGGCGCACCCATGAGCACCACAACCCTCGGCACCGCCCCCGTTGTCGTCGTGCCGCAAAGCCCGGCGCACTTGGCGCTGCTGCGGTTCCTGCACCGCCCGATCGCAGTGGCCGGGCTGGTGGTGATCGTTGCCTTCCTGCTGGTCGCGGGGTTCGCGCCGCTGATCGCGCCCTATGACCCGATCGCCACCAGTTGGACCGCCATCCGCAAGGCGCCGAGCGCGCTGCATTGGATGGGCACCGACGAGAACGGCCGCGACGTCGCCGCGCGGGTGATCTTCGGCGCGCGCGCCAGCCTGCTGGCCGGCGTCGTTTCGGTGCTGATCGCCGCCGGCATCGGCGTGCCGGCCGGGCTGCTGGCGGGCTTCGCCGGCGGCATCGCCGACATGCTGCTGAGCCGCATCGTCGATGCCATGCTGGCCTGCCCGTTCCTGATCCTGGCGATCGCGCTGGCCGCCTTCCTGGGCCCCGACCTGACCAATGCGATGATCGCCATCGGCGTCTCCACCGCGCCGCGCTTCATGCGCGTGGCGCGCGCGGCCACGCTGGATGCCGCCAGCAACGAGTATGTCGAGGCGGCGCGCGCGCATCGGCAATCCCGCCTGGCGGGTCGCGGTGCGCCACGTGCTGCCCAATATCGTGCCGCCGCTGCTGGTGCAGGGCACGCTGGCGATCGCCGCCGCGATCATTGCGGAGGCGTCGCTGTCGTTCCTCGGGCTGGGCCAGCAGCCGCCCGATCCGTCCTGGGGCTCGATGCTGAACTCGGCGCAGCGCTTCCTGTCGCAGGCGCCGTGGCTGGCGATCTTTCCGGGCCTGGCGATCTTCCTGTGCGTGCTGTCGTTCAACCTGGTGGGCGACGGCCTGCGCGACGCGCTCGATCCGCGCGGGCGGTGAGCCAGGCAGGGCGAGGCGGTTTCGCGCTGCGCCGGCGGGACGTTCGGTTCCGCCGCGTCCACCGAGGCCGCCGCGGCGTGCACCCCCCAGCGATCCTGGTGCGCTGCCGGCGAACGTCCTGGCACAGCACCGCCGGCCGGCACGCCGGGCCGGCTCCCGGCTTATCGGCCTTTGAACGCCGGTTTCCGCTTCTCCAGGAAGGCCGAGATGCCTTCCTGCTTGTCTTCGGTGCCGTAGATCGTGGTGACCAGGAAGGTTTCCAGCTCCAGCCCGGAGTCCAGATCCATCTGCAGCCCCCGGTAGACCGCGCGCTTGGCAAAGCCAAGCCCAAGCGGCGCGCGATCGGCATAGACGCCGGCCAGCGCCTTGGCTGCTGCCAACGCTTCCCCGGCGGGCACCATCCGGTTCACCAGCCCAATTCGATACGCCTCCGCCGCGTCGATCGGTTCGGCCGAGAACAGCAGCTCCAGCGCTTTCGCCGGCCCGACCAGGCGCGGCAGGCGCTGCGTGCCGCCGGCGCCGGCCACCGTGCCGATGCGCGAACTGGTGATGGCGAAACTGGCGCCCGCGCCGGCGATGCGGAGGTCGCAGGCCAGGGCGAGTTCGCATCCGCCGGTGATGCAGAATCCCTCGATCGCCGCGATCACCGGCTTGCCCAGCGCCTCCAGCCCGCAGGTCAGGCGGTGCCACGACCTGAAGTAGCGCGTGCCGTCGGTTGCGGTGCGCACCTGCAGCGCCTCGGTCAGGTCCGCGCCGGCCGAGAAGAACGCCGCTCCGCCGGTCAGGATCACCGCGCGGATCGACCCGTCGGCCTCTGCCGCCTGCGCCGCGGCGATGATCTCGTCCATCATGCGCAGGCTGACCGCGTTGCGCCGCTCCGGCCGGTTGAGCGTGATCACGCAGGCCGGGCCGTCCTGGGTGACGGCGATCGTGGTGTAGGTCATGATTTTTCCTGGGGTTTGCCGAGATACGCCTGGATCACTTCGGGATGCGCGACGACCTCGGCGGGGGTGCCCTCGAACAGGGCGCGGCCGAAATCCAGGACGAACACGTGATCGCACAGCCGGGTGATGACGTGCACGTGGTGCTCGATCATCACGATCGTCGTGGCGGTCGCCTTGATGCGTTCCAGCGTGGCGATGCAATCCTCGATCTCGCCGCGCGTCAGCCCGCCCATCACCTCGTCGAGCAGCATCAGCGTCGGCTCGGTCGCCAGCACGCGCGCCAGCTCCAGCTTCTTCTTGGCCCCGATCGTCAGCGTGCCGGCGCGCTGGTGCGCCTGCGCCGTCAGCCCGACCAGGTCCAGCATCCGCTCGCACGCCGCGCGCGCCTGCGCCAGCGATCGGCCGCGCCCGTTGCGCGAGAACAGCGCGCCGGTCATGACGTTGTCGATCACCGTCATCTCGGCGAAGGGCTGCACGATCTGAAAGCTGCGCCCCATGCCGAGCCGGCAAAGCCGGTACGGCGGCATGCCGGTGATGTCGCGGCCGGCGAACCTGATGCTGCCCGAACTCGGCCGGTCGTAGCCGGTGATGAGGTTGAGCAACGTCGTCTTGCCCGCGCCGTTGGCACCGATGATGCCGAAGCATTGGCCGGCCTGGACCGTCAGCGACAGCTCGCTGATCGCCCGCAGCCCGCCGAACGATTTGGTGACAGTCTCCACCTGCAGGATGCTCATGGCGTAACCGTGGGCGGGACCGCCGGCTGGGTGCCGAGAAACGCCTCCTGCACCAGGGTGGACCCGCGCAGCGCCGCGGCGGACCCCGCGGCGGCGATGCCGCCGTTCGCCAGCACATAGCCGCGATCGGCGGCGGACAGGGCGGCTTCCGCGTTCTGCTCGACCAGCAGGATGCTGATGCCGGAGCGGGCCGTCGCGGCCACCGCGGCATAGACATCCATCACGACGCGCGGACCCAGCCCGAGCGAGGGCTCGTCCAGCATGAGCAGCCGTGGCCGGCTCATCAGTGCGCGGGCGATGGCGAGCATCTGCTGTTCGCCACCCGACATCAGGCCCGCCTTCTGGCCCAGCCGCTCGTGCAGCCGCGGGAACAGCGCCAGCACGAGCCGTATCGTCTGCGGGCGCTCGCGCCGTGCGCGGGGCGTATAGGAGCCGAGCAGCAGGTTCTCGCGCACCGTCATGTCCGGAAAGACCTGACGCCCTTCCGGCGCCAGGCCGATCCCGAGCGCGACGCGCCGATGCCCGGGCACGCAGGCGACGTCGTCGCCGGCAAAGCGGATCGTGCCGCTCCAGGGCCGCATCAGGCCGGCGATCACGCGCGTGGTGGTGGTCTTGCCGGCGCCGTTGGCGCCGAGCAGGCAGACCACCTCGCCCTCGCCGACCTCGAGCGACAGGTCCTGCAGCACGCGCGATTCGCCATAGCCGGCGTGGATGTTCGACAGCGACAGCAGCGCGGTCATTGTGGCCACCGGGGGCGACCACCGGGGGCGTCGCACGGCGCGGCGGCGCGCGCAGCAGGCCGAAGATGCCCTGCGGCATGCACAGCACGACCACCACCAGGACGATGCCGAACACCAGCAGGCTGATGCCCACCATGCCGCCGAACAGGGCGCGGGTCAGTTCCTCGAAGCCGATGGTGGCGACGGCGCCGATGATCGGGCCGGGCAGCGTGTAGACGCCGCCGAGGATCGGCGCGATCTGCGCATCGATGGTGGTCTTCAGGTCGAACGCCACGCCCGGATCGAGATAGCCGCCGTGCCAGGCATTGATCGCGCCGCCCGCCGTCGCGATCGCCCCGGCGACCGCCATGATCCCGATACGGAAGCGGATCGGCGCCACGCCCAGCATCTGCGACGCCAGCTCGTTGTCGCGCATCGCGCGTAGCGCGAACGCATAGCGCGAGCGGCTGATCGCCCAGGCAACCAGCGCGGCGAGGATGGCGCCGCACGGCGCCGCCAGGCCGATCGCCGTCTGGCCGGGAAACAACGTGCTGTCGAGATAGAGCCCGTTGCCGCCGCCGGTCACGTCGGGCAGCATCGTCGCCAGCACGCGCAGCCCTTCCGAAGCCGCCAGCGTGGATATGGCGAAATAGATGCCGCGCAGCCTCCCGGTGATCAGGGCCAGCCCGGCGCCGAGCAGCCCGCCCGCCAGCATCGCCGGCAGTATCGAGGCAGCGAACGGCACGGCGAAATCGTTCGCTGCCAGGATGGCGACGTAGCTGCCCAGGCCCCAGAAGGCGGAATGCCCGAGCGAGACCAGCCCGGCGCCCGCCATCATGTTCCAGCTCACCGCCACCATCAGCAGGGCGCAGATGCGGAAGTCGATGTCCACCAGCAGCGGCGTGCCGAGCAGGGGAATTGCCAACGCGACGAGGCCGGCGGCGAGGCCGGCAGCGGTTGCCGCGGCGGACCCGCGTCTCATACCAACCGTCATACCGCATGACCGTTGGTATGGGTCTCGGTTTGGTGCGCCGCCGCCCGCCAACCCGGCGCGCGATACCAACGGCCAAAAATGATGGAAGAAGTCATCATTTCGGCCAGTTGGTATCATGTGGCGAGCGACTGCCCGGCGATGCCGCGCGGTCGGATCAGCAGGATCGCAACGATCAACGCGAAGGCGACGCCTTCGGTCCAGCCGGCGCCGTCAGGCACGTAATAGGCGACCATCGTTTCGCCGATCGCCAGGACGAAAGCGCCGATCACCGTGCCGGCGACGCTGCCGAGACCACCCAGGATGACGATGGCGACCGCCTTGAGCAGGATGGGAAATCCCATGAACGGGGTGATGTTGATCAGGAAGCTGACGATCGCGCCACTGGCCACGCCCAGCGCCGTGCTCATCGCGAAGGCCAGCGCGTAGATCCGGCCGGGGTCGATGCCCATCAGGATGGCTGCGTCGCGGTTCTGCGCCACCGCGCGCAGCGCCCGCCCGGTCTCGCTGTGGCGCAGCCAGACCATCAATGCGGCGATCAGCACGCCGGCGGCGAGGCAGGCGATCAGCCTGCCGTGCACGATGAACACGTCGCCGATGATCGTGGTGCTGACCGCGTAGCCGGGGCTCGCCGCGCGGACGTCGCCGGTCCACAGCACCACGGCGACGTGCTGCAGCACCAGGGCGATGCCGAAGGTGAGCAGGATCTGGTTCAGCGGCGGAGCGTTCAGCGCCCACTGGATCACGCCGCGGAACAGCAGCCAGCCGCCCAGGAAGCCCAGCACGATCAGCCCCGGCATGGCGAGCAGCGGATCGATGTGCCACAGCGTCAGCCCCCAGAAGGCGCCATAGGCGCCAAGCATGACGAACTCGCCATGCGCGAAGTTGATGATCCGCATCACGCCGAAGCCGAGCGACAGGCCGACCGACATCAGCGCGTACAACCCGCCCATCAGCAGTGCGTCGATCAGCAGTTGGACGAAGTTGATCACGCCCGACCGGCCCCGCAGGTTTCGGCCCCGCGGGCTATTGGGCTGGGCACGCCTGTAACTTTCCGTTGGCCCGGGCCGGCGGATAGAAGATGACGCTGGCGTAGCCGCCGCCCTGCTTCTGGAGCTGGAAGTCGACCACCGTGCCGAACGCCTGGTGCAGCGCGATCGCGCTCGGCTCGAACCGGCTGTTGCCCATGATCGTGTCGTACGCCGCCGCCGCCAGTGCCGGGCCGACATGGTCGCGATCCGTGGCGTTGGTCCGCTCCACCGCCAGCAGCGCGAGCATCGTGGAGATATAGGAGCCGGCTTCCATGTATTCCGGCTCCTTGTGGTATTTCGCCCGCCAGGCGGCTTCCCATTCATCGCTGGCGGGGAACAGTTTCGGCTCTTTCGCATCCGCCTTGCTGTGCAGGCCCACGACGTAGGTGTTCACGCCGGTCCAGCAGTCCTGCACGTCGCCGAGTGCGTTCCTGAATTCCGGCAGCGTCGCCTGGAAGGTGCCGATCAGGTAGGGAATGTTCAGCCTGGCGGAATAGATCTGCTTGGCCAGCAGCACCGCGTCATTGGTCTGCACCAGCGTGTACAGGATGTCGGGATGTGCCGCGCGGACCTTCAGCAGGCTGGGCAGGAAGTCGGGCGCGTTCTCGCGGATCAGCTCCTCATCGACGATATTGTAGCCGGCATCCTTCAGGAATTTGCGGGCGTATTCGATATGCGCCCGGCCATAGGCACCGTCCGAATAGACGATGGCGACCTTCTTGTCGGTCCCCAGTGCCTGCTTCAGGCCGGCCACGATCGTTTCGTGATAGTCATAGGTCCACGGAAAGGTGTGGAAGAAATACGGGTCCTTGCCGATCTGCTTCTCCACCACCGTGGAGGACACGCCCGGCACGATCCAGATCGGGCGGGCGGCCGCCTGCTTCCACGGCGGCACCGCGGCCGCGCCGCTGTCCGAGCCGCCGGGGCCGATCAGGATGTCGGCCTTGTCGGAGTTGATGAGCTGCCCCATCACCGAAACCGTGGTGGCGTTGTTCGACTGCGTGTCGCGCTCGATCAGCACGATGTCGCGTCCGGCCACCTTGTCGCCGCGCACCTTCTTCCACGTCTCCACGGCGGTCTCGACGCCGCGCTTGATCTGCGCGCCGAAGGCGACGAAGCGGCCGGAGAGTTCCATCGGCAGGCCGATGCGCAATTCCTGCTCCGCCCGCGCCGTCGTGCCGACGGCAAGCCACACGGCGAGGCAGATCGTGGCGCGACCGATAATGGTGGTCAGGCGGCGCCGGGCAACAAGCGCGTCGCGTGGGGCACGGTTGACGCCCGTCCCCGTCATTGCGGCGAAGCCCGGCAGCCACGACTTTGCCGCTCGCACGAAGGAAAGTCGTGGATGCCAGCCTTCGCCGGCATGACGGGATGGGCTGGTCGTATCGGAACGGGAAATGGCTGCCAGGCTGTGTCGCATGTCGGTTTCCTCCGCCTTGTCGTTGCGATCCCGGGTGATCCGGGTCAGCTTTTCGTGCCGCCGCGGAACCGCGGCGCGCGTTTCTCCCGGAAGGAAGCCGCCGCTTCCTTGGCCTCGTCCGTGGCATAGTACAGCGCGACCGCCTGGAACCCCAGCTGCGACAGGCCGCGGATCGATTCGCTGTCGGCGTTGAACGACGCCTTGGCGATGGCCATCGCGGTCGGGCTGCGCTGCACGATCTCGGCGCACCACCGATCCACCTCGCCATCCAGCTCGGCGTCGGGCACGACCTTGTTGACCAGGCCCATCGCCAACGCCTCCTGCGCCGTGTAGCGGCGGCACAGGTACCACATCTCGCGCGCCTTCTTCTCACCGACGATGCGCGCGAGATAGGCGGTGCCGAAGCCGGGATCGACCGAGCCGACCTTCGGCCCGACCTGGCCGAACACCGCGCTTTCGCCGGCGATCGTCAGGTCGCACAGCGTGGCGATCACGTTGCCGCCGCCGATCGCGAAGCCGCGCACCTTGGCGATCACCGGCTTCGGCGCCTCGCGGATCGCGGCGTGGATCTGCTCGACCGGCACGCCGATGATGCCGCTGCCCTGCCGTTCGGACTTGGCGTCACCGGTGTCACCGCCGACACAGAAGGCGCGCGTGCCCGCCCCGGTCAGCACGATCGCGCCGATCGCGCGATCCCACGCGGCATGGCGCAACGCGTCGATCAGCTCGTCATAGCTGCCGACGCGCAGCGCGTTCATCCGGTCCGGCCGATTGATCGTGATGGTGGCCACGCCGTCGCACGCTTCGTAGAGAATGTCCTGGTGGGTCACGCCGGTTCCATTCGATCCAGGGTTCATCCGATCATGCTGTAGCCGCCGTTGACGCTCAGCACCTGGCCGGTGATGTGGCGTGCGGCGTCCGAGGCGAGGAACAGCACGGCATTGCTGACATCCTCGGTCTCGCCGATCCGTTTCAGCGGATAGGCGCGGCGGATCTTTTCCTCGCGCTCCTGCACCGCCGCCTCGCCGATCCGCTCGGCCAGCTTGCGCAACATGCCCTGGCGCAGCGGCGTGTTGGTCGCTGCCGGCGAGACCGCGTTGACGTTGATGTTGTGCCGTCCCACTTCGCGCGCGATCGACTTGGTGAAGGCGAGCACGCCGCCCTTGGCGGCGGAATAGTTTGCCTCGCGCTCCTGCCCCGCGCGCGCGGCGTCGCTGACGATGTTGACCAGCTTGCCGCAGCGCCGCTCGACCATGCCGGGCAGCACGGCGCGCGCGCAGTTCAGCGTGCCGTGCAGGATCACCCGGATCTCGCGCTCGCAATCATCCGGCCTGGTTTCCAGGAACGGCGCGCTGGCCAGCAGCACCGCGGCGTTGTTCACCAGGATGTCGGGCCGCAGTCCCTGCGCCGCGAGCGCCGCGACCATTCCGGTAACGGCTGCCAGGCTGCCGATGTCGCACAGCGCCGGCAGCGCGCGTCCGCCATCCTGTTCGATCAGTGCGATGGTCGCGTTGACCGCGTCCGCGGTGATGTCGTTCACCGCGACGACGGCGCCTTCGCGGGCGAAGGCGCGCGCGATGGTCTGGCCGATGCCGCTACCGGCACCGGTGATCAGCACCGCCTTGCCGGCCAGATTCAGCTCCATGCGTGCAGCCCCCCGAGCAGGTCGCGGATCGCCGGCAGTGCGCCGCCGCCGCCGAAGCCGCGCAGCAATTCGAACAGGTCGGCGCTGCGATCACCGAGGCACGGCGTGACCAGCCCGTCGAACTTTCGCCGCATGTCATCCCACGACATCGGGTTGCCGGGATGGCCCTTGGCCACCGGAACAAACGTCGTGAGGCGGTCCTGCCGGTCGGTTTCGACGGCCAGCGTGGCGGAGGCAAAGCCCATGTCGGGGTGTGGACTGACGGTGATCTTCCCGGCGAGTGCGGCGATCTCCGGCTCCAGTGTCCAGTCCGCGCGGAAATCGGCGGCGGACACGTCGCGATCGTGCAGCGCCAGCGCGACGCAGTAGCGCAGGTCGAATTTCCCGGCCAGCGGCGTCTGCGGCCGGCCGTTCGTCTGCCCGGTCACCTGTGCCGCCAGCGCACCGACATCGGCCCGCACCGCGCGCACCGCCGCGATGTCCAGGCCCTGCGCGCGCAGGCCGCGCGCCGCGTCGATCGAGGGATGGATCAGATGGCACGCGGCATAGGGCTTGAAGCTGTTGCGCAGGATCCGCCAGCCGGAAAAATCCGCTGCTGCGATCTTCAGGCTTCGGTCCTGGATCACGGCATTGTCGAGCCCGCCGCCCGGTTCCAGCAGCGTGGTGGCGCCGACCATTCCGCCGGCGGCGAGCTGCGCCGACAGCACGCCGTCCATGCCCGCCTTGCCGGCGTGGAACGGCTTGGCCATGGTGCCGAACGACGCGGTCAGGCCGCTGGTCTGGGTGGCGGCCAGGCCCAGCGCGTGCAGCGCGCGGGCGGCGTCCAGCTTCAGCAGCGCGGCGGCGGCGGCCGCGGCGCCGAGCCGGCCGAACACGCCGGTGCCGTGCCAGCCGCGCGCGGTGACGCCCTGGCCCAGCCCGTGGCCGACCCTCGCGGCCACCTCGAAGCCGGTGACGAAGGCGGCCAGCATGGCGGCCTCGTCGGCGTCGATTTCCTCGCCGAGCGCCAATGTCGCGGCCCAGACCGGCGCGCTGGTGTGCGTCACCGCCTCGACATAGGTGTCGTCGAAATCCAGGCAGTGGGCGAGCGTGCCGTTGGCCAGCGCCGCCATCGGCGCCGCGGCGGTGCCGCCGAACAGCACGCTCGCGCGCCCCGCGCTGCGCCAGCGGGCGATCGTGTCGCGCACGATACGTCCTGCCGGCTCGTCGCCGGCGCCGATCGCCACGCTCATCCAGTCGGCCAGGCAAAGGCGCGCGGCGTCCAGCACCTCGCGCGGCAGGCTGCGCGTGCCAACCGTTTCGATGTAGTTGCCGATGATCCGACCGTTGTCAGCGTCCATCATGGCGTCCCCCGCATCAGACGATGCCGTCGCGGCGCAAGTCCGCGATCTGCGCCGGTGTGTAGCCGTGCTCGCCCAGGATGGCGTCGGTGTGCTCGCCGAGATCGGGCGCCGGGCCGTGTTCCGCTTGCGCCAGCCCGGCCCGCGCCAGCGGATTGACCAGATGCGGCACGTCGCCCTCCAGCGGATGGTCGATCACGTTGATCAGGCCGCGCGCCGCGACGTGCGGCAGCTTCACCGCCTCGTCCGGCGTGCAGATCGGGCTGATGGTGATCCCGGTCGCCTCCAGGCGCTGCATGATCTCGGCCCAGCTGTGCGCCGCGCAAAAATTCGTCAGCGCCTCGCGGTATTTCGCCTCGTGCGGGCCGTGCGCGCTCAGCCGGTCGGCAAGCGTTTCGTTTTCCGCGATCAGGTCCGCGCGCCCGATGCTGGTGCAGAACGCGGTCCACGACCGCGTCTCCAGCAACGACACCGCCACCGGCTTGCCGTCCTTGCTGCGATAGGTGTCGTAGCGCGGATTGGCGCCGAACGATTCGATCTTCGGCAGGCCGCTGTGCCCGGCCATGCGCGCCATCGGCGAGCTGAGCGGGATGACGCACATGTTGAACAGCGCCTCGAACATGCCGAGGTCGATCTCGCAGCCTTCGCCGCTCTGGGCGCGCTGTGCGAGCGCCGCCTGGATGCCGATGATCGCATACAGCGCGCCGGCGAAATCGGCCGCGTGGAAGCCGGGCGGGGCAGGGGGGTTCCAACGTTCCAGCGCGGTGCCCATCAGCCCGGTCAGCCCCTGCATCACCAGGTCGTGGCCGGCGACGTGCGACAGCGGCCCGGTTTGGCCGAAACCGGTGATGGAGCAGTAGATCAGCCGCGGATTGATCGCGCGCAGCGTCGGATAGTCCAGGCCGAGTTTGGCCGTGCCGCCGGGGCGGAACGATTCGACCGCGACATCCGCGCGCTGCACCAGCCGATGCGCGATCGCGCGTCCCGCCGGCTGCGCAAGGTCGAGCGTGATGCTGCGCTTGAACGCATTCATCGCGTGGAAATAGTAGCTGTGCGTGGCCAGTTGCGGCCGGTTGTGCCGGCTGGGGTCGCCGCTGACCGGCTGTTCGATCTTGATCACCTCGGCGCCGAATTCGCCCAGCATCTGCGTGGCCCAGGGGCCAGGCAGCAGCCGGCTGAAATCCAGCACGCGCACGCCCCGCAGCGGCAAGGGTTTCGCTGCGGTGGCGGCTTGGCTCATGCGGTGGCCCGCCGCGCCGGCGCGTGGGGCAGCAGTGCGGCGTTGTCCTCGCCCAGCGCGTGCATGCGCCGGGGGCGCAGGGCGGGGGTGGCGGTCAAGCCGAACGGCATGGCCAGCATGCGCGCGGTGTCGTCGCCGGCGGCAACGTCGTGGATCGAGCGACGACGGGTGATCACGGGCTGGGCGAAGGCTTCCGCCGGCTCCAGCACAGGGGCCGCCTGGATGGCGTGCCGTGCCAGTTGGTCCACCAGCTCCGCGCGGGTGTGCGACGCCGTGTCCTGCGTGCCGATGACGGCACGAACCGCCGCTTCGGTCGCCGCTGCCGCAACCCAACCGTCCCGCGCCGGCCAGCGCGAGCACGCGCCGATCGCACTGTGTCCGTCCGGCCAGGCGAGTTGCGTCAGCCAGGCGATGGCGTCGCACATCGCGATGTCGACGATCTGACCGCGGCCGGACCGTTCCCGTTGCGTCAGCGCCGCCAGGACCGCCAGCGCCGTCAACTGGCCGGACGCCTGGTCGGCGATCGAGCAGCCGATGCGGCACGGCGTTTCGCCCGTGCCGATCAGCGAAGTCAGTCCGCCAAGCCCCTGGATCACCGTGTCGAGCGCCGGCAGTTCCGGCCCGCCCAGGCCGAACCCCGAAATCGTCGCGTGGATCAGGCGCGGATACCGCGCGGTCGCCGCTTCGGCGCCGAGGCCGATCTGCTCCATGACGCCCGGCCGCAGGTTCTGCAGCAGCACGTCGCTGCCCGCCACCAGCGACGCGAGCTGCCCCTGATGGTCGGTGCGGCGGAGATCGAGCACCACCGAGCGTTTGCCGGCGTTGTGGTTGATGAAGTAGCCGCTGGCGCCGCCGTGTTGCGGCAGCCAGCGGCGCGTCTCCTCGCCGCCCGGCGATTCGATCTTGATCACCTCCGCGCCGAGGCTGCCCAGCAGCATCCCGGCGAGCGGGCCGGCGGTATAGCGGCTGATTTCGATGACCCGCATGCCGGCCAAGGGTGCGGCGGGCGCGCGTTGCGCCGCGGCAGGGGGCACGGATGGCCAGGGCGGCGAGACGGCAGGCAGCGTCGGCGTGATCGCCGTTGCCGGCGGGGTTGCCGGCGTCAGCGTCGCCACCCGTTGCGCCAAACCACGGCTCAGCCCGAGCGCGCCGGCGAACCCCGGCTGGCCCGGCGCGAGATCCTGCACCGTGCCGCGCTGGCGCAGCACCGCATCGGCCAGCACCTGGGGGATGCCCAGGGCTTCCCCGGCCGGAATGCCCACGGCGCCGACGGCCGCGACCACGTCGCGCATAGGGTGCGCGCCAACCCATTCCTGCACCAGAACGTCGATCTCGTCGGCCAGTGCCCGCCGCATGAAGTTGCGGGCGAACCGCGGGTCCGGCTTCAGTTCGGGCCGGCCGATCAGCTCCAGCAGCGCGTGCCACTGCGCATCGCTGGTCGAGCAGATCAGCACCCAGCCGTCATTCGCCCGATAGACGTTCCACGGCGTGCACTGCGGATGCCGGCAGCCCTGGCGGAACTCGTGCGGGCCGTCCAGTTCCAGCAGCGGCAGGTGCACGCGAAGCTGGTCGGCCGCGACCTCGATCAGGCTGAGGTCGATCAGCTGGCCGACGCCATCACGCCGGCGCACCAGCAACGCCGCGAGGACCGCGGCGGTGGCGGTCACCGCCGCACTGAGCTCGACGACGGGAATGCGCACGAACTCGGGCGGCCCGCCCTCGTGCCCGGTCACCGACATGCCGCCGCCCAACGCCTGGAGCAGCGGCTCCGGGGCGTCGCGCCAGGCTTCGCCGCCATCCAGGCCGGACGGCGAGACGACGCACAGGATCTTCTGCGCAGCCACGCCATCGGCCAGCAGCGCACGCAGGATCGCGCCATCCGGCGCTTCCGGTGCCGGCGGATCGAGCAGCAGCACGTCGGCGATCGCCCGGCAGTGCCGCCAGGTCGCCGCCACGTCGTCGTGCAGCACGATGCGCTGCTTGCCCCCGCCGCGCAGCATCCGCTGGTTCAGCGGCGCCGCATCGAATTGCCGGGCCTGCTGCGGGGTTTCCAGCCGCAGCACCTGCGCGCCGAGGCGGGCCAGCAGGTGGCCGACCGCAGCGGTCGCCAGTCGCGTGCCGCGTTCGACGACGACCAGGCCGGTCAGCGTGGCGTCGCTGCCGGACGACGCGGCGTCGGGGTCAGCCACGCGGCGGGGTCCCACGGAACGCCTCCATGCCGGTCAGTTCGCGGCCGTGGATCAGTGCGAGGATCTCGTTGGTGCCATCGGGCACCGGGATCATTCTGATGTCGCGATAGAGCTGTTCGATGCGCGCCTCTTCCGACAATCCCATCGCGCCGAGCAGGTTCATCGCCTGGAACACCGCGTTCTGGCATTCGCCCTGGGCAAACCGTTTCGCCATCGCCGCCGCCCCGGCCGCGTCCTGGCCAAGGTCCACCAGCGCCAGCGCGTGGTAGCACAGCAACCGGCTCGCGGTGATGGCGGTGACGATGTCGGACAGGCTTTTCTGCACCAGCTGATGCGCCGCGATCGGCTTGCCAAACTGCCGGCGCTGCAAGGCGTAGTCGCGCGCGATGTCATAGGCGCGCTGCGCCAGGCCCACCGCGACCAGGCCGAACAACGGCCGGTTGACGCCCCAGCTTGCCTTGAGCACCTCGGTGCCGCCTTGCCGCGCCTCGATCACGTTCTCCGGCGGAATGACGCAGTCCTCGAACAGGCATTCGCCCAGCATCCCCTGGCGCAGGCCGATGGTGGCGATCTCGTTCGCCTCGAACGGCGAGCGGTCGCGCTCGACCACGACCTTCACCACCTTGGCGCCGCCGCCGTCGCGCTGGTCGAGGCAGGTGACCATGATCAGGTCGCAGGCCGAAACGTTGGTGATCCACATCTTGCGCCCGTTCAGCAGCAATCGGTCGCCGCGCCGGGTCAGCCGGGTGCGCACGCCGCGCGGATCGGACCCGGTGTCGGGCTCGGTCGAGCCGGTGCAGGCGATCTGGCGGCCGGCGATCAGCCCGGGCAGCAGACGGTCGCGCTGTTGGTCGGTGCATTCGGCGTGCAGCCGGGCGATGGTCGCCTCCTGGGCGACCAGCGAGACCGCGATGGGCGCCGGGATCGGTTCGAAGGCGATCCCGTAGTCCAGCATGGTGATCCCCGGCCCGCCCGCCGCTTCCGGCAGGCGCGCGGCGGGCAGCCCCAGCTCCGCCAGCTTGCCCAGGATCGCCAGGAACACCGGCTTCGGCAGTGGTGCGTTGCGGTCGTGCGTATCGAGTGCCGGCTGGATCGTGCGGTCCACCAGGCGCTGCACCGCATCGCGCATGGACTGCTGCTCGGCCGTGAGGACGAACCTCATCGACGGACTGTCTCCTCACCTTCGCCCGGCGGCTTCTCTGGCGGCGCCCGCGTGAAGCGTCGGAGTGTATGACGATCCGGCCGAGCGTCAATCGCGGGTCGCGAGCGACCGGCAATTGTCGTTTTGGCCGCATGACATTGTCTGGCCGTCATGGTCGGAGCCTGGCCGGCGAAGGCCGGGCCGCCGCGTCGGTCCGCTGCACCGGCGGTTGTGCAGACGGCCTGGCAATGCCAGGCTCAGCTATGTCGGCGTTGTGCCGTAGCGGGGGAAAACTTGCTGCTCGACGGGATGAAGATCGTCAGTTTTTGCCACTTCCTGCAAGGTCCCGCAGCCATGCAGTACCTGTCGGACATGGGAGCCGACGTGATCAAGATAGAGCCGCCGCAAGGTGGCTTCGAGCGGCAATGGAGCGGTGCCGACTGCGTCAGGGTTGGCGGCGTCAGCGCCTTCTTCTTGTGCGCCAACCGCAATGCAAGGAGCCTGGCGCTCGACCTGAAGAAGCCCGAGGCCCGTGAGGTCATCTTTCGCCTGCTGGCAGCGAGCCATGCGCTGGCGGAGAATTTTCGGCCGGGAACGCTCGACCGGCTCGGCCTTGGCTACGAGGCGGTTCGGGCGCGCAAGCCGGACATCATCTACGCCACCGCCAGCGGCTACGGGGCGACCGGTCCCTACGCCGCGCGTCCGGGGCAGGACCTGCTGATCCAGGCCATGTCGGGGCTCGCTTCCAGCACCGGCAACGCAGCGAGCGGACCGGTCGCCGTTGGCTGCGCCGCCGCCGACCAGCACGGCGCCGCGCTGCTCGCCCTCGGCATGGCCGGGGCCTATGCGCGCTGGCTGCGTACCGGCGAAGGGACGCGGGTTGAGAGCACGCTGCTCGGTGCCGGGATCGATCTTCAGATGGAATCCCTCGTCACCTACTATGCCAGCGGCGCCAACCGGGACGTTTTGCAACGTGGTTCGCACCTCGGGAGCTGGTTCCACGCGGCCCCGTACGGGATCTACCGCGTTGCCGACGGCCATGTCGCGCTATCGCTGAACGATCTGGAAAAGCTGGCGGCTGCGCTGGAATGTCCCGAGCTCGGCGGCCTGGCCGGCCACAACGCCTATCGCGAGCGCGATGCCATCGCTGGCGTCATCGCCGAAGCCCTCGAGTCCCGCCGCTTCGCCGACATCGCGGCCGCCTTCGACGCGTCGGGGCTGTGGTATGCGCGGGTCGAAGACTTCGACGATCTGCTCGACAACCGGCAGGTGCAGCACAATCAGACGTTCCGCGACGTCGCGGTCAACGGCGAGACGATCAAGCTGCTGAACCATCCCATGCGCTACGACGGCAAGCTGCCGGAGGCTTGCGCCTTCGCGCTGCGCCCCGGGGCCGATACGCGCGACGTGCTGCAGCAAGCCGGCTTCCGCGACGCGGAAATCCATGAGCTGCTCGCGTCCCAGGTTGCCTTTGCCGCAGACTGATCGAGGAGACGAAGATGGCGGATTTTTACGTGACCCCGGGCCAGGAGGTCGAATTCTCCAAGACCGTCGGCGAGGCCGACATCTACCTGTTCGCCGGGCTCACCGGCGATCTGTCGTCGAACCACGTGAACGAACAGGTGATGAGCCGCTCCAAATACCGCCACCGGATCGCGCATGGCGCCTTGATGGTCGGCTTCATGTCCACCGCCTCGACCAAGATGATCGAGGTGCACGCCGGCATGAGCGCGACCGAGACCGCGGTTTCCCTCGGCTATGACAAGATCCGCTTCCTGGGGCCGGTGTTTATCGGCGACACGATCACCGTCCGCTACCGGATCAAGGAGATCGATCCCGCCCGGCGCCGGTCGCGGTCGGAGATTTCGGTCTCGAACCAGCATGGCGATCTCGTCGCGGCGGGCGAGCACATCCTGAAATGGGTGCCCAACGAGGCGGCGTGAGACGCCGTCGAACTGGCGCCCTGTCGCAGCGGAATCCGAAGCCAGGCCCATGCAAATCGTCAGTCCCGGTGAAGCGGCGCGTCTCGTTCGGGACGGCGACTGCGTCTATGTCGGCGGATCGGGCGGCGGGCATGCGGTGCCCGAGGCGCTGATCGATGCGCTGCGCGACAGGTATGCCGCGACCGGCGAGCCTCGCGGCCTGACGCTTGCGAGTTCCGTTTCGCTCGGCGATTGGCAGAGCACGGGCTTCAACAAGCTCGCGGACCCGACCCTGGTGCGCCGGGTGATCAGCGGCGGCTTCAACAATTGTCCTGCCATCGCCGCCCTGGCGATCGCCGACCGGATCGAAGCCTATACCTTGCCGCAGGGCGTGCTGGCCCAGCTCTGCCGCGACATCGCGGCGGGCCGGCCGGGCCTGCTGACCCGGACCGGGCTGCACACCTTCATCGATCCGCGCCACGGCGGCGGCCGGCAGAGCCCGCGCTCCACCGAGGATCTGGTCAAGCTCGTCACCATCGACGGCGAGGAATTCCTGCTCTATCGCGCGTTTCCCATCAACGTCGCGGTGATCCGTGGCACGACCGCCGACGAACGCGGCAACATTTCCATGGAGGACGAGGCGTTCCGCGGCGAGAATTTTTCCCTCGCCGCGGCGGCGCATCTGCACGGCGGCATTGTCATCGCGCAGGTGCAACGTCTGGCCGCCGCGGCAAGCCTCAACCCCAGGGAGGTGGAGGTCCCCGGCGTGCTGGTTGACTACGTCATCGTCGCGCCGGATCAGCGGCAGACTTACCAGACCGCCTACAGTGCCGCCTTCGCGGGCAAGCTGCGGGTGCCCGACCGTGAGATCCAGCCGATTCCGTTCGACATCCGCAAGGTGATCGCGCGGCGGGCGGCGATGGAGTTGTGCCCGGGCGCGGTGGTCAATCTGGGTTTCGGCGTCTCCAACGGGGTCTCGGCCGTGGCGGCCGAGGAGGGGTTCTACCGCGATCTGACCCTGACCGTCGAACAAGGCCTGATTGGCGGGGTGCCGGCGGGCGGCAAGAATGCCGGGGCGGGCGTGAACTTCGAGATGATGGCGCACCAGCCCGACCAGTTCGACTTCTACGACGGCGGCGGCCTGGATGTCGCCTTCCTCTCCTTCGCCGAGGTCGACCAGGCGGGCAACGTCAACGTCAGCCGCTACGACAAGTCGATCAACGGCCCTGGCGGCTTCATCAATATCAGCCAGGGCGCGCGCAAGGTGGTGTTCTCGGGCAGCCTGACCACCGGCGGCCTGCGCATCCGCCCGGACGGGATCGGCGGACTGACGCTCGACCAGGATGGCACGATCGCGAAATGGCGGCGTCGGGTCCAGCAACTGACGTTCAATGGGACATATGCGCGCGAGCGCGGCCAGCAGGTGCTGTTCATCACCGACCGGGCGGTTTTCGAACTCACCGCCGAGGGCTTGCGGCTGATCGAGATCGCCGCGGGCATTTCGCTCGAAGAACATGTGCTTGCCCGGATAGAATTCCCGGTGCAGGTGTCGCCTGGGCTGCGGCAGATGGACGCAAGGCTGTTCCGCGACCGGCCGATGGGTCTGCTCGCGGACTTCCGGGCGCGCGCGCCACACCAGCGTCAGCGCGCCGGTTCTGCAAGGGAGAGGCCACATGAGTGAGGAACTGGTCCGCTGCGAGATTCGCGATGGCATCGCGACGCTGACGCTCGACAATCCGCCGCTCAACCTCGTCACGCTCGAACTGACGCGCCAGCTCGCCCGCAGGCTCGACGCGCTGGCGCAGGATGACGCGGCGCGGGTGGTGGTGCTGACCGGGGCCGGCGAGCGGGCCTTTTGCGCCGGCTCCGACATCACCGAGTTCGCGCGCATGATGGGCCCCGGCCAGGTCGTCCCGAACAAGCTGGCGCGGGAGAACGCGACCTACAGCGCGCTCGATGATTTCCCGAAGCCGACCATCGCGGCGGTGTGCGGGCTGGCCTTCGGCGGCGGCCTGGAGCTGGCGGTGTGCTGCGATCTCATTGTCGTCGAGCAGCAGGCGCGGCTCTGCCTGCCGGAAATCAAGCTTGGCGTGTTCCCCGGCAGCGGCGGCACCGTCCGGGTCACGCGGCGCATCGGCGAGGGCCGCGCCAAGGAGATGATGTTCCTCGGCGAGCCGATCGATGCTGCGACCGCGCTGGCGTGGGGTCTGGTCAACCGCGTGGTGGCGCGCGGACAGGGGTTGCGCACGGCGCAGGAGATGGCCGCGGTCCTGGCGGAACGTCCCAGTCGTGCCCTGCAGCTTTGCAAGACCGCGGTGGACCTGTCGTTCGACACGACGGAGGACCAGGCGGTGGCCCGGACCCTCGCGCTGAGCGACCAGGCGTTCAGCACGGCGGATTGCCGCGAAGGCGTGCGGGCGTTCTTCGCCAAGGAGACGCCGCGGTTCTCGCACGCCTGAATGCCCGGCGCGGCCGCCTGGTGCGGGACCGGTTCCGCCGCGCAACCGAGGGCGCTGCCGACGCCTTGGCGGAGGCCATGGCAACGTCCAATGATTGCCGCTTCGAGATGCGCCCTGGCCAGGCTGCGTAGTCCTTTTCGAGGTGTACTGGGTCGCCCTCAATCCTGATCGCGGCCCATCAGGCTGAAGGCGCCACCGCGCGGCAAGCAAATCAAGCAAGGCAAGCAAGTAATCAAGCGGACACAGAGTTGCACAGAGTGTCCACAGAGTTGCACAGAGAAGGCAAATGGCGCTGCGCGCAAGATATTCTTGTCTGCACATCCGTCATCAGCGCGAAGCGCCAAGAAATACTTCTCTGTGCAACTCTGTGTGCCCTCTGTGCAACTCTGTGTCCGCTTGATTACTTACTTTCCCGCGTTGCCGCGATTCCCGAAAGACCAGCGTGGGCAGCCAAGCCAAGGCGGCGACACCGGCCAAATGCAGCCATCCGGCCCACCGGGCCGCCGGGCGACCCCTCAAACCAACGCCCCCTGGACAGCGAGGCGGTGTTGGCGGACTGGTTCGGCTATGATGTGGCCGGGATCGGGGATGCGCGCCGGCGGCAATCCGGCGGCCCCGGCACGTCAACATTCGACCATTGATCGCGGACGGAACAAAACACCGATGCGGCCCTTCCTCACCCTGCACCACCCCGCGGCGGCCCGGCGCTACTACGCGCAGGGCAGTTGGCGCGAGCAGACGCTGTACCACCTGCTCGCCGCCCATGCCGCCGCCCGGCCGGACGAGGCCGCCGCGCGCGACGCCACGCGCACCCTGACCTGGCGTGCGCTGCTGGCCTGGGTGGACGGCACCGCGGCGCAGCTGCGCGGCCTCGGCCTGGTCGGCGGCGATCGCGTCTCGATCTGGATGAACAGCCGGCTGGAGGTGCTGGTGGCCTTCCTGGCCTGCGCGCGCGAGCGCATCGCCTGCAACCCCTCGCTGCACCGGACCCACGCGTCGGGCGACGTGGCGGCGCTGGTCGAGGCGCTGGGCAGCAAGCTGCTGCTCACCGAGCCGGGCTGGGGCGCGGACCGGCTGGCCGATCCGGTGGCGCGCTTTGCCGGCGTCGGTGCGCTGGAAGCGGTGCTGACGCCGGACAGTTTCCCGCGCCCCGGCGCCGCCGCGGGACCGCCGGGCAGCGATCCGGACAGCGTGGTCTATCTGGCGTTCACCTCGGGCACGACGGGACTGCCGAAATGCGTCATGCATTCGGACAACACGCTGCTGGCCAACGCGCGCGACCTGGCGCGCGACTGGGGGCAGGATGCGACCACGCGCGTGCTCAGCCTGTCGCCGCTGTCGCACCACATCGCCTGGGTTGCGGTGGCGCAATGGCTGGTCTGCGGCGGGATGTTCAACATCGGCGAACCCCCCGCCGGCCTCTCGCGCCTGGACTGGCTGATCGAGACGCGGGCCACCTACGTGATGGGCGTGCCGACGCACGCCATGGACGTGCTGGCCGAGCAGCGCGCGCGCGGCATCGCCAAGCTGGGCGAGGTGCGCATCTTCTACATGGCGGGCGCACCGATCCCGCCGGTGGTGGCGGAAGGTTTCGCCAGGCAGGGCATCGCGCCGCAGAACATCTACGGCATGACCGAGAATTCTTCGCACCAGTACACCCATCCGGGCGATCCGCCCGAGATCGCCATCGCCACCTGCGGGCGCGGCGGCCCGGGCTACGAGGTGGCGATCTTCGACCCGGCGGACCGCGACCGTCGCCTCGGCCCCGGCGAGGCTGGCGAAATCGGCGGCCGTGGCGCCGCCCTGATGCTCGGCTATTTCGACAACCAGCGCGCCACGGGGGAGAGCTTCAACCGCGACGGCTGGTTCCTCTCCGGCGACCTCGGCCGGCTCGACGCGGCGGGCAACCTGACCATCCTCGGCCGCTCCAAGGACCTGGTGATCCGCGGCGGGCACAACATCCACCCCGCGGACATCGAGGCGCGCGCGGTGCGCAACCCGGCGATCCGCGCCGCCGCCGCGTTCGCCGTCCCGGACGAGCGGCTGGGGGAGCTTGTGTGCCTGGCGGTGGTCGGCGAGATCGAACCGGATGCGATCCTGGCCCACCTCGCCGCCGAAGGGCTGTCGCGCTACGACATGCCGGAATATATCCTGCCGATGGCGGCGTTTCCCCTCACTGCCAGCGGCAAGATCCTCAAGCGCGAGATCCAGGCCCAGGTGGCGCGCGGCGAACTGACCCCGCTTGCGGTGCGAAGCCGAGCGGGCGGCGAGGGAGCGGTCTGATGCACATTTGGTGCCGTGTAGAAATGAATTGGCCATTCGACGGAGATCACGACTGCTCGCCCCGTCATCGACGCCCATCCCATCATGGCCCCTCGTCCCGTCATGGCCGGCCCGAGGACAGGCTCCAGCCGATCATGCACGACTTTCCTTCGTGCAACCAGCCATGACCGTATTCGAACGGCTGGAACGTCGGCGCCACTGGAGCGAGGACGAGCGCCTCGTGCTCGACCAGGTGCGCCGGCTGTGCGCGACGACGATCGCGCCGAACGCCGCGGCGTATGACCGCTCCGGCGCGTTCCCGTGGGACAACATCCGGGCGATCAACGCGATGGGGCTCAACGGGCTGTTCGTGCCGGAAGCCTATGGCGGCACGCCGATGCGCTATCGGCTGTACCTGGAATGCGTCAGCGCCATCGCGGAGGCCTGCGCCTCGACCGGCCTGATCTACTCGACCACGTTCCACGGCATGGGGCCGCTGGTCGCGTTCGGCACCGCGGAACAGAAGGCGCGGCTGCTGCCGCGCATCGCCGCGGGCGGGCTGGGGGCGCTGGCGATCACCGAGCCGGAGGCCGGCTCCGACGCCACCGGCATGCGCACGCGGTTTCGCGCCGACGGCGACAGCATCGTCGTCGATGGCGGCAAGGTCTTCATCAGCAACGGCGACGTGGCCGAGCTGCTGCTGGTGTTCGGCAAGTGGGACGGCATCGAGGATCCGCGGGCGGCGATCTCGGTGCTGGTGATGGAGCGCGCGACGCCGGGCCTGTCGGTGCTGCGGCTGGAGGAGAAGATGGGCCATCGCGCTTCCTCCACCGCCGCCATCGCCTTCGAGGGGATGCGCGTCAATCGGGCCAATCTGCTCGGCCGGCCGGGCGACGGGCTGGCGATCCTGTTCGCCTCGCTCAATCGCTCGCGCCCCTCGATCGCGGCGCACGCGCTGGGGATCGCGCGCGCCGCCTTCGCCGACATGGTGGACTACATGAACGCGCGCCGGCAGTCGGGGCGGCGGGTGATCGATTTCCAGGGCAACCAGTTCATGCTCGCCGACCTGGCGACCGAGCTGGCGATGGCGGAGGCGTGGCTGGACTACGTCGCCGCCCTGGTCGATGACGGCGAGAGCGATTTCGGCATCGAGGCGTCGATGGCGAAGCTGCGCGCCTCGGACCTCGCCAGCCGCATGGCCGATGCCTGCGTGCAGATGCACGGCGGCTACGGCTACACGCGCGACCACCGGGCGGAGCGGCTGATGCGCGACGCCAAGGTGACGCAGATCTGGGAAGGGACCAACCAGGTGCACCGCCAGTTGATCGGCCGCAGCTTCGCGCAACGCGGGCCGCGCGCATGAGCCGGCCCGCCATGCGAAGCGTGGGCGCCGACGGCGCGATGGACGCCGGGCCGCGGTTCGCTGCGCTGGTGGTGCGCGCGCATGGCGGGCCCGAGGCGCTGGTGGCGGATCGCGTTGCCGTGCCGCCGCCCGGGCCGGGCGAGGTGGCGATCGACGTCGCCGCGGCCGGAATGAACTACCCGGACCTGCTGGTCATCTCGGGACGCTACCAGAACCTGCCGCCATGCCCGTTCATTCCGGGCAAGGAGGTGGCGGGCCGCATCGCGGCGCTTGGCCCCGACGTGCGGCACCTGGCGGTGGGTCAGCGCGTGATGGCGCAACTGGAGCACGGCGGCTATGCGGCGCGCGTGCTGGCGCCTGCCGCCGGCACCTGGGGGATTCCCGACAGCGTGGCGTTCGAGACCGCGGCGGCGATGGGGCTGGTCTACCAGACCGCGCATTTCGCGCTGGTGGCGCGCGGCCAGCTGCGGCCGGGCGAGCTGGTGTTGGTGACCGCCGCCGCCGGCGGGGTCGGGCTGGCCACCGTGCAACTCGCCAAGGCGCTGGGGGCGACGGTGTTGGCGGGAATCCGCAAGCCGGCGCTGGCGCCGCTGCTGCGCGCCAACGGCGCCGACGCCATCATCGACCTGGCCGCGCCCGATCTGCGCGACAGCCTGCGCGCGCAGGTCCACGCCGCGACCGGCGGGCAGGGCGTCGATCTGGTGATCGACCAGGTCGGCGGCGACGTGTTCGACGCCGCGCTGCGCGCACTCAGTTGGTGCGGCAGGCTGGTGGTGGTCGGTTTCGTCGGCGGACGCATCCCGGTGGCGCGGGCCAACTACCTGCTGGTCAAGAACATCGGCGTCCTCGGGCTGCAATGGTCCGACTATCGCGATCGCACGCCGGCCTGGGTGGCGCGCGTGCAGCACGAGCTGTTCGAACTGCTGGCGGCCGGGCGGATCGCTCCGGTGATCGACGCGGTCTACGGCTTCGGCGACGTGGCGGTCGGTCTGCGCCGCCTGGAAGCCGGGCAGGTCGCCGGCAAGCTGGTGCTGGCAACCGACGTGTTGCCTCGGTAAGGCCAGGGCGCCGCGGCCGAGCCAGTGGATCGACCCGTGGCCGCTGGCCGTGCCGCAGGCCCGGGCGCCACCGACCTGCCGGGGGGCCGCGGCGCCGTCTTCGCGACCCCGCGCCACGCGCAGCGGTCCGGCCGGTTCGCCGCGGCGCCGGTCGTTTCGTTGGTTCATATCGCTCCGACCGCTTGATCAACAAATGGGCAGTCGATTTTCCGGGTTCTGCTTCGCGGATCCGGGCAAATGCCTGGATCGGCGGCAAAGTCGTCTGCCCAACAATCCGGCAAATCGGCTCCGGCCGCGACGCTCGATATGCCGCCGCGCGTGGCACGGTTCTTGTTATCCATTGGGCGTTGTTCGCGCGCGACAAAGAATCGATCCGAACCGGAGGACGTCCCGAAATGCCGCATATCGAGCCGGGCGATGTCGCCTGGGTGCTGATGAGCACCGCCCTGGTGCTGTTGATGACCATCCCCGGGCTGGCGCTGTTCTATGCCGGAATGGTGCGCAAGAAGAACGTGCTCGCCATCATGATGCAGTCGTTCAGCCTGTGCGCGCTGGTCAGCGTGGTGTGGATGGTCGCCGGCTATTCGCTCGCCTTCGGCAACGGCAATGCCTGGATCGGCGACGCGTCGCGGCTGTTGCTGAACGGTCTGGGCGCCGCGTGGGACCAGCCGTTCACCCTCGGCGCCGGCAGTGCGAACCCGCTGCCCACCACCATCCCCGAGAGCGTGTTCCTGCTGTTCCAGATGGCCTTCGCCATCATCACCCCGGCGGTGGTCACCGGTGCCTTCGCCGACCGGATGAAGTTCTCCGCGCTGCTGCTGTTCATGACGCTGTGGTCGCTGCTGGTCTATGCGCCGATCGCCCACTGGGTGTGGGGGGCCACCGGCTGGCTGAACCTGCTGGGCATCGCCGACTTCGCCGGCGGCACGGTGGTGGAGATCAATTCCGGCGTCACCGGCCTGGTCTGCGCGCTCGTGCTCGGCCGGCGGCTTGGCTACGGGCAGGAGAACCTGGCGCCGTGGAACCTGTCCTACGCGGTGGTCGGCGCCTCGCTGCTCTGGGTCGGCTGGCTCGGCTTCAACTCGGGCGGTGCCCTGGGCGCCAATGGCCGCGCCGGCATGGCGGTGCTGGCAACGCAGATGGCCGCCGCCGGCGCGACGTTGTCGTGGAGCGCCGCCGAATGGCTGCTGCGCGCCAAGCCCTCGGTGCTGGGGGCGATTTCCGGCGCGGTCGCCGGGCTGGTGGCGATCACCCCGGCGTCCGGCTTCGTGCTGCCCGGGCCGGCCCTGGCGATCGGCATCGTCGCCGGCGCGGTCTGCTTCTGGGCGGTGACCGTGCTGAAGCCATGGCTGGGCTATGACGACAGCCTGGACGTGTTCGGCGTGCACGGCGTGGGCGGCATTCTCGGCATGCTCGCCACCGGTCTGCTGGCGTTCGGTCCGCTGACCGCGACGGCGGCGCATCCGCAAGGCGTCGCTGTCGGCGGCATGGCCTTGCTGCGGATCCAGGCGCTGGGCGTGGCCGCGACGCTCGGCTACAGCGCCCTGGGCAGCTACCTGCTGCTGAAGCTGACCGATCTGCTGGTCGGGCTGCGGGTGTCGCGCGAAGAGGAACGCGAGGGCCTGGACGTCGTGCTGCACGGCGAGCAGGTGTTCTGAGCATGACCGGCGGCTGCGCCCGTCATGGCCCCGGAGCGGCGCCAGGTGGCTTCCCGGTGTCCGCTTCCATTGGGCACCGCGCCTCGTCGGGGATGCACTCCCCGCCACCGCGGGGCGGGGGTAGAAAACCGGGTTCGCCGAACGAGGGTCCGCACCCCTGGACCTCGCTGCGGGGTTTTGCACCGCGGCGGCGTGCCGGCGGCGTCCTGGCCTCGCGTCCGTCAGCCGCCGGGGCTGACCGCCAGGATCTCGCGCGTGCGGGTCACCCTGTTGCCCCAGCGCGCGTCGAACTCGGCGATCAGCGCGGCGATCGCCGGCGACGCGGTGATCGCCTCGGCCGCCGCCAGGCTGTCGAACGCGTAGAACGCGCAGTGCACCGCCGGGTCGGTTCGGCTCCAGGCGCGCCAGGCATGTTGCGCGTGGAACGCTTTGAGCGCGTCGGGCAGGTGTTCGTTGGCGTACCAGCGGTCGAATTCCGGGCGGTCGGCGGCGTCCGCCACGGTTGCCCGCACCACGAGATAGGCTCGGTCTGTCATTGCATTCTCCTTGCCGGACCAGCGCCGCGGTCATGCTACGCGGCGCGCGGTCGATCGAACACTGCCACCCGGTCCCACCGCCCCATGGTCCGGCCGGGCCCGGTCGCGCCGCGCTGCCCGGCGGGGGCGATGCAGAGGGCGGCAGCATTGCGCTACCGTCCCTTCGCCAAACGCCGCTCGTACGCCTGCGCCAGCAGCGTGGAGGGGAACAGCATGGCGAAATAGATCAGTGCGATAACGGTATAGACCTCCAGCGGCCGGTAGGTGTCGGCGGTGATCAGCGTGCCCTGGTACAGCAAATCCGGCACCGCGATGGTCGAGACCAGCGAGGTGTTCTTCAGCTGGGTGATCGACTGGTTGACGAACGGCGGGATCATCCGCCGTATCGCCTGCGGCAGGATCACCTTGCGCATCATGTTCCAGCGCGACAGCCCGAGCGCGCGGGCGGCGTCCCACTGGCCCGGCTCGATCGAAACGATCCCGCCACGGAATATCTCCGCGTAGAACGCGGCGGTATACAGCGACAGCGTCATCACCGCCGCCGCCATCGCCGGAATCTGGATCCCCAGCAGCACCGGCAGGGCGTAGTAGAACCAGACGATCTGCACCAGCAGCGGGGTGCAGCGGAACGCCTCGATGAAGCCGATCAGCGGGATGTTCAGCAGCTTCGAGCGGGACAACCGGCCCAGCCCGACCAGCAGGCCGATCAGCAGCCCAAGCAGGATGGTGCCCACCGTGTAGGCCAGCGTGACCAGCACGCCGATCTCCAGCAGCGGGATGTAGCGCTGCAGGACATAGAAATCCCAGTGATAGATCATGCGGCCGAACTGCCCCGATCGGCCCGGCGCGCCCTCGCGCCGGGCCGATCGGGCTTCCTAGAAGCTCAGCTCCGGCGGCACCGCGTCGCGCGGCACGCCGTTCAGCGCCAGGCCATCCAGCATCCATTCGCGGATCTGGCCGAGGCCGCGATTGAAGTCGAGCCAGGCGTTCAGCACCTCGACGAAGCGCGTGTCGGACTCGTGCTGCACGCCGAGATCGCTCGGCAGCGCCACCGACGGGCTGTCGAGCAGATGGAACGGCCCGAGGCTCGGGTTGCGCCCGACCGTGGTCAGGCCGAGCAGCGCGGCCTGGATGATCACGTCGGCATGGCCCGATTGCAGCGCCAGCACCACCTGGTCGCGATTGGCAAAGCCGATCATCTGCGCCTTGGGAGCGAAACGATGCGCCACCACCTCGTGCAACGAGCCGATGTCGAACGCGATCTTCAGGTCGGGCTTGTTGATGTCGCTCCAGGTCTTCGGGTCGAAGCCGTGCTTCGCCAGGCAGCCGAACGGATGGATGATCATCGGCGTGGGTGAAGCCGATCGCCATCGCACGGATCGGCGTCGGGTTCAGCGCGAAGGCCAGGTCGATCTTGTTCGACTGCAGGTCGAGCACCGAGTTGCCATAGGTGGACTCGACATAGGCCAGCTGCACGTCGAACACCTTGGCGATGTCCTTGGCCATGGAGATCGCCGCGCCGCTCCATTCCCCGGTCGCAATGTCCTTCTTGAAATACGGCAGCTCGCCGGGCAGTGCGGCGATGCGCAGCGTCTTGGTCCGCCGCACCCGGTCGAAGGTGCTCTCCGCCGCGCCCTGCGCATGCGCGCTGCCGATCAGCGCCGCCGCCGGCAGGATCGCCGCGACGCCGGCCAACGCCCGCCGGCCAAGTTTGTTGCTCATTGTTCAAGTCTCCCTGTTGTGGTCGGTGCGATGTTGCGAGCGACGCGGCCCGGATGCAATGCGGGGATGAACCCGGTGGGCGTGGCGCCAGGCTGGGCCTCGGGCGGATCGGGGAAGCTGAAGCCGACCAGCGCCACCACCATGCCGACCGCCCAGGCAAGGTAGATCGCGATGATCAGGTCGCGCGGGGGAAACCGCCGCGCGAGATAGCGCGCCGCCGGGTAGCCTGGCAGCAGCGCCACGATGCCGGCGCCGAGCCCGCCCAGGCCGTACAGATGCACCCACATCGCGAAGCCGGTGACGAAAGCCACGAACACCGGCGGAATGCAGGCCATGATCGCGATCTCGTGCCGCACGAACGCGGTCGCGCAGACCACGAAGACGAACAGGGCGACCGCCACGCCGTAGATCAGTGCCTCTGCCATGCTCCGGCGGCCGGCGCCTCAGCTGCCGACCTTGAGCGTGCCGACCAGGCCGCGCAGGCAGGCCAGCACCGACAGCGCGGTGATCTTGCCGGTGCGCGGGTTCTCCACGCTCGGCACGTTCTCGATGGTCATGGTCAGGCGCGCGGCATCGGCCTCGACGCGGATGGTGTGGGTGTTGCGCGTCACCCCGGGGTCGGCCCAGATCTCCACCTGCGTGCGGATCGGCCCGATCCCGGCCAACGCCAGCGCGGCAGCCACATTGACGTTGGCCGGAAATCCCGCCGCGGCGTCCAGCGCGTTGCCGCGGAACACGCACAGCGGCGCCGCGATCCCCAGCACCCGGATGCCGTGGCGTTGCAGATAGGGCGCGCCGTCCAGCCCGGCCGGCGGCTTGCGGGTCTCCAGCGTCACGCTCTCGACCGGCCCCTCGGCCGCCGCGCGCACCGCATCCAGCCCGAGCAGCGCCCCGGTCGGCACCACGATGCGCGCCCCGCTCGCCGCGGCCTGGCGCACCAGTTCCATGCGCGGCAGCAGCGCCCCCACCGAGCACGGCACGAAGATCCGCCCCGCCGCGATCGCCGGCCCGGCGACCTGCTCGAACACCGCGGCCGGCGCCGCCTCGACGACGATGTCGCAGCCGGCAAGCTCGGCCAGCCCGACCACGCGCGGCGGCGCGCGGAACAAGGCGAGCCGCGCCGCGGCCCCGGCCGGGTCGCGCACCGCCACCGCTTCCAGCACCAGCCCCGGCACCCCGGCATCCAGCGCGCGCGCCAACGCCAGGCCGATGGCCCCGAGCCCGGCGATCCCGACGGTCCTGTTCATGCCTTGTCCTCCGGCCCGGCACGCCCCGCCAGCGCGCGGGCGGCGGCGAGGTCGGCGGGCGTATTGACGTTGTAAAACGGGTCCGGCGCAACCGCCGCAAACGCCACCGGGCGCATCCCCAGCGTGGCGGCGAAGTCGCGCACGCCGCGCGGCCCGGGCGCGCCGAGGAAGCCGCGCAGCGCCCCCCGCACCGCCACCGGCCACAGCGCCACCAGGGTGTGGACGTATCCCCCGCTCGCGGCGCAGGACGGCGGCGGAGCCAGCGCGGCGGCCAGGTCGCGCGGCACGAACGGCGTGTCGCCGGGCACCGTCAGCAGCGCCGTTGCCCCCAGCGCCGCCGCCCAGTCGAGCCCGGCCAGCACGCCGGCGAGCGGTCCCTGGCCGAGGAACGCCCCGTCCGGCAGCACCGGCAGGCCGAAGGCGGCGAAGCGCGCCGGATCGCCGTTGGCGCTCAGCGCCAGCGCGGCGGCCTGCGGCGCCACCGCTTCGATGATCCGCGCCAGCAGCGACGCGCCGGCCAGCGCGAGCAGCGGCTTGTCGATCCCGCCCAGCCGCCGCGCACCGCCCCCGGCCAGAATCAGCGCGGCCGGCCGGTCGGTCGCGCCCGGCGCGGTCATGTCGGGCGCGCCGTCATGTCGGGAACCGGCCGATGCGGACCCGGTCGGGGAAGGCTCGGATGGGGCGAGCGATGGGACTCGAACCCACGGCATCCAAGACCACAACCTGGCGCTCTGCCAACTGAGCTACGCCCGCCATCCGAGGGGCGGCGTTGTCGCCGATCACCCCGCCGGCGTCAACTCTCGCGGTCGGTCCGGAAACTCCGGCGGCGAAGCGCCGGCGGGGGAGTTTCGGCGCCGGGACGCCAGCAACGCCGCCACGATGCGGGGACGTCGTGGCACGTTTCCAACCCACCCGGCGCGGCAACAACCCGCCGCACCGCCCCGCCGGACGTTCCGGGCGGACGCTCAACCGCTGGCGCGCCAGGCGCGGCGGCGCGGTCAGGCCGGCGCACTCCAGTCCTGCCACGCAAGATCGCGCACGCGCGCAAACTCCGAGACATTGGCCGTGACCAGTGTCGCGCCGCTGCGCAGCGCCTGGGCGGCGATCAGCACATCGTACGGGCCGATCGGCGTGCCGGCGGCTTCCAGCGTGGCGCGCAGGTCGCCGGCGGTCGCGGCATCCTCGGCATCGAAGGCGACGACGTCGATGCGCCCGGACAGGAAGACGCCCAGCCGTTCGGCGTTCTCGCGGCGGCGTTCGCTGCGTGCGACGCCGTACCACAGTTCGTAGAGCACGACCGACGACACCGCGATCGACGCGCCGCGCGACATCGCCCGGCGCAACCGGGCGCGCACGCCCGCGGGCCGGTCCTTCAGCAACGCGATGACCGCGTTGGTGTCGAGCAGGTAGGTCACGCAAACATGTCCTTGGCGTCGGGCATCGGCGGCTGCCGGCGGCCGTCCTCCATGAACGGCACGTCCGCGAAGCGATCCAGCGCGGCGAACCACTCGCCGACGTCGGTCAGCATCGGTTCCAGCAGGATGCCGCCGGCGACGCGGCGCAGGCGCACGCGGTCGCCGGGCAGGCGGAAGGCCAGCGGCAGGCGCACCGCCTGGCTGCGACCGTGCATGAAAATCCTGGCGATACCGGAGCCGGACATGGTGGGCCTCCTGGATGAGTGTACATCATGAATATATATCGACCGGTGCCGGGAAACAACCCGGGCGAAGGCCCCGCTACGCAACATGCGCGCGCGCGGCCCGAGGCTGCCCGAACAGCCGGCCCAGCCGGGCCACCGCCGCGTCCAGCACCGCGTCCTGCTTGCAGAAGGCGAAGCGGGCGTAGTGCCGCGGCGCGTCCGGCCCGTCGTAGAACGCCGAGACCGGGATCGCGGTGACGCCGGCCGCCGCGGTGATGTGGCGGCAGAACGCCACGTCGTCGCCCGCCGAGGCCGCTCCGGCGGCCCCGGCGGCGGCGGACCCCAGCGGGGTAAAATCGGCGGTGATGAAGTAGCTGCCGTGCGTCGGCAGCACGGCGAACCCCAGCGCCGCCAGCCCGCCGCCCAGCCGGTCGCGCTTGGCCGCCAGCGCCGCGCCCAGCCCGGCGAAATAGGCGTCGTCCTTGGCCAGCCCGACGGCGACCGCGCGTTGCAGGTTGGGCGGCGTGGCGAAGGTCAGGTTCTGGTGCGCCCTGGCGAGCACCGCGGCCAGCGCCGCCGGCGCGGTCACGTAGCCGACCTTCCAGCCGGTCAGCGAGAACGTCTTGCCGGCGCTGCCGATGCGCAGGCAGCGCGCGAACATTCCCGGCAGGGTCATCAGCGGGATGTGGCGGTGTCCGTCGAAGGTCAGGTGCTCGTAGACCTCGTCGCACACCGCGTAGCAGTCGTGGCGGACCAGCAGCTCGGCGATCGTCGCCAGCTCGGCCGCGCTGAACACCTTGCCGGTCGGGTTCATCGGCGTGTTGAGCAGCAGCGCCTTGGTGCGCGGCCCGAACGCCGCGGCGAGGGCGGCGCGCGGCAGCGCCCAGTCCGGCGGGCTCAGCCGCACCAGGCGCGGCACCGCGCCGAGCAGGCGGATCACCGGCAGGTAGGTGTCGTACAGCGGCTCGAACACCACCACCTCGTCGCCCGGGTCGAGCAGTGCGGCGAGGCAGGCGGCGATCGCCTCGGTGGCGCCGCTGGTGACCACCACCTCGGTCAGCGGATCGACCGCCAGGCCGTAGAACCGCGCGTCGTGCGCGGCGACCGCCTGGCGCAGTTCGGGCACGCCTTGCATCGGCGCGTACTGGTTGCGCCCGTCCAGCAGCGCGGCGGCGGCGGCCTGCAGCACGTCCGGCGGGCCGTCGGTGTCGGGGAAGCCCTGGCCCAGGTTGATCGAGCTGTGCTGCGCCGCCAGGGCGGACATCACCGAGAAGATCGAGGTGCCGGTGGCGGCGAGCAGCGAATTGACGGTCTTCACGGCGGCGGGGTTCCTTCCCGGCGGGCGCATGGCGGGCGCGCATCATGCGAGCAGCGTTCGGCCCGGTCCATCGGGCGATCCGGCCCGCCTGTCGCCGCCCGGCCAGCGTCCGCGGTTGCCACGCCGGGCGCGCCCGAAACCACCCCCGGCTCACCACCGGGTCGTAGCCCGGTGGCAGGCTGTTGCATGGGGTTGTGCCACGTCGCGCGCGGTTGCCCCGTCCGCGGCCGTGCCGGCGCCGCCGGCAACCTTGGCGCCGCTGCCGGCATCGCCAGCCCGGCCGCCGCGCCGCCAGCGCCCGCGGCAACCGTTCCCACGGCACCTACGACTGCCACCGGCTCACCACCGGGTCGTAGCCCGGTGGCAGGCTGTTGCATGGGGTTGTGCCACGCCGCGCGCGGTTGCCCCGCCCGCGGCCGCGCCGGCGCCGCTGGTAACCCCGGTGCCGCTGCAGGCATCGCCAGCCCGGCCGTGGCCCCGCCAGCGCCCGCGGCAACCGTTCCCACGGCACCCACGACCGCCACCGGCTCACCACCGGGTCGTAGCCCGGTGGCAGGCTGTTGCATGGGGTTGTGCCACGCGGCGCGCGGTTGCCCCGCCCGCGGCCGCGCCGGCACGGCCGGCAACGCCACCGCGGCTGCCGGCGCCATCAGCCCGGGCGCCACCCCATCAGTGCCCTCGGCAGCCGTCCCCCCGGCGCCGCCAACTGCCACCGGCTCACGGTGCATGGGGTTGTGCCGCACTGCGTGCGATTGCCCCGCCCGCGGCCGCGCCGGCACATCCGGCAACGTCGGCGCCGCCGCTGGCGCCATCAGCCCGGGCGCCACCCCATCAATTCCCTCGGCAGCCGTCCCCACGGCGCTGCCAACCGCCATCCGCTCACCACCGGGTCGTAGCCCGGTGGCAGGCTGTTGCATGGGGTTGTGCCACGCCGCGCGCGGTTCCCCGGCCCGCGGCCGCGGCGCCGGCCATCCTGCCGCGGGCCGCCACGCCGCCCGGGCGCCGGTCTCCGGCGGCGGCGCCATCGCACCGGCCCGCCGGCCCGGCGCCGGCGCCGCAGCCCCGGCCCGGCGCACTGGCAGCGCCGGCGCCGCGGCGGTCAACCGCTCCGCCGCCGCCGCCGCCCTCCGGCCGATCGGCACCGCGCCGAACAACGGCACCGGCGTCTGCTGGCGCCGGGCCGACGTCCGCTCAGCCAGCGCGGTGGTGCGGACCGGCTCGCCCGCGTCGCAGCCGCGCCGGCACATCGGCTCGACCGTCGGGTCCGGCGCATGCGCCCGGTGGCTCAGCGCGTCGGCCAACGCGCGCAGCACGATGACCTGCGCCGCCAGCCGCCGCTGCGCCGCGTCGGCCGGCTGCAGCGCGGCGATCTCGCCGATCAGGCGGGTCAGCCGGGCCTGCCGCCAGGCGACCGGCGCGCCGGGCGGCGGCGCACGGTCGCCCGCCTCGCCTCCAGCAGCTCGGCGCCGACATGGTGCGGCGGCAGAAGGTCGCGGATGACGTCGGGCGTGGTGCCGGTGCCGAGGGGCATGGGGCTCTCCTGCGGTTGCATGGTGGGCCGCCAGCCTAAGGCAATCACACTAACGGCGAGTTAGTGGACCCGGCGGAATGCCCCATCCCGCCCGCCGCGGCAGGCCGGTCGCGCCGGCGGTCGATGCCGGAAACCACCCCGCCGCGGCACCCACCGGGGAAACCATCGCGGTCCGCGGGGGCATCCCGGTCATCATCGGGCCCCCGTTATCATCCGGCCCCCGTTATGATCGGGCCCCCGTTATCATCCGGCCCCCGCTCATCATCCGGCCCCCGCTCATCATCCGGCAAAGTGCCGATTTGATCGACGCCGCTCGGTCCCCATTGCGCAACAGCGCAGTGCCGCACCGCCGATCCGGCGGTGCACCGGGCCCCGCCCGACCAGCCGATGCGTCCCGGCAGAACGATCCGGCGCACCCGACGGCTCGACCACGCCACCCGGCGCCGCGCCAGGGTAACGGTCCACCGCGCCGCGTGCCCGCTCACGCCCCGGTGTCGTACCGCTTGCAGAAATACAACCGATCATGCCCGGGCGGAAAATCCTCCAGCACGCCGAACAGGCCGAACCCCAGCTTCCGGTAGAACGGCGCCGCCTGGAAGCTGAACGCATCGACATGCGTGCCGCGGCAGCCGCGCGCCCGCGCCTCGGTCTCCGCCGCCGCCAGCAACGCCGAGCCGACGCCCTGGCCGCGCAACGTCGGCGGAACGAACAGCATCTCGACATGCAGCCATTGGAAGGTCGTGCAGCCCCACAGGCCGCCGGCGACCGAGCCTTCATCGGTGCGGATCGGGATCACCAGCAACCGCGGCTGCGCCGAGCCGACCACCGGCCGCGAGCAGGCATCCAGCGCTTCGTAGACGGCCCGGAACACCTCGGCATCTGCCGCATCGCTGGCGACCAGCGGCGCGACCAACGCCACGCCCGGCGCGACTGCGGCGGACGGGGCCGCGACAGGCGGCATCGGTTGGCGCCCTGCGGGTGGAACGCCCGCAACGATCATCGACGCCGGCGCCGGTCGAACGCGCCCCGCCGGCGCCTCGCCCCGACCGGCCGGGCCGCCGTCACGGCGCGCCGCGCGAGGCAGCGAACCGCGACGGGCGGACCGCGGTCCGGCAAATCAGGCCACCGTGTCCAGGTTCGCGGCCGAGCCGGTCGCGCCGGCGGTGGACGCGCTGCCCGCACCGCCCGGCTGCGTCGCGCCGGCAGCGCCGCCGTGGTGGTGATGGGGGGGCTTGGCCGTCTCGCTGGTCGGCGGGGGCGCGCCGGCCTGCGCCCCGTTGGCCTGCGCCGTGTTGGCGTGCGTTGTGCCGGCCTGGGTCGGGCCGGCGGTCGGCCCCGTCGTCTGCGCCTGCGCCGTGGCGGCCGTCTGCGGCTGCTGCTGCAGTTGCAGCAGTTGCTGTTCCATGGCCGTCGAAGACACCGATGAGATGCTCGAAATGCTCATGACGCCAATCCTTTCTTCAGGTGGCCTTTCTTCAGGTGGCAGGCGGACACTGCGGCGGAAAGGTGAATCAGGTCTTAACACCCGCGTGACGAACGGTGACGAAGCCAGTCTGCGACCCTGCCCCCAGACCGGCTTCGCACCCCCGCCGGCCCGGTGCCCTCAACGCCCGGCCCGGAACCGGCTAAACCTCCTCCCGACCGCCGCCCGCCCGGCCGCGGCGGAGACCACCGCATGACGCCAAGGCGCCTCCCAGCCCTGCCCAAGCCGCGCCGCCTGCTGGCCGGGCTGGTGCTGCTCGGCCTCACCGCCGGCGCCCTGTGGCCGACCGCCGCCGCCCTGCTCTGGAGCCTCCCCGCCGCCCTGGTCGCCGCCGTGGTCGCCGCCGACATGATCCGCGGCCTGCTGCGCCGCCAGCTCGGCGTCAACCTGATCGCCCTGCTCGCCATCCTCGCCGCCCTGGCGCTGGGCGAATTCCTCACCGCCGCCATCATCGCCCTGATGGTCGCCGGCGGCGGCGCGCTGGAGGAATACGCCGCCGCCCGCGCCCGGCGCGAGCTCACCGCCCTGCTCGCCCGCACCCCCCGTCTGGCGCACCGTCGCGACGGCGCCCAGGTCACCGACATCCCGGTCGAAGCCATCGCCGCCGGCGACCTGCTGCTGGTCAAGCCCGGCGAGACCCTGCCGGTCGACGGCATCCTCGCCGAGCAGCAAGCCACCCTCGACGAAGCCGCCCTCACCGGCGAGCCGATGCCGCAGACCCACGCCCAGGGCGAGCCGGTGCGCAGCGGCGTGGTCAACCTCGGCGGCCCCTTCGCGCTGCGCGCCACCGCCACCGCCGCGGCCAGCACCTACGCCGCGGTGGTCCGCCTGGTGCAGTCGGCCGAGGCCGAGCGGCCGCCGCTGGTCCGCCTGGCCGACCGCTGGGCGCTGGTCTTCCTCGCCGCCACCTTGCTGCTCGGCGGCGCCGCCTGGTGGCTCGCCGGCGACCCCAACCGCGCGCTGGCGGTGCTGGTGGTGGCGACGCCCTGCCCGATGATCCTCGCCGCGCCGATCGCGCTGATCTGCGGCGTCTCGCGCGCCGCCAGCCGCGGCATCATCGTCAAGGGCGGCGGCGCGCTGGAGCGGCTGGCCCGCGTGCGCACCATGCTGTTCGACAAGACCGGCACGCTGACCAGCGGCACGCCGCACGTCACCTGGGTGGAGGCGGCCGAGGGCTTCGACCCCGATACCGTGCTGCGCCTGGCCGCCTCCCTGGCGCAGGTCTCGCAGCACGTCGTGGCCCGCGCCATCGCCGCCGCCGCCGCCGCGCTCGACCTGAAGCTGGCCCTGCCCGGCGCCGCCAGGGAGATCGCCGGCGGCGGCCTCGCCGGCACCGTCGAGGGCGTGGACATCATGCTCGGCAGCGCCTTCCTGCTGGACTCCGCCAACCTGCCGCCGCCGACCGAGGGTCCGCTGGCGCGCATGGCCGCCGCCGCCGCCGCGGTCGCCTGGGTGGCACTGGACGGGACCGTCGCCGGCGCGCTGCTGCTGGCCGACCGCATCCGCCCCGACACGCCCCGCGCGCTGCGCGCCCTGCGCGACGCCGGCGTCCGCCGCCTGGTGATGCTGAGCGGCGACCGCCCCGCCTCCGCCGAGGCGGTCGGCGCCGCGCTCGGCCTGGACGCGGTGCACGCCGACCTGTCGCCCGAAGGCAAGATCGCCCTGGTGCGCGCCGAGCGCGCGCACGGCCCGGTCGCCATGGTGGGCGACGGCATCAACGACGCCCCCGCCCTGGCGGCGGCCGATATCGGCATCGCCATGGGCGCGCGCGGTGCCGCCGCGGCGGCCGAGGCGGCGGACATCGTCCTGCTGGTCGATCGCCTCGACCGCGTCGCCGAGGCGGTCACCGCGGCCCGTCGCGCCCGCGGCATCGCCGTGCAATCGATCGCCGCCGGCATGGCGTTGTCGCTGCTGGCAATGCTCGTCGCCGCCGCCGGCTACCTGCCGCCGATCGCCGGCGCGCTGTTGCAGGAGGCGATCGACATCGCGGTGATCCTCAACGCGCTGCGCGTGCTGCGCGGCGCCGCGCTGCCGGCCCCGATCGGCGACCGCACCGTGGTCGACCGCCTGGTCAGCGAGCACGCGCAACTGCGCGCCCTGCTCGATCGCATGCGCCGCGGCGCCGACCGGCTGGACCAGCCCGGCCACGACGCCGCCGAGCTGCGCGCCATCAACGCCGCCCTCGGCGAACTGCTGCTGCCGCACCAGCGCGACGAGGAGCACCGGTTGTTCCCCGAACTGGCGCGCCGGCTGGGCGGGCGCGATCCGCTCGGCGCGCTCAGCCGCATGCACGAGGAGATCGCCCAACTGGCCACCCGCTACACCGCCCTGGTGGACGGGCTGGCGCGGGAGGTCATCTCGGACGGCGAACGGCGCGAGCTGCGCCGGCTGCTCTACGCGCTGGACGCGCTGGTCGGATTGCATCTATCGGCCGAGGAGGAAATGCTGTCCCATGTCGAGGACCTGCCGCACGCGCCCTAGCCCGGACTTCTCACACTCTCGCGGGCGCTGGCTCGGTCCTTGCCGCGCCCCGATGGTACCATGGGCGGTTTTCGCGCCTTGCGAATACAGCCCGTATTGGCGGCGGCGCGAAAACCGCCCATGGGATCATTGGGCACGACAATGCCCTTCGCCATCATCCCGCGACAGTGTAAGAAATCCGGGCTAGCGGCGGCAATCAGGAGGGGCACAATGCGGATCGTGGTGATGGGGGCCGGCGGGCTCGGCGGCTATTTCGGCGCGCGCCTGGCGGCGGGGGGCAACGACGTGGCGTTCGTCGCGCGCGGCGCGCACCTCGCGGCGATCCGCGACCACGGCCTGCAGGTGCAAAGCGCCCGCGGCAACCTGCATCTGCGCGACGTGGTGGCGACCGACGATCCGGCCAGCCTGGCGCCGGCCGACATCGTGCTGTTCGCGGTGAAACTCTGGGACACCGAAACCGCCGCGGAACAGCTCCGCCCGCTGATCCGCCCCGGCACCGGCGTCATCTCGTTCCAGAACGGCGTGCACAAGGAAGCCGTGCTGGCCCGCATCCTCGGCGCCGAGGCGGTGATCGGCGGCACCGCGCAGATCGGCGTCGCCATCGCCCGGCCCGGCGTGCTCGCCCATGTCGGTACCATGGCGAAACTGATCTGCGGCGAGATGGACGGCCGACCCTCCGCCCGTACCCAGGCGTTCTACGACGCCTGCGTCGCCGCCGGCATCGACGCCGAACTGACCGACAACATCACCGTGCGGCTGTGGGAGAAATTCGTCTTCCTGGTCGGCATGGCCGGCGCCACCGCCAGCATGCGCAGCCCGCTCGGCCCGATCCGCGCCAATCCGCAAACCCGCGCCTTCCTGATCGACCTGATGCGCGAGGCCGATGCCGTCGGCCGTGCCCTCGGCGTCGCGCTGCCGGCCCATCACATGGCAACCCGCAGCAAGGCGATCGATGCCCTGCCGGCACAAATGACCGCCTCGATGCAGGTCAACCTCAGCCGCGGCAACCGCCTGGAGGTGCCCTGGCTGAACGGCAAGGTCGTCGAACTGGGCGCGCAGACCGGCGTGCCAACCCCGCTCAATCGCGCCGTCAACGACGTCCTCGCACTCTACGCCAACGGCACCCAAGCGGCGTGAAAGGCCAGGGGCTCCGCCCCTGGACCCCGCCAGGGGGGCTTTGCCCCCCTGGACCCCCCACCAGAGGCAGCGGCCTCTGGACTCCATGACTTGGCGTGTGGGGAGGGGAAGGGGGCGGGTGGGCGAGGCGAAGGGGCGCCGGACGGCGCCCCTTCGCCTCGCCCACCCGCCCCCTTCCCCTCCCCACACGCCAAGTGAAGGGTTCCAAGGGCTCCGCCCTTGGTGGGGGTCCAGGGGGCAAAGCCCCCTGGTGGGGTCCAGGGGCGAAGCCCCTGGCCTTCCTGCGCCGGGTGCGCCCATGGTGCCGGGATTGCCGAGGAGGCCCGGATGCCAGCGCAGGACCTGATCGAGGTCAGTTGCGACGCGCGCGGCGTCGTCTGTGTCACCATTGCCAACGCGGCGAAGTTGAACACCCTGAACCGCGCGGTGATGACGGCGCTGATCGGGGCGGTCGAGGGCTTGGCCGCGGATCCGGCGCTACGCGTGGTGATTTTGCGCGGCGCGGGGGAGCGCGCCTTCATCGGCGGCGCCGACATCGGCGAGATGGCCACGCTCGATGCCGCCTCCGCGCGCGATTTCATCACGCTGGTGCATCGCAGTTGCGAGGTGTTCCGCCGCCTGCCGGTGCCGGTGATCGCGCGTCTGCAGGGCTTCGTGCTGGGTGCCGGGCTGGAGGTTGCCGCTTCCTGCGACCTGCGCGTGGCGGCGACGGATGCGACCTTCGCCATGCCGGAGGTGCGGATCGGCATTCCCTCGGTGGTCGAGGCGGCGCTGCTGCCGCAGTTGATCGGCTGGGGCCGCACCCGCGAACTGCTGCTGACCGGGGCGACGATCGACGCCGCCACCGCCGAGCGCTGGGGCCTGGTCGGCCAGGTGGTGCCGCCCGCGGCGCTCGACGCCGCGGTGGAACGCCAGGTCGCGGCCCTGCTGGCGTGCGGCCCGCGCGCGGTCAGGGCGCAAAAGGCGCTGATCCAGGCTTGGGAAGACCTGCCGTTGCGCGCGGCGATCGAGCGCGGCATCGACAGTTTCGCCGCCGCCTGGCGGACCGACGAGCCGGCGCGGATGATGCAGGGATTCCTTGACGTGCAAAACGCCCGCAAGGCGAGGCTTCAAGCCGGCTCGCCCGGCGCCTCCTCCGGGAACGCCACGTCGGCGTAGATCTCCGCCAGCGGAAGCTCCACACCGATCTCCGGCATGCGCAGCGTGTCGCCCTCGGCGAGGGTTTCGGCCACCCAGTCGGGCCCCTTGCGGCTGAGCACCAGGGCCGCGGCGGCCTCCTGCTCCAGCATCACGTAACGCTGAATCGAGGGCGTCGCCTGGTACTCGCGCAGCTTGGTGATGCGGTCGGTGCGGGCAGTGCCCTCGCTCAGCACCTCGAACACCACGACCGGATCGGCAACGACCGTCTGCTGCGGCGCGACCGGCGAGCAGACCACGAACGCATCGGGATAGCGGATGCGGCCGACCACCTCGATCTTCAGGTTGGAGCCGAACGCCCGGCACCGCGTGCCCCGCAGGCGTTGTTGCAGGGCGGACCAGAGGTTCCCGACGACGGTCTCATGCGCCGCTGTCCCGCCGGTCATCGCCACCGGATGAAACCCGTCGAATTCGTGGCGCAGCGGCTGCCGCGCCTCCCAGGCGAGGAATTCCACCAGCGTCATCGGCTTTTGCAGGGCTGCGGTCATGTCAAGCAGCCTAGCCCGGATTTCTCACACTGTCGCGGGTGCTGGCTTGGTCCTTGCCGCGCCAAGGGGTTTTCGCGCCTTGCGAATACAACCTGTATTGGCGGCGGCGCGAAAACCCCTTGGCACGACAATGCCCTTCGCCATCATCCCGCGACAGTATGAGAAATCCGGGCTAGCACGCAACGCGGGCGCCTGTCCCGCCGGTTGTCTCCCTGCCACCTCCCTCCTAGGGTTCCCGACAGGACCGCCGGCACGACCGCCGACGCGACCCCGGGGCACGATCAAGGTGGAAACGGGCATGAACCAGACCGAACCGCTCACCGGCGCCGAGTGGCTGGCGCGCAGCTTGGCAGCCAACGGCACCTCGCATGTGTTCTTCATCGACGCCGTGCTGCGCCGCACGCTGATCGAGCTGGGCACGCTCGGCGTCACCCGGGTGCTGGCGCATGCCGAGAAATCCGCCGCCTACATGGCCGACGGCTACGCCCGCGTCGCCGGCAGGCCGGGCATCTGCTTCGCCCAATCGGTCGGCGCGGCCAACCTCGCGGCCGGCTTGCAGGATGCCTGGCTCGGCCGCTCGCCGGTGATCGCGCTGACCGGGCACAAGCCGCCGGCGCATCAACACCGCAACGCCTATCAGGAGATTCCGCACGCGCCGCTCTATGCGCCGGTCACCAAGTTCGACGCCACGGTCAACGAAGCCGCCGACCTGCCGCGCCTGCTGCGCCAGGCCTGGCGCGCGGCGATGACCGGCTCGTCGCGCCCGGCGCATCTCGACCTGAACGGCCTGCAGGGGGAGATCGTCGAGACCGGCCTGGTGGGCGAACCCGCCGGCGCCGATCCGGCGCTGCAACTGCGCCTGCCGCCGCACCGGCCGACGCCGTCGGATGCCGAGATCGAGCGCGCCGCCGCCGCCCTGCGCGCCGCGCGGCGGATCGCCATCGTCGCCGGCGCCGGCGCGACCGCCTCGCAGGCTGGGCCGGAACTGCTGGCGCTCGGCCAGGTGCTGGCGGCGCCGATCGCCACCTCGCTCGGCGCGCGCGGGATCATCCCGACGCGCCACGCGCTGTCGATCGGTTGCGCCGGCAACTATGCCGCCCCGCCGGCCAACCAGGTCGTGCACGAGGCCGAGCTGGTGCTGTTCGTCGGCTGCCACGCCGGCGACCAGGTCACCCACAGCTGGCGCATCCCCGCGCCCGATACGCCGGTGGTTCAGATCGACATCGATCCGCTGGAGCTGGGCCGCTCGTACGGCAACACGCTCGGCCTGATGGGCGATCCCAAGGCGACGCTGGCGAAACTGCTGCTCGCCCTCGGCCGCCCCGCCCGCGACCCCGCCTTCGCCGAGCGCGCCCGCGGCATCGTCGCCGACTGGCGGGCGGCACGGGCCCCCTTGTTGGCCAGCGACGCGGTGCCGATCACGCCGGACCGGCTGTGCGCGGAGATCACCGCGGCGCTGCCGGAGGACGGGATTCTGGTTGCGGACACGGGTTATTCCGGCATCTGGACCAGCACGCTGATCGAGCTGAACGGCACGTCGCAGACCTACCTGCGCGCCGCCGGCTCGCTGGGCTGGGCGTTCCCGGCCGCGCTCGGCGCGAAGTGCGCGGCGGGCAGCCGCAAGGTGATCTGCTGGTCGGGCGACGGCGCGATCTACTACCACCTGACCGAGCTGGAGACCGCGCGCCGGCGCGGCATCGCCGTGGTGCTGGTGATCAACAACAACTCGGGCTTCGGCCAGGGCTGGCCGAACATCCAGCGCCAGCAAGGCAACAAGCCCGGCGACGTGCGCGAGCTGGTGCGCTTCGGCCCGACTAATTTCGCCGAGGTGGCCCGCGTGTTCGGCCTGCGCGGCCTCCGCGTGGAGCACCCCGCGCAGCTCGCCCCGGCGCTGCGCGAGGCGCTGGCGTCCGACGAGACGGTGGTGGTCAACGTCGCCACCGACATCGACTGCCGTGCCCCGGAACCCTGGCTGCCAGGAGCCACAGCATGACCGAAATCGCCGTCGTCGGCGCCGGCCTGATGGGCCACGCCCTCGCCCTGGTGTTCGCGCTCGGCGGCCACCAGGTGCGGCTGACCGACACCAGCAGCGAAACGTTGGCACGCGCCCCCGGGCTGATGGCAGCGGCCCTCGCCACCCTGGCCGAGGCGGGCGAGGTGGACGCCAGCTGGGACCGCCAGCGCCTGTCGCACGCCGTGCGCTGCGTTCCGTCTTTGGAGCAGACCGTCAAGGGCGCTGCCGTGGTGATCGAGGCGATCGTCGAACGCCCGGACGCCAAGCGCGCGGTCTACCAGCAGCTCGAAACCCTGATGGACCCCACCGCGCTGCTCGCCAGCAACACCAGCAACCTCGACATCTTCCCGCTGGTACCTGCGGCCTTGCAGCCGCGCACGCTCATCGCGCACTGGTACACGCCGCCCTATTTGTGCGACCTGGTGGATCTCTGCCCCGGCCCGCACACCGATCCCGCCGCGCTCGCCACCGTGCGCGACCTGGTGCGCGCGATGGGCAAGGCGCCGGTGGTGTTCAAGCAGATGGTGCAGGGCTACGTCGCCAACCGGCTGCAGGCGGCGATGCAGTTGGAGGTCTACCGCCTGCTCGACGAGGGCCTGGTGACGCCGAAGGACATCGACGATTCGGTGCTGCACGGCCTGGCGCTGCGCATCCCGATCCTCGGCATCATGGCGAAGGCGGATTTCACCGGCCTGCTGTTGATGCAGCAGGGCCTGAAGAACCGCAGCTACACCCCGCCCGTGCCGCGCGACCACAGCGAAACATTGGACGCGCTGATCGCCCAGGGCCGCATCGGCGTGATGGCGGGCAAGGGCTATTTCGACTGGGGCGATCGCGCGCCCGAGGAATTGTTCCGCGAGCGTGACCGCAAGCTGCTGGCGCTGAAGCAGGCACTGCGCAAGATCGGACCGATGGAGGGCACATGATCACCTACAACCTGAAGGACAAGGCCGCGCTGGTCACCGGCGGCGCGTCGGGCATCGGCTTCGCCACCGCGAAGCTGCTGGCCGGCTTCGGCGCCCTGGTCGCGGTCAACTACCTGCCCGACGATCCGCGCGGGCCGGAGGCGGTGGAGCAACTCACCGACGCCGGCGGCCAGGTGATCGGCGCCCCCGGCAATGTCGGCGTGGCCGGCGATGCCGAGCGCATGGTGCTGCAGGCGGTGCAGGATCTCGGCCGGCTCGACCTGCTGGTCAACAACGCCGGCACGCCCGGCACGCGCCGGCGCATCGTGCCGGCCGAACTTGAGCTGATCACGGAAGACCTGTGGTCGTTGCTGTTGCAGACCAACCTGCTCGGCGTGTTCCGCTGCGCCAAGGCCGCCGCCCCGGCGCTGAAGGCGACGCATGGCGCGATCGTCAACACCGCCTCGATCGCCGGGCTGGGCCGCGCCGGCTCCAGCCTCGCCTACAGCGCCACCAAGGCGGGCGTGGTCAGCCTGACGCAGAACCTGGCGCGCGCGCTGGCGCCCGAGGTGCGGGTGAACGCCATCGCCCCCGGTGCGGTGGACAGTTCCTGGATGGTGGACTGGACCAACGAGGAGCGCCAGCAATCGATCGAGCGGGCGCTGCTGAAGCGGCGCTGCCAGCCCGAGGACCTCGCCGAGGTGATCGTCTTCCTCGGCTTCGGCGCGGCGATGGTGACCGGCCAGACGGTCACCGTGGACGGCGGGCTGACGCTGTAGCGGTGCGCCCGCCGCCGCCGCCGGCGGCAGCGGGGGCCGCGCCAGGCTCAGAACTGCAGGATGAAGTCGGCGGCGATGGTGAACACGCCGGTGTCCTTGCCGGCGCCCGTCGCGCTGGGGCCGTTGAACGCCTTCACCCCGTTCAGCGTGGTGTCGTAACGGATTTCCGGACGGATCAGCAGCCCGGCGATCGGCGCCGGCAGGCCGGCGGGCTTGTAGGTCACGCCGGCGGTGATCTCGCCATAGGTGGTGCCGCGCCCGGTCGAATAGGCGGTCAGCGGCATCGCGTAGCCGCCCTGCGCGATGGCGAAGTCCTGGTTGCCCGGGAAGGCGCCGACGAAGAAGCCGTTCTCGTCGTCGAACACCTCGATCCGCCCGTTCAGCGCCAGCGTATCGGTCAGCGCATAGGACGCGTATTGCGTCGCGCCGTACGCCGTCGGCCTTCCGACCGCGGGATTGTCGTCGTGGATGTAATCCAGTTCGGTCACCAGGGTCAGCTTGGGGCTCGCCTTCCAGGTGATCACCGAGTCGGCGATATAACGGTTGTAGCGGTTGGCCAGCGGCACGCTACGCCCGGGGTTTTCCGGCCCGATATGGGTCAGCGCCAGGATCGTCAGGTTGCCGCCCAGCAGCGTCAGCTGAAACCCGCCAAGCCCGGCCGCGGAGGAATTGTTGTCCCCGACATACGGCCCGACCGCGGTGTTCACCCCGGAATCGACCGCGGCATAGACATCGACCATGTCGGTGACATGGGCGATCGCCAGCACGCCGGTGTGCTCCAGCGGAATGCCGAAGTTGAAGATGTAGGAATGCGAGTAGAACGGGTTCTGCGACGGATCGATCACCTCGTAGCCGATCGGCGTCGAGTACATGCCGGCCTTGAAGTCGATGCCGCCGCCGAACAGCCACGGCGTGTGCAACTGCACGTTCGCCTGCAGCAGCGCCGGCTGGTAGCGCATGTTGGTGGTGCGGTCGAGCACGCCGACATAGTGCAGGTAGCGCGCGTCGGTGCCGTACAGCCCCTGCAGCGTGAAGCCGAGATCATAGGGCAGCCTTCGGATCGGGCGTCCGCTGCACCGTCACCAGGGCCTGGTTGAGCTGGAAGTTGTTCGACTGGTCGGTGAACAACTGGCCGAAGTTCTCGCCGTTGCCGGGTCCCGCGGTGTTGAAGACGACGCCGCCCTCCAGCTGCAGGTTGACCTTGATCCCGGCGGCCCAGGCATCGACCGGAAGCTGCGGCGGCGCGGCTTGCGCCGCCGGCGGGGCCTGGGTGGTCGGCGCGGTCTGCGCCAGCGCACCGGTGGCGACCAGCGGGGCGGCCGCGAGCGCGGCCAGCCATTTGCGGGCGCGACGGGATACCGCGCGTGGGGGATCGTATCGCATGGGCATTGGGTCCTTCTTCGTCACTGCGGTCTTTGCCCGTCCCGCGGATATCGGAACGTTTACACAACAACATGGCGCGCGGCGGCCCGGCGCCCGGCTCGGCAACCCGACGCGCGCGCCGCTTCCCCCGGGGGAAGCGCCAGACGCGCGAACGGGGGGCGCCGATGGCACCCCCCGCCCGCAAGGTCGCGTCAGAAGATCTGTTCGCCGTGCAGCACGAGGTCGAGGCCCTCGCGCTCCTCCTCCGCGTTCACCCGCAGCCCGACCAGGGCGTTGGTGATGTAGAGCAGGATCAGCGAACCGACGCCGCTGTAGATCAGCGTGGTGCAGACACCGATCGCCTGGATGCCAAGCTGGTGCAGCCCGCCCGGGCTGCCGTCCGGGCTGGCATCGGTGGCCGACAGCGGGCCGTAGGAGAACACGCCGGTCAGCAGCGCGCCGATGATGCCGCCGATGCAGTGCACGCCGAAGCAGTCCAGCGCGTCGTCGTAGCCCAGCATGTGCTTCAGGCTGGTCGCCGCCCAGAAGCAGACCACGCCGGCCGCGATGCCGATGAGGATCGAGGCGCCCGGCAGCACGAAGCCCGAGGCCGGGGTGATCGCCACCAGCCCGGCCACCGCGCCGGAGATGATGCCCAGCACGGAGGGTTTGCCCTTGGTCGATCCACTCGGCGAACATCCACGCCAGCGCCGCCGCCGCCGTGGCGATCTGCGTCACCGCCATCGCCATGCCGGCGCGCCCGTTCGCAGCCGACCGCCGAGCCGGCGTTGAACCCGAACCAGCCCACCCACAGCAACGAGGCGCCGATCACCGCGTAGGCCACGTTGTACGGCGCCATGTTCTCCTGGCCGTAGCCGACCCGCTTGCCCAGCACCAGCGCGCGTCATCAGCCCGGCGATGCCGGCGTTGATGTGCACCACCGTGCCGCCGGCGAAGTCCAGCACGCCCAGGTTGGCGATCCAGCCGGTCGGCGCCCACACCCAATGCGCGATCGGCGAGTAGATCAGCAACGACCACAGCGTCATGAAGATGCACAGCGCGGAGAACTTCATGCGATCGGCGAAGGCGCCGGCAGATCAGCGCCGGCGTGATGATCGCGAAGGTCATCTGGAACATCATGTAGACGGTCTCGGGGATCGTCTGCGGCGCCGCGCCGTCGGTGCCGGCACCCAGGATGAACCCGGTGTCGACGCCCTTGCTGATATGCGCCGCGATGCCGTGCAGCATGAAGCGCGACAGGTCGCCGATATAGGCGCTGCCGTTGGTGAAGGCCAGGCTATAGCCGGCCACGATCCAGACGATGGTGACGATGCAGGTGATGGCGAAGGACTGCATCATGCGTCGCGAGCATGTTCTTCTTGCGCACCATCCCGGCATAGAACAGTGCCAGTCCCGGAATGGTCATCAGCAGCACCAGCGCGGTGATGTCAGCATCCAGGCGGTGTCGCCGGTGTCGATGGCCGGGATCTTCGGCGCATCGGCGGCGAGCACCGGACCCGCCGCCAACAGCATTGGCAGCAGCCCGGCGGCTCCCCAGGTGAGGCGGGGTCGATTCATCGGTGTTGTTTCCCTCGTTGATGGCGTGTGTGTTGCTCGGCCCAAATGATCGCGGTGGGTGGTCGCAGTGTGTGGTCGCGGTTGCCGCTCGCCGTGCGTGATCGCCCGATGCGATCAATGCCTGCGATCGGCGCGTGCGATCGGCCCATGCGATCGGCGCTTGCGATCACAGGGCCGCGGCGTCGGCTTCTCCGGTGCGGATGCGGACCGCGCGCTCGACATCGAGCACGAAGATCTTGCCGTCGCCGATCTTGCCGGTCTGCGCCGCCTTGGTGATCGCCTCGATCACCTGGTCGGTCATGTCGGCGGTCACCACGACCTCGATCTTGACCTTCGGCAGGAAATTCACGTGGTATTCGGCGCCACGATAGATTTCGGTCTGCCCCTTCTGGCGGCCGAAGCCCTTCACCTCGGTGACGGTCAGGCCCTGCACGCCCAGCGGCGTCAGGGCCTCGCGTACGTCGTCGAGTTTGAAGGGCTTGATGATGGCCATGATCAGTTTCATCTGGTTGCCCCACCTTGGATGTGCATCGCCTCGCTCGTCTCGGTTCATCCCGCCGGAGGGTTCGTTGCCCGCGAGGCCGTTGGCCATTCGGGCTTGCGTCGGACCGGCAGTGCAGATCCACTTTCAAGAACCGTGCCGAATTCCCCTCTGGCCGCGCCGCTGGCGCGCGCGCGGCCCGCGCGCCGGCACAGGTAGCGATCGGGCCGGGCAACCGCCGCCGCGCCGACGGCAGCCGGCGCCCGCAGCGTCACGGCCTGGGAATTTTCCGGTCGGCTGGCGCATTTGCGGAGGGGATTTGCCTAAGCTCTGAGCAGATCGGCGCACCGACCGCGTCGCCGCCCAGCCATCTGGCCGCGGGCGGTCCACCCGTCACCCCTGCCGCGCCGGCGCCCCGCCACCGCCCGCGCGGGACACCCAGCCACGCCGCCGCGCCCGCGGCGATCGAAAGGGGCGGAAACACAGCGCCCCGCCGTCCTTGCGGACGACGGGGCGCGATGCGGCCCAACTCACCGTGGGCGACGCGCGGCCGGATTCGATCCGGCCGCGATCCGCCCGGATCGCGCTCAGACCGAGTAGTACATCTCGAACTCGACCGGATGCGGCGTATGCTCGAAACGATACACCTCGGTCCATTTCAGTTCGATGTAGCTCTCGATCTGGTCCTTGCCGAACACGTCGCCGGCCAGCAGGAACTCGTGGTCGGCTTCCAGCGCGCCCAGCGCCTCGCGCAGGCTGCCGCACACCGTCGGGATGCCCTTCAGCTCTTCCGGCGGCAGGTCGTACAGGTCCTTGTCCATCGGGTCGCCCGGATGGATCTTGTTCTTGATGCCGTCCAGCCCGGCCATCAGCATCGCCGAGAACGCCAGGTACGGGTTCGCCGCGGCGTCGGGGAAGCGCACCTCGACGCGCTTGGCCTTCGGGTTGGTCGCATACGGGATGCGGCACGAGGCCGAGCGGTTGCGCGCCGAATAGGCCAGCAGCACCGGCGCCTCGAACCCCGGGATCAGCCGCTTGTAGCTGTTGGTCGCCGGGTTGGTGAAGGCGTTCAGCGCCTTGGCGTGCTTGATGATGCCGCCGATGTAATACAGGCAGATCTCCGACAGGTCGGCATAACGATTGCCGGCGAACAGCGGCTTGCCGCCCTTCCAGATCGACTGGTGGCAGTGCATGCCCGAGCCGTTGTCGCCATAGATCGGCTTCGGCATGAAGGTCGCGGTCTTGCCGTAGCTGTGCGCCACGTTGTGGATGCAGTATTTGTAGATCTGCAGGTGGTCGGCCATCTTGATCATCGGGCCGAACTTCATGCCCAGCTCGTGCTGGCTCTGCGCCACCTCGTGGTGGTGCTTCTCGACCACCACGCCCATCTCGGCCATGGTGGACAGCATCTCGGCGCGCAGGTCGCTTTCGCTGTCGACCGGGGGCACCGGGAAGTAGCCGCCCTTGACCGCCGGGCGGTGGCCCATGTTGCCTTCCGGGTAGTCCTTGAGGCTGGCGTCCGGGCCTTCCTGGCTGTCGATCTGGTATATGCCGTAATTGCCGCCGGTGCCGAACTTCACGCTGTCGAACACGAAGAACTCGGCCTCCGGCCCGAAGAACACCGCGTCGCCGATGCCCGAGGCCTTCACGTACGCCTCGGCCTTCTTGGCGGTCGAGCGCGGGTCGCGGTTATACGCCTGGCCGGTCGACGGCTCGATGATGTCGCAGATGATGATCATGCTGGGCTTGGCCGCGAACGGGTCCATCACCGCCGTGTCGGGGTCCAGCATCAGGATCATGTCGGACTCGTTGATCGCCTTCCACCCGGCGATCGAGGAGCCGTCGAACATGATGCCGTCGCGGAACACGTCCTCGTCGATGGTGGAGACGTGCTGCGCGGTGTGCTGCCACTTGCCGCGCGGATCGGTGAACCGGAGGTCCACGTATTCCACGGAGTGCTCCTTGAGCATCTCCATAACCTTGCCCACGCTGCTGGTGGCGCCTGCAGGCTTTCTCGCCATATCCTGTTGTCCCGTCCTTATGTCCAGTTGCCAAGCCGCCGGCGCACCCGGGCGGGTCCGCCAGCCACGAAACTCGCTGATCCCGCCGGCGCCGCGCGCCGGGGGCTGGCCTCGGAAGGCCCGTCTCGTCCGATCTGCCGCGGGCCCGCTGCGGCGTGTGGGCTCCTTATGCTGTGAACCGGCTGGAGGCGAATCGGCGCCGCGGCCCAGCCGGGGGCCGGCTCGGATCGCGGCCCGGCCGGGGACCGGCTCAGATCGCGTCCTCGCCGCGCTCGCCGGTGCGGATGCGGATCACCTCCTCGACCGAGGAGATGAAGATCTTGCCGTCGCCGATCCGCCCGGTGCGGGCCGAGTTGATGATCGCCTCCACCGCGCGCTCGACGACGCCGTCCTCGCAAACCACCTCGATCTTCACCTTGGGCAGGAAGTCGACCACGTACTCGGCGCCCCGATACAGCTCGGTATGGCCTTTCTGCCGGCCGAAGCCCTTGGCCTCGACGACCGTGATGCCTTGCAGCCCAACCTCGTGCAGCGCTTCCTTCACCTCGTCCAGCTTGAACGGCTTGATGACAGCCTCGATCTTCTTCATCTGCGTCATCGCCCGGGGTGACCGGACCTCCTCTGGTTGCGGGGCTGGCGGGAGTTGCGCTGGACCGAACGGCAGCGCCATAGGTTTGCATGCGGCGTGCCACGCGGCAATCCGCCGAACCGCGTCCCGGCCCGCCGCGCGCCGCTCGCCCACTGGGCGGCACGTGAAGCAAGCGCCTTGTTATTAGGCAATTTTGCCCACGCGCCAGCGATCAAATTAGCGGCACCCACCCCGAATGCCCGGAAACCCAGGCGCCCGGCGGTCCGCGAGGCCGGGGCGTCGCCACAGACCCGACCAAGGGGCGCTGCCCCCCATGGTACCATTGGGAACCCCGCCAAGGGCGGAGCGCTTGGAACCCTGCACCGGGAGTGTGGGGAGGGGGGGGCCAATCGTACCGTGGGGGAGGGCAACGCCCCCCGCGGCTAGGCCTACGGCATTCACCGATCGTTGCCCGAGGCGGTTGGCGCGCTGCGGTGATGCGACCTGGGCACTGGCTGCATCGCAAGCAAGTAAGGCTTCCTCCGGGTTAAAATTCTTGGCTCATATGGCGTTGGCTGTTGGACGGCCCCGTAGGGCGGAAAAGCGCAGCGCCTTCCGCCACCGCCGGGCGAGCCGCTCGCATCTGCCGACGTCCCCAACAACATATCCCGCCACCGTCCGACGGCGGAAGGCGCTGCGCTTTTCCGCCCTACGGGGCCGTCCAACAGTCAACGCCATATGAGCGAAATTCTTGCTGACTTGCTTGCCTGCGGACGCTGCGAACCCGCCCCGGGCCGACCGGTCGGTTGACAATCGCGGGCAGGGGGGGGTGAACCCCGTAGGGTGCGCTGGCGGTTGCCTCGACCGGCTGGGGGCTGGGTGATAGCGTGGGGGTCCCGTTACACGGCCGACAGGGTGCCGCGATGAATGATGTCACCAGGCCGGCCGCGCCGGCGGTCGAGCCGCGGTTCGACCGCACCCCGATGTTCATGCCCGACGGCGTCGCCGCCGGCCTGCCCGACCCCATCGTCTACCACGCCTCGGCGCGTGCCTGGCGCGCCCGCACGGTCAACTTCGCGGCCAAGCGGTTCGCCGACAGGGTCTATGTTTCAGGCCTCGACCGCGCCATCGCCACCGCCATCGCCGCCGATTGGCCCTGATCCGCACTGGAAACCCCGCACCGACCCGCCCGCATCGGCACCGCCGCATTGGCAAGAAGGACACCCCCCGCATGGCCGCCATCCGCAATCCCGCCCGCGAGAAGCTGGAGAAGGGCGAACTGTCGCTCGGCTGCGGCGTGCGCCTGACCCGCAGCGTCGAGATCGGCCCCGCAATGAAGAGCGCCGGCTTCGACTGGCTGTTCATCGATTGCGAGCACGGCACCATGTCGCTCGATGCCGCGGCGCAGATCGCCGTCGCCGCGCTGGATGCCGCCATCGCCCCGATCGTTCGGGTGCCGAACGGGGAATATTCGATGGCCACGCGCGTGCTGGACAACGGCGCGCTGGGCATCGTGATGCCGCACGTTGACACCGCCGACGAAGCCGCCGAGGTGGTGCAGAAGCTGAAATACCCGCCGGTCGGCCACCGCTCGATGGGCGGCATCGGCCCGCACTACAGCCTGCGCAGCGCGAAGTCGGCCGAGGCCGCCGCGGCGCTGAACGCCGCCAACCTGACCGTGGTGATGCTGGAGACGCCGACGGCGATCGCCAACGCCGACGCCATCGCCGCCGTGCCCGGCGTGGACGTGCTGCTGATCGGCACCAACGACCTGTGCGCCGAGATGGGCATCCACGGCGATTTCGGCAACGCCAGGGTCACCGAGGCCTACCAGGCGATGATCAACGCCTGCAAGCGGCACAACAAGTTTCCCGGCATGGCCGGGGTCTACGACGAGGCCCTGATGGCACGCTACATCGGCCTCGGCGCGCGCTTCATCCTGTCGGGCAACGACGCCAACCTGCTCGCCGCCAGCGCCACGGCGCGCGCCGGCGCACTGCGCAAAATGCTTGCCTAGCCTGATCGCCCTGTTCACCGATTTCGGCCTGGCCGGTCCCTATACCGGCCAGATGAAAGCCGTGCTGCACCGTGCCGCGCCCGCCGCCGCGGTGGTGGACCTGTTCGCCGACGCACCGACCGCGCGCCCGCAGCCGGCGGCCTACCTGCTCGCCGCCTACGCCGCGTGGTTCGCCCCCGGCACGGTGTTCCTGTGCGTGGTCGATCCCGGCGTCGGCGGCGCGCGCGCGCCGCTGGTTGTCGAGGCCGACCGGCGCTGGTATGTCGGGCCGGACAACGGCCTGTTCGAGCCCGTGCTCCGCCGCGCGGCGAAAACCCGTGTCTGGCACATCGACCTCGCCCCCGCGTCGGTGTCGGCCAGCTTCCACGGCCGCGACCTGTTCGCCCCCGCCGCGGCGCGCCTCGCCCGCGGCCAGCGCCCGCGCGGCAAGCCGCAGCCGCCGACCCGCTTCCCCGCCTGGCCCGACGACCTGGCCGAAATCGTCTACCTGGACCATTACGGCAACGCGATCACCGGCCTGCGCGCCGCCGCGCTGCCGCCACAGGCCAGGCTGGGCCTCGCCGACGGCGTGCTGCCGCGCGCGCGCAGCTTCTCCGACGTGCCGCGCGGCGTCGCGCTCTGCTACGCGAACGCCAACGGCCTGATGGAGATCGCGATCAACGGCGGCCGCGCCGATCAGGTGCTCGACCTGCGGATCGGCGGCAAGGTAACGGTGGAGCCATGACCGCACTCATCCCGCCCGACGGCGCCACCCGCCTGATCCCCATCGTCGGCGACCCGATCGCCCAGGTGAAATCCCCCGCCGGCATCACCGCCGCGCTGCACGCGCGCGGGATCAACGCCTACGTGATGCCGGTCCATGTCGGCGCCGCGGACCTCGATGCCTGCCTCGACGGAATGTCACGCGCGCGCAACGTGGACGCGATGGTGGCAACCGTGCCGCACAAATTCGCCGCCTTCCGCCACGCCGCCACCGCCACGCCGCGCGCGACGCTGCTCGGCGCCGCCAACGTCCTGCGGCGCAACAAGGACGGTAGCTGGCACGCCGACATGCTCGACGGCATCGCCTTCGTCGCCGCGCTGCGCGGCGCCGGCTGCAACCCGGCCGGCCGACGCGCGCTGCTGGTCGGTGCCGGCGGCGCCGGCGCGGCCATCGCCCTCGCGCTGCTCGACGCCGGCATCGCCACCTGGCCATCCACGACGCCGACACCACCCGCCGCGACGCCCTGCTCGACCGCCTCGCCACGCATGGCGCCGGCCGGCTGGGCGCGGGCTCGGCCGATCCGACCGGCTACGATATCATCGTCAACGCCACGCCCGCCGGCATGTGCCCCGACGATCCCCCGCCCGTGCGCACCGACCGCCTGACACCCGCCATGACCGTCGGCGACGTGATCACCGCACCGGAAGTCACCAAACTGCTCGCCGCGGCCCGCGCCCTCGGCTGCCCAACCGCCACCGGCATCGAAATGTTCACCGCCGGCCGTGACCTGATCGTAACATTCATCCTGGGCGGCGCGGCCGTGCCTGGGTGAGGCAAGGCCAGGGGCTCCGCCCCTGGACCCCGCCAAGGGGCTTTGCCCCTTGGAACCCCGCCAAGGGCGAGCCCTGGAACCCTTCACTGGGAGTGTGGGGAGGGGAAGGGGGCGGGTGGGCGCGGCGAAGGGGCGCCGTCCGGCACGCCGGACGGCGCCCCTTCGCCGCGCCCACCCGCCCCCTTCCCCTCCCCACACTCCCAGTCATGGAGTCCAGAGGCTCCGCCTCTGGTGGGGTCCAGGGGCGAAGCCCCTGGCCTTGCTTCACCCGCGCACGGCTACGCCGTCAGGGCGGTTTGCCAGGTGGCGATCATTCCGGCGGCCATGCGGTCCCAGGTGAACTGTGCGGCGTGGGCTGGCCCGCGCCGGCGCAGCGTGTCGGCCAGCTCGGTATCTTCCAGCGCCCGGTGCAGGGCGGCGGCGATGGCGTCGGTATCCAGCGGATCGACCAGCAGGGCGGCATGTCCGGCGGTGTCGCGCAGTGCGGTGGTTGCCGAGGTCACCACGGGTACGGCGCAGGCCATGGCTTCCAGGACCGGCAGGCCGAAGCCCTCGTACAGGCTCGGGTAGGCAACGACCGCGGCGCGCGCATACAGCGCCACCAATTCGGCGTCCGGCACATGGCCGAGCAGGCGCAGCGACCCGTCGCGCTGGGCCTGCGCGGCGGCGGGGTTGTCGAGGCTGCGGCCCCAGCCGCGCCCGCCGGCGATCGCCAGCGGCGTGCGGGCGCGCAGCGCGGCCGGCAAGCGTGCGTGTGCCGCCAGCAGCCGGTCGAAGTTCTTGCGCGGTTCCAGCGTGGAGACGGCGAGGACATAGGCCCGGTCCGCCAGGCGGTGGCGCGCCAACACCGGCGCTGCTTCGTCGGCCGCCATGGGGCGGAACATCGGCGACACCCCGGGCGGCACGACGTCGATGCGGGCGCGATCGATGCCAAGCTCGGCCACCATGGCGCGCGCCGTGAAGTCCGAAACGCTGACGAACCGTGTTGCCTGGCGCAGGGTTGCCGGCAGGCGCCGCTCGATCCAGTTGACCCGTTCGGTCGGATGCAGTGAGGGATCGGCGCGCCAGGACAGGTCGTGCACGGTGACGACCGTTGCGCCGTCGAACGGGCGGGCGATCAGGTTCGAACTCGTGGTAGACGACGCCGCCGCCGATTCGCCGCGCCATCTCGCGCGCCGCCTGGTCGAGCCGCCGGCGCAGCCGCCAGGCGTGCAGCGCGACCGCGCCCGGGCAGTGGCTGGCCAGCGTGCGGGCGTGCCCCAGGGCTGCGCGCGCCGGCGCGGGCGAGGGGGCCGGTGCCGCCGTCACGCGGTCGAGCAGGTCGGCCGGGGCGACCGCATCGCCGATCAGCAGCGCGAGGTCGGCGAGCCTGGCCGGGTGGCGCGGGATCGGCCCCTGCCGGGCCGCATCGCGCAGCCGCCGGGCGATCTCCAGGGTCACGCGGCCGATGCCGCTGCGTCGACCGGTCAGGCCGTCGGCGCCGAGCAGCACGCCGAAGCCTGGCGCGGTTGCCGGCTGGGGTCGCGTGGCCGGCCACAGCATTGCATCACCTGTCGTCGATCGGCCCGTGGCCGCGGCCGGCCACTGCGTCGGTTGGCCCGGCTGTCTCACACTGCCGCAGGATGCGGGCGAAGGGCATTGTCGTGCCGAACGGTTTTCGCGCCGCCTGCCAACGCAGGGAGCATTCGCCAGGCGCGAAAACCGTCCGGCGCGGCAAGTACCCGAGCCAACACCCGCGAGAGTGTGCGAAGGCCCGGGTTAATATCCGGCTAAGGCAGCGCCCGATAATCGCCGCTTCGAGGTGCGCCCTGGCGCGGCGGCCTACTTCCGTTCCAAGTGCACCGGGTCGCCCTCAATCCTGATGGCGACCCATCAGGCTGAAGGCGCTACCGCGCGGCAAGCAAGTCAAGCAAGTAATCAAGCGGACACAGAGTTACACAGAGGGTCCACAGAGTTGCACAGAGAAAGCAAATAGCGCTGCGCGCAAGGTATTCTGACCTGCACATCCGTCATCAGCGCGAAGCGCCAATAAATACTTCTCTGTGCAACTCTGTGGACCCTCTGTGTAACTCTGTGTCCGCTTGATTACTTGCTTTCCCGCGTTGCCGCGATTCCCGAAACACCAGTGTAGGCAGTCCGGCCAAGCCGGCGACATCGGCCAAATACCGTCACCCTGCCCACCGGGGCGCTAACCGCACGGCACCGGCCGAACCGGCCGCACCAAGCGCCGTTGCTTCGTTCCGGCCCGACGATTGCAGCGCGCCGCGCCGGTCAACCCGTTCTCCATCAGATATGAAATCTCACACCGTCCATCACCGGCCGCCTGGTGCCCGGCCGCGACGACATCCGCGGTCAGCTCGATCGCAAGCTCGCCCCCCGCGCGCCGCAAGACGCTGTCCGCCAGTGCCCGCAACCCGCGCGAATGCACCGAGCGCGCCGGCTGATAGCCGCCGAACCGCAGCCGGATCATCCTCCGCGCGCCGCCGGCATGGCGATCCGCCGCCCCACCCCCTCGGGCATCGTCTCTCCCGCCCGGGCCCGCACCACCGCCTCGATCCGCTCCTGCAACGCCGGCGCAAACGCCGTCGTCCGCCGTGTCCGCAGGTCGATGTGTAGCGACATCAGCTCCTGCGCCGCCACGCGGTGCCCGCCCTCAGCGTGAAACATCTCGTGAAAATAATGCAGCCGCTTGGCGTCCGCGCCCAGCAGGTGGCTGGTGATGCGCACCCGCTCCCCCACAAGCAGCTCGCGCTCGTACAGCGTGTGCGTCTCCACCGCGAAGGTGGAGTTCCCCGTCGCCTCCCGGTACGCCTGCCCAACCCCCAGCGCGTCGTACATCGTGTCGGTCGCCTGGTCGAACAGCAGGATGTAGTAGGCCAGGTTCATATGGTCATTGGCGTCGATCCATTCGGGCAGGACCGAGCCCTCGGTTTGCGGCAGGCGCATTGCAGCTCCGTAGGTCTGGGGGATGGGCAGGCGAGGATGGCAGCTTGTTGACCGGGGTATCCCAGGTCAAGTTGGCGGATGCAGCAGTGGAAGGCGCCTGATGGACCACGGTGACGGCCTGTCGCCCGGCGCGCGACGCCGCGCCATGGCGACGCTGGCGATCGCGGTCTCCATGGCGGTGCTGGACAGCGCCATCGCCAACATCGCCCTGCCCACCATCGGGCGCGACATGGCCACCACCCCGGCGGCGACCATCTGGGTGGTGAACGCCTACCAGTTCGCCGTCACCGTCTCGCTGCTGCCGCTCGCCTTCCTCGGCGACATCATGGGCTACAAGCGGGTCTACATGGCCGGCCTGGTGGTGTTCACCATCGCCTCGCTCGGCTGCGCCCTGGCGCCGAGCCTGCCGCTGCTGGTCGCCGCCCGCATCATCCAGGGCTTCGGCGGCGCCGGCATCATGAGCGTCAACACCGCGCTGATCCGCTTCATCTTCCCCCGCGCCCAGCTCGGCCGCGGCCTCGGCTTCAACGCCTTCGTGGTCGCCACCTTCTCCGCCCTCGGCCCCTCGATCGCCGCCGGCATCCTGGCCGTCGCCAGCTGGCACTGGCTGTTCGCGGTCAACGTGCCGCTCGGCGCGGTCGCGCTGTGGCTGGCCGAGCGCGGCCTGCCGATGACCCCGCGCGCCGGCTACCGCTTCGACCTGCTCAGCGCCCTGCTCAACGCCGCCACCTTCGGCCTGATCATCACCCTGGTGGACGGGCTGGGCCGCAGCCCCGGCATCATCGACCTGATCGAGGCGGTCGCCGCGCTGGCGGTGGGCGCCGTGTTCATCACCCGCCAGCTCCACTTGGCGGTGCCATTGCTCCCGGTGGACCTGTTCCGCCGGCCGATCTTCGCGCTGTCGGTGGCGACCTCGGTGTGCTCCTACATCGCGCAGACCACGGCCTACGTCGCCCTGCCGTTCTACTTCCAGTACGTCGGCGGCCTGAGCCCGATCGACACCGGCCTGCTGATGACCCCCTGGCCGGCCATCGTGGTGATCGTCGCCCCGATCGCCGGGCGCCTGTCCGACCGCTATCCTGCCGGCGTCCTGGGCAGCCTCGGCCTGGCGGCGATGACCGCCGGCCTGCTGAGCCTGCTGTTCATGCCGGCCGCCCCCAGCTACGCCGACGTCGCCTGGCGCATGCTGCTCAGCGGGCTTGGGTTCGGCTTCTTCCAGTCGCCCAACAACCGCCTGCTGGTCGGCAGCGCCCCGCCCGAGCGCAGCGGCGCCGGCTCCGGCATGCTGGCCACCGCACGGCTGAGCGGCCAAACCATCGGCAGCGCCCTGGTGGCGCTGTCGTTCGGCCTGACCGGCGCGCGCGCCGGCGCCGAGGTGGCGCACGGCACCAGCCTCGCCCTCAGCATCGGCGCCGCCTTCGCCTGCAGCGCCATGATCGTCAGCGCACTGCGGCTGCGGGTGTGAGGAAGCAAGGCCAGGGGCTCCGCCCCTGGACCCCGCCGGGGGCTTTGCCCCCTGGACCCCCACCAAGGGCGGAGCCTCTTGGAACCCTTGACTGGGAGTGTGGGGATGGGGAGGGGGCGTATGGGCGAGGGATGTCGGTGCCGTCCGGTGCGCCGGACGGCACCGCCTTCCCTGCCCATCCGCCCCCTCCCCATCCCCACACTCCCAGTCACGGGGTCCAGAGGCCGCTGCCCTGGTGGCGGGGTCCAGGGGGGCAAAGCCCCTCGGCGGGGTCCAGGGGCGAAGCCCCTGGCCTTGCTTCTCCCAACCCCGGACCCGCGGTGGACGGGTGCGGGATGGCTTGGCATGATCGGGTCTTCCCGAACGGATGAGGCGAACTGTGTCGAGTGTGACAATCGAGCGTCGCGCGCACGTCATTGTGCTTGGCAACGAGAAGGGCGGCTCCGGCAAGTCCACCGCGGCGATGCACCTGATCGTCGGTCTGTTGCGCGACGGCCATCGTGTCGGCGCGCTCGACCTTGACGCGCGCCAGGCCACGCTGGGCCAGTATGTCGCGGCGCGCCAGGCCTTCGCCAACGCCCGCGGTGCCGACCTGCCGATGCCGCAATTCGCCGCGGTGGAGCGCAGCGCGCTCGACAGCCGCGCGGCGGCCGAGGCCGAGGAGACCGCCCGCTTCACCGCCGCGCTCGCCGCCATGGCGGGGTGCGACGTGGTGGTGATCGACTGTCCCGGGTCGGATACGTTCCTGAGCCGGCTCGGCCATGCCCACGCCGATACGCTGGTGACGCCGATCAACGACAGCTACGTGGATTTCGCCATGCTGGCCAAGGTGGACCCCGACAACCACGAGGTCATCCACCCGACGGTTTACAGCGAGATGGTGTGGCAGGCGCGCAAGCGCCGTTTCGCCCGCGATCGCGGACGCATCGACTGGATCGTCATGCGCAACCGCCTGGGCGCGACCGAGGCGCGCAACAAGCGCGACGTCGGCGCCACGCTGGAGGCGCTGGCGAAACGGATCGGCTTCCGCACGGTCAAGGGCTTCGGCGAACGGGTGATTTTCCGCGAGCTGTATCTGCAGGGGCTGACCCTGATGGACGTGCGCGAGGCGGGGCTTGGCATCCATCTGTCAATCAGCCACGTCGCCGCCCGCGCCGAGGTACGGGCCTTGATCGGCGCGATCCGCCTGCCTCCGGTGCAGTCCGAGCTGGCGGTCGCCTGATCCCAGCAGGGCAGGGGCGTTTGCCCCGAGCCCAGCCTCGTCAACGCGATACCCCGGCGCCGCGGCCGAGGCGAGCGCAACCTCAGGCCGGTCGGACCGACGTACACCTCTCCCGCGCTTCGCGGGCTTGGGCCGCGAAGAGCGGACCAAGGTCGGCGCGCGCAGCGCGCCGGGTGAGGGGCGTGCCTCCAGCACCACTCTCGCCAGCGTCGCAAGGACGCCGCGACCTGCCATAAAAACACCAGTCCCACCCAAAAAATCGTAACTCGGGAACTTCCCCGCCCAGTGACGCATCGCGGCCGGTGCCAGATCTTTCACCCGCCCGTCGCGGCAGACGTCCACGCGCAGCGCAAGGCTGCCGGTCACGCCGAACGTGCCCTAATGAAACCGCGGCGATCGATGCGCGTCGCCCGACGCAGCAGCAACGCGCTTCTCCGTGTCTCCGTGCCTCCGTGGTGAAACTGTCTTGCTGTCGGTCGAACGTCCCCATCGTGTCACTGCCACGTCGCAGTGCAGCCGCGTCCGGCCCGCCCGCCGCCCCGCCGGTTGCCAATCGCGCCCTCTCGGCTACCATTGCCCCCAGGCGAACGAACAGTTCCCGCGGGAGGGCGTGCGATGATCACGAAATTCGATAGCCTGTATGCCGGCCATGTCGACCTGACCAATGTCGGCTACGCCGGCACGCCGATCAACGCGCGGCGCTACGACAACGCGCACCTGACGACCGCGTTGAGCAAGGCGCAGGCGATGGCGCAGCTCATGGACCGCGTCGGCTACAACGCCTTCTGGATGGCCGAGCATCATTTCCAGCGCGAAGGGACCGAGTGCATCCCGAACGTGCTGATGATGGCATTGCACCTGACCCACGTGACGCAGCGCCTGAAGATCGGCTGCGGCTTCAACATCGCGCCGATGTGGCATCCGTTGCGGCTGGCGGAAGATTACGCCATGGCCGACATCCTGAGCGGCGGGCGCGTGGTGTTCGGGCTCGGCCGCGGCTACCACTCCCGCGAGGTGGAAACCTTCGGCTCGCCGCTGCTCGACCAGGCCGCCAATCGCGAGCTGTTCGAGGAACAGGTTGACATCATCTTCAAGGCGTTCAACCAGGAACAGTTCAGCCACAAGGGCAAGCACTACACGCTGCCGGCGGAGGTGCCGTATCGCGGCTACACCCTGAAGGAGCTGACGCTGGTACCGCGCCCGCTGCGCCTGCCCGTGGAGACCTGGCAGCCGATCCAGGGCGGCACCGGCCGCGCAATGGAATTCATGGCCAGGCACGGCATCCAGGGCATGGTCGGCGGCGGCTCGGCCGAGGGCGGCGCGATGCACAAGGTGGTGCTCGGCTGGCAGGAGGCGCATGCCAAGCAGGGCAAGCACATCGAGTTGGGCGAGCGGCTGTGCTTCGGCTTCCATTTCTACATGGCCGACAGTCGCGCGGCGGGGATCAGCAAGGCGGCGAAATACTACGAAGAGAACATGAAGATGTTCGGCGAGCTGCGCCTGGTGCGCGCGCTGACCGACCAGCAGATCGAGATGATGCGCGACCCGGCGCAGGCGCCGCACGCCAAGCTGCCGCGGATCGAGGATGCGATCGAGGCCGGCGGGTTCCTGTGCGGCTCGCCGGGGCAGATGATCGATCATCTCAAGGCGCTGGAGGCGAAATATCCGGCGCTCGACCGGATCTCCGTCAGCCTGTCGGTGGGCGTGCCGGAATCCGAAGCGCTGGAGCAGCTTGAACGTTTCGCTACCGAGGTCATGCCGGCGTTCCAGGGCGCCAAGGCGCGCCAACCGGCGGCGGCCAAGTGACCCAGCCTGGGACGGCGGCCCCCGTCGCCCCCGTTGGCGCGACCATGATGTTCAGCAACGGAGGCTTTCCCCCATGGCACTGAAACGTATGGTGCTGCAGATCGGCATGGGCACCGACATCCGCGGCGCCGATCCCACCAAGGCCGCGGTGCGCGCCCTGCGCGACGCGCTGTGGCACAATTCACTGAGCGTCGCCGACGCGCTCGGCCAGCACGTGGATGCCATGCAGGTGGAGGTCACCATCGGCGTGCCGCACCCGGAACGAGTTGACCGGGCGGCGGTGCTGGCGATCCTGCCGCACGGCACCGGCACGGTGAACGTGGTCGAGGGCGGGCTGGAAATTCCCAACGACGCCGGCACGAATTCCACCCTGATCGCCAACGCCGCCGCCGTCGTGCGGCTGAACGTCCCATGAGCGGCGTGCAAGGGCCAGCCACCATGAAACCAAAACGCGTCATTCTGGAGCTGGGCAGCGGCAACGACCTGCACGGCGGCGACTACACCAAGGCGGCGATCCGCGCGGTGCAGGACGCCATCCACCACAGCTCGCTGAGCCTGATTCGCTCGCTCGGCCTCGACGCGCGCAAGATGCTGGTCGAGGTCACCATCGGCGTGCAGCGCCCGGACCAGGTCGATGCGGCGGCGGTGCAGGCCACCCTGCCGCACGGCCGGGTCAGCATCCGCGTGGTAAAGGGCGGCCTCGACGTGCCGGACGACACAACCGGCGACACCGCGGTGATCGCCAGCGCCGCGGTTGCGGTGCGCATGGACCTGCCGCAGCCATCCGGCTGAGGCGCAACCGGAGGGAGGGACGACGATGCCAAGCGGAAACCACGAGTTCGGCACGGAAGACTTCGAGTACCTGCGCCACGGCGATCGCGCGCTGAAGCTGCGCGCCTTCCGCCCGCGCGGCGACGGACCGTTTCCCGCCGTCATCGACCTGCACGGCGGCGCCTGGTGCAACGGCGACCTGAACGAGTGCAAGGCGCGCGACGAGGTGCTGGCGGCGTCCGGCCTGGTCGCCATCGCGCTGGACTTCCGCCACGCCGCCGACGGCTACCCGAGCTCGCTGGTGGACATCAACTACGCGGTCCGCTGGGTCAAGGCGAACGCCGCCAGGCTGGGCGTGCGGGCGGACCGGATCGGGCTGTCCGGGCAATCCAGCGGCGGCCACCTGGCGATGCTGGCGGCGATGCGGCCGCGCGATCCGCGCTACGCCGCGATCGCGCTGCCGGCGGGTTCGCCGCAGGTCGATGCGACGGTGCAATGCGTGGCGATGACCTGGCCGGTGATCAATCCGCTGTCGCGCTACCGGCACGCCAAGCGCGCGCTCGACTCTGCCAATCCGCCCGCCTGGGTCGGCAACATTCCGGAACGCCACGACACCTACTGGAAGACCGAGGCGAACATGGCGGAGGGCAATCCGGTGCTGGCGCTGGAGCGTGGGGAGAAGGTGATGACCCCGCCGGCGCTGTGGGTGCAGGGCCGGCCGGACATCGTGCACGACTACCGCGATCCGGACTCGCCGATCGAGGCCAACGAGCCGGAACGTTTCGTCGCCGACTACCGCAAGGCGGGCGGGGCGATCGAGCTGATTTATATCGACTATGCGACCCGCGCCGGCCACGCCTCGCACGATCCGGTGGCGGCGTTCCTGCACCAGCAGCTCGACTGACGCCGGGCAGGCTCGACGAAGCGCGCAGCCTGGATCAAGCCGGGCAGGTGCGTGAAGCCGGCAGTTTGTACGAAGGTGACCCGATGTCCGATGCAACCGACGTGTTCGAGATCATCCATACCACCCGCGCGATGCGCCGGTTGAAGCCGGACCCGGTGCCCGATGCGCTGATCCGCCAGATCCTCGAAGCCGGCATCTGCGCCGCCAACGGCGGCAACACGCAACGCTGGCGCTTCCTGGTGATCAAGGACCCCAAGATCAAGCAGGCGGTGCAGGTGGTCTACAAGCGCGCGTTCGACGAGGTGATCGGCCCGCGCTACGCCGCCAGCGCGCCGCCGCCGGGCGTGACCGCGGAGCGCTACCAGCGCCAGCACGCCGCGGTGGAGTATCTGACCGAGCACTACCACGAAGCGCCCGGTCTGGATCGTCGCCTGCATCGAGGAACGGGCGCCACCCACGCGCTGGGCCGGCGCCTCGATCTATCCGGCGGTGCAGAACATGCTGCTGGCGGCGCGCGCGCTGGGCCTCGGCTCCACCCTCACCACGCGCCACCTGATCTACGAGAAGGAGGCCGAGGCCGCGCTCGGGCTGCCCGAGGGCGTGCACTCCTACGCCATCCTGCCGATCGGCTACCCGATGGGTCGTTTCGGTCCCGTCGGCCGCGGGGCGCTGGCGGATTTCGTCTACCAGGACAAATGGGGTCAACCCTACGCGGCGCTGTAGCGCGGGAGGCAGAGATGGCACGGATTCCAACCATCGCCGGCAAGGCCGACGTCGCCGCCGCCGATCAGCACGTCGTCGATCAGGTGCTGCAGGTGTTCGGCCGCGTGCGCGGCCCGTTCAGCATCCTGCTGCACAGCCCGAAGCTGGCCGAGCGATTGCTGCCGCTGGTCACCTTCAACCGCAACGACAGCATCGTCGAGCCGAAGCTGCGCTCGATCGCCGTGCTGGCCGCCGCGCGCGAGCGCGAGGCGGCCTATGTCTGGGCGGCGCAGGTCGATGTGGCGCGCCGCGCCGGCTTGCGCGAGGCGGTGATCGACCTGCTGCGCGCGAAAGGCGATCCCGCCGCGCTGCCCGAGGACGAGCGCGACATCGTGCTCTACACGCGCCAGCTCATGCGCACCAACCGGGTGGACCAGGCGGTGTTCGACGCGCTGGTCCGCCGGCACGGCGTGCAATGGCTGGTCGAGCTGACGGCGGCGGCGAATTTCTTCGCCTTCCTGTCCGGCATGGTGAACGCCTTCGAGGTCGCCGCGCCGCCGGACGGCGACCAGCTGCCGACGTAACGTTCCGCCAGCGCCCGCGCCAGTGTGCGAGATTCGGGCTAGCCGGCGGCCTCGACGATGCGGATGTCCCGCTCCGCCGCATTGCCGAGCGCGGCGAGCGCTGCCTGGTAGCCAGGGCTGTCGTGCGCGGCGGTCGCCGCCGCGACGCTGTCGAACTCGACCAATACGGTGCGCTGGTCCAGCCCCGCCTCATAGGTCTTCGCCGGCATTCCCCGCGCCAGGAAGCGGCCGCCGGCGGCGGCGATCGCCGGTGCGGCAAGCTTGGCATACTCGGCCAGCGCGGTCGGGTTGGCAATGGAACGATAGCAGCCGATCCAGTAGGCCTTTGCCATTGCTTCCTCTTTGCTGTCAGGGGCACGCGGCCCGTCGCGCGGGTCGCCGCCGGTTGCAGGCAAGTCTACCGGAGCGTCGCCATCGCAACCGGAATCGTCGCCCCCATTGTACACCTCTCCCGCGCTTCGCGGGCTTGGGCCGCGAAGAGCGGACCAAGGTCGCGGAGCCCTTGCGACGCGGGTGAGGGAGCTGCCGCAGGCACCACCCTCACCCGTCTCGCTCCGCTCGCCGACCTCTCCCGCAAAAGAGCGGGAGAGGTGTACGCGGACCCAGTCAGGCTGAAACGGCCCTGCACCACCACGGCGCCCGATGACCGGATTGATCCATTCCACGAAGGCAAACCTGCCACAGCCGCCCCCCGGAAGCCACACCAGCTATGCCCGGAAACCCCAAGCCGCCACCACGCAGAAACGATCCCGCCCGCCGGCGCGCATCAGCCCGCGACGAACCGCCGGATCAGCCGGTTCACCTCGCCGGCCTTCTCCATGTGCGGCAGATGGCCCGCCTGCGCCAGGATGTGCACCGGCAGGCGCGCGGCCAGCGCCTCGGCATGCGCCACCGGAATGATCCGGTCGTCGCGCCCCCAGATCAGCTGCACCGGCATCGCCAGCCCCGCCAGCGCCGCGCGCAAATCCACCGCCTGCCGGCCGCCGGCGAACCAGGCGCGCGCGATCGTCTCCAGCGCCGCGGGCACGCCGTCGATGCGCTTGTAGCGCAGCACGTCCTCGACCATCGTGCGGCTCACCAGCGCCGGGTCGTGCACCAGAAGTTGCAGCACTTCCACGGCATCCTTGCGCCGCGCCGCGCGCACGAACCCGTCGATGAACGCCGCGTTGATCTCCGCCCCCAACCCCGCGGCGGCGATCAGCGTCAGCGTCGCCACGCGCTCCGGCCGGCGCGCCGCCAGCGAAGCGGCAACCGCGCCGCCCAGCGAGTGGCCGACCAGGTGCACCCGCGCGATGTCGAGCGCGTCCAGCGCCGCCGCGACCGCGCCGGTCAGCGCGGCGGCGTCGCCTTGCCCCACATCCTTGCCCGATCCGCCATGTCCCGGCAGGTCGAGCGCAATCGTCCGGCTGCCCTCCGCCAGCACCGGCTGGGTGAACATCCAGCTGTTCAAATCGGCCCCGAAACCGTGCAGCAGCACCACCGGTGCTCCGCCGCCACTGCCCAGCTCCAGATAGCGCAGGCGCCGCCCACCCAGCTCCAGCTCGCGCGGCGCCGCCGCCTCGGCCTCGACCGCGGCCGCCTCGGTCTCCTCCGCAACCACGAACCCGGCGACGAACGCATCGATCTCGGCTGCCGGCGTTCCCGCCGGCGCGACCACCGCGAGCAGCGCGCCGATCGGCAGCGTGCTGCCCTCCGGCGCCGTGATGCGCAGCAGCGTGCCCGCCGCCTCGGCCTCCATCACGTTGGTGATCTTGCTGGTCTCGATCTCCAGCAGTTCCTCGCCCTGGGCGAACGCGGCACCAACCGGCTTCAGCCAGTGCACCACCTTGCCCTCGGTCATCGTCAGACCCCATTTGGGCATGGTGATCGCGGTGATGGCGCTGCTCATCGGGCGTACCTGTAGACCTCGCGCACCGCGACGGCGATTCGTTCCGGATCAGGGATATACAGCTTCTCCAGCCCGGGCGCGAACGGCACCGGCGTGTGCGGCGCGGTGACCCGCCGTATCGGCGCCTTCAGCGCGCCGAACGCCTTGTCGGCCACCAGGGCCGCGATGTCGGTCGCCATGCTGCAGCGCGGCGTCGCCTCATCCACCACCACCAGCCGCCCGGTGCGCGCCACGCTGTCCAGGATGGTGTCCTCGTCCAGCGGCGAGGTGGTGCGCGGATCGATCAGTTCACACTCGATCCCCTCGCCCGCCAGCGTCTCCGCCGCCTCGCTCGCGTAGTGCACCATGCGCGCTAGCGCAACGATCGTCACGTCGCGACCGTCGCGCACCACGTTCGCCTCGCCGAACGGAATCGTATAAGCCTCGTCCGGAACTTCGGTTTTCAGATCGTACATCAGCTTGTGTTCGCAGAACACCACCGGATCGTCGTCGCGGATCGCCTGAATCAGCAGCCCCTTGGCGTCATAGGCGTTGGACGGCACCACCACCTTCAGGCCCGGCACGCTGGTGAAGATGTGATACGGGCTTTGCGAGTGCTGCGCCGCCGCGCTGCGCCCGGCGCCGATCATGGTGCGGATCACCAGCGGGGTGCGCGCCTTGCCGCCGAACATGTAACGAAACTTCGCCGCCTGGTTGAAGATCTGGTCGAAGCAGACGCCCAGGAAGTCGGAGAACATCAGCTCCGCCACCGGGCGCAGCCCGGTCATCGCGGCACCGGCCGCCGCGCCCATGATCGCCGATTCCGTGATCGGCGTGTCGATCACCCTGGTCTCGCCGAACTCGCCGATCAGCCCCTTGGTGACGCCCAGCACGCCGCCGGCCGCATCGCGTCCGCCCGCCGTGCCGGCGCCGCCCGAGACATCCTCGCCGATCACCACCACGCGCGGGTCGCGGCGCATCTCGTGCACCAGCGCCTCGTGCAGCGCCTGACGGATGGTTTTCTGTGCCATGACGCGCTCTCCTCAATACGACACGTAGACGTCGGTCAGCAGCGCCGCCGCCTCGGGCGGCGGTGCCGCCCTGGCCGCCGCCACCGCCTGGTCGATCAGCGTCGCCACCTCGGCTTCCACCGTGTCGAGCTCCTGCATCTCCAGCAGGCCCGCCTCGCCCACCCGGCGGCGGAAATGCTTCAGGCAGTCGCGCTCCTCGCGCAGCTTCCGTACCTCGTCCTTGCCGCGATACAACTGTGCGTCACCGGAATGATGGCCGTAGAAGCGGCAGGTATCGACCTCGATCGCGCTCGGCCCGCCGCCGCCGCGCGCCCGCTCGACCGCCTCGCGCGCTGCCTCGTGCACCGCGAAGAAATCGTCGCCGCTCACCTTCACCGCCGGCAGCCCGAAGCCCGCGGCGCGCCCGGCGATGTCGTGGCTGCCGACCGCATAGGCGGCGCCGGTGTATTCGCCGTAGCCGTTGTTCTCGAACACGAAGATCGCCGGCAGTTGCAGCACCACCGCCAGGTTCATCGCCTCGAACGTGGTGCCCTGGTTGGAGCCGCCGTCGCCGGTGAACGCCACCGCAACGTTGCCGGAGCGCAGCGTCTTGGCGGCGAGCGCGGCTCCCACCACCAGCGGCGGCCCGCCGCCGACGATGCCGTTGGCCCCCAGCATGCCCTGGTCGAGGTCGGCGATATGCATCGACCCGCCCTTGCCGGCGCACAGCCCGCCCTGCTTGCCGAACAGCTCCTTCATCATGCCGGTCACGTCGCAGCCCTTGGCAATGCTGTGGCCATGCCCGCGGTGCGTGCTGGCGATGCGGTCCTGCGGCCCAAGATGCGTGCAAACGCCGACCGCCGAGGCTTCCTGCCCGGCATAGAGATGCACGAAACCCGGAATGCCGCCCTTGGAAAATTCGTCCTGCACGCGCTCCTCGAACCGGCGAATCGTGACCATGTCGCGATAGGCCTTCAGAAGCAACTCGCGGTTCAACTGCATGGCGTTCTCCCTTTCGCGGCGCTTCGCTGGCACCGGCACTTGCCACCTATCCTGGCCGGGACGCGCCGTGCAATCAACTGCGATGGAAGGGCCATTGGTTGAAGGAAGCAAGGTCAGGGCTCCGCCCTGAAACCCGCCAGGGGGCTTTGCCCCCCATGGTACCATTGGGACCCCCACCAGAGGCTCCGCCCTTGGCGGGGGTGCAGGGGGCAGCGCCCCCTGCCGGGGTCCAGGCGCGGAGCCCCTGGCCTTGCTTCCTCCAACCGACGTCCCTACCGCTCGCCCATCGGCTGCACCCGGCCGCCGTCGCCGACCTCGTCGGGCAGGTTGATCGCCACGCGCTGGCCGGCCACCGCGCCCTCGGCCAGCGTCGCGTTGACCCCATCCGTGCCCGCGACCTTGACGGGCTGCAGGTGCACCGTCTTGTCGCTGCGCAGGTCGGCGATGAACGTGCCTGTGCCGCGCACCACCAGGCCGGCGACCGGCACCTCCGGATAGCTGGCCACCGGGATGTGCAGCGTCACATAGGCGAAGCTGCCCGGCACCAGGAAGCGGTCGCGGTTGTCAACCTCCAGCTCCACGAACAAGGTGCGGGTGCGCGGATCCAGCTCGTCGGAGGTGCGGGCGATCCGTCCCTGCATCCTGCGCTGGGCATTGGCGCCATCGGCCACATCGGCGACGTCGCCGACATGCACGAACGGCACGTCACGCTGTTCCACGTAGACATCGACCCGCAAGCGGCTCTGATCGGCGATCGTCACGACCGGCTGGTTGCTGGTCTTGTTGGTGGTGGAATTCTGCACCAGCGTGCCGACATCGACGAAGCGCGCGGTCACCACGCCGTCGAACGGCGCGCGGATCTGCTCATAGGATTTCAACGTGGCGTATTGCGCCACGCTGGCGATCGCCATGGTGTAGTCGGTCTCGGCCTGGTCCGCCGCCTGGCGGGAGGTCCAGCCGCGCCCCACCAGGTCTTTCGCGCGCTGCCAGTTGCGCTGCTTGTTCTGCAGGTCGCGCACCGCGCTTTCGTATTGCTGGTCGGTCTCCACCGAGGCAACGGTCGCCACAAGTTGGTCGGCCCGCACGACGTCGCCGCGGTCGACGGCGATCCTGGTGACGTAGCCGCTGACCTTGCTGTACAGCGTGACCGCCTGATAGGGCCGCGTGTCGCCGAGCAACCGGATCAGCCGCTCCTTCGGCCCCTGGGTCACCGTCGCCACCTGCACCACCGGCCCGCGTGCCACGACCTCGGCCAGCGCCTCGCGCGAGGCCGACAGGGCGCTGGCCTTGTCATGCCACATGCGCCACGCCGCCAGCGCCGCGCCACCGACCAGTGCGATGCCGGCGACATACAGCAGGAGGCTTGCGAAACGACCACGTCTAGCCATGTGACGGTTCTCCGGACGACGGGTTTCCACGCGGGGGCTGTCCGGGCGGCGGGTCTCCGGCATCGGCCGCGCCGGCCGCCTCCGCGGCAAAGCGCGCGTCGAGCATATGCAGGGTCGGCGGCTTGCGCCGCAGCAGGGTATAGAAGATCGGCACGATGAACAGCGTGGCGAAGGTCGCCACCACCAGCCCGCCGATCACCGCGCGGCCCAGTGGTGCGTTCTGCTCGCCTGCCTCGCCCAGGCCCAGCGCCATCGGCACCATGCCGATGATCATCGCCAGCGCCGTCATCATCACCGGACGCAGCCGGATCGTTCCGGCACCTACCACCGCCTCGGTCACCGACAGCGTGCCGCGGGCGCGCAGATCGTTGGCGAAGCTGACCACCAGAATCGAGTTCGACACCGAAATGCCGATCGTCATGATCGCGCCCATCAGCGATTCGACGTTGATCGTCGTGCCGGTCAGCGCCAGCATCCAGACGACGCCGATCAGCCCGCCGGGCACCGCCATCATGATGATGAACGGATCGACCCAGGACTGGAACAGGATCACCAGCAGCGCATAGACCAGGATCACCGCCAGGATCATCCCCAGTGCCAGGCTGCGGAACGAGGCCTGCATCACCTCGTTCTGGCCGCGGATGTCGATGTGCGTGGTGATCGGCAGGCCCTTGCCGATCTCGTTGATCGCCGCCTGGATGTCGCCGGCCACCGAGCCCAGATCGCGCCCGTCGACATTGGCGGCGATGTCCAGCTCCCGCTGCACCGTGTAGTGGTTCACCGATTCCAGGCTGGACCGCGGATACACCGTGGCGACGTCGCCCAGCCGCAGCGTGGGCGCCGCCGGCAGCGCCGCCGGATCGACCGCCGCCAGCGGGCCGGGCGCGCTGACCGAGGTATCAAGCAGGTCCTGCACCGAATTGATCCGGTCCTGCCGGGTCTGCACCGCCACCGAGTAGTTCACGTTGTTCTGCGGATTGAGGAAGAAGTTCGGCGACACCAGCACCGAGGACGACAGCGAGGTCAGCATGTTGTTCGCCACGTCGCGCTGCGACACGCGCAGCTTGGCGGCCCGCAGCCGATCGACGTCGATCTGCAGCGCCGGGTAGTTCAGCACCTGCGCCAGATGCGCATCGGCCACCCCCGGGATGGTTTTCATGCGTTGCAGCAGGCGCTGCGCCAGGACATAGGAGCGGGCGAAGTTCACGTCCTGGATCTGCACGTCGATCGGCGCCGGCAGGCCGAAATTCAGCACCTGGCTGACAATGTCCGCGGTCTGGAAGTAGAACAGGCTGCCCGGGAATCGCGGCGGCAGGCGCTCGCGGATCGCCCGCATGTAGCCGACCGTCGGATGATGCCCGGGAGCCAGCGAGATCAGGATCTCGGCGTCCATCGAACCGACATTGTCGCTCGGCACGAAGGCCAGGTTGAACGACAGCGGCACGCCGATATTGTCGTTGATGGTCTGCAGTTCGTCAGCCGGAATGATCTTGCGGATCTGGTTCTCGACCTGCAGCACCAGCCGCTCGGTCTCCTCCAACCGCGTGCCGGGCGGCGCGCGATAGTGCAGCTTGAGCAGCCCGACATCGGCGCTCGGGAAGAAGTCCAGGCCGATCGCGCCGGCAACGCCCGCTGTCACCGCCAGCAGGCCGGCGAAGCACAGCAGCACGAAGCCGCGGTGGTGCAGCGCGCCTTCCAGCAACCCGCCATAGAAGCGGCGAAACCGGTCAAAGCCGCGATCGAACAGGCCGAACAAGCCGCGCGGCGGACCGTGGTGCTGAGTGTCCGACGCCAACAGGAAGCGCGCGAAGCTCGGCACCACGGTGAAGCTCAGCACATAGGACGCCAACATGCAGAACACGACGGTCAGCGCCAGCGGAATGAACAGGTAGCGGGCGACGCCGAACAGCAGCACCACGGGGAAGAAGACGATGCAGATGGCCAGCGTCGCGACGGTCAGCGGCTGGATCACCTCGCCGGCGCCGTCCAGGATCGCCACGGTCAGCGTCTTGCCGTGCGACAGGTTGCGATGGATGTTCTCGATCGTCACGGTGGCGTTATCGACCAGCAGCCCGATCGCCAGCGCCAGCCCGCCCAGGGTCATCAGGTTGATCGTGTTGCCGGCCAGGAACAGGCAGACGATGCCGGCGAAGATCGACAGCGGGATCGAGGCCGAAACGATCACCGTGTTGCGCCAACTGCCCAGGAACACCAGGATCAGCACGGACACCAGGATCGAGGAGATCACCGCCTCGCGGATCACGTTCTGCACCGCGGCGCGCACGAACACCGACTGGTCGAAATCCAGCTTCAGCTCCAGCCCGCCGGGCGCCGCCGCCTGGATCTCTGGCAGCGCGTCGCGCGCGGCGTCCACCACCGCAAGGGTCGAGGCGTCGGCGTGCTTCAGGATCGCCAGGTAGACCGCGCGGCGGCCATTGACGTGCACGATGTTGGTCTGTGTGGCGAAGCTGTCGGACACATGCCCGACATCTCCGATGGTGACCGGCACGCCGTCAAACACGCCGATCGGCAGCGCGTTGAACTGCTCGATGTCCGACGGGCTGGAGTTGAGCTGCACATTGTATTCGCGCCCACCCAGGCGCGCCGTGCCCGCCGGCACGATGACGTTGGAAGACTGCAGCGCGTTCACCACGTCGGTCAGCGTGAAGCCCTTCGCCGCCAGCAGCGCCGGATCGACATCGACGATCATCTGCCGCTGCTTGCCGCCGAACGGCGCCGGCGTGGACAGGCCCGGAATGGTGAACAGCTTCACCCGGATGAAATTCAGGCTGTAGTCGAAAATCTGCTGCTCGCTGAGGCTGCGCGAGGCCATCGTCAGTTGCACCACCGGCACGTTCGAGGCGTTGAACTGGATCACCGCCGGCGGCTGCATCCCCGGCGGCGCACCGCGCAGGATCGAGTTGTTGACCGAGGAAATCTGCGCGATCGCACCGCCGATGTCGGTGCCGGGTTGGAAATAGACCTTCAGGATGCCGATGCCGGGGATCGACTGCGATTCGATGCGGGAGATGCCGTTGACCGTGGTGGAATAGGCCCGCTCGCTGATGAAGACGACGCGGCGCTCCATGTCCTCGGTGGTCAGGCCGGGATAATTCCACGCCACCAGCACGACCGGGATGTCGATGACCGGGAAGATGTCGACGATCATCCGCGTGATCGACAGCGCGCCGAGCAGGATGATCAGCATCGCGGCGATCGCGGACGTGTAGGGTCGGCGCAACGCAAGGCGCACCAGACCGATCATGCGGGGCCCCCAGGAGACGGCGGCAAGCGCGGCGCCAGTTCCGCCGCAATTATCGCCGCGGTCACGGTCCAGGGCAATCGGTTGAAGGAAGCAAGGCCAGGGGCTTCGCCCCTGGACCCCACCAAGGGGCGCTGCCCCTTGGAACCCCGCCAAGGGCGAGCTCTTGGAACCCTTCACTGGGCGTGTGGGGAGGGGAAGGGGGCGTAGGGGCGAGGCAAAGGGGCGCCGTCCGGCATGCCGGACGGCGCCCCTTCGCCTCGCCCCTACGCCCCCTTCCCCTCCCCACACGCCCAGTCATGGAGTCCAGAGGCTCCGCCTCTGGTGGGGGTCCAGGGGGCAAAGCCCCCTGGTGGGGTCCGGGGCGAAGCCCCGCCCTGGCTTCCCTCAGCCGGCGGTGATGCGGTCGATCTCGGCCAGTTCCGCCGAGGACAGTGTCCAGCCGCCGGCCTTGACGTTCTGTTCCAGTTGCTCGGGGCGGGTCGCGCCGGCGATCACGCTGGCCACCGGCGCCTGCGCCAGCAGCCAACTGAACGCGAGTTCCAGCAGCGTGTGGCCGTGCTGCTCGGCAAAGTCGCCAAGCTTCTCGGCGATCGGCCAGTTGCGCTCGGTCAGGTAACGGTCGGCCAGCCGCTGCGTGCCGGCGAACCTTGTGCCCGCCGGCAGGGCGGCGTTGCGCCGGTACTTGCCGGTCAGCAGGCCGCTGGCGAGCGGAAAGAACGGCAGCAGGCCCATGCCGTATTGCAGCATCGCCGGCTTCAGTTGCGGTTCGACGACGTGGCGCACCAGCAGCGAATACTCGTCCTGGCAGGACACGAAGGCGTTCAGGTTGTTCGCCTTGGCGGTCCACTGCGCCTCCACCACCTGCCAGGCGGGGAAGTTGGAACAGCCGATGTAGCGCACCTTGCCGTGGCGTACCAGGTCGTCGAGCGCGCGCAGCGTCTCCTCGATCGGCGTGCGCGGGTCGGGCTGGTGGATCTGGTACAGGTCGAACCAGTCGGTGCGCAGCCGGCGCAGACTGTCCTCGACCGCCTGCATGATGTAACGCCGGGCGCCGCCGACCTTCACCCCGACATCGTCCATCGGCATGCCGAACTTGGTGGCCAGCACGAGGCGTTTGCGGTCGTCGCCGAGGATCTTCCCCATGACCGTTTCGGACCCGCCGCGATTGCCATAGGTGTCGGCGGTGTCGAACAGCGTGATGCCGAGGTCGAGCGCCTTGTGGATCACCGCGCGCGTGGCGTCGTCGTCGATCCGCCCGCCGAAGTTGTTGCAGCCCAGGCCGATGGCCGAGACGCGCAGGCCGGACCGGCCCAGGTTGCGAATTTCCATCGAGGTGGTTCCTCTGGCTGTGCCGTTGGTGCGACGCGCAGCTTCGCAAGCGCGGCCAGCGGCGTCAAAGACCCGCGCCTTGGTGCGGCCACGCCGGCACCCTGGCAGGCACCCACCCCGGTCCCCACGGGCACCGCCCGCGCGCCGGCGCGAAACACCGCCACGCGCCGACCGACGACCTGGCGAAGCGCCAGGTCCAGCCCGGATTCAGACCTCGGGCTGCGGCGCGACGCCGGGGTCGAGGAACGCCTCCAGCTCGGCGGGCGCCGCTTCTTCCGGCTCCGCGCCCACGGCTTCGCCGCGCGCCTGCTTCTCGGCCTCTTCCTGGCTGCGGGCGACGTTGACGGTGACCGGGATCGACACCTCGGGGTGCAGCCCCACGCGCACGCGGGCCAGGCCCAGCAGCTTGATCGGGTGTTCCAGCACCACCTGCGTGCGGCCGACCGTCAGGCCGGCGGCGGTGCAGGCGTCGGCGATGTCGCGCGCCGAGACCGAGCCATACAGGCTGCCGGCCTCACCCGCCTGGCGGATGATCACCACCGTCAGCGCACCGATGCGCTCGGCGACGCGCTCGGCTTCCTCGCGCCGCTTCAGGTTCTGCGCCTCCAACTGCACGCGCTCCTGCTCGAAGCGGGCCAGGTTGTCCTTGTTGGCGCGCAGCGCCTTCTTCTGCGGCAGCAGATAGTTGCGGGCGTAACCGGGCTTCACCTTCACCAGTTCACCCATCTGCCCAAGCTTTTCGACCCGCTGGAGCAGGATCAGTTCCACGGCGGCCATGGCGCGCTCCTCAGGTCAGGACGTAGGGCAGCAGGCCGAGGAACCGCGCGCGCTTGATGGCGACGGCGAGCTCGCGCTGCTTCTTGGCGGAGACGGCGGTGATGCGGCTGGGCACGATCTTGCCGCGCTCCGACAGGAAGCGCGACAGCAGGCGCACGTCCTTGTAGTCGATCTTCGGCGCGTTCGGGCCGGAGAACGGGCAGGACTTGCGGCGGCGATAGAACGGCCGGCGGGCGCCGACGGCGGCGCGGCGGGCGGCGGGATTGACGTCGTCAGTGCTGTCGGACATCGGCCTATTCCTCCAATCCGGCGCGGAAGTCGTCGCGCGGCTCGTCACGCGCGCGGTACTCCTCGCGATCGTCGGAGCCACGCCGGCGGCCGGAGTCGAAGCGCCCGGGCGGCTTCGGTCCGCGGAAGGTGCGCTCGCGATCGTCGGAGCGGCGCGACAGGATGGCGGACGGTGCCTCCTCGATCGCCGGGACGCGGATCGTCATGAAGCGCAGCACGTCCTCGTTCAGCCGCAGCTGGCGTTCCATTTCGGTCACGAAGGCCGGCTGCGCGTCGAGGCCGAGCAGCATGTAGTGGCCCTTGCGGTTCTTCTTGATCCGGTAGGCGAGGCTGCGCAGGCCCCAGTACTCGCGCTTCTTCACGGCACCGCCATCGGCCTCGAGCTGGCCGGCGATGCCGTCGGCGATCACGTCGACCTGCTGCTGCGTGACGTCGTTGCGTGCAATGAGCACGCATTCATAAAGCGGCATCGCTGTCTCCCTCTGGCTTGTCTCCGCCCTGGCCCCCATGACGTCGTGAGGACCGCGCCCCACCATGGGACGTTGAGCATAGCCGGGGCGTGGAGCCGCACCCCCGGCAGGGAAGCCGCGGCGTAAAGCACGGATCGCCACGGGATGCAACGCCAGGGCGATCGGGCGACCAAAGCAAGGCTGGGGCTTCGCCCCAGACCCCACCAAGGGGCGCTGCCCCTTGGAACCCCGCCAAGGGCGAGCCCTTGGAACCCTTCACTGGGAGTGTGGGGAGGGGAAGGGGGCGCGGGGGCGAGGCGAAGGGGCGCCGTCCGGCGTGCCGGACGGCGCCCCCTCGCCTCGCCCCCGCGCCCCCTTCCCCTCCCCACACTCCCAGTCATGGAGTTCAGAGGCTCCGCCTCTGGTGGGGGGTCCAGGGGGGCAACGCCCCCCTGGCGGGGTTCGGGGCGGAGCCCCGGCCTTGCCTTGCCCCCGATGGCCCAGGTGCCGGCGTCACTCCGCAGATCGCGTCACGAAGCCCGTCACCATTTCGGCGATCACCGCGGCGTCCGCCTGCTCCATCACCCGCCGCGCCAAGCGCGCGCAGGCGTCGATATCCACGGCGCGCACCACCTGCTTCACCCGCGGCACCGCGGCGGCATTCATGCTGAAGCTGCGCAGTCCCAGCCCAGCAGCAGCGGCGTCAGGCGCGGGTTGCCGGCCATCTCGCCGCAGACGCAGACCGGCATGCGCATGCGCAGCGCCGCCTCGGTGGCGAACTGCACCAGGCGCAGCACCGCCGGGTGCAGCGGGTCGTACAGCGCGGCCACGTCGCTCTCGCCGCGATCCACCGCCAGGGTGTAGGCGGTCAGGTCGTTGGTGCCGATGGCGAAGAAATCCGCCTCCAGCGCCAGCGCGTCGGCCGACAGCGCGGCGCCGGGCGTCTCGATCATGATGCCCAGCGGCGGCAGCTTCTCCGGCAGCCGCTCGCCGCGCCGGCGCAGCCGCCGCGCCACGCGTTCGTATGTCTCGCGCGCCGCCCGCACCTCGGCGACCGTCGTCACCATCGGCAGCAGCACGCGCACCGGCCCGAACGCGGCGGCGCGCAGGATGGCGGCGAGCTGGGTCTCGAACAGCTCCGGCTGGCGCAGCAGCAGGCGGATGCCGCGCAGGCCGAGCGCCGGGTTGGCGTCGGCGATCTCCGGCACGATGCCGGCGGCTCGCCAGCGCCTCGATCTCCTTCTCGCCGCCCCAGTCGAGCACGCGGATGGTGACGGGTCGCCCTCCATCGCCTCGACGATGCTGCGGTAGGTCTCGGTCTGGGTGTCCTCGTCGGGCACGGTTTCGCGGTTCATGAACAGGAACTCGGTGCGCAGCAGGCCGATGCCGTGCGGCGCCGGACTGGGCGATCTGCGGCAGCTCGATCGGCAGCTCCAGGTTGGCCTGCAGCTCGACCGTCTGCGCCGTCCTGGGTTTCCGCCGGCAGCCGGCGCAGCCGGGCGTAGCGCTGGCGCTCGCGGGCGAAGGCGGTGACGGCGCGGCGGGCGGCGGCGAGCGTCGCCGGCGTGGGGTTCAGCACCACCGTGCCGGCGGCGCCGTCGACCACGACGAGGTCGCCCGGCCGGATCGCCTGCGCCAGCCCGGCGGCGCCGAGCACCGCCGGCACGCCAAGCGCGCGCAGCATGACGCGCGGTGTGCCCCTCGGCGCCGCCTTCCTCGGCGGCCACGCCGGCGAGCCGCGCGGGATCGAGCAGCGCCGCATCGGCCGGGCGCAGCGACTCGCTGACCAGCACCGCGCCTGTCGGGCAGGCCGGCGAAACTGCGGAACGGCGCGCGGGTCAGGTTGCGCACCAGGCGCCGGCCGATCTCGCGCACCTCGTCGGCGCGGCGGGTGCAGGCCCGGCGCGGTCCTCGGCGGACATGCCGGGCGCCGCCTGGGCCAGGATCGCCTCGGCGATCGCGTCGGCTTCCTCGACCACGGCGGATTCGGCGCTGAAGCAGCAGTCTCGTCGATCCGCCGGCGGACGCCGCGGACCAGCCGGGACGGGCCGATCATGCGCAGATAGGCGTCGATCAGCGGCGCGATCTCCTGCTGGCTTTCCTCCGGCAGGATGGCGAGGCGGGCGCGCAGCTTGACCAGCTGCTTGCGCGACTGGGCGATGGCGGCGTCGAACCGGGCGCCCTCGGCGGCGGTGTCGGCGGCCTGGATCTTGTGGCGGGTGACCTCGACCGCGGGTTCCGAGGCGGTGAAGACCGGGCCGATGGCGACGCCCGGGGAGATCGGGATGCCGGCGAAGCGGCGCTCCGGCCGCGGCTCGGCCGCGCCGGTCTGGCGCGCCAGACGCTGGTGCTGCGGCGGCGGTGGGGTGGGCGGCTGGCTCATCGGGCTCCGGGCGGCTGGGCGCGGTTGTGCATATGGGGTTGTGGGGGGTGGCGACGCGAGTCACCAAGTGGATTTTGCAACTAAATCTTGGCACGGCCCGGGCGGGATGTCGCAGGATGGATCAGGTCGCGCAACATGGCCCGACCGTCACGGCGAGGCCGGGTCCCACTTGCAGGCCGGCAGCCAGGTTTGCCCCGCCACGCCAGCGCCGCCGCGCCGGGTTGCGGGGACCCGCCGGTCGGTTCGGTCACCCAGGTCGCCGCGGGCAACGCGGGGCCGCAGGATTTGCAGCGCGGCGTGCGCCGCCGGCCGACGCGGGGCCGCACGACCGTAGCGGAACAATTCCGCCCGCCGGAAAGCCCGGCGGCCCCCTCCGGCGCGACCCACCCCGTCGCCCAGGCCCACAGGGCAAGGCGACGCCGCCCGCCTTCGCGTCTATGAAGACGCCGGCCCACCCCGCATGCCCACCCCGCCGCCCCGTCGGCCCGCCGCCCATCCTGCTTTGCCCCCGACCCAGGAGGTGCCCATGCTGCGCGAGGAACTCATTTTCGTCGGCACCTGCGACATCGCCGGCCACGTCCGCGGCAAGGGCTTCCCGGCCCAGGAGCTGCACGCCCGCCGCCGCAAGGGCGTCGGCTGGACCCACTCCAACCTGATGCAATCCGCCTTCGGACCGATCTTCGACACCCCGTTCGGCACCGCCGGCGACCTGATGATCGTGCCCGACCCGGCCACCGAGGTGCGGGTCGATTTCGCCGACGGCACGGTGCCGGAACACTTCTTCCTCGGCGACATCCGCACCACCGACGGCGCGGCCTGGGAATGCTGCCCGCGCGAGTTCCTGCGCCGCGCGCTGGCCGCGCTGGAGGCGGCGTGCCGGGCTGCGGCTGCTCGCCGCGTTCGAGCAGGAATTCCTCTACACCGGCATCGAGGCTCGCCCGGCGCACGCCTACAGCCTGGGCGCCTGGCGCCGCCAGGGCGGCTTCGGCGCGGCCTTCGTCGCCGCGCTGCGGGCCGCCGGCGTGGTGCCGGACTCGTTCCTGGCGGAATACGGCGACCGCCAGTTCGAGGTCACCGTGGCGCCGGCCGCCGCGCTGACCGCCGCCGACCACGCCGTGATCACCCGCGAGATGGCGCGCGCCACCGCGCACCGGCTGGGTCAGCGGGTGATCTTCTCGCCGAAGCCCAGCGCCGAGGGCGTCGGCAACGGCGTGCACATCCACCTGAGCCTGCACGACGCCGCCGGCACGCCGGTCACCTACGCCGCCGCAGGGCGGATGGGCCTGAGCCCCCTGGCGCAGCAGTTCTGCGCCGGCATCCTGCACCACCTGCCGGCGATCGCCGCGATCACCGCGCCCTCGCCGGTGTCGTATCTGCGGCTGACGCCGAACCGCTGGGCGCCGACCGCGGTGGACATCGTGCAGCAGGACCGCGGCGCGTCGTTGCGGGTCTGCCCGGTGTTCGCCGCCGCCGGGCCGGCCGAGATCGCGCGCCAGTACAACGTCGAATTCCGCACCGCGGACGCCGCCGCCAGCCCCTACATGGCGCTCGGCGCGGTGGTGTTCGCCGGCGCCGATGGCATCGCGCGCGGGATGGCGTTGCCGGCGGAGGGCGCCGCCCGCCCGCCGTTGCCGCGCGCGCTGGGCGAGGCGCTCGACACCATGCAAGCCAGCCCGGCGGTGCGCGCCTGGTTCGGCCCGACTTTTCTGGACGCCTACCTGCGCCACAAGCGGGCGGAGCTGGCGACGCTGACCGATCTCGACCCCGAGGAGCTGTGTGACCGCTACGCGGAGGTCTACTGAGCGGGTGGGATGAGCCGTGGGGACCGAGGCTGCGTCCGCTTTGGTCGCCGTCGCCAGACCGACGGCGCGAGATTGCGGCTGGCCGGCAGAATATCCATACTGTCTATTATAGGTAGCCGGTTGGAGCACCAAACGCATGCGTGTGACATCGCTGGAACTGCACCAGAAGCTTGGTCAAACTCTCGACGCGGCTCGCCTTGAGCCGGTCACGGTGACCAGGCACGACCGCGATCATGTCGTCATCCTCTCGGCCGAGGCCTACGCGTCCCTGCGCCAGGCCGCCCGCAAGGCGCGGTTGACTGGCAGCCTGACAACGAAGGAGCGGCAATTGGCCGCCGCCGCCACCGTCCCCTCGGGCCGCGGGAGAAAGCGCTATCTGAAGCAACTGGCGGCCGCGGTTGCAGCCAAGAGCGCATGACCGTTTGATCCTTGAGCCTGCCCGCGCCACTGCCTGGCCTCGTTCTACGCTACCGCTATCTGTGGGCCGATGACGCCGCTTCAGGCGTTGAGGAAGGCGACAAGGAGCGTCCCGCCGCCGTGGTCATGGCGGTCCATCGGCCCGGCACGAACGCGGCGCGTGTCTTTGTGCTGCCGATCACGCACGCGGCACCGGCGCGGGGCACCGAAGCGATGGAGATTCCTGCCCCGGTTTGCCGCTCGGCCGGTCTCGATGCGGGACGCTCGTGGGTGATCCTGTCCGAGTTCAACGCGTTCGTGTGGCCGGGGTTCGATCTTGCCCATGTGCCGGGCCGGACCCCGCGTACCGTGGCCTATGGGTTTCTGACGCCGGGCTTCTTCGCGCGGTTGCGCGACCGCTGGCTGGCCCTTGATGCCGCCAGCAGGTCGCGGCGTGTGCCACGCGACACCTAGGACGCACGGCGTGGGGGTCAGCGCCATGTCAGGTGGCTGGCATGATGCAAGCGTAGCGACGTGATGACGTTACGCGGCCGCGCGGCGGCGCAGCGCGCCCGTATGCTGCCGAGGCGAGGGAAAGCGCCGCGCCTAGACCTCGCCACGAGATCACCAAACGGTCCTGCCATGTTGTTCCAGGTTCGCCGGATTGGCCGCAGCATCGGAGCGGCGGTTCAGACATGGGGTCTGAGCGACCGCATGGCTCCATCGGCTGTCAGCGAAAACAGATGGTTCTGGATGCGGTCGGCGTGACCGTGGAACCCACGGTGGAAAGCCAGCTTTCAACGACGGTTGGCGAGGGGGATTTGTGAACAGATGCAGATGGTCGCCATCGGGAGAGCGTGGGTGACTTCCCTGACCACCCTGACCGCAGGCATGGTGGGGGTGGTCGGTCGGTATCCATGGGTAATCATCTCTCGTTACATCTTGACGTGGCAAAACACTTTACTCCGGTGCCACTTGATCGCTTTCGGTGAAGGATGGTGCGAGATGACCTTCGGAAGTCGCATCACAGTCTGATGGTGTTTCCGATATTCCTCAGAGGTAATTTCTGGTGCCACGATGATCCGGAAGTCGTCATCAAGGGTCCACAGCCCTAAATCAAAAAGCGTATGCCAGTCAGCCCGCAGCAGTATACCATTCTGTAACACATTGGTTTCTGACCCATTGTAAGGATAAATATGCGCAGCTTCCAGAACAGCGCCAACGTCAGTTCCAGTTACCGCACATTTCAGATCGTAGGCATCCATCAACATCTGGCGAAAGTCAGATCGCCCCCTTCGCATCACAATCGCACGAAGGATGGCCTCACGGGCAGTTTTCACCGCGTCAGGGTCAAACGCCCCATCTTTCGTAAGTTGTGCTTCGATGGCGGATAGGCCACCTGCAATGACGCTAAAAAATGATGACTCGATTTGGGGTAGCGACCCTTCCGAATAATCCTTTGGGTTCTGCGTTGCACGGAAATTTGGAGGTAATTGGGGATATTCTCGGGGGTCAAGAATCTCAACCTCATCACACACCAAGCAATTGAGGGTATCACCGGCGAGGCCCAAAACATCAACTACTTTGCGTCTTAGCTCATCGTAAGAGGTGACTCCGTTGGCAACACCAAAATGTTCCCACGCTTCGCGTATCGACATCTCCAATTGCCTTCGGAACACTGCTCTTCCGACGACAGATCGGCTACCGCGAGGCCAGAAGTAGAGATGCGAACCTTTGGGTAAACGTACCTGTCGCCTGTCCTTGCGCCAGAAATTGATGTTGTCATGAAGGTTATGCCTGCGTAGAACCTCAATCCAGTCTGGATCTGTACCTAAGAACACGAAACTTGGGAGACCTCCGCTCGATGTTCTTTGGCTTTTGGAGTGCCGTGGGAGGTAATGCCATCAGTTCTGTCCTTTGCCGATCCATATTTCCGTTGGAACCGGGAGCTTTTATTGCTGGCTCGAAAATTCCCTCGACGGTCATAGCCGCTCCCGGCTGCACCGTGCCCACCGTGTAGCATTTTCCATTTCATCGTTACAATATCCTGTGGGCGAGAACCACCCATGGATACCGACCGACCACCCCCACCATGCCTGCGGTCAGGGTGGTCAGGGTGGTCGCCCACGCTCTCCCGATGGCGCACATATTCCTAGCTCCTTTGACAATATTCCTCAACCCTGGGTATAATACGCTGCTGCCTCTGCAACCACCCAGGGACAACCGCCATGACCCCCCACCCCGCCGCCGCCGCGCACCTCACCCTCGATCCGGCCACCACCGACGAAACCCTCGCCACCATTTTCGCCGCCCAGCGCCCCGACCCCGACCGCACCCCGGCGCAGCGTCAGTCCCAGCACGCGGCCGCCGTCGCGCTGATCGCGGCACTCCGCCCGCGCGACCCGATCGAGGCGGCCTACGCCACCCGTGCCGCCGCCGCGCATTACGGCGCGATGGAGTGCTTCCGCCGCGCCATGTTCCCCGACCTCCCGGACAACCTGGCCATCCGCTGGCACGGCAAGGCCGTGGCCCTCTCGCGCCTGAACACCGAGATGGTCCGCACGCTGCGGGAGTGCCAGGCGGCGACCCCGCACGTGCAACCGCAGCCGGTGGCGCGGCCGGCCGTGCCCCGGCCGCTGGCCCCGCCCGAGGCGGCCCGACCCGCCGCTGCCCCGCCGGCAAGCCCCGCCGGCAGGCAAGACCCCATGCCCAGTGAGCGGCCGTCGCCCGCGCCGGCCGCTTCCGCCGTCACGCCCCGGCCGGCCAAGCCCTCGCCGCCCATCGCAGCCGAGGCGGATCAACCCGCCGCTGCCGTCGCCGCGACGCCGGTTGGCAGGCAAGCATGCCCCCGGGCACTTGACCCGGGGGACCCCATGCCCAGTGAGCGCCCGCTGCCGGTGCCGGCCGCCGCCACCGTCAAGGCCCAGCTCGCCGCCGCCCTCGCGGCGAAACCGGCCGGCAGGCAAGACCCCATGTCCAGTGAGCGCCCCTCCTTCACCCCGTCCGCCTGCATCCTCTCGACCCAGCCCGCCGCCACGTCCTTGCTGTCCGCCCCGCCGCCCCGCCAAGGCTTGCGTGCCGAGCTGCTCGGTTCCACCAGCCAGGCTGCCTTCATGCTCGCCGCGGCGGCGGCGTAGGCAAGACCCCTTGCACCAATTCGCCGGCAACACGGCACAGCACACCAACCGCTGCCGCGACGAAAACACCCCAGGCGGAGTCTGGCCCCGGCCGCTGGGGCCTACGGGATTCGCCTATCGTTGCCCGCGGCGGTCGGCGCGCTCCGGTGATGCGACCTGGGCGCTGGCTGCATCGCAGGCAAGTAAGGATTCCAACACGGAGGAAGCGCGGAGGGCCACGGAGGGCCACGGAGAAGCAAGAAATTTGGGCGCTGCGCGCTGTCGTCGGTTCCGGCACCGCACGCAGCGCATCAATGCCTTCTCCGTGGCCTTCGTGGTCCTCCGCGCTTCCTCCGTGTTACAATTCTTGCTGACTTGCTTGCCTGCGGACGCTGCGAACCCGCCCAGGGCCGACCGGTCGGTCAACAATCGCGGGCAGGGGGCGGGTGAATCCCGTAGGGCCGCTGGGGCCGGGGGTGAGGCACGTCGCGCCATGGCCCGCTGTCGTGCCACGCCGTGCCTCTCCTGGGCGGCACGGTGCGGTTCGCGGCAAAGCAAGAAAATTCAACGCAAATGAACGCAGCTGGGCGTGAGTCCGGCATGTTCCTGCACGGCAGAGATCGCACGACCGTGTCCGAGGAGCCGCACCGATACGGTTGCCCCTATTCTATCTGCGTGCATCCGCGTGCATCTGCTTACATCTGCGTTGAACCTTTCTTGCTTGCTTCGTCGCGCGCCGCACTCCGCCGCAAGGGGACCCGGTCGCTGCGCGCGAGGCAGAACCCCATGCACCTGTACCGCAGCCCGACATCCCATCGCCGCCCCTGGCCAGGGCAATCGCATTCGCTCTTATTGCGAACCCGGTTGATTGAAACCGAACTCAGCCCGGCGAAGCGTGGCCGCTGCCGGTACGGTGCGTTGCCAAGGCCAGACCCGCAGTGCCGGTGCGTTAACGTTTCGGTGATATTCAGCACGGAGAAAGCGCGGAGAGCACGGTGTTCACGGAGCAAGCGTTATGCTCTGGCGGAGCCATTGACCGATCGGGTGATCGGGTTGGCGATCGAGGTGCACCGCCATACTGGCCCCGGCCTGTTGGAATCCGTCTACGAGCAATGCCTGTGCCGCGAGTTGGGCGAGGCGGGCCTTGGCTTCGCGCGGCAGGTGGCAATTCCCATCGTCTATAAGGGCGCGCCGGTCGGCGCCGGCTTCAAGGCGGATATCGTCGTCGCACACGAGCTTATCCTGGAGATCAAAGCCGTCGCCACCATCCTCCCAATCCATGAGGTGCAACTCCGTACAGGACCAAGGTGGCCGGGCTTGACCCGGCCATCCGCATGAGCGGCATCCACGTCGGCCTGCTGGTGAACGTCAACGTGCCACGTCTGGTGGACGGCCTCCGTCGCTACGTGGTGTAGCCCCCGCCAACACGGACCGCTCTTTCTCCGTGATCACCGTGTTCTCCGCACTTCCTCCGTGCTGAAAAACGCAGCCGCGGGCCATCCCGGGCCGTGGCGTGTGGCTGTCAGGCCGGCCGGAAATCCCGGCGCCATGACCAAGGGGTTCGCCAGTTTGGCGAACGTATCAACAAATTTCGCAATAAGACCAGGTCCCGAAAGGACCAACTCTTCGATGGCGTGACTGGTGGAGGCCGGCGATCCAGGACTTTTCTGTTGCCAGCAAGGAAGTCGTGGATGGCCGGCCTTCGCCGGCCATGACGGGTGAAGTGGCCGCCGACCGGGGGAGGTCAATCCATTGGACGGTTGATATGCGTCGCCGCCACCAGCCGCAGCACCGCCTCCGTGTCCAGCATGCGGCAATAGCCCCGAAAACAGTCCAGCGCCGCCGCGTGCCGCGCCTCGCTTTCCGCCATGCAGGCGTCGTGCACGCAGCTCATGTAGTAGCCGCGGTCGGCCCCGTCCTTCACCGCGTGGTCGATGCACTGGTCGGTCAGGAAACCCACCACGAACACGTCCTCGATGCCGATGTTGCGCAGCAGGTAGTCGAGCGTCGTCGAGTTGAACACCGAGGACGACGTCTTCGCCAGCAGGATCTCGTCGCCCACCGGCGCCACCGCGGCCAGCGGCTGCGCCTCCCACGATCCCTTGGCGTAGCGGAAGCCGGACAGCTTGTAGTCCAGGCTGCGGTCGCGCCCGTCGGCGGTGAGGGTCTCGATCACGGTGTGGATCACCTCCAGCCGCGCGGCACGCCAGGCGGCCAGCAGGCGGACGATGTTGGGGATCACCCGCGTCGTGGCGGCGGTGTGGAACTCCGGCTGACCTTCGGCCTGGGTCGGGTTGCAGGTGCCGTTCTGCACGTCGATCACCAGCAGGGCGGCGCGCCCCCGAACGATCGCACGGTCCCGCGTCAACCCCGCCTGTGCCATCAAGCCACCCTCCCGTCGCGCCGCCTATCGCGTCATCCTATCGCGTCGCCCTGGCGCGTCGTCATGCCGCGACCCAGTCGTCGCCGGGCACCACCGGCGCTGCACCCGCGCCCCGCCGCCCCATGCAAGCGGGTCCACCCTATCATCTCCGGGTCTGCCAGCCTGACCGATCGGCCGGTGTCGGTCAGGCGGCCGCGGCGCCGCGCCAGCCGGCGACGATCGCCAGCTCGCGCTCCGGGCGCTGCGTGACCACCGGCAGCACCCCCGGATAGATCGCCCCGAGATTGCCGTCGAGCGCGATCGCCTCGCCCTCGGCCAGCGCCGCCGCGCCGATCCGGCAGGCGCGGCGCGGCAGGTCGATCGTCAGCTCGCGGCAGCCGACCAGGCACACCTTGCCCAACTGGCGCGCCACCACCGCGGCGTGCGCGGTGCGGCTGCCGGCGGCGGTCAGCAGGCCGGCCGCCTGCGCCAGGCCGGCGATGTCCTCGGTCACCGTCTCCGGGCGGACCAGGATCGCCGGCGTGCCCGCGGCGGCAAACCGCGCCGCGGCCTCGCCATCCAGCGCGATCGGCCCGCACGCTACGCCGATGCCGGCCGCCGTGGCGCGGGCCAGCGGCGGCGGCAGCGGCTCGGCGAAGCGCGTCCGCACGACGCCGGCCAGGTCGATGCCGTCCAGCCGCGCCAGCGCCTGCGCCGGCGTGATCACGCCCTCTGCCGCCATGTCGACGGCGATGCGCAGGCTGGCCCAGGGCGTGCGCTTGGCGGCGCGGCTCTGCAGCAGGAACAGCGTGGCGTTCTGCACGGTGAACTCGAAATCCTGCGCATCGCCGAACAGCGCCTCCAGCACGTCGCGAGCGCGCGCCAGCTCGGCATGCACCGAAGGCAGCTCGCGGCGCAGCCGGTCGCTGTCGGCCAGCGACTGCCGCCCGGCCACCACGTCCTCGCCCTGGCCGTTGAAGCAGAAGTCGAGGTACAGGCGCGGCGCCCCCGAGGCCGGGTCGCGGGTGAAGCCGACCCCGGCCCCCGATGCCCCGCCGGCGTTGCCGAACACCATCGTCTGCACGGTGACCGCGGTGCCGGCCGCGTCGTCGAGCCGGTTCAGCCGCCGGTAGGTCACCGCCTTCGCCGCGTCCCAGGAGCGGAACACCGCCGCGGCGGCGGCGCAAAGCTGGTCCAGCGGATCGGCCGGAAAGTCCCCGCCGGCCAGGTCCCGGTAGCGCGCCAGCATCGCCAGGGTCAGCCGGCGCAGCGCGCGGTGGTCCAGCTCCTGGGCGCTGTCCTCCTGCTCGGCGGCCAGCGCCTCCCGCACCAGCGCGTCGAACGGCGCCGCCGGCAGTCCGGCGATCACCTCGGCGTAGCCCTGCACCAGCCGGCGATAGCTGTCCCAGGCCAGCCGCGGATTGCCGGTCAGCCGCACCAGCCCCTCCACCGTGCGCGGCGTCAGGCCGACATCCAGCACCGTCGCCAGCATCCCCGGCATCGAGGCCGCCGCGCCGGAGCGGACCGAGACCAGCAGCGGCCGCCGCGCCGAGCCGAAGCCAAGGCCGGTCGCCGCCTCCAGCCGGGCGATGCCGGCGGCCAGCGCGCGGCGCAGCGAGGCGGCATCCTCGCTGCCGGCGCGCAGCGCGCCGTACCAGCCGGTGCTCAGCACGAAGCCCGCCGGCACAGGCAACCCGGCGTGCGCCATGCGCATCAGGTGCCACGCCTTGCCGCCCACCGTCGCGGCACCGCCCGGCGGCAAGGTCTCGCCCGGCAGGATGAACCGACAGAGCGGCGCCTCAGCCACCGCCCAGCTCCGCCAGGACGTGATCGCGCAGCAGCAGGCTGGCGAGCTTCAGCGCATCCGCCGCCGCTTCCAGCTTGCTGCCCAGCGCCGCATACAGGTGCAACTGGCGGAAATCCGTCGCGTGTTGGACCGCCGCGACGGTCAGCGCCCGCTCGGCGTCGTCGGCCTGGTGCTCCAGCGCGGCGATGCGGTCGATCGCGGTCAGGAAGTCGTCGGTGTCCTCGGCCGCGCCGGGCTCCTTGACATGCGCGGCATGCGCCAGCGCCTTGACCCATTCCCGCGCGGCCTCGTCCAGCAGCCCCGCCAGCGTGCGCAGCGGCGGCAGGGCCGGGCCGTCGGTCTTCGCCGCGGCCAGCAGCCCGAGCAGGAACACCGCCTCCTCCAGCTCGTCGGCGGCGTCGTCCGAGGCCTCGATCAGCGGGCCGAACGCGGCGTAGTCCGGCCGCCGCCGCACCGCCGCCCGTACATCGATCACCAACTGGTCGGCATCGTGCTCGAACCGGCGCGCGCGGCCGGCCAGCTTCTCCAGCGCGGCGGCCCCGCCGGTCACCGCCAGCACGCCATCGCGGGTCAGCGCCGCCAGTTCGAACACCAGCCCGGCATGCTCGCCCGCCAGCAGCAGCAGCCGGCGCGCCTCGTTGGTGAAGTGGCGCAGCAGTTCGGCGCGCACCCGGTCGCGCACCAACGAGGCCGAGCGCCGCGCCAGCATCCCCTCGGTGGCGGCGCGGAACACGAAGCGCAGGAACGCCTCGGTGTCCGCCACGCCGAGCACGTCGGACAGCCGGTCGCCGAAATGCATCGCCGAGCCGGCGGTCGCCTCGATCGCCTGGTTGATCAGTTTTCCCCCGCCCAGTTCGAGGAAGCCGCGATGGCCGACCTCCTGCTCCGCCGCCCAGCGCAGCAGCGCGATCCGCGCGCCCCCGGGCAGGAAGGCGCGCAACTGCTTGCGGGCGCGGTTCCAGTCGATCAGGAACACCAGGCGCGAGCCGAGGAATTCCAGGTAGCCGCGGCAGGCCGCCTCGTCCGCGGCGGTGATAGCGGCCGGTGGCGAGGTGGAATGCCGCGCCGGCCGCCAGCGTGCCGGACCGCAGTGTGTCCCATTCCGGCTGGTAGCGCACCAGCAGGCTCTGGAAGAAGGCGACGCGCTCGGGATGGATATCGGTGTAGGTGACGCTGACGGACAAGCCCTCGACATGCACGACGATCACGTGCGCGTCGGTGGTGCCGATGTCGTTCTGGATCACCAGCCGCGCGTCGCTGCGCGTGGCCGTGGTGCCGAGGCCGGGATGGTCGCCCTTCAGCGGCGCGGTGCGGTTCAGCCCGGCCATGAAGGCGGCGACGCGCGGCCGGTCCTCCGGCGCCAGGCCGTAGACCGCGGCGCCGTCCAGGGTTTCCTGCGCCAGCGCCACCTGCTGCGCGTTCAGCGCTTTGTGCAGGTCCATCACGAGCTGGTGCAGGCTGTCGGTGCCGCCGTGCCGCAGGCGGGTCATCGCGGCGAGCGCGCCGGCGTCCAGCAGGTCGTCCTCGGCGGCCGGCATGGATTTCAGCAGCGCGTCGAGCCGGGTGGCGATGTCGGGGTGCCCGGGGGGGTGCCCGGGGGGGCGCCCGGCGGCCAGCACCGGCGCGGCCATCACCCGCAGGTCGGCGGCGATGCGCGCCAGCAGCCGCGGGGCGCCCGGCACGAGGTAGCGCGCGCCCTGGCGGCGGGTGGCGGCGACCATGGCGTCGAGCTCAAGGTCGTCGATGCCGCAGGCGATGCGCTCGCGCTTCAGGTTGTCGGCGGGCTGCTCGGGGTGATCGGCGTGCGCCAGCGCGGCTTGCAGCAGGGTGAAGGCGAATTTGACCCGGTCGTTGGCTGCCAGCGCGGCGTTCACCGCCCCCGGACGGCGCAGCCCGTCTTCGCCGATCGCCGCCAGCACCTCGGTCTTCATCGGATTTCTCCGCGCATCGCTGAGGCAGTCTGGCGCTAGGTCGGGGAGGGCCGCCTTGAGGTGAATCAACGGTGGGCCGCGCGTGGGGAGGATGTCATCGTGGTGTCACGGACGGTGGCATGGTCTTCCGTGCCGTACCGCCCAGCGTGCGGTCGTGGGTCAGATTGAAGGTCGTGCTCCAATCCAAAGCAGCGGTATCCGGGTCGCTTTGCCTGAACCGCCGGATTCGACCCGAAGCGGACATACATCGCCTCATGCCGTCCGCGCCCAGAACCGGGTATTTCCGGCGGAGGGAGGCATCGACCGGCTTGCCCGAGTTTCACCTACAGAAATTTGCTCTATGCCGATTTGTGGATGGAATATCTATTGGAATCAGATGGTTACAGAGTCCTGTGTCTGATAACCGCGCATTATCGGATATCGGGAACCGGAAGACCCCCCAGCACTGCGCCTCTACCCTTAGGCGAAGCTCTCGGTCGATTGCTTGTTTATTACAGCGTTTGACTTGAGAAACTTTATCATGGCCTGCTCAAGCTGGTGACGAAGCTGCTCGTCCTTCACCTCTATATATGAGGCATACTCGACTATAGGTGGCCTGAACCAGAATTTCTCGAAGTGCTCGCCCAATCTGGTGGCTATCTTGTCTCCCTTGCCAACGTAAAGTGGACGCTCGCTGATGTCATACAGGACATACACTCCTGCACATTTTGGCCAGTCATTTTTTGAATGAGGGTCGAAGTCGGTGAGGCTACCGAGGCCGACGATAGCCTGCTCCTGCTCTGTGTCTTGCACAACTTGCTCAGGCACAGATTGTTTAAGAGCTTTGGCCAACTTGTTCCTTGTGGACGCCTGGGGATTCTGGATTTTCCCGCTCTCAATGTTATAAATCGCGGGGGTAGAGACACCCGATGCTTTAGCAAGCTCCGGCACGGACATAGATGCCGCGCTGCGGTGGTCACGGAGCCAAACACCGAAGCTCGAAACTTGCGTCTCTGGCACCGCGTCGAGCGTTTCCCCCTTCTTGGGAAACAGCGGCCCCAAAATCTTCTCGACCTTCTTTCTGTTGTCTTCCGTGAGACCGCCTCCTGCCTCCCATACCGAGACCGAGGCTGGTGCTACGCCGACTTTCTCGGCCAGTGCTGTCTGAGTCAGTCCTTCCCTCTCTCTCGCCCGGCGAATGCGCTGTCCAAGTGAGGTGCTCACTGATTGGTCTCCCTACCAAATCCTGCCTATTCTTCTCGCTCCTAAGCACCGCATAGCGAGTGTTGACTGGCGAATGTTCCACGTTCCGACCGCCACGGCAAGCATCGTAGGCGCCGGGGGGCAGCACCCCTGAGCTGTAGCGCCTGGTTGGTTCCTCAGGGGTGGCTGCCGGCCGTAGTCGGCGACGGTGAAGATCGCCCGCTTCTCGTTCCTGCGCGCGCGGCTAGTCGGGTAGCCGTGAGTAGGACTTATCGAGCGGCCGCCCACGGCGATGGCGAAGCCGCCGCCGTTCCGGAGCAGATAGGGGGCATATCGTCGAACCACTCTGCATCAGAAATCTGCATCGGAAAAGCCCAATTAGATCAGCGGCCCGGCTCTGATACGAAAATCTTGATTAACGGAACGCTCGGAAGCTGGTCTAGGGGAGCGGCCGGGCATACCCCTCCCGATTACTCCAATTTAGCTACTAGGCTTTAGGGGGCTAACTCTTGCAAAATGGCTACGGATTCCCACATCACCTATGCCAATTTCACCCGGTAGAACACGAGGTAAAGGAAAGATAGCTATGGACAAGCAGCAGGTTAAACAGGCGTTGGCGGATATGGCCAAGCTGGCAGCCACGAGGGAGGGCTATGCCCTCGCGGGCAAGGCGCCGGGGCACGGCCGGTTGGCCGTCTGGAACGTCACCAAGGGTGGCCAAACGCTCAGGATGGCGGTCAAAACGTCGCGAGACCGTCGGTTCTGTTTCGTCCCGAGCGACAACGGCAAGCACTGGAAGACTCTCGATGATGCCGATGTCGTGGTTGTCGCGGCGGTGGACTCGAAGGATGAGCCTCAGAGCGTGCAGGTCTTCATCTTCAGGGCTGGCATGCTTCGTAACCGCTTCATTGCGACGTTTAAGGCTCGCGCAAAAGTTAACCCCGCATACGCGGCAAGGGCCGAAAAGGCTGGCGTATGGATTTGCCTTGATCCCGACACGCGCCCGGAGGGGCATCACGGCTCTGGCCTCGCAAAGGAGTTCCCCCCGGTGGCTACCTACCCGCTCAAGTCGCCCGACACGATGCCAGCATCCGAAACCGTTGCGGATATATTGGCGGATGCGCGCAAGCGCCTCGCCGCCGTCACTGGCGCCGACGAGGCACGCATCAAGCTTGAAATGCGGCTTGAGTAGTCTGAGAGGGATGCAGGCGGCGGAGTGGGCCGGTGGCTTTGTCGCTCACCGCGCCGCCGCCGGCGTCGCGGCCGTCCGGTGACGATCCCTCACGCGTCAGCTTGGTAGGGCCTTCCGACCGCTGATCCGCAGGCCGGAAAAGTGGCTGGGTATATAGAGGACGAGGGAAGGCCATCGGGGCGCTTCGCTCATGGGAGAAATAGACATGGACGTGTTCGAGCACAGCGCCGTTGTGGCGCACTTCCTGGCGGGCAACCGGGTAGAACTCTACGCCGTTGATGGAACGCCACCGACCGACCCGGACGAGGGGGGCGCCGAGTATCTCCGGTTACGCGGCATCATGGCAGCGGCCAGGCTGTTGCGGCGGGGCAATCCGTCCATCCGGGTCTACGCCCCTTGACCTGACAACGCGTGCGGCCCCCTGTCCCGAAAATGATGGCGGATTCAAGTTTGGGAACGAACACCACCGGATGACGTCTCGGTTTGCGCTGGCCGCTGCGGCAAGCAGATTGCTGAATTGCTCGTTCGGCGTTGCGTAGTCCAACGTCTTTCTGGGTCGATTGTTGAGGCTGGCGGCGACGGTGTCGAGGTCGCCTTGGTCCAGCCCCGACAAGGACGTGCCTTTCGGGAAATACTGGCGCAGCAGGCCGTTGGTGTTCTCGTTGGAGCCGCGCTGCCACGGCGCATGCGGGTCAGCAAAGAAGATGCGCATGCCGGTATTGAGGGCAAGGCTCTCGTGCTCCGCCATTTCCTTGCCCTGGTCGTAGGTCAACGTTTTGCGCAGCGGAGCCGGAATGGCGTTCAAGGCCCCGGCGAAAGCGCAGGCGGCGACATCCGCCTTGCGCGTGGGCATCCGCACCAGGACGACATAGCGGGTCGTGCGTTCCACCAACGTGCCGATCGCACTGGCCCCTCCGGCACCCACAATGAAGTCGCCCTCCCAATGGCCCGGCACCAGACGGCCCTCGATTTCCTCAGGCCGGTCCTTGATATTGGTCATGCCGCAGAGCTTGCCGCGGCGCTCGCTGCCTTTTGGCTTGCGACCGCGGTTTGGCTTGTCCTGGCGCAAGCACGCGATCAGCTCGCGGCGCAGTTCGCCGCGCGGCAAGGCGTAGATCGCGGTGTAGATCGCCTCGTGCGACACACGCAGGCCCGATTGCTGCTCCATTCCATGCTCGATCCGCTTGCGCCTGCCCGATATTTGCTCAGGGGACCATTTCAAGCGCAACAGCCTAGCCACTTCACCAAACAGCGCGCCATCGCTCGCCAGCCGCGGTTTGCGGCCAGACCGGCGCCGGCCGGCAAGGGCTTGGGTCTCCGCCGTGTGCGCCAGGTACCCCGCGGCATCGCGATGCCGCTTGATCTCAGCCGAAATCGTCCCAGGCGACCGGCAGAGGGCCCGGGCAATCGATCGGACCCCCCAGCCGTCATGCAGACGCACCTCAATCATCGTGCGATCAACAACCGTCAGCCGACGTCTCGAAATTGCCATCCCACCACCCTAAACTGTCGGGTCACCCGGTGGTGTTCGCTCCCAAACTTGAATCCGCCGATCATTTTCGGGACAGGGGAGCGGGGCTAGATCGCCGGATTTCACGCCGAACTTGCGCACCGAAGAGGTCCGCTCTCCACCCATTGCGGGCATTCAAACTGACCCGCACCCAGCGTGCGCTGTATTTGCTTGACGACGCACTGTGATATCGCATGGCAAGCTGGCGGCGCGTCGAGGACGGTCTTGCGGAGGTTGCGGGCATGACCACGTTCCCACTTCGCCTGACGGAGGAGCTCAAGGCGATCCTGGCCGCACAGGCCGCCAGGGCCGGGGTCAGTCTCAACCAGTACATCGCCACTGTGCTCGCCGCCCATGTTGGCGCCCAGGCGGAAGCCCAGCGCTATATTGCGGCCAGGACGGCGCGCGCCCAGCCGGCGTCGGCGCGGACCATCCTGGCACGTGCCGGCAAGCGCCAGCGGCCACGCGCAGGGGATCGCCTGGACGCCGCGTGACCGCGGAGGCTCGCGCCCCGGCCGTGCACCGGCGCGGCGCCGCACCGCCTGATACTGTGCGCCCAGACCACCGACCGCCGCCGAGGCAGCGACCCGACGCCGCGCCGGCCACCGCGGCGGCCGATCGATGCAGGTTGCCGAAATCGCATCGCCGCGACCTTGCGGTGGCGAGGCGGCATCCCGATAGAACAAGATATGAACGATCGTCCACCCTGCCGCCTGGGACTTGCATCGCGGGCGGCGCGAAGCGCTGTCACCTGGGGTGCCAACCGGACAGCCGGGCAACGGGCGTCACGAGCAGAACGCCAGGCCGGGCCGGGCGAAGCGGCAGGCCGAGCGCACGGGCGCCCGGACGGAACGGGCGATGCTGGCGCCCTGGTGGCCGGGGATCAAACCGGTGCGGCTGATCAAGTGGCTGCCGATGTGGCATGCCCAGGCGGCCCGGCACGCGAAACTCGGACGGGACGCCATACAACGCATGCCACCGGGCGCTTGTCCCGGTGGTGGCACGGTGGCGCTTCCGACCGGGCCGGCCAGGGCAGCCGACGCCGCCTGCGACAAGACCCCATACAACGCATGCCACCGGGCGCTTGTCCCGGTGGTGGCACGGTGGCGCTTCCGGCCGGGCCGGGCGGGGCAGCCGACGCGGCCTGCGACAAGACCCCATACAACGTGGCACGGTGGCGCTTCCGACCGGGCCGGGCGGGGCAGCCGACGCGGCCTGCGACAAGACCCCATACACCGTGGCACGGTGGCGCTTCCGACCGGGCCGGGCGAGGCAGCCGACGCCGCCTGCGACAAGACCCCATACACCGTGGCACGGTGGCGCTTCCGGCCGGGCCGGGCGAGACAGCCGACGCCGCCTGCGACAAGACCCCATACACCGTGGCACGGTGGCGCTTCCGACCGGGCCGGGCGAGACAGCCGACGCCGCCTGCGACAAGACCCCATACAACGTGGCACGGTGGCGCCTCCGACCGGGCCGGGCGAGACAGCCGACGCCGCCTGCGACAAGACCCCATACACCGTGGCACGGTGGCGCTTCCGACCGGGCCGGGCGGGGCAGCCGACGCCGCCTGCGACAAGACCCCATACAACGCATGCCACCGGGCGCTTGTCCCGGTGGTGGCACGGTGGCGCCTCCGACCGGGCCGGCCGAGGCAGCCGACGCCGCCTGCGACAAGACCCCATACACCGTGGCACGGTGGCGCGTCCGGCCGGGCCGGGCGGGGCAGCCGACGCCGCCTGCGACAAGACCCCATACAACGCATGCCACCGGGCGCTTGTCCCGGTGGTGGCACGGTGGCGCCTCCGGCCGGGCCGGGCGGGGCAGCCGACGCCGCCAGCCCCTCCCGCCGGACGCGCCGGCCCTCCGCGACACGCGAACGCCGCGCCCACCGCCGGCCGCAGGTGACACCGCTGACCGGAGCCTCTATCTGACCCCCAACCCCCCGACCCACCAGCGCGCCGCCCTGACCACTGACGACTGAAACCTGACACCTGAAAATGACCGACACCCCGATCGACCACATCCGCAACTTCGCGATCATCGCCCACATCGACCACGGGAAATCCACCCTGGCCGACCGGCTGATCCAGGTCACCGGCGCGCTGAGCGACCGCGAGATGACGCCGCAGGTCCTCGACAACATGGAGCTGGAGCGCGAGCGCGGCATCACCATCAAGGCGCAGACCGTCCGGCTGTCCTACCGGGCGAAGAACAACGAGGTCTACGAGCTGAACCTGATGGACACGCCCGGCCACGTCGACTTCGCCTATGAGGTCTCCCGCAGCCTGGCCGCCTGCGAGGGCTCGCTGCTGATCGTCGACGCCAGCCAGGGCGTCGAGGCGCAGACCCTCGCCAACGTCTACCAGGCGATCGAGGCCAACCACGAGATCGTCCCGGTGCTGAACAAGATCGACCTGCCGGCCGCCGAGCCGGCGCGGGTGAAGCAGCAGATCGAGGACGTGATCGGCCTCGATGCCTCCGACGCGGTCGAGATCAGCGCCAAGACCGGGCTGAACATCGAGGGCGTGCTGGAGGCGCTGGTGCACCGCCTGCCGCCGCCGCAGGGCGATGCCGCGGCGCCGATGAAGGTGCTGCTGGTCGATAGCTGGTACGACCAGTACCTCGGCGTGGTGCTGCTGGTCCGGGTGAAGGACGGCCGCCTGAAGCGCGCGCAAAAAATCCGCATGATGTCGACCGGCGCGGTCTACCAGGTCGAGCAGGTCGGCGTGTTCTCGCCCAAGATGATCCCGACCGACGACCTCGGCCCCGGCGAGATCGGCTACATCACCGCGGCGATCAAGACGGTGGCGGATTGCTCCGTCGGCGACACGATCACCGACGACCGCAACCCGGCGGCCGAGGCGCTGCCGGGGTTCAAGCCGTCGATCCCGGTGGTGTGGTGCGGCCTGTATCCGGTGGACTCCGACGATTTCGAGAAGCTGCGCGAAAGCCTGGGCCGGCTGCGGCTGAACGACGCCAGCTTCCACTACGAGCCGGAGACCTCGGCGGCGCTCGGCTTCGGCTTCCGCTGCGGCTTCCTGGGGCTGCTGCACCTGGAGATCATCCAGGAGCGGCTGACCCGCGAGTTCGACCTCGACCTGATCGCCACCGCGCCGTCGGTGGTCTACCGCGTGCACCGCACCAACGGGACGATGCAGGAGCTGCACAACCCGGCCGACATGCCGGACGGCAGCGTGATCGACCACATCGAGGAGCCGTGGATCCGCGCCACCATCATGGTGCCGGACGACTATCTCGGCGCGGTGCTGCACCTGTGCAACGATCGGCGCGGCGCGCAGGTCGACCTGACCTATGTCGGCAACCGCGCCATGGCGGTCTACCGGCTGCCGCTGAACGAGGTGGTGTTCGACTTCTACGACCGGCTGAAATCGGTCTCGCGCGGCTACGCCAGCTTCGACTACCAGATGGACGGCTATGCCGACAGCGACCTGGTGCGCATCTCGATCATGGTGAACGGCGATCCGGTGGACGCGCTGAGCTTCATCGCCCACCGCTCCGCGGCGGAAGCGCGCGGCCGGTCGATCTGCGTCAAGCTGAAGGACCTGATCCCGCGCCAGTTGTTCAAGATCGCGGTGCAGGCGGCGATCGGCGGGCGGGTCGTCGCGCGCGAAACCATCAGCGCGCTGAGCAAGGACGTGACCGCCAAGTGTTACGGTGGCGACATAACCCGCAAGCGCAAACTGCTGGAGAAGCAGAAGGAAGGCAAGAAGCGCATGCGCCAGTTCGGCAAGGTCGAGATCCCGCAATCCGCCTTCCTGGCCGCGCTGAAGATGGACAGCTAGCGTAACATTCTCCCCCTCCCCTTGTGGGAGGGGGACGGGGGGAGGGGTTCCGGGGCAAGAGGCTTCGGTTCAACCCTCGCGGCAAGCCCTCCCCTTGAGGGCTTGGTCCGCTTCGCAGCCCAAGCCCTCAAGGGGAGCGGACAAATTCTCCGGGGCCACACCCTTATCGCGATGCCTATAGGGTCAAGCCCGGCCATGACGGTGACAGGACGCTGTTGCACCCCATCCGCTCGTGGCAAACTCTGGCAAATCACGCTTAGGAGACGCGAATGGGATCGTATCTGTTCATCGGCGGACGCTTCCTCGATCCGCGCCACGACGAGCTGCGCGACGGGATGGAAGTCCTGGTCGAGGACACCCTGATCAAGCAGGTCTCCGACCGCCCGATCGCCGCCCCCAACGCCCAGCGCATCGACATCGGCGGCCGCACGCTGATGCCCGGCCTGATCGACGCGCACATCCACGTCGTGCTGACCGAGGTGAACCTGCAACTGCTGGCCGACGTGCCGCTGACCCTGCTGGCGGCCAAGGGCTCGGTCGCCATGCGCGCGATGCTGGAGCGCGGCTTCACCACGCTGCGCGACACCGGCGGCGCCGACTGGGGCATCAAGGCCGCGGTCGAGCAAGGCCTGTTCGTCGGCCCCAGGCTGTTCATCGCCGGCCAGCCGCTCAGCCAGACCGGCGGGCACGGCGACTTCCGCAAGCGCACCCAGACGCAATTCAGCTGCGCCTGCTGCTCCGGCCTCTCTTGGGCGGCGCGCGTCGCCGACGGCGTGCCCGACGTGGTGAAGGCCACGCGCGACGAGCTGCGCAAGGGCGCCGACCACATCAAGCTGATGGTCTCCGGCGGCGTCGCCTCGCAGCTCGACCCGCTGGAGAGCCTGCAATACCGCGTCGATGAGATCGAGGCCGCGGTGGACGAGGCGACGCGCTGGGGCAGCTACGTCTGCGCCCATGCCTACAGCGCCAAGGCGATCGAGCGCGCGGTGCGCGCCGGCGTGCGCACCATCGAGCACGGCAACCTGATCGACACCCCGACGGCGCGGCTGATGGCGGAGCGCGGCGCCTATGTGGTGCCGACCCTGGTGGCCTACGACGCGCTGCAGCGGCGCGGCCCGGACTACGGGCTGTCGGCCTACAGCCTGGCGAAGAACGAACTGGTGCTGGCGGCCGGGTTGCGCTCGCTGGAGATCTGCCGCGCCGCGGGGGTGCAGATCGGCTTCGGCAGCGACCTGCTGGGCCAGTTGCAGACCGACCACTGCACCGAGTTCACCCTGCGCGCCGAGGTGATGTCGGCGCAGGAGATCATCCGCTCCGCCACGCTGGTCAACGCCGAGATCGTGCGCCAGGTGGGCAAGCTCGGCGAGCTGGTGCCGGGCGCCTTCGCCGACCTGCTGGTGGTGGACGGCGATCCGTATCGCGACCTGGGGGTGTTCCGCAGCGACGGCGGCCGGCTGGACGCGATCATGGCCAACGGCGCGTTCGTGCGGAACCGGCTGTAGGGCGCCGGCGCGTCCGCGCCGGTCCGCATTGTATCGGGTTGCGGTGGCAAGCCGCGGCCCGAAACCGTGGCGCCGAGGCGGCGACGTGCAACGTGTCGGCGCGGATCTGCAATGTTGGTCAGGCGACGATTGGGGGCTCATACCGACGGCCCGAAAGCCTGGCCGTTCGGCCGGTGTCGGCCGGTGACGTCGCCCGGCCTCGGTGCGCGGTTCTCGATTCCCGACAGGGACGTTTTCGGCTATGAGTTCGGGGATCAAGCAGCGGAGATCGCAATGACAGGCAGGGCGCAGCGCTTCCCGATCCGCCGCTATGCGTCGCTCGATGCGATGAAGGCCGACGAATATCAATATTGGCAGAACCGCCCGGCCTACGAGCGCCTGGCTGCCACGTCGGAGATCTCGACCGAGGCGTATCGCATCAAGGATCCAGGCGGGAATGTATCTCGACTTCAAAGAACTCTTAGCCATCTTAAACGCTAGGAAGGTCCGCTATCTGGTCGTCGGTGGCTACGCCGTCTCGTTCCACGCGCAACCTCGCGCCACCAAGGACCTCGATCTTTGGGTCAACCCCGACCTCGCCAACGCGACCGCGCTGTACGGCGCGCTTGGCGAATTCGGCGCCCCGCTCGACAACCTGAAACCCGCCGACTTTGCCGAGTCCGGCTCGTTCTTTCGCATGGGCACGCCGCCATTGATGGTGGATATCCTGCCCGAGATCAGCGGCGTCGATTTCGCTGCCGCCTGGTCGCGGCGGATCGAGGCGCCGCTCGACGCCGATAGCAGCGTCATTGCGCCGTTCATCTCGGCCGATGACCCGCTTGCCGCCAAGCTGGCCGCGGGCCGCAAGCAGGACCTCGCGGATGTGGCGGCAATCCGCGCGGCGCAGGGTCGGCCGGGACAGCCCCGCGCGGCGCGACCGCGCCGCGGGCGAAAGCGGTCAGCGCGGAAGCCGTAAGTGTGCCAGGGCGCCCGCGCGGCGCGAACGTCCCGGCGTGACACCTGGTTTGCTCGGCGGCGATCAGGTGGTTGCAGCTCCGACCTTCGCTCGGTTCCCCCGATCGCCCGGACACCAACCCGCTTCCTCGTTGACACCGCCACCCCCCGCGCGGAATGCTCGCGACCGGAAAATTTCCGGGTTGGAACAGGCATGACGGACGCGCTGGCGCGGATGGAGCACGCGGCGGTATCGCTGCTGGTGGCCGTCGGCGTCGCGCTGATCGGCGTGCCGCTGGTGCTCACGCTGTATCTCAGCGTGTTCGACGAGAAGCTGATCCTGTTCCCCCCGCACGGCTACACGCTCGGCTGGTACCCGGCGATCCCCGCCACCTTCGGCGCGCCGATCTGGACCAGCCTGCAACTCGGCGTCGCCGCCGTGGCCGGCAGCCTGCTGCTGGGCGTGCCCGCCGGCATCGGCCTGTCGCGCCACCGCTTCCGCGGCAAGGGGCTGGTCAGCACGCTGCTGCTCGCCCCGATCACGGTGCCCGGCATCGCCCTTGGCCTCGCGGTCTACATCGTGCTGGTCAGCATCGACGAGCAGGCCGGCTCGGCGCTGACCGGTTCCCTTGCCGGGCTGGTGCTGGCCCACATCATGATCACCACGCCCTGGGTGGTGCGGCTCTGCCTCGCCAGCCTGGCCACGCACGACCGCACCGCCGAGGAAGCCGCCGCCAGCCTCGGCGCCCATCCGCTCAATGTCATCTGGCGCGTCACTCTGCCGGCGATGCGCCCCGGCATCATCGCCGGCGCGCTGTTCGCCTTCGTCATCTCCTTTGAGAACCTCGAGCTGGCGCTGTTCCTGAGCAGCCCCGGCGTCACCACGCTGCCCGTCGCGGTGCTGCAATATCTTGAATACCATATCGATCCGATGGTGGCGGCGGTGGCGGTCGCGCAGACCGTCGGCATCGCCGTGCTGCTGCTGCTGCTCGACCGCTTCGTCCGCCTCGGCCGGGTGGTGCGATGACCGCTTCGGCCGAGGCATCCTCGCTGTCATTGCAGCACCTGGTGCGCCGCTTCGGCGCGCACGCCGCGGTGGACGATGTCAGCCTCGACGTCACGCCCGGCGAGATGGTCGTGCTGCTCGGCCCCTCCGGCTGCGGCAAGACCACGACGCTGCGCCTGGTCGCCGGCTTCCTCGCGCCCAACGCCGGCGACATCCGCCTCGACGGGCGCAGCATCGTGACGCTGCCGCCGCACCGGCGCGACATGGGCATCGTGTTCCAGAGCTACGCGCTGTTTCCGCATCTCAGCGTCGCGCGCAACATCGCCTTCGGGCTGGAGATGCGCCGCGCCGGCGCGGCCGCGACCGAAGCGCGCGTGCAGGAGATGCTGCGCCTGGTGCGCCTGGAAGCCTTCGCCGCGCGGCTGCCGCGCCAGTTGTCCGGCGGCCAGCAGCAGCGCGTCGCCCTGGCCCGCGCGTTGGCGATCCATCCGCGCGTGCTGCTGCTGGACGAGCCGCTGTCCAACCTGGACGCCGCGCTGCGCCAGGACATGGCGCGCGAGATCCGCCTGCTGCAACAGGGGCGCGGCATCACCACGATCATGGTGACGCACGACCAGACCGAGGCGATGGCGATGGCCGATCGGCTGGTGCTGATGCACGACGGCAAGGTGCAACAGATCGGCCCGCCCGAGGCGCTGCACCTGCGTCCCGCCAATCCCTTCGTCGCCCGCTTCATCGGCGGCAGCAACGTCGTGCCAGGCCGGATCGATGGCGGGACGAAACTGCAACTGCCCGATGGACCAACGATGATGCTGGCCGCCGCCTATCCCGGCGCCGGCGCGGCAAGCCTGGCCGTGCGGCCTGACAGCATCCGGCTTGGCGCGCCGGGCCAGAGCGGCGCGCGCGCCGAGGGCACGGTCGAGCTGTGCACCTGGCTCGGCGCCACGGTCGAACTTGTCGTGCGCCTCGGCCCGGAGATCGCCATCCTGGCGCGCGGCCCCGGCCTCGGCCCGGACGCGGCGCCACGCCACAAGGCGGGCACGCGCGTCAGCCTGCACTGGTCCGCGGACGACGAATTCCTGTTCGACGCCAGCGGCCAGCCGGTCGCGGCGGATGCCCCGCATTTCACGCCAACCAGGGAGACCAACGATGCCTGAACCCACCCACCGCCTCATCCTGCCCCGCCGCGCGGTGCTGGGCGCCGGCGCGCTGCTTGCCGCGCCCGCCCTGCTGCCCCGCCGCGCCGATGCGGCCGAGAGCTGCGTCGTCGGCACCTGGGGTGGCGACTATGCCAGGCTGCTGCGCGAGAACATTGACGATCCGATCCTGAAGCCCAAGGGCGTCACCGTGATCCAGGACGTCGGCGACGAGACGCCGCGCGTCGCCAAGCTGACCGCGCAACGCAAACTGCCACACGGCACGATGGACATCGCCTGCCTCGGCGCGCTGAACGGCTACCGTGTGAACGAAGCCGGCCTGGTCGAGCCGCTCGACGAGACGAAGGTGCCCAATCTGAAGCACGTGTGGCCCTATCTGCGCTCGCCCGCCTTCGTGCCGCACATCTACAGCGCGCAGGTGATCGTCTACAACCCGGCGGCGGTGAAGGACCCGCCGAAGAGCTTCGCCGATCTGCTGGACCCGAAATGGAAGGGCAAGGTCGGCATGGTCAGCACCGTGGCGCCCTGGGTGATGATGGGCGCCAGCCTGCTGGAAAGCGGCACCACCACCGACTTCGACAAGGCCAAGGCGTTCATGCTGAAACTGAACGCCAACGGCCTGCGGCTGTATGCGGAGACCGACGCCCTGGCGCCGGCCTTCAAGTCGGGCGAGATCGATGTCGGCGTGATCTGGCTGGCGCGCAGTTTCATGTGGCACAACGCCGGCTTCCCGGTGAAGGGCCAGTTCCCCACGGAGGGCGCCATTCTTTACGTCTCCGGCATGGTGGTGCCGAAGAACGCGCCGAACAAGGACGCCGCGTTCAAGTACATGAACGCGCTGCTGGAACCCTCGGCGCAACAGGGCTTCGCCGCGCACATGGGCTACCTGCCCACGGTCGACGACGCACCGCTGTCGGGCGACGTCGGCGAGCAGCTGGCGTTTCCCGACCCCAAGCCGAAGCTGGTGACGCCGGACTATGCGGTGATCAGCAAGGCGATGCCGGAGCTGAACGATTGGTGGCTCAAGAACATCCAGCACAGTTGAAGCCTGATCGCGCACGGTGGGCTCGCCGGGCAGCGTGACCAGCGCGATCGACCAGGCAGAGCGCGCGGCGCGCCGGCGGGAAGCCGGCGCCGCGTTCTCGCTGCTCGGCCCGGCCAGCCTGCTGATGCTGCTGATGCTGGTGGTGCCGCTCGGCTTCATGCTGCGCGACAGCCTGAACCGTTTCGACCCGACCGAGATGATGATCGCCGCGGTGACGCCGGAGAACTACCTGCGGTTCCTGGTGGATCCGTTCTATCGCAGCGTGCTGTACACCACGGTCCGCGTCTCGGTCATCGTCACGGTGGCGTGCCTGTTGTGCGGCCTGCCGATGGCCTGGCGGCTGGCGCGCAGCACCAGCCGGTGGAAGTCGGCGCTGGTGGTGCTGACCGTGCTGCCGCTGTTCATCGGCTCGACCACGCGCACCGCGGGCTGGATGATCCTGTTCAGCCGCGGCGGCATGCTGGACATCGTCTCGCGCCGGCTGTTCGAGGCCGCCCCGGTCAGCCTGATGTACACCGAGCCCGCGGTGATCCTCGGCATCATCGCGATCAACCTGCCGTTCACCATCCTGACCCTGCAGAGCGTGTTCGAGGGGATCGATCCGCGCCTGGAAGAAGCCGCCGCCTCGATGGGCGCCGCGCCGTCGCGCGCGTTCTGGCGCATCGTCTTCCCGCTGGCGCTGCCCGGGATACTGATTGCCGCAGTGCTGTGCTTCATCCTGTGCATGAACGCCTTCGCCACGCCGGTGCTGCTGGGCGGGCCGCGGTTCCAGATGATGGCGCCGCTGCTGTTCTGGGCGTTCTCCGGCGACAACAACTGGCCGTTCGCGGCGGCGCTGGCATTCATCCTGATGGCGACCACGCTGGGCCTGACCGGCCTGGCCAACGTGATGATCCCCAGGCGCTATCGCGGTGGGTAGCGCGCCATAACCTCGCCCGCCTGCGGGAGAGGTCGCGCAGCGAAGCGACGCGGGTGAGGGTGGTGCCGCAACGCCTGTGTTGGCCGGTCCGCACAACCTCTCTCCGTCATGGCCTGACCCGGCCATCCGCCACCGTCGGAGCGGCGTGGCATCCTGGGTCAGGCCTGGCCATAACACAGAGGCAACGTCGTCTGGCCAACATGACAACTGCCGGCAGTCCGGCGAGCTTCCCCCGCATCCCGCGCGCTGCGTGCCTTCCCCCCTCCCGCCTGCGGGCAAACCGCTGGGTGCCCCGCTACGTATCAACCTCGCGCAGCACCTCGGTCTTCAGCGGGAGAACCTCCCCCATCCACACCGCGTGCCGCGTGTGATCGTCCCGCGGGCGGCCCGATTCCGGGTGCAGCAGCACGGTCAGTCCCATCCGGTTCAGCATGAGGAACGGCGCCAGCGTCGGAAACACCTCCGGCTGAAACGCGATCTGGTACATCGCCGTCGGGTGCGGCCCGACCAGCACGTCGTGCCAGCGTCCCATGCGCACCGTAAATCGCGCCTCCACCCAGTCGCGCAGTTGCGCCGCGCGCGCCCGGCTGTCGGCATCCGCCGGGTCGTAATAGATGTGCGCGTGATAATCGGTGATCGTGCCGACCTCTTTCGCCGCCTCGCTCATTCGCCGCCCTCCCGCAATAGGCGCTTGACGTCGCGTTTGGTGACCTTGCCGTAGCCCGACTTGGGCAGCTCCGGCCAGACCACCACGCGCGTCGGCCATTTGTATTTCGCCAACCTTCCCTCCAGATGGGCGAAGACAAGCGCCGCGTCCACCACGCTATCGGGATCGGTCACCAGCACCGCCACGCCGCTTTCGCCCCAGCGGTCATCCGGCAGGCCGACGACGCAGGCCTCGACGACGCCGGCGCAGGTCAGCAGCACCTCCTCGATCTCGCGCGGATACACGTTGGACCCGCCGGAGATGTACATGTCCGACGCGCGCCCGGTGATGTAGACAAACCCAAGCGCGTCCAGATGCCCCAGATCGCCGGTGTGGAACCAGCCGAACCGCGTGGCCGCCGCAGTTGCCTCGGGATTGTCGTGGTAGCCGGCGAACACACCCGGGCCGCGCACGCAGATCTCACCCGTGGCACCGGGCGGCAGATGATTGCCGTCGGTGTCCAGGATCGTCACCTCCATGCCGGTGCGCGGAAAACCGCAGCTCCCGACTGGCATCTGGGCATCGTCCAGGCTGTGCAGCGCCGGCGGCAGCACGGTGATGTTGCCGGTCACCTCACCCATGCCGAAATATTGCACCAGCACCGGACCGAGCTTGCCCAGCGCGTATTTCTGATCGGCCCGGTACATCGGCGAGCCGGCATAGATCACGTAGCGCAGGCTGGAATGGTCGTAACGATCCACCGCTTCGTGCCGGGCGAGCATCGTCAGAATGGTCGGCACGGTGAACATGTTGGTCACGCGGAACCGTTCGACCAGCTGCCACGCCTCGGCGCAATCCAGCCGCTCGCCGGCCAGCAGCACCGTCGCCGCGCCGCGCGCCACCTGCGGCAGCGCGTGCACGCCGGCGCCGTGCGACAGCGGTGCCACCACCAGCGACACGTCGTGCTCGGTGGTGCCGGGCATCAGGTCGCACAGATGGTTGCAGACGACGTACTCCATCTGCCCATGCGTCAACACGCCCGCCTTTGGCCGGCCGGTGGTGCCGGAGGTGTAGAAGAACCACGCCGGATGATCGTGGGCGACATCCGCCGCGCTTGTCATCGGCGTCCCCTCCGCCGCCAGCGCGTCCCACTCGGCACCGATCGAGAATCTCCATCCGGCAAGCCGGGTTTTCCGCTTTTGCCGCGGCCTGGTGCGCGGGGAACACCGGATCGAAAATGTGCACCGCGGCGCCGGAGGATTTCGCCAGGTAAGCGACCTCCGGCGGGGTCAGGCGGAAATTCGTCGGCACCCAGACCGCGCCGAGCATCCAGGTGGCGAACATCGTCTCCAGCACGGCGTTGGAGTTGCGCGCGTGCAGCAGCACGCGCTCGCCGTGCCGCACGCCGCGCGCGGCCAACGCCCCGGCGGCGGCCTGGACGCGGGCGGCGAACTGCGCCCAGGTCCAGGTCCGGTCGCGCCAGATGATCGCCGGCCGATCGGGGAAGCGCCGCGCGGACTGCAACAGCAGATGCGCGAGGTTGCTGGTCGGGATCAGTGCAACCTCTCCAGGATCGAAACGTAGTTCGCCACCGCGGCGCCGCCCATGTTGAACACCGCACCGAGATCGGCCTTCGGCAACTGCATGCCGGCGGGCGCCTGGCCGGTGAGCTGCATCGCGGTGATCACGTGCATCGACACCCCGGTGGCGCCGATCGGGTGGCCCTTGGCCTTCAGCCCGCCCGAGGGGTTCACCGGCAGCCGGCCGTCCTTCGCGGTCCAGCCCTCCAGCACCGCGCGCGCCCCCTGGCCGGCAGGTGTCAGGCCCATCGCCTCGTATTCCAGCAGTTCGGCGATGGTGAAGCAGTCATGCGATTCGACGAAGGACAGGTCTTGCAGTTTGACCTCCGCTGCGGCCAGCGCGCGCTGCCAGGCTTCGGCCGCGCCCTCGAAGCGGGTGATGTCGCGCTTGCTGATCGGCAGGAAATCGTTCACCTGCACGGCGGCGCGGAAGCGCACCGCCTTGCCCATGGCGCGCGCGGTGTCCTCATCGGCCAGCACCAGCGCGGCGGCACCGTCGGAGACCAGCGAGCAATCGGTGCGTTTCAGCGGCGGCGCGACGTAGGGGTTCTTCTCCGACACCGTGCGGCAGAAGGCGAAGCCCAGGTCCTTGCGGATCTGGGCGTAGGGGTTGTCGACGCCGTTCTTGTGGTTCTTCGCGGCGATCGCCGCCAGCGCGTCGGACTGGTCGCCGTAGCGCTGGAAGTAGCCGTCGGCGATGCGCCCGAACACGCCGGCGAAGCCCGCCGGGATGTCGGCTTCCTCCTTCTGGTAGCTGGCCTTCAGCAGGATATCTCCCACCTCGGGGCCAGGCGTGGCGGTCATCTTCTCGACGCCGATCACCAGGGCGAAACGGCCGCGCCCGGCGCCGAGGAAGTCGCGCGCGCCATACACCGCGGCGGAGCCGGAGGCGCAGGCATTCTCGAACCGGGTGATCGGCTTGAAGCGCAGCTCCGGCACGTGCTGCAGCACCAGCGAGGCGGGAAAATCCTGCTTGGAGAAGCCGTTGTTGAACAGGCTGACGAAGGTGCCATCGATGTCGCCGGGGGCGAGGCCGGCGTCCTCGATCGCCGCGCCGGCGACGCGGCCGATCAGCGATTCGATGTCGGGGTCTTCCAGCTTGCCGAACGGCGAATGCGCCCAGCCGACGATGCAGGATTCGGTCATGGCTCAGCTCTCCTGGTCTGCTGCGCGGAGGCTAGCGGATTGGGACGCGGCTGGCGACGGCGGCCGTCCGTAACGTGGGAATCGCGTATGGACAACGTCCATACGCTGCGCCAGGATGCCGTCATCAGGAGACCGCCATGGCGCGTGCCACCACCACAAATCGCCGCCAGCCCACCGCGCGCAGCGGCGTCATCAATATCCGTGTCCGGCCCGATGACCGCGGGCTGATCGACCGCGCCGCGTCGGCCCTGGGCAAGAGCCGCTCCGACTTCATGCTGGAAGCGTCGCGCCGCGCCGCCGAGCAGGCATTGCTCGACCAGACCGTGCTGCGCGTGGATGCGGCGACCTTCAAACGGTTCGTCGAACTGCTGGATGCGCCGCCCCGGCCGAATGCCGCCCTGCGCCGGCTGATGCAGACCAAGCCGCCGTGGGAGTAGGGGCAGCGCCCGACCTCGGCACGCTGGGCGCACCGGAACCGCTTGGCGACCACCACGATCTCAACTCGTTCACCTGCGGCGAGGCCATGCTGGACGATTGGTTGCGGCGTCGCGCGCGCGCCAACCAGGTCGGCGGCGCCTCGCGGACCTATGTGGTAACAAACGGGCGACTGGTCGTCGGCTACTACAGTCTGGCCTCCGGGGCCATCGCGCTGACCAACTCCCCAGCGCGTGCCCGCCGCAACATGCCTGACCCGATACCGATGATCGTTCTCGGCCGGCTCGCCGTCGATACGGCATGGCAGGGAAAACACCTTGGGCGGTTGCTGTTGCGCGACGCGATCCTGCGTACCCAACAGGCCGCCGCGATCATCGGCGTGCGCGGCCTGCTGGTGCACGCATTGTCGCCGGAAGCCAAACGGTTCTACGAAACCAGCGGCTTTCGCGAATCGCCCAATCGGCCGATGACGCTTGTCGTTACGCTACGGGATGCAGCCGTCGCACTGGGCGGAACGGGCTGATACCAGCGGCCCAAAATGCTGACTCTTCCATCATTTTGGGCCGCTGGTATCGCGCGCGGGGTTGGTGGGGCGGCCGCGCGCCAAACCAAGACTCATACCAGCGGCCCACCGCAAGCCGATGGGTCAAGAGTTTGGGCCGCTGGTATGACTCAATCCGCCGTCCAGCCGCCATCCACCACCAGGCTCTGTCCGGTCATATACGCCGACACGTCCGCCGCGAGAAACACCACCGCCCCGCCCATCTCCCGCGGCGTGCCGAAACGGCCCATCGGGATATGATCCATGAACGCCTTGCCGTGCACCTCGTGCGTCAGCACCCCGTGCGTCAGATCGGTATCGACATAGCCCGGCGCCAGGCAGTTCACCCGCACGCCGCGCTTGGCCCAGTCCAGCGCCAGCGCCTTGCTCAGCAGCTCCACCCCGCCCTTGGACGCGCAATACGCCACCGAGCGCGTCAGCCCGACATGCCCGGCGATCGAGCTGACATTGATCACCGACCCGCCCGCGCCCATCGCGCCGCCGAGATGTTTGCAGCACAGGAACGTCCCGGTCAGGTTCACGTCGATGATCGTCTGCCACTCCGCCAGGCTGGTCTTCTCGATGCCGCGCCAGACCGGGTTGATCCCGGCGTTGTTCACCAGCACGTCGATGCGGCCGTGCCGCGCCAGCACCGCGTCGCGCAGCGCGAGCACGTCCGCCTCGCGCCCGACATCGGCAACCTGCGTGCTCGCGCCCGCGCCGATCGCGGCGGCCGCCGCGGCCAGCGTCGCCGCGGTCCGCCCGACCAGCACCACCGTCGCGCCGTGCCGCGCCAGGCTCTCGGCGATGCCGCGGCCGATGCCGCGTCCCGCGCCGGTGACCACGCAAACCTTGCCGCCCAGCTCGAAGTCGCTCACCAGTTGGCTCCCTGCCGGGCAATCCGTTGCGCGATCGACCAGCGATGCACCTCGGACGGGCCGTCGTAGATGCGGAAGCCGCGCACCTCGTTGAAGATGCGCGCCACCAGCGTCTCGTCGGTGACGCCCTGGCCGCCCATCACCTGCACGCAGCGATCGACCACGCGCCAGATCGCCTCGGAACAGACCACCTTGGCAATGGAAGACTCCGTGGTGCCGCGCGCGCCCTGGTCCAGCACCCAGGCGGTGTGCCAGATCGACAGCCGGCTGGTGCGGATGTCGATCTCGTTGTCGGCCAGCATGAAGCCGACGCCCTCATGCGCCACCAGCTTGTGGCCGAACACCTCGCGGTGCCCCGCGTAGTGCGCGGCGATGTGGTGCGCGCGCCGCGCCGCGCCCAGCCAGCGCATGCAATGCGTCAGCCGCGCCGGCGCCAGCCGCACCTGGGCGTAACGGAATCCCTTGCCCGGCTCGCCAAGGATGTCTCCGGCCGGCACCCGCAGATTGTTGAACCGCACCACCGCGTGCCCGCCCGGGAACGCGGTGTCCAGGCTGTTCATCGCGCGCACCACCTCGATGCCCGGGGTGTCCATGTCGGCGAGGAACATGGTGGCGTTGCCGTCCTCGCCTTTCGCCATGATGATGGCGAAGCCGGCGCCGTCGGCCCCGGTGATGAACCATTTTACCCCGTTGATGACGTAGTGGTTGCCGTCCTTCACCGCGGTGGTACTTAGCGCGGCCGGATCAGATCCGGCCCCCGGCGCCGGTTCGGTCATGCAGAAGCAGGAACGGATCTCGCCGCGCGCCAGCGGACGCAGCCAGCGCTCCTTCTGTTCCGCGCTCGCCACCGCCTCCAGCAGGTGCATGTTGCCTTCGTCGGGGGCAAAAATGTTCATCGCCAGCGGGCCGAGCAGCGAGTAGCCGGCTTCCTCGAACACCACCGCGCGGCCGACGTTGTTCAAGCCCAACCCGCCGTATTCGACCCCGACATGCGGGGCGAGCAGGCCGGCCTCGGCGGCCAGCGCGTTCAGCTCGCGGCGGAACGCGTCGGTCGGGCCGTGCCGCGTCTGGCGCGGATCGGCCTCCAGCGGAACGATCCGGTCACGGATGAAGGCGCGGGTGCGTGCTTGCAGCTCTTGCAACTCGGGGGAGAGGGAGAAGTCCATGTTCGGAGACTTTCATGGCGGCTCCGCCATGGCCTGACCCAGCCATGACGGAAAGCGGCGGGGGAAGGTGGTCGCTGCGCATCAGAACGCCCGCCCCTGGGCGATCTCATGGGTGAATTCCAGGATGCCCGTGCCGATCGCCGACAACGGCGCGTAGCGCGGGTCGGTGGTCGCGCCGGTGCGCCAGCGCACGCCAAGCTGCAGGAAGATCACCCCCAGCTTGTACATCGCCAGCACGCGATGGAACAGGAAGTCGGACACGTCGCGCCCGGTCAGCCGCGCGTAGGCCGCCACCGCCTCGGCCCGTGCGCACAGCCCCGCCTCGACCGAGGGCATCTGCGCCATGTCGTGCATCGGCTGCGGGTCCGCCGCGTGCACCCAGTAGCTCAGCAAGGTGGCGAAATCGAACAGCGGATCGCCGCGCGTGCCCTGGTCCCAGTCCACCACCGCGACCGGCGACAGGTCGGCGGGATCGAGGATCATGTTGTTCAGCTTGAAATCGTTGTGCAGCAGGCCGGGCTTGCCGTCCGGCACCAGATGCGCCTCCAGCCAGGCGCCCAGCGTCGCGTGCAGCGCCTCGGTGCCGTCCTGCTTCGCCGCCATCCCGCGCTTGCGCCACCCGCTCACCGCGCGCGCCAGGAACCCGTCCGGGCGGCCGAGATCATCCAGGCCGATCGCCGCCGTGTCCACCGCGTGGATCGCCGCGATCGTCTCCAGCAGCACCTGCGACAGCCGCGCGCCCAACCCCGGACGCGCGGCCAGATCCGGCGGCACGTGCTCGCGGATCACCAGCCCGGGGCGATACTCCAGAATCTGGAACGGCGCGCCGAGCACCGCGGCGTCGGTGCACAGGAACAGGCTGCGCGGCACGCAGGCCAGCGCGTCGGGCAGCCGGCTCAGGATGCGGTGCTCGCGCGCCATGTCGTAGCTGCCGGCCGGCAGCTCGCCCAGCGGCGGGCGGCGCAGCACGGCCGGCCTGCCATCCAGCCGGATCAGGTAGTTGAGATTGGCCAGGCCGCCGGCGAACTGGCACGGCAGCGGCACGATCTCCAGCGCGTGGCCATGCGCCGCCAGATAGGCCTGCGCCCGCGGCCAGTCTTGCGGCACGCTGTCCGCCGCGGAACGGGTCTCGGCAATCGCTTCCTGTGGCACGCTTCCTCCGGCTCGGCCGCTGACCGCGACCCTGCGAAGCTGGCGCGCCGGCGTCAACAGGGCAATCGGGTGAAAGAAAGCCAGGCCAGCGGCTCCGCCCTCGACCCCAACCCGGCCGTCGAGGCCCATGCACGCCGCTACCTGGCGGACGCCCGGCCGGCGCGGCAACGCCGGGGCATGGCGGACGCCGCGGCGCCCGAGCGCTGAAGGTTCCACGCCGCGTCCGTCGCCGTGCTGCGCTTCGTGCCGGAGAACGCGCCGAGGCGGCTGGAGATCAAGCGGGCACGCGATGCCGAGATCGACGCGGCGCTGCCGCCGGAGGCGATCCTGGCGCCCGGCTGCCCCGGGCCTGATGATGAGCGACCTGCCGCCGGCGAACCGGTTGCGCGTGACCCCGGTTGAGCTTGACCCCGGTTGAGCTTGACCTACGTGGCCGAGGGTTCGCCCCGGCGCCGGGGGACCGTGAGCGTATCGGCGTGCTGACGCATTCGGCCGGGGCCATCCGCAAATTCGGGGGGGTCGGGATGGCGCAATAGCCATAGCCGCTCGTGCGCTGCAACGAGCGGTTGCACGTTGACGCGTGCCTCGGGGCGTCCGCCTGGCGGCGCGCGCTCCAACATGAATTCAAGGATCGCCAGCAGGTGCTCGGCGACCTCAAGCTCCCGGTGGTCGCAGGCGGCGTGAAAGGCGGTCATTATCCGGTCTGACAGCCGCCGCCGCCGACTCTCGCCGCCCTGCCGCTGGGCATCCGGGTCGAGGAAAACGCCGTGCATATCGATCACCACCTTCCGTGCCCGGCACTCTACGGTGGCGGCGGATAGCGTGGCGTTCCCATGACGGTAAATCGCCGTGATTTGAACCCGCCGCCGTGCCCAGCGGTCGGCTGGCAACGACGGTGCAACGCTCGGCCTGGCCGCTTGACGCCGTTGTCGATTTGATCGCCGAGAGACGCAAAGCACGCTCCTTGCGAAGGGACGAATTGGCGCCGGGACAGTTGATTTTTCAGGCAGTCATCCTCGGTCGGTGAGGAGGAGATGTCGCTGACGGCGTTGCGCCGGTTTCGACGACTGGCGCGGAGCCTGGCAGCTCAGCTCGCCGTGGATTCCTCGCTGGTCCAGCGCGGATGCTGCGCCGCGCACACCGACCGCACCGATTCGCAGATCACCCACCGGCGGCCGGCTGGCTCGGCTTCAAGGCATCCCGATGAAATACAGGGTTTTTCAAGATGCACGCACTCGTGATTAAGACATTATCCGCAAACTTATCCACCGCAACCGCAGATCGCCCATCATGCGGTGAAACTCCTTGACGATCTGCTTGAATCCGTTCGCACGAATATCCGGAGCAACCGGCCGGCGGGCGGTTGGCAGACGCTGGGGGGACCCATGGCGGGATGGTCGGTTGACTGGCCCGCAGCCATCCGCCAGCGCGCCGTGCCTCGCCCGGTTCGAACAGGAAACCGCCTCCACGGCCAGGCCAATCCACGCGGCCATCGCCATCCGTCAGAGCCCGCTTGCCACCGCGGCCTTCCTCCAACGCTGCGAGACCTGCCTGGCTTGCCAAGGCCGGCGAGCACCTGGCCGAGTGGCATGCCATCCCGGGCTGCCGATGCCTGGCTTGGCGTCGCCTGCCTCCCACTCCCTTCCCCCCGCTTGGCTGCAACCGGGCGGCCGAACGCTGTCGGATGGCGGCTCACCACCCGGCCAGCCAGGGGCCAGCCAGGGCAGCCGACCAGCGGGCCAGCCAGGGAGACGCCCAGCGGGCCGGCGAGGGGCCTGGCCAGCCCCCCACCCAGGCGACCAGCCGGTCCACCGCGCCGGCCGGACCGCGCCGCGGCGGCCTGCGCCCCGGCGGTGTGCCGCCGGGCGCGGCCAGCGCGCGCCGCCGCGGCGGGCGCGCTGCCGGCGACCAGCGCATCGATGGTCTTGCGGATGCGCCCGCGCGCGCGGTGCAGCAGCACCCGCTGGTTCTCCGTGCTGATGCCGAGCAGCGCGCAGGTCTCCTCCGCCTCGCGCCCCTCCGTGTCGCGCAACACGATCACCGCGCGCTGCCCGGCCGGCAGGCGCTCGATCGCTGCCTGCACGTGCGCCCAGAGCTGCCGGCCGGCGACCACCCGCTCCGGGTCGAGCTCGTCCCACAGCCGCGGCGTCTCGACCCAGTGGCCGTCGGGCTGGAACGCGGCCAGCTCCACCGCCCGCTCGTTGCCCTGCGCGCCGTCCAGGATGCCGGGCAGGGCGACCGTGCGCGCCTCGCGGCTGGCGCGGCTGCGGGCGCGGTTCAGCACGATGGCGAACACCCAGGTGGCCAGGCTCGAGCGCCCCTCGAACCGGCTGATCCCGTTGAACACCGCCAGCCAGGAATCCTGCACCACCTCCTCGGCCTGGGCCCGGCTGCCGATGACGGAATTGGCGACGGACACCAGGGACCCGTGGAACCGGCGGATCAGTGCCCGATAGGCGCCTTGCTCCCCGGCGCGGAGCCGCGCCAGGAAGGCCGGGTCGTCGAATTCGCCCCCGCGCATGCGTCCTCGCCCTTCCTCCGCTGCCTTTTCCGATGCACCGGCAAGACCTCGCCCGGATGACCGGCGCCGCGCCCAGGTGTAACGTGACGGCGGCTCAGGTGTCCAAAACAAGTATGGGTGCGTGTTGCGGCCGTCCAGCCGGCGCGCGCGGCCTGGCGGGAGAGTGTGCGGCATGCCGACCTGCAGCGACATGAGCGAACTGGTGACCGACTACCTGGAGCGCAGCCTGCCGGTGACCGGCTGGCTGGGCGTGCGCTGGCACCTGCTGCAGTGCGCGGCTTGCCGGCGCTATGTCGTCCAGATGCGCCAGACCATCCGGCTGTTGGCCGCCGCGGCGTTCCCGCCGCCGGGCACCGAGACCGAGGACAGCGTGCTGCGAGCGGTGCATGGCGGAGCGCCGCCGGATCCGCCAACCGGCCAGTGACCGGGAACGCGTGACCGCGAACGCGTGACCGCGAACGCGTGACCGGGGGCGCGCATCGCGGCCGCGTTGCCCAGTCAGCGGGCAGCCGATGCCCCGGAACCGGCAGCCTGCCCGGCGCCTGCCCATGCGCCGGCGCGGCCCGTCCGCCGCGGCTTCATGGCGATCTTAATGATTTGTTAGGCATACGGGTGTAGGCTTGGAAATCCCGGTGTCTCCGTCCAGGCGACACCACAGGACAGGGAGTCGGTTGCCATGCCGCAACGTCCTGACCCCGAAAATCCCTGCCGCCACGCGCGGCACGCGCGGCCAGCCTCGCGCATCTTATCCTCGATCAGACGCCCTGCCCGGTCAGCGTTGCCGCCACCCCCTGGCGCGCCACGAGTTGGCCACCCATTTAAGTCAGGAGAGTCCGCATGACTGAGCCGAAAAACCACGGTCTGCCGCGCAAATCATGCAACACCGCGAAAATTATTGACGCGGCGTCGGCCTTGCGGGCTAGCTTCGCACCTATCTTGCATTTCGCCACGCGGTGACGTCCATGCACACGGGGGCACCGATGCACACGGCCGACAACCTGTTCGCCGCCTACACGCGCAGCTTCGAAACCCACCGCGAAGCCGAGTTGACGCTCGCGGATTACCTGCAAGCCTGCCGCGACGAGCCGATGACCTACGCCACCGCGACCGAGCGGCTGCTGGCGGCGATCGGCGAGCCGGAGATGGTGGACACCGCGAAAGACGCGCGCCTCGGGCGCATCTTCATGAACCGCACCATGCGGTTGTATGCGTCGTTCTCCGAGTTCTACGGCATGGAGGAGACGATCGAGCGCATCGTCGGCTTCCTGCGCCACGCCGCGCAGGGGCTCGAGGAGCGCAAGCAGATCATGTACCTGCTGGGCCCGGTCGGCGGCGGAAAATCCTCGCTGGCCGAGCGGCTGAAGGCGCTGATGGAAACCTACCCCATCTACGTGCTGAAGGCCGGCAGCGAGCTCAGCCCGGTGTTCGAGAGCCCGCTGGGACTGTTCGACCCCGACAAGATGGGCAAGCTGCTGGAGGACCGCTACGGCATTCCGCAGCGCCGCCTGACCGGCATCATGAGCCCGTGGTGCCTCAAGCGGCTGGACGAATTCGACGGCGACATCTCGCGCTTCCGCGTGGTCCGGCTGATGCCGTCGCGGCTGCGCCAGATCGGCGTGGCGAAAACCGAGCCGGGCGACGAGAACAACCAGGACATCTCCTCGCTGGTCGGCAAGGTGGACATCCGCAAGCTGGAGCTGCATTCGCAGAACGATCCGGATGCGTACAGCTACTCCGGCGGGCTGAACCGCGCCAACCAGGGCATGCTCGAATTCGTCGAGATGTTCAAGGCGCCGATCAAGATGCTGCACCCGCTGCTGACCGCGACGCAGGAGGGCAATTACATCGGCACCGAGAATATCGGCGCCATCCCGTTCTCCGGCATCATCATGGCCCACTCCAACGAGGCGGAGTGGCAGACCTTCAAGAACAACCGCAACAACGAAGCCTTCATCGACCGCATCTACGTGATCAAGGTGCCGTACTGCCTGCGGGTCACCGAGGAGCAGAAGATCTACGAGAAGCTGGTGGCGCACTCCGAACTGTCCGCCGCGCCCTGCGCCCCGGCGACGCTGGAGATGATGGCCCGCTTCTCGGTGCTGTCGCGGCTGAAGCGGCACGAGAACTCCACGCTGTACGCCAAGATGCGGGTGTACGACGGGGAAAGCCTGAAGGAGACCGATCCGCGCGCGCGCAGCCTGCAGGAATACAAGGACGCCGCGGGCGTCGAGGAGGGCATGGATGGGACGTCGACGCGCTTCGCCTTCAAGGTGCTGGCGGCGACGTTCAACCACGACACCACCGAAGTGGCGGCTGATCCGGTACATCTGATGTACGTGCTCGAGCAGTCGATCCGCCGCGACCAGCTGCCGGCCGAGACCGAGAAGCGCTACCTCGAATTCATCAAGGGCGAGCTGGCGCCGCGCTACGCCGAATTCATCGGCAACGAGATCCAGAAGGCGTATCTGGAATCCTACAACGACTACGGCCAGAACCTGTTCGACCGCTACGTCGCCTATGCCGATGCGTGGATCGAGGACCAGGACTTCAAGGACCCCGACACCGGCCAGTTGCTCAACCGCGAGCTGCTGAACCAGGAGCTGACCAAGATCGAGAAGCCGGCGGGCATCGCCAACCCGAAGGACTTCCGCAATGAGGTGGTGAAGTTCAGCCTGCGCACGCGCGCCAACAACAACGGCAAGAACCCGTCCTGGACCAGCTACGAGAAGATCCGCGAGGTGATCGAGCGGCGCATGTTCAGCCAGGTGGAGGAACTGCTGCCGGTGATCAGCTTCGGCTCGAAGAAGGACGGCGAAACCGAACGCAAGCACGAGGAGTTCGTGCTGCGCATGGAGGCGCGCGGCTATACGGAACGCCAGGTGCGGCGCCTGGTCGAATGGTACATGCGCGTGAAGCAGGCCGGCTGACCAACGGCGCGCGCACGGGCAAGCGATTCACGGGCAAGCGATTCATGAACATCGTTGACCGCCGACTCAACCCCAGCGGCAAGAACCTCGCCAACCGCCAGCGCTTCATGCGGCGGGCGAAGTCGCTGATCCGCAAGGCGGTGCATGAAAGCGCGGCCAGCCGCAGCATCAAGGACGCCGACGAGGCGGGCGAGGTGTCGCTGCCGGCGCAGGGCGTGCAGGAACCGTCGTTCCGCCGCAGTGCCAGCGGCGGCGTGCGCGACCACCTGCTGCCGGGCAACAAGGAGTACATGGCGGGCGACACCATCCCGCGCCCGCCCGGCGGCGCGGGCGGCGCCGGCAGCGAAGGCAGCCCGGACGGCGAGGGCCAGGACGACTTCCGCTTCGCGCTGTCGCGCGACGAATTCGTCGACCTGTTCCTGGAAGACCTCGAACTGCCCGACCTGGCCAAGCGCAAGGTGGTGGACGCGGAAGCGCTGAGCTGGAGCCGCGCCGGTTATTCCGTGTCCGGTTCGCCGACCAACCTCGCGCTGATGCGCACGGTGCGCAACTCCCTGTCGCGGCGCATCGCGCTGAAGCGGCCGAAGCCGGGCGAAATCGCCAGGCTGCGCGAGGAGATCGCCGCGCTGGACGAAGACGACGCGGATGACGAACGGCGCATGGTGCTTGAGGCCGAGCTGCAGAAGCAGCTCCGCCGCACCAGCCTGATCCCCTACATCGACCCGCTGGACGTGCGCTACAAACGGTTCGAGGCGCATCCGAAACCGGTGGCGCAGGCGGTGATGTTCTGCCTGATGGACGTCTCCGGCTCGATGACCGAGCACATGAAGGACCTGGCCAAGCGGTTCTACGTGCTGCTGTACATCTTCCTGAAGCGCCGCTACAAGAACGTCGAGGTGGTGTTCATCCGCCACACCCATCTGGCGCAGGAGGTGGACGAGGACACGTTCTTCAACAGCCCGGAGACCGGCGGCACCGTGGTCTCCACCGCGCTCGAGGAGATGCAGCGCGTGGTGGCGGAACGTTTCAGCCCCGACATGTGGAACATCTACGCCGCGCAGGCCTCGGACGGCGACAACACGGCATCGGACAACGAGCGCACGGCGGAGCTGCTGATCAACGCGATCCTGCCGGCCTGCCAGTACTACGCCTACCTGGAGGTCGGGCGCGATTCCGAGCATTTCCCGCCCGGCTTCATCCGCCGCGAAAGCGATCTGTGGCAGACCTACAGCGAGATCTGCCGCACCGGTGTGCCGCTGGCGATGCGCAAGGTCGGCCATCGGCGCGACATCTATCCGGTGTTCCGCGAGCTGTTCGCGCCCCGTCAGGGGGCCGGGCAGGCCGGCGGGCAAACTGTGGGAGCCGAAGCCGAATGAACGTCCTCACGCGCGCCGATCGGCCGCTGTTCGAAGGCGCCGAGTGGGACTTCTCCGTCATCCAGCGCGCGCATGACGCGATCGAGGCGGTTGCGCTCGACGAGCTGGGCCTCGATGTCTATCCGAACCAGATCGAGATGATCGGCACCGAGCAGATGCTGGATGCCTATTCCTCGATCGGCATGCCGCTGTTCTACAAGCACTGGTCGTTCGGCAAGCATTTCGCCCGCAACGAGGCGCTGTACCGCGCCGGCATGCAGGGCCTGGCCTACGAGATCGTCATCAACTCGGACCCGTGCATCTCCTACATCATGGAGGAGAACACGGCGGTGATGCAGACGCTGGTGATCGCCCACGCGGCGTTCGGCCACAACCACTTCTTCAAGAACAACTACGTGTTCAGGCAGTGGACCGACGCCGAGGGCATCCTGGACTACCTGGAATTCGCCCGCGGCTACATCGCCAATTGCGAGGAACGTTACGGCGAGGCCGCGGTCGAACGGCTGCTGGACGCCGCGCACGCGTTGATGGGCCACGCCGTGCATCGCTATCCGCGCAAGCGTGCCACCGATCTGCGGATGGAAGAAAAGCGCGCGCGCGACCGCCGGGCGCACGAAGAGCTGGTGTTCAACGACCTGTGGCGCACCGTGCCCGGCAAGGGAACCAGGAAGAAGGACAAGACCGCCGAGGAACGCCGCCGCGCGCTGCTGCAATTGCCGCAGGAGAACATCCTGCACTTCCTGGAACAATCCGCCCCGCGCCTGGCGCCCTGGCAGCGTGAGGTGCTGCGCATCGTCCGCCAGATCGCGCAGTATTTCTATCCGCAGGGCCAGACCAAGCTGATGAACGAGGGCTGCGCGACCTACGTGCACTATCGGATCATGCAGCGTCTGCACCAGAAGGGCGCGCTGACCGACGGCGCGATGGTCGAGTTCCTGCGCAGCCACACCAACGTGGTGTTCCAGCCCGGCTTCGACGATCCGCGCTACAGCGGGCTCAATCCCTATGCGCTCGGCTTCGCGATGATGCGCGATATCGCACGCATCTGTACCGATCCGACGGCGGAGGATCGGGAATGGTTCCCGGCGATCGCCGGCCGCGGCGACGAGATGGCGGTGCTGCGCGAGGTGTGGGCGAATTATCGCGATGAGAGCTTCGTGCTGCAGTATCTGAGCCCGCGCATGATCCGCGAGTTCGGGCTGTTCCACGTGCTGGATGACGCGAGCGAGCAGCATCTGCGCGTGCAGGCGATCCATGACGAGCGCGGCTATCGCAAGATCCAGCGCGCGTTGGCGCGGCACTACGACGTGGCCTACACCACGCCGGACATCCAGGTGGTGGACGTGAACCTGGAGGGCGACCGCAAGCTGATCTTGCATCATCGCACGCTGAACCGTGTGCTGCTGGAGGAAAAGGACACCAAGCAGGTGTTGCAGCACCTCGCCGATATGTGGGGCTATGACGTGGTGCTGAAGGAGATCGATCCGGCGGACGACGCCGTGCTGAAGGAGCATGCGGCGACGCCGCGGCCGGGCATCCTGCCGACCATCGGAGATTTGTAGGGCGGGTCCAGGCTCGCTCGACGCCCGCAAGGGCGCGCCGCTGGGCGCTTTTCAGCAACTCTCACGGCGCACCGGCCGCGGTACCGTCAATTCAGTGCTGCGGCCATGCCATCCGGGCGCGTGAGAGCGCAGGCAAGTGAGAGACGGGGTGATGTCGTTGGCGCCTGTGCATTCCTGGCCGGTCACCCCTCATCGGCACGCTGCCGTGCGCAACTCGACCCGCCGATTCTTGAAGCGGTTCTCATCGGTAGTGTTCGGGACCAACGGACGGGTATCGCCGTAGCCGTGCGATGCGACTTTAGCCGCCGCCACGCCGTGCGCGATCAGCCAGTCTTTTACCGCCATCGCCCGCGCGTTCGACAACTTTAGGTTGTACTCTGCCGCGCCGACATTGTCCGTGTGTCCGCCGACCTCGGCGCTGAAACCGGGCGTGCGGGTAAACAGCGCCAGCACCTGCCGCAGCATGGGATCGGAGTCCGGCCGCAACACTGCCTTGTCGAAGTCGAAGTTCACCCCGTACACCTCGATCGTGCACGCCGTCGGTGGCGGACCTTTAGCCTGCAATTGTTCCGTCTTCAGCGGCTTGATCTCGATGGTCAGATGCGGCTTTCCGGACAGCGCCACGGACCGCATCCAGCCCTCGGCCGAGAACAGGCTGGCGCGGATGTCGTAGGTGCCAGGTTCCAGCAACGCCGACTCGCTGCTCTTGACGCTGCCGATTGCCTCATGCGTTGCGGGATCGATGTAGGCGACCACGGCCTTGTCGCCGGCATCGGCGCCGTTCTGTGTCACCGCGACCGTGGGTTCAGCGAATTGCAACGCCAATTCGACCGTTTTTTCCACGTTGCCCGAGAAGCTCTGATCATCGAGCCACACGTTCTTCCGCACGAACCCGTCCTGGAACGTCACCTGAACGTTGTAGGTGCCCGCTGCCAACCGCAAGGTATTGCCCGACTTCGTCCAGTCGATTGACGGTCCGTCGTGGTGTCCCTGCGGAAAATAGTGGGCCTGACCCTTGGCCCCCACGTCAACGCCGCCGTTGGTAATGACATAGCGCACCGCGGCCACCGGGAGGCCCATCTCGACTGTCTTCTCGACCTTGCCGGCAAAGCTCTGGTTGTCGAACCAGATGTCCTTGTGCGCGTTGCCGTCGCCGAACGTCACGTGGACGTCGTACGCCCCCTCGGGCAGCCGCACCGAACCGCCGGACCGTGCCCAGTCGATCGTCGGACCGTCATGGTGCCCCTGCGGAAAATAATGGGCCTCGCCCTTGTCGCCCACGTTGACGCCACCGTTGGTGATGACGTAGCGCGTCTCGGCGACGGACACGCCGACTTCGACTGTCTTTTCGACCTTGCCGGCAAAGCTCTGGTTGTCGAACCAGATGTCCTTGCGCGCGTGGCGGTCGCCGAACGTCACGTGGACGTCGTACGTCCCCTCGGGCAGCCGCACCGAACCGCCGGACCGTGCCCAGTCGATCGTCGGACCGCCATGGTGCCCCTGCGGAAAATAATGGACCTCGCCCTTGTCGCCCACATCCGCGCCACCGTTGGTGATGACGTAGCGCACGTCGGTGATCGCGACGCCCATCTCGACGGTCTTCTCGACCTTGCCCGCGAAGCTTTGGCTATCGAGCCAGACGTCTTTTTTGGCGTTGCCGTCCGCAAATGTCACATGCACGTCGTACGCGCCCTCGGGCAGCCGCGCCGAACCGCCGGACCGTGCCCAGTCGATCGTCGGACCGTCATGGTGCCCCTGCGGAAAATAATGGACCTCGCCTTTGCCGCCCACGTCGGCGCCACCATTGGTGATGATGTAGCGTACCTCGGCGTCGGCTGCCGATGCACGCTGGGGAGGCAGAACGCAAAGCGGCACAATTATCAGCGCGAGCAGCAGAACGGTCTTGCGAATCACTGTTCAAACCTTTCTGCCGAAGGGGCATCACTGTTGTATGCGCGAAAATCGCGCACCGGTGCGAAATGATAAGCTACAGTGCTCGGGTGTTCAAGAACGATTTGACGCTTCGGGTCAGCCTGAAACCGCTCCAGGGAAGAGTGAGCATTTCGGGCGGGCGCGGCAGCACGCGACGAAGCATCGTCACGCCAGCATCACGACCGTCACGTGCCGCCACCAGCGACCGCGCGGCAGGAGCACCTTGCGTCCGCATGGGCAACGAGAAAGGGTGCCTCGTGGCGTCCCCTCCCAGCCACGTCACGGCACGAGGGAGCAGCGGATGACGATCTTGACCCGGTTGTTCAGCGGCTCATGCACACCGGGGCCGGCCTGCACCCTCGCCACGGCGCCGCGGAACGCCTTGATGACCATCTTTTGGCGCGCCACGCACCAGCTCCGCCGCCCCTCCGCGGGCCGCTCAGAACCGATAGTTCAAACCGACGCGAAGAATTTGGCCCGTGACGTCGCTACTCGCCCTGAACACGGTCCCGGGGAAATTCGGATCGGTCATCAGGTGCGACATGGTGCCGAGATCGTAATAGAGATATTCGGCCTTGGCGCTCCAGTTAGCCGCGAACGCCCATTCGACGCCCGCGCCCGCCGTCCAGCCCAGCTGGGTCCCGGATGTCGATCCCTGCTGACAATTGTTGCCGCCACAGCCCGAGGTGCGCGTCAATGCCGTGGACAGACTGGCATGCCCGTACGCCAGGCCGCCGGTCACGTAGGTGAGCAGGCCATTCGTCGGGGTGACACCGAAACGGGCACGCACCGTGCCGAACAAATCCATCTTTTCGGTGCCGGTCATGATCCGGCTGTAATCGGACGTACCGGCGGCGGAGGCACTCTTGTCCGCGTTCATCCACGACAGATCGGCTTCGACGCCGGCCACCCACATCGGTGCAAACTGGAAATTGTAGCCGACCTGGCCGCCACCGATGAAACCGCCGGAGTTGAGGGCCGGCGATGCGATTTCTCCTGGATACTCCCAGTTGGACGCCGTCAACGCGTCGGCGCCACCAACGGAATCGGTGCGTTGCGCCCATGTATAGCCCGTATGCACACCGGCATATGGGCCACTCCAATTGACGGTGGCATCTGGAGCAGACGCCGCGGCAACCGGCTGTGCGTGAGCCACCGCCGGCAGGACCAGCAAGGCGGCGCCCAGAATGGCATTCCGAAGGTTCATATGCGTCACTTCCCTTTTCGCGCAGGCCGTTGCCATCCCGGATCAGCCGAGCTGCCGATTGCTCATAGTGGCAGGCCACCACGTTGGGTAGTGCCTCTCGGTCGAAATACAGCCAACTGTTGCGGTAATGTCGCATATTCGCGCCCGCCGATGTATCGGGGATCCGCTTTTGCTGTCATTGCGAACGCAATGACGAGTTCTCGTGGGAGGTGCCGTGAACCGGCCTGCGCTCACAGTTCGATGCGAGAGAACAGAAAACTGCTGATGCCCAGCAAGACCATCGCCATTGCCCCCAGCACTGCGAGATCCGTCGCCATATCCCACGACGCAAGGGAGCATCAGGATCTCTGGGATGGCGGGGATGGGCGGGGCAACAGGCGGCAATCTGGCAGCATGAAGCGCCGGCCAGCCCAGAGATCCTGATGCTCCTGTAGTCTCGCGCCGCCGGGGGCGTCTTTCGGGATCTCCACCTTGAACCCACGCATGCGCTTGACGCTAATGATCTTCCCAAGCGCAGAGAAGCCGCTATTTGGGGGTCTTTCGATCCCCTGAGCATGTGGTGCCCATCATCAAAACGCCGTGCTTCAGTTGTTTCCTCCGCACGCCACGGTCGCATTCATCAAGCCGGGGCGCGTGCAGCCGTCCGGGATGCATCATCGCGAACATGCCCACTATTTCGGCGCCGATTTCAATGGATTTTACCGGCAAACCGATCGGCGACGCAATGTGCCGCCGTCGCGATCATCGTCAACGTCCGCATAAAGCTACCGGGATGTCCTCGCTATCCGCCGCCGATCTTCGGGATGAGGTAGATCTCGCTGTCCGGTTTCAGCGCCACGCCGTAGGCGTCCTGAAAAATCTCGCCGTCGATGGCGATCGCCATGCCTTCCTCGACCTGGGTGCCGAGGCCGGGGAAGCGTTCGTTCAGCTCACCGATCAACCGGCGGAAGGTGTCGGCGGTGACGTCAAGCTCGGTCTTGCCGCCGGTGAAGTGCAACAGGGAACTGCCGGACAGGACAACTTTTGGCATTGATCAGGCGGCCGAAACGGCAAGGGTGGCGCTGCTGGCGCCACCCTCACCCGCGTCGCTGACGCGCCGCGACCTCTCCCGCAAAGAGCGGGAGAGGTGAACTGCCAAGCCCACTCAGCCCGCGCCCTTCTCCAGTGCCGCCAGCACTTTCGGCGGCGACATCGGCAGGTGGTGCATGCGGATGCCGATCGCGTCGCGGATCGCGTTCGCCACCGCCGCCATCGGCGGGACGATCGGCACCTCGCCGACGCCCTTGGCACCGAACGGATGGCGCGGGTTCGGCACCTCGACCAGGATCGCATCGACCATCGGCAGATCCGACGCCACCGGGCAGCGGTAGTCCAGGAAGCCGGGGTTATCCATCCTGCCGTTCTTGTCGTAGATGTACTCTTCGTTCAGCGCCCAGCCGATGCCCTGCACGGCGCCGCCCTGCACCTGGCCCTCGACGTAGCTCGGATGGATCGCCTTGCCGACATCCTGCACCGCGGTGTAGCGCAGGATGGTGACGTGGCCGGTCTCCGGGTCCACCTCCACGTCGCAGAGATGCGTGCCGAAGCCCGGCCCCGCCCCCTGCGCGTTCAGCGACACCTCGGCGCTGATCGGCCCGCCGGTCCGCCCCGATTTCAGCGCGATCGCCGCCAGCGACAGCGGCTCGAACGCGCCGGCGTTGGACCCGGCCGGCAGCGCCTGGCCGTCCTTCCACTCCACCGCCTCGACCGGGATGTCCCAGATCTGCGCGGCGCGCGCCTTGAGCTGCTCGACCACCTTCTCCGCCGCCTGGGTCGCCGCCATGCCGGTGGCAAACGTCACCCGGCTGCCGCCGGTCAGGAAGGTGAAGCCCACCGATGACGTATCCGCAACGATCGTGCGCACGACCTCCGCCGGCACGCCCAGCACCTCGGCCACCATCATGCCGATCGAGGCGCGCGAGCCGCCGATGTCGGGGTTGCCCGACACCGCCACCACCGTGCCGTCCTCGGCCACGTGCACCGCGGCCGATGACTCGCCGCCGATGTTGAACCAGAAGCCCGAGGCAACCCCGCGGCCCTGGTTCTTGCCCAGCTTGGTGCGGTAATGCGCGGTGGAGCGCGCCGCCTGCAGCGTCTCCACGAAGCCGATATTCACCAGGGTCGGCCCGTAATGCGTCTTGGTGCCGTTCTTCGCCGCGTTCTTCTCGCGCAGCGCCAGCGGGTCCATCCCCAGCTTGCGCGCCAGCTCGTCCATCGTGCTCTCGGTGGCGAAGGTGGAGATCGGCGCGCCCGGCGCGCGATAGGCCGCCACCTTCGGCCGGTTCGATATCACATCGTAACCGATCGCCTCGACGTTCGCCAGGTCGTACATCGCGAAGCAGCACATCAGGCCCGGTCCCACCGGCGAGCCGGGGTAGGCGCCCGCCTGGTACCACATCTCGGCGTGCGCCGCGGTGATGGTGCCGTCCTTCCTGGCGCCCAGCTTCACCTCGATCACCGCGCCCGAGGTCGGGCCGGAGGCGCGGAACACCTCCTCGCGCGTCATCACCAGCTTCACCGGCCGGCCGCACTTGCGCGACAGCGCCACCGCCAGCGGCTCCAGGTAGACGATCGTCTTGCCGCCGAAGCCGCCGCCGATCTCGGCCGGCACGGCGCGGATGTTGGCGATGTTGAGCCCCAGCAGCTTCGCCACGTAGGCGCGGACCATGAAATGGCCCTGGCTGGAGCTGATGATGTTCACCTGCCCGTCGGCCGCCACCGAGCAGACGCAGGCATGCGGCTCGATATAGGCCTGGTGCACCGGTTGGGTGGTGTAACGCCCCTCGACGATCACCTCGGCCTGCTTGAAGCCGGCCGCGACGTCGCCCTTGGTGAAGGCGAGGCGCTTGGCGATATTGGACGGCTTGGTCGGCTTCGGCTCGACGCCGGCGGTGAACAGGGTTTCGTCCAGCAGCGGCGCGCCCGGCTTCATCGCGTCCTCGACGTCGATGACGAACGGCAGCACCTCGTAGGTCACGTCGATCAGGTCGAGCGCCGACTCGGCGATCGCCTCGGTGGTCGCCGCCACCGCGGCAACCGCATGGCCCTCGTACAGCGCCTTGTGGCGCGCGATGACGTTGTGTGCCTGGTCGCGGAAGTTGGTCGGGCCTTCGCCCATGAACGCCTCGTCCGACGCGATGTCGGGGAAGTCCGCCCCGGTCACCACCGCCTTCACGCCGGGCAGCGCCAGCGCCTTGGATGCGTCGATCTTCACGATGCGGGCATGCGCGTGCGGGCTGCGCTTCACCTTGCCCCAGAGCATGCCTTGCATCACGAAGTCGGCGCCGAAGGTGGCGCGGCCGGTCACCTTGTCCACCCCGTCGGGGCGGAGCGGCCGCGTGCCGACGACCTTCAGGTCAGTCGCGAAATAATTCATGCAGCTTTCTCCCCTCGCATATCGGCGGCCGCGGCCTGCACGGCCCGCACGATCTTGTCATACCCGGTGCAGCGGCACAGGTTCCCCGCCAGCCAATAGCGGATCTCGCTCTCGGTCGGGTTGGGGTTCTCGTCCAGCAGCGCCTTGGTGGCGACGATGAAGCCCGGCGTGCAGAAGCCGCATTGCAGGGCGGCGTATTCCAGGAAGCGCTGCTGCACCGGATGCAGATGCTCGCCATCGGCGATGCCCTCGACCGTGGTGACCGTGTGGCCCTCGGCCTCGACCCCCAGCACCAGGCAGGAGCACACCATCTTGCCGTCGAAGATGACGGTGCAGGCACCGCAGTCGCCCGACGCGCAGCCTTCCTTGCTGCCGGTCAGGTTCAGCTCGTTGCGCAGCACGTCGAGCAGGGTCTGCTGCGTCTCGCACAGGAACTCGACGGGCTCGCCGTTGATCGTGGTGGTGACGTGATGTTTGCTCATGGCTCGGCTTGCCCCTGTCAATGCGTGCTGGCTGGCGTCTCGCCCTTGGCACGGGCGAACGCGATGGTGGCGGCGCGGCGCGTCATCACGCCGGCCACCTTGATGCGATACTCGATGGTGCCGCGCTTGTCGGAGATCGGCTTGCAGGCGCGGCGCGCGGCGCCGTCGATCATCTCCAGCGTGCCGCTGTCCAGCGCGTGGCCGATCAGCGCTTCCGCCGCCTCCTCGACGATCACCTGGGTGGGCGCGACCGCGCCCAGCACCACGCGTGCGTCGGTGCAGACGCCCTTGGCGTCCAGCACCACGTTCACCGCGGCGCCGACCACGGCGATGTCCATCTCGGTGCGCGGAATGAAGCGCAGATAGGCGTCCGAGGCATGCGCCGGGCGCGGCGGCAACTGGAACTCGGTGATGAACTCGCCCTTGGCGAGCGAGGTCTGGCCGGGGCCGATGACGATGCTCTCGACCGGCGCGGTGCGCGTGCCGCCGGGCCCGACGATGGTGCAGGTGGCGCGCCCGGCGATCAGCGCCGGCACGCTGTCGGCGGCGGGCGAGGCGTTGCACAGATTGCCGGCCAGCGTGCAGCGGCCCTGGATCTGCTCCGAGCCGATCAGGTCGATGCCCTCGACGATGCCGGGCCAGGCGGCCTTCAGCGCCGCATTGGCTTCCAGGTCGACGCCGGGCGTCGCCGCGCCGATGCGGAATCCGCCGCCTTCCTGGCGGATGCCGATCATCCCGGGGATGTGCTTGGTGTCGACGATCAACGCGGGCTTCAACCGGCCGGAGCGCATCTGCACCAGCAGGTCGGTCCCACCGGACAGGACCTTGGCGAGGCCGGAGGCACCGGCCAGAAGTTTGACGGCCTCTTCGACCGTCTTGGGTGCCGCGTAATTCAAACTGGACATGTGCTCTCCCGATTGCGCACGATGGCTCCCCGCCTTGGGACCGGTCCCAAGCGGGCAATGACGCCAAAGCCTAGCCCAGAGCCGCTGCGCGGTCGAGTGCCGGGGCGCGTCCTCGGGTCGAAGCAGGGCCGGGGGCAGCGGCACGCGCGCGATCGTGACCGCAACCGGCGCGCAGACGCGCTGTGCCGCGGGCGGGCCGATAGATACGGCGTGGAGATGGTCCGGACGCTGAGCCGGCGTTGTTCTTGCTGGCCTTCCAGGCGCGGTGGAACCGCCGCGCAGCCGCGCGCAAACAGCGTCGCGCGGGCCGGTTGCTGCAAGCTGACGGTCCGTCGGACGCCGGCCTGCGCCGCCGGAGAACGCCGCCGGCGGGTGCCGCCGCTTCGCGCTTTGACGCCGCTCGCCCCACACGCCAGCATGGCCGAACAGACCGAAGCGAAAGAGACCACCAATGGACACCCAGGCACCGCGGCGCATCGCGGCGGAGGACTATCTGGACGCGCTGGCGGCGCACGGCATCGACCACCTGTTCGTCAACCCCGGCACCGATTTCGCCCCGATCGTCGAGGCCTTCGCCCGCGCCGCGCGCACCAACCGCCCGGTGCCGCGCCCCATGGTGGTGCCGCACGAACACGCCGCGGTGGCGATGGCGCACGGCTACACCCTGGTCACCGGCCGGCCGCAGGCGGTGATGCTGCACGTCAACGTCGGACTGGCCAATTCGATCAACGCGCTGATCGACGCCAGCCGCGACCGGGTGCCGCTGCTGCTGACCTCCGGACGCACGCCGCTCACCGAGGCGGGGGTGCACGGCGCGCGCAGCGTCTACATCCACTGGGCGCAGGAGATGTTCGACCAGGCCGGCATGCTGCGCGAGTTCGTCAAGTGGGACTACGAGCTGCGGCGCGGCGACCAGGTCGGCGACGTGGTCGATCGCGCGCTGGAGCTGGCGCAGACCTCGCCGACCGGCCCGGTCTACCTGTCGTTGCCGCGCGAGGTCCTGGGCGAAGTCGTGGGCGAGGAACTGACGGCGCACGCCGAGGCGCCGCGCAAGCCGCGCGCCCGGCCGCAACCGCCGCGCGCCGCCGCCGGCGACGTCGAGCGGGCGGCGGAATGGATCGCCGCCGCCGAGAATCCGCTGGTCATCACCGGCCAGCTCGGCCGCGACCCGCGCGAGGCGGTGCTGCTGACCCGGCTGGCCGAGCGCTTCGCCCTGCCGGTGGTGCCGTTCAACCCGCGGCACTTCGCCATCGCCGGCACCCATCCGATGTTCCAGGGCGGGGCGGCGGGGTCGCTGCTGACCGAGGCCGACCTGATCGTGGTGCTGGAAAGCGACGTGCCGTGGATCCCCAGCCTGGCCAGCCCGGCGCCGGAGGCGCGGATCATCCAGGTCGGCGAGGACCCGCTGTACCAGCGCTACCCGATGCGCAGCTTCCGCTCCGACCTGACGATCACCTCCGGCCTGCTGGCGTTCCTGCAGGCGCTGGAGCCGGCGCTGGCGCAGCGCGCCGCGCCCGGTGCCGCGGAGATCGCCGCGCGCGGCGAGCGGCTGGCGGCGCGCTCGGCCGGGCTGCGCGCCGGCTGGGCGGCGGAGATCGAGCGTGCCGGGCGCGCCGAGACGATCAACCTGGCCTGGCTCAATCATTGCCTGCGCGCGGTGATCGCGCCCGATACGATCGTGGTGAACGAATATTCGTTCCGCCAGGAGTATTGTCCGCTGGACCAGCCGGGCAGCCTGTTCGGCGTCGGGCCGGCGGGCGGCCTGGGCTGGGGGTTGCCGGCCGCGCTCGGCATCAAGCTGGCGGCACCGGACAGGCAGGTGGTCGCGCTGCTCGGCGACGGCGCCTACATGTTCGCCAACCCGACCGCCTGCCACTTCATCGCCGAAAGCCAGCAGCTGCCGGTGCTGACGGTGATCTACAACAACGCGCTGTACGGCGCGGTGCGGCGCGCGACCCTGGATATGTACCGCGGCGGCGTGGCGGCCGAGGCGGACGGCAGGCTGCTGGCCGAACTGCCCAATCCGGCCTTCGAACGAATCATCGAGGCGCATGGCGGGCATGGCGAGCTGGTGGACCATCCGGCGGCGCTGCCGGCGGCGCTGCAGCGCGCTGCGGCGGCGGTGCGCGGCGGGCAGCAGGCGCTGGTGAACGTCATCTGCCGCGGGTGACGCGGAGGCTGTCCACCCCGGTCCTGGTCGTCGGCGCCGGACCGGTCGGCATCACCCTGGCGATGGACCTGGCGTCGCGCGGCATCGCCGTGACGGTGGCGGAGCTGCGCGCGCGCGGGGCGCCGCCCAGCGTGAAGTGCAATCATGTCTCCGCCAGAACGATGGAGATCTTCCGCCGCCTCGGCGTGGCGCGCACGGTGCGCGACGCCGGCCTGCCGGCGGACCATCCGAACGACGTCGCCTTCCGCACCACCACCACCGGCATCGAGTTCGCCCGCATCCCGATCCCCTGCCGCGCCGAGCGCTACACGGCGACGGGCGGGCCGGACACGTGGTGGCCGACGCCGGAGCCGCCGCATCGGATCAACCAGATCTATCTGGAGCCGCTGCTGGTGGACCACGCCGCGGCGATGCCGGGCGTGAGCTTGCTCAACCGCGTGCGCGTCGTCGGGTTTGCCCAATCGGCCGATGGCGTCGTCGCGGCAGCGGAACATATCGACGGCGGCGAGACGCTGCAGATCGCCTGCCGCTACCTGGTGGGCTGCGACGGCGGGCACTCGGAAATTCGCCGGCAGATCGGCGCCAGGCTGACCGGCGACGCGGCGGTGGGACGCACGCAGTCCAGCTACATCCGCGCGCCCTCGCTGATCGGGCGGATGCAGGCGAAGCCGGCCTGGTCAACGCAGTCGCTGAACCCGCGGCGCAGCGCCAACATCTTCGCCATCGACGGGCGCGAGACCTGGCTGATCCACAACTACCTGCGCCCGGAGGAGACCGACTTCGACGCGGTGGATCGCGACCGCTGCATCAGGCTGATCCTGGGGGTCGGGCCGGACTTCGACTACGCGGTGCTGGGCAAGGAGGACTGGGTCGGCCGGCGCATGCTGGCCGACCGGTTCCGCGACCGGCGCGTGTTCATCTGCGGCGACGCGGCGCATGTCTGGGTGCCGTTCGGCGGCTACGGCATGAACGCCGGCATCGCCGATGCGGCCAATCTTGCCTGGATGCTGGCCGGCGTGCTGACCGGCTGGGCCGATCCGGCGATCCTGGCGGCGCACGAGGCGGAGCGCTGGCCGATCACCGAGCAGGTGTCGAAATACGCCATGGGAACCGCCGAGGCGCTGGCGCGCCAGCGCGCCGCGGTGCCGGCGGAGATCGAGGACCCCGGCCCGGCCGGCGCGGCCGCGCGGGCGGCGTTGGGTGCCGCGGTGGTGGCGCTGAACACGCCGCAATATTGTTGTGGCGGATTGAATTTCGGCTCGTTCTACGCCGCCTCGCCGATCATCGCCTATGACGGCGAGGCCGCGCCGGGCTACACGATGGACCGCTTCACCCCCTCCACGGTCCCCGGCTGCCGCACGCCGCACCTATGGCTGCGCGACGGCCGGTCGCTGTACGACGCGATGGGACCCGGCTTCACGCTGCTGCGGTTCGACCGCGCGGCCGAGGCGGACCCGATCGTTGCCGCAGCGCGGGCGCGGCGCCTGCCGCTGGCGGTGCTGGATGTGGCAAGCGACGAAGCAAGCACCCTGTATCGCCACAAGCTGGTGCTGTCGCGTCCCGACCAGCACGTCGCCTGGCGCGGCGATGCAGCCCCCGCGGATGCGCTGGCGCTGGTCGACAAGATCCGCGGCGCGTGAGCCGCGGACACCTCTCCCGCTCGTCGCGGGCTTGGGCCGCGAAGAGCGGACCAAGGTCGGCGAGCGTAGCGAGACGGGTGAGGGTGGTGCCCGCGGCACCACCCTCACCCGCGTCGCTCCGCTTCGCGACCTTGGTCCGCTCTTCGCGGCCCAAGCCCGCGAAGCGCGGGAGAGGTGTACGACCACCCCGCCCTCACCCCCGCAACGCCGGCATCACCTTCTCGGCGAACAGCGTCAGACTGCGCGCCGCCACGTCGTACGCCATCGGCCCAAGCCGAAACGACAGGATCACCCCGCCGACGCCGATCGCATCGACCGCGGCCAGCTGCTCCGCCACCGTCGCCGGCGACCCGTAAATCAGCGCATGCTCGATCACGCTGCGCGCCGCCGGCGCCGTCGGCCCCGGCGCGTGCGATTGCAGCCGCACGCCCTGCTCGCGGAACACGCGTTCGCGCATCGCCGCGCGCTGCGTCTGCATCGCCTGGAACAGCGGCACGCCGACACGGGCCGCCTCGGCATCGGTCTCGGCGACAAAGACGTTGCGCCAGACCCAGCACGCCTCGACCAGCCGCGCCACCCGCGCCTCGTCCAGCCCCTGCGCGCGCAAGGCGGCGCGATACAGGTCCATGCGGTGCTTCGTCACCTCGTAGGATTGCACGTTCATCAGGAACGGCTGCGCCCGACCGGCGATCTCCAGCATCGACGCCTCGGTGCCGGAGCTGCGGATGATGCACGGGTGCGGCCGCGTATACGGTCGCGGCCGCAGCATCGGCAGCCGGATGTTCCAGTATTTGCCGTGATGCTCGACCGGCCCGCCCGACCAGGCCTTCAGCATGATCGCCTCGGCCTCCTCGAAGCGCTCCTGCGCCTGCTCGGCCGGGATGTCGTAGCCCTGGTAGTCGTAGATGTTGTAGGCGGTGCCACGGCCCAGGCCGGCGATGATGCGGCCCTTGGTGATGTTATCGAGCAGCGAGATCTGCTCGGCCAGGCGGATCGGGTGGTGCAACGAGACCTGCGCCACGGCGAAGCCGATGCCGATGCGGCTGGTGGCGGTGGCCAGCACGGCGGCGAAGCTGAGCGGATCGACATAGGCGCAGATGCCGTCGAAATGATGCTCGGCCAGCCAGACCACGTCGAAGCCAAGCTGTTCGGTCAGCCTGGCCTCGGCGATGGTCTCGTCGATCACGCGCTCGTCTTGTCCCGGGTCACGGCTCTCCGGGAACAGGAAGTTGCTGAATTTCACACGGCGCTCCTACGGGTCGGCGAGGGCCGTGAGTTTACGTCCCTATGCCTCCGGCGCCACCCCCACGTAGCGGAACTGGTGCACCACGTCGCCCAACGGGAATTTTTCGTCGAACTTCACCTGGTAGATCGACACCACCTTGGAATTCATGTCGCCGTTTTCATCGAACGCGATGTCGCCTTGCAGCGTCTTCAGCTTGGTCGCCTGGATGGCGTCACGCACATTGTCCCGCGTCATCGGCTTGCCGGCCTTCGCCACCCGGCCGATGGCATCGATGATCACCTCCGCGGCGTCGTAGTAGGTCACCGTGTAGTCCGCCGCCTCCTGACCCGTCTTGGCCTTGTAGCGCTTGGCCCAGGCCTGCACTGCCGGTTCCTCCAGCACGTGCGCGGCGGCGGAGGTGGCGTACCAGCCCTGGATCGCCGGCATGCCGGTCCCGGTCAGCATGTCCGGCGTGTGCATGCCGTCGCCGCCGCCCTTCGGGATCGCCGGCAGGATGTCGTACGACTGCTTGGCGAGCTTGGGCCCTGCCCCCGGATCGCCCCCGTAATACAGCCCCTGCACGCCCAGGCTCTTCGCCTTGGTCAGGATCGTCTTGTAATCGGCGTTCATCGGATCGAGCCGGTCGCGGATCACCACCTCCATGCCCTTCTTCGCCGCCTGCGCGGCGAAGGCATCCGCCATGCCGACGCCATAGGCGCCACCGTCATCCAGCACGATGATCTTCTTCACCTTCAGCGTCTCGGCGAAGTAGTTCGCCAGATTGGGACCCTGATAGGCGTCGGTGGTGACGGTGCGGAAGAACACCGGCTTGCCGCCCGGACGGTACAGCGCGGCAAATTTCGGATCGGTGAGATCGGGGTTGGTCGCGCTGCCGCTGATCGTCGCCATGCCGCCCTGGCTGAGCACCGGGGTCACCGCCTTGGCCGATCCGCTGTTCACCGGGCCGACCGCGGCCATCACCGAGGGGTCGCCCAGCATCTTGCGCGCGTTGGTGGCGGCGAGCGCGGGATCGTACTGGCCGGTGGTGGTGGACGCGTCGTCGAGCACCAGCGCGCGCAGCTTGTAGCCGCCGACACCGCCCTTGGCGTTGGCTTCATCGATCGCGAACACCGCGGCGTCGCGGGCGATGCCGGCCTGCAAGGCCAGTGAGCCGGTCAGCGGAAAACTCATGCCGATGGTCACGACCTTGTCGGCGGCCTGGGCCGGCACGCGGCCGACCCCGGTCGCCAGCGCGGCGGCGCCGGCCAGATGCAACGCGCGACGACGTGGCAGAATAAGCATGTGCAGCCTCCTGTTTTGAACCGCCCGTTCGGGCCATACGGGTTTGCCCCGCGCGCACTACAGCACCTTCGCGGCATTTTACGAAACCGTGCCGTGCGCTACCCTGCCGGGCGCGCCGCGCCAGGAGCGCCAATGCAAGTTGCCAACCCGACCCGACGACCCCGCCACCTTCGCCGCCCACCTGAAACAACCGGGTGCGGTCTGCCCGACACAGGAGCCGCCACGATGAGCTTTGAACCCTCGCGCTTCGATTTCTCCATCCCGGTGCGCGTCAACTTGTCCTCCGACACCCAGACCAAGCCGTCGCCGGCGATGAAGCAGGCGATGCTGGAAGCCGAGGTGGGCGACGAACAGGGCGGCTCCGACCCCACGGTCTGGGCGCTGTGCGACCGCACCGCGGCATTGCTGGGCAAGCAGGCGGCGATGTTCCTGCCCTCGGGCACGATGTGCAACCAGGTGGCGATCGCCACGCATTGCCGGCCGGGCGACGAGGTGCTGGCGCACCAGGACGCGCATATCCTCAGCAGCGAGGCCGGCGGGCCGATGGCGATCGCCGGGGTGACGATTCGCGGGTTGGCCGGCGCGCGCGGCATGTTCGACGTGGCGACGCTGGAGGCGGCGATCCGGCCGAAAAGCCGTTACGCACCCGCGCAGACGCTGCTGGAGGTGGAGCAGACGGCGAACCGCGGCGGCGGGACGTGCTGGCCGGTCGGCGCTGCTCGATGCGGTCACGGCGGCGGCGCACGCGCACGGACTGGCGACCCACATGGACGGCGCGCGGGTGATGAACGCGGCGGTGGCGTTGGGCGTGCCGGCGGCGGACCTCGCGGCGGGCTGCGACACGGTGTGGCTGGATTTCACCAAGGGGCTGGCGGCGCCGTTGGGCGCGGTGCTGGCGGGATCGAAACAGTTCATCGGCGAGGCGTGGCGCTGGAAGCAGCGGCTGGGCGGCTCGATGCGCCAGGGCGGCATCTGTGCCGCGGCCTGCCTGTATGCGCTGGACCACAACATCGATCGACTGGCAGAGGATCACGCCAACGCCAAGGCGCTGGCACGCGGGATGGCGCAAATCCACGGCCTCACGGTGGAGCAGCCGGAGACCAACCTGGTGTTCTTCGACACCACGGGTACCGGGATGACGGCGGCGGTGTTCGCCGGCAAGCTGCGCCAGCACGGGGTGATGGTGTCGGTGTCGGACAAATATCGCGCGCGCGCCTGCCTGCATCTGGATATCGGCCCGGCGCAGGTGGACGAGGCGCTGGGCGTGATGAAACATGCGGCGGCGCATTAGGCGCGTTCGAGGGAGGACCCGATGCCGGAAGTCTACGTCTACGCGGTCGAGGGCCGCAGCCTGGAGCAGAAGCGTGCGCTGGTGAAGGACATCACCGAGGCGGTGGTGAAGAACTTCAAGGTGGGCGCGGACGCGGTGATGGTGCAGATCGTGGAGTCCGCGAAGGAGAACAAGGCGAAGGGCGGCGTGCTGTTCAGCGAGCGGTGAGACCGGCTGCCGGCCCGGCAAGTCGCATTTGGGCCGGACGGCGTTGCCTCTCCGTCATGGCCGGGCCTGGCCCGGCCATGACGGGGAGAGGCTGTCCGGATCAGCCAAAATGCGAATTTCCGTTATCGCTCCGCGGTGCGCCAGGGCGGTTCCACAGGCTCAATTGCAGCACCGCTTTGGCGCAAAGTCGCGCACCACGACCGTGTTCAGGCGCGGACCAGGCCGGCCGATCCGCACCATGACGTGCTCGCACGGCTCCCGCCGACCGCGCCGCGACGCCGCGGCGCAGCCGGCTGCGCGGCCGGCAGGAACCCGTGCCCGTCATTATCCCGGGTCCGTTACGGGATCACCCGCGTCAGCAACCAGCCGGCGTCGCGACCGCGTCCGCGTCACGACATGGACGAGTTGAACGCCCCCCCATCCAGCAGCAGGTTCTGCCCGACGATGAAGCCGGACGAGGCGGCGCACAGGAAGGCGCAGGCGTTGCCGAATTCGGCCGGATCGCCGACCCGCCCGGCTGGCGAGGCCTTGCCGCGCTCGGCCAGCACCTCATCCACCGATCTTCCCTGCTGCTGGGCGGTGTGCAGCGCGCCGCTGCGCAGCCGATCGGTCAGGAACGGGCCGGGCAGCAGGTTGTTGATGGTCACGTTGTGCCGCGCCACCTGGCGCGCCAGGCCGGCGACGAAGCCGGTCAGGCCGGCGCGCGCGCCGTTGCTCATGCCCAGGTTGGGGATCGGCGACTTCACCGAGGCCGAGGTGATGTTGACGATGCGGCCGAACTTGCGCCCGATCATGCCGTCCACCACCGCCTTGATCAGGAAGATCGGCGTCAGCATGTTGCCGTCGAGCGCCTTGATCCAGTCGTCGCGCGTCCAGTCGCGGAAATCGCCGTGCGGCGGGCCGCCGTCGTTGTTCACCAGGATGTCGGGCTCGGGGCAGGCCGCCAGCGCCGCGGCGCGACCGGCCTCGGTGGAGATGTCGCCGGCGACCGGCGTCACCTTCGCCCCGGTCTGCTGGCGGATCATCGCCGCGGCGGCTTCGAGATCCGCCGCCGTGCGCGCGGTGATCACCAGCTCCACGCCCTCGCGCGCCAGCGCCAGCGCACAGGCGCGCCCAAGCCCCTTGCTCGCGGCGCAAACGATGGCTTTCTTGCCCTGCAATCCGAAGTCCATACCGGTACCTCCCCAAATGCCCGTCAGCCGGGCACGCTAATGCGATTTAAGACGGCGCGCGAGGCGTCCGGGATCGCCACCGGACGCTGCGTCGCACGTTCGACGAAGACGTGCACGAAATGGCCTTCCGCCGAGGCCGCGTCCTCGTCGTTGCGGAAGATACCGATCTCGTAGCGCACCGAGCTGCCGCCGATGCGCACCACCCGCAGCCCGACCGCGATGCGGTCGGGAAAGGCAACGGACCGGTGGTAGCGGCACTGCACCTCGACCACCACGCAGTTCATCGGGCCGGCGTAGAGATCGACCACCTTCTCGGTCATCTCGAAATACGTCACCGCGGTGTCGAAGAACGAGAAGTACTCCACGTTGTTGACGTGCTGGAACGCATCATTGTCCATCCAGCGCGTGGTGATCTCGTGGAACCAGCGGTAGTCGGCCCGGCGGCCCGGCGGCTTGCGAGTTATGTGTTCCATGTCATCGTGGTGGCGGGCGGTAACTAGACCCGATCAGGCCCGCCGCGTCCATGCCCGGCGCCTGGCGCAACAGGGCAATCGGATGCAGCGAAGGAAGGTCAGGGCTCCGCCCTGAAACCCGCCAGGGGGGCGTTGCCCCCCTGGACCCCCCACCAGAGGCGGAGCCTCTGGACTCCATGACTGGGAGTGTGGGGAGGGGAAGGGGGCATGTGGGCACGGTGCCGGTGCCGGCCGTCGCGACGGCCGGCACCGGCACCGTGCCCACATGCCCCCTTCCCCTCCCCACACTCCCAGTGAAGGGTTCCAAGGGCTCGCCCTTGGCGGGGATCCAAGGGGCAGCGCCCCTTGGCGGGGTCCAGGGGCGGAGCCCCTGGCCTTCCTTCGCTTCACTCGATCACCCTGTTGCGGCAGGCCCGCTTGCATGCGGGCCGGGCTGGCGGCACGGTGCCGCGGAACGATGGGAGGGTGGCATGACCAAGGTAGCGGTGCTCGACGACTGGCAGGGCGTGGCGCGCGGCAGCGCGGACTGGTCCGGGCTGCAGGCGCGAGCTGATGTGGTGTTCTTCGCCGAAGCCTTCGCCGACGAGGACGACGCCGCGCGGCAGCTCGCCGATTTCGACATCGTGCTGTCGATGCGCGAGCGCACGCCGCTGCCCGCCAGCCTGATCAACCGGCTGCCCAGGCTGCGCATGCTGGGCATGACGGGCGGGCGCAATGCCTCGCTCGACACCGCCGCCTGCACCGCGCGCGGCGTCGTCGTGTGCCACACCGTCGCGGGCAGCGGCAGCACGAACGATTCCGCCACCGCCGAGCTGGCGCTCGGCCTGATGATCGCCGCCGCGCGCGGTTTGCCGGCGGGCGATGCCAACATCCGCGCCGGGCGGTTCCAGATGGGGGTTCCCGTCGGCATCGGGCTGGCCGGCAAGACGCTGGGCGTCGTCGGGCTCGGCCGGCTCGGCGGCTACATGGCGCGCTACGGCAACGCGCTGAACATGAAGGTGATCGGCTGGAGCCAGAACCTGACGGCGGAGAAGGCCGCCGCCGCCGGCGCCACCATGGTCGGCAAGCAGGAACTGCTGTCCACCGCCGACGTGGTCAGCATCCATCTCGTGCTGTCGCCGCGCTCGCGCGGGTTGATCGGCGCGGCGGACCTTGCGCTGATGAAACAAGGGGCGATCCTGGTGAACACCTCGCGCGGCCCGATCGTCGATGCGGCGGCGCTGCTGGCGGCGGTGCGCGCCGGGCGAATCGTTGCCGCCCTGGACGTGTTCGATCGCGAGCCGCTGCCGCCGGGCGATGCGTGGCGCAGCGCGCCGAACACGGTGTTGACGCCGCATCTCGGCTATTGTGTGCGGGAGACCTGGCAGCAGTTCTACCCGCAGAGCGTCGAGAACGCGCTGGCCTTCCTCGACGGCAAGCCGGTCCGCGTCAGCAATCCGGAGGCGCTGGAAAAACGCGGCTGACGATGCGCGAGCGGCTCGACCTTTACAGCCGCAATACGTTGAAGCTTGGGCTGTTCGGCGCCAACTGCTCGTCCGGGCGCGCGGTCACCAAGGTGGCCGAGCGCTGGTCCGGCAGTTGGCCCGATGGGCTTCGCCTGGCCCGCATGGCCGACGCGGCCGGCATCGAGTTCATGCTGCCGGTCGGCCGCTGGAAGGGCTACGGCGGCGAAACGGATTATCAGGGCGCGACGCTGGAGAGCGTGACCTGGGCGGCCGGCCTGCTGGCCGCGACGCAGCGGCTGACGGTGTTCGCCACGGTGCACGCGCCGCTGATCCATCCGGTGATCGCCGCCAAGCAGTTCGTCACCGCCGACCATATCGGCGCCGGCCGGTTCGGACTGAACATCGTCTGCGGCTGGAACGCGGACGAGTTCGACATGTTCGGCGTGACCATGCGCGACCACGCCGCCCGCTACGACTACGCGCAGGAATGGCTGGATGCGATCAGGCTGGCCTGGTCGGGCGAGGATGATTTCGACTTCGACGGGCGCTTCATCCAATTGCGCCAGGTGCGCGCCAAGCCGAAGCCGTTCGGCGGCGGGCGGCCGATCATCATGAACGCGGCGGCCTCGCCGACCGGGCAGTCGTTTGCCATTCGCAATTGCGATGCGCTGTTCTCGATGACGCCGAAAGGCCGGCTGGACGAGTTTGCCGCGCATGTCGGCAATGTGCAGGCGCTGGCCCGCGCGCAGGGCCGCGAGATCGATGTCTACACCGTCGGCGTGGTCACCTGCCGGCCGACGCGCGGCGAGGCCGAAGCGTATTACCGCCACTGCGTCATCGACAACGCCGATTGGGCGGCGGTGGACCATATCCTGGCGATGCGTGGCGTGACGGCGGACACCTGCCCCGACGACTTCGCGGAACGCCGCGCGCATCAGGCCAACGGCATGGGCGGCGTGCCGATCGTTGGCGATCCGGACGATGTGGCCGAGGAACTGGCGCGGCTCAGCGCCGCCGGCGCGCACGGCATCGCGGTCTCGTTCGTGAATTACACCGAGGAACTGCCGTTCTTCTGCGCCGAGGTGCTGCCGCGGCTGGAGCGTCGCGGACTGCGCCGCCCGCCCGCGGCGTGAACGGCGACGGCTTGGGGGTTTGCCGGCGACGGCCCATACTTGGCGGCAGGCGAGGGCAGGGGAGGGGTTGATGGACTACACCACGCTTGGGCGAACCGGGCTGCGGGTCAGCGTTGCCGGGCTTGGCTGCGGCGGCAACAGCCGGTTGGGCCTGTCCACCGGCAAGAGCGAAGCCGACGCCGTCGCGCTGATCCGCGCGGCGCTCGATCTTGGCGTCAATCTGATCGACACCGCCGCGGCCTATGGCACCGAGGGCGTGGTCGGCCAGGCACTGCGCGGCGTGGCGCGCGACCAGGTGGTGGTGTGCACCAAGGTCTCGGTGCAGAAAGGGGAGAAACAGTTCACCCCGGACTGGGTCGTGCAGAGCCTGGACAATTCCTTGCGCCTGCTTGGTCTCGACTATGTCGACGTGTTCCAGCTCCATGCGGTCCCGCCGGCCACGTATGAACACGCGCGCGACGTGATCGTTCCGGTGTTGCTGCAGGAGAAGGCCAAGGGGAAATTCCGCCATCTCGGCATCACCGAGACGGCGCCGAACGATCCCAACCAGGACATGCTGTACCGCGCCGTACGCGACCCGCCGTGGGAGACGGCGATGCTCGCCTTCCACATGATGCACCAGGTGGCGCGCGAGCGGGTGTTTCCCGCCACCCGCGCCAACGGCGTCGGCACGCTGATGATGTTCGCGGTGCGCAGCATCTTCGCCCGCCCCGCGCATCTGGCGGCGACGATGCGCGAGCTGGCGGCCTCCGGGCAGGTGCCGGCGGCGCTGGCCGCCAGCGACGATCCGCTGGGTTTCCTGGTGCATGCCGGCGGCGCCAGCTCGGTCACCGACGCGGCGTATCGTTACGTGCGCCACGAACCCGGTGTTGACGTCGTGCTGTTCGGCACCGGCGAGCAGGCGCATCTGCGCAGCAACATCGCCTCGATCCTGGCGCCCCCCTTGCCGGAGGCGGATCGGGCCAGGCTCGCCGCGCTGTTCGGCCATCTGCGCGGCGTCGGGCTCGACCTGCCGAACCGCGCGCCGCGGCCGGCCGCGGCATGAGGCGGGCGCGTGAGACCGGCGTCATGAAGCGGTCGGCATGAAGTTCCGGCCGCGCGACTGCACTTCTGGGTGCGACACCGACCGCGCGCGCGCGGTCGGGCTGGCGCCGGCCGGCGCGGCCGCTGGGTCCGCCAGCGCCTGGACGCTGGCGCACGCCGCGGCCGAAGCCGACGCCGGCGCCGCGTTCCCCCGCGGTGCCGCACCTGGCGTGACCCGCGTCCCGGTGCCGCCGACCGGCCTCGCCGGACTGCACGGCGTGCGCCGCGGCCCGGCGGACGTGCTGCCCGCCGCGCACGAAACGATCGATCGCCACGCCGGCCCCTAGGCCGCGCGGCAGAACAGGAGGAGCGCATGGATTTCGGTATCGGCATCGCCACCTCGGCTGATTTCATGGAAACTCGCGCAGCGGGCCGAGGCGCTCGGTTTCACCCATGCCTGGTTCTACGACACCCAGATGCTCACGGCGGATTGTTTCGTTGCCATGGGGGCGGCGGCGGTGAAGACCTCGCGCATCCGGCTTGGCACCGGCGTGCTGGTGCCGTCGAACCGCATCGCCGCGGTGACGGCGAACGCCCTTGCCACGCTGAACCAGTTGGCGCCGGGGCGGATCGATTTCGGCGTCGGCACCGGGTTCTCGGCGCGCCGCGCGATGGGGCTGGGCGCGATGAAGCTGGCCGACATGGAGGAGTATATCCGGGTCGTCTACGGCTTGTTGCACGAGCAGACTGTCGAAACCGAGATCGAGGGCAAACAGCGGAAGATCCGTTTCCTCAATCCGGAGAAGGGCCTGATCAACACCAGGGACCCGGTCCGCCTGCACGTCTCGGCCTACGGACCGAAGGCGCGCGCGCTGACCGCGCGGCACGGCGCGGCGTGGATGTGCTTCGTCGACACCGTCGATCGCGGCGCGGCCTGGCTGGAGGAGATGCGGGCGAGCTGGGCGGCGGCGGGGCATGCGGCTGATGCCCTCTATGCCACCGCCTGGGCGCCCGGCTGCGTGCTGGCGCCGGGCGAGGCCGCGGACAGTCCGCGCGCCGTGGCGCAGGCCGGCCCGCGCGCCGCGGTGCTGCTGCATCGCGCGGCGGACGTGGCGATGAGCGGCTGGCAGAACACCTCGGACGTGCCCGCAGCGGTCGCCGCGCAGGTCGCCGGCTATCTCGAGGTGGCGAAACGGTTCGAACCGGCGGACGCGCGCTACCTGATGAACCACCGCGGCCATTTCGTCTTCGTCAAGGACGAGGAGCGGCCGTTCATCACCGCCGAGCTGATCCGCCGCACCACCTTCACCGCGACGGGCGCAGAAATCAAGCAGCGCATCGAGGCGTTGCGCGACGCCGGCTATGCGCAGTTCGTCATTCCGATCACCCCGGGGTCCGAGGACGCCATCGAGGACTGGGGCCGCATCCGCAAGGCCTTCGCGTAACACCGACGACGAGGAACAATCATGCAATTCGGCTTCAACCTGCCGCTCAGCGGTCCGGTGCTGTCGCCCGAGCACATCACCCGCCTGGCGCAGGCCGGCGAGGCGATCGGCTATGACTATCTGACCCTGACCGATCACGTGCTGCTGCCCGACATGTCGGCGCCGGGCTATCCGTACACCGAGTCCGGGGAGTTCATGTCCTCCTCCCCCACGCAGCGGCACGAGCAGCTTGCCGCCGCGGCGTTCATCGCCGCGAAAACCTCCCGCGTGCGGATCGTTCTGGCGGTGCTGGTGGTGCCGCATCGCCCCGCCGTGGTCGCGGCGAAGACGCTGGCGACGATCGACTATCTGTCCGGCGGTCGGCTGACCGTGGGCATCGGCGCCGGCTGGCTGGAGGCGGAATCGAACGCCGTCGTGCTGACCCCGTTCAAGGAACGCGGCGCGGTGACCGACGAGTATGTCCAGGCGTTCCGCGCGCTGTGGACCGAGCACAAGCCGGTGATCGACGGCAAGTATGTGAAGGTCGACGGAACGATGCTGCTGGAACCCAAGCCGGTGCAGCAGCCGATCCCGATCTGGGTGGGCGGCGAGAGCGGGCCGTCGCTGCGCCGCGCCGCGCGGCTGGGCGACGCGTGGTATCCGATCGGCAGCAACCGCAAGGCGCTGTATGACACGCTGCCGCGCTTCGCCGCCGGCATCGCGCGGTTGCGCAAGCTGACGGTCGAGGCCGGGCGTCCCGCGGATGCGGTGGCGGTGACCTATCGGGTGAAGCGCTACGGCCCGACGATCGGCGCAATCGCGACCGACGGCGAGCCCCGGCTGTTCTCCGGCAGCGATGCCGAGATCATCGCCGATCTGCGTGCGTTGCGGGATCTGGGCGTGGTGGCGCTCGATTTCGACTTCGAGATGGATGACGTGAACGCCTCGCTGGCGGAGATGCAGCGGTTCCGCGAGGAGGTGCTGGCGAAGGTGTAGCGGCTGTGCACATATACGCTTGACGTTCATAACGCGGCACGTGTAGGATGTGCCACTGGTGAGATTGACCGCTGGCTACGGAGTCTGTCGCGGTCGGGACCGCCCTGACCATGACTGGAAGCGAGCGGCCGTGAGCCGATCGTTTAGGTGCCTGCTGTGGGTCAACGCATGATCCGCTCGTTCGCCGATCGGGACGCCGAAGCGCTGTTTGCTGGCAGGTTCGCGCGCCGTCTTGCCCACGACGTGCAGCGGGTCGCCCAGCGCAAGTTGCTGCAAATCCATCAGGCGGGCGTGCTGGCCGATCTGGCGGCCCCTCCCGGCAATCGTTTGGAGGCGCTACGCGGTGGCCGTGCTGGTCAGCACAGCATCCGGATCAACGACCAGTGGCGCATCTGTTTCGTGTGGCGCGAGGGCGGTGCCGAGCAGGTGCAGATCGTGGACTACCATCGAGGATGAATGCCATGCGCGACTTGCCGCCGGTCCATCCCGGAGAGCAACTGCGGGAAGAATTTATGAAGCCGTTGGGACTGTCCGCCTACCGGCTCGCGAAGGATATCGGCGTGCCGGTCACGCGCGTGCAGGCCATTGTCAGTGAGCGGCGCGCGATCACCGGCGACACGGCCCTGCGGCTGGGGCGCTATTTCAGCACGACGGCCGAGTTCTGGTTGAACATGCAGCGCGACTATGAGTTGGCGATCGCGTCGGCAGCGCTCGGTCCGAGACTGGAACGGGAAGTCAGGCCGCGCGCCGCCTGACGCCGGCGCTATCCCACCAACGCCTGCGCGCAGGCATCCAGGATGGCGTCGGTATCCATCCCGTATTCCCGATACAGATCCGGAATATCTCCCGCCTGGCCGAAATGATCCGGCCCCAGCGGCACCACCCGCTGCCCGCGCACCGCGCCGAGCCAGGCATGCGTGGCCGGATGCCCGTCCAGCACCGTCACCAGCGCCGCCCCCGGTGCCAGCGGCGCCAGCACGTCCTCGATATGCGCCCGCGCCGCCCGCTGCCCCGCCCGGCGCGCACGCAACGCCGCGGTCCACCCCGCGTGCAGCCGGTCCGGGCTGGTGATCGCCAGCAGCCCCGCTCCGGGCTCCTCCGCAACCAGCTCGGCAAACGCCGCCTCGGCCTCGATCGCCACCGGCCCTTGATAGGCGATCGCGATCCGCGCGCCGTCCGCCGGCGGCACCACCCAATGCGCGCCCGCGATCACCGCGGCCGGATCGACCAGCCGATCCGGCTGCGGCAACTGTCGTGTCGACAGCCGCAGCCACACCGCCGAGCCGTCCGCCGCCTGCATGTGCACGAACGCGTGGCGCAGCAGGATCGCCAGCTCGTCCACATAGGCCGGCTCGAAGCTCGCCAGCCGGTCCGCCGCCATGCCGATCAGCGGCGTGTTGATCGACTGGTGCTGCCCGCCCTCCGGCGCCAGCGTCAGCCCCGAGGGCGTGGAGACCAGCAAAAACCGCGCATCCTGGTAACAGGCATAGATCAGCGCATCCAAGCCGCGGTTGACGAACGGGTCATACACCGTGCCGACCGGCAGCAGCCGCGCCCCGGTCATGCCCGGCGCCAATCCCGCAGCCCCCAACAACAGAAACAGATTCTGCTCGGCGATTCCCAGCTCGACATGCTGGCCCTTCGGCGACATGCCCCAGCGCTGCGCGCTGGCCAGCTTGGCGTCGCGGAACACGTCGTTGCGGGTGTGCCGGTCGAACACGCCGCGCCGGTTCACCCACGGCCCCAGGCTGGTCGAACACCGCGACGTCGGGGCTGGTGGTCAGGATGTGCTCGGCCAGCGCCTTCAGCTCACCCTGGCCGCGGCCGATCTCGGCCAGCATGTCGCCGAACCCCACCTGGGTCGAGGCCTTGCGCCCCGCCACCCGCGCCACCGGCAGTGTCGCCGGAACCGGAACGATCGGCGCGCTCAACAGGCGCCCCTCCGGGGTCAGTTTTTCGGCGAACGGGCAGGCCGCCAGCAACGCCTCCAGCTCCGCCGGTGCGCAGTCCAGCCCTTCGAACCGGTCCCACTCATGGCCGGGGCGAATGCCCATCGCGGTGCGGAACCCCGCCATCTGCTCCTTCGACATCAGCCCGGCGTGGTTGTCCTTGTGCCCGGCGAAGGGCAGGCCCATGCCCTTGATCGTGTAGGCGATGAAGCAGGTCGGCTGGTCGCCGTCCGCGGCGGCGGCGCGGAACGTTTCAATCAACGTCTCGATGTCGTGGCCGCCCAGGTTGGTCATCAGCGCCGCCAGCTCGTCATCCGACAGCGGATCGATGATGGCGCGCAACGCCTTCGACCGCCCCAGGTCCGCCAGCACCGCCTGGCGCCAGGCCGCCCCGCCCTGGAAGGTCAGCGCCGAATAGAGCGAGTTCGGACAATCATCGATCCAGCTGCGCAACGCCTCGCCGCCGTCGCGGGCGAACACCGCCTCCAGCTTGCGGCCGTATTTGATGGTGACGACGTTCCAGCCCATGTCGCGGAACAGCCCCTCGATGCGGCCGAACAGCCGGTCGGGCACCACGGAATCCAGGCTCTGGCGGTTGTAGTCGATGACCCACCACACATCGCGGACGTCGTGCTTCCAGCCCTCCAGCAGCGCCTCGTAGATGTTGCCCTCATCGAGCTCGGCGTCGCCGGCGATGGCGATGTGCCGTCCGGCCGGCAGCCCCTCGCGCGCCAGGCCGTGCAGCCGCACATAGTCCGCCATCAGCGCGGCGAACGTCGTCATCGCCACGCCGAGGCCGACCGATCCGGTGGAAAAATCAACTTCCGGCCCGTCCTTCACCCGGCTGGGATAGGGCTGCACGCCGCCCATCCGGCGCAGCCCTGCCATCTTCTCGATCGTCTGGCGGCCGAACAGGTAGTTCACCGCGTGGAACACCGGGCCGGCGTGCGGCTTCACCGCGATGCGGTCCTGCGGGCGCGCGATCTCGAAATACAGCGCCGCCATGATCGAGATCACCGAGGCGCACGACGCCTGGTGCCCGCCCACCTTCAGCCCGTCGCGGTTCGGCCGGATGTGGTTGGCGTTGTGCACCATCCAGGCCGACAGCCACAGCAGTTTGCGTTCGAGCTGGTGCAGCAGGTGCGTGTGATGCCCGGAGATTCCGGGCGGGGCGGTTCCGGCCAAAGTGCTCCCGGACGGCGCACCGGTGGGCGGCTTGCCGGTGGGCGGCTTGGTGGCGACGACACGGCTCGGCGCATTCATGGCGGTCGGTGTCCCCTCCGCTGGCGGTCAGGTCAAGCCCGACAACGCCGGAACATACCCTGTCGAGAGGGCGCGCGCCCAGTCAACCGTCCGGCTGGCCAACTGTCCTTCCGGCCAACTGCCTCGGCGCGGGCTGCGGCGCGAAGGCCGCACGCGACCGCCGGCTGGCGCCGCGTCGGCCGCACCGCTCGTCGGCTTACCGCAGCGTGGCGCACGTTCCGCGCCGGCCCGCCCCTGGCACATGCCGGTCGCCGCTGGCAGGCGGCGCATCGCCGACCGTATTACGCCTCGAACAGCCCCTGGCCGAGCCAGGTCCCCTCGGCGATGCCCGCGGGACAGGCGAACAGCCCGCCGCCCACATGGGTGGTGTACTGGTTCATCGCGTCCAGCTTCGCCATGGTCTCGAAGATGCGGATGAACCCGCTGCGCGGATCGCGCTGGTAGGCGACGAAGAACAACCCCGCATCGTATTCGATGCCCTGCCGCCACGGCGGCCAGCGCTCGGCGGTGAAATTGCTGCCGTCATTGAACGAATAGGCGCGGCGCAGGATCTCGGCGCCGTCGTTGACCTCGGCCGCGCCCAACCGCACATGCGCGGTCTCCGCGATCACCGGATTGCCGTCGCCGTCCACCGCATCCAGGTCAAGGTCGGCGAACTCGTTCCTTTTGCCGATCGGTGCGCCGGAGGATTTGTGCCGCCCGACCACTTCCTCCTGGAAATCCACCGGCGTGCGATCCCAATGCTCCAGTGCGATGCGGATGCGCCGCACCACGACGTAGCTGCCGCCGCGCATCCAGGCCGGGCCTTCGTCGCCCACCCAGACCACGTCGGCGACGGATTTGCGCCCCGCGGCGGGGTGGGCGGTCGGGTTGCGCGTGCCGTCCTTGAAGCCCATCAGGTTGCGCGGCGTCTCGCCCGGGGCGAAGCCGGCCTGAAACCCGGTCTGCGTCCACCGCAGTTGGGCGATGTCATAGGCCAGGCGCGCGAGCTGGCGCACCGCGTGGAACGCCACCTGCGGGTCGTCGGCGCAGGCCTGCACCGACAGGTCGCCGCCGGTGTGGCCAGCGACCAACTGATCGCCGTTGAACGCCGGCAGATCGACCAGCGCCGCCGGCCGGCGTGCCGCCAGCCCATAACGGTCCTGGCCGTCCTTGCTGAACAGCCCGGCGCCGAAACCAAAGGTCAGCGTGAGGCGCGCGGCCGGCAGGCCCAGCGCCTCACCGCTGTCGCCGGCGGGCACGCTCGGCGCCTCGCCGAGCGGCTGCGCCGGCTGGCCCTGGGTCATGCGCGCCGCGGCCGAGGTCCAGGCGCGCAGCAGGGCCGCCACGTCGTCGCGTCGTTTCGCCACCAGGTCGAAGGCGGCAAAGTAGCTGTGGCGCTGCGGCGGGGTCAGGATGCCGCCCTGGTGGCGGCCGTAGAACGGTTCGATCCCGGTCAGACCATGCGCCGGTGCATCGGACGACCCCGGGGGCATCCCTTGCGGCATCCCTTGCGGCATCCCCTGGGGCGCGGCCACCACCGGGCGCGCCGCGGCGCCCACCAGCAGCCCGCTCGCCGCGGCGATGAAGCCGCGGCGCGAGGCGAACGGGCACTTGCCCGCGCCGGTGCTCAATGTGCCAGCACGAGCATGTTCACCTCGTCCTCCGCGTAATAGAACCCATCGCCCGCCGGGGTCATGGCGATGCCGAACAGATCACCGCTGCCCGGCGGGGACTGCGCCTTGTTCGGATCGACCCAGCGCGCATAGATCTGCCGGCCGCTCTCGGGGTCGATTTCCACCACCTGGCCGTTCAGCCCGTTGGTCACCAGCAGGTGGCCGTTCGGCGCCGTCACCATCGCCAGCGGGCGCTGCAGCAGCCCATCCCTGGTGACGTCGCGCCCGGTGCCGGCGCTGTCGCCGCGCGTGACGGCCTGCGGGATCGCCGCGATCCGGTTGCCCAGCGCGTCCGACACATACAGCACGCCGTCCTTGCCCAGTGCCAGGCCGGTCGGCCCGATGATGAACACGTCCTTGGCGGCCTGCTCGCCGAAGCCGCTGGCGATCACCGTCTGCCCGGTCACCACCGGGGGCTTGCCGTCGGCGATCGCCAGTTCCAGGCGCAGCACGGTCGCCTTGGTCAGCACCGGCGGCTCGCCGTCCGGCGGGCCGACATCGAAGCCGGTGTTGCTGACGAACAGCGTCGCGGTGCCGCCATGGTCGATCACCGCCATGTTGCCCCAGGGGCCGTTGATGTTCGGCCCGGCGATCACTCCGGCGACGGCGCCCTGCTTGTCCAGCACCAGCAGGCAGCCCTGGCCCTTGCTGCGCGTGGTGCCGTCCTGGCTCGGCAGGCTGCCGACGATCACCCAGCCGGTGTGCAGCATGGTCATCGCCGTGGTCAGCCCGACGCCGCCTGGGCACTGCGCCAGATGGCGCGGGATGGCGGCGAACAGCGCCAGCTTCCTGGTGGACGGCGTGTAGCGCACGATCGTGGTGCCGAGGCCCTGCAGGTTGTTCCGGTCGTTGAAGTTGTTGACCAGCACGTCATCCTTCCGGATCTTGCCGGCCGAAACCGGGGCCACCGTGATCGCATAGGGGTTCTGGTCGCCATTGTCGGGCACGGTCGAGGTCAGCAGGCTGTGCCGGTGCAGCGTCTCCAGGAAGCCCTGCGGCTCTGCCGCCGCCGCGGCGGGTCCCAGCAGCAGCGACAGCCCCAGCACACCGGACCGCCAAAGGGGGGCGCATGCCCGCAATGGTGTCATCGACGGCGGTCTCCCGGGCGTGGCGTGGGGGGTGCATGCGGTGGCGCGAATGCGAGTGACTCTCATTTACCCCTGACTCCTGTCGGGTGGCAAGACGCTGCGCCGCGCGGGGCTCAGAACAGCACGGTGCTACGCAGGCCGAAGACCGCCTCGTTGCCGATCCGCTTGCCGGGGTCGTTCGGATTCAGCAGCCCGCCGCCGGGGTTGAACACGTACTGGACATCCGGCTGAAGCTCCCACCACGGCGCGATCTGGATCTGGTAGGTCAGCTCGATGAACGTCTCGCTGGAGCGCACGGGGTAGGGCGTCGCGGTGAACCAGCCGACGTCGGCATCCAACCCGCGCGCGGCGCTGCTCAGCCGTGCCACGCCGAGGCCGAGGCCGAGCGTGTCGTCGTCGCGTCCCGGCAACGGCGCCTTCAGGGTCACCCCGGCATTGACGCTGAAGCTGATCAGGTTGCGGTCGTCCGGCGCACCCATCAGGCGGGCGAACACGCCCAGCGCCTGCGGCTGCGTCGGGTCGGGCCGCCAGACCATCTGGTCGGCCACCGCATACAGGCTGAAATTGTTGCGCAGCATACGCGGCATGCCGTTGCTGGCGGGCGCGGCGAGCGAGCTGCCCTCGGTGTCGTATTGCGGGCTGGGAAAGGCGGCGGTGTCGTACCAGACCCCCAGCTTATAGGTCCCCGGCAAGCCGGCCGGATGCTTGCCGTCATCCATCTGGCCGGACGAGGGCTGGTTCAGTGCGTACTGCACCTCGGCAATGAACAGCGCACCGGTGCGCAGATTGAAATTGCCGCCCCAGCGCGTGGAGCCAAGCAACTGCCCGTCCGCGTCGAACGGCCCGCCTGGCGGATTGTCCTGGAACACGCCGGTCAGCACGGTCAACCCGCCGCCCGGCTGGGCGCGCAGCCGCACGCCCAGCGAGGACAGCGGATAGGCCGGTCCGCCGGCGTAAAGATCGGCCGAGGGCAGCATCGGCCAGCCCATCACCGTGTTGAGGAACAGCGCCGCGCCCTGGCTGGTGATGAACTCCTGGTCGACGCTCTGCTGGCCGAGCTTGACGTCGAACGCGCCGTCGAGGAAGGCCTGTTGGTACCACGCCTCCCACAGCCGCGTGGTCGGGGCCGCCGAGATGCCGCTGGCGGTCTGCAGGGTGCTCAGGTTGTCGGTGCTGATGTCGCGGCCGCGGATGTTCAGCAGGCTCAGGTTGAACGTGCCGCCGACCAGCCCGAACGCCTTCTGCGTGTCGAGGCCAAGGGTCACCGTGGTCAGCCCGTCATAGTCCGCGCCGCGCCGGGTGCCGCCGGAGACGTTGCCGAACACCTCATTGATGTCCTGGATCTGCACCGTGACGCCAAGCGTGCCGAGCGCGGTGCGCAGCCCGCCGGCATCGCCCAGCAGGGTGCTGCGCGAGGCGGCGAACAGCCCGGTGGTGAAGCCCGGCTCGCTCGTCGCCGGCTCCGTCGCGGGGGCCGTCTGGGCCTGCGCCAGACCGAGGCACAGACACCAGGCCGGCAGGGCGAGGGCTGCCCGCGGCAAGGACGATCGCGCCAGGGCGCGGGTGAGATCTGCAAGCACGGCCATACCTTTCAACAGATCCGCGCAACAGATCCCCGGGGCGGATCAGGGTTGCCCGCTGGCTGGCGCGTGCATGGCACACGGTGGCTGGCTGCGACGGATGCGCGGCGTCCCGTTGCTATTCCGTCAAGATCAGCTTCCCGGCGGTGGTGACCTGCAACCGATACGCCGCTGTTCCGTGGTGAATGACCAGCACGCGCGCCCCGCCCATCAGGTCGCGGCTGCTGACCGAGCGCGGCGCTTGCGTGCCGGTGGGCTCATCGCTGCGGTCCATTGGCGCGTTGCGTGCCGGCGGCGGCGCCTGGGGGAGGCGCGGCGTCACTTCACGATCAGACGACTTTTGGAGACATCCTCGTTGTATTCGTCATGGAACTCATAGGTGCCGGGCTTCAGCGGGCCGACGAAGATCGACACCGCCTGCCCCGATGGCAGCACCTTCTCTGCCTTGAAATCGTCGCTTTCGAATTCGGCCGGCGTGGGGTCGAGGTTCTTGACCACGAAGCGGACGCGGGTATTGGCCGGAATGGTGACCTCGGCTGGGGTGAAGTGATGGCCTTTGAGCTCCAATGAGACGGTCGGCTCGGCGGCACGGGCCGGGCCGCCGGCCAGCAGGAGGGTCAGCGGCAGCAGCAGGGCCCCGAAGGCCGAGGCCCCGAGTGTGGCGTGCAGGCGCATTCCAGCGTGCCTCCTTGTCGGTAGTCGATTGGATCGATAGTCGATCGGGTCGATAGCCGATGTCACCGAGGGGCGGTAGACGTGAACGACTGCAATTGCGAGCTATTCGCGATTGCCGTTCGGTCCTAGGCGAATCCGCCACCGGCGTCAACCCAGTTGCAAACGAGTCGCAGTTGGACCGTCCGCCGCGTCGCGCCATGTGCTGCCCCATCGGCAGGGCTGGGCACAGCCATACCCAACCGCAACGACGGGACACGGCTATCGCGGGCCAGCCGGCACCGCGCGGCGCCGGCGCAGATGCACAGGCGCGTGAATTGCGAGCGCGAATTGATCAGCTTAATATCACTGTGTAACAGATCCACCGCGGCAAAAACGGAGGGCCACATGTCCCATGTCATCGACTGGCGCCGGCGCGCGATCAGCATGCTGTTGGGGGTATTCCTGCTCGCTGGCGCGGCGATCGCGCTGAGCGGTTGCAACACCACCGCCGGCGTGGGCGAGGATGTCAGCGCGGCCGGTCACGCCGTGACCAATGCGGCGGACAAGGTCAAGCAGGGGATGTAGTGCCGGGCCGGGCAGGGCGTTGACACCGGCGGTGCCCAGGCTATAAGCGCCCCTCCCCGGCGGCGGGTCTTCCCGACCGCCCGCGATGTGTTGACCAAGAGGACCGACTGCCATGTTTGCCGTGATCCGCACCGGCGGAAAGCAGTACCGCGTGACGCCGAACGCGGTGCTGAAGGTCGAAAAGCTGGAGGCGGAGCCGGGTTCGACGGTCACCTTCACCGACGTGCTGGCGGTCGGCGGCGAGGCCGGCTTGACGGTTGGGTCCCCGGTGGTTGCCGGCGCCTCGGTCACCGCGACGGTGATCGCGCAGGACCGGCTGGACAAGGTCATCATCTTCAAGAAGCGCCGCCGGCAGAACAGCCGCCGCAAGAACGGCCATCGCCAGCACGTCACCGTGCTGCGCGTGGCCACGATCTCCGCGGCGTAGCAGGAGCACGGGCAATGGCACACAAAAAGGCAGGCGGCTCTTCGCGCAACGGGCGCGACACCGAAGGGCGGCGCCTCGGGATCAAGAAGTCGGGCGGCCAGAGCGTGGTCGCCGGCAACATCATCCTGCGCCAGCGCGGCACCAAGTGGAAGCCGGGCACCCATGTCGGCCTGGGCCGCGATCACACCATCTTCGCGCTGGTCGATGGCCATGTGGAGTTCACCCGCAAGGCCGAGGGGCGCGTGCACGTCTCCGTCCGACCGTTGCCGGCGGCTGCCGAGTAACGCGCGGGGTTGGCAAGGCGGCCGCGCGGACCAATATCTCGCGCCGCTCCGCTTCGAGAATACGCGGGGGTCGGCGCCAGCCGGCCCCCGTCGTCGTTTTGGCCCGGCTTCGCGCTGGCCGGTGGTTGATTTGGACGGTGGTCCTTCTGGGGTGTCATGAAGTTTCTCGACCAGGCCAAGATCTACCTGCGCTCCGGTGACGGCGGCGACGGCGTGGTCGCGTTCCGCCGCGAGAAATACATCGAGTTCGGCGGCCCGGACGGCGGCAACGGCGGCAAGGGCGGCGACATCGTGTTCGAGGCGGTGGCGAACCTGAACACGCTGATCGACTTCCGCTACACCCAGCATTTCCGCGCCCGCAAGGGCGGCAACGGCAGCGGCGGCGACCGCACCGGGGCAGGGGCGGCGGACGTCGTGATCAAGGTGCCGATCGGCACCGAGGTGCTCGCCGACGACCGCGAGACGCTGCTGGCCGACCTCGACCGGCCCGGCAAGCGCGTGGTGCTGCTGAGCGGCGGCGACGGCGGGTTCGGCAACACGCACTACAAATCCTCGACCAACCGGGCGCCGCGGCGGCGCGACAAGGGCTGGCCGGGGGAGGAGCGTTGGGTCTGGCTGCGCCTCAAGCTGATCGCCGATGCCGGGCTGGTCGGCCTGCCGAATGCCGGCAAGTCGACCTTGCTGGCGGCGGCCTCGGCGGCGCGGCCGAAGATCGCCGATTACCCGTTCACCACGCTGCACCCGCAGCTTGGCGTGGTCCGGCTGTCGGCGGTGGAAGAGTTCGTGTTGGCCGACATCCCCGGGCTGATCGAGGGCGCGCATGAGGGCGCCGGCCTGGGCGACCGGTTCCTCGGCCATGTCGAGCGCTGCGCCGTGCTGCTGCATTTGGTGGACGGCGCCGCCGGCGACGTGGTGCGTGCCTGGCGCACGGTGCGCGCCGAGCTGGCCGACTACGGCGGCGGCCTGGCCGATAAGCCCGAGCTGATCGGCCTGAACAAATCGGACGCGATGACGCCGCGCGAGTTGTCCGCCCGCCGCGCCGCGCTGGCGAAGACCTCGGGCCGGCCAGTGCTGGTGCTGTCGGGCGTCACCGGCCAGGGCGTCCCGGAGGTGCTGCGGGCGCTGCAGACCATGATCACTTCTCCCTCCCCCCTTGAGGGGGAGGGCCGGGGTGAGGGGTCGAGCCGCGGAGCGGACCAAGGCCGGGGTGCGGGGTCGGGTCCGGCGGCAAACCGCCGGAACCCCTCACCCCAACCCTCTCCCCCAAGGGGAGAGGGGGCAGAACGGCGCCATCCCGGGGTGCGGATCACCCCGATCGCCGCGGCGACGACCGACCGCGCATGATCCCCTCGCTCGCCTCGGCGCAGCGCCTGGTGGTGAAGATCGGCAGCGCGCTGGTGGTCGACGCGCAGGAGGCCGCCCCGCGCGCCGCCTGGCTGGCCGGCATCGCCGCCGACATCGCCGCGCTGCGGGCCCGCGGGGTTTCGGTGATCGTGGTCTCCTCCGGCGCCATCGCGCTGGCGCGGCGGGCGCTCGGCCTGACCCGCCGGCGGCTCAAGCTGGAGGAGCAGCAGGCCGCCGCCGCGGTCGGCCAGATCCGCCTTGCCCAGGCCTGGAGCGAGGCGCTGTCGGCCAACGGCCTGACCGCCGCGCAACTGTTGCTGACGCTGGACGACACCGAGGACCGAAGGCGCTACCTGAACGCGCGCGAAACGTTGCACACGCTGCTGGGCCTCGGCTGCGTGCCGGTGATCAACGAGAACGACACGGTGGCGACGGCGGAGATCCGTTTCGGCGACAACGACCGCCTGGCGGCGCGGGTGGCCGAGATGGTGCAGGCCGACCAGCTCGTGCTGCTGTCCGACATCGACGGGCTCTACACCGCCGACCCGCGCCGCGACCCGGCCGCGGCGCATATTCCGGTGGTGGAGGCGCTGACGCCGGAGATCGAGGCGATGGGCGGCGAGCCGCCGCCGGGGTATTCCTCGGGCGGCATGCGCACCAAGCTGGTCGCCGCGCGCATCGCCACGCAGGCGGGGTGCGCGATGGCGATCGCGCAAGGCCACACGCTGCATCCGCTGGCGGCGCTGGAACAGGGCGCCCGCTGCACCTGGTTCCTGCCGGCGCCGGAGGGACGGTCGGCGCGCAAGCGCTGGATCGCCGGATCGCTGGCGCCGTTGGGCAGCTACACCGTCGATGCCGGCGCGGCGCGGGCGCTGAAGGGCGGGCGTTCGCTGTTGCCCGCCGGCGTGCGCGGCGTGGAGGGGATTTTCCAGCGCGGCGATCCGGTGGTGGTGCTCGATGCGGACCGCGCGGCGCTGGCGCGGGGACTGAGCGCCTATGGCAGCAACGATGCCGGGCGGATCATCGGCCATCGCTCCGATGAGATCGAAGCCATCCTGGGGTGGCGGGGCCGCGACGAGCTCATTCATCGCGACGATCTGGTACTGCTATGAACATCGGGCAGGAGGTCGCGATGGCGCGGCTTCTGCATGACGATCCTGTGCTTGGGCGGTTTTGAGCGAAACGGCAAGGCCCCGAAGACCCATTCCGGCGTGCAGACGGAATTCGCCAGGCAGGTCAGGGACGACATGCGTTTCCCGCTCGTGCTGCGTCGGTTCCTCGGACGAGCATACCCGCTCAAGGAGATCGCCGATTACGAGACCGGCCCGGCCGCCACGGTGAACGTTGCGCAGGCGGAGGCGGCGCCGGAAGCGACCATTGCGTTCGTGGATGCTATCGAAACCTTGATCGCGTAGCTGGAAAATGGGCTGCTCGGCGGCGCCGCGCAAGGCGTCCTCGTCGATGTCGTTACCGGCCGCGTGCTGCCGTGGTTCGGCCTGGATCTTCTGGAGCTGGCGCGGGCGGTTGCGGCGGCCGATCTGCCTGGGACGGTGCTGGCGTGGGCCACCGGGATGCCAGGACACTGAGCGCGCCGCTTCCCGCAGAATACCGCACCTCGAGCCATCTGGAACAGCGCCCGGCTTGGGTCAGCCGGCTTGGGTCAGATGGAAGGCGGGGCTTCCGCCAGGTCAAACCGGCGCTCCATTCGATCGAGACGCGCGTCCATTCGATCCAGGCGATGGTTCACCTCGGCCAGACCAATGCGCACATGACCGGCTTCCGCTTCGAGGCCGGAGACCCGTACCTTGAGGTTGGTCATATCGTCGGACAGGTGATCCAATTTGGCATTCACGCGCGAAAACTGCTCCCGCAGGTAGTCGAGAACTTCGCCGCTTTGTCTTCCGCCGGTATCGCCGCTCATTGCCCTGAGTCCTCGCTTCGATCACCAGATCATGCGCTGGGCGCGCCAGCTTGTGAGCCGGCCGATGCTGTACCGCAACTTCTGGCGTTTGACCACGAGAAACACCACAGCCGAAGGTTCGACTGGCTGGGGCGGCCCGTGGGGGCGGCCCGTGGGGGCGGCGCCGTGAAAGCCGGCGTCCCGCCGCCGTCGCGGGTGTTCCTCGACGGGCTGCTCGGCATCCCCGCGCAGGCATTCCTCGCCGCGGCACAGGCTGCTCGTGGCCCCCACCGCGATCCGGCAATGGAGCGTCCCGCGCACGCCCACTGGAAACATTGCGCACAAGGCGCCACACTCGCGCGCGAGGAAAGCGCTATGCACATCGCCACCAAACCCACCCGGCATCTCCAGCAGGCCGCCGCCGCCGCCCGTGCCGCCTCCCACGTGCTGGCCCGCAGCCCGGCCGCGCAGCGCAACACCGCGCTGCATGCCATGGCCGCCGCATTGCGCGCCGCCACGGCGGAGATCCTCGCCGCCAACGCCGCCGACCTCGCCAGCTTCAGCGGCAGTGCCGCCTTCCGCGACCGCCTGGTGCTGACCGAGGCCCGCGTCGAATCCATGGCCAAAGGCCTCGACGACATCGCCGCACTACCCGATCCGCTCGGCCGCGTGCTGGCCGACTGGACCCGGCCGAACGGGTTGCACCTGCAGCGCATCGCCACCCCGATCGGCGTGATCGGCATGATCTACGAGAGCCGGCCGAATGTCGGCGCCGACGCTGCCGGCCTCTGCCTGAAATCGGGCAATGCGGTGATCCTGCGCGGCGGCTCGGAAAGCCAGCACAGCGCCCGCGCCATCAACGCCGCACTGACCGCGGGGCTGCGCGCCGCCGGCCTGCCCGACGCCTGCGTGCAGATCGCCCCCACTACCGACCGCGCCTATGTCGCCGCCATGCTCGCCGCCGCCGGGCTGCTCGACCTGATCATCCCGCGCGGCGGAAAATCCCTGGTCGAGCGGGTGCAGCGCGAGGCGCGGGTGCCGGTGCTCGCGCATGCCGAGGGGCTCTGCCACACCTACGTCCACGCCGCCGCCGACCCGGCGATGGCGCGCGCCATCGTCGCCAACGCCAAGATGCGCCGTCCCGGCGTCTGCGGCGCCACCGAGACAATGCTGATCGACCGCGCGATCGCTCCCGCCCTGCTGCCCGGCATCGTCGCCACGCTACGCGCGCTGGGCTGCGACTTCCGCGCCGATGCCGCCGCCCGCGCCGTCGTGCCCGACCTGCCGGCGGCGGGGGAAACCGATTTCGACACCGAATGGCTCGACGCCATCCTGTCGATCGCCGTGGTCGATGGCCCCGACGCCGCGCTGGATCACATCGCGCGCCACGGCAGCGGGCACACCGATGCCATCGTCACCGCGGACCAGGCGGTGGCCGAGCACTTCCTCGCCGGCCTCGACAGCGCGGTGGGGCTGTGGAACGCCTCCACCCAGTTCTGCGACGGCGGCGAATTCGGCTTCGGCGCCGAGATCGGCATCGCCACCGGGCGCATCCACGCCCGCGGCCCGGTCGGGCTGGAGCAGCTCACCACCTACCGCTACGTCATCCGCGGCACCGGCCAGGTGCGTCCCTGAACCCGACGCTGAGTGGGAACTCGACGCTGGCCGCGGACCCCATCCCGCGCTTTGGCGACCGCCGGCGCAGCCGCGTCGGCCTGCTGGGCGGCTCGTTCAACCCGGCGCATGCGGGCCATCGCCATGTCGCCGAGCTGGCGCGCCGGCGCCTCGGGCTCGACCAGGTGTGGCTGCTGGTCTCGCCGGGCAACCCGCTCAAGCCGGGCCACGGCATGGCGCCGCTTGGCCCAGCGGCTGGCCTCGGCGCGCCGCGTCGCCGACGGGCGGCGCGTGGTGGCGACTGCCATCGAGTCGCAACTCGGGACGCGGTTTACCATCGACACGCTGCGCCTGCTGCAACGCCAATTCCCGCGAGTCGAGTTCGTCTGGATCGCCGGCGCCGACATCTTCGAGCAGTTGCCGCGCTGGCGAAACTGGCGGCGGATTGCCCGCTGCGTGCGCTTCGCCATCCTGCCGCGTCCGGGCTACAATCGTCGCGCCCTGGCCGGATGCGCCGCTGCCGTGCTGCGAGGTGCCCGCTGGCCGGCCCGCGCCGCCACGGTCCTCGTGCGGCGCGCGCCGCCGGCCTGGGTGTTCCTGACGGCGCCGCAGCACGCCGCCTCCGCCAGTGCGATCCGAGCTACTGCGTCCGCCGCCCTTCGCGTATCCTAGCCCGAAGCGCAACGCGCCACGAACCGTCGTGCGCGTCGCGTCGCTGACCTCCCGCGCACCCCGCGCGACTGAACCCCGCGCACCCCGCGCGACATCACAAGGAGCCGAGCCATAACCCGCCCGCCCAGCCCGCCCACGCGCAAGCGTGCCGCGCCACGCAAGCCGGCCAAGCCGAAGCTGCCGGCCGCCCAGCAGACCCAAGGCACCCCGCGCAAGAAGGCCGCCGTCGCCGGGCCGCGCGCCGGCGCCCGCCGCCGGCCGCATGCCGAGCCCTCGGCGTTGGATCAGCTGCAAAGCGTGATCGTCGCCAGCCTGGAGGACGACAAGGCCGAGGCGATCGTCGCGCTGGACCTGGCCGGCAAGGCCAGCTTCTGCGACCGGATGGTCATCGCCACCGGCCTGGTGGACCGCCAGATCGCCGCCATGGCGCAGCATCTGTCCGAGAAACTGGCCAAGGCCGGCGTGAAGCGCGTGCAGATCGAGGGCGCGTCCGGCTCCGACTGGGTGCTGATCGATGTCGGCGACATCATCGTGCACCTGTTCAAGCCGGAGGCGCGGGCGATGTATGCGCTGGAGAAGATGTGGGGCGCCGATCTCGACGAGGTGCCGGCGTCGGCGTGAGAGCCGGCGGTCCGCGGCGCGTCGGCCCCAACCCCGGCGGCCCCAACCCCGGCGGCCCCAACCCCAGCGGCGTTGGCCCTACCGCCGTCGGTCCCATCGTCGTCACGCGCGCGATCAGCCGCTCGGCGGTGGCGAAGGCGCGCTCCACCGGCAGGTCGGTCATCGCCTGGCCCATCGCGATCACCACGGCGCTGTGCCGGCCGGCAGGAGCGTATTCGTCCGCCGGCGTTGGGCCGAACAGCCCCAGGGTCGGCGCCCCGGCTGCCGCGGCCAGGTGCATCAGGCCGGAATCATTGCCGACGAACAGCGAGGCGCGCGCCAGGCAGGCGGCGACCTCGGGCAGCGACAACCGCCCGACCAGGTCGATCGCCTCGGGCAGCGCGGCCAGCACCGGGGCGGCCATGGCGCGCTCCGCCGCGCCCGGCCCGGCGATCACCACGGGCACCGCGCCCGGCAGCGGCCCGGCCGCCAGGGCGCGGAACAGCGCGGCGAACCGCTCCGCCGGCCAGACTTTCGGCGCCCAGTTGGCGGTCGGGCCGAGCGCCACCAGCTGCGGTCCGCCCGGCGACGCAGGCGGCAACAGCGCGGCGACGCTTGCCGCGTCCTCGGGCGCGAACCAGGCCACCGGCAGCGGCGGCGGGTCCAGGCCGAGCACCGCGGCGAGCTGGGTGAGCTTGTGGCCGGGGCGCGGGCGCATGACCGCACGCCGGCTGGCGCGCACCATCCAGGCCAGGCCCGAGCCGCGGATATCCACCACCTTGTCCCACCGCCGCCGCGCCGCGATCGCCCAGAGTTGCGGCCAGTGCAGCGACCAGGGGCGCTTGTCGAGCACGATCACGCGCGCGCAGTTCGGCATGCGCGCGAACAGCCCCGCCGCCACCGGGCCGCAGACCACGGTGATGCGGCAGTCAGGATAGCTGCCGATCAAATGGTCGAGCAGCCCGGTCGAACAGGATGGCGTCGCCAAGCCGGTTGGAGGTCACGAACAGGATGCGCATCGCGCACGGCCTTACCACTCCCGCTCCGCTTGTGGGAGGGGGCGGGCCAGGATGGCGCGGAACCGCCGCTTCGGAGCACCAGCCAAAGCCGCCGATCGGACGGCCTTGGCGCCGAAGCTGGCGGAATCCGCCCCGCAGCCACCCGCACCGGCCGTCGTGGGTTGTCCCGCCGTTGCACGCATTGAATTTCTGTTGAACGCATCGATCGGGGGTTGGCCGCCGCCGAAACCCGGGCTAGTTTTTTTGCCTCCGCGATCCGCTGCCGCTGGCAACGAACGCGGGGGTCAAGCCGGAAGCTGGTATCGCGCGCCGGGGGGATGGCGGCGCGCCAAAGCAGGACTGCCTACCAGCGGCCCGGCAAACGCCGATGGGTCAAGGCTTGGCGGCGCTGGTGTGCCAAGCGCCAGTCGCCCGGACCTACCGCCTGATGGTGGCACCGCGTCGCGGCGTGGGGCGGCTCGGGCGCAATCGTTGGGCCGTGATGCAGGGAGGGAAAAATGGCAGCACAAACCAAATGGCATTTGTCCGGCGACTATTTCGAGAATTGCAACTGCGAGGTGGTGTGCCCGTGCCTGTTCGCGGCTGGCGCGCCGCTGACGGCACGGCCAAGCCAGGGCGCCTGCGATGTCGTCCTGGCGTTCCACATCGACCGGGGCAGCTACGGCCAGGTGGCGCTCGACGGGCTCAACGTTGCCTTGATCGCGCACACGCCGGGGGTGATGGCCGAGGGCAACTGGACGGCGGCCCCCTATCTCGACGAACGCGCCGACGAGCAGCAGACCGCCGCGCTCGCCGCCATCTTCGGCGGTGCCGAGGGCGGGCCAATGGCGGCGTTCGCCCCGCTCATCGCCACGCACCTGGCCGGCAAAAGGCTGCCGATCACCTACGCCGTCAGCGGCCACGTCCGCTCGGTGGAAATTCCGGGAATCATGCACATGGCGGTGGAACCGTTGGGAAGCATGCACCCCAGCGGCGAGATCTGGGCTGCCACCGGCCATCCGGCCGCACCGGACCGGCTCGCCTTCGCGGTGGGCGCCAAGGGCAGCACCTTCGCCGACCACGGCATGCGGTGGGACAATTCCGGCAAGAACGGGCATTACGCGCCGATCAACTGGTCGAACTAGCCACGCCCGGCCTCGGCCGGGCGTGGCTTCGACCCTTGCCGCGACGCCAACCGGCCGCCGTGGGGAGATGCTGATGCAACGCGCCCAGACCGACCGGCTCCTGGTGCAACGCTACGTCATCCTGGGCCTGCTGCTGGCGGTCGCCGCCGCCGCCTGGGGATTGCTGATCTGGCAGGGCGCCGGCGCGGCGATGGACATGGCGAGGGGCATGGCGATGGCCTCGCCGACCATGGGCATGCGCGCCCCGCTGTTCCTGGCGGTCTGGGTGGTCATGATGGTGGCCATGATGTTTCCCACCGCCGCGCCGATGATCCTCACCTTCCACACGGTGCAGACGCGCAAGCGCCGGCGCGGCGAGGCCTTCGTGGCAACCTGGGTGTTCGTCGCCGCCTATATGCTGGTGTGGACGCTGTCCGGCGTCGCGGCCTATGCGGGCGCGCTCGCCGCCGAGGCGGTTGCCGCGCGCCTCGCGGTGTCGCCGGCCACCGCGGCGCGGATCGGCGGGGCGATCCTTGTTGCGGCGGGCGTGTATCAACTGACGCCGTTGAAGGATATGTGCCTGGCGAAGTGCCGCACGCCGATCGGCTTCATCATGACCTCGTGGCGCGACGGGGTGGGCGGCGCGCTGCGCATGGGATTGCTGCATGGCACCTATTGCCTGGGCTGCTGCTGGCTGCTGTTCGTGATCCTGTTCCCGCTCGGCCTCATGAACATCGCCGCCATGGCGGTGATCACGGCGGTGGTGTTTGCCGAGAAGGCGCTGCCCTGGGGCCGTCCGGTGGCGCGTGCCACCGCCGCCGCGCTGGTGGCCTACGGCGCGGTGGTGCTGGTCGTGCCGCGCGTCCTGCCCACCTTTGTGGCGGCCGGCGGCATGGTCATGACCGCCCCGGCGGCGCCGATGGGCGCGGCGAAGATGCCGATGGGCGGCGGCGTCAGCGTGCCGGCCAGGCAGTGAACGGGCGCGCGCCGGGCCATGTGCGCGGATCACGGCTACGGAATGAGATGGTCGCGAATTATTGTCGAATCTGTAATTAACAGGTACTTGCACCTCAAGCGCGATACCAGGCGTTGAAAGCCCCGGCTCTTGCAACCGTAGGCACCGTGCGAAATGACGCAGCTTCCCGGCGGGGAAGATGTCAACACTTTGGATACCTGGCCTACGTCGCGTCACCGACCGAGCAAACCGCCGTCGCGACGCGCGAGGTCAGGGCGGTCAACGCACTGGACAAGTCAACGGGGATTGCTGAAGCGGACTCCCTGACATCGGCGCAACCATTCGGCCATCAAAATCCCCGGAGCGACGGTCGCCCGTCGGGCTCAGCTCCAGTGCCCTGGCACCCAGTACGGGCCGCGGGAGTGGCCGGGAATCCAGGCGCGGCGGGGCGGGGCATAATACCCGGGCGGTGCGGCGTAATAGACCGGCGGCGGGGCGTAGTCCACCGGCGGCGGTGGATAGTACACCGGCGGCGCGACCACGATCGGCGGCAGCCAGATCCCGACGCCAACCCCACAACACCCGCCGCGCCACCACGCCTCGGCCTGGCCGGGCAGCGCGGCGACGCCGAACGCCACCAGACCAAGCAAGGCCGCCAGGGCGCCAAACCGCTTGATTGCGAACATCGGATAACCTCCGCACGTGCCGATAATCGAAATAGGTAGCTGAGCACCTGGTTCAAAATTGTGGCGAAATCGCCGGCCGTCGTCGAGCATTAAAGCAAACAGGGGGTGCCCCCGGCCCACGGCCAGGATGCCAGGCGGCCCCGGTGCGATCGGCCGAGCCACTGGAAGGCCAGGGGCTCCGCCCCTGGACCCCGCCAAGGGCGAGCCCTTGGAACCCTTTACCGGGAGTGGGGGAGGGGGCTTGCTCCGCCGCCAACCGCGGCGGCTCCACCAGCCCCGCCGCCACCTGCAAGTCCATCGACAGCCGCCGCGACACCCCCCCGCTCCTGCATCGTCACGCCATACAGCCGGTCCGTCCACGCCATGGTCAGCGGATGCCGTGTCACACCGGCCATCCGAATGATCGACCCTGCGGCGCCGCCCGCCCCGTCATGCCGGCGCATGCCGGCATCAGGCGCGGCGGCGCGGCGCCGATGGGTCAGTCCTCCCGTCGGCCGGGATCGCCACCAGGAACCGCGCGCCGGTTTCCAGCACCATCTCGTCCACCAGGTTGCGGCACCGCACACAGTGCCATGGATCGACCGTCCCATCACCTTGTTCTGGCTTCCTCGCGAACGATCATTGTCGTGCGGGCGGCCTGCCGCGGCCGCTTGCGGGCGGGTTCGGCGCACCGCGCAGCAGGGTGTCGATGGCGGCGGCGAAGGCACGGGCCTCGGCGCCGTAATGCCCGTGCGTCGTGCGCGCGGCGGCCACGGCGGCATGGCCGGCACAGGTGCGCGGGCCGGTGCTGCGACCGCCGTGCAAGCGGCACCGCCCGTTCGGCATGGCCGGCTGACGGCAGGCGCCGCCGGCCCGGGTGTGCGCGCCGCACCGCGCGGAGGCATGCGGATCGCCGCGCGGATTGCCGTTGCGCAGCGGGCCGGTGGTCTCACTGGACATGGGGTCCTTCCGATCAAATGCCCGAGGGCCCGCCACCGGCTACAACCCGGCCGGCTTGCTTGGCTGCACCGGTGGCGTGGGGACGACGCCGCTGGCCAGGCTGGTGGACCCGAGCAGGCCGGCCCGCAGGCCCGGGCGGGGCGGCGGCGCGGCCAGCAAGGGCGGGGCAGCAGCCGGCCCGGCCGTGAAGGGGAAAGCGACCGGCGCGGGCGCCCGGCGCTCACTGGGCATGGGGTCTTGCCTGCCAACGGCGATGGGGGCCTGCGCCGCGGCCGGCTTTGCCGCCATGGCAACCGCGGGGCGGGCCGCCGCGGCCGGTGTCGGCATGGGGGGCACGGCCGGCCGGGCCGTGAAGGGGAAAGCGGGCGGTGCGGGCGACCGGCGCTCACTGGGCATGGGGTCTTGCCTGCCAACGGCGATGGTGGCCTGCGCCGCGGCCGGTGTCGGGATGGGGGGCATAGCCGGCCGGGCCGCCGGCTGCGGCTGCGCGCCCGGGGTCGCCGCCTGGCATTCCCTCAGCGCGCGGGTCATCTCCGTCGCCATGCGCGACAGCGCCACCGCCTTGCCGGACCAGCGCAGGCCCACGCTGTCCGGCGTGTCGGGGTGCATGGTGCGGCGGAAGCACTCCATGCTGCCATAGTGCGCGGCGGCGGCGCGGGCGGCATACGCCGCCTCGACCGGGTTGCGCGGCCGGAGGGCGGCGATCAGCGCGGCGCCGGCGTCGCGCTGGGTCTGCAGCTGCGCCGGGGTGCGCGCGGGGTCGAGCCGCAGGGCGCCGAAAATGGTGGCGAGCGTCGCGTCGGTGGTGGCCGGATCGAGCGTGAGGTGCGTCGCGGTGGAGGTCTGGGGGGTCATGGCCTGTGTTCCATCCTGGTTGCAGGGACCGTGCCGCATTATACCCAGGGTTGAGGAATATTGTCAAAGGTTCTAGGACTACGGACCCAATTATATACTTGACACCACATGCCATAGTGGAGATTAGTCCATTTATTTCAACGTCTTAAAAATCACTTGCGCTCGTGACGGAAGTCCTATAGAGCGCAACCTCCAAGTGCAAAGTTTCGTCGCATGAAGCGATGCGGTTTGTGGTGCGATGTGTGATTGGATGTCCTACGAGGCGCGTCTGAGTGTCCCGTGAATGAGATACATTCGCTGCCGGCGAGACAACCGTCCCAGGAATAGGATGCAATCGTTGCCAGCCTTAGGAATGACCGACCGCAGCGCATTGCAATCGCGTACATACCTGTTGCGTCGTTTCAAGGCGTATTACATATTGTCCGCACCGGACATGACGTCCGGCCAGCGATGGGATAGCCACGCAGTTGATGGGAAACCACAGCGAACCATTCCCAGATGAAACAGCGCTGCTGCGGCGCGACAAGTTGCGGAGCTAGGCCGTCTAGCCCCGAAGGATTAGGTGGAGCTAGTGGGAATTCGAACCCACCAGGGAGGTACCTTCGCAAGGGTCCCCTCTGGCGAACCTGCTAGCCCCATCTAGACGCCCATCCCGCCGGGTCACCAGTGTGACCCAATGCCCCGGCGGGTGCGGGCGCGCCACCGACGCTTAGCCCAGTCCTGTTGCAAGCAGGGCTGGGTTGGGCGGCGGATTGCCGACGTAGCAGACGCGCCCGGACGGAGGGAAGGGCATTTTGTTGGTATGACTGATCAAGACAACCGATATCCTCCCGATGAAGCCAAGGTCAGGTTCGAGGCAGCGCTTCGCGCGGCGCTGAGAACGCCTCCGGTCATTCATCCATCCAAGAAAAAAGCGGCAAAGGCATCAGCCCCCGCTTCCGCCGCCACCGCAAAAACCGGCCGGCGAGTATCCGGAAATCAGGCTTCGTTAGCGCGGCGATAGGTCAACCGCTTGCCTTCGGCGCCCTTCACGGCCGCGATGGTCCGCTGCATATCGTCAACGCCCAGCGCAATCCGATGGTTATACCTAAAGTCATACTCCGACAAATACCTGTGCAGATGCTTCTCTGCGCAATGCTGGTAAATGCCATTGAAGCCCCGCTTGAACAGTCCAAAGAACCCCTCTGCACTGTTTACATGAATGTCGTCCCGCACATATTCTTTGACTGAATGCTTGACTGTCTCATGCGTCGCGTATTTTCCACCGACCTCAATGTACAGGTTGCTCTCGTCGGTATGAAGCCGCGACTCCCTTGCGACGTTCTTCCGCACGATCTTGCCGACCGTGAATTTGTCGGCGGCAGCGATGTGAAAGGACCGAACGGAACCGCCCCGCTCTACCAGAGATACGATCGCCCGCTTTTGGGCGCCCCCGCCCTTGCCCTTTTTGGTGAAAGGCCGGTCTCCCCGCTGCTTGCTGGGAGCATGGCTCTCCTTTCGGCCGTGATAGGTTTCATCTGCCTCCACGATCTGGCCGGCGCCCCCCATCGGGGGCATGAGTCTGCCAGCCTTCATCGCTTCCCTTATCCGATGCGACAAAAACCAAGCGGACTTATAGGTGCAGCCCAGCGCCCGCTGTAATTGGAGGCTAGAAATACCCTTTTTGCTGGACGACAGTAGATAGAAGGCCATCAACCATTGGGTCAGCGGAATGTGGCTGGACTCCATGACGGTGCCGGTGGTCACGGTATAGTCCTTTCGACACTCGGGATTGCCGCACCGATACCGCCCCTCCTTCTTCGTCGCATACCGCCGGCCGGCTTCGCCGCAGTGCGGGCACACAGGGCCATTGGGCCACCGAACGTCTTCAATCATCGCCCTGGCGGCAGCTTCGTCCTGAAAAAACGGTTCGGTGAAGGTGTTCATCTCGGTTCTCCTTGCCCGAGACACTAGCCCTGGTGGTCTGTGGTGTCAAGTATATAATTGGGACTACGGACCTATGTGCCGTGCCGAGACAGCAGGAATTCCCGTTTTGGCTGGACCGAGAACGCCGGTCGTGTCCGAATTAGGACATAGGAATTTGAACTTGCGACAACCGAGCGAAGGGGTGATTGCTCACGAGTTGGCGATCGGAGCGAATCGGAGTGGAGTGTTCTACCTCCTCTCTGCTCCGGACAAACCGCCATGTCTGATGGATCGCCTCGGCCCACAAATTGGAAGGAGACGATCCCTTTCGTCGTCTGGGGCGTGCTCGTCGGTGCTTTTGGCCTCACGGGCGTCGAGCACTTCGTCGTGTCCGTCGGTCAGTATTGGCGGGGCAAGTCGTGGACGGACGAGGGGTTACAAGCGGCCGTGGCGTTTGTCGGCATGGCCGGACTGGCGGCGATGATAATTCACGGCGGCCGCATACGAGAGAAATTCTCGGACATCCGATGGCTTATCGGTGCCTGCATGTTCGCAGTGGTGGTGTTGGCATTTTCGCCTTACGTCGAGCAACGACGCTGGCCCTTTGAGTGGTTGGTGAAAGAATTGCGCCCAGCATCCGCCCAGGACATCGCCGCGGCAATCAAACCCGAACTGGATCAACTTTTACAAAACCGAGCACCTCCCGCGTTGCCTCAGCCCGACCAAGGGGAATTGGCGTCAACAAAACAGCAACTCCGCATCGCGCAAGGCAACCTCAAGCAATATCAGATTGAAGCTGAGCAGGCGCACTGGAACGACATGTCGGCAATTTGCACAGTCAAACTGCTCTTTAGCATCGAGGCGAATAACCCATCAAAAGGATTGTCGAATACCATCATCCTGTTGACTAGCGCCCCGTCAATGACGCGGATACACAATAGTATTTATGCGATTTTCGATGATGTGATTCGTCGCCTTGACCAGCAGCATCGTGCCGCGCTTCCCGGGACGGATTTTATCCCGCCGTTTCGAATGGGGGTGCAGATCGATTACACGCGAAATCTGGATGCTCCGCGCCTTCCCAATAGTGGAACGACCGGGATCACGGTCCACGGGAGAAGTGGGGCCGCGGATTTTCTGGTAGCGACTTTATCGACGGTTTTTCTCACTCATCAAACTGCCGAGCTGCCGAGTGATGCCCTGCTAGGATACTATCGTCGCATCTTCGGGAGTAACCGCTTCGATACGGTGGTCTGGCTTGAAATTGGGGAAGGATCTCCATGGAGTCCAGATCACCCCAATTGTAGAGGTTAGGCTAACCCTCCCTGGATCACCGTAAACCGAGGCCGCTCGCGCGCCGGTGCCCAGCGGTGGAACAATATCCCTTCACCGGATTTTAACTGCTGGCTGGCGGAAATGGTCTCCTGCCCGTGCGGCCGGCACCGGCAGAAGCAAGGCAAGGAATTTCAGCCACAGATGCACACAGACCGCGATAGGCAAGCTCAGGAAAGGGGGAAGCCGATGTAGACGGAAACCTTTCGTCGCGATCCAGAGGGTTGAACTCCCTCCCGGCAAAGGCGAGCCAGCCAGCCGGAAGCGAGCCTTGCATGGGTTAGGCAACGACACTCGTGAAGCGTAGGCAGCAGGTACTGAAGCCGCGGGATGATGGCCACGAGATCATCGAACGCTGGAGCCTTCGTCGCTCTGTGAGCGGGGGCAGCATCGGGGCGACCGCCATGGCGAGGTCGCTCTGGTCCGGCCGGGGTTAGGAGCCGGGGCAAAGGTACGGAACGGATCGCCTGGGAACCTATGAGATCCCGCATCCGCCCATGTTGGCGCAGGCACCGGTGCTGGGAGACCGGTTGAACAAACTCCCTGGCCTGTCGGAAGCCCTCGGGTCCGCCAGGAGCGCCGCGGCGAGAGACGAAGCAGACGAGGGACGGCATGGAGCCTGGAAGCGAACACCATGAGCGACCGGGAATGCGGCTGCGGGAAGTCGTAGCGCCTTCATAGTCCCGCCGAAGTCGGGGAACCGGGCCTGCCGGGACCCGGCAGAGGGAAGGGGGGCGCCGCGTTGAGAGAGCCATTGACGGGAAACACGGGAGGGGACCTTGAACCCTGCGAACCTGTCCACGAAACGGCAATGGATAGCCGAACTGGCGAGACGCAAGACAGTGCTGCACTCGCTGCACCACGTCATCGATCTGGACTGGATGAAAGAAGCCTATCGGCTGACCCGCAAGGATGGGGCGCCGGGGATCGACGGAGTGACGGCGGCCGACTACGAGGCGGCTCTGGAGGTCAATCTGCTGGACCTTCTGGGCCGCATCAAAACCGGCCGCTACCACGCCCCGCCGGTTCGCCGGACCTACATCCCGAAAGCGGACGGCACGCGACGGCCGCTCGGCATCCCGACCTTCGAGGACAAGGTGGCGCAGCGGGCGATCACGATGGTTCTTGAAGCGATCTATGAGCAGGACTTCCTGCCCTGTTCGTATGGCTTCCGACCGGGCCGATCGGCGCACCAGGCGTTACAAGCGCTGCGCACTGGCTGCATGACCCAACGGCTGTGGTGGGTGCTGGATGTCGATATACGCAAGTATTTCGATACCATCTCGCACCGTCACCTGCGGGCGTTTCTCGACCAGCGGGTCACGGATGGTGTGATCCGGCGGATGATCGATAAATGGCTGGCTGCCGGTGTTCTCGAAGACGGACACCTGCACCGCCCGACTGAAGGCACCCCCCAGGGCGGGGTCATCTCACCCTGTCTCTCGAACATCTTCCTGCACCATGTGCTGGACGACTGGTACGCGAACGTGGTGCGGCCACGCCTGCGGGGGAACAGCATGCTGGTCAGGTTCGCCGATGACCTGGTGGTGGCGTTCGAGAGGTTCGACGACGCCGAACGGATCCTGGCGGTCCTGGGCAAGCGGCTTGCGCGGTATGGGCTGACGCTGCATCCCGACAAGACGCGCTTCATCGACTTCCGGCCGCGACGGGCGGAAGGCGATCAGCCTGCGGGGACGAGTGGAACCACGTTCGACTTTCTCGGCTTCACCCACGTCTGGGGGAGGTCGCGGCAGGGCCGCAAGGTGGTTCGGCAGGTAACGGCGAAGAGCCGTTACGCCAGGGCGGTGGCGGCAGTCACCGACTGGTGCAAGCGCCATCGGCACCAGCCGGTGTGCGCGCAGCATGCGCGCTTGTCGTCGATGATGCGTGGGCACTTCGCCTACTACGGCATCACGGGGAATGGCCGAAGGCTGAGCTGGTATGCAAGGCAGGTCGTGCGGGGTTGGAAGAAATGGCTGTCGCGCCGCGGCGGCAAGGGCACGTTCCTGTGGTCCCGCCTCGGCGAGTACCTCAGGCAACACCCGCTTCCACCAGTCCGGATCGTCCATCGTTACACTGCCGTGGGCGAAGCTCTCGCGTGAGGAACCGGATGCTGGAAATCGGCACGTCCGGGTCTGTGGGGGGCGAGGGTGGCAACATCCTCGCCTACCCGGCTGATACCGGGGTCAATCAATTGTCGGAGCGCGTCATTGGGTGCGCGTTCCGGGTCCTGAACACGCTCGGGTGCGGGTTTCTCGAAAAGGTCTACGAGAACGCATTGGCCCACGAGTTGCGCAAAGTCGGTCTGGCCGTCGTGCAACAGCACGGGATCACCGTCCACTACGACGGCATTGTCGTCGGGGAATACGCCGTCGATCTGTTGATCGAGGGAACCCTCATCGTCGAACTGAAAGCGAGCAAGGCTCTGGACGGCGCTCACACCGCGCAGTGCCTGAATTACCTGAAGGCGACCGGCCTGCGGTTCTGCCTGCTACTCAACTTCGGCAAGTCCCGCCTCGAGATCCGGCGTCTTGCCCACGGTCCCTGAAGCCGCTCGGAATATCTGTGTGCATCTGTGTGCATCTGTGGCTGAAATTTCTTGCCTTCCTGGTCCGGCGCAGCAGATCGCCAATTCTGCAAGTGGGCAGGACCCCGACGCTTGCTCCCCGGCGTCGCCAGGTCAAAGTGGGCAAGGCCCGGCTGGATCGGGAAAAGACACCATCTCATTGCGACTCCAATTCGTAATCGAACTGGGCCGTGAACGCAGAGGCTCCGCTGTTCCCGGGGCACCGATGAGACCCAGGGGAATTTCCCAGGCGTAAAGCGCCTCAGGCGTGCTCTATCATGCCAGCTATATAGGTTGGCCGCGACGAATTTGTCGGGCACGTCTTCGCGTAACGTTCGCGCATCAGTCATCGACTGGCCGCCTACATCTCGAGTGGTCGCTGTGGACGATCCGCCCTCGAGGAAGTAGCATATTCGGCCAGCGGAGAGACCGGATATGTTCAAGTGGTTCTGGGCGCTGATCAGATCGGACCGAAACCAAGGTGGGAAGCAACGCGTTGAGCCCTCCGTTTCGGACTTGCCGAATGTCCGGCAAACACAGGAAAAACTGCCTGCCCTCCCGATCGCGCCGCCGGACCCCCCGATTTTCGCGGAATTCTACAATTCCATCGCCGGTGTTACGTTCTCAAACCCGGACGGGAGATCCCGCCAGGACATAATCCGGCGCAGCGTTCGTGTCGGTATACCGCTAAGCTTGCGTTTCGAAGACAACAACCCAGTAGACAAGGATGCTGTCGCACTTTTCACGCCCGACGGCGATCAGGTTGGCTACCTGAAGCAACGCACGGCCTGGGACGTTCGTGACCACATCAAAAGAGAAAGACACGTTGAGGCGGTCGTCGCAGAAGTTAGGGGCGCGACCCCCGAATTCCCCAAGCTGGCAGTTATTATTCAGGTCAAGGTTCGAGCGGCACCTGCGCCTCCACCGACTGAGAAGCCGAAACGTCCTCGGCCGAAACCGAAACGCGCAGTCCAGCCACAACAAGACACCGAATTGCCCCCGGATGGCCAGGAAGATCAGGTCGCCAGCGCCGCCAGTCGTCCAAACGTGGCGATCTGAGCGCGCTCCATCAATGGCCAACGAGAGTTTGTTCGTGAAAACCGTGGAATGGATGGACTGGCCCACATGACGGAAAAGCTGCATTATACCGGTTGCGGTCCGGATTGCGTGTACCTGACCAGCGGATACACGATCCATCAGACCGATCACGGAACCGGCGCGTCGGTAAAAAATGCCAGGCATCTGCATGAGCGCCTTGCGGTGGATATCGTCAGCTGGTCGTATCCTCTGCGTGACCAGGAAGTACGCTTCCTACGTGCCATGCTGAGGGTTTCCTAGGAGGGGTTGGCCCGGGTGCTAAGGCAACGAAGCGGGTCCGTCGTCCGTTGGGCAGCAAAGCATACTCGGGGCCGCCGACAGTGCGCTCCGGATGTTTTACGCGCTCAAGGCTGGCGCACATGAAACGGCCGCGAAGGTGATCGATCTGCTGCAAGAGTATGGACGAGGATGCGCATGGCGTGCATGGGTTGCGGGACATCCAGCTCAAGAACGACGGGAACTGGACGCGAGAAGCCACGTAATACCGGCCACCCTGACGGTTCATTCGTATCGGCGTGGATGGCGGGCCTTCGCCCGCCCTACTCCGCCGCCAACCGAGGCGGCTCCACCATCCCCGCCGCCACCTGCAGATCCACCGACAGCAGCCGCGATACGCCGCGCTCCTGCATCGTCACCCCATACAGCCGGTCCATCCGCGCCATGGTCAACGGATGGTGCGTCACCACCAAAAACCGCGTCCCGGTCTCGCGCACCATCTCGTCCAGCAGATTGCAGAACCGCTCCACGTTCGCATCGTCCAGCGGCGCATCCACCTCGTCCAGCACGCTGATCGGCGCCGGGTTGCAGCGGAACACCGCGAAGATCAGCGACAGCGCGGTCAGCGCCTGCTCCCCGCCCGACAGCAGCGACAGCGTCGCCAGCTTCTTCCCCGGCGGCTGGGCATAGATCTCCAGCCCCGCCTCCAGCGGATCGTCCGAGCCCACCAGCGCCAGGTGCGCCCGCCCGCCGCCGAACATCCGCGTGAACAGCGCCTGGAAGTGCTGGTCGATCTGCTGGAACACCGCGCTCAGCCGCTCGCGCCCCTCGCGGTTCAGGTGGCCGATCGAGCCGCGCAGCTTGGCGATCGCGGTGACCAGCTCGTCGCGCTCGGCCACGATGGTGGCGATCTGCGTTCTCCACCTCCTCGGCCTCGACCTCGGCGCGCAGATTGACCGGCCCCATCTCCTCGCGCTCCTTGAGCAGCCGCTCCAGCCGCTTGCGGGCCTTCTCCTCGCTGTCCGACGTCAGCTCGGCCGGCGGGTCGGGCATCGCCGGATTGACGCCGAGCCGCTCCAGGATGCGCTCCGCCACCGTCCCCCAGGCGTGGTCGGCCTGCTGCGCGGCGCCCTCGGCGCGCACCGCGGCCTCGCGCGCCGCCGCCAGCGCCGATTTCCGCCGCCGCGGGCGGCGCGGTCGGCCTCGCCGGCCCGACCGACCGCCTCGGTCAGCCGGTCGGCCTCGCCGCGATGCGCCGCCTCGGCGGCCTCCAGCGCGTCCAGCGCGGCGGCGCGGCGGGCGGCGATCTGCGCCGGCGCTTCGGCCAATGCGGCGTGCTCGGCTTCCGCCTCGGCGCGGCGGGCGGCGAGGTCGGTGACCCGCGCCGCGGCATCGCCTGCACGCTGCGCCCAATCGCCGCGCTCGCCGGCGATCGCCGCCCGGCGCTGCGCCCGCGCCGCCTGTTCGCGGGCCAGCGCATCGCGCGTGCCCCTGGCCTCGGCCTCCGCCGCGCGCGCCCGGGTCAGCGCCGCGCGCGCCTGCTCCACCGCCGCGCGCAGCGCCGCCAGGTCGCCCAGCCCGTCGCGCGCCTCGCGCGCCCGCGCCTCGGCCGCGCCGGCCTCGGCGTGTTCCTCGCGCTGGGCGCAGATCTGCTCGCCCAGCGCATTCAGCCGGACGCCCACGGTGGTGGCCTGCGCCTGCAACCGCTGCGCCGCGAGCCGCGTCCGCTCGGCCCCCTGCTCGGCCTCCCGCCGCGCCGCGCGGGCGCGCTGCTCGCCGACGATGGCGTCCTGCTCGGCGCCATACGCCGCCACATAGGCCTCGCGCGCCACGCCAGCCCGTGCGTCCGCGTCGGCCAGGTTGCCGCGCAGCATCGACAGCCGGTTGCGCTGCTGCAGCCGCACCGCCGCCGCGGTCGGCGTGCCGGCGCGGATCGTGTAGCCGTCCCAGCGCCAGATCGCGCCTTCCTCGGACACCAGCATCTGGCCGGGCGCCAGCGCCGGCTGCAGCGCGTCGCCGGCGGCCTCGTCGTCGATCAGGCCGATCTGGACTGAGCGCGCGGGTCAGCGCCGGCGGCCCCTGCACCAGCGTGTCGAACGGGGTGGCCGCGCCGGGCAGCGCCGGCAGCGGGTCGAGCGGCGGCAGTTCGCGCCAGTGGCGCGCCGCGGTCAGGTCGGCGGCCGAGGACAGCTCCTCGCCCAGCGCGGCGCCGAGCGCCGTCTCCAGCCCCGCCGGCACCGACAGGGCATCGACCATCGGCGGCCATTGCTCGCCGTCGTTGACCGCCAGGATCTCGGCCAGCGCCTGCGCCTCGGCGGCCAGCCGGGCGCGGACCTGCTCGGTGCGCCCCTGGGCGTCGCGCGCCGCTGGCCAGCGCGGTCTGCGCGGCGGCGCGGGTGTGTTCGACCTGCTCCAGCGCGGCGCGGGAAGCCGCCAGCGCGGCCTCGGCGGTGGCCTGCGCGGTCTCGGCCGCCGCCAGAGCGTCGGGTGCCACCGCCTCGGCGGCCAGCCGGTCGTGCTCGGCGCACAGCCGGGCGAGTTCGCCGGCGACGCGCCGGGCGCGCTGCTCGGCCTGCGCCAGCATCTGGCCGATCGACTGGGCGCGCGCCGAGGCCTCGGCCGCCGCCTCGGTGGCGCGGTTGGTTTCCGCTTCCGCCGGCCGCACCGCGTCCGCCGCCGCCGCGGTGGCCTGCGCCGCCGCCTCGGCCCTGGCGTCATGGCCCAGCTCGGCCTCGGCCAGCGCCGCGTCCTCGCCCGCGAGCCGCGCCTCGGCCGCCTCGGCGTCCTGGCGCGAGCTGCGTCGGCGTGGCCCAGGTCCTGGCCAAGCTGGCCCAGCCGGCGGGTTGCCTCGCCCAGCGCGGCGCGGGCGCGGGCCTCCTCGGCGACGATCTGTTCCTGCGCGACGCGCAGCCGCTCCAGCCCGGTGCGCGCCGCGGCCTCGACCTCGCGCAGCGCGGGCAGCGCCGCCTGCGCCGCGGTGGCGTGGGCCTGCGCCTCGGTGGCCGCGGCGGTGGCGGCGGCGACGGCGAGGCCCGCGGCATGCAGCGCGGCCTGGGCGGCGGCGCGGACCAGCTCGGCGTGCGCCCGCTGGATCGCCAGCAGTTCGGCTTCGGCGGCGCGGATGGCGCCGGAGATGTTGCGGTAGCGGCTGGCCTGGCGCGCCTGGCGCTTCAGCGTCGCCGAGCTGCGCCTCAAGCTGGCCGCGCAGATCCTCCGCCCGGGTCAGGTTGGCCTCGGCGGCGCGCAGCTTCAGCTCCGCCTCGTGGCGGCGGGCGTGCAGCCCGGTGATGCCGGCCGCCTCCTCCAGCAGGATGCGGCGCTGCTCGGGCTTGGCGGTGACCAGGGCGCCGACGCGGCCCTGGCTGATCATCGCCGAGCTGTGCGCGCCGGAGGCCAGGTCGGCGAACAGCGTCTGCACGTCGCGCGCCCGGGTCTCGGTGCCGTTGACGCGGTACGAGCTGCCGCATGCCGCGCTCGATCCGGCGGACGATCTCCAGCTCCGGCTGCTCGTGGAACGGCGGCGGCGCCACCCCGGCGGTGTCGTCTAGCGTCAGCACCACCTCGGCGATGTTGCGCGCCGGGCGGGACGCGGTGCCGGCGAAGATCACGTCCTCCATCTCGCCGCCGCGCAGGCTGCGCACCGAGCTTCTCGCCCATCGCCCAGCGCAGCGCCTCGACCACGTTCGACTTGCCGCAGCCGTTCGGGCCGACGATGCCGGTCAGACCCGGGTCGGATCTCGACATTCGCCGGCTCGGCGAAGCTCTTGAACCCGGCGATGCGCAGGCGGGAAAAACTGACGGGCAAGGGCGCCTCCCTATGGAATGCAACGGGGAACGCGACGGCGGCTCAGGCGTTGGGGATCAGTTTGACAAACGTGGCGTAGCTCATTTCGCCCGCGTGCAGCTCGCCGTTGATCACGAAGCTGGGCGTCGAGTTCGATCTTCCACTTGGCGGCGTCGGCCTTCTGCTGCGCCATGATCCAGTCGCGCAACGCCGTGTCGGCCACCGTCGCGTCGAACGTCGCGCGGCTCATGCCGGCAAGCGCCGCCAGCTTCCACAGCTCGTCGGTGCTGTTCACGCCCGGCGCGAAGGCCCAGCGGTCCTGGCTGGCGAGCAGCGCGTTGACGAACGGCTCGTAGCGCTCCGCCGGCAGCGCGCGCGCCACCATCGCCGCGGTCAGCGCGACCTGGTCCAGCGGGAAGTCGTGGTAGATGTAGAACACCTTGCCGGTGTCGATCAGCTTGGCCTTCACCTCGGGAAAGGTCTCCTGGGCGAAGGCGGCGCAATGGGTGCAGGTGAGCGAGAAGCACTCGACCACCTGGGTCTTGGCGTCCGGCTTGCCGATCGCGCGCTCGGTCAGGCGCGGGTCCTCGGCGCGCGCGAGGGCGGGGGAGAGCCCGCTCAGGGCGACTAGCGATAGTAGGGTTCGGCGTCGCATGGCGATGGTTACCTCTAGATGTGGTGTTTTACCGCCCGCCCCTGGGGCGAGTCGAGGGTTGCGTTTCACCGGCGCCGAAAACCGCGCCTCCGAGCGCCGCGAGGGCGTCCCGCAGCGGCCCGGCGGGCAGCGACTCGACCGCCGACTCGGCGCGCGCGCGGCTTTGCGGCGATGGCTTCACCACCGGGACGATCGCCGGCGGTTCGGGGGCGATCTGCAGGAAGCGCAGCTTGTTGACCACGCCGGCGCCGAGCGCGGTGTTGATGCGGGCGATCAGCTCGCCGGATAAATGCTGCAATTCCATCGCAATGGGGCCAGAACATGCGATGGTGAGCGTGCCTGCGGCGAGCCGGCGCGGCAGGGTGACCGCGGCCAGCGCCGGGCCGACGAGGTTCGGCCAGTCCGCCAGCACCTGGGCGGTGCCGGGGGCGCGGCGGCGGAACGCGGCGCGGGTGAGGCCGGGGACCAGGGCGCCGACCGGGCGCGGGCCGTAGACATGCCGCGGCGCCGCCGCCATACCGGATGCCGTGTCCTTTGCCGCCATCGCACCTGTGTCCTCCGCTTTGGACCATCCTCTCTTGGCCCACCGTCTTTTGGCCAACGCCTTGCTGGCCTGGTACGACCGCCACCGCCGCGAACTGCCGTGGCGCGCACGCCCCGGCGAGGTGGCCGATCCCTACCGCGTCTGGCTCAGCGAGGTCATGCTGCAACAGACCACGGTCGCCGCGGCGATACCCTACTATGAAAGCTTCGTAACGCGCTTCCCCACGATTGCGGCGCTCGCCGCCGCGCCGCTGGACGACGTGCTGGCCGCCTGGGCAGGACTTGGCTACTACGCGCGGGCGCGCAACCTGCATGCCTGCGCCCGGGCGGTGGCGGCCGCCGGCGGCTTCCCGCAAGACCTGGCGAGGCTGCGGGCACTGCCGGGCATCGGCCCCTACACCGCCGCCGCGGTCGGCGCGATCGCCTTCGGCCTGCCGGCGGTGCCGGTCGACGGCAATGTGCGAGCGGGTGACGGCCCGGCTGTTCGCCATCGCGGCCCCGCTGCCCGGCGCGAAGCCGGCGATCCAGGCCGCCGCCGCCGCGCTCGGCGCCGACCCCGACGCGATGGCCCGGCCGTCGGACTTCGCCCAGGCGCTGTTCGACCTCGGGGCGACGCTCTGCACGCCGACCAACCCGGCCTGCGCGCGGTGCCCCTGGCGCGAGGCATGCGCCGGACGGCGCGCCGGCATCGCCGCCGACCTGCCGCGGCGGGCGGCGAGGAAGCTGCGCCCGCTGCGCCACGGCGCGCATTTCTGGCTGGCCGACGCGGCGGGGAACGTGCTGCTGCGCCGCCGGCCGCCGCACGGGTTGCTGGGCGGCATGGCGGAACTGCCCGGCACCGCCTGGCGCGACGCGGCCTGGCCCGCGGCGGAGGCGCTGCGCCACGCGCCGATGGCAGCGGCGTGGCGCGTGGCCGGCGAGGTGCGGCACGGCTTCACCCATTTCGAACTGCGCCTGACGGTGTTCACGGCGCAGGTCGAGCAGATCGAGGCCGACGGGTTTTTGCGCCACGTCACAGCGCTGGCCGATACGGCCCTGCCCTCGGTGATGCAAAAGTGTGTGCGGCTGGCGGGGACGGCTGCGTAGACGGCTGCGTAGACGGCTGCGTAGGGCGGAAAAGCGCAGCGCATTCCGCCACCGCGCAACGTTTGCGACCTGTCCTCGAAGCCCTCGCCCGGCGCCAGCCGCAGCGCGCTGCAAGCCCCACCGCCCGGCCAACCACGGCGCTTGAACGCCATCGGCGCAACCGCCACCATGCTCCGCCAGCCACGATCCGGCGGCCGGTTGGGGGAGGATGACGAATGAAGGTGCGCGCCGCGGTCGCCCGCAAGGCCGGCGAAAAACTCAGCCTGGAGACGGTCGATCTGGACGGCCCGCGGGAGGGCGAGGTGCTGGTGGAGATCAAGGCCACCGGCATCTGCCACACCGACGAGTTCACCCTGTCGGGCGCCGATCCCGAGGGCCTGTTCCCCGCGATCCTCGGCCATGAGGGCGCCGGCATCGTCGCCGATGTCGGCAAGGGCGTGACGAGCCTGAAAAAGGGCGATCACGTCATCCCGCTCTACACGCCGGAGTGCCGGCAGTGCGAGTACTGCCTCAGCCGCAAGACCAATCTCTGCCTGGCGATCCGCGCGACCCAGGGCAAGGGCGTGATGCCCGACGGCACCAGCCGGTTCTCCTGCAACGGCGAGACGGTGTTCCACTACATGGGCACCTCGACCTTCGCCAATTTCACCGTGCTGCCGGAGATCGCGCTGGCAAAGATCCGCCCCGACGCGCCGTTCGACAAGGTCTGCTACATCGGCTGCGGCGTCACCACCGGCATCGGCGCGGTGATCAACACGGCGAAGGTCGAGCCGGGCGCGCGCGTGGTGGTGTTCGGCCTCGGCGGCATCGGGCTGAACGTGATGCAAGGGGCGCGCATGGCGGGCGCCGAGATGATCGTCGGCGTCGATCGTCAACCCGAACCGCAAGGCGATCGGCGGAAAAATTCGGCATGACGCATTTCGTCAACCCGGCCGAGGTGCAGGGCGACCTGGTGCCCTACCTGGTCGAGCTGACCAAGGGCGGCGCCGACTACAGCTTCGAGTGCATCGGCAACGTGAAGGTGATGCGCCAGGCGCTGGAATGCGCGCATCGCGGCTGGGGCCAGTCGATCATCATCGGCGTCGCCGGCGCCGGGCAGGAGATCGCCACGCGGCCGTTCCAGCTGGTCACCGGGCGGGTGTGGAAGGGCACCGCGTTCGGCGGCGCGCGCGGGCGCACCGACGTGCCGCGCATCGTCGATTGGTACATGGACGGCAGGATCAACATCGACGACCTGATCACCCACGTGCTGCCGTTCGAGCAGATCAACGACGGCTTCGACCTGATGCGCCGCGGCGAATCGATCCGCACCGTGGTGACCTACTGAGCCCCGGCCGGCCCCCCCCCCCGGCTGACCCCGGGCGCCGCATTGAGCCGGCCGGGGGTCAGCCGGGGGGCGGCGCGGCGCGACACCAGCCGCAAGCTTCGATGGATGCGCTGTTTGACCGTGGGTTCTACCTCAATCACCTGACCATGGCGCGCGAGTGGCTGGCGCAGAACGCATTGGCGCTCAGCCTCGGGACGCTTGGGCAGCTCATCGTGGTCGGCGCCGCCTTCCTGGTCGCGCGCCGTCTGTCGCCCGGGCTGCGCGGCTGGCTCGCCACGTCCGCCACCGGCCGGTTCGAACCGCAAATCCGGCGCGTCACGCGGACGCTGCAACCGCTGACGGTGCCGATCCTGTGGCTGATCCTGCTGTGGCTCGCGGTGCTGATCGCCGGCAAGGCGCTGCTGCCCTCGCAGGTGATCGACCTTGTGGTCAACCTGCTGACGGCGTGGGTGGTGATCCGTTTCACCGCCGAACTTGTCCGCGACCCGAGCTGGTCGCATGTCGTCGCGATCACGGTCTGGGCGATCGCCGCGCTCAATATCGTCCACCTGCTGGTGCCGATCATGGCGCTGCTCGACAGCGCGGCCATCAGCTTCGGCGGCTTGCGGCTCTCCGCGCTCACCGTCATCAAGGCGGTGCTCTCGCTGGTGTTCCTGCTGTGGCTGGCAAGCCTGTTCGGTCGCCTGCTGGAACGCCGGGTCAGCACGCTGGCCGGCCTGACGCCCTCGCTTCAGGTGCTGATCGTCAAGCTGCTGAAGATCGCCTTGACCGTGGTCGCGGTGGTCATCGCCTTGCGCATGGTCGGCATCGATCTGACCGCGCTGACCGTGCTGACCGGCGCGATCGGCGTCGGCGTCGGTTTCGGCCTGCAAAAGAGCGTCGCCAATTTCGTCAGCGGCATCACCATCCTGCTCGACAAATCGATCAAGCCGGGCGACGTGCTTGCCGTGGGCGACACCTACGGGCGGGTGCAATCGCTGGGCGCGCGCTATGTCTCGATCATCACCCGCGAAGGCACCGAGTTCCTGATTCCCAACGAGGACCTGGTCACCCAGCAGGTCGTCAACTGGTCGTACAGCTCCAAAACGATCCGGGTGCGGGTGCCGATCGGCATCTCCTACAAGGCCGACGTGCGCAAGGCGATCGCGCTGTGCCTGGCCGCGGCGGCCGCGGTGGACCGCGTGCTCACGCTGCCGCCGCCGGTCTGTCTGCTGAAGGGCTTCGGCGACAGCGCCGTCAATCTTGAACTGCGCTTCTGGATCCAGGATCCGATGAACGGGCTGTCGAACGTCAAGAGCGACGTGCTGCTGCACGTCTGGGACAGTTTCCATGCCAACGGCATCGAGCTGCCGTTCCCGCAGCGCGATGTGCATTTCCGCTCACCGCTGGAGCTTGCCGTCCGGCCGGATGCCCTGCCGCCGGATCTGCCGCGGCAATAGCATCGCAGCGACCAGGATCGCGCCGCGCCCCGGGGCGGCGGCGAAATTTCGGTTGCCGAAGCAGTCCCGATGATGCTGAGGTGCCGCTCGGGAAGCAAGCTCAACGTCGCCCGTCGGGCACCAGCCCAGTGCGAAATCGCAATAGGTCGGCGCGGGCGACAAACGACACCTGCGGCATGTGCCACGGGCACGGTTTCGGTGACCCCGGAACGGCCCTTGGCCGCGCTGGATCGAGACACCGCGAGTGGTCCTTTCGGGGAACACCGCCGGCGGATCGCCTGGCCGGAGCGGCGGGCCGGACATCGCCCCGACCGGACCCGGCGTGCATCGACAAACAAAGGGGAGGGACGCTCACATGCCTGATACCAAGCATCATCGGATTCTGATCGTTGGCGGTGGCACCGCCGGCATCACGGTTGCCGCGAGTTTGCGCCGCCGCGGACCGGCCGCGCTGGACATTGCGATCGTCGAACCGTCGGAGACGCACTATTACCAGCCGTGCTTCACGCTGGTCGGTGCGGGCGCCTATGACATGGCCAGGACCCACCGGCCCGAGCGTAGCCTGATTCCCGCCGGGGTGAGGTTGATCCCTGACGCCGCCGGGACGTTCGCACCGGAGAACAACAGCGTCACCCTGCAGTCCGGCGGCACGCTCACCTACGACTACCTGGTCGTCTGTACCGGCGTGAAGCTGGACTGGGACAAGATCGAGGGCCTGGCCGGGACGCTGGGCCAGAACGGCGTGTGCAGCAATTATTCACCGCTGCACGCGCCGTATACCTGGCAGTGCGTCCAGGCGCTGAAATCGGGCAGCCGCGCGGTGTTCACCCAGCCGCCGCTGCCGTTCAAGTGCCCCGGCGCGCCGCAGAAGATCGCCTATCTGACCGCCGACCACCTGCGCCGCGCCGGCACGTTGCAGGCCTGTGACCTGCAATACTTCGTGCATGCCCCGGTGGTGTTCGGCGTGCCGTTCTTCGCGCGCGAACTGACCAAGGTGCTCGCGCGCTACGGGATCAAGGCGCACTATCAGCAGAACCTGGTTTCGGTCGATGGCGCGGCGAAGACCGCGACGTTCGAGGCGGTGGGCGGCGAGGACAAGGGCAAGCGCACGACGGTTCCCTTCGACATGCTGCACGTGTCGCCGCCGCAAAGCCCGCACGATGCGATCCGCAGCAGCAGCCTGGCGAACCCGGCCGGCTGGGTCGAGGTCGATCAGAACTCGATGCGGCATGTCCGCTTTCCGAACGTCTTTTCGCTGGGCGATGTGTGCTCGTCGCCGAATTCCAAGACCGCCGCGGCGGTGCGCAAGCAGGCGCCGGTTGTCGTGCGCAACCTGCTGCACCTGATCGCCGGGCGGGCGGTCGAGGGCGGCTACGACGGCTACGCCTCCTGCCCGCTCACCACCGCCTACGGCAAGACCATCCTCGCCGAGTTCATCTACGGCGGCAAAGTCACGCCGACGCTGCCGCTCGATCCGGCGAAGGAACATTGGCTCGCCTGGTGGATCAAGACCACCGGGTTGCCGGCGTTCTATTGGCACTACATGCTCAAGGGCCATGAGCGGTTTCTCCGCCACAACACGGCCTTCAAAGGCGACGCCGCCTGAGGCACCGGTCAGGGCAGCCGGGCAATCGGGTGAAGCAAGGCAAGGCCAGGGGCTTCGCCCCTGGACCCCACCAAGGGGCGCTGCCCCCCAGGTACCATTGGGGAACCCCGCCAAGGGCGGAGCCCTTGGAACCCTTCACTGGGCGTGTGGGGAGGGGGAGGGGGCGTGTGGGCGAGACACCGGTGTTCGTCCGGCACGCCGGACGAACACCGGTGCCTCGCCCACACGCCCCCTCCCCCTCCCCACACGCCCAGTCATGGAGTCCAGAGGCCGCTGCCTCTGGTGGGGGTCCAGGGGGCAAAGCCCCCTGGCGGGTTTCATGGCGGAGCCCTGACCTTGCCTTGCTTCACCCGATTGCCCTGCCCGCCGGCCGCGCACCGCCGTGGGGTGGGTCGGATCGTCTCGCGATGGAACCCGGGGGATCGATCGTCGGCGAGCAAGCAAGTTTTTAACACGAAGGAAGCAGGGAGGGCCACGGAGGGTCACGGAGAAGACAAGCATGGCGCTTCGCGCGGAGCGCTGTTTGGCTGCGCTGCGTCTGCGAACTTGATCGGGGAAGCATGGTTTGCATGCGAGGCAAAGATCGGTTGGGGGGCTTTCAGGCTGATCCCCCCCGTGGACCTCCGTGATCCTCCGTGGTCCTCCCTGCTTCCTCCGTGTTAAAATCTTGCTTGCTGGCTTGCGTGCCAGGCGCTGGTCGGGACGGTTGATATCGTCCCGCCCGGCCTGGACCAGCCGATCGATCGACGATCCAGGGCGGTGCCGTGCGATTTTCGGAGGGAGCCGATCCAGAGCAAGGCCCTTGCAGGTTAGGGCACAAGCATTGAGACTCGCGGCGAAGCAGATGGGGAAGCGGAGATGGCGTCGGGTCTCAACTCGGACTTCGCCCTGGACTTCGACCTCGGCGAGACCGTGGACCTGTTGCGCGGCCAGGTGCAGGCCTTCGCCGCCAACGAGATCGCGCCGCGCGCCGCCGACATCGACCGCGACAACGAGTTTCCCGCCGATCTGTGGCGCAAGATGGGCGATCTGGGCCTGCTCGGCATCACCGTCGAGGAGGCCTATGGCGGCGCCGGCATGGGCTATCTGGAGCACGTGGTGGCGATGGAGGAGATCAGCCGCGCCTCGGCCGCGGTGGGGCTGTCCTACGGCGCGCACTCCAATCTCTGCGTCAACCAGATCCGCCGCAACGGCACCGAGGCGCAGACGCCGGCGCTATCTGCCGCCGCTGATCAGCGGGGAGCAGGTCGGCGCGCTGGCGATGAGCGAGCCGGGCGCCGGGTCCGACGTCGTGGGGATGCGGACCCGCGCCGAGCGCAAGGGCGACCGCTACGTGCTGAACGGCAGCAAGATGTGGATCACCAACGGGCCGGACGCGGACGTGCTGGTGGTCTACGCCAAGACCGATCCGACCGCCGGGCCGCGCGGGATCACCGCGTTCCTGGTCGAGAAGGGGTTCAACGGGTTCTCCACCGCGCCGAAGCTCGACAAGCTCGGCATGCGCGGGTCGAACACCTGCGAGCTGGTGTTCGAGGACTGCGAGGTGCCCGCGGAGAACGTGCTGGGCGAGGTCGGCCGCGGCGTCAACGTGCTGATGAGCGGGCTGGACTACGAGCGCGCGGTGCTGGCGGCCGGCCCGCTCGGCATCATGCAGGCCTGCATGGACGTGGTGCTGCCCTATGTGCATGAACGCAAGCAGTTCGGCCAGGCGATCGGCGAATTCCAGCTCATGCAGGGCAAGCTCGCCGACATGTACACCACGATGAATGCCGCGAAGGCCTACGTCTACGCGGTGGCCCGGGCCTGCGACCGCGGCCGGACCGGCGCGCAAGGACGCCGCCGGCGCGATCCTGTTTGCCGCGGAGAAGGCGACGTGGATGGCGCTGGAGGCGATCCAGTGCCTCGGCGGCAACGGCTACATCAACGACTATCCGACCGGCCGGCTGCTGCGCGACGCCAAGCTGTACGAGATCGGCGCCGGCACCAGCGAGATCCGCCGCATGCTGATCGGCCGCGAGCTGTTCGACGAGACGGCGTAGGCCCGATGCCAGTCATCGAAATCGGCCATCGATACGAACGCGGCGGCGTTCCGCGCCAACGCCGACGCCATGGCGGCACTGGTCGCCGACCTGCGCGGCACGGTCGGACGCGATCCGCCAGGGCGGCGGCGAGGCGGCCCGCGCACGGCATCTGTCGCGCGGCAAGCTGCTGCCGCGCGAGCGGGTGCGGGCGCTGCTCGATCCGGGCTCGCCGTTCCTCGAGATCGGCCAGCTCGCCGCGCACGGCATGTACGGCGACGAGGTGCCCGGCGGCCGGCATCATCACCGGCATCGGCCGCGTTGCCGGGCGCGAATGCGTGATCGTCGCCAACGACGCGACGGTGAAGGGCGGCACCTACTACCCGATGACGGTCAAGAAGCACCTGCGCGCGCAGGAGATCGCGCTGCAGAACCGCCTGCCCTGCATCTATCTGGTGGACTCGCGGCGGCGCCAACCTGCCGAACCAGGACGAGGTGTTCCCCGACCGCGACCATTTCGGCCGCATCTTCTACAACCAGGCCAACATGTCGGCCGCCGGGCATCCCGCAGATCGCGGTGGTGATGGGCTCGTGCACCGCCGGCGGCGCCTACGTGCCGGCGATGAGCGACGAGAGCGATCATCGTGCGCAACCAGGGCACGATCTTCCTGGGCGGCCCGCCGCTGGTGAAGGCGGCGACCGGCGAGGTGGTGAGCGCCGAGGAGCTCGGCGGCGGCGACGTGCACACGCCGCATCTCCGGCGTCGCCGACCACTGGCCGAGAACGACGCGCACGCGCTGGGCATCGCGCGCGCGCATCGTCGCCGATCTGAACCGCGCGAAGCCGCGCGACGCTGGCGCTGCGCGCGCCGGTGCCGCCGCGCTACGATCCGGCGCGAGCTCTACGGCGTCGTCCCGGCCGATCGCGCGCAAGCCCTACGACGTGCGCGAGGTCATCGCCCGCATCGTCGACGGCAGCGAGTTCGACGAGTTCAAGCGGCTGCTACGGCACGACGCTGGTCACCGGCTTCGCGCATCTCTAGGGCTATCCGGTCGGCATCGTCGCCAACAACGGCATCCTGTTCAGCGAGAGCGCGCTGAAGGGCGCGCATTTCATCGAGCTGTGCGCCCAGCGCGGCATCCCGCTGGTGTTCCTGCAGAACATCACCGGCTTCATGGTCGGGCGCGAAATACGAGGCCGGCGGCATCGCCAAGGACGGCGCCAAGATGGTCACCGCGGTGGCCACCGCGCAGGTGCCGAAGTTCACGGTCATCATCGGCGGCAGCTTCGGCGCCGGCAACTACGGCATGTGCGGCCGCGCCTACTCGCCGCGCTTCCTGTGGATGTGGCCGAACGCGCGCATCTCGGTGATGGGCGGCGAGCAGGCGGCCAGCGTGCTGGCGCACGGTGCGCCGCGACAGCATCGAGGCGCGCGGCGGCAGACTGGCCGGCCGAGGAAGAGGACGCCTTCAAGGCGCCGATCCGCGCGCAATACGAAGACGCAGGGCCATCCGTACTACGCCACCGCGCGGCTGTGGGACGACGGCATCATCGATCCGGCCGACACGCGGCGCGTGCTGGGCCTGGCGCTGTCGGCCAGCCTGAACGCGCCGATCGAGCCGACGCGGCTTCGGCGTGTTCCGGATGTGAGGTCGACGGATGTTTCCGCAAGATCCTGATCGCCAACCGCGGCGAGATCGCCTGCCGGGTGATCCGCACCTGCGCGGCGCCTGGGCATCGCGCACGGTCGCGGTCTACTCGCGAGGCGGACGCCGGCGCGCGGCACGTGCGCCTGGCCGACGAGGCCGTGGCCGATCGGCCCGGCGCCGGCGCGGCGAGAGCTATCTCGTCGATCGAACGCGATCATCGACGCCGCCCGGCGCACCGGCGCCGCAGGCGATCCATCCCGGCTACGGCTTCCTCTCCGAGAACGCCGACTTCGCCGAGGCCTGCGCCGCAGCCGGCCTCGTCTTCATCGGCCCGCCGCCGGCGGCGATCCGCGCCATGGGCTCGCAAGGCCGCGGCCAAGACGCTGATGGCGCGCGCCGGCGTGCCGCTGGTGCCCGGCTATCACGGCGAGGCGCAGGACCTGGCCGACGCTGGCGGCGGCGGCCGACGCGCATCGGCTATCCGGTGCTGATCAAGGCCATCGCCGGCGGCGGCGGCAAGGGCATGCGCGTGGTCGAGCGCGCGGACGACCTGGCCGCGGCGCTCGACGGCGGCGCGGCGCGAGGCCGCGGCCGTCCTTCGGCGACGACCGCTGCTGGTCGAGCGCTACCTGACCCGGCCCGCGCCACATCGAGATCCAGGTGTTCGCCGACACCCACGGCAACGTGCGTGTCACCTGTTCGAGCGCGACTGCTCGGTCCAGCGCCGCCACCAGAAGGTGATCGAGGAAGCGCCGGCGCCCGGCATGACGCCGGCGCGCCGCGCGGCGATGGGCGCGGCCGCGGTCGCCGCCGCGCGCGCGGTCGGCTACGTCGGCGCCGGCACGGTGGAGTTCATCGCCGAGGACGGCGAGCTTCTACTTCATGGAGATGAACACCCGGCTGCAGGTGGAGCATCCGGTGACCGAAATGGTCACCGGCCTGGATCTGGTGGAGTGGCAGTTGCGCGTCGCCGCGGGCGAGCCGTTGCCGCTGCGCCAGGACGAGCTTCAGCATGCGCGGCCACGCCATCGAGGCGCGCATCTACGCCGAGGACCCGGCGCGCGATTTCCTGCCCTCCATCGGCACGCTGGTCCACCTGCGCCAGCCGGCCGGAAACCGCGCAGGTGCGCGTGGACACCGGGGTGCGCCAGGGCGACGCGATCACGCCGAACTACGACCCGATGATCGCCAAGCTGATCGTCTGGGGCGAGGACCGCGCGGCCGCGGTGCACCGTCTGGCCGACGCCCTCGCGGCCTACGAGGTCGTCGGTGTGCGCACCAATCTCGGCCTGCTGCGCGCCATCGCGGCGCACGAGGCCTTTGCGCGCGCGGACCTGGACACCGGGTTCATCGCCCGGCACGCCGCGTCGTTGCTGGCGGACGTTGCGGCACCGGATGCGACCGGCACCGCGATCTGGGCCGCGGCGGCGCTGGCCGTGCTGGCCGACCGGCAGGCCAGGACAACGGCGCAGACCGCGTCGCAGGCCGATCCCTGGTCGCCGTGGAACCTCGCCGATGCCTGGCGGATGAACGGCGAGGGCTACCAGGACCTGGTGCTGCGCCAGGGCACCGAGGCGGTGACGCTGCGCGCCCATCCGGTGGCCGACGGGACCTATCGCCTGGACCTGCCGCGCGGCGCGGTGCGCGCCGAAGCGGTCGAGGCCGCCGAGAGCGGAATGGTTCTGCGCGTCGACGGCGTGCTGCATCGGCTGCGCGTGGTGCGTCGCGGCGAGGAACTCGTCGTCATTCGGCGCGGACGCAACCACGTCATCCAGGTCGTCGATCCGCTCGCGCCGCCGCGCCGCGAGGATGTCGGCAGCGACCTTGTCACCGCGCCGATCCCGGCCCGGGTCGCGCGCATCCTGGTCGTGCCCGGCGCGGTGGTGCGCAAGGGCGCGGCGCTGATCGTGCTCGAAGCGATGAAGATGGAGCTGACCCTGTTCGCGCCGGCCGACGGCACCGTCGCCGCGTTGCGCCACGCGGTGGACGACATGGTGGAGGAAGGGACGGAGCTGGTGACGTTCGTGGCCGCGGCCGCCGCCGCGCCGGAGACCGCGTGACGTCGGTTCGTTACGCTGCCTGTTCCGCCCGATGCGCCTGCGCCATCGCCGCCAATGTCGGGAAGCGGAAGTCATACGCGGCACCCTCGGATGGTGGCTTGGTGGCGCCCCAGCCCTGCTGGTCCTGCCGCCGATCGATCCATGCCGAGGCGAGGCCGAACCGTTTCGCCGGCACGTGGTCGTGGAACAGGCTTTGCGCGGTGTGCAGGATGTCCGCCTTGCCGATGCCGCGCCGTGCGAGCTGGTCCAGCAGATAGTCGAAATTGCGCGGGTCCGGCTTGTAGGAGCCGATGTCCTGGGCGGTATGGATCGCGTCGAACGTCACGCCCAGGCGGCGATTGCTGGCCTGGAAACTCTCGCGGTCGACGTTCGACAGGATGACGAGCTGGTAGTGCTGCTTCAGATAGGCCAGCGCGGCGGGGGAATCCGGGAAGGCCGGCCAGTCGGGCACCGAGGCGCCGAACCGCGCATGCGCCGCGTCATCCACCGTCACGTTCCATTCGTCCGCCAGGCGCCGGTGCACCACCGCCAGCAGATCCGCATAGATCATCGCCGGCGTGGCTGCCTCCTGCGCCGCCTCGTGGCGGGCGAAGGCTTCCAGCACCGCCTCCCGCGCCAGGGTGCGGCCGGTGCCTTGCACGGCTGCTTGCAGCGGCCGCAGCGCGGCGAGGATGCCGCTCTCCCAATCGATCAACGTGCCGTAGCAATCGAAGGTCAGCACACGGAAGTCGGACAGTCGCATCGGTTTCGCCTCGTGGCTGCGGTGGTCAGGGTGCCGTCAGGCCGGGCGCCACGATAGACCGCATCGGGCGCGGGCGCACGATGGCACGGACGCGTCATGTCGTGCGCGGGCGCGGGCAACCCACGGCGCCAGATTGGTCGTCATGCTACCGCAATGTTCGTTGTCGTGCCCCAAGGGACGATTGGGGCTTCGCGCCGCCGCCGATCCAAGGTCTGTCCGCAAGCAGCGAGCAGCCCGGCGGTGGCCCTAGCCGCGCGGCAAGGACCGAACCGGCGCCTTCGAGAGCGCGAAAAATCCGGGCCCAGTCCCCAGCGTCACAGAGTCTGCGGCGATTTCGCGACCCGCTTGCGGTACGATACCGAGGTCGCAGGCGGACGCGGAACCCGCGCAATATGAGCAACTCGGGGCACCAGTACCGCTGCGCAGGGATTCTGCCCGCTTGCCCGCGGCTTGATTCCGGCGCTGGGAACGCCTGGCGCTCGACGAACAGCCGAGCGCATGAGAGGCGCGCTGGGCTTGCGCTGCATCACCTCGGTTTCTCCAGGCCTGTTACGATGTGGTGCATCGCAGGTCCGTGAACGTTTCCATAACCATCTGCCGCAGCATTGCGCAGCAAGAATTTCGCTCATATGGCGTTGACTGTTGGACGGCCCCGTAGGGCGGAAAAGCGCAGCGCCTTCCGCCACCGCCGGGCGAGCCGCTCGCATCTGCCGACGTCCCCAACAACATATCCCGCCACCGTCCGACAGCGGAAGGCGCTGCGCTTTTCCGCCCTACGGGGCCGTCCAACAGTCAACGCCATATGAGCCAAGAATTTTAACGCAGATGAAGCAAGACGATGCACGCAAAACACGCAGATGGCGAGCGGCTGAATGATCTGTCGGGGCCGGTGCTCGGCTGCACGTTCACCGTGCTCGATACGCCCGGGGCCGGATTCCTGGAAAAGGTCTACGAGAATGCGTTGGCATTTGAAGTTCGCGCGGCCGGCCTATCGGTTGCGCAGCAGTGTAGTGCCAGCGTGTACTACCGTGACGTGGTGGTCGGCGACTACTTCGTGGACCTGCTGGTCGAGGACGCGCTTCCGGTTGAGCTGAAGACCGTCAAGGCACTGGACGACGCACACCGGATGCAATGCACCAATGACCGCAAAGCGACCGGCCTGCAGCTCTGCCTACCACGTAATTTCGGCAAACCGCGCCTGGAGATCAAACGCGTGGCGCACGGCCTGTGAATCGCACGGGATCATCTGCGTGTTTTGCGTGCATCGCCTGGCTTCATCGGCGTTAAATTCTTTGGCTCCTCGACGCCACGAGTGGCATCGCGGCCGCTCTTTGGTCAGTCCCGTGACGACCTGAGGCAGCAGAATATCTGCGGCTTCTGCTGCTGATGCGCCGGTGGACATGTGGTCAACGCCCTTGCGTTGTCCACATGTCCACCGGCGGGATCGGCGGTTCTTGCCACGCCTTCCGAGCGTGCCCCGGGCAGACGCGATCGCAGCCGTCCTGAGCCACGGCCGGAGCATGCCCGGTCGGTCAGGATCACGCTGCAGGCGGAACTCGTCATCTGCGGCACCGATTTTGTGGCGACGTTGCGGCTTGCTTGCGACGCTGTCGGGGACGATCGATGGAGCAGGAATCCCGGCAATATCAACGACACGTGGCACTAGGTGGCGATGCTGGTCACCGAGCCGGTGGCCGTGCCGGCCTGGCTGGCCATGGATTGCATGTAGGTGGCCACGGCCTGGGCGATCTGTTGCATGAGCGCGTCGTTCGGATTTGCGGTGGCCGACGTGCCGGTGCTGCCGCTGGTGTTGCCCGACGCCGTGGCGCTGCCGGCGGCCGCGCCGCTGCCACTGAGATCCGCAGCGATCGATTGCAAATCCTGCACCAGGGCATTGGTGAGACCGCTCGCGATGCTGCTGGCGGTCGTGCTGGGGTCGGTACTGCTGGTGGCGGTGCTGCCGGCGTTGGTAGTGGCGGCGTCAGGTACTGGTGGTCGCGGCCGTGCCGCTGCCGGCGGCGCCGTTCGTGGCCGCGGTGCCCGACGCGGCGGCGGCGCTGGTGGATGCCAGGTCGGAGACGAGCGAACCCAGGTCGGCGAACAGGGTCCCGATGGCGCTGCCGCTCCCCGCCGTCGCGCCCGACCAGTCCTGGGGCGCAAGCGGCGGCGGGCCGCCGGGGAACCCGAAGCCGCCCCAGTCGCCGCCCGGTGCGGTCCCGTTCGCGCCGCCGGCAGCGTCGCCGACGACGCTGCCGAACGCCAGAAGCTGCGACAGCAGCTCCGATGACAGCGTCGGCGAGGTGGGAGTGATGACGGCCCCGGTGGACGCGCCGGCGACGGCAGATGGCGTCGCCGTGGTGCCGGTCGATGCCGTGCTGTCGGCGGATTGCGTGGCCGATTGTGCTTCCCTGAACGCGGCGAGCTGCGCCCAAAGATCGTTTTGCCCTGATATGGCACCGAGCACCGTGAGTCTCCTGTCCGATCATGCCTGGGTCGGTGGTTGCACGATGCGTACCAGCCGGCCGGCCGGGCGGATGGCGGCGAAACCAGCCGATCGGCGCGGCGATCCCTGCCGGGTGGCGCGGTGCCACCTGGCGGTTTCTGCCGGGTCGGCGCACACCGCCGGGCGGAAGCTGCCGACCGGCGGGTGCCGCGCAATCCTGCGATACGTCGCATCTCGGCTGATCCGGGCAACCTCTCTCGGCTGATCCGGGCAACCTCTCTCGGCGATGGCGGGGGACCGGCCCGGTAGGCCGCGATCGCCCGCGCACCGCCGGGCGGCCGCGGGCCGGGCGCCCCCCGGCTCAGGCCCGCATCGCCTCGCCGGTGTCGCGCGGGGCCTCCCCTGGGCGCTCCGCCGGCGGCGCTTCCGATGGCTCCCCGCGTGGCTCCCCGCGTGTGCGCCGCCGATGCGGCCGCCGATGGCGCCATGGCGTTCAGGTAGTTGTCCAGCACCAGTTCGGTCGGGCCATCCTGCAGCACGCGGCCCTGATCGAGCCAGATCACCCGCGAGCACCAGTCCCGCAGAATCTTCGTGTCATGCGTGGACAGCACCAGGATCTCGGCGCCGCGCACCATGTCCTCCAGCCGCACCCGCGCGCGCTCCAGGAACGCCGCGTCGCCGGCCAGGATCCACTCGTCCATCAGCAGGATCTGTGGGCGGATCGCGGTCGCCAGGGCGAAGGCCAGGCGCACCATCATGCCGGAGGAGTAGATGCGCACCGGCAGGTCGATGAAGTCGCCAAGGTCGGCGAAGCTGCCGACATCCTCGGCCAGGTGGGCCAACTGCCTGCGGCTCAGCCCGTCGTACAGGCCGCGCAACCGGATGTTCTCCCGCCCGGTCAGCTCGGGGTTCATGCCGAGCTGCACATTGAGCAGCGCGTTGAGACTGCCCTGGACGCGGATCCGTCCGGCCACCGGCTCGTAGATGCCGGCGAGGGTGCGTAGCAGGGTGGTCTTGCCGGCGCCGTTGGCGCCGATCAGGCCGAGCCGGTCGCCGCTGTCCAGGCGGAACGAGATGTCGCGCAGCGCCTGCACGCCCGGCCGGTGCTGCGCGTCGCGGCCCAGCCGGCCGGTGGCGGCGGCAAACACCGTCTTCTTCAGGCTGCGGCTGTTGCCGTGGTACAGTGGGAAAAATACCGTCAGCCCGGCGACCTCGATATGGGCCGCCCGGCGCGCCGGGTCCCGTGCTGGCCCATCATGCGCTGCCCCCTCGCGCGTTGCATGATACGGTCCGGCCGGGGCGGTTGCCGCGGGACCCATGGTCACATCCAGAACGGCACGCGCCCGCGTGCGCGCACCATCAGCCACCAGGTGACGCCGAGCAGCAGCAGGCTGTACGCCATGGCCATCAGCCAGGTCATCGCCGACGGCACGGCGCCGAGCATCGGCGCCCGCACCACCTCGATCAGGGCGAAAAACGGGTTGAACGGCAGCATCCAGGCCTGCGCGCCGAGCTGCTCCGGCTTCCAGATGATCGGCGTCACGAAGAACGCGATCTGCACGATGCTGCCGACGATCGGCGGGATGTCGCGAAAGCGCGCCCCGATGGCGCCCAGCAACAGCACCAGCGCGAAGGCGTCCGGCAGCCAAAGCGCCAGCCCGGGCAACGCCAGCGGCAACACCGCCCCGGGCCAGACCGCGAAGCACCAGTCAACGCCGACAATGACCACCACATTGTGCGCCAGGATCAGCAGGCCACGCACCAGCACGCGCAGCGCATGCACCGAGACCGGCATGCGGATGGACAGGATCAGCGGCTCGGAGCTGGTGAAACAGACACAGGCGTCCGCGATCAGCGTGGCCAGGAACCCCCACAGCACCTGCGACAGCGCCAGGAACGGCAGGTAGTCGTGCAGATCGATGTGGAACAGCGTCGAATACAGCACGCCAAGCGCGCCGATCATCACCGCGGTGGAGAGGGTCAGCCAGAACGGGCCGAGCGTCGAGCCACGATAGCGCAGCTTGATGTCGAGCCAGCCGAGAGTGCACGCCAACCGCCACAGGCGCAGCCCGTCCACCACGTCGCGCACCGCCAAAGCCCGCATCGCGGCACGCGAACGGTCGCCGTCCAGCGCGAGAACGACATCCCGCGCGGCAACCGGGCGATACTCCTGTGTGGCGGCGCTCATGGCCGCCGCGCCGATAGCCGATCGGGCGGGGCAGGGCAATCAAATGCGCCGAAGCAAGGGCGGGGCTCCGCCCCGGACCCCGCCAGGGGGCTTTGCCCCCTGGACCCCCACCAAGGGCGGAGCCCTTGGAACCCTTCACTGGGAGTGTGGGGAGGGGAAGGGGGCGTGGGGGCACGGCGAAGGGGGGTGTCCGGCACACCGGACACCCCCATTCGCCGTGCCCCCACGCCCCCTTCCCCTCCCCATACTCCCAGTGATGGAGTCCAGAGGCCGCTGCCTCTGGTGGGGGGTCCAGGGGGGCAAAGCCCCCCTGGCGGGGTCCGGGGCGGAGCCCCGCCCTTGCTTCGGCGCACCCGACCGTCCTGGCGCCGCCCACGACCGGCGTCGCGCCGCGGGTCCACGTTATCGGGTCGGGCGCGGCGGGGTCTGGCTGTAGTCGTAGAAGCCGCGTCCGGTTTTGCGGCCGAGCCAGCCGGCCTCGACGTATTTCACCAGCAGCGGGCAGGGGCGGTATTTGCTGTCCGACAGCCCGTCATACAGCACCTGCATGATCGACAGGCAGGTATCCAGGCCGATGAAGTCGGCCAGTTCCAGCGGCCCCATCGGGTGGTTGGCGCCGAGTTTCAGCGAGATGTCGATCGCCGAGACCGAGCCGACGCCCTCATACAGCGCGTAGACCGCCTCGTTGATCATCGGCACCAGGATGCGGTTGACGATGAACGCCGGAAAATCCTCGGCCACCGCGGTGATCTTGCCGAGCTTGCGGGCCAGCGCCATGACCGCCTGGAAGGTCGGCTCGTCGGTGGCGATGCCGCGGATGATCTCGACCAGCTTCATGACCGGGACCGGGTTCATGAAGTGCATGCCGATGAATTTTTCCGGCCGGTCGGTGTTGGCGGCGAGCCGGGTGATCGAAATCGACGAGGTGTTGGAGGCCAGCAGGCAGCTCGGCTTCAGGTGCGGCGTGAGCTGCTTGAAGATCGCCCGCTTGATCTCCTCCTTCTCGGTGGCCGCCTCGATCACCAGGTCGGCCTCGGCGAATGCCGCGTGGTCGGTGGTGGTGGTGACCCGCGCCAGCGCGGCCTCGCGGTCCTCCGGCGAGATGATGCTGCGATGGACCTGGCGGTCCATGTTGTGCGCCATGGTGGCCAGCGCGCCGTCCAGCGCCGCCGGCTTGGCGTCGAGCAGGATGACCGGCAGGCCGGCCAGCGCGCAGACATGGGCGATGCCGTTGCCCATCTGCCCGGCACCGATGACCCCGATATGGGCGATGCTCGGCTCGCCCGAGGCCAGCAGCCCGGCGGCGGGGGACGGCTTGACTTCGACGTTCATTCAGGAGCGCTCCAGTTCCGCCGCCAGCTCCGGCAGCGCGGTGAACAGGTCGGCCACCAGGCCGTAATCGGCGACCTGGAAGATCGGCGCTTCCTCATCCTTGTTGATCGCCACGATGACCTTGCTGTCCTTCATCCCGGCGAGGTGCTGGATGGCACCCGAGATGCCGACGGCAATGTACAGGTCCGGGGCGACGATTTTTCCGGTCTGACCCACCTGGTAGTCGTTGGGCACGAATCCGGCATCCACCGCGGCGCGCGAGGCGCCCACCGCGGCACCGAGCTTATCGGCAATTGGTTCAAGAAGATTAAAGTTCTCGCCGTTCTGCATGCCGCGCCCGCCGGAGATCACCACGCGCGCCGCGGTCAGCTCCGGCCGCTCGCTTTTCGACAGCTCGGCGGAGACGAAGCGCGACATGGCGGGCAGCGCCGGCAGCGCCACCGTCTCGATCGCGGCGTTGCCGCCCTCGGCCGCCACCGGGTCGATGCTGGCGGCGCGGACGGTGATGACCTTCGTGGCGTCGGCCGACTTCACCATGGCCAGGCCGTTGCCGGCGTAGATCGGGCGGACGAAGGTGTCGGCGTCGATCACCTCGGCGATGTCGCTGATCGGCTGCACGTCCAGCAGCGCGGCGACCCGCGGCATGATGTTCTTGCCCACCGCGGTGGTGGCGGCCAGCAGGTGGCTGTAGGCGGGCGCCAAGGCGACCAGCAGGGCCGCGGTCGGCTCGGCCAGCAGATGGTCCAGCGCCGGGTCGTCGGCGGTCAGCACCTTGGCCACGCCGGCCAGCTTCGCCGCGGCGGCGGCGGCGTCCGCCAGGCCGGAGCCGGCCACCAGGGCATGCACCTCGCCGAGCTTCAGGGCGGCGGCGACGGCGCTGCGCGACGGCTGCTTGATCCCAGCCGAGTCGAATTCCAGCAAAACGAGTGCGGTCATTGTCGGTCCCTTGGGGTCAGATCACCTTCGCTTCGGTGCGCAGCTTGGCCACCAGTTCGGCGACCGACCCGACCTTCTGGCCTGCCTTGCGCTTGGGCGGCTCCGTCACCTTCAGCACGGTCAGGCGCGGCGCCGGGTCAACCCCGAGATCGGCCGGCTTCATGGTGTCGATCGGCTTCTTGCGCGCCTTCATGATGTTCGGCAGCGAGGCGTAGCGCGGCTCGTTCAGGCGCAAATCGGTGGTGACGATCGCCGGCAGGCGCAGCGCCACCGTCTCCAGCCCGCCATCGACCTCGCGGGTGACGGTGATGCCGCCGGCCGCGCCGCCGTCACCCGGATCAATGGTGATCTTCGAGGCGAAGGTGCCCTGCGGCCAGTCGAGCAGGGCGGCCAGCATCGGCCCGGTGGCGCTCATGTCGTCGTCGATCGCCTGCTTGCCGAGGATGATCAGCCCGGGCTGTTCCTTGTCGGCGATCGCCTTCAGCAGCTTGGCGACCGCCAGCGGCTGCAGCTCGGCGTCGGTCTCGACCAGGATGCCGCGATCGGCGCCCATGGCGAGCGCGGTGCGGATGGTCTCCGCGCATTGCGCGACGCCGAGCGAGACCGCGACGATCTCGGTGGCGACGCCCTTCTCCTTCAGGCGAATCGCCTCCTCGACGGCGATCTCGTCGAACGGGTTCATGGACATCTTCACGCCGGCGGTTTCGATGCCGGAGCCGTCCGCCTTCACGCGGACCTTGACGTTGTAGTCAACCACCCGCTTGACCGGGACCAGAATTTTCATGGGGAGAACCGTGCCGTTTCCAGAATTTGGGCGCGCATGGGGACGCCGCTTGCCTCGCTCCTTCGCACCTGCAACAGAGCGGGCGGACCATATTGAGGGGGCCGCTTCCTGTCAAACCGATGACAGTTCCGTCAGGCGGGGCCGGCAGGCGGGTCCGCCAGGCGCGCCGCCGGCGCTTCAGGAGCGCAGCAGGCTCATCAAAATCATCAGCAGCAGCAGCGCACTGCCCTGCAGGATGATGCGCCACCGCATCAGCCGGTTCGACCGCGCCGAATCCGGACTGCCGCGCGCCAGGCCGACCAGGCCGGCGAACAGCACACCCAGTGTCCCGAACATCAACAGGACGATCAGAATCGTCAGAAAGATCTTCACGTCACCCACATAGGCTGCATGGCGCGACATTCCAGCCACCGCGTGACGGAAGCAAGGCCCCCAAGTTCGGCCCGCAAGTTCGGCCCCCAAGTTCGGCCTCCAGGTTCGGCCCATTTGGCGCATCCCGCCCGACCCCCTAAGCTCCGCCGCACGCGACAGGTGAGGAAACGCACGTGCTCGGCATGGCAGGCAAGGTGGCGATCGTGACCGGGGCGGGCTCGGTCGGACCCGGTTGGGGCAACGGCAAGGCGACGGCGACCCTGCTGGCGCGACAGGGGGCCAGCGTGTTCCTGGTTGACGTCAATTTGGCCGCCGCCGGCGAGACGCGCGGCATCATCGAGGGCGAGGGCGGCACCTGCGCGGTGCACCAGGCCGACATGATGGTGGCGGCCGAGGTCGCCGGGATGGTGCAGGCCTGCATCGACCGGTTTGGGCGGCTCGACATCCTGGTGAACAATGTCGGCGGTTCCGCGCCCGGCGATCCGGTGTCGATGACCGAGGCGGTGTGGGACCGGCAGATCGACTTCAACCTGAAGACCGCGTTCCTCGGCTGCAAATACGCGCTGCCGGTCATGGTCGCGCAGGGCAAGGGCGCGATCGTCAACATTTCCTCGGTCGCCGGGCTGCGCAACGATTTTTCCTCCGGGCGCGTGCATGTCGGCTACGCGGCGAGCAAGGCCGGGGTGATCCAGCTGTCGCGCTCGACCGCGGGGGCGTATGCGAAGCGGGGCGTGCGGGTGAACACCGTGGTGCCCGGCCTGATGCACACGCCGCTGGTCGAGACGCGGCTGGCCAGGACCGTCGCCGGCAACGACGTGGCCGCGCTGATCGCGGCGCGCAACGCGGTGGTGCCGATGGGGCGCATGGGCGACGCATGGGACGTGGCGCACGCGGTGCTGTTCCTGGCATCGGACGAGGCGCGCTACATCACCGGGACCGAAATCATCGTCGATGGCGGCATCACCGCCGCGATGCCGTAATCCGGCTACCATTATCGACCTGAGGGGACAGCACGCATGAGCGAGCGACGGTTCAAGACGCTGACGGCGGAAACGATGACGCCGGAGCAGCGCGCGGCGGCCGAGGCGATCCAGTCGGGGCCGCGCGGCGCGGGGCTGCGCGGGCCGTTCAACGCGCTGCTGCGCAGCCCGGAGCTGTGCGACCTGGTGCAGCGCGTCGGCGCCTATGTGCGCTTCAAGAGCGTGCTGCCGGCGGCCCTGAACGAGATGGCGATCTGCATGGCCGGGCGCAAATGGACCGCGCAGTACGAGTTCTATGCGCACCGCCGCCTGGCGCTGGAGGCCGGGCTGGACGCGGCGATCCTGGATGCCATCGCCGCCGGCCAGCGGCCGGCGAAGCTGTCGGACGATGAAGCGGCGGTCTACGATTTCGCCAACGAACTGCTGAGTTCCGGGCAGGTTGCGGACGCCACCTACGCGCGGGTGAAGGACCGGTTCGACGAGCGCGGCGTGATGGATCTGGTCGGCGCGATCGGCTACTACAGCCTGGTGTCGATGGTGCTGAACGTCGATCGCGTGCCGCTGCCGGCGGGGGTGGCGCCGCTGCTGGGGCCGTTATAGCGCCAGAACGATATCGGACGCAAAGGAAGCCCATCCGCCTCCCTTGCGGGTTGCGGCCGTGCCCGGCGTGCGACGCCGGGCGGTCGGCTCAATGCCGCGGGTCCGCCGCCAGGTGGCGCAGCGCGGCCAGGTCGCGCAGCTCGGCGCCGTTCGGCTCGAGCGTGATGGTTCCCTCGCGGCGCCAATGCGTCATCATGCGGCACACCGTCTCGACGGTCAGCCCCAGGTGGTCGGCGATGTCGCCCCGGCCCATCGGCAGCGCGATCTTGCGCCCGCTCACCTGGCGCCCGCCCTCCTGCGGCCCGTTCCCCTGGCGCGCCGCCATCTCCAGCAGGAACGTCGCGATCCGCTCCGACGCGGTCTTGCGCCCCAGCAGCAGCATCCGGTCATAGGCCTCCCGCAGGTTGCGCCCGGCCATCTCGCGCAGCCAGCGCGCCAGGGCGGGCTGGCGCTCGATCAGCGCCTCGACCTCGCGCCTTCGGTAGCGCTGCACGACGACGTCGGTCACCGCCTGGGCGGCGAAGTCGTGCGTGTCGAGCGCATCGAAGCCCAGGCAGTCGCCGGCGAACAGGAAGGCGCCGACCTGGCGCCGCCCGTCCTCCATCAGCCTGACAGTGCGCAGGCAGCCGCTGACAATACGGTAACAGGACGAAGCCGGCTCGCCCTGGGCGTGCAGCTCGCGATCGCGCGGCAGGCTGATCCTGATCCCCAGTCCGGCCAGCGGATCGAGCCTGCCGGCGTCCGCCGCGCGCGCGATCGGCGGCCGGCCGGGTGCCCGGGTCCGCTGCTCCGTCAAGCTCATCGTCGCTGACATGATCCCCTCCGTCGGCTGGCTGAACTGTCCTGGGCCAAGCTGTAGCGAGCGGCGGCAGTGGCGGAAATTCGCAAACGGACGTACGGAAGAGTGCGTACGTACTCACCCGGTTGCGGACAGACCGACGGAGGACAGCATGGCCCAGCCCGCGGCAACCGACCTCGCCCAGGTGCACGTCATCGACGACGACGACGCGGTGCGCGATTCGGTGGCGTTGCTGCTCGGCTCGGCGGGCCTGACGGCGCGGACCTACGCCTCGGCGACGGACTTCCTGGCCGTGGCGCCTGGCCTCGCCGCCGGCTGCGTGCTGACCGACGTGCGCATGCCTGACCTGGATGGGTTGGCGCTGCAGCACCGGCTGACCGAGGCCGGGGTCGGGCTGCCGGTGATCATGATGACCGGCCACGGCGACGTGCCGATCGCGGTGGCGGCGCTGAAGGCCGGGGCGGTGGATTTCCTGGAAAAACCGTTCGATGACGCGCGCCTGATCGCCGCCGTCCGCGCCGCCCTGTCGGCCAGCGAGGGCGCCCGGCGCCAGACCGCCGCTGCGGCCAGGATCGCCGCGCGCCTCGCCACCCTGACCCCGCGCGAGCGCGAGGTGCTCGACCTGCTGGTCGTCGGCAATCCCAACAAGACCATCGCCTACGCCCTGGGCGCCAGCCCGCGCACCGTCGAGGTGCATCGGGCGCGGGTGATGGAGAAGATGCGCGCGCACAGCCTGGCGGAACTGGTCCGCATGGTCATCGCCGCCGCCGAAAGCGCCGCGCGCAAGCCGGCGTGCAGTTGACCTAAATCAAGGCGTCGGCGCGCTACCGCCATAAGGTCCGCCGGCCGAACGGCGCGCAACGCCGGTCGGGGCGAGGGGTGGTGGAGCGATTGCGATGCAGGACGGACACCGCTCGGTGGTGGCAGTGGTCGATGATGACGAGGCGGTGCGCGAGTCGCTCCGCTTCCTGCTGGAGATCGCCGGCTACGACGTCCTGACCTTCGACTCCGCGCAGGCCTACCTGGACCATGTCAGTCGTCAGCCGGCCACCTGCCTGGTGCTCGATCAGCACATGCCGCACACCACCGGCCTTGAGTTGCTGGCCATGCTGCGCCAGCGTGGCCAGCGCCTGCCGACCGCGCTGATCACCGGCTCGCTCTCGCCGGACCTGGTCCGCCAGGCCACCGCGCTCGGCGCGTCGCGGGTGCTGGAGAAGCCGCTGGCGGACGATGCGCTGCTGCGCTTCGTGGCGTGCGCGGCGGCCGGCTTGTGTCGCCAATGATCCCGCCGGCGAAATACCGACTTGTGATCTCGCGGTCCCAATGCCGGCTTGCGCCCAGGGCGGCAATCTAGCCATCCTCGCGCCGATGTGCCTGGGGTACGGGGGGGACCGGGATGTCTGATCGCGTCGCGACGGACGACGGCGCGGCCTTGCTGCGCTCGGTCCTGGAGACCGTGCCGGACGCCATGGTCGTGATCGACGATCGCGGCGCGATCCTGCTGTTCAGCACCGCCGCCGAGCACCTGTTCGGCTACACCGCCGACGAGGTGCGGGGGCGCAATGTCAGCCTGCTGATGCCCGCGCCGTATCGCGAAGCGCACGATGCCTACCTCACCCGTTTCCTGGCCACCGGCGAGCGGCGGATCATCGGCGTCGGCCGCGTGGTGGTCGGCCTGCGCAAGGACGGCGGCACCTTCCCGATGGAACTCCAGGTCGGCGAGGTGCAGAGCGGCGGGCACCTGCTGTTCACCGGCTTCATGCACGACCTGACCAACCGCCAACGCACCGAGCAGCGGCTGCAGGAGCTGCAGGCCGGGCTGCTGCACGCGTCGCGCCTGCGCTCGATGGGCCAGATGGCCGCCGCGCTGGCGCACGAGCTGAACCAGCCGCTGACCGCCACCGCGAACTATGTGAAGGCGGCGCAGCGCCTGGCCGACGCAGCGCAGCCGGATCGGGCGCGGATAAGCCAGGCGCTGGAGCTGGCCGCGCAGCAGACCGTGCGGTCCGGCGAGATCATCCGCCGGCTGCGCGGCTTCGTCGCGCGCGGCGAGGTGGAGCGGCGGGCGGAGCCGATGGGCAAGCTGATCGAGGAGGCCAGCGCACTGGCCCTGCTCGGCGCCAGGGAGCAGGGCCTGCGGCTCGATCTCGGCCTTGGCACTTCCGTCCCGGCGGTCGCGGTGGACCGCGTGCAGATCCAGCAGGTGCTGCTGAACCTGATGCGCAACGCCATGGAGGCGATGGCGCAGAGCCCCCGCCGCGAGCTGACGGTGTGCCTCGGCGCGGCCGACGGGATGGTGCAGGTGAGCGTCGTCGATACCGGCCCCGGCGTGGCGCCCGAGGTCGTGGCCCAGTTGTTTCAGCCCTTCGTCACCACCAAGCCGGACGGCATGGGGATCGGCCTGTCGGTCTGCCGCACCATCATCGAGGCGCATGGCGGGCGGTTGTGGATGGACCCCAATCCGGACGGCGGCAGCCGGTTTCACTTTACCCTGCCGGTCGCCAAGGATTAGCTCACCGCCTGGGCGCGAGAAGCGGCCCGGAAGGACGCCTGCATGCCTGACAATGACCGTGGCACGACCCCGCCGGATGGCACGCCCACCCCGCTGCCGCCCGCCCCGCCGCCGCCCGCCCCGCTGGCAGCGGCCCCGCCGCCGCCCGCCCCGCTGGCAGCGGCCCCGCCGCCGCCCGCCCCGCCGCCGCCCGCCCCGCTGCCGCCAGAGCGCCTGGCGCGGCGCACCGACCTGTCCGGCCTGGCCTTCACCACCACGGCCGAGTTGGCACCGATCGACGGCGCCGTCGCGCAGCAGCGGGCCGCCGACGCGATCCGCCTGGGCAGTGGCATCCCGGTGCGCGGGTTCAACGTCTTCGCCATCGGCGCCAGTGGGGCGCGCATCCGCCAGGCGGTCACCGCCGTGCTCGCCGAGGCCACCAGCGCGCGCCCCAGCCCGCCGGACTGGGTCTATGTCAACAACTTCGAGGTCCCGCACCGCCCGAGCGCCATCATGCTGCCTTCCGGCCGGGCGCCCGCGCTGCAGAAGACGATGCAGCATCTGATCGAGGACCTGCGCGTCGCGCTGCCGGCGGCGTTCGAGAGCGAGGACTACCAGCGCCGGCGCGGCGCGATCGAGGACGAGATCCGCGGCCGCGGCGAGCGCGCCTTCAACGCGCTGGGCGAGAAGGCCACCGCCAAGGGCATCACCATCCTGCGCACCCCGATGGGCTTCACCATGGCCCCGGCGCGCGACGGCCAGGTGGTCCCGCCGGAGACGTTCAACACCTGGCCGGAGGCCGAGCGCCAGGCCGCGCAGGCGGCGATCCAGGAACTGGAGCCGGAGCTGGAACAGACGCTGCGCTCGATGCCGCGGCTCGACAAGGAGCGGCGCGACGCGCTGCGCGCGCTGGACCAGGAGACCGCGCGCGCCGCGGTGGGCCAGTCGATCGAGGAGGCGCGGGCGGAATTCGCCGACCTGCCCCCGGTGCTGGCGCAGTTCGACGCGGTGCGTGCCGACCTGATCGAGAACGTCTACCTGTTCGTCAATCCCCAGCTCGCCGAGGCTGCCGGACAGCAACCGGTCACCCGCCCGGGCAGCCCGTTCGAGCGCTACGACGTCAACGTGCTGGTCACCCAGGCCGATCACGCCAACGGCGCGCCGATCGTCGAGGAGCTGCACCCGACGCTCGGCAACCTGGTCGGGCGCGTCGAGTACCTCTCGCTGCAGGGCGTGCTGGTCACCAATTTCCGCCTGATCAAGGCCGGCGCGCTGCACCGGGCCAATGGCGGCACGATCCTGATCGACGCACGCGGCCTGCTGAGCGAGCCGTTCAGTTGGCCGGCGCTGAAACGCGCGCTGAGCCAGCAGCGCATCGTCATCGAGGACGTGGCGCACGTCATCGGCGTCGCCACCACGGTGTCGCTGGAGCCCGACCCGATCCCGCTCGATGCCAAGGTGGTGCTGTTCGGCGACCGCATATTGTACTACCTGCTGGCCACGCTGGACCCCGAATTCGCCCAGCACTTCAAGGTGCTGGCGGATTTCGACGACGACACGCCGCGCACCCCGGACAGCGAGGCGGTGCTGGCCCGCCTGATCGCCGACATCGCAAGGCGCGACGCGCTGAAGCCGCTGGATCGCGCGGCGGTGGCCGGCGTGCTCGACCACGCCGCGCGGCTGGCCGAGGACGCCTCGCGCCTCACGCTGATGGTCGAGTTCCTGCACGAGCTGGTGGTGGAGGCCAGCCATTGGGCCGGCGTCGCCGGGCGCGAGGTGGTCGGCCGCGACGACATCGATCGCGCCATCGCCGAGCAGCGCCGCCGCGCCGCGCGCATCGAGGAGCGCGGGCGCGAGATGATCCTGCGCGACATCGCGCTGATCGACACCGCCGGCAGCCGGGTCGGGCAGATCAACGGGCTGAGCGTGCTCAGCCTGGGCACCCACGCGTTCGGCCGCCCGACCCGCATCACCGCGCGGGTGCGCCCCGGCACCGGGCGCATCGTCGATATCGAGCGCGAGGTCGAGCTGGGCGGCCCGCTGCACTCCAAGGGCGTGCTGATCCTGTCCGGCTTCCTGGCCGGGCGCTACGCGCTGGACAGCGCCATGTCGCTGGCCGCCAGCCTGGTGTTCGAGCAGTCCTACGGCGGCGTCAACGGCGACAGCGCCTCCTCGGCCGAGCTCTACACGCTGCTCTCGGCGTTGGCCGAGGCGCCGCTGCGCCAGGACCTGGCGGTGACCGGGTCGGTCAACCAGCTCGGCGAGGTACAGGCGATCGGCGGGGTCAACGAGAAGATCGAGGGGTTCTTCGACATCTGCGCCGCGCGCGGCCTGAGCGGGACGCAGGGCGTGCTGATCCCGGCGGCCAATGTGCAGCACCTGATGCTGCGCACCGACGTGGTCGCGGCCTGCGCCGCGGGGCGGTTCGCGGTCTATCCGGTGCGCACGATCGATGCCGGGATCGCGCTGCTGACCGGCCGCCCGGCCGGCACGCGCGGCGCCGATGGGGCCTATCCGGAAGGCAGCCTCAATCGCGCGGTGGAGGCGCGGCTGAAAGCCTTCGCCGAGGTGCGGCGCGCCATGGGTGGCGGCGGGAACTCGCCGCCGGCCAAGGCGCTCTGAGCATGTCCGGCCGTGCCACCTATCATCGCGTGCTGCTCGACCTCTGCAACGCCGCCGCCGACCGCGGCGGCATCCGTATCGCCGCCGAGCTGGCGCGGCTGCTCGATCTCGATCTGACCGGCGTGTTCATCGAGGACGCGGCGCTGCTCGGGCTGGCCGGCTACAGCTTCGCCCGCGAACTGCGCCTGCCGGGGCACCAGTGGCACGCGCTGGACCCCGGGCGGATCGCCGAGGAGCTGCGCGCGGCCTCCGACGCCGCGCGGCGGAGGCTGGACGCCCAGTGCGCACCGCTCGGCATCCGCGGCCTGTTCGAAGTGGTGCGCGGCGATCCCGGCGCCTCCGTCGCCGCCTTGTCGGGGACCAGCGATATCGTCGTGCTGGTCGAGCCGGCGACCCCGTCGGAGCGTCTGGCGCGCGCCTTCCCGCGGTCCTGGCAGTCGGCGTTGCGCTCCGCCGCATCGGTGCTGCTGGTGCCGCCGCGGATCGCCCGCTATCGCGGCCCGGTCGCCGCGGTGGTGACCCGGGCCGACAACCCCGCTCTGGCGACCGCCGCCGCCATCGCGGTGGCGGCCGGGGAGCACCTGCTCCTGCTGCTGCCGCCGGGCGAGGATTGGAAGGCGTCGGCGGTGGCCGGCGCGCGCGCCGCCGGCCTGCCGGTCGGGCGGATACAGACCGGGCGACTTCAGGCCGGCCGGACCCACGTTGGCGGGAACCACGCTGGCGGGAACCATGCTGTAGGGAACCACGCTGGCGGGAACCACGCTGGCCGGTTGGGCGCGCTGACGGCGGAGGCGGTGCTGCACGCCCTCGGCATGGCGCAGGAGCGCCTGCTGGTGCTGACGCGCGATGCCGGCGGTCTGCCCGAGACGGCGCCCTCGGCGCTGGCCACGGTGCGCCGCGTGCCGGTGCTGCTGGTGGAGCCGGACGCCGCCGCATGAAGCTGTTCTCGCTGTTCGGCTTCGAGGTGTTCGTCGATGCCTCGTGGGTGCTGCTCGCGCTGCTGATCGGCTGGACGCTGGGCGGCGCGGTGTTCCCGGCGACCCTGGCCGGTCAGACGCCGGCCACCTATTGGGCGATGGGCGCGGCCGCGACGATCGGGCTGATGGCCTCGATCGTGCTGCACGAGACGGCGCACGCCGTGGTGGCGCGGCACTACGGCCTGACAATTCGCCGCATCACCCTGTTCATCTTCGGCGGGGTGGCCGAGATGCAGGGCCAACCCGACCGCCCGCGCACCGAGTTCCTGATGGCGCTCGCCGGTCCGCTGGCGAGCGCCGCGCTGGGGCTGGCGTTCGGCGCCGGGTCACTGGCGCTGGCAGGTGTCAACGGCGCGGCGCCGATGACCACCGTGCTGCGCTATCTCGGCCTGATCAATTTCATGCTGGCGGGTTTCAACCTGGTGCCGGCGTTCCCGCTGGATGGTGGGCGGATGCTGCGCGCCGCGCTGTGGGGCTGGCGCGGCGACATGGCCTGGGCGACCCGTTTCGCTGCCGGCGCCGGCCAGGGGTTCGCCATCGTGCTGATCGTGCTCGGCGTGATCGACGTGCTGCACGGCAACTTCGTCGGCGGCATCTGGGCCGTGTTGATCGGCATGTTCCTGCGCGGTGCGGCCGCGGCCGAGCTGAGTGCGATGCTGATGCAGCGCAGCCTGGCTGGCGTCACCGTGTCCACGGCGATGACACCAAGCCCCATCACGGTGCCGGCCGATCTGCCGGTGGCCGACTTCGTGGAGGACTATGTCTATCGCCACCACCATCACTGGTTCCCGGTGCAGACGCAGGGGCGGGTGGTGGGTTCGGTCAGCACGCGCGAGGCCGCCGCCGTGCCGCGGGCGGAATGGCAGGTCACCCCGGTCGGCGCGATCATGCTGCTGCTGTCGCCCGAGGACGCCATCGGCCCGGACGCCGAGGTAACCGCGGCGATGCAGCAGATGCGGCGCACGGGGCGCAGCCGGTTGATGGTGCTGCGCGCCGACCGCCTGCTCGGCATCCTGTCGTCACGCGACGTGCTCAACCTGATTGGCTCATATGGCGTTGGCTGTTGGACGGCCCCGTAGGGCGGAAAAGCGCAGCGCCTTCCGCCACCGCCGGGCGAGCCGCTCGCATCTGCCGACGTCCCCAACAACATATCCCGCCACCGTCCGACGGCGGAAGGCGCTGCGCTTTTCCGCCCTACGGGACCGTCCAACCGTCAACGCCATATGAGCCAAGAATTTTAACCCGGAGGAAGCGCGGAGGACCACGCAGGGCCACGGAGAAGGCATTGATGCGCTGCGCGCGGTGCCGGAACCGACGACCGCGCGAAGCCCCAAATGCCTTGCTTCTCCGTGGCCCTGCGTGGCCCTCCGCGCTTCCTCCGTGTTGGAATCCTTCGCTCTTATCGCGAAGCCGGTTGCGTGATCGGACGACCCGGGGGTGGACCGTGCGCCGCTACGCAGCGACCCGGGGCAACCGCAGCAAAGCCAGCAAGCCAGAATAACACGAAGGCCACGGGTGCGCCGGGAGATCGGCAAGAGGAGAGGGTGCAAGTCCTTCACGATGAAAGGTAGAGCGAACCACATCGGCCCCGAGTTCATGCGCTGCTGGCCGCGAGGCCAGGGACGAAGCGTTGACAGGGGCGTCGGTGGGCCAGGTATTGAGCCGCGAAAGTCCGTTGATCCGGGATGCCGACGCTGTCCGTGTAGCGGAAGGCAGTATGGCGGGGTGCGCTATCGCCAGTGCCCTGCCGGTCCCGCGTGGTCTGAGACCCTGGCACGGCGACGAAACCTCTTGTTCGGGAACCGGGAGATCTCATGCTCGGCCAGCGCCGGAACGGCACTGGCCCGCACTGGGAAGGCCGGAGGGCCAAAGCCAGTGATGCACGGGCATGAGAAGTCAGACCCTTCCATAGTAGCGATGAAGCTGGCGAACGAGGGCGGGCAACCGCCGGAGGAGTTGGTGGAGCAAAGGGGAGGGGCCAAGGGGAATGCGGTCGAGCACGGCACGCACCGGACACCGAGCCGGGAGAGCGTGTTATCCGGTCTGGACCGCATACGGAAAGCAGCAAGGGAACGGAAGCAGGAACGGTTCACCGCTCTGCTGCACCATATCGATGTCGATCTGCTGCGGTCAGCCTATGGCTGGCTGCGGAAAGCGGCATCGGCGGGTGTGGATGGGGTAACGTGGGAAGAATACGGTGCGGGCCTGGAGCATAAGCTTGTAGACCTGCACGCCCGTATTCACCGCGGGGCCTATCGGGCGCAACCATCACGGCGGGTGTATATACCGAAGCCGGATGGACGGCAGCGGCCGTTGGGCATCGCAGCGCTGGAAGACAAGGCTTGTCCTCGGGCTTGACCCGAGGATTGTCCAGCGCGCACTGGTGGAAGTGCTGAACGCGATCTGGGAAGAGGATTTCCTGGGGTTCAGCTACGGGTTCCGTCCGGGGCGCGGCCAGCATGACGCGCTGGATGCGCTGGCGGTAGGAATCGACCGGTGCAAGGTGAACTGGATTCTGGATGCCGACATCGCCGGGTTCCCTCGGGTCAAGCCCAAGGGCATGCTTCGATGCGGTGAGCCACGAGCGGCTCATCAAGTTCGTTGAGCACCGGGTTGGTGATCGGCGTGTGGTCCGTCTGATCCGCAAGTGGCTGAAGGCCGGGGTGGCGGAAGACGGGGAGGTCAAGCCAGGGGAAGTGGGAACACCCCGGCCTTCGCCGGGGCAGGCTCCAGGTGCAGTCATCTCACCCCCAGCCTTCGCTTGGGGCAGGCACTGCTGGCGAACATCTACCTGCATTACGTCTTCGACCTGTGGGCGCAACAATGGCGGCGACGCCATGCCCGCGGAAATGTCATCATGGTGCGATACGCCGACGACATCGTTGTCGGCTTCGAGCACCAGGCCGATGCCGAGCGGTTCTTGGCGGAGATGCGCGAGCGGCTGGCAGTGTTCGCTCTGACGCTGCATGGGGAGAAGACGCGTTTGATCCGGTTCGGCCGCTTCGCGGCGCAGAACCGGAAAGAACGTGGCGAAGGCAAACCGGAGACGTTCAACTTCCTGGGGTTCACCCACATCTGCGGGCGTAGCCGGCGCGGCGGCTTCCAACTGAAGCGGAAGACGCGGCGCGATCGGATGCAAGCGCGGCTGCTGGCGATCCGGGAAGGGCTGCGACGCCGGATGCACACAACGCTCGAACAGCAAGGGGATTGGCTGCGACAGGTGATGGGCGGCTTCCCCGGGTCAAGCCCGGGGGCATGCTTCGCCTATCACGCCGTGCCGACCAATGCCGATGCCCTGGCGGCGTTCCGAGAACACGTGATCCGGCTCTGGCGGCGCACGCTGCGGCGGCGCAGTCAGAAGGATCGGACCTCGTGGGAACGGATCACCATGCTCGCCGAACGGTGGCTTCCCAGGCCACGCATCACCCACCCCTGGCCCGGCAAACGCTTCGCCGTCAAACACCCAAGGTGGGAGCCGTATGCGGGAAATCCGCCCGTACGGTTCTGTGCGGGGGGCGCGCCGTGAGGCGCGTCCCTACCGCGATAGAAGAATTGATTGCGCTGCGCGCAAGGCATTCTCCAGTGGGCGGTTCGCTGGGTTCTCGCGCGGAGCGCATGATGTCCTTCTCCGTGCCCTCCGTGTGGCTGCCTCCGTGGCCTCCGTGTTATTCTGGCTTGCTGGCTTTGGTGCGCCCGCTGCGGCAAAATCCCAGCCAACAGAGTTCGCCATAAGAGCCACCTGATTGCGGTGCACCAGGCGTTCGAGAACCCGTGGGGCTCGGCGCGCCGGCGATAGACGCTGGGCCGAGGGCAATTTGGTTTCAGCTTGAACATCCGCCGGGAGCGGAGCGACGACGGGGTTGCAGCCCGTCAGCGGTGGCGCGGTATCGCCGGTCCCCGACCGGTCCCCGGTCGGTCCCCGGTGGTCCCGGTCGGTCCCCGGTCGGTCAAAGATGGATGATATCGCTGCTGGTCAACGCGATCTTGCCCGCCAGCTCGATCTTCATGTCGGTGGCGGTCAGCTTTTCACTGACGGAGCTTGTGTTCACATAAAGATACGTGTTGCCACCGCTGACCTGCCAGCCGATCGAGTGCGCCGCGAGGCTGGTGCTGGTATCCTTGCCGACATAATTCAATGCGATGCCCAGACCGGTCAGGTCGATCAGGTCGGTTGCCGTGACGAAATTGGTGATGATGTCCATGGCTGACCTGGTTGAGTCACTGACGGCGCTGTACAGGTAGTCGTTGCCACCGCTGCCGCCGGTCATGGTATCGGCGCCGGCGCCGCCGTCGATATACAGCTTGCCGGTCATTCCCTTCCCGTTGATCGTATCGTTGCCGCCGAGCCCATAGATGAAGGTTGGCGCGGACGGCAGGATGCCGGACAGCAACGAGAGATTGACGGTGTCGCTGCCACTGCTGCCAACGAGCACGTTGACCGGGACGGCGGGGGACGAATTCCCCGCTGTCGTATCGGTTGCCGTCAGGGTCAGGGCATAGCGATCGAAGTTGGCGGCGCCCGCCACGCCGGATGTGCCGGCCGACAGCGTGGCGACGTTGTGGGCGGTCAACAAGGCAAAGGACCCGGCGCCGGCGCCGCCAAGTGCATAGCTGTAACTGTCCCCGGCGAGCCCGCCGGTCTGGGCGACGGTGGCCAGCGCGATGTTGGCGGTCAGGCCGCTGCTGCCCGGCGCCTGGGCCAGGGATGTGGTGACGGCAGACAGCGAGACACCGGTCGGGGTCGAGGTCGATCCACCCAAGGTGGCCAGGTTCCAGCCGATCGCATCCATCTCCGTCAGGTCCGCCGGCGTGATGGAATTGACCACGCCGGACGACGAGAACGCATCGAACGCGTTGTTGGTCACCGAGGCAGCCCAGTCACCGGCGTCGCCGCCGGAAACCGTGTTGAAATTGCCCAGATTGGTGACGCCGCCGTTGACCGAGAAGTAACCCGGCGTGGAGGCGGAGAAATCGCGCGTGCCGGAAGCGGCATAATGCAGCAGATCCAGCAGGGTGTAGCTGTGCGGCGTCGAGCCGATCGTCGAGCCCGTCAACAGCAGGCGGCCCATGACCTCGGTGATTTCATGCAGCACCACATCGATGAAATCGTAGGTTCCCGCCGCGACGCCGCTGCTGTCGTTGTAGGTGAAGGGCAGCGTGCTCGAGAACCCGACATAGCCGTCGAGGGCCGAGGCGGTGGCCGACACCAGGCCGAGCGCCTTTGCCTCGGCCGTGCTGATCCAGTAGGTGCCGCTGACCGGGCTGGTCGCGGGCAGCGAGGCGAGCACGCTCGCATCGGTCGCCGACGTGGCATCCGCCTTCAGGGCGGCGACGAGTTGGGAATAGCTGACGCTCGTGAGGTAGGTCTCGCTCTCGCCGAGGGCGTTGCTGCCCAGGCTGCTGCCGCCGACCTCGCCGTAGCCGACGTCGATGTTGATGGTGACGGCGTCGGTGAACTGGCTTTCCAGGGTACTGCACGGCGGCGATGACGCCGGCGGTGAACCCGGCAGGCGCCGAACTGACGCTCGAATCCCAGGTGATGTCGACCACCAGAGGGGAGGAGGTGGTGGTCACGATGGTTGGCGCGAGCGCCGCCCCGGAGCTGACCGTGCCGCCGGTCCCGCCATTGTTCCCGGACCGCGATGCGGACGACAGCAAGAAGGTGCTGCCGGTGCTGTCCGGACCGGCCGGTGCGCCGAAGTTCGTCCAGTAATAGGCGGGATCGGTGTAACCGGTGGGATCGGTACCGTCGGCCGACGGCATCCGCCAGTTCAGCGGTTTCGACGACATCGCGCGACCTTTCTCATTGGGTCTTCGTCATCAAGCCGATCCGGGTCATGGGGCGGTCCCTCGGAACGGCTGCGGCGAACGGCCCCTGGGAACCGCTGCGCGCCTTGCCGAGCTGACGCTTTTTTGCCGGGACCGGATCATACACCTGATCGTCACTGTAACGGCCAGGTTCGTCCGCGTCAATCTGAGATGCATATAGCGGAATTTTGCGCAACAACCTGCTTGAACGCAGCTAAACGCCGCCTCTTGTCCCGGGTTTCTCACCGGGGCGCGGACGCCTGCTCGGTCCTTGCCGCCCCAGAAGGGTTTCGCGCCTTGCCAATGCAGCCCGTATTGCCGGCGCGCACCCGTTCTGGAACGCCAATGCGCTTCGCCATGATCCCTCGCCAGCGGGAGAAATGCGGGTTAGAGCAGCCACCTGGCGACAAGCGTCCCGGGTGTCAGGATGAAGGTTGCCCAGACGATCGCCGAGGTCACGTTGGCGATTTGAAACGGCACCAGCGGCATCGCGCAAATCCCGGCGGCGAGCGGCACGGCGGATCGCAGCGGCCCGAAGAAGCGGCCGAGGAATATGCCAACCGTCCCCCATTTGCGGAAGAACGCCGCCCCGCGCGGCAGCAGATCGGCATGCCGCGACAGTGGCCAAAGCCGTGCGATCTCGTGCTGGTAGTGGTGACCGAGCCAGTACGACAGCCAGTCGCCGAGCACCGCGCCCAGGAAAGCGGCAAGCCAGATCGGCCAGAATCCGATGCCGGCGGTGCCGATCAGCCCGCCGACGCCCACCAGGATCACGGTCGCCGGCAGCAGCAGCGAGATGAAGGCGAGCAATTCGCCGAACGCCAGCGCGAAGACGATCGGTGGCGCCCAGCTCTCCTGGTCCCGGATGAGCGTCAGAGCCGCGTCGTACAGCTCGGCGATTGTGTCCTCCTCGGGGCATTCCGGTTCAGCCCGCCGTGATGGACCGGCCCGCTGGTCCGACGAACCTGGAATGGTTGACCAAGATCAAGGCGTTCTGGTGCCGAGCCGCCAGTATTCCCCGTCCCGCTACTCTTCGTGCCGGGTCGCGGCCTCCGGTAATCCTTGTCCGAGGGCTTTGTCCCGGCGCTGTGCTCCGCCTGTTTGTCCCCGGCTCATGTCATTGTGTCGAATGGCACAGGTCGTGCCAAATCCGTCAGCGCCGCATGACCATCGCCAGACCACGCCATGTCTCCGGATGGATCGACCGCCGCCGCGACGCGCCGGCCCGCGGGTGAGGCGCGGATGACGCGCTTCCCGGGCGGGGTGCTGGTCCGCGGCGCGCGGAGCCGTCGGCGCTAATCCCTTGGACACGACCATGATCAACCTCGGGCTGTTCCTGGCCGGTTTTGTCTGCTGGACGATCAGCTCCCTGTCGGCTGGCGGGGGCAGCATCCTGATCGTGGCCGCCGTTGCCGCGCTGCTGCCCGCGCATGCCATCGCCCCGGTGATCACGTTCGCCAGCCTCATTGCCAGTCCGGCCCGGATGGTTCTGTTCTGGCGCTTTATCGAATGGCGTGTGGTGCGATGGTATCTGCCCGGCGCATCGGTGGGCGCGATGCTGGGTGGTTGGGTCTTTACCCGCGCCAGCACGGAGCTGCTGCGGACCTGCGTCGGACTGTTCCTGGTCAGCGCGCTGTGGCAGGTACCGCCTGGGTAACCGCCCGCAGTCCTTCCCGATGCGGCTGCCGTGGTTTCTACCGGTCTCCTTCGTCTCCGGGCTGACATCCGCCATTGTCGGCGCTGGCGGCCTGCTCGCCAATCCGTTCTACCTCAACTACGGCCTGGCGAAGGAGCGGATGCTGGCCACCCGCGCGGTCAATTCGCTGTCGATTCAGCTCATCAAGATTTCCGCATACCTGGCGTTTGGTGTGCTGACCTGGGACCTGGTGCTGCATGGCATTTCTGCGGGCGCTGGCGCCGGGGCGGCCATATGGTTGACCCGCCCTTGGCTGCACCGCCTCGATCTGCGGCGCTTCCGCCAGTTCGCGGTGTCGGTCATGGTGATTGCCGGCCTGCTGACCCTGTGGCAGCAGCGCGCCTGGATTCTGAGCCGCTTCGCCGGCTGGTAGCACGCTGATCTGACCCCGCGCTCCGGTCCGCTCCGACACGGTGGCCGTCGATCTCCGGTGCCGCCGGCGCCAGGCACGCTTCGGTCGTGCCACCGGCCGGCTATCCTGTGCCAACGGAGTATGATCTGCATCAATGTGTCTGGCCGCGCGCCACGCCATGCTGGTGCCCGGCCGCAGGCGAGGCGGCGGCAAAAGGCAAACGCATGCACCAGCGTTTCGCACATGCACTGTATTGGCTGCCGATCGGGTTCGTCGCCGCGGCGTTCGTGCTGGCGGTGGCCGGCGAGGAGACGTCCTCCGCTCAGGCGCGGGCGGCGTTCCTGCATGGCCACGAGTGGCTGGGCTTGCTCTCGCTGGTCACGCTGATCGCCGCGCTGGTGGCGCGCTGGCGCGACAAGACCCGCCGCAGGCGGCCGCTGCCGAACTGGCTTCCGGGGCTTCGCCGGGCGGCCGCAGTCGCCTTGTACACGCTGCTGTTGCTCCAGCCGCTGTCCGGATGGCTGCTGGCAAGCTATGAGGGGCGGCTGACCGCGTTCCTGGGCTGGTCGCTGCCACCGCTCGCCGCGCCGAATGCCACCCTCGCCGAATACGGCTACGTCTATCATGGTCTCGGCGGCGTCCTCATTGTGCTTATTGGCGCCCTGAGCCTGCGGGTAAATCTGACGGCATTCGTCTTCGCCAGCATCGCGCGGCGGCGGCGAAGGCGCCGCCGTGCGATGCCGGAGGCGCACCACGAGAGCCGGCACCGAACCACGCCACCTGAGCAGGCGTCGCCACAAGTGCCGCCAAGGGCGGAGCCCTGACCGTCCTTCGTTCACCCGATTGCCCTGCGGTCGAGGCAGGCTGCCCTTGCATGTCGGCGCGACGGCACCTATAAAAACCCCATGTCCCGAGGCACGCGCCCCGTCGCCTGACCGTCCGCGCTGCCGCGCGCGCGCCGCTGCGCCTTCTGCCCCTCGGCCTCCTCCTTCGACTTAGCCGCCCCTGAGCGCTGCGCCGGGTCATTGAACGCCGGCTCGCTCAGGGGAACCCCTGAGGCTGATGTCGTGCCCAACACCCGAGGAACCACGCCACACACGGGACCGAGCCCCGCCAGGGAGCAAGTCCCCCCCCAAGGGACTCAAGCAATGACCCAAGCAATGACCCAAGCAATGACCATCGACCATCCCAGCTTCGGCAAGCTGGACGACGACCGCATCATCATCTTCGACACCACGCTGCGCGACGGCGAGCAATCGCCCGGCTTCTCGATGAACCTCAACGAGAAGATCCGCATGGCCGAGGCGCTGACCGAGCTGGGCGTCGACGTGATGGAGGCCGGCTTTCGCGATCGCCTCGCCGGGCGACTTCGAGAGCGTCAAGGCGATCGCGGAAAGCATCGGCCAGCGCGCCGACACGCCGGTGATCGCCAGCCTGGCCCGCGCCGGGCGCGGAGGACATGCTGCGCGCCGCGGAGGCGCTGCGCCGCGGCGCACGCGCAAGCGCATCCATATCGTGATCGCCACCCCGACCTGCACATGAAATACAAGCTGCGGCTCGACGCCGGACGAGGTGATTGCAGCCACGGTCGAGTCCGTCAGCCTCGCCCGCCAACACGCCGACGACGTCGAGTGGTCGGCCGAGGACGCCACCCGCAGCGATCCGGATTTCCTGTGCCGCTGCGTCGAGGCGGCGATCCGCGCCGGCGCCACCACGATCAACCTGCCCGACACCGTCGGCTATGCGCTGCCGGAGGACATGGAGCGCATGTTCACCGATATGCGCACCCGCGTGCCGGGTGCCGACAGGATCATCCTGTCGACGCACAACCACAACGATCTGGGGCTGGCGGTCGCCAACACGCTCGCCGCGATCCGCGCCGGCGTGCGGCAGATCGAGTGCACCATCAACGGCATCGGCGAGCGCGCCGGCAACGCCTCGCTGGAAGAGGTCGTAATGGCGATCCGCACCCGGCACGATGCGATCCCTTACAAGCCAACCGGATCGAGACGCACGACACCTGCTGCGCACCTCGAAGCTGCTGTCCACCATCACCGGCTTCGACGTGCAGCCGAACAAGGCCATCGTCGGGCGCAACGCCTTCGCGCACGAGGCCGGCATCCACCAGGACGGCGTGCTGAAGAACGCCGCGCACCTACGAGATCATGACGCCGGAAAGCGTCGGCTGGGCGAAGAACAGCCTGGTGCTGGGCAAGCACTCCGGCCGCGCGGCGTTCCGCGACAAGCTGAACACGCTGGGCTACAAGATCGGCGACAACCAGTTGAACGATGCGTTCCGCCGCTTCAAGGATCTCGCCGACCGCAAGAAGGTGGTGTTCGACGAGGACATCGTCGCGCTGGTGGATGACGAGGTGATGCGCGACCACGCAGCGCATCCGCTTCGTCTCGCTCGACCTGCATGCCGGATCGAAGTCGCCGCCGCGCGCGGAGCTGGAGCTGGAGGTGGACGGCGTGGTGCACGCCGCCACCGCGACCGGCGACGGCCCGGTGGATGCCACCTTCAAGGCGATCCAGCAGATCTTCCCGCACACCGCGAATCTGGTGCTGTTCTCGGTCGGCGCCGTCACCGAGGGCACCGACGCGCAGGCGAAGACCACGGTCCGGCTGGAGGAGAACGGCAAGATGGTGGACGGCCAGGGCGCCGACACCGATACGATCGTCGCCTCGGCCCGCGCCTATGTGCACGCGCTGAACAAGCTGCTGGTCAAGCGCGTGCGCACCGAACCCGCGGCGCTGTCGGCTTAGCGCAAGTCGAAGGGCGAAACCGTAGGGCGGAACCGTAGGGCGGAACAGCGCAGCGCATTCCGCCACCCGTTCGCCGCCACCACACCGTGGCGCCGAACGTTTCGTGGCCGGGGCGGCGATCAGGCAGCGGCGGAATGCGCTACGCTGTTCCGCCCTACGCCGCTTCCGCCCTACGCCGCTTCCGCCCTACGCCGCTTCCGCCCTACGCCGCCTGGGCCGCTGTGGCTAACGCCACCCGGTCATCGGCCAGGTGACCGCCGGCACGCCCGCCCCTGCCGGCCACACGGTGACGTAATCCTTGCCGCGGATCTGCGTCAGATACGTCGCCCCCAGTTCGTTCTGCCCGCTGGCGTCGAACTTCACGCCCAGGTAGCCCGGGACCATCTTGCTCTGCGGCAGGTCGGTGGCCTGCAGCGCCGCCTGCAGCTTCGCCGGGTCGGTCGAGCCGGCGCGGTTCAGCGCGTCGGCCAGCACGAACGTCCCCTCCATGTCGCGCGCGGAGGAATCGTCCATGTTGTGCCCCGTCTTGGCCTTGAACACCTCGTTGATGCGGGCCGACAGGCTGCCGGCGGGGCCGAGGTTCCAGGCGCTGCGGCTCATCAGCCCCTGCGAGAGCGCGCCGACGGTGGGCACGAAGGCGGGATCGGAGAAGCCCGCGTCGTCGGCCAGGATCATCGCCGGCAGGTAGTCGAGCGACTTCATCGTGCGCATGAACAGGATCGCGTCCGAGGCGTAGCTGACGAAGATCACCACCGACGGGTTTGCGCTCTTGAGCTGCAGCACCTGCGCCGAGACGTCGGCGCCGTTGGCGTTGTAGGGGATCCGCAGCGCGAGCGGCACCTTCGCCGCTTTGGCCGCCGCCTCGATCGAGTTGCCGACCTGCGTGCCGTAGTCGGTGTTCTCGTTCACCAGCGCGATGCTGTCGATCGTCTTGCCGGCCTGCCTCATGGCGGCGAAGAAGCGCATATACGTCGCGGCGAAGTTGGCGCCGATCGGCGTGACGCGGAAGGTGAACTTGAAGCCGCGCTCGGTGATGTTGTTGGCCACCGAATCGGCCACCACGAACGGCACGCCGTAGCGCTCGGCCACCGCGGTCGCCGTCAGCGAGCAGGAGGAGTGGTACGATCCCAGCAGCGCCGCGACCTTGTCGTTGGTGATCAGCCGCTGCGTCAGGCTCTGCGCCATCGCCGGGTCGCCGCGATGATCGACGAAGATCGCCTCGATCGTCGCCCCGCCCAGGCCGGGCAGCCCGCCCTTCGGGCCGAACGTCAGCTCCGGCAGCGTCGGATGCGGCGTGTTGACCACGTCGAGCGCGATCTCCACCGAGGTCTTCGCCTGCTGCCCGGCGGAGGCCGCGCTCCCGGTCAGCGGAAACAGCACCCCGATCTTCACCGGCGTGGCGGCGCGCAACGCGGGGGCGCCAAGCATCGGCAGGGCGGCGGCGGAGGCAAGCACGGTACGGCGACGGATCATCGGAAGGCTCCCTGGTGGTTTTATGGGTCGGTTGGCTGGGTGTAACGCGCGATAGCATCGTCATGCAATGCGCCGGGGTCGCGCGCCGCCGCGCTGCCGTGCCCGCCGCCGCCGGGCGTGGCCAGCAGGACGCTATCGCCGCGCTGCAGGATGTACTGGCGTTTCGGATCCACCGCGGCATCGTTGATGCGCAGCACGCCGGGCGCGCCGGCTTCGCCGCCCTCGATCCCGAAGGCCGGGTACACCGTGCGCTCGGCCAGGAACGACACCGCGATCGGCGTGGCGGAGCGGGATTCGACCAGGATCTCCTGGCCCAGCCCGCCGCGATGGCGCCCGGCCCCGCCGCTGCCCTCGCGCAGTCGTTTGTAATGAAACCGCAGCGGCGCCAGGTGCTCGCTGATCTCCACCGAGGTCGATGACACGTTGGACGGCCACGACAGGCAGCTCTGCCCATCGCCGTGCATCGTCGCGCCCATGCCGCCGTTGAAGAAGAACATGTTGGCGTACGGCCTGGCCGGTTCGCCCGGTGCGCCGGCTTGGCCCGGGGCGCCATCGCGCAGTCCCGACTGGTTCATCCCCCACATCGGCGAGCCGCAGGCGGCCATCACCCGCTGCGGCACGATCTGCCCCAGGCAGCCGAACACCAGCATCGGCAGGTAGTGCCCGATCAGCATGCGCGAGCCGCCCGAGGCGGGAAACACCGGATTGACGATGCAACCGTCCGGCGCGCGGATGGTGATCGGGCGGAACGCGCCCTCGTTGTTCGGCAGGGCGGGGCTGGTGCAGACCTTCACCCCGTAGACCGACATCGCATAAGTGTAGCACAGCGCGCAGTTGATCGCCCGATCCACCTGCGGATCGGTTCCCGCGTAGTCGATGTGGACCGTGTCGCCGGCGACGGTCAGCGCCATGCGGATCGTCACCGGCCGGTCCAGCACCCCGTCGGTCTGCAGCTCGCTGCGATAGGTGCCGTCCGGCAGCGCCGCGATCGCCGCGCGCATCGCCTGCTCGCATCGCCCGTGGATCTCGCCGGCGAGCGCGCGCAGGTCGGGCAGCGCGTAGGCCTCCATCAGCGTGCCGAGCCGTTCCTCCATCAGATCGAGCGCGACGACCTGCGCCCATAGGTCGCCCATCGTCTGGTCCGGGGTGCGCACGTTCTGGCGGATGATCGCCACCAGCGTGGCGTCCGTCTCGCCGGCGCGGAGCAGCTTCCAGGGCGGGATCTGCAAGCCCTCCTCGAACACCTCGCGCGGTTCCGGGCTGCGGATTTTCCCCCCGATATCCGGTGCGTGCGCGGTCGAGGCGCTGAACGCCACCAGCCGGCCATGGCGAAAGATCGGCTTGGCGACGGTGATGTCCGGCAGATGCCCGGTGCCGAGCCACAGGTTGTTGGTGATCAGCACGTCGCCCGGCGCCAGGGTTTCCGGCGGGAACAAGCGCAGGAAATGCTTCACCGTCGCCGGCAGCGTGCCGATGAAGCTGGGGATGCTCTCGGTCGCCTGCACCAGCGACTGGCCGCGATCGTCGGTGACGATGCAGGAGAAGTCGTAGCTCTCGCGCACCAGGGTGGAGAAGCTGGTGCGCACCAGCGCCGCCGCCGCCTCGTCCACCAGCGAGATCAGCCGGCGCCACAGCAGTTCCAGCGTGATCGGGTCGAAGCTTTCGGTCATGGCAGTTCCACGTCGATGGTGCCGTCCGCCAGCACGGTTGCCTGCCCGCCGGGGCCGACGACGAAGGTGCTCTCGGTCTCCTCGAACACCGCCGGTCCGCTGACCGCATCGCCCGGGCGCAGCGCGTAGCGGTCGTAGACCGATGTCTCGACCGGTCCGTTCGCCTCCGGGAACCACACCTGGCGCGTCCCCTTCAGCGCCGGTCCCGCGCCGTTCTGCTGCGCCAACCGCCCACCGCTGCCCGGCATCGGCGCCGACAGCGCGAGCCGCAGGGCGACGAACTGGATTGCCGCGCCCGGCGGCGTGCGGGCGTACAGCCCGCGATACGCCGCTTCGAAGGCGGCGCGCACTTCGGTCGCATCGATCTCCGCCGGCAGAGCGACGGTGATCTCCGAGCCCTGTCCGACATAGCGCATATCCGCCAAATGCTCCGCCTGCGCGGCGGCGAGGTCCGCGCCGGTGCTGGCGATCACCGCCTCGGCCTCCGCGCGAAGCCGCGCGAAGACCGCCGCGACCGCGGCCCAATCCACCTGCGCCAGCGGAACGTTCAGCGAGGCCACGCGATCCACCCGCGCCGGCGCCATCAGCATGCCGATCGTGCTGCCGACCCCGGCGCCGGGCGGGCACACCAGCCGCTTCACCCCCAGCTTGCGCGCCACCTGCCAGGCATGCACCGGCGCGGCACCGCCGGTCGCCATCAGCGCATATTCGTGCGGGATGCGGCCACGTTCGGCGATCGCCACGCGCGCGGCGCCGGCCATGTTCTCGTTCACCACGTCGTGGATGCCATACGCCGTGCGCAGCCGGTCCATCCCCAGCGTGGCGGCCAGCCCGTCCACCGCCCGCGCCGCGGCTGCGGCGTCGATGCGCATCGCGCCGCCCAGGAAGAAATCCGCGTTGAGATAGCCCAGCAGCAGATCGGCGTCGGTCACCGTCGGTGCCGTGCCGCCGGTTGCGTAGCACGCCGGGCCCGGATCGGCGCCGGCGCTGTCCGGTCCGACCTGCAACGTCGCCAGTTCGCTGCGCCGGGCGATCGATCCGCCGCCGGCGCCGATCTCGATCAGCTCGATGGTGGCGATCTGGATGGGCAGGCCGGAGCCGCGCAGGAAGCGCTTCGCCCGCGCCGCCTCGAACCCCCAGGCGACCACCGGCGCACCGCCATCCACCAGGGCAAGCTTGGCCGTCGTCCCGCCCATGTCGAAGGCCAGCACGCGCTGCAACTCCGCGCCGCGGCCGAACCAGGCGCCGGCCAGCGCGCCGGCCGCCGGCCCGCTTTCCAGCAACTGCACCGGCGCGCGCTTGGCCTCCGCGACATGGGTCAGCCCGCCGGAGGACAGCATCAGGAAAAACCCGCCGGCGATGCCCCCGCCGGCTATGCCGAGATCGCGCAAGCGCGCCTCCAGCCGATCGAGGTAGCGTTCCGCCAGCGGTCGCACATAGCCATTCGCCACCGTCGTGCTGGCGCGCGGATACTCGCGGATCTCCGGCGCGATGTCCGATGACAGCGACAGCGACAGCTGGGGAAACCGTTGCGTCAGCGCCGCCGCCGCCAGCCGTTCGTGGACGGCGTTGGCGTAGGCGTGCAGGAACACCACGGCCAGGCTTTCGACCCCGTCGGCGACCAGTGCCGCTGCCTCGCGCAGCAACGCGTCGATGTCGAGGGGGATCTCCACCGTTCCGTCCGGCGCGAGCCGTTCGGCCACCTCGCGCCGCCACGGGCGCGGCACGAGCGGGCGCGGCATCTCGATGAACAGGTTGTACAGCTCGTATTTGCGCTCCCGCCCGATCTCCAGCGTGTCGCGAAACCCCGCCGTGGTGATCAGCCCGGTGCGCGCGCCCTTGCGCTCGATCAGCGCGTTGGTGAACAGCGTGGTGGCATGCACCACCCGGCCGATCCGCTCCGGCGCGATGCGGTGCGCGGCCAGCACCTGCCGCACCCCGGCCACCGCGCCCTCGGCCGGATCGTGCGGGGTGGTGCTGACCTTGCCGATGCGTGCCTGGCCGGTCGCGGGATCGAAGACGACGATATCGGTGAAGGTGCCGCCGATATCTATTCCAAGCGAAAGCGGGGCCGGCATGCCTTTGTCCTGAACGGGGCGGGCCGCAGCCTAGGCGGGCGGCGTGGCACCGTCAAAGATGCGCACCGTCAAGGACCGGATCGGCAAGGACCGCATCGGCAACGATGGGCGCGGGCAAAAAAGTGGCCCGGCCGCCACGCGGGCGGCCGGGCCAAAGGGAAGGTCCGGGTTGACCTGGGCCATGCGGCCCGACCGGCCGGCGCGGGTGTTGGGGCAGCGCCGATCGGTGTGGACACAGTGGCATGGACAACCGGGCCTGGGTGTGACGTGGATCACACCCCTGGACGCGCGTGAATTTTTTCGCTGTTATCGCGCGGCGGGTTGGGTGATCGGACGACCCGGGGGTGGACTGTGCCGCCGGTACGCAGCGACCCGGGGCAACCGCAGCAAAGCCAGCAAGCCAGAATAACACGGAGGCCACGGAGGCAGCCACACGGAGGGCACGGAGAAGACTTGCTTGCGTTGCGTGCAAGGCATTCCCCGGTGGGCATTCCCCGGCGGGCAGTTCGCCGGGTTCTCGCGCGGAGCGCAGGATATCCTTCTCCGTGCCCTCCGTGTGCCTGTCTCCGTGGTCTCTGTGTTATTCTGGCTTGCTGGCTTTGCTGCGCCGGCGGCGGCAGAATCCCAGCCAACAGAGTTCGCCATAAGAGCAATTTTTTTCATCGCCGATGGGGTGGATCGCGCCGCCATGCCGCCCGAGGCCGGCGTCGCGTGGCCTAGCCCGGATGTCTCCCACTCTCGCGGGCGCTGGCTTGGTCCTTGCCAACGCAACGGCTGTTCGCGCCGTGCGAATACAACCTGTATTGGCGGTGGCACGAAAAGCCGTTGCGGCGACAATGCCCTTCGCCATCATCCCGCAACAGTGGGAGACATCCGGGCTAGGGAAACAGCCCGCGCGTGTTCTTGGCGTTGCGCACCTTGGCCACGCCGATCGCCATGGCCGCTGTCCGGTAGGGCACCTTGTCCTTGTCGGCCCGCGCCAGCACCTGGCCGAATGCCCGATCCAGCACGTGATAGAGCTTGTCCATCACCTCGGTCTCGTCCCAGAAGAACTGCTGCAGGTCCTGTACCCACTCGAAATAACTGACCACCACGCCGCCGGCGTTGCACAGGATGTCGGGGATGACGAAGATCTCGTCACGCCGCTGGTTCAGCACCTCGTCCGCCTCCGGCGTGGTCGGGCCATTGGCCCCCTCCGCCAGCACCCGGCATTGCAGCCGGCCGGCCATCCCGGCGTCGATCACCCGCTCCACCGCCGCCGGCACCAGCACGTCGCATTTCTGCGCCAGCAGCTCCGCCGGATCGAGCGCAAGCTGGTTGGAGAAGCCCTTCAGCACCCCATGCCTGGCGGCATGCGCCAGCAGCGCGTCGAGCGGCAGGCCCTTGGGGTCGAAATAGCACGCGGTGTGGTCCGACACGCCGAGGATCTTCAGGCCCCGCTCGGCCAGCGCCGCCGCGGTCACACTGCCGACATTGCCGAACCCCTGCACCACCGCGGTGGCGCCGGCGGGCGCGATGCCAAGCCGTTGCATCGCCCGATCGGTCAGATAGGCGATGCCCCGCCCGGTCGCCTCGCGCCGTCCCTCGGTGCCGCCGGTGGCAACCGGCTTGCCGGTGACGATCTCGGTCACCGTCTTGCCCTGGTACATGGAGTAGGTGTCCATGAACCACGCCATCACCTGCTCGTTGGTGCCCATGTCGGGGGCCATCACGTCGATATGCGGTCCGACGAAGGGGATCATCTCCTGCATGTAGCGCCGTGAGACCGCCTCCAGCTCCCGCTTGGAGATGGCGTAGGGATCGACCGCGACACCGCCCTTCGCGCCGCCGTAGGGCAACCCGGCCAGCGCGCATTTCCAGCTCATCCAGACCGCCAGCGCGGCGACCTCGCCAATATTCAGGGTGGGCGAGAACCGCGTGCCCCCCTTGGTCGGCCCGAGCGTCAGGTGATGCTGCACGCGATAGCCCTGGTACACCGCCGTGCTGCCGTCGTCGCGATGGATCGGGCAGGACACCGCGATGGCACGCTTCGGATACAGCACCCGGTCGCGCTCGTCGTCGGGGATCTCCAGATAGTCGGCGATCACGGCGAACTGCTGGCACGCCATCTCGAACACCGGGCCAGTGTAAATGCTCATCGTCAGCCTCCTGCCGCGGACGGCGCCGAGGCGTTTCAGCACCGCGACCCAGCGAAGTCCAGCCGCGTGGGTGGGCATGGCAAGGCCAGGGGCTCCGCCCCTGGACCCCGGCAGGGGGCGCTGCCCCCTGCACCCCCGCCAAGGGCACAGCCCTTGGAACCCATCCCTGGGAGTGTGGGGATGGGGAGGGGGCGTATGGGCGCGGCGAAGGGGCGTCCGGTGCACCGGACGCCCCTTCGCCGCGCCCATACGCCCCCTCCCCATCCCCACACTCCCAGGGATGGAGTTCCAGAGGCTCCGCCTCTGGTGGGGGGTCCAGGGGGGCAACGCCCCCCTGGCGGGTTTCAGGGCGGAGCCCTGACCTTGCCGTGCGCACGCACGAGGCTGGGCTTCGCCGGGCCGCGTGCTTGACGTCTTGGGGCGTGGCCGCGCATAAGGCGCGCATCCGGGTCCTTTGGGTTCCGGTCCCCGCCTGATGCGGGGGCTCCGCCGCTCCGCGAGGGTTCGCGCAGCGGCGCGTTCTCGTTTTGGAGTGACCGCGTCGTGTTCGAAGCCCTGAGCGACAAGCTGTCCGGCGTGTTCGACCGGCTGCGCCGGCGCGGCGCGCTGAGCGAGGCCGACGTCACCGAGGCGCTGCGGGAAGTTCGCCTGGCGCTGCTGGACGCCGACGTGGCGCTGCAGGTGGTGCGCGACTTCATCGCCAAGGTGCGCGAGCGCGCGGTGGGCGTAGAGGTACTGCGCTCCGTCACGCCCGGCCAGCAGGTCGTCAAGATCGTCAACGACGCGCTGGTCGACGCGCTGGGCGGCGAGGGGGCGGTGCCGCTCAACCTCAACGCCGTCGCGCCGGTGCCGATCCTGATGGTCGGGTTGCAGGGCTCGGGCAAGACGACCACGGCGGGCAAGCTGGCGCTGCGGCTGCGCGAGAAGCAGCGCAAGAAGGTGCTGCTGGCCAGTCTGGACACCCAGCGCCCGGCGGCGCAGTTGCAGTTGCAGCAGCTGGCGGAGCGGGCCGAGGTGGCCTGCCTGCCGATCATCGCCGGCCAGACGCCGGTGGAGATCGCGCGCCGCGCCATGGACACCGGCCGGCGCGAGGGGTTCGACATCGTCATCCTCGACACCGCCGGGCGCCTCGTCGATCGACGAAGCGCTGATGGACGAGGTCAAGGCGATTCGAGCCGCCACCAACCCGGCCGAGACGCTGCTGGTGGTCGATGCGATGACCGGCCAGGACGCGGTGAACACGGCGCAAGGCGTTCAACGACGGCGGTCGGCGTCACCGGCATCGTCCTGACCCGGATGGACGGCGATGCCCGCGGCGGCGCGGCGCTGTCGATGCGCGCGGTCACCGGCGCGCCGATCAAGCTGGTCGGCGTCGGCGAGAAACTGGACGCGCTGGAGGATTTCCATCCCGAGCGGGTCGCCGGCCGCATCCTGGGCATGGGCGACATCGTCGGGCTGGTCGAGCGTGCCGCCGAAACGATCGACCAGGCAGAGGCGGAAAGACTTGCCGCGCAAGATGACGCAAGGGCAAATTCGACCTGGAGGACTATGCCAGCCAGCTGAAGCAGATCACCAAGATGGGCAGCCTGTCGGGCATCCTCGGCATGCTGCCGGGTGTCGGCAAGGTCAAGGCGCAGTTGGCCGAGGCCAACCTGGATACCACGATCCTGAAGCGCCAGGCGGCGATCATTTCGTCCATGACGGCGAAGGAGCGCCGCGCAGCCGGACATCATCAAGGCCAGCCGCAAGAAGCGCATCGCGGCCGGGTCGGGCACTTCGGTGCAGGAGGTCAACAAGCTGCTGAAGCAGTTCGACGACATGACGACGATGATGAAACGGATGAACAAGCTGGGCCAGAAGGGGCTGATGCGGCAGGGCATCGGCGCGCTGATGCCGGGCATGGGGGGCGGCGGCGGCTTTGGCGGCGGGCGCCGCCCGTACTGAACGAAGGCCAATTCGGCGCGCGCCGATCCGGCGAACGCCGATGCAACGAACACTCACAACGGACACTGCAGGAGAAACCGATCGATGGGTTTGAAGATCCGCCTCGCCCGCGCGGGGGCCAAGAAGCGGCCGTACTACCACATCGTGCGTGGCCGACAGCCGCAGCCCGCGCGACGGGCGGTTCATCGAGAAGCTGGGCAGCTACAACCCGATGCTGCCGGCCGAGCACGCCGACCGCATCCGCCTGGTCGATGCGCGGATCCAGCATTGGATGAGCCAGGGCGCGCTGCCGACCGACCGCGTGGCACGGTTCCTCGGCAAGGCGGGTCTCGCGCCGATGCCGGCGTATCGCGAGCAGCCGGTCAAGTCGGCGCCGAAGAAGAAGGCGCAGGAGCGCGCCAAGGCCGCCGCGGCGACCGCCTGAGCGATCGGTGCCCGAGACCAGCATCCTGTTGGGCGTGATCGGCCGGCCGCACGGCGTGCGTGGGCTGGTGCACGTCACCAGCTACACGGCGACGCCGGCGGCGCTGGCCGAGTACGGTCCCTTGTCGGACGGCAGGGGGCGGCAGTTCACGCTGGCCTGGCGGGGCGAGGGCATCGCCGAGCTGACCGAACTGTGCGATGGCGTGAAGCTGCGCGTGGCCGATCGCGATGCGGCGGCGCGGCTGACCAACATGCGGCTGTATATCGAGCGCGCGCGGCTGCCGGTGCCGGATGACGACGAGTTCTACCTGGCCGATCTGATCGGGCTGGACGCGGTCGATGCCGCCGGGGCGGCGCTTGGCCGGGTTGCCGCGGTGCACGACTATGGCGCCGGGGCCAGCCTGGAGATCGCGCGCGATGGTGCCCCGCTGATCGTGCCGTTCACCCGCGCCGCGGTGCCCGAGGTCGATATCGCCGGCGGGCGGGTGGTCGTCTCGCCCCCGGAAGAAGTAGAAGCCAGCAAGGAGCAAAAAGAAACTCCCCCTCCCCTTGAGGGCTTGGGCCGCGAAGCGGACCAAGGTTGGGGGGAGGGGGCGGTGCCAGGGTCGCACCACCGTTCCGTGCGCACCGACCCCTCCCCCCACCCGTGGTCCGCTTCGCGGCCCAAGCCCTCAAGGGGAGGGGGAGAGTCGTCATCTTGCGACGCCGCCGCGACCCGGCTGGTGCCGCCATGACCTGGCGCGCCTCCGTGCTGACGCTGTTCCCGGAGATGTTTCCCGGCCCGCTCGGCCTGTCGCTGGCCGGCCGCGCGCTGGCCTCCGGCCTGTGGTCGCTGGCGGCGGTCAACATCCGCGATTTTGCCACCGATCGGCACCGCACCGTGGACGACACGCCGTTCGGCGGCGGCGCCGGCATGGTGCTGCGGCCCGACATCGTCGATGCCGCGATCGCCTCGGTGGCCGATGACCGCCCGCTGCTCTGCCTCACCCCGCGCGGCCTGCCGTTCACCCAGCACGACGCGGCCCGGCTGGCTGCCGGCCCTGGCGTGGTGTTGCTCGCCGGGCGCTACGAGGGCGTCGATCAGCGCGTCATCGAGGCCCGCGCCATGCGCGAGGTCAGCATCGGCGACTACGTGCTGTCCGGCGGCGAGCTGCCGGCGCTGGTCGTGCTGGACGCCTGCGTCCGCCTGCTGGCCGGCGTGATGGGCGCCGCCGACAGCGCCGTCGAGGAAAGTTTCACCGCCGGCCTGCTGGAATACCCGCACTACACCCGCCCCGCCGAATGGCAGGGCCGCGCGGTGCCGGAGGTTCTGCTGTCCGGCCACCACGCAGCGGTCGCCGCCTGGCGGCGCGCCGAAGCCGAACGCCTCACCCGCGACCGCCGCCCCGACCTGTGGGCACGGCGCGTCGCAGCCACCCACACGGCGCCGGTTGCCAGCCCGGTCACCGCGCCGTAATGCATCAGGACGAAAGGACACCATGATGAACATCATCCAACGCTACGAGGCGGAGCAGATGGAAAAGCTGCTGGCCGCCCGCCCGGTGCCGCAGTTCGTGCCCGGCGACACGGTGCGCGTTTCGGTGAAGGTGGTGGAAGGCGAGCGCACCCGCACCCAGGCGTTCGAGGGCGTGTGCATCGCGCGCTCCAACAAGGGGCTGAACAGCAACTTCACCGTGCGCAAGATCAGCTATGGCGAGGGGGTGGAGCGCGTCTTCGCGCTGTATTCGCCGACCATTGCCGAGATCGTGGTGGTGCGCCGCGGCGATGTGCGCCGCGCCAAGCTGTATTACCTGCGCGGCCGCTCGGGCAAATCCGCCCGCATTGCCGAGAAGGCGCGCAGCACCACCGGTGCCGCGGCCTCGGGCGATGCCGCGGGCGCCGTGACGGCGGCTGCCGCCGGTGCGACAACCAGCGCCGAAGCGCCCGCCACCGAGTAAAATCCCAGTCGCAGCCAGGGGGAAACCACGCATGTCCGGAACCAAGCCACGGACGCTGTTCGACAAGATCTGGGACAGCCATGTCGTCGAGCGGCTGCCGGACGGCACCTGCATCCTCTACATCGACCGCCATCTGGTGCACGAGGTGACCAGCCCGCAGGCCTTCGAGGGCCTGCGCCTGGCGGGCCGCACGGTGCGCCGGCCGGACTGCACGATCGCGGTGGCCGACCACAACATCCCGACCGTCGGGTCACGCGTTCCGGCGGACATCAAGGAACCGGACAGCCGCATCCAGGTCGAGACGTTGGAGAGCAACGTCAAGGCGTTCGGCGTGCCGTACATCCCGATCCTGGATGTGCGCCAGGGCATCGTGCACATCATCGGCCCGGAGCTGGGGTTGTCGCCTGCCGGGCACGACGATCGTCTGCGGCGACAGCCACACCTCGACGCACGGCGCGCTGGGCGCGCTGGCCTTCGGCATCGGCACCTCGGAGGTGGAGCACGTGCTCGCCACCCAGACGCTGCTGCAGGCGCCGGCGAAGAACATGCGGATCGAGGTGACCGGCACGCTGGGCTTCGGCTGCTCGGCCAAGGACATCGTGCTGGCGATCATCGGCAAGATCGGCACCGCGGGCGGCATCGGCCATGTGATCGAATACACCGGCGAGGCGATCCGCGCGCTGGACATGGCCGGGCGCATGACGGTGTCGAACATGACGATCGAGGCCGGCGCGCGCGCCGGGCTGATCGCGCCGGACGAGCAGACCTTCGCCTACGTCAAGGGCCGCGAGTTCGCCCCGAAGGGCGCGGCATTCGAGCAGGCGGTGGCCTACTGGCGCACCCTGCCGACCGATCCGGGGGCGGTCTATGATGCCAGCGTAACGTTATCTGCCGGAACGATCGCGCCGATGGTGACCTGGGGCACCAATCCCGGGGCGGTGGTGCCGGTGACCGGCGTCGTTCCGGACCCGGCGAACGTCGCCGATGACGGCGAGCGGGCACAGATGCAGCGCATGCTCGACTACATGGCGCTGACGCCGGGGCAGAAGCTGACCGAGGTGGCGATCGACGTGGTGTTCATCGGTTCCTGCACCAACGGGCGGATCGAGGACATCCGCGCCGCCGCCGCGGTGGCCAAGGGCCGCAAGGTCGCGCCCAACGTGCAGGCGCTGGTGGTGCCGGGCTCGGGGCTGGTCAAGCGGCAGGCCGAGCAGGAGGGGCTGGACCGCGTGCTGCTGGAGGCCGGGTTCGAGTGGCGCGACCCGTGCTGCTCGATGTGCCTGGGCATGAACCCCGACAAGCTGACCCGCGGCCAGCGCTGCGCCAGCACCTCGAACCGCAACTTCGAGGGGCGGCAAGGCCCCGGCGGGCGCACGCATCTGGTCTCGCCGGCGATGGCCGCCGCCGCTGCGGTGACCGGGCGGCTGAGCGATGTGCGCGAGTTGGTGTGAGTGCGTTGATGTGAGCTTGCGTGTGTGGGGAGTGTCACGGACTGGGGGCGCGGACGGTGACGGTTCGGCCGCACGGACCGCCGCCTCCTCGTCATGGCCGGCGAAGGCCGGCCATCCACGACTTGCGGGCGGTCCAACCGGCAAGAACCTTCGGCAGCTCACGCCAGGCTGTCGTACAAATCCGCCCACTCGGGATTGATCCCCTGGATCAGCCGAACCTTCCACGCCCGCGGCCATCCCTTGATGTTCTTCTCCCGCTGGATGGCGGAGACGATGTCCTCGTGCCGCTCGGCATAGACCAGCTTGTTCAACTGGTAGCGCCGGGTGAACCCACCGGTCCCCGTCCGATGCTGGTATGCCCGGCGCGCGATGTCGTTCGTCACGCCGACGTACAGCGTCCCGTTTGGCCGGTTGGTCATGATGTAGACCTAGCCACCTCGCATGCGTGCATTGGTGGCGCTGGAGCATTAACAAGTCGTGGATGGCCGGCCTTCGCCGGCCATGACGTAGCGAGGGCGTTGCCCTGCGGAGAAACCCGATGGACGCATTCACCACCCTGACCGCCGTCGCCGCGCCGATGCCGATGGCCAATATCGACACCGACAAGGTCATCCCCGCGCGCTTCCTCAAGACGATCAAGCGCTCCGGCCTCGGCGTGCACCTGTTCGACACGTTGCGCTTCGATGCGGACGGCAAGGAACGGCCCGAGTTCATCCTGAACCAGGAGCCGTGGCGCAAAGCGCAGATCATCATCGCGCACGAGAATTTCGGCTGCGGTTCGTCGCGCGAGCACGCCCCCTGGGCGCTGCTGGATTTCGGCATCCGTTGCGTGATCGCGCCGAGCTTCGGCGACATCTTCTACAACAACAGCTTCAAGAACGGCATCCTGCCGATCCGCCTGCCGCGCGAGGTCTGCGACCAGCTCATCGACGACGCCAGGCTCGGCGGCAACGCGCGCGTCACCATCGATCTGGCGCGCCAGGTGGTCATCCGCCCGAACGGCGAGGAGATCCACTTCGAGATCGATCCGTTCCGCAAGCACCTGCTGCTGAACGGATTGGACGACATCGGCCAGACGCTGCAGCACCGTCCGAAGATCGACAGCTACGAGACCGCGCGGCGCCAGGCGCAGCCCTGGATGCCCAGCACCACCAGCGCCTGATCCACACGCGAACAGGAAACGCCAATGCCCGCCAACAAGAAGCTCCTGGTCCTGCCGGGCGACGGGATCGGCCCCGAGGTGATGCACGAGGTCCGTCGGGTGATCGACTGGATGGATCGCCGCCGCATGGTGACGTTCGAGCTGTCGGAGGACCTGGTCGGCGGCGCCTCGCTCGATGCGCGCGGCGTGCCGATCACCGAGGAGACGATGCAAAAGGCGAGGGACGTCGACGCCATCCTGTTCGGTTCCGTGGGCGGGCCGAAATGGGACGCGCTGGGCTTCGACAAGCGCCCGGAGATCTCCATCCTGCGGCTGCGCAAGGAACTTGACCTGTTCGCCAACCTGCGTCCCGCCATCGTGCTCGATCCGCTGGTCGATGCCTCGACGCTGAAGCCGGAGGTGATCCGCGGCCTCGACCTGATGATCGTGCGCGAGAGCACCGGCGGCATCTATTTCGGCACCCCGCGCGGGGTCGAAACCCTGCCGAACGGCGAGCAGCGCGGCTACGACACCGAAAGCTACACCACCGGCGAGATCGAGCGCGTCGCGCGCGTCGGCTTCGAGCTGGCGCGCAAGCGGCAGCAGCGCCTGTGCAGCGTGGAGAAGGCCAATGTCATGCAGTCCGGCCTGTTCTGGCGGCAGACCGTTACCGCACTGCACCAACGTGAGTTCGCCGATGTCGAACTGTCCCACATGTACGCCGACAACTGCGCCATGCAGTTGGTGCGCAACCCGCGCCAGTTCGATGTGATCGTGACGTCGAACATCTTCGGCGACCTGCTGTCCGACCTTGCCTCGATGCTCACCGGCAGCCTGGGCATGCTGCCCTCGGCGACGCTCGGCGCGGTGCAGCCGTCCGGCAAGCGCCACGCGCTGTATGAGCCGATCCACGGCAGCGCGCCCGACATCGCCGGCAAGGGCATCGCCAACCCGATGGCGCAGATCCTCAGCTTCGCGATGCTGCTGCGCTACTCGTTCGCGATGGACGAGGACGCCGCGCTGATCGAGAGTGCCTGCACCAGGGTGCTGGGCAGCGGCCTGCGCACCGCCGACGTGATGGGGCCGGGCACCGCGCGCGTCGGCACCTCGGTGATGGGCGAGGCGATCATCCGCGAGCTGGACAAGCTGGTCTAGGGCCGCCGGGGCGCGCGCCGGTGGTGCGCGGTCGGGAGACCGCCGCAGTGCCAGGTGGTGCTTGCACTGGCGATTGCCGGGTCTCTAGCCCATCTTATTCACCGAACCAGCCGGCCGCCATACCATTACGTATCAACAACTATAACGTGCATGCCTCGCCTTCGGCACGCTTGACCGTGTTTTAGATCGTCTCTGCAAGGTGTTGGAGGTTGATCGGACAGGGTTCGACCGGGACACTCGTCCCACCGCTTACGTTGGACGCAGGATCAGCGCACCAACCAACCCACGAAACAGGGCAGCGTCGGGGCAGTTGGCAGCGAATGCCAGCTTGATGCGAGTTGCAGTCTCCTTGATCCGCACTGCAATCTTCAGCAACCGCAGCCGAATGGTGGAGAATTCGCTGCGGGCCAACGGCTGCATGCAAGGGATGGCATCGCGCACGGTCAGCGTCAGCCAGTATGCGGCGGTGTGCAGGATCAGCCGCATCTGATTGGCCAGCGGCGAACGGCAACTCGTCCGGTCCGAGGCCAGCTGGCTCTTGTGCCGCTTGATCAGGTTCTCTGCCTGCCCACGTGCGCAGTAGAGACTGTCGTAGAGCCACTCGGCGGTGCCGTAGGTGATGTTGGTAACGATATAGCGGATATCGAGACCTTTTCGCGTCGCCTCGATCCGTGCCACGACGCGGCGGGGATGCGACCAGGATTTGGCGCCATAGAGGGTTTCGGTGTAGTCGCGCACCACATCGAGGTTGGCGATCGCGCGCCGGACGCACACATCATCGGACTTGATGAAGACCTGAGCGGCAAGGATCGTGTTGGTGGACAGACCGAAGATATAGCGGACACGGTTCTGCTCGCACCAGTCCATCGCCTCACGTCGGCCGTAATGGCTGTCGCCGCGGATAGTGATGCGTGTGTGTGGCCAGTGCAGCCGGATGCGTCGCACCAGACGACGTAGATGGGCTCTCACCTCCTTGCCATCCGGCGTCTTCCCTGGGCGCAGGATCGTCAGCACGCAATGGCCGGTGCCTGCATCGTAGACATGGATCGGCAGGAAGCAGCGTTCGTCATAGTGCGCATTGAACAGCGACAACTGCTGATGGCCGTGCACCGTGTCTGCGGTATCGTCGATATCGAGGGTGATCGCCTTCGGCGCGCGCCGGTGGCTCTTGCACCACAGGTCCACCATGCCCCCCGTCAGCCGGAACAAGGTGCGCAGGTCTGGCGCGTTCTCCCAGCGTGACATCGTGGGTTGCGAGGCCAGATCGTCGCCGCTTTCTGGCAGCCGCCCGCAGGCGAGTTTGAAAGCGGGGTCCTTGCGCAGATCATCCAGATCATTGGCGTCCGGGTAGCCGCAGGCGATGGCGAACACGCGAGCACGCAGAATGTCTGCCATCGAATGGGTGATCAGGTTGCGGTCGCGATGGTCGGGGATGATCGCAGCCAGTGTGTCGATCAGGCCAAGTCGCTTGTCGGCACCGGCCAAAAGCAAAACGCCACCGTCCGAACTGATCAGCCCGCCGTCGAACGCGGCCGTGACCTTCTTCTGCAAGATGCTTGGCAAGGAGAATGGTAGAAGCGTATCGTCGTCGGTGGCGGGCATGGCAGATTCTGTCCAGTCATGGAGAGTGGCGTCGATAACCAATCTCTATGCGATTCCAGACGTTTGTACCATGCCCGTCAGCGAATCCCTGCCATGCGGTGAATAAGATGGGCTAGGATGCGGCCCTTGCGGCGGTCGGGGCCGTGCGACATGGAGCCTGGTACGAAATGAGTGACAGCAACGCCGCGGCGAAGCAGGAATGGGTCGCCCGCGTGCTTGGCATCACGCCGCAGGGCGGGCAGGCGGGCGGGACCGGGGTGTCGTTGGTGAAGCTCGGCAAGGCGCGGATCGAGTTCATCGAGGTGCAGCGGCAGGCCACCAGGGCAATCGGGCTGCTGCGCCAGACCTTGCAGACCCGGTTCGGCGACGACACCGCGCAGGCGCCGCAACTGGCCAAGGCCGACCAGACGCTCGCGAGCCTGGCCGATGACCTCAACGACGCGCTGAACGAAAAGCTCGACGACGTGTTGAAGGCGGACCCGGCCAAGCGGCCGACGCTGGTCGCGGCGGCGCGCGCCAGCCTGCTGCGCATGACCAGGCTGGTCACCAGCGATCCGATCATGAACGAGCTCGACGGCAACGAAGTGCTGCCGCAGACGCAGGTGACCGGGCCGCTGATCGCGCGGCTGCAGGCCATCGCCGCCGCATTGGGATGATGGACTCGGGCTGATTGGACGGGAAGGGGTGGCAATGGGCCTGCTGGAAAAACTCGGGATCAGGCAGCGGACCATCACGCAGGAGATGGTGGACGCGCGTCGCACGGAGGCGATCGACGCCGTGAAGCTGCTGCAGCCGCTCGCCGAGCAGGACGCGACGACGAAGCAGATCGTCACCGGCTTCGCGGTCCGCCTCAGCAATATCGGCAAGGGCACGGCGGCGCGGGAGATCAAGTTCGAGGACTACACCGAGATCCGCCAGGAGGCCGAGGCGGCGCTGAAGCCGGCGAAGGCGCGCAAGCTGGAGCGCGAGATGCGGGAGACCGCCGCGGCGCCGGACGGTCTGGAGACGCTCGACACGATGGTCGAAGCGCTCGGCGGCAAGGCCGAGACCGAGGAAGCGAAGGAGATCGTGAAGGCGGCGCTGAAGGCGCGCTTCAAGATCGACACGCTGGAAGGCCAGATGACGACGAAGGCGCTGCCGAAGCTCTACAAGGTGCTGGGCAGCGTGCCGGAATGGCAGGTCCGCGACAACGACAGCCTGAAGAACATCAAGCGGGTCAAGAGCGGGCCGGAAGGCGCCTCGATCTATTACAAGCAAGGCGACCAGGCCACCGGCCGGCCGGGCGACTACATCTATCTCGAACTCGGCCGCACCGGCACGTTCGCGTTCACGTCGGAGAACTACAAGCGCGATGACGGCACGAAGACCAAGGTCGATTCCTTCAGCATCACCACGCTGCACGAGATCGGCCACGCGGTGGACGACCGATTGGGCTTCATGGGCGGGCGGGAGCTGGACGACAAATACGGCGGCTGGAAGAGCGAGGAGCGGGAGGACATCGCCACGATCGTTGCCGGAAAGAAAGGGTTTCTGACAGGCTGGGAGAAGCCGTACGACCAGCGGCAGCTGACCAAGGTGCTGGACGGGGTGCTCGACAAGGGCACCATCGACCTGACCGACTGGGATCGAACCGGCGCCCAGGTCACCGAGGTCTTCGCCACCAAGTCCGACGAGGAGATCACCCGCGCGATGCTCGCCGATCCGGGCATCGTGCTGGCTGAGGCGGACCGCGAGACATTCACCCGCGACAATTCCTGGCCCGCGAATACCGATACCAACGTCAACAACGCGCGGCCAAAGGTGTCGCGCGACTGGAAATCGCTGCGCATCGAGTTGCAGGGGGTGATCGCCGCCATCCTCGAACGCAAGGTCCCCGCCGCCGCCGAGGTGGCGCGGCTGCTCTCGCGGCTGCGCGGGTTTGCAACGACGATGACGCCGAAGGACCGGGCGAAGCTGGAGGCGCATCCGGCGGTCGCGCTGTGCCGGGCGATCCGGATCACCGGCGGCAACTCGGGCCTGTGGGACCAGGGGGCCAGCGCTGCCGGCAAATGGGCGATCGACAGCCGCGTGTATCAGCAGGCCTACAAGACCACCTGGGTGAGCTATTCGCTCGGCGTGCGGCCGCGCGGCATCAGCCAGTATCAGTTCCGCGCGCCGGGCGAGTGGTTCGCCGAACTCTATGCGATGTATTACCTCAAGAAGCTGCCCAAGACCCACGCCGACGCGGTGTGGCTGAAGGCGGAAATCGACGTCAAAGACGCTCCGGCGAAGGTTGGTGCCTGATGTCCCTGTTCCAGACCGAGACGGCGCGCTGTCCGTACTGCCGCGGCACGGTCACGTTCGAGGTGGTGTACAGCGTCAATGCCGACCGCCGGCCCGATCTGCGCGCGCAGATCCTGGACGGCAGCTTCCAGCGGGAGACCTGCGCCGGCTGCGGCAAGCCGATGCGCATGCAGCCGGACTTCGCCTATGTCGATGTCGGCCGCGGCCAGTGGATCCTGGTGGAGCCGAGCGCGGGGCTGGCGACCTGGCCGGCGCTGGAGGGCGCGGCGAAGGAGACGTTCGCCATTGCCTACGGCGAGGGCGCCAGCCGCCTGGCGCGCGAGATCGGCCGGGGGCTGGTGGCGCGCGTCACCTTCGGCTGGGCGGCGCTGCGCGAGAAGCTGGTCTGCCGGGAGGCCGAACTCGACGACGTCGCGCTGGAATGCACGAAGATGCTGATGCTGCGTGGCCTTGCCGAGGTGCCGCTGGCCGACGACGTGGATCTGCGGCTGGTCGGGGTGACCGCCAGCGAGCTGGCATTCGCCTGGCTGCGCAGCAGCGACGAGGTGGCGACGGAGACGCTGACGGTGCCGCGCAAGCTCTACGCCGGGGTGGCCGACGAGCCCGAGGCGTGGTCCGCGTTGCGCGGCCCGCTGACCAGCGGCCTCTATGTCGATCTGAACCGGCTGCTGGTGCCGGCCGAAGGCTAGTGCCCTGAGTCGCTGAAAATGAGGGGTTGTGTAGCCCCCTTGCGTTGGGATTTGTGGCGCGAAGAGATGGAGGAGATCCCCTCACTATCAAGGACGCGAGGCACTAGTGCCTCGAGTCGTTGATATTGCCTGGATTCATGCTCCCTCGATTGTCCCTGACAGCGTCGCAAGCAAGTCGCGACGTCGCCACAAGATCGGTGACGCAGATGACCGATACCCCTGCACCGTGATTCTGACCGGTCAAGCACACGCCGGCGGTGGCTCGGAGCGGCTGCGATCGCCTGCGGCCGCGGCCCGCGTTGCGCGCTTGTGGCGCGGCAGGACAAGCAAGAATTTACCGCAGATGAAGCAAGGCGATGCACGCCGATGCACGCCGATGGGTCCGTGCGGTGCACCGGTCGTGCGCCACGCGTTTGGTCTTCAGGCGCGGCTTGCCGAAATCAACCAGCGGGCGGGGCTGCGGGCCGGTCGCCTTGCGGTCATTGGCGCATGGCATCCGACCCCTGGGTCAAGCAGCCGAGGCATGCGTGCGTCGTCCAGTGCCTTGACGGTGTTCAGCTCAACGGGCAGCGCGTCCTCGACCCGCAGGTCCACGAAGTCGTCGCCGACCACCACGTTCCGGTAGTACACCCTGGCGGCACATTGTTGCACAACCGATAGACCAGCCGCAGGAACTGCAAAAGCCGACGCATCCTCATGGACCTTTTCCAAAAACCCGACCCCAGGCGTATCGAGCACGGTGAACGCGCCGCCGATCACCTGCCCCGACAGATCATTCAGCACGGCGCCATCTGCGTGCATCGGCGTGCATCGCCTTGCTTCATCTGCGGTAAAATCCTTCCTTCGCGGTGCCGCGGACAGATGGTTACGGACGTGTTGACGAACCTGCGATGCACCAGATCGTAACCGGCCTGGAGAAGCCGAGGTGATGCAGCGCAAGCCCGGCGCGCCTCTCATGCGCTCGGCCGTTCGTCGGGCGGCGGGCCTTCCCGGCGCCGGGATCAAGCCTCGGGCAAGCGGGCAGAACCCCTGCGCACCGGTGCCAGTGCCCCGAGTGGCTTATATTGCGCTTGTTCCGCGTCCGCCGGCGACCTCGGTAGAGTCCCGCAAGCGGGTCGCGAAATCGCCGCAGAATCGGTGACGCAGGGCACTAGCCCATGTCTCGCACGGTCGCGGGCGCCGGCTGGGTGTGTGGCCGCCCGCCAATGGCACCGTGGGAGTCTTCGCGCCCTGCGAAGGCAGCCGGTCTCGGCGGCGGCGCGAAAATCCCCGACGTGCCATTGGGGCACGACAACGCCCTTCGCCAGCCTCCCACGGCAGGGTGAGACATCCGGGCCAGCCGCCCGCCGCGTCCGGACCGCCGGCGCGGCGCCGGCGCGCCTACCGCACCAGCGCACCGAGTTGCGCCGCGGCCCGCTCCAGCGCCGCGCGGCGCACCGGCAGCGCGGGCGCCGACCGCTCGCGCACCAGGGCCAACACCTCGGCGGGCGCCGTCTCCGGACGGCCGGCGTCGAACGGCGGGGCAGGGGCGTATTCCAGCCCAAGCTGGATCGCCTGCGCCGCGACCGGCCCGGCCAGCTCGCTCACCAGGGTCAGTGCGAAGTCGATCCCCGCGGTGACGCCGCCGCCGGTCAGCAGGTTGCCGTCGCGCACCACGCGGGCGGGGTCCGGCACCGCGCCGAACAGCGCCAGCGCGTCGCGCCAGGCCCAGTGGCAGGCGGCGCGCTTGCCGCGCAGCAGGCCGGCCGCGCCCAGGATCAGCGAGCCGGTACAGACCGAGGTGACATAGCGCGCCCCGTCCGCCAGCCGGCGGATCGCCGCCATGTAGACCGCATCCTGCATCGCGTCGGTGCAGCCCAGGCCGCCGGGCACGCACAGCACGTCGCAGCGCGCGATCGCCTCCAGCCGCGCCAGTTCGGCAAACACCAGCCCGCCGGCGGAGATCGATGCCCCGCCGACCGAGGCGGCCGTCAGCGCGGTGCCGGGCAGGGATGACAGGACCTGGTGCGGGCCGGTAAAGTCCAGGTGGGTGACGCCCGGATAGAGCGGGAAGACGATGCTGAGCGGCTCGGCCATGATGGTGCCTCCTGACGTTGACCGGGGCAGCATGGCGGATCGGGCGAGCGTCCGGAATGACGTAGATCCCTCGTTTTGCGTCATACCGTGCGGTCGGGCCGCCGCCGAGGGGCCGTCGCCGCGCTGCCGCCACCCCGCTTAGGGCGGCAAGCCGTCCAGCGCCTCGGCGACACGCTGCATGACGCCGGCCCAGTCGCCCTGCGCGGGGTGGCGGAACTGGCGCAGCCCCGGATACCAGGGGCTGTCGTCGCGCCCCAGCAGCCACCGCCAGCAGGTGTCGAAGCGGTTCAGCAGCCAGACCGGCCGGCCCAGCCCGCCGGCCAGATGCGCGACCGCGGTGTCCACCGCGATCACCAGGTCGAGGTTCGCCACCAGCGCCGCGGTGTCGGCGAAGTCGCCCAGCCGGTCGGCCACGTCGTGCACCCCCAGCCCCGGCGGCGGCTCGTGCAGTTGCGCCGCCGGCGGGCCGAGCTGCAACGAGACGAACGAGCAGCCGCGCACCGCGGCGAGCGGCGCCATGTCGGCCAGAAGCATCGAGCGCCGCCGGTCCAACGCCACCGCATGCGGCAGCCAGGCCCGCGCGCTGCCGGCCCAGACCAGCCCGACCCGCCGCCCGGGCAGCGACGGACAGCGTGTCGCGCCAGGCGGCCTGCTGTGCCGGGTCGGCATGCAGATACGGCACCGCCGCGGGCCCCGAGCTGGGTATCGTGTCCGGCGTGGTGGCGAAGGCGCGCGGCAGGCTCATCAGCGGGCAGTGCAGGTCGAAGTCGGGCAGCGCGTCGCCGTCCGCTACCACCTGGGCCACCAAATCCAGCCGCGCCAGCAGCCGCACCAGCGGGGGCTGCACCTGCAACACCACGCGCGCGCCCTGCGCCGCCACCAGCGGGGCGTAGCGGCAGAACTGCAAGCTGTCGCCGAAGCCCTGCTCGGCGTGCAGCAGGACGGTGCGCCCGGCGATCGGCTGTTCGCCGGTCCACAGCGGCTGGGCGAACTGGCGGCGCGCCGCGGCCAGGTCGCCGACCCGCCAGCGCGCCTCGTAGAACGGCCAGGCCTCGGCCCAGCGCCCGGTCAGCAGCAGCACCATCGCCAGGTTGATCTGGGCATTGTCGAACTCCGGCTGCAGCCGCAGCGCCGCGCGGCAGCTTGCCTCGGCCTCATCGGTGCGGCCCAGCTCGCGCAGCAGCACGCTCAGGTTGTTGTGCGTCTGCGCCGGATCCGCGCCGTAGCGCAGTGCCGCGCGATAGCACGCCTCCGCCTCGTCCAGCCGGCCGCGCGATTGCAGCGCGACGGCGAGGTTCAGATGCGCGCCGGGATGCTCCGGGAACAGCCGCAGGCAGCCGCGGAAGCAATTCTCCGCCTCCGCCACGCGGGCGAGCCGGTAGTGCACCAGGCCGAGGCCGTTATGCGCCTCGGCAAACGCCGGATCGAGCAGCAGCGCCTGGCGCTGGAACTGCTCGGCTTCCTCCAGGGCGCCGGCGGTCATGCGGGCCAGGCCGAGATTGGTCCAGGCCGCGGGGAAATCAGGGCGGCGCTGCAGGGCGGCGCGGTAGTGCGGCTCCGCGGCGGCGATCTGGCCGGCCAAATGCAGGGCGAAGCCGCGTTGCAGGCAGGTGCCGGCGTCGTCCTGGCGCACGGGATCGGTCATGTCGGCCCTTCCATGCCAGCCTTTAGTTCCTGATATGTTCTTAACACAACCCTAGGAGGAATCCAAGGCGCTTTGGTTCAATCAATGCGTGAGATGTGGGTGCACGCCGACCTGCGCGCGTTGACAGGCTGGGCGCCGCGCAACAGGGTTGCGTCTGGAACAGCCTGGATCCCTCCTTTTCCGTCATGCAGCGCGACATCGGCTTCCTGATCTTCCCGGACTTCCAGCTCCTCGACCTGGCGGGCCCGCTCGCCGCGTTTCAGGCGGCGGGCGACGGCCTGGACGCCACGCCGTATCGCCTGCGCGTGCTGTCCGCGTCCGGCGGGCTGATCCGCAGCAGCGTGGGGGTGGCGGTGCAGAGCGAGGCGCTGGACGAGCCGCCGCGCGATACGCTGGTGGTGGTCGGTGGCGCCGGGTCCCGCCCGGCGCGGCGCGTGGCGCCGTTGCTGGACTTCGTCCGCCAGGCCGCCGCGGGTTCGCGCCGCGTCGCAAGCGTCTGCACCGGGGCATTCATCCTGGCCGGCGCCGGGCTGCTGGACGGGCGCGCCGCCACCACCCATTGGCGCCATGCCGCCGCCCTGCAACGGCAATTCCCGCGCGTGCGCGTCGACGGCGACCGCATCTTCGTCAGGGACGGGGCGATCTGGACCTCGGCCGGCATCACCGCCGGCATCGACCTGGCGCTGATGCTGATCGAGGCGGACCTCAGCCGCGACGTCGCGCGCGCCGCGTCGCGCCAGTTGGTGGTCTACCACCGCCGGCCGGGCGGGCAGTCGCAGTTCTCCGCCCTGCTGGCGCTGGATCCGCCGTCGGGGCGCATCGGTCGGGCGCTCGACTTCGCTCGCACGCACCTGCACGAGGCGCTGTCGGTCGAGCGGCTGGCCGCGGTCGCCTGCCTCAGCCCCCGCCAGTTCGGCCGCGCCTTCCTGGCCGAGACCGGCCGGACACCGGCCAAGGCGATCGAGCGGCTGCGCGTCGAGGCCGCCCGGCTGCGCCTGGAGAGCAGCTGCGAGCCGATCGAGCTGATCGCGCGGGCGGTCGGGTTCGCCGATCCGGAGCGCATGCGCCGGGCCTGCCTGCGGGTGTTGGGCCAACCGCCCCAGGCGCTGCGCCGGGCGACCCGCGCGGTTGCGGCGGCGGCAGGGTGAGCAGTGGCGGCCGATGACCGGCCGGCACTGTGCCGCGCGGTGGCGGTCGCCCGTCGGCGATGCCGGCGGACGCGGTCGCAGGCGCCAGGCTCACTCGCCCCAGGCCAGGAACAGGCCGATATCGCCGGGCATGCCGCCGGGATACTCCAGCACCCGGGCCGCCAGGCGAAAGCCGCGGCGCTTCAGCTCGCGTTCCCAGCGCAAGTAGAGCTCCGCCGCCTCGCCGCGCAGCGTGCTCGGCCAGCTTGCCTCCGCTACGTCGATCGCCCTGCCGCCGTCGGTGCACAGCGCGTTGGGAAAGCGCAGCAGCAGGACCTCGGTCTGGCCGGCCTCGGCGGCCTGCCGGGCGCGATGCAGCAGGCCTTGCCAGGTTTCGTCGGACACGTGGGTGTCGATCAGTTGCTTCGCCAGTTGCTTGCGCTGCTCCGCCGCAGCCCGGCGCACCGCGTCATGCTGCTGCGCCGTGCCGGCCTGGTAATCCTCGACCAGCGATCGGAGCGCCGCCGCGTTCAGCGCCGCCGAGGCGGAGGCCGGCGCCGCGTCCTCGTGCGGCGGAATGACCTCCCAGGCCGGGCGGTGGTACTCGCCGAACATGCTGAGCAGGAACCCGCGCTTGCGCGGCGCGGGCCGTTGCGCCGACGTCTCCGTTTGCGGCGTCGCCAAGCTGCGCAGCAGGTCGGCGCGGCTGACGATGCCGACCATGCGGCCTTGCTTCAGCACCGGCACCCGCTTGATGTGATACTGCGCCAGCAGCCGCGCCACCTCGGTCAACTCGGTGTCTTCGCCGACCGTGATGACCGGCGCCGACATCACGTCGCCCGCGGTGCGGTCCGGTGCGCGCAGCTTGGCGAAGAAGCCAGCCTCAGGTGAGGTGTCGTCGGCGACCAGCTTGAGCCACCAGTCGCGCCGCTCCACCCGCTCCAGTTCGCCGCGGCTGACCAGGTCGCCCTCGCTCACCATGCCGATCGGCGCGCCGTCCGCGTCGAGCACCGGCATGGCGCTGATGCCGTGCGCCAGCAGCTGGCGCGCCACCTCGCGCACCGGGGTATCCGCGGTGGTGGCGATCACCTCGGTCGTCATGATGTCCGATGCGTGCATGTCGATGCCTCCTTCCCGTCCGGTCAGCGCGGGGGTTCCGGCCAGGGATGGGTACCAGGGTGCGTGTTAATAACAGCTTAGCGCGGTGGCTGGGGCAGCGCTTGATCCAGGTCAATCGTGCGTGTGGCCGGCGGCTTGCCCGGCGATCGTCCGCCGTTCGGGCAGTCGCACGCCGGTGCGCGGCCGGTGTTCCGTGGCGCGTTCCACGCTAGAACGGGGTCCGCCCCACGGCCGTAGGACAGCAGATGACTCCGCAGCTCGGCATGATGGTCTACACCGCCTCGACCTGGGTGGTCCCGGTGCTCATCGCGGTCACGTTCCACGAGGCGGCGCACGGGTTCGTCGCCCACCGCTGCGGCGACGACACCGCCTGGCGCCTCGGTCGGGTCAGCTTCAACCCGTTCCGGCACATCGACCCGTTCGGCACGGTCCTGCTGCCGGCATTCCTGCTGTTGATGCACGCCCCCTTCCTGTTCGGCTATGCCAAGCCGGTGCCGGTCAATTTCCGCGCGCTGCGCAATCCGCGCCGCGACATGGTGTGGGTCGCGGCGGCAGGGCCGGCCACCAACCTGCTGCTGGCGACGGCGGCCGGGCTGCTGGTCCACCTGGTCGGCTTTCTGCCGGCCTGGGTCGCCCGCTGGTTTGAACAAAATCTTGTCAATGCCATCATCATCAACGTCGTCCTGGCGGTCTTCAACATGATCCCGCTGCCCCCGCTCGACGGCGGGCGTGTCGCTGTCGGTCTGTTGCCCGATGCGCTCGCCGCCCCGCTCGCCCGGTTGGAGCGGTATGGCATGCTGATCATCATCGGCCTGCTGTTCGTCCTGCCGATGCTGGGGTCGCAACTCGGCACGGATCTGAACCTGCTGGCGTGGCTGATCGCCGGTCCGGCCAATGCCATGATCGGGATCATTCTGCGTCTCACCGGCAACGCATGAACCGGCGCGGGGCGTTCCAGTGCTGGCCGGTTTGCCGCGCCGCGCCGGGCGCGGCGGACGCCCTCGCGGCGGCCGGGCGGAGCCTCAGGCCCGCGCCAGCAGCGTGCCGTGCGCCCCCATGCGGCGATGCAGCGCGTAGGCCGGAACCGCCAGCGCGGACACCGCCGCCGCGCACAGCAGCGCGCCGGCCGGCCCGCCCGCCCAGTCCGCCGCCGCGCCGCACAGCGCCGGCACCACCGTACCGGCGCCGTAATAGATCGTATAGAAGATGCCCATCCCGGCGGCGCGGGTCTCGACGCGCGCCGACAGCGTGCCGATTGCCTGGATCACCCCGGGATGGATCTGCCCGATGATCCCCAGCACCACCGCCCACAGGATCGGCCAGTCGGTCAGCGCGCTGCCGGTCATGCCGATCACCAGCGCGCTGGTGCCGATCAGGAACACCCGGAAGGCGCCGTAGCGGTTCGCCAGCCCGGCGCCGAACAGCGTCGGCGGCAGGCTGCCCCAGGTGGCGATGGCGATCACCACGCCGGTCATCGCCATGCTCTCGCCGCGCAGCGCCATCAGCGACGGCGCGTAGGACAGGAACCCGGTGTAGCCCGAGGTGTAACCGGCCCACACCAGCCCCGCGATCGCCGCCAGCAGGCATTCGCGCGCGCTGGGCAGCACCGGCGTCCGCGGCCGACCGCCCCCCCGGGGTGCCGGCCCGCGTGGCGCCGCCTCCCGCAGCGCCGCTCCAAGGGGTGCGTCCCCTTGGGGCGCCGCCTGGAAGCTGGTCAGGAACATCGCCAGCGCCGCCGCCTGGATCACGCCGCCCGCCAGGAACGCGGCCGGCCAGCCGAACGCGGCGGCCAGCGGCGGCTGCGTGAGCTGGCCCAGCCCGACCCCCACCGGATAGGCGCCGACCGAGGCGCTGATCGCCAACAGGAAGGCCCGCCCGTGGAACCAGTCGGCCAACACCTTGCTCTGGATCACCACCATGGCGACCGCGCCGACGCCGCAGACCGTGCGCCCGGCGGCAATGCCGACCGGTCCACCGCCCAGCGCGCTCACGATCGCCCCCAGCACCATCAGCGCCAGTCCGCCGGCCAGGATCACCCGGTCGCCGAACCGCCCGCCCGCCAGCCCCAGCGGCAGCGCGGCGAAGGTGCCCACCAGCATGAAGGCGCCGATCAGCTTGCCGAAGGTGGTGTAGTCCATCGCGAACAGCGGGATCAGCGTGGGCCCCAGGCTGCCCACGGTCTGGAACTGGTAGCCGAACCCGAGGCGCGCCAGAACGATGGCCGCCAGGATCATCAGGGGCCGCAGCCTCGATTGTTGTTTGCTCACCGTTTCCTCGCCGGCGCCGGTCAGCGCCGGCCCGTTTCAGCCTAGCCGAGCGGCCCCGCAGGCTCCAGCCGCTTCTCCATCTCCACCCAGGTCGGCGCGGCATAGCCGGGGTGCGCGTGCCGGGCGAACTCGACGAACCCGCAGGACGCGAACAGAAGGCGGTTGCCGGTCAGCACCAGGCGCGTCCCCAGATCCAGCCGCGCCGCGCCGGCCGACCGTGCCGCCGCCAGCATGGCGCGCAGCACCGGCGGCAATCGGGGGCGGAGCGAAAGCAAGGCTGGGGCTTCGCCCCAGACCCCACCAGGGGCTTTGCCCCCGGACCCCCACCAGAGGCAGCGGCCTCTGGACTCCATGACTGGGAGTGTGGGGAGGGGCAGGGGGTGGGTGGGCGAGGCGAAGGGGCGCCGGACGGCGCCCCTTCGCCTCGCCCACCCACCCCCTGCCCCTCCCCACACTCCCAGTCCGGGGTTCCAAGGGCTCCGCCCTTGGCGGGGTTCCAAGGGGCAGCGCCCCTTGGTGGGGTCTGCGGCGAAGCCCCAGCCTTGCTTTCGTTCATCCGCTTGCCCCCGGTGCGTCGCGCCGGGCGCTTGCCAGCGCCTGGCCGGCGGGGTTCACTGCGTCGCACAATTGCCCGCGGGACCCAAGCCTCGATGCCATCTGCCCGTCTTGCCGTCGATATCGGCGGCACATTCACCGATCTCGCGCTGGAGCATCCGGGCGGTCGCAGCACGATCAAGGTTCTCACCACGCCGGAGGCGCCGGAGCAGGGGGTGCTGGCGGGGGTGGGGGCGATCCTGGGCGCGACCGGGCTGGCGGCCGCGGATATCGCCATCGTCATCCATGGCACGACCTTGGCGACCAACGCGATGATCGAGCGCAAGGGCGCGCGGACCGCGCTGCTCACCACGCAGGGGTTTCGCGACGTGCTGGCGATGGGCAACGAGAGCCGTTACGACCAGTACGACCTGAATATCGTGCTGCCGCGCCCGCTGGTGCCGCGGCACCTGCGCCTGGCGGTGCCGGAACGGCTGGACAACGAGGGCGGGGTCCTGCTGCCGCTGGACGAGGCGGCGGTGCGCGCGCTGGTGGCGACGCTGCGGGCCGAGCAGGTCGAGAGCGTCGCGGTCGGTTTCCTGCACGCCTTCGTCAACCCGGCGCATGAGCAGCGGGTGCGCGAGATCCTGGCGGAATCGCTGCCCGATGTGCCGGTGTCGCTGTCCTCGGAGGTCTCGCCGGAGATGCGCGAGTGGGAGCGCTTCTCCACCACGGTGGCGAACGCCTATGTGCAGCCGCTGATGGCGCGCTACCTGCGGCTGCTGGAGGACGGGCTGCACCGCCTCGGCGTCGGCGCGCCGCTGTTCCTGATGCTGTCGGGCGGCGGGCTGACCACGATCGACACGGCGTGCCGGTTTCCGATCCGTCTGGTGGAGAGCGGGCCGGCCGGCGGGGCGATCTTCTCGGCGCATATCGCGCGGCAGTGCGGCCTCGAGTCGGTGCTGTCGTTCGACATGGGCGGCACCACGGCGAAGATCTGCCTGATCGACGACTACCGGCCGCAGACGGCGCGCACCTTCGAGGTCGCGCGGGTCGGGCGGTTCAAGAAGGGCTCGGGCCTGCCGCTGCGGATTCCGGTGATCGAGATGGTGGAGATCGGCGCCGGCGGCGGCTCGATCGCGCATGTCGACAGCATGGGGCGGATCGCGGTGGGGCCGGAGAGCGCGGGGGCCGATCCGGGGCCGGCCTGCTATGGCCGCGGCGGGCGGGTGCCGGCGGTGACGGACGCCAATCTGCTGCTGGGACGCTACGATCCGGACCGGTTCGCCGGCGGCACGATGCGGCTGGATGGCGCGGCGGCGCGCGATGCGCTGGCGGCCGAGGTAGGCGGCAGGCTGGCGCTGGGGCCGGAGCTGGCGGCGCTGGGTGTGATCGAGATGGTGGACGAGAACATGGCGAACGCCGCGCGCGTGCACGCCATCGAGTCCGGCAAGACCTATGAGGGGCGCACCCTGATCGCCTTCGGCGGCGGCGGGCCGGTGCATGCGTGCCGGGTGGCGGAGAAGCTGGGGATCCGGCGCGTGCTGGTGCCCGCCGGCGCCGGCGTCGGCAGTGCGATCGGCTTCCTGCGTGCGCCGGTTGGCTACGAGGTTGTGCGCAGCCTGTATCAGCGGTTTTCCAGCTTCGACGTGGCCGCGGTGAACGCGCTGCTGGCTTCGATGCGCGACGAGGCGAGGGCGGTGGTGGCGCAGGGCAGTTTCGGCGCCAGGCTGACCGAGACCCGCATCGCCTACATGCGCTATGTCGGACAGGGCCACGAGATCCCGGTGCCGCTGCCGGCGCGCACGCTGACCCCCGACGATGTCGCAACGATCCGGGCGGAGTACGATACCGAATACACGCGGTTCTATGACCGGCCGGTGCCGGGCTCGGATGTCGAGATCATGAGCTACGCCGTGGTGGTGGCGAGCGTGGTCGAGGCGGCGGACGACACGCCGGCCCCTGGCGCGGCGGAGGCCTTCGCCCCCGAGGTGACGGCGGCCCGCTATCAGGCGGTACGCGACACGCTGAGCGGCGAGGTGGCCGACTGGGCGGTGTTCGATCGTTCCGCCCTGCCTCCGGGCGCGCAGGTCGCGGGGCCGGCGATCGTCGCCGAGGACGAGACCTCGACGCTGGTCGGGCCGGGGTGGCGCGCGATGGTCAACGGGTTGGGGTATATCGAGCTGACGCGGGAGACCGCCTGACATGTCCAAGGAAACCAGCGCCCTCGCGCAGATCCATCGGCAGATCATGTGGAACCGGCTGATCGCGGTGGTCGAGGAGCAGGCGCAGACGATGATCCGCACCGCGTTCTCCACCACGGTGCGCGAGGCCGGCGATCTGTCCGCCGGCATCTTCGATCTGCACGGGCGCATGCTGGCCCAGGCGGTCACCGGCACGCCCGGCCACGTCAACTCCATGGCCGAAAGCGTCGGCCATTTCCTGCGGAAATTCCCGATCGACGTGATGCGCGAGGGGGATCACTACATCACCAACGATCCCTGGCTCGGCACCGGCCATCTGCACGACCTGACGGTGGTCACCCCCGCCTTCCATCGGGGCCGCGCCGTCGGGCTGTTCGCCAACACCGCGCATGTGATCGACATCGGCGGTCTCGGCATGGGGCCCGAGGGCCGCTCGGTGTTCGAGGAAGGCCTGTATATCCCGATCATCAAGTGCTTCGACCAGGGCACGCCGAACGAGACCTTCTTCGACTTCATCCGCGCCGGCTCGCGCCTGCCGGTCGAGCTTGAGGGCGACGTCTATTCGCTGTGCGCCTGCAACGACGCCGGCGCGCGGCGGTTGGCGGAGATGATGGACGAGTTCGGCATGGAGGGGCTGGAGGCGATCGCCGGCTTCATCTTCGAAAGCTCGCACGCCGCGACGATCGCCGAGATCGCCCGGCTGCCGCGGGGATTGTATCGCGCGGAGATCAACTCCGACGGCTACGAGGACCCGGTCACGCTGCGTGCGGCGATGACCATCCTGTCGGACGGGATCGAGGTGGATTTCGCCGGCACCTCCGGGCTGTCCTCGCGCGGCATCAACGTGCCGCCGGCCTATTGCCGGGCCTATTCCTGCTTCGGCATCAAGTGCGTCGTCGCGCCTGACGTGCCGAACAACTGGGCCAGCCTGGCGCCGTTCCGCATGCAGATCCCCGAGGGCTGCATCCTGAATGCGCCGCGGCCGTATGCGGTGTCGGTGCGCCACGTGATCGGCCACCTGCTGCCCGACCTGATGATGGGCTGCCTGCACCAGGCGGTGCCGTCGCGCGTCACCGCCGAGGGGGCCTCGGCGCTATGGAACCCGCCGATGCGCGGCGGCGGTTCGGTGTCGGGCCAGGCGCGGGGCAACCGCAAGGTGGTGGCGGATTTCGAGATCATCACCTTCAACTCCGGCGGCACCGGCGCGCGGCCGACCTCCGATGGGCTGGACGCGACGGCGTTTCCCTCCGGCGTGCGCACCATGCCGGTGGAGGCGACCGAGAACGTTGCGCCGGTGATCTTCTGGACCAAGGAGCTGAAGCCGGATTCCGGCGGGGCCGGGCGCACTCGCGGCGGCGTCGGCCAGGTGATGGAGATCGCCACCAAGGGCGAGCTGGAATTCGCCGTCAACGCCATCTTCGATCGGGTCGCCAACGCACCGAAAGGCCGCGAGGGTGGCAAGGACGGGGCGGCCGGCGTGGTGCACCTGAAATCCGGCGCACGGCTGCGCACCAAGGGGTTCCAGGTCATTCCGGACGGCGAGCGCCTGGTGCTGGAGTTGCCGGGTGGCGGCGGCATGGGCGCCCCGGGCGAGCGCGATCCGGCCCTGGTGGCGCGCGATGTGCGCGACGGGCTGGTCTCGGTCGCGGTGGCGCGTGGGGTCTACAAGGTGGCCGTTGGGGCGGACGGGACGGTGGATGCGGCTGGCACCGCGGCGCTGCGCTTGTGACGCTTGGCGCGCCGTGGCCGCCGGCTTGGTGAGCGGCTGGTTCAAATAGCGACGGCGAGGAATTTTTGCCGCGGACGCGCGCAGAATGACGACGATGCGGTCGGCGGGACCGGGCGATTGGCGCGTGCCGGACCGACGCCGCCAAGACCTGGCTTTGCATTTGGGCGGCGAGCGATCGGGTAAGCCGGATGCGACACGGAGTGCCGGTCCTGGCGCGGTTCGTTGCCAGCGCAGTTATACCAGGCGTCCGAATGATCGACTCTTCGGCGGTGCCACCACGTCATGCCGGGCGCCGGCCCGGTATCCACGATTTTGCTTGCTGCACACAGACAAGAAGTCGTGGATGCCGGCCGGATACTGTCCTCGCGCCGGCCTGCGGCCCGACCCGGGGGCCGGCCGTGACGTGGAGGCGACCGCCGAAGGGTCGATCACTCGGACGGCGGGTATTGCACCATGGTTTGGGGCACGATCAGCTCGGATGGCACGGCGCAGGCAGCGATCGCCACACCGCGCCGGACGACGCCGCTGGCTGATCTCCCTCGCGCATCATCGAACTCTAGCTGGCCACAGCTGAATTGTCCCCACCGGCGGCTTGCGCTTATATTTTGTGCAATCTTCCGCGCGCCAATTGCCGCCCGCCTTCTGCAGTTCTCGAACCAACAGGCTCGCGGCATGCGCATCCTGGCGGAAGAAGTAGCGGACGACCGACGATCGGACCGCGTGGCTGGTGACAAGAATTTGGGGAGCACCGAAGCCGGAGGATGCAAGCCACGCGGCAAGGTGCTCCGCATCCGCATGTGCCGTGGTGGAACCCTGTCGGTCGTAATGCACGGAAATATGCGCCGCGATCGGCGTGGCGACGGGTTTGCTCTCCGGCAAATTCTGTTGCGCTGGCGGCCTGGGCGCGGGCGGCTGTTGTTGGCTTGATGGCCGGGCGCTCGATTGCGCGGCGAGGGTTTTATTCTGCTGTGCGGCAGCATCGGGGGCCACTCGCGACGGCGCCGGGACCGGTCCGGCCGCAGGTCGCGGGTCGGCGGTTGCGGATGTCGCGGGCTCGCGCAGGCTCACGGTCAGCGCCGCCGGTTGCAGCCCGGGATTGGCGCCGCGGCGTTCGGTTGTCGGCCGATCCGCCGATCCGATCGCCGGTGCCGGTCGCACGAGAGCCATTGCCTGCGCGACATTCCAGGGGGTTTCCATTGGCGCGACAACGATCTGCGGATGAGACGTCGGCTCCGTCGATGGCTCTGGTCGCGCCAGAACCCGCACCGGTTCAATATTGCGGTGGGCTTCCAGCGGAGCGAGAACGGCCTTTGGATGACCAGTCGGTTCGGCAAAAAAAGGTTGCATGACCACGCACAACAGCAGTGCGAATGCTGCTCCTGATGAGACCGAGCATGTCAGAGAGAACAGAAACCGAAGCACCAGGAGACCTTCAGAGGCAGCGAATTGCCGATTTGCTTATATGGCAAAAAATCCTGTTGATCGGCGACGATTGTGTCAAGTCACAATGCTTCGTTGTCATGCCACAAGCAAGATGGAACCCTGCAGCAATATTTGGCTGGACGACGCGGGCGGCTTGGGTGGCAACGTTGCGTACGTGAGCGACTCGGACCGCCATCGGGCCTCGATGCTGCGCCCGCGAGCCCCGGCGGGCGCTATCCGACAATCGATGCCAGAAATTCTCATTTTGGCCGGACGACGTTGCCTCTCCGTCATGGCCGGGCCTGTCCCGGCCATGACGGAGACAGGCTGTCCGGAGCGGGCAAAATGAGAATTGCTGAATCGATGCGGTGACCGCGAAGCCGCCGTGGGCCTTGTGCAGAGATATTGCGATACCGACCAGATGCCCGATCCGCATGGCAGGGTGCGGCCGATCAGCCTTCCCAAGCCGGTGCGCGACATCGTCCGCTGTCCGGCAACCCGCCGCGCGGGCTCGATCGCCCTGCTTCAGCCCAGGGCGTCGCGCGAAACCTTGCTGCCGACCTCCGTTGGCATGGCCGGGCGCTGCGCCCGTGCGTCACTCGTTCGGGCGGCCGGCATCAGGGCGTTGCGTCGTTCCCGGCCGCATCATGCCTCGGCGGCGCGCTTCAGGGCCTCGAACGCCTCCGGATTGACCAGGGAGGACAGGTCGCCCGGCGCCTCGCCGGTCAGCGCGGCGCGGACCAGCCGGCGCATGGTCTTCATGTTGCGGGTCTTCGGCAGTTCGCCGACGAACAGCGTGCGCTTCGGGCGGAACGGCGTGCCGTGGCCGGCGACGACGGCGCGCGCCAGGGTCTCGGCCAGGTCCGGCGCGGCGCCGTCGTTCGGCACCACCGCGATCGCCACCGCGGTGCCGGTGGTGGCATCGGGGATGCCCACCACGGCGGCGTCCGCCACCTGGCCGGTGGCCATCAGCACCGACTCGATCTCGGCCGGCCCGGTGCGCTTGCCGCCGATCTTCAGGGTGTCGTCGGAGCGGCCGTGGATGTACCAGACGCCGTCCGCGTCGCGCGAGGCCCAGTCGCCATGCACCCAGGTGTTGGGGATGCGCTGCCAGTAGTCCAGGTAGCGCTCGGGCGCCTTCCAGATGCCGCGGGTCAGGCCGATGCAGGGCCGCGTCATGACCAGTTCGGCGGTGACGCCGGGCGGCACCGGTTTGCCGCTCTCATCCAGGATGTCGCCGCCAGTGCCGGGGATCGGGCCGGCGAAGCTGCAAGGCTTGATCGGGTACAGGATGTTGGTGCAGACGATGCCGCCGCCCATCTCGGTGCCGCCGGAGTAGTTCATCAGCGGCGCGCGCCGCCGGCAGACCGTGTCGAACACCCAGGACCACGAGGTCTCGTCCCACGGCTCGCCGGTGGAGGCGACGAGGCGGATCGAAGACAGGTCGTAGCGCAGCGGGATCTCCGCCCCGTGGCGCATCAGCACGCGGGCCAGCGTCGGTCCTAACCCCAGGAACGTCGCCTCGTGCCGGTCCACCAACTGCCAGAGCCGGTCGGGACCGGGGTAATCCGGCGCGCCCTCCGCCATGATCAGCGTCGCCCCCGCCAGCGCGGTGGCGAGGATCTGGATCGGCCCGACCAGCCAGCCCATGTCGGTCATCCAGACCAGGCGGTCGCTCTCCTTCAGGTCGAAGCAGAGCTGGAAATCCTCCTGCGTCTTGATCGGCAGGCCGACATGAGTGTGGATGGTGCCCTTGGGCTTGCCCGAGGTGCCCGAGGTGTAGACCAGCATGAACGGGGTGTCGGCGGGCAGCTCCTCGGCTTGCGAGGCGGGGACGTCGGGTGGCACCAGGTCGGCCAGCCAGTGGTCGCGGCCCGGCTGCTGCGCGACCGGATCGCCGAACCGGGCGATCACCACCACGTGCCGTACGCTGGGCACCGTGCGCAGCGCCGCGTCCATCACCGGCTTCATGGCGATGCGCCGGCCGCGGCGCGAGCAGCCGTTGAACGGTGATGACGGCGGTTGCCGCGCCGTCGTTCAGCCTGGTGGCGATCGCCTCGGCGCCGAAGCCGGAGAACAGCGGCAGCAGGATGGCGCCGATGCGGGCCACCGCGAACAGCGCCGCGGCGGCTTCGGGCATCAGCGGCATATACAGGCCGATGACGTCGCCGCGGCCGAGGCCGAGCGCCTGCAGCGCGGCGACGACGCGGTCGGTTTCGTGGGCCAGGTCGGCGTAGCTCCAGCGCCGCTCCACGCCGTCTTCGCCCTGCCAGACGAGATAGGTCTTCGCGCCCCGCCCCTGCTCGAGGTTCTTCTCCAGGCACGACAGCGTCAGGTTGGTGGTCCCGTCGACGCACCACTTGGCGAACGGCAATCCGTCCGACAGGTCGAGCACCTTGGAGTAGGGCTTGATGAAGCGGAACCCGACATGGCGGATGAGGGCGTTCCAGAACCATTCCGGGTCAGCATCGGCGCGCGCCAGCAGCTCCTCGTAGCTGCCGAGTTTTGCCCCGCGCAGGAATGCCGTCCAGTTGGCGTTGCGGCGGATTTCCTCGTTCGGGAACCAGGCGTAGCCGCTGTGCGCGGCCGTTGGTGCGCTCGCCATGGGCGTTGCCTCCGGCTGTTCTGGAGGCAGATGAAACGTCGTTTCAAGACTTGGCAAGGGGGGTGGGGAGCAGGGCTCCGCGCCAGCGCGGTCAGGGTGTGGCGGCGGGCGTGAACCGCTGCACCCGCTTGGCGTTGTCCACCTCGGTGGTGAAGACGTTGCCGTGGCTGTCGATCGCCAGGGTGTGCACCCAGTGGAACTGCCCCGCCTGCCGTCCGGACCGGCCGAAGGCGCCCAGCACCGTCCCGTCGGCGCGGCGCAGGATACGAACCTGGTTGTTCTCGCCATCGGCGTTGAACAGCAGGCTCTGGCCGGCATCCGGCCACAGCGCCAGGTCCCATAGGCTGCCCATGCCCAGGGTCCCCGGCGCGATCCGCCACTCGGTGACGAAGCCGCCGTCCTTGTGGAACACCTGGACGCGGTCGTTCTCCCGGTCGCAGACATAGACCAGCCCGTCCTTCGCCAGCACCACGCAGTGCACCGGCGTGCCGAACTGGCGCGGCAGCTGCTTGCTCGGGTCGTAGCGCTGCGCGACGTCGGCGGGGCGTCCGCCATAGGCGCCCCAGTGCCGCTTGTAGGCGCCGGTGTCGGCGTCGAACACGATGATGCGGCGGTTGGCGTAGCCGTCGGCGATGTAGACCTCGTGCGCCACCGGATCGACCGCGACGTCGGCCGGCCGCCCCAGCCGCGTCACGTCGTTGCTGGCGGCACCGCGCGCGGGGTGGCCGATCTGCAGCACGAAGCGTCCGTCCTGGGTGAATTTCAGCACCTGGCCGTCATCGGCACCGTTGCCGCCGAGCCAGACGAAGCCGTTCGGGTCGATATAGATGCCGTGTTCGCTCTGGAACCAGTCGTAGTGCTTCCCGGGGCGCTCCCCGGTCCCTGGGGCGGGCCCGCCCCAGGCGCGCAGCACGTTGCCGGCGGGGTCGAACTCGATCACCGGCGGCGCCGGGACGCAGCAGATGCTGCGCGGCGGGTGCAGTGCCGCGCCCTTCTCGTCCGGCGTCAGGCTGCGCGGGCGCTGGATGATCCAGACATTGTCCGCCGCATCGACCGCCACGCCGGACACCTGGCCGAGGATCCAGTTGTGCGGCAGCGGCTTCGGCCAGAACGGGTCCACCTGCATGCGCGGCGGCTCCGACGCGCCCGCCATCACGCAACCGGCGGTCAGCAGCCAGCACATCAGCGCCAGCAGGATGTGGATGATTTTCATTCGCTCATATGGCGTTGACTGTTGGACGGCCCCGTAGGGCGGAAAAGCGCAGCGCCTTCCGCCACCGCCGGGCGAGCCGCTCGCATCTGCCGACGTCCCCAACAACATATCCCGCCACCGTCCGACAGCGGAAGGCGCTGCGCTTTTCCGCCCTACGGGGCCGTCCAACAGTCAACGCCATATGAGCCTTTTCATTTGCCGCCCAGCGCTGTCTTCCAGTCGTGGTAGACGTCGATGTCGAGCCCGTCCGGATAGAACAGATAGCCCGGCGCGTGCCCGGGTCTGTCGGTGACGCCGTACTGCCAGACGATCTGCTTGCTGTGGCGGTCGATCACCAGCACGCGGTTGCGCCAGTCGTCGTTGAGGATGATGTTGCCGTTCGGCAGTTCGAGCGCGAGCGAGGGATGGTTGAGCATCTTCTCGCTGGATTTTTCGGCGTATTCCCAGGTCACCTTGCCGGTGGCGGGATCGAAGATCACCACCCGGCCCGGCTTGGAATAATCGGCGACGATCACCTGGCCGTCATGCGTGGGATAGGCGTCGGAGGGGTAGCGCACATGCGGCGCCCGCAGGCTCCACACCACCTTGCCCGCGCGGGTGATGCGGGTGATCCAGGAGTCGGGGATTTCGGTGATCAGCACGTCGCCGTTGGCCAGCGGCGTGACGCCGTTGGGCAGGTTCAGGAAGCGCGGCGGGTCGTGCCGGCAGGTGCCGGGCTGTCCCCACTGCTCCTTCAACGCGACCTTGTCGCGATCGATGAACATGATGCGGCAGTTGCGGATATCGGCGGTCATCACCGTGCCGTCCGCCAGCAGATGCGCATCGTCGGGGAAGTTGAACTGCCCGGGGCCGCTGCCCTTGGTGTCGGCCTCGCCGTAGCTCCAGACGATTTCGCGGCTGGCGTAGTCGATGATGTGGATGTCGTAATTGTCCTCCTCGTTGACCATCAGGGCGTTGCCGTCGGGGGCGAAGAAGACGTCGTCGTTGCCGCGATAGATGCCGAGGTCGGGCGAAGGCAGCTCCCAGACCACCCGCTTGTCGGGGGCGATTTCGATCAGCCGGTTGTTGCGGCGGTCGGCGATGATGATCGGGTAGGGCAGGGGGCCGCTCCAGGCGGGCACCGGGGCCGCCTCGGTGCCGGTGGAAGGCGGCGGCGGTGGGGTCTTTACGCCGCTGGAGACCACGCCGGCACCGCGCATCGCGGGTGTCACGGTGATGTGCTTGCCGGCCGGTTCCTGCGCCGCGGCGGCGAGCGTGAACACCAGCAGCAGCGCGGCGGTGGGCCAGATTCGCATGGGGGATTGCCTCTGAACCGATTAGGGACCCCCATTCAGTGCGCCGGCCGGCTTGCGCCACATTGATCAGGATCAAACCGCGTCCCGGATCGCCGCCCGGTGCTGCCCCGCGCCCTGCCCGGCCCAACCTGCATCATCGGCTGCGCCGCCGACGTCGTCGGCCGGGCCGCGTGCCGCCGCTGGACCGCGGGCCCGCCTCAGCCCACCAGCGCGGGCAACAGGAAGATCGTCAGGTTGCAGGCGAAGGCCAGCGTCCAGATGCCAGCGTCCAGATGATCGAGCGCAACGTCGGCCGATCCCCCAGGTAGCACAGCGCACAGGCGATCCGCGCGCCGAGGAACGTCAGCGCCAGCCCGTCGATCAGGTGCTGCGGCATCCCGCGCAGCTCCGCCAGCAGCACCGCGGCGGCGAACAGCGGGAACGCCTCCAGCCCGTTCTGATGCGCCCCCAGGGCGCGGGCGCGCGGCCCCTTGGTGTAGAACGCCGGATCGCGCGGATAGGCGTTGTCGAACGCCTGCCGTCCCTCCAGCTTGGCCGGGGCCAGCACCAGCAGCGTCAGCAACACCATGCCCAGCAGGCACAGTTCGGCGATCGTCATGGCGCGGTCTCCGCATCGGGTTTATGGCTCACCCTACAAGATGTTCCCTAGCTGATAGTCCATTGGCACGAGAGGCCCCGCATGGCACTGCGCTGCGATCTGATCATTCGTGATGCGACGGTGTTCGACGGCACCGGCGCGCCGCGCTTCAAGGCCGATGTCGGCGTGCAGGGCGACCGCATCGTCGAGGTCGGCGACCTGGCCGCCATCAGCGGCGAGCGCGAGGTGGTGGCGACCGGCAAGGCGCTGGCGCCCGGCTTCATCGATGCGCACACCCACGATGATCGCGCGGTGCTGTGCGGGCCGTCTTGCATGCTGTGCAAGATGTCGCAGGGCGTCACCACGGTGGTGATCGGCAATTGCGGCATCAGCCTGTCGCCGGTGCGCATGACCTCGCGCCCGGTGCCGCCGCTCGATCTGGTCGGCGGGGTCGAGGACTACGTGTTCGACAGCTTCGCCGCCTATGCCGATCGTCTCGCGCGCGATCCGGCGCCGGTGAATACCTACGCCCTGATCGGCCACATGTCGCTGCGCGTCGAGGCGATGGCCGGCGACACGCAACGCGCGGCGACCGACAAGGAGGCCGCGCACATGCAGGCGCGGCTGCAGGCGGCGCTGGCCGAGGGCGCCTCGGGCTTCTCCACCGGGCTGTATTATCCACCCAACATGATGGCGCCGACCGATGAGGTGATCGCGGTTGCCGAGGCGCTGCGCGCGGCCGGCGGCATCTATGTCACGCATATGCGCGACGAGGCCGACGACGTGCTGCGCTCGATCCAGGAGACCTTGCAGATCGGCCGCGCGGTCAACGTGCCGGTGGTGATCAGCCACCACAAGTGTTCGATGCCGGAGAATTACGGCCGCTCGGTCGAGACGCTGCCGCTGATCGAGGCGGCCTCGGCGCATCAGCGCGTCGATTTCGATGTCTATCCGTATCATGCCGGCTCGACCGTGCTGATGCCGGCCCGGTTGCGCCAGGATGTGCCGGTGCAGATCACCTGGTCGGTGCCGCACCCGGAGGTGGCGGGGCGGATGCTGGCGGACATCGCCAAGGACTGGGGGATGGCGGAGCGCGCGGCGGCCGAGGCGCTGACGCCGGCCGGGGCGATCTACTTCCAGATGGCGGAGGAGGACGTGCGCCGCATCCTGGCGCACCGCCTGTCGATGATCGGCAGCGACGGGCTGCCGCACGACGCCTATCCGCATCCGCGGCTGTGGGGGACGTTTCCGCGCGTGCTCGGCCATTACGCGCGCGATCTGGGGCTGTTCAGCCTGGAGACCGCGGTGCACAAGATGACCGGGCGCACCGCCGGCGTGTTCGGCATGGCGGATCGCGGCGTGATCCGCCCCGGCGCCTTCGCCGACCTGGTATTGTTCGATCCGGCAACGGTGCGCGACACCGCCGACTTCGACGCGCCGACCAGGGTCGCCGACGGGATCGAGGAGACCTGGGTGAACGGCCACTCGGCCTATGTGCATGGGGCGGGCGCAACGGCGGCGCGGGCCGGACGGTTGGTGACGCGGGGTGGCGGCGCGACATAAAATTGCGGCGACCCTGGGGAATCAGGACGCAGAATTGCGCCAAACGCGCGGGTACCAGAACGACATCTATGCTGTCCTATCGCCATGGATAGTCTGCTGCTTTCGCTGGTCGGGTTTTCGGTGGCGATGTACATCACGCCGGGGCCGAATAACGTGATGATCGCCGCCTCGGCGGCGAACCACGGCATCCGTGCGACGGTGCCGCACATGCTGGGCATCGCGGTCGGGTTCGCGGCGATGCTGGTGGTGGTGTGCGGCGGGCTTGGCGCCGCGTTGCTGGATCTGCCCTTGCTGCTGCCGGCGTTCCGCTGGGTCGGCACGGCGTGGCTGATGGTGCTGGCCTGGCAAATCGCCACCGCGCCGCCGCCGGGCGAGGGCGGGCGTGGCCGGGTGCTGGGCTTCTTCGGTGCCATGGCGTTTCAATGGATCAATCCGAAGGCCTGGCTGATCGCCTTTGCCGCGGCGGGCGAGTATCTGTCGCTGCGCCAATCGTTGCCGGTGCAATTGGTCCGCATCTTCCTGGTGTTCCTGGCGGTCGGCATGCCCTGCCTGCTGAGCTGGGCGCTGCTGGGCAGCGGCGCGCGCCGGCTGCTGCACTCGCCGAGGCGGGTGCGCGCGTTCAACCTCGCGATGGGGCTGCTGCTGCTCGTCTCGGGTACTGCCCGTGCTGTTCGAAGGCTGGTAGGCTGCGCGCTGCCCCTTGGAGGGAAGTCGCATGAAGATCACCAGCATCGAGGCGTTCCAGGTGCAATGGGCGCCCGCCGACACGCCCAGGCAGCACAGCGCCTTCGTCCGCGTGCACACCGACGACGGGGTCAGCGGCCTGGGCGAGGCCTCGCCGATGCAGGGCGGCCTCGCGTCATTGGGCATCATCAAGCACAACCTGGCGCCGCGGCTGATCGGGGCGGACCCGTTGGATCACGCGGTGCTGCTCGATACGCTGCTGCATGATTTCGTCAAGCTGGGGCCGGAGGGTGCGTTGACCGGCGCGCTGGCGGCGCTGGACATCGCGCTCTGGGACATCAAGGGCAAGGCGTTCGGCCAGCCGATCCATAAGCTGCTGGGCGGGGCCTGGCGCATGGCGATCCCGTTCTATGCCTCGATCGGCGGCAACGGCGAGCGCGCGCTGGAGGATGTGCTGCGCGTGGTGGAGGCGCGGCTGAAGGATGCGCCGGCGGCGATCAAGATCCGCTTCGACAACAATCGCACGCGGCTCGATGCCGACATCCCGGGCGATATCGCCAAGGCCCGCGCGGTGCGCCGCCTGGTGGGCGACGCATTGCCGCTGGCCTTCGATGCCAACAACGGCTTCACCAGCGGCGGCGCGATCCGGGTGGGCCGTGCGCTGGAGGAGCTCGGCTACTGGTGGTTCGAGGAGCCGGTGCAGCATTACCACGTCAAGGCGATGGGCGAGGTGGCGCAAGCGCTGGACATAACGGTATCGGCAGGCGAACAGACCTACACGCTGGCGGCGCTGGCCGACCTGATCGCGGCGGGCGTGAAGATGATCCAGCCGGACATCGTCAAGATGGGCGGCATCACCGGGCTGCAGCGTTGCGCCGCCCTGGCGCACGCGCACGGGGTGGAGCTGGTGTCGCACCAGACCCAGCCAACCATCGGGCACACCGCGAACCTGCACATGGTGGCCGCCCAGTTGCACGCGAGCAAGCCGGCGGAGTGGAACGACCCGTCAACCCGCACCCATGCGGTGTTCGAGAACCCGCCGAAGCCGGTGGGCGGGCTGTTTCATCTGCCGGAGGGGCCGGGATTGGGATTGGTGGTGAACGAGGCGGAACTGGCGAAGCGTCGGGTGGAGGTTTAGCGGCAGCCGTACACCTCGCCCGCACTTGCGGGCTTGGGCCGCGAAAAGCGGGCCAAGGTCGCGGAGCGCTTGCGACGCGGGTGAGGGTCGTGCACGCGGCACGCACCCTCACCCGTCTCGCTTCGCTCGCCGACCTTGGTCCGCTTTTCGCGGCCCAAGCCCGCAAGCGCGGGAGAGGTGCACTGGCGTTACGTTTCGACGCCGTAATCCCGCTTCGCCGCGTCCGCCGACACGTAGCCCATCTGCACATCCCGCCGCACCCGCGCCGGATCGCGTTCCGCCGCCGCGCCCATGCCGCCGCCGCCCGGCATCTCGATCACCAGCCGATCTCCCAGCGGAACGACACGCAATCCCTTTGGTCCCAGCTCCTCGCCCGACTTGAGCGACAGCCGCCCGCGCGTGCCCGGCCCGCCGCCATTGCGCCCGCGCGGTGGGAATTTCACCCGCTCGAAGCCGGCGAAGATGCCGAACGGCGCGTTCTCCCGACTGCCGATTTCCATCACCTGTCCCAGCCCGCCGCGCTGGCGCCCAACGCCGCCGGAATCCGTGCGCAGCTCCTTGCGCCAGATCACCAGCGGGGTGATCGCCTCGGTCGCCTCGACCGGCACGTTGCGCACGCCGGAGGGGAACGGCGTCGCGCTCAACCCGTCCTGCGCCGGCCGCGCGCCGGCGCCCCCGGAATGAAAACTCATCACCATGAACGGCGTGCCCGCCTGGCCGCCGATCCCGGTCAGGCCGTGGCCGGCCACCATCTTCAAACTCCACAGATTGGACGAGCCTTCCGCCGGGACGCGTCCGGGGATCGCCTGGTCCAGGCACCCATAGACCACGTCCGGTAGCATGTGCCCCATCGTCGCGCGCGCGTAGACCGCGGCGGGATGTTGCGCCGACAAAATCGTCCCCGGCGGGGCGGTCACCCGCACCGCGTCGAGCGTGCCGGCATTGTTCGGAATATGCGGCGCCACCACGCAGTTCACCCCGAACGTGGTATACGCCTCCGTATAGCACAGCGGGCAGTTGATCGCGTAGGACGACATGCCCGACGTGCCCGCATAGTCCACCCAGATCGTGTCGCTCCCGATCGTCAGCGTCGCGCACAGATCGATTGGTGCCTCATACCCGTCGATCCGCATCGCGGCCTGCCAGGTGCCCTGCGGCAGCTTGCCGATCGCTTCGGCCATGCCGCGGCGGGATCGGGCGATGATCGCCTCGCCGAGCATGTCCAGGTCGTGCAGCCCGAATTCGCGCATCATCGAGACCAGGCGACGGCTGCCGATCTCGTTGCAGGCCATCAGCGCATAGACATCGCCGACCGCCTGCACCGGTTCACGCACATTGGCGCGCAGGATCGTCAGCAGGTCCTCGTTCACTTCCCCTGCGCGCGCCAGCCGCATCAGCGGAATGAACAACCCCTCGTGGTAGATCTGCCGCCCGTCCGGCGATTGGCCGATGCCGCCCATGTCCACCAGGTGCGCGGTGCAGGCGAACAGCGCGACGCCGCGCCCGTCCATGAAGGTCGGCGACACCACCACGAGGTCATACAGGTGCCCGGTGCCCTTCCATGGATCGTTGGTGACGAACACATCGCCTTCGCGCATCTGCGCCACCGGGAAGACAGCCAGGAAATGCCCGACCGCGCGGGCCATCGTGTTGATGTGGCCCGGCGTGCCGGTCACCGCCTGGGCCAGCATGCGGCCTTGCAGGTCGAACGCGCCGGCGGAGATGTCGCCGGCCTCGCGCGAGGACGTGCTGAAGGCGGTGCGCACCAGCGTCTGCGCCTGCTCCTCGACCACCGAGAGCAGGCGGTTCCACATGATCTGCAGTTCGATCTCGGAGATGTCGCGGCGTGTCATGGCGTGGCGTCCTCGATCAGCAGTTCGCCCGCGGCGCCGACGCGCGCGGTGAAGCCGGGCGGCACGATGGTGGAGGTTCCGGCCTCGACGATGATCGCCGGACCGGTCAGCCGCGCACCCGCTTGCAGGGCCGCCCGCGAATACACCGCCGCGTCGGTGGTGTTGCCGCTTGCCGGATCGATCACGCGGGCGCTTCCCGTGGGCACCGGCGCCGCCACCTCCGGCGGTGCGGGCAGGCGTTCCGGCAAGCTGAACGGCTGCGCCAGCGCAAGCGTCCAGGTCAGCGCCTCGACCTCCAGGCCAGGGATGACGCGGCCGTAGACCCGCGCGTAGGTGGCATCGAACGCGGCGCGCAACGCGGCGGCATCGACCGGGCCGGGCGGCAGCACGACCGCGACCTCATGGCCCTGGCCGCGATAGCGCATGAAGGCGGTGCGGATCTCGGCCAGTTCGCCAACGGGGAAGCCGAGCCGCACCACCGAAGCGGCCTCGGCGCGCATCGCGGCGAACAGCGCGTCCAGCGCGAAGCTGTCCAGTCGGTCCAGGCGCAGCAGCAATGTCCGCACAACCTCATAGGCGATCGGCGCGTCCAGGAATCCATACGCCGAGCCAACCCCGGCATCCGGTGGGATCACCACGCGGCCGATGCCAAGCTTTTGCGCCAGCCGGACCGCGTGCAGCGGCGCCGCGCCACCAAACGCGATCAGCGTGCGCCCCGCGGTGTCCTTGCCGTTTTCCACCGCGTGCACCCGCGCCGCACTGGCCATCGTCTCATCGACGATCTCGGCGATGCCGCGCGCCGCCTCGTCCACCGACATGCCAAGCGGTGTCGCGATCGTTGCCTGCACCGCGGCTGCCGCGCGCGCCGGGTCCAGCGCGATCTTGCCGCCGGCGAAGCGCGCTGGATCGATCCGGCCCAGCACCACATCCGCATCGGTCACCGTCGCCGCCGTGCCGCCGCGCGCGTAGCACGCCGGCCCGGGATCGGAGCCCGCGCTGTCCGGCCCGACGACAATGCGGCGCAGCGAATCGACCCGCGCGATCGAGCCGCCGCCGGCGCCAATCTCCACCATGTCGATCACCGGGATGCGCACCGGGATGCCGCTGCCCTTGGCGAAACGATAGGCCCGTGCGACCTCGAAGTGTCGCGACTGCTGCGGGGCAAAATCGTCGATCAGCGTGATCTTCGCCGTGGTGCCGCCCATGTCGAACGACAGCGCCCGGTCATACCCGCCGCGCGCGGCGATGTTGCGCGCCAGGATCGCCCCGCCCGCCGGCCCGCTCTCGACCAGGCGCACCGGATAGCGCCGCGCCGTTTCCACCGTGCAGACGCCGCCCGACGACATCATCATCAGCAGCGGGCAGGCGGCGCCCAGCGCGCGCAGCCCGTCCTGCATGTGCGCGATGTAGCGGCCCATCAACGGCAGCACATAGGCGTTGGCGATCGCGGTCGAGGTCCGCTCGTATTCGCGGATTTCGCGGCACACCTCGGACGAGATGGTGATGGCCAGATGCGGCAGCGCCGCCGCGATGCGCGCGCGGGCGCGTTCCTCGTGCGCCGGGTTGACGTAGGAGTGCAGGAAGCTGATCGCCAGCGCCTCGATCCTGCGCGCCTGCAAAAGGGGCACCAGCGCGTCCAGCGCCGTCTCGTCCAGGTCCAGCAGTACCGCGCCGTCGGCGGCCAATCGTTCCGGCACCTCCAGCCGCAGGTCGCGCGACACCAGCGGCTCCGGCCGTTCCATGTACAGATCGTATTGCTCGAACCGGTGTTCGTAGGCGATCTCCAGCGAATCACGGAAACCTTGGGTGGTGATCAGCGCGGTCCTGGCCCCCTTGCGCTCGATCAGGGCGTTGGTGGCCAGCGTCGTGCCGTGGATCACCAGGTCGAGCGCGGAGGCCGCCACCCCGGCCTCCGCCAGGATGGTCCGCGCGCCCTCGATCACCGCCTGGTCCGGCGCGCCGTGCGTGGTCAGCAGCTTGAGCGAGAAGGTGCGATCGGGCAGCGCCAGCACGAGATCGGTGAAGGTGCCGCCGATGTCGACGGCGAGCCGGGTCGTTACGGTCATGGACAAGAATATGCCTTCGTCGCCTGGGTGAGTGCGCCGCTATCAGGCCGGGTACTTCGCCCGATGGCAAGCATTCGGCCGCCGGCCGCCGGTCCGGTCAGCCGCAGCCCGCGCTAGAGGCTTGCCTTGCGTGCCGCCAGTGCCATGACGATCAGCGCCGCGCCGCCGAACACCAGATCGATGCCGACCAGCAGACCCAGCGCCCAGGCCAGCGTGCCCGGCAGGCCGGAGATGATGATGGCGGCGAGCACCAGGTCGATGACGCCGTTGACCGCCAGCCATTCCCAACGGCCCGTCAGTTCGCGCCGGTGCGCGATCGCCAGCGCGATGGTCACGACGCCCTCGGCAATGAAATACGCGATCAGCACATAGGTCAGCGTGGCCAGGCCGGCGAGGGGGTTCCACAGCAGGACCGCGCCGGCGATCACCGCGACAACCGCCGAAACCAGGGACCAGCCGAACCCCGGTGCCTGGCTGGCGCCGAAGGTCGCGACCAGCCCGACCAGGCCGCCGATCAGGAACAACCATCCGAGCACGATCGTGGTGGCGACGCCGGCCAGCGGCGGCACCACGATCGCCGCGGCGCCCAGCACCAGCAGCACGACGCCTTCCATCAGGTACATGCGCCAGTGCTCGCGCAGCGACCGCTTCAGTCGCTCGGTCACGTCCGGCAGGTCGAATGGATCGGCTGGCATCATGCGTACTCCGCAACGGAACCCGAGGCGATGCTGATGTGCATACTGGGGACCCGCGATGGCGCTGGCAACAGCAATGGCCGGCGGCGGGGCCGGTGGTATCGTGCGCGGGGTTGGTGGGGCGGCCGGGCGCCAAACCAAGGCTCATAGCGCCATCGTCCGCACCGGTTCACCGACGCCGCCCAGTGATCCGATGCCGCGATGCACCCCGGCTGCGGCACGGTGCCCCGCCACCTGCCGCACCGCCCGGGCATGCCACCGCTTGGCCGCTCCGCTCCCGGTCAGCGCTGCGGTGCCGGATGCGGCCCTTGCAGCCGGGCTTGCGCGACATCGTGCCAGCGTCCCGGCTTGGCAGGATGTCGACAAGCCGGTGTCAGGCGGGTGCCTGTTTCGCCGCCAGCATGGCGACAAGATCGCCCACGTTGCGAAGTCTCTCGATCTCGGCCATCGGGAACTTCACGTTGAACAGGCGCTCGACCTCGATCACCAGCGTGATGTGCATGATCGAATCCCAGCCCGGCACGTCCTTCGCCGTGGTCGCCAACGAAACGGTCAGGTCCGGGTCGTCGAACACCGAACGAAACACCTCGTTCAGGCGCCCCAGCAGCGCAGTTTCGTTCATGCCAGGGGGACCCTTCAAGCCTTCTTCTTGCCGGGCTTCTTCTTGCCGATGGGGGCGGCACCCACCGTCAGTCCGCGCAGGAACGTCGCCCGCGCCGACGCCCCCGCCACCACATAGCCGTGGTCGGACCCCGTGGTGATGAACCGCGATCCCATGCCGATGTAACGTTTGGAGTCCTCGTCGCCGTTGATGCCGCCCATGCCCAGCACCTTGCCGTGCTTCGCGCAGGCCTTGCCGACGGCCTCATACGCCTCGATCAGCTTGCGATGCCCCATCTCCCCGGCGATGCCCAGCGCCGAGGTCAGGTCGAAACTGCCGATCAGCAGCACGTCGATGCCGTCCACCGCGGCGATATCGCCGGCGTTCTCCACCGCCTCCGGGCTCTCGATCATGACGACCGTCAGGATCTCGTCGTTGACCGCCTTCTGCGCCTCGGCAACGTGCGGCGGCATATACCCATAGATCGGCGGCGGCCCGCCCCAACTGCGCGTACCGGCGGGCGGATAGTGAAACGCATCGGCGATGCGCTGCGCCTGCTTCGCGGTGTCCACGTGCGGCACGACAATGCCCAGGGCCCCATTATCCAGCAACCGCGTCGCCTCATCCAACGCGCCCGAGCAAACCCGCACGATGGCGGGAATCCCAAGCGGCAACGCCGCGATGCAGAGCTGCGTCGCCTCCTGCACCGAGGCCGCGCCGTGCTCCATGTCGATGAACAGGAAATCGTGCCCGGACGCGGCGGCAATCATCGGCACCGCGCTGGTCCGCAAATGATGCACGCCGAATCCCAGCGCGATGCCGCCCTCCGCCAGCTTGCGCTTTGCGGTATTCCGCACGATCGCCATGGTCTGCCAGCCTCCACCACTCGGTTCGGAAGCGGCAAAGGCAGCACGCGCCGCGAACGCGGTCAATCGGGTGAAGCAAGCGAAGGTCGGGGCTCCGCCCCGAACCCCGCCAGGGGGCTTTGCCCCCTGGACCCCCACCAGAGGCGGAGCCTCTGGACTCCATCCATTGGAGTGGGCGATGGGGAGGGGGCGTATGGGCGGGGCGAAAGGGGTGTCCGGCACGCCGGACATCCGTTTCGCCCCGCCCATACGCCCCCTCCCCATCACCCACTCCCAGTGAAGGGTTCCAAGGGCTCCGCCCTTGGCGGGGTTCCAAGGGGCAGCGCCCCTTGGTGGGGTTCGGGGCGAAGCCCCGACCTTGCTTCGTTCACCCGATGGCCTTGCGTGCTAGAACGTGCGTGGGCGGAGCCCGGCGTGAAACCAGGTGATCAGCGAGTAGATGTCGAACACCGGCAGGCCCAGCGCCTCGCGCAGCGCGGCCGCGTAGGGCGGCATGTTGGTGCATTCCAGCACGATGGCGCCGATGTCGTCGTGCCGCGCCAGCAACGTGCGCCCGGCGTCGAGGATGTCTTGCGCGGCGAGGGTGACGTCCAGGTCGTCCTTCTCGCCCAGGATCAGCACGCGGAAGAACTCGCGGCCGGTTTCGGTGCCGACGACCGGCGTGTCCACTGCCACGCCGGCCGCCGCCAGGTGGCGGGGCGTCAGCGACTTTGCCGACACGGTGATCACGCCCACGCGCTTGCCCGGCGGCAGCGTCGCCTGCACCCACGGCACCTGGATCAGCGAGCTGGTCGCCACCGGGACGCGCACCTGCGCGGCCAGCTCGCGCTGGAACAGCGAGAGGAAGCCGCAATTGGTGGTCAATGCCTCGGCGCCCTGCGCGACGAGGTCCTCGGCCGCAGCCAGGAAGTCGGGCAGCAGCCCGGCGGCGCCGTTCAGCACCACGCGTTCCGGGCTCGCCCCCTTGACCACGCGGAACAGCACCGGGAACGGCCAGGTCGTGGCGTTGCCCATGTCGCCCGGGATGCGCGCGAACCGCGCCTCCAGCATCAGGATGCCGAGCGGGGCGCCGTAGACCGCCTTGCCGCCCTTGGCGATGGCGTGGGTGGGGGTGGGATTTGTCTTGCTCATCGCACCAGCTTGCCGGAAACCGCCGGCTCGGGCGAGAGTGGGCGCCGCAAGCAAAGGAGGCGCTGCCATGGCCGACCGGCCGTTCAACCAATCCGATCTCGACGTGCTGACGCAATGGGACACGCCGACCATCTGCAACGGGCTGGAGGTCACCAACCCGGAACGCCGCGCCATCGGCTTCACCGTCGAGCCGATGGTCTGCATCGACCCCAAGGCCAAGCCGATCGTCGGCGTGGCGCGGGTCGGCATGATCCGCTCCACCGAGCCGCCGCGCGGCAAGGTGACCGACCGGGCGGACTGGTACGACTACGTGGCGCGGGTCGATTTCCCCACCATCGCGGTGATCCAGGACATCGACGGGCGGATCGGCTACGGCGCCTATTGGGGCGAGGTGCAATCGACCGTGCACAAGGCGCTGGGCTCGATTGGCTGTGTCACCAACGGATCGTTCCGCGACCTGGACATGTGGGCGACGGGCTACCAGATGATCGGCGGGCGCGTCGGGCCGAGCCACGCGCATGTGCACATGGTGACGTTTGGCCAGCCGGTGAACATCTTCGGCATGCAGGTCGGGCATGACGACGTGATCCACGCCGACTTCCACGGCGCGGTGGTGATCCCGGCCGAGGCCGTGCGCAAGCTGCCGGCGGCGATCGACCTGATCTCGCGGCGCGAAAAGGTGATCCTGGATGTCTGCCACGCGCCCGATTTTTCTCCCGCCAAGCTGCGCGAGGCGCTGAAGCGGTCGGGCGAGATTCATTAAGGCGCCCCCAGGGAAGACGCTAACGGAGGGCGACCCGCTGGTCGGGCTGCGGGCGTTGCCGCTGCTCCGGCTGGCGCATCTGCCGACGCGGCTGGAGGGTTTTGCCCTCGATCCGGTCTACACCGGGAAGGGCGTGGCCGGGCTGATCGGTCTGGCCCGTGCCGGACGTTTCGGCCGCACGAGCCTATGGTGTGGCTCCACACCGGCGGCGTGCCGGGCATATTCGCTTATCCGGCGACGATGGCGCGCGCGAGCAATGGCGCGATTTGAATTTCTGCGAAGGGTTCGGAGCAGCGGTTCATTGTCAATCGCTACCCACATAACATAGATCGTTACCGCTCTATCTGCCCAAGGGATTTTTGACTCTCTACCGACGTGATTATGGCCGGGGCCAAGTGGATCATATCCGGAGGCATCCTGACAAATAGTTGCACCAAATCCATATCCTGCTGTGGCAATAATATCACCACCCCGGTGATCGGGTCACTGTTACGTATGAGCCTGCTTTGCGTGCCAATGCCTGCGATGTTGGCGGGGGTTTGAAACTCAACCTCGGTGTCGCTGCGCCGCGTCAAAATGTCGTCGCGATATGGCCCAACGGGGAATTGATCCTCCGGCTCGATGCCTTCTTCAATGACACGCTGCACATACCAGCGGTCTGCCGGAAACAGGCGGGCGACAACCCGAGCCACGGTGAAACGCCCTGAGGTACTTCCGTTAGCATAGGTGAGGTATACCGCCGGTCCGCGGAGTCCGGCCGACGGGATGAGATCACGCACGTTGTGCTTCTCCGGCGTTACGATGAGTTGCGTGCCATTTGATCCGTATAATCCGAAGCAATGCCAGCCTCGCGGCGCAACCACGCCCAGCCCTTCCGATGCATAATATGCCAAGTCCTGGGCGGCCGGCTGTGAAACCATCGGCACGTGTGTAATGTGGGTCGGAGGGCCGATCGGCCCGCCCTGCCCGTCAGCGCGACATCCCACTGTTGGAAGTTGGTCGGCCGCCAATGCGGTTTCGCAACCAACACACAGAAGCATGCTCACTAGCACGCGATAGAGAGTCCGAACAGTCAAGGATGACGATAACAACGCCATGGTACGCCTGGAGCAGTTGCACAGATCATTTCATACATCCTGCTGCACCGCCAGACGAATGGTGTCCATCTGACGATTGCATCCAGAAGCAACGATGGACGACGCGAGCTTGGTCGTCCCTCGGCTCGACGCAAAGGGACCAGGAGCGCCAGATCGCAGGAGAGTTGCAATCCGGCGTCCCGCGCCCCATTCTGTCAGCATGACAACGCCGGCTCCCCTGATCGAGGATGACGAAGTCGAGGCTGAAGCCCGCGCTCTTGCGGCGGCCATCGCCGAGTCGGATGCGGACCCGCGAACGGTACCGCATGAGGCGGTTCGCGCCTGGCTGCTGCGGCTCGCCCAGGGTGAGTTCGACGCTCCGCCTTCCGAGCCGCGCTGATCGTTGCCTGTCGTCTGGCGTGCCCGGGCCCTGGCCGATGTCGGCCGGATCGTCCGCCACATCGCGGCCGATAATCCGGTCGCAGCCAAGCGGGTCGGGCGGGAGATCCTGCTCGCCGGTGACAGCTTGGTGATGTTCCCCCATCGCGGCCGGCCCGGACGCCAGGCCGGAACGCGAGAGTTGGTGGTCATGCCTCCCTACCTCATCGTCTATCGGGTCGCTGCCGCCGACGCGGTGATGATCCTGCGCGTCTGGCACGCCGCCCAGGACGGCCCCTGACCCGCTCGCGTTGGTCGCCGCCTGCCCCATGCGACGCCCGCGGCCCAGACGGCGCCTCCGGGAACATTCGCTGTCATGTGGGGCGGCGCACCGGCGACCGCGTCTCCCCAGACCCAGTGCGGCGTGATCAGGTTATGTCAGCGGCACCGCCGACGTTCTGTGGCGCTTGACGCGGCCGGACCCCCCGCCCGATCATGCGGCCAACCCCATAGCCAAGGACCGCCGCGATGAACGTCGCCACCATGCCTGCCGCGCTCTCCGGCTGCTCGCCCGAGGAGTGGCAGATCCGCTGCGACCTGGCCGCGCTGTATCGCCTGGTCGCGCATCATCGCTGGACCGACTTCGTCTACACCCATCTCAGCGCGCGCCTGCCCGGGCCCGACCACCACTTCCTGATCAACCAATACGGCGTGCTGTTCCACGAGATGCGCGCCTCCGACCTGGTGAAGATCGATCGGCTCGGCAATGTGGTGGAGGCGGGCGATACGTCCTCCCGCCGCGTCAACGCCGCCGGCTTCACCATCCACTCCGCGGTGCACCTGGCGCGCGAGGACCTCACCTGCGTGGTGCACACCCACACCCAGGCCGGCATCGCCGTCTCTGCCATGCGGGAGGGGTTGCTGCCGTTGTCGCAGCACGCGCTGAAGTTCTACGGGCGGCTGGCGTATCACGGCTACGAGGGCATCGCGCTCGACCTCGACGAGCGCGACCGCCTGGTCCATGACCTCGGCCAGCACAAGGCGATGATCCTGCGCAACCACGGGCTGCTGGTGGGCGGCCGATCGATCCCCGAGGCCTTCCACACGCTCTACATGCTGGAGCGCGCCTGTGCCGCGCAGGTGGCGACCCTGTCCTGCGGCCGCGAACTGGTGCTGCCGCCGCACGAGGTCTGCGAGCACGCCGCGGCGCAGTTTGCCGAGCAGGACACCGCCGACCGTCACGCCTGGATGTGGGGATCGGCGCTCCGCCTGATCGAGAACGACAAGCCGGATTACCGTGCCTGACCGAAGGAAGACTCCCCCTCCGCTTGAGGGCTTTGGCCGCGAAGCGGACAAAGGTTGGGGGGAGGGGTCGCCGCGAACACCTGGGCGCGACCCTCACCCCGCCCCTCTCCCCCAAGTGGGGAGAGGGAGTGATGGCTGGGGCGCCTCGCAATGACAACATTGATCCGCAACGCCGCGATGGTGATCGCCTGGGACACCGGCACCCGTTCGCACGTCTACATGCCAGACGCCGATGTGGCCTTCGACGGCGGCGTGCTGCGCTTCGTCGGTCGCAACTATGCCGGTCCCGCCGATGCCGTGATTGACGGTGCCGGAACAATGGTCATGCCGGGCCTGGTCAACATCCACGCCCACCCGTCCAGCGAGCCGATGAACAAGGGCCTCACCGACGAAGTCGGCAGCCCGGGATTCTACAATTCCTCGCTCTACGAATACCTGCCGATCTACCGCGCCGACGCGCAAGCCGTGCCGCACTGCGTCCGCGTCGCGCTGTCGGAACTGCTGCTCTCCGGCGTCACCACGCTGGCCGACCTGTCGATGGCGCACCCCGGCTGGCTCGATCTGTTGGCCGAGTCCGGCATGCGCGTCTGCATCGCGCCGATGTTCCGCTCCGCCCGCTGGTACACGAAGAACGGCCACCTGGTTGAGTACGCCTGGGACGAAGCCGCCGGCGAGAAGGCCATGACCGAGGCGCTGGCCCTGATCGAACGCGCCGAGCAGCATCCGTCCGGCCGCCTGTTCGGCATGGTCTGTCCCGCGCAGATCGACACTTGCAGCGAATCCCTGCTGCGCGACAGCCACGCCGAGGCGACCGCGCGCGGTCTGTCCTGGCAGATCCACGCCGCGCAATCCGTCACCGAGTTCCACGAGATCACCCGCCGCCACGGCCGCACGCCGATCGGTTGGCTGGACCACCTGGGTCTGCTGTCCGAGCGCTCCATCATCGGCCACGGCATTTTCCTGGACGACCATCCCTCGACCCGATGGCACACCAGCACGGACCTCGCGCGCCTCGCCGAGACCGGAACGACCGTGGCGCATTGTCCGACCGTGTTCGCCCGCCGCGGCATCACGCTGAAGGATTTCGGCCGCTACCGGCGCGCCGGCGTGAACCTGGGCCTCGGCACCGACACCTATCCGCACAACATGCTGGATGAGCTGCGCCTCGCCGCCTACCTGGCGCGTACCCAGGCCGGAGACCCGCGCACGCTGAGCAGCACCGAGCTGTTCACCGCCGCAACGATCGGCGGGGCCAGGGCGCTCGGCCGCGACGACATCGGCCGGCTCGCCCCCGGCTGCCGCGCCGACCTGGTGCTGGTCAACGTCACCCACCCGATGATGCGCCCGGCGCACGACCCGCTGCGCAGCCTGATCTACGCCGCCGGCGATCGCGCGGTGCGCAGCGTCTTCGTCGATGGGCAGAAAGTCGTGGACAATGGCGTTGTGCTGACGATGGACTATCCGGCCGCCGCGGCCGCGCTGCACGCGGCGCAGCAGCGCATCAAGGCCAACGTGCCGAACCTCGATTGGGACCATCGCAGCGCGGAACAGCTCTCGCCGCCAACCTTCAGGACCGCATGACCGACCTGCTGACGATCAAGGGGCTGCGCACGACATTCCGTACCCACAACGGCGAGATCGCCGCGGTGGATGGCGTCGACCTTTCGGTCGCCAAGGGCCGCACGCTGGGGATCGTCGGCGAGTCCGGCTGCGGCAAGTCGATCCTGTCGCTCTCGGTGATGCGCCTGGTGCCGCCGCCGGGGCGGATCGCCGCCGGGCGCATCAACTTCGACGGGCGCGACCTGCTGGCGCTGTCGCCCGCCGAGATGCGCGACCTGCGCGGCAACCGCATCGCGATGATCTTCCAGGAGCCGATGACCAGCCTGAACCCGGTGTTCACCGCGGGCGATCAGATCACCGAGGCGATGCGCGTGCACGACCGCACCGCGTCGGCGGCGGCGTTGCGCGCCCGTGCCATCGCGGCGCTGGAGCGCGTGCGCATCCCAGCGCCGGAGCGGCGGTTCGAGGAATACCCGCACCAGATGTCCGGCGGCATGCGCCAGCGCGTGATGATCGCCATGGCGCTGGCCTGCGCCCCCGACCTGCTGATCGCCGACGAGCCCACCACCGCGCTGGACGTCACCGTGCAGGCGCAGATCCTCGACCTGCTGCGCGACTTGCAGCAGGAAACCGGCATGGCGATCATCCTGATCACGCACGATCTTGGTGTCGTCGCCGAAATGGCCGACGAGGTCGCGGTGATGTATGCCGGGCGCGTGGTGGAGCGCGCGCCGGGGGCGGCGATCTTCGACGATCCGCAGCACCCGTACACGCTGGGCCTGCTCGGCTCCATCCCGAAGATCGAGGAGCAGCGCGACCGGCTGCTGGCGATCGAGGGGGCCGTGCCGCCGCCGTTTGCGCTGCCCTCCGGCTGCCGGTTCCATCCGCGCTGCGTGTTTGCCGACGCCGTCTGCGCCGCGCAGGACCCGCCGTTGCGCCAGATCGATCCGGCGCACCGCGTCGCCTGTCTGCACGCACCGGTCGAGGCACTGGTGGCATGACCGCTCCCATCCTCGAAGTCGAAGCGCTGGCCAAGCACTATCCGGTGCGTCGTGGCATTGTGTTCGGCCGCGCGGTCGGCGTCGTGCGCGCGGTGGACGGCATCGCCTTCCGGCTCGACCGCGGCGAGACCCTGGCGCTGGTCGGTGAATCCGGTTGCGGCAAATCCACCACGGCACGGCTGGTGCTGCGGCTGATCGATCCCACCGCCGGGACCATCCGTTTCGAGGGCAGCGACATCACCGCGCTTGCCGGCGAAAAGCTGCGCAAGCTGCGGCGGCGCATGCAGATCGTGTTTCAGGACCCGTTCGCCTCGCTCAACCCGCGCATGACGGTGGGCGAGATCCTGGAAGAACCGCTGATCGTCCACGCGATCGGAACGCGCGCGGAACGGCGGGCGCGGGTGAACGAACTGCTGGGCCTGGTCGGCCTCGCGCCCTATCACGCGCAGCGCTACCCGCACGAATTCTCCGGCGGCCAGCGCCAGCGCATCGGCATCGCCCGCGCACTGGCGGTGGAACCCAGCCTGATCGTCTGCGACGAGCCGGTCTCGGCGCTGGATGTCTCGATCCAGGCCCAGGTGGTGAACCTGCTGAAGGACCTGCAGGCGCGGCTGGGCCTGTCCTACCTGTTCATCGCGCACGACCTGGCGGTGGTGAAGCATGTCGCCGACCGGGTGGCGGTGATGTATCTCGGCCAGATCGTCGAGCTCGCGCGCAAGGACGATTTGTTCCGCGATCCGCGCCATCCGTACACCCGCACCCTGCTGGCCGCGATCCCCCGCCCGGACCCGCACCGCGACACGCATCGGCAGATCGCCGGCGGCGACGTGCCCAGCCCGATGAACCCGCCGCCGGGCTGCCGCTTCCACACCCGCTGCCCGTTCGTGATTGCGCGCTGCCGGGAGGAAGCGCCCGCGCTGGCGCGCTGGCGCGACGGCCACCTGACCGCGTGCCATCGCGCGGCGGAGCTGCCGGCGACCGACGAGACCGTGGCAAGCCACGTCGCGCCCGCCGCGGCGCGGCGACTGGCGCTGTATGCCGAGCGGCGTGCGGCAACGGGCGCCGCCGCCGGGTGAGCAACTGCGAGAAAGCGGTTGCGGGCCGACCGGACGCGCGTACACCTCCCGCGCTTCGCGGGCTTGGGCCGCGCAGAGCGGACCAAGGTCGCGGCGCGCAGCGACGCGGGTGAGGGCGGTGCCGCCTGCACCACCCTCACCCGTCTCGCTCCGCTCGCCGACCTTGGTCCGCTCTGCGCGGCCCAAGCCCGCGAAGGGCGGGAGAGGTGTCTCGCGGACGCGGCGATCCCGGTGACGATGAGCGCGCGCTAACTGTGCTTCCGCCGGAACATGCCGAGCAGGCCGCGCTGGAAGAACAGCACGACCACCATGAAGAACACGCCGATGAACGACATCCAGTTCTCTGTCTGGCTCGACACGTAGTCCTGCAGCACGACGAAGATGGCCGCGCCGATCAGGGGCCCCCAGAAGCTGCGCATCCCGCCGAGCACCGCCATGATGACGAACTCCCCCGACTGGTCCCAGCGCAGGTTGTGCGGGTCGGCGAAATTGTTGAGCAGCGCATAAAGCGTGCCCGCGAGGCTGACAAAGGTGCAGGAGATCACCCAGGATATCCAGATATGGAGGTTCACGCGAATGCCCAGAAAGCGCGCGCGGCGCTCGTTGTCGCGGATCGCCAGCAGTGAGCGGCCGAAGGGCGAGCGCAGCAGCGCGGCCATGATACCGACGGCGAGCGCGAAGCACCCCAGCACCAGATAGTAGAACACCGTCCGGTCGTGCAGAATATCCAGCGTGGCAAAACCAAGATCGACCGGCTCGCGATGCCAGCCGGACAGCCCGTCGTCGCCGCCGGTCACGCTGTTCCACCGGTAGGCGATGAAATAGAACACCTGGCCGAAGGCGATCGTCAGCATGGCGAAATAGATGCCCCGGCTGCGCACGATCACCAGCCCGAGCACCGCGGCGGCTACCGCGCCGGCGAGCACGCCGACCGCCATGCCGACCAGCGTGTTGGGGACCAGGTACTTGATGGTCAGGCCGGCGCCGTAGGCGCCCAGGCCGAAATAGGCTGCATGTCCGAACGACAGGACGCCAGTATAGCCGAGCAGGAAGTTCAGCGACATCGCCGCCAGCGCCAGGACCACGACCTGGATGCCGAGCTGCGTGTAGCCGCCGACCGCACCGATCCAGAACGGCATGGTGAGCAGCAGCGCCCAGACAATGGTGTCGCCCAGGCGCCTGTCGAGGCGCTTGTTAAGGGCCATCAGAAGCGGCCCTCCTCGCCCAGCAGGCCGCGCGGGCGTATCGCCAGGACGAGGCCCATCAGGACATAGATGACCACCTCGGACGCCGAGGGGAAGAACACGGTCGTGAGGCCCGAGGCGACGCCGATCAGCAGCCCGCCCAACAGCGTGCCTGGCAGGCTGCCGAGGCCGCCGATGATGATGGCGACGAAGCTCGGCATGATGAGCTCGCTGCCGATCGTCGGCTGCAATCCCAGCATGCCGGCCGCGAGCACGCCCGCCAGGCCAGCCAGATAGATGCCCAGGCCGAAATTGAAGGTGCGCAGCAGGCGCACGTTGACGCCGAGCGCCGACACCGTTTCGAGGTCGAGGGTGCCGGCGCGGATGCGGATGCCGATGCGGGTCCAGGTCAGGAAGCAGAACAGCGCGAGCACGGTGAGCGTGACCAGCACAACCATGAACAGGCGATACCCGGTGAGGAAGAAGTATTGCGTGCTGAGCGGGGCCGACATCCACGCCGGCACCGAGAACGGCAAGGTCGCCGCGCCCCAGACGAACCGCGTTCCGTCCTCCAGCACGAAGGCGAGCCCGAAGGTGAACAGCAGGCTGTACAGCGGATCGCGGCCATACAGCCGGCGGATCAGGGTGCGCTCGAGGATCACGCCGATGACGGCGGTCAGGATCGGCGACAGCAGCAGCGCGCCCCAGAAGCCGATGGTGGGGATCAGCGAGTAGGCGAGGTAGCCGCCGACCGCGAGGAAGCCGCCATGGGCAAAGTTGATGACGCCGGAGAGATTGAGGATCAGCGACAGGCCGAGCGCCATCAACGCATAGAACGCGCCGATGATGAGGCCGTTGAAGATATTGAACAGGATCAACTGGGTCATGCGTCGCGGCGGGTCATTCGGGTGGCTCCAGTCTCACAGCAAAACGGCCCGCCTGCTCGATGCGCGGGCCGGTTCAAAACCAACGAACCGACGCTGGCGAAGCCCACCGTTGATCCGTTGATCCGTTGATCCCTCGGACGCCGGGCGCCGCGTTGCCACGGCGCCCGGTTCGCTCGCCGACGTCAGGCTGGCCACTTCATCTTGCAGCCGGTCTCGGCGACCGGCAGCGCGGCGTCCACGCCCTTCACCTCTTCGTCGACGACGAAGAGATCCTCGGGATCGTCCGTGCCCTTCTCCACCGCATGGCCGACGTAGAGTGTCGGCATGAGCTGGTTGTCGCCCTCGCGATAGAACGGGTTGTTGGGCATCAACGCGATCTCGGGCGGCAGTTTGAAGTTCTGCAGGAACTTGGCCATCTTCTGCGCATCCAGCGACTTCGTGCCCTCGGCGGCGAGCGCGCAGGTCCAGACCGACACATAGCCGAACCAATGACGCGCGGTCGGCACCTTGCCGCCGGTCCGCTTGCGCATCTCGGTGACGAATTCCGCCAGGTGCGGCACGTTCGGCTGCTTCCAGTACCATTCGAAGACCCAGGTGCCGATGCGCGCCTCCGGCGGCAGGCCGTTGAGAACTTCGAGCTCCTGCTGTGCGCCGGCGATATGGAACCGCTTGTCGAGGCCGAACTGCACCGCCTGCTTCAGCGCGTTGACGGCGTCCTGCCCAGCCTGCAGGAAGATGACGACGTCCGGGTTGGCCGCCTGCGCCTTGATGAGATACGACGAGTAGTCGGTGGTGCCGAGCGGGGTCAGCGACGCGCCGACCTCGGTGCCGTTGTTCGCCTTCAGCGCTGCCTCGAAGCCCTGCTGCAGGGTATGGCCGAACGCGTAGTCGGGTGTCAGGAAATACCACTTCTTGCCGTACTTCCTGAACAGCGTGGCGGAGACCGCATCGGTCTCCATCCGCGTCGTGTTGCAGACCCGGAACACGTTCCAGTGGCAATCCGTGCCGGTTACGGAATCGGTGTGGCCGCCGGTCACGATGTGCAGGATGCCCGCCGCGTTCGACACCTCGCCGAGCGCGATCGCCATCGCCGAGTTCACGTTGCCGAGCAGGAAGGTGACCTTGTCGCGATCGATCAGCTTGTGCGCCTTCTGCACCGCGGTGCCGGTGTCGGCGCTGGTGGAATCTTCCGCCAGCAGCTCGACCTTGCGGCCGAGAATGCCGCCCTTGGCGTTGATCTGGTCAACCGCAAACTGGCAGCCGATCTGCTCGTTCTTGCCGAGCTCGGCATAGGTCCCGGTAAACGGATCGTTGAGGCCGATCTTGATGGTTTCGGCTGCCCGGGCCGAAATGACAAACGGCGCCGCGACCTGCGCGACGCCGGCGACAGCGGCAGCCTTGAGGATGGTGCGGCGGCCGATCGTGGATGGCTTAAGATGATCGATCGTTTCGCTCCCTGTTTTCTTGGCCAGTTTTATCTCTGATCATCAAAGCACCACACGCCGACTACCGCAAGCCGTAAAGCCGGTGTTTGGCGAGATGGCAGATTGATCCCCGCAACTTGCCCCCTGTTGCGCACGCCGCCGTCTGACCGGATCGCCAGGGTCGATGGACCGGCCGATTTGACGACGCTTGCAGGCGAAGCGTAGGTCGAGCGCGACAGGTCACCTGCTGTCCACCCGCCGTCCATCTGCCGCCCATCTGGCGTCGCTGATGGGGTGACGGCTCGACCGCAGGCCGCAAAATGCGCCGTCGGCGAGACTGTTCAGGTCCTGAAAGTTGCAAATGCGACGACCCTGACGACGCTCTTGGCCGAGAGGATCGGCCGACGGGCGCACGGAGCGGCTGCCCTTGGGCCCTGAAAACCAACGTCCCGCGCGGCAAGAGCCGGCGCGGTGACCGGTGGCTGCCGCCGCGCGACGCCGCAGCCCCGGCGTGTGGCGGGGGAGCGCGGCGACCGTGGCCGAAGGCCGCGACAGCGCCGCGATGCGGCGGCGGTCACCGCGATCTCCTGTGGGCCAAAGGGCCGGATTGTCCGAGCCCCGCGCGCGGCAGTTCGTTCTCCATGGAGAGCGCGCCGATCCGCTGCATCGCGGCGGCGAGCTCGACGCTTTTGCCGTCTGTCTCGCGCTGCTTGAGCGCGGCATCGATCGCCGCCTGCGCCCGCTCGCGCCAGCGCTCCAGGCGATACACGGGCACGCCAGGTTCGCGCGCGAGAAACTCGCCCGGTTCGCCGCGCATCGGGCGCAGCACCACCTCGCGCTTGCGCGCCACGCTCCAGCGCTGCCCCGGCGCCAGCGGCCCCCCGCGCGACGCCGCAAACTGGCTGGTAGGCAGTATGGACGGGCTACGCCCGCCCACGTTGCCCACAGGCCCATCAGCCGATAAATTCACGCTCGATTTCTTGGGCGCGAGCAAATGCCTGGCTTCCAGCGATCAGCCCGGCTTGTGCGGTAGGCGCCGCCGAACCCCCACGCGTTGGCGACGTGAGGTGAGCAGGCGGTTGATCGAAGTCAATGCATCACCGCACCACCGTCCTAGGGTCCAGTGGCTTGATCGACGGCCCCTGCCGCCGACGCAGTTTTTTGCGAGGACCCCGGCTTACAGGAGGGTCACCGATGCCGCTGCAAACCCGCCCCAAAATCGGCCCCGGCAAGAAGATTGCCACCTCGGCCCTCGCCGAGGGATCAGGACCGGCACTTACGCAGCCGCCGCAGTCGCCGATCGACCTGCCGGCGCCGCGCCAGGAGTTTGGCACCTCGCTCGCCAAGGCACTGCGCGCTCGACGCTCCAGGCGAGACTTCGATACCGCGCGCAGGCTACCGGCGAGGGTTCTCTCCGAGTTGCTCTGGTGCGCCTACGGGGTCAATCGGCCGGCAACCGCCGACCGCACCGCCCCGTCCTGGCGGCACGCGCGCGAAACCGAGATCTTCGTGGCAATGGCGGATGGCGTCTGGCGCTACGATCCGATCACGCAACGGCTGCTGCCGCATCTGGCGCGCGACATTCGCGCGGAGACCGGGGTGCAGGACTTCGTCGGCACCGCACCGGTGGACCTGATCTATGTGAGCGACGCCGAGCACCTGGGCGACCTGACGCAAACCGAGCGCTACCGCGTGGCGAGCGCGGACACCGGTTTCATCGGCCAGAACGTCTATCTCTATTGCGCGGCAGAGGGGCTGGCCACCGTGTTCCGTGGCTCGCTCGATGCCAGGCGCCTCGCGCGGACCCTCGGGCTGGGTCCGACGCAGTTTGTCACCTTCGCCCAGACCGTCGGCTACCCCGCAGTGTAGGAAGATGCCTGAACCACAACCCTCCGACGTCCCCTCTGGCGCCCCCTCCGACGCCCCCTCCGACGCCCCCTCTGGCGCCATACTCGTGCCGCAGGTGGACCGACAAACGCCGAGGGGGCCGTCGTCCGCATCCGCTCCCCGTCCGCGGTGGCGTCGTCGCGCGTGGCGCATCGGTGGCGCCTGTGTGCTGCTGGCCGTGGCTGCCGTCGTGGCATGGATCGCGTCTTACCCCTCGTCGTCGGTTCGTTACACCACGGCGGCGGTGACGCGCGGCGCGGTGACGCGTTCGGTGAGTGCGACTGGCACCGTCAATCCGGTGCTCACGATCATCATTGGCACCTACGTCTCCGGCGTCATCCAGCAGTTGTTCTGCGACTACAACACGCAGGTCAAACAAGGGCAGGTCTGCGCGAAGATCGATCCGCGCAGCTATCAGGCGGTGGTCAACCAGGACAAGGCAAACCTCGACGTTGCCAAGGCACAGCTCGCGAAGGACCAGGCCAGCTTGGCCTACGCGCAGCTCAACTACACGCGGACCGCCAGCCTCGCGGCACACAGCTTCGCCTCGCAGGACGCCGCCGACAACGCGAAGAGCGTCTACGAGCAGGCCAAGGCCCAGATCGCGCTGGACGCGGCGACGATCGAGCAGCGTCAGGCGCAACTCGCCGCGTCGCAGGTGAACCTCGGCTATACCGATATCATTTCGCCAGTGGATGGCACCGTGGTGTCGCGCAACGTCACCATGGGGCAAACCGTGGCGGCGACGTTTCAGACCCCCACGCTGTTCCTGATCGCGACCGACCTGACCAAGATGCAAGTGGACACGAATGTCAGCGAAAGCGATATCGGTGCCATCAAGGAAGGCAACGCGGCGCGATTCACCGTGGACGCATTCCCCAACCGGATGTTTCAAGGCGCCGTGGCGCAGGTGCGCCAGTCGCCGCAGACCGTACAGAATGTGGTGACCTACGACGTCGTGGTCGGTGTGGACAACACCGATCTCGCGCTTAAGCCGGGCATGACGGCGTCGGTGCAGGTCATCATCGCCGAGCGCACCGACGTTGTCCGCGTCCCCGACCAGACGCTGCGCTTCACCCCGGGCGGTATCCCGATCGGCGTCACGCCAGTGCCCGCCACCGGCCCGCCGCAGGACCGGGTTTGGCTGCTGCGCAACGGCAAGCCGACGCAAGTCGCGGTCGTTCGCGGGCTGGACGACGACACCAACACCGAGATCGCGCGGGGCGACCTGCACCCTGGCGATCAGGTCATCGTCGGCGAGCAGCGCACGGGCGCGTCGGGCGGTGCGTTGCCCGTGCCGCGGCTGTAGCCCGGTCGGATCGCGATGCCGGAACCCGTCATCAGGGTCGAGAACGTGGCGCGCACCTACCGCGCCGGCGATGCCGAGGTCCGCGCGCTCGATGGCGTGAGCCTCATTGTCGAGCCGGGCGAGTTCGTTGCCATTGTGGGAGCATCGGGGTCGGGCAAGTCGACGCTGATGGCGGTTCTCGGCTGCCTCGATCGGCCGAGTTTCGGACAATACTTCTTCCAGGGCGTCGATGTCGCGCGTTTGACAGAACCGGAGCTCGCCCGCATCCGCAGCGAGCGCCTGGGGTTCGTGTTCCAGAGCTTCAACCTGCTGGCGCGGACCAGCGCGTTGGAGAACGTTGCGCTGCCGCTGTTCTACGCCGCGCAGGGTCCCGTCCGTCCCGCGCCGCGCATGGCGCGGGCGCGGCAGGCGCTGGCCCTGCTGGGTCTCGCCGACCGCGAGCGCAACACGCCGGGCCAGCTCTCCGGCGGCCAGCAGCAGCGCGTCGCCATCGCCCGGGCGCTGATCAACGCGCCGAGCCTGCTGCTGGCGGATGAGCCGACCGGCAACCTGGACTCCCGCACCTCGCACGAGATCATGCAGACCCTGGTGGCGCTCAATCGCGAGCAGGGCGTCACCATCATCGTCGTCACGCACGAGGCGGATATCGCCGCCTATGCGGATCGCGTGGTGACCATGCGCGACGGCCGGATCATCTCCGACCAGCGGCCGGCGGAACCGAGGCCGCGCCCAGCCGCGCGACAAGCGGCGGTCAACGAGACCAAGCTGGTTGCGGGCCATCGCGCCGGCGCTGCCTGGGCGTTCGGGCTGATGATTCTGGCCGCCGCCATGCAGGCGCTGGCGCGCAACCGGATGCGTTCCATGCTCACCATGCTCGGCGTGTTCATCGGCGTCGCCGCACTGATCGCCATGGTGGCGGTCGGCCAGGGCGCCAACGAGGCGGTGCGCAAGCAGATCGAAAGCCTCGGCACCAACCTGCTGGTCGTGCTGCCGGGCGCGACCACGACCAGCGGCGTGCGAGCCGGGTTCGGCAGCGCCTCGACGATCACGGTGAACGACGCCATGGCCATCCGGCGCGAGGACACGGCGGTTGCCGCCGTCGGCTTCCTGATCCGTGGACTAGGGCAGGTGCAATATGGCAACCAGAACTGGACCACGAGCGTTCAGGGCGTCAGCGCGGCCTACCCGCCGATGACCAACTGGCAGGCGGCGGCGGGACGGTTGCTTACGCCGGACGACGACGCCAAGGCGGCGCTCGTCGCGTTGATCGGGCAGACCGTCTATCACCAGCTCTTCGCCGGCGGGGAGAACCCGGTCGGTGCCGTGATCCAGGTGAAGGGTACGCCGCTGCGCGTTGTCGGACTGCTGGCCGGCAAGGGGCAGACGCCGTTCGGCCAGGACCAGGACGACATCGTCATGCTGCCGTTCTCGACGGCCGAACGCCGCGTGCTGGGAGTCGCCGCCCCAAGCCAGGTTCAGGCTTCGTTCAACTGGGTGTATCCGCCCTGGCCCAATCCGTACAGCCTGCAATTGCGGCTGGCGGGCTATGTCAACCAGCTCTATGTGCAGGCGGTCAGCCTGGCCGCGGTCAACGCCGCGATGCGCCAGGTCACTCAGACGCTCGCCACGCGCCACCGGATCAAGCCGGGCGCGATTCAGGATTTCTCGGTGCACAATCTCAGCCAGATCGCCGTGGCGGCCGAAAGCAGCAGCCGGATCATGGCGCTGCTGCTGGCCGCGGTCGCCTCGATCTCGCTGGTGGTGGGGGGCATCGGCATCATGAACATCCTGCTCGTTTCGGTCACCGAGCGGACGCGCGAGATCGGCCTGCGCATGGCGATCGGCGCGCGGCGATTGCACGTGTTGCTGCAATTTCTCGCTGAGGCGGTGTTCCTCAGCATCACCGGCGGGATTGCCGGCATCGTGCTCGGCGTCGCGTTTTCGTGGGGCGTGGCGGCCGCCGCCGGATGGCAGGTGCCGATATCGGCCGTCGCCATCGCCGGGGGCTTCCTGTTCTCGGCCGCCGTCGGCATCTTCTTCGGCTACTATCCCGCGCGCAAGGCGGCGCATCTCGATCCGATCGAGGCGCTGCGGTACGAATGACGCGATCCGAATTCAGGCGCGCCATGCTGTGGTTGAGCTTCGCCTTCGCGGCACCGGTGCTGTGGGCGATATCCACCCACATCGACAAGTACCTCGTCGATCGCTACTTCCACAGCGGCAGCGTCGCCGTCCTGCTGGTCTTCACCGGCGTGACCGGCTCGCTTCTTGCGCCAGCGATATGGTTGCTGGGTCCTGGGCTGCTCGTCCTGAATCTGCCGAGCGTGTTGCTGATCATCGCGTCCGGCGCGTTGTCGATGCTGGCCATGTTACTCTATCTGGGCGCGCTGCAGACCGAGGAAGCGTCGGTCGTCGTGCCCTGGTTCCAGGCGGCCCCGCTGTTCGGCTACGGGCTCGGCTATATGCTCCTCGGCGAAACCCTCTCGCCGCGGCAGATGCTGGGCGGCGCCGTGATCGTTGCCGCCACCGTGCTGCTGACGCTGAAAGGTGCCGCCAGCTCCGGCAGGTTCAACCTGCGTCTGGTCGTGCTGATGCTCGGCAGCGCGCTGCTGGTCGCGCTCAGCACGGCGATCTTCAAACTGTTCGCCATCCGCGACGAGTTCTGGACCACGACCGCCTGGACCGGCGTCGGCCAGGCGCTGTTCGGCCTGGCACTGCTCGCGCGCCCGGCGACCTGGCGCGAGCTGAATTCCATGCTCCATGACAATGCGGCTGTGGTGCTGACGGTGAACGCCACCAATGAGGCGATCAATCTCGGTGGTCTGCTGGCGCAACGCTACGCACTGCTGCTGGCGCCGCTGAGCCTGGTGCAAGCGATCGGCGGCACCGTTTCGTTGTTCGTATTCCTGTTCGGCTGCGGGCTGTCCCTGGCCGCTCCGGCGCTGGGAAGGGAAGACCTGTCGCCGCCGAATCTGCTGCGCAAGGCCGTGGCCGCGGGCCTCGTCGCGATCGGCGTCAGCCTGGTCAGCGGATGAGGGCGCCTGGCGGGATGCCGGGCACTTCGTCTCGTCCGGCCAGTGCGTCAGAGCCAGCCGCCGACCGTGCCGGCGGCAAACACGCTGATCCCCTGGGTCAGCGCCTGGGCGACGAAGGCGCGCACCACGTCGTGCAACTGCGCTTCCTCGACATAGGCAACGGTGACGTGGTTGCTCTGGTGGCCGGCCATCAGGTCGTCGCGGCCGACGCCGTCGAGCACGGCGTTCATCAGCGGCCATTGGTAGGTGGTGGCGCGGCGGCGGCGCTCGAATTCTTCCTCCGGCAGCTCGGCGGCGTGGCCGGTGCCGATATGCATGATCACCTGGGTGCCCTCGTAGTGCGCGCGCGCCCAGACGAAGCTGCCGGCCTTGCACTGGCCGGTGATGGTGGCGCCGCCCATCGGGAAATACATCGGCGGCTGGCGATAGCCGGTGGCACCCTCGATGCCGCCCTTCAGATGGGCGAACGGCACCGCACCGGAAATCTCCAGGTCCCAGTAGAAGTTTTCCCCGAACGCGCTGCCCCAACGCACGTCGTGCAGCGTGGTCTCCGCCGGCAGGCCGAGCGACGATAGCAGCCGCCACAGCATGGTCTGCGGAATGCCGCTGCCCATGTCCACCTCGTTGACGCAGGGGATCGCCTGGCCCGGCCGGATGATGGTGCCGTCGCTGTCGGGGATCGGGAAGCGCTCGGCCGAGCCGATGGCGCCCTCGGCGAAGTCCGACGCGGCGCAGGAGCGCGCCAGCCCCTGCTGGTACTGCACGCCGACCGCGGACAGGCCGAAGCGGCGGGCGAAGCGGCCGAGCGCGATCAGCATGGCGCACTGCTCCAGCACCTGCGCGCGGATCAACTCGGTCGCGGGATCGCTGCCGAAGCCGAAGCGCATGCCGCGCGCCTCGTACCAGCGCAGGCAGGCCTCGCGCAGCTCGGCCGGCACGGCAGCCATCTCTACCAGCAGCGCCGATTGCGACAGCGATTCCATCGGCATGCCGATCTCGGCCAAGGCGCGCTGCGGGAACACGCCGTTGATCATGCCCATGCAGAAACTGTCGAACAGCCCCATGATCTCCTTGTGGCGCAGCACGTAGTCGCCGACCCGCCGGCCGATCTCGCCGGCCGGCGTGCGCAGCACGGGATGCTCGGCGGTGACCGGGTGCAGATAGCTCGTGTCGTGCTCGATCCGACCGGTGTCGAGCCAGGCGCGCAGGCCGTGGAGGAAAAATGCGTCGTCGAAATTTTCCGACCACAGCCGCGCGCAGGGTTTGCCCAGGCTGGTCAGCGTGCCGGCCAGGCACAGCATGCCGACCAGGCCGGGCCAGGTGCCGTCGAAATTCGCCAACAGCAGGATTTTCCCCCGGTGGTGCAGCAGGCTGGCGGCCAGGTGGTGCGAGTATTGCCAGGCGGTCAGCAGCACGATCACCGGCGCCTCGGGGTCGATGCAGGCGAACAGGTCGCTGCCCTCGCGCTGGCTGCTGATGAAGCCATGGCCCTTGTCGGCCTTCACCGGATGGGCGCGCCGGAGGGCGACGCCGAATTTTTCTTGCAGCACGTCGTGCAGCTTGCGTTCGAATGTCTCCTGCACCGGCCAGCATGCGACGTTGGCGGACTCGCGCAGGTCGGCATTGGTGACCAGCAGAATCTCGTTGCGTCCCGCACTGATCCGGGGTTCGGCGTCAGCGAGCTGGAGCGTTAGCATGGCGATCACCCTTTACTGCGTTGCATCCATCATCCGCCGATAGCGGCACCAGTCGTCGTACAGCGCCAGGTACACGGCGTATTTCGTGTCGTGGAAGGCGCGCCGGGCGGGATCGGCGCGGATCGTGCCGCCGACATGCGCCATCGACGCGGCGGCCGCTTGCAGGTCGGCGAAGGCGCCGCTGGCGGTGGCGGCCAGGATCGCCGCGCCGAGCGTCACTGCCTGCTCCTCGCTGCCCAGATGCAGGTCGCAGCCGGTGGCGTCGGCGTGCTCGCGCAGCAGCCTCGCGTTGCGCGTGCCCCCGCCGGTCATCATCACGTGGCCGATACGATGGCCGGCGTCGTTCAAGCTGGCGATGATGTGGCGCGTGCCGTAGGCCAACGCCTGCACGGTCGCCAGATACTGCCGCGCCAGCGCGTCCGGCCCGTGCTCCAGCGTCAGCCCGGCGATCATGCCGCGTGCCAGCGGATCGGCGCGCGGTGAGCGGTTGCCGTGGTGGTCGGCCAGCACGTGCAGATGGCGCGTCGGCTCGGGTTCGCGCGCCTGCAACGCGGCCACCCAGTCATTGGCGATGTCGTAGACGCTGCGTCCGGCTGCGGTGGCTGCTGCCTGCAATGCCGGCCAGGCATCGTGCTGGCGCAGCGTCCAATCGATCAACGAGCCGGCGGCGCTCTGGCCGCCCTCGTTCAGCCACCAGCCCGGCAGCATGGCGCCGAAATACGGCCCCCAGACGCCCGGCACCATGATCTTCTGGCGGCTGACCACCAGGTGGCAGCATGAGGTGCCGCTGATGATCGCCAGGCCGCCCTCGGGCGCCGCGCCGAGCAGCGCCAGGCCACCGGCATGGGCGTCGATGATGCCGGTGGCGACCACGGTGCCGAGCGGCAGGCCGAGCTCGGCGGCGGCGCGCGGGGCAAGCCGCCCGGCGGCGGAGCCGAGCTGGCGCACCTCGGGCGGGACCAGGCGCGGCAGGCCGGACAGCCCGACGGCATCAAGCAGGCTGGCGCTGAACCGCTGCTCGTGCGCCAGGTAGTTCCATTTGCAAGTAAGCGTGCAGACGCTGGCGACGTCGGCGCCGGTGGCACGCCATACCATGTAATCGGCCAGGTCGAGGTAGCGCCACACGGCCGCGTGGCGCTCGGGAAAATGCCGGCGCAGCCACAGCACCTTCGGCAGCTCCATCTCGACGCTGACCTCGCCGCCGACATAGGCCAGCGCGGGATCGTGCGTGGCGTTGATCGCGGCGGCCTCGGCCACCGCGCGGTGATCCATCCACATGACGATGTCGCGCTGCGGATCGGCGTCTTCCGCCACCGAGACGGGCGCGCCGCCGGGGCCGACGGCGACCAGCGAGCAGGTGGCGTCGAAGCCGATGCCGCCGACGTCCGCCGGCGTCACGCCGGCCTGGGCGAGCGCGGCGCGCACCGCGGTGCCGGTCTGCGCCCAGATGTCGGCGGAGGACTGCTCGAACACGTCGGCGCGCGGGTTGAACTGGCGGATCGGGCGGACCGCGAAGCCGAGCTCGGCGCCGGCGCGATCGAACACGCCGGCCCGCACGCTGGCGGAGCCCACGTCCACGCCGATGAATGCGGATGCGTCCATGTCAGGTCCTTTGCCGCAGGCCGCGCGCGCTGCCCACGCTAGCGCCGGCACCGGCACGGGCGTTGATCCAGGTCAACCGCACGCCGCCGCCTTCGGCACGAGCGGTCGTCAGCCCTTCACGCCGCCCGCCGTCAGGCCGGCGACGATCTCCTTTTGCATGAACAGCGTCAGCAGCAGCACCGGGGCGGTGACCACCAGCGCCGCGGCGGCGAGCGGGCCCCAACTGATCTGCTCGAAGGTCAGCACGTTGTAGACCGCGACGGGCAGCGTGCGCGTGGTGCGCCCGGCCAGCACGACGCCGAAGATGAAGTTGTTCCAACTGAAGATGAACGCCAGGATGGTGGCCACCATGATCCCGGGCCGCGCCAGGGGCACCGCGACGTAGCGGAACGCCTGCCAGATGGTGGCGCCATCGACCAGCGCGGATTCCTCCAGCGCGACCGGCAGGCCCTCGAAATAGCCGATCATGATCCACACCACGATCGGCACCGTGAGCACCAGGTGGGTGATGATCAACGGATACAGCGTGCCCAGCATGCCGAGCCACTGAAAGATCAGGAACAGCGGGATCAGGTACGACAGGCCCGGCGTGACGCGGGCGACCAGGATCAGCACCGCTGCCTTGGTCGCCCGCGTCTTGGCGATGCCGTAGCCGGCCGGCACGCCGAACAGCAGCGCCAGCCCGGTGGCGGAGAACGACACGATCACCGAGTTGATCGTGTAGGTCAGGAAATCGTTCTTCGCGAACACGTTGACGAAGTTGGCCAGCGTCGGCGGATGCGGGATCAGCACCGGCGGATAGGCGGTGTTGTCGATCTCGTTCTTCAATGACAGCGAGATCATCCAGATGAAGAACAGGATCGACGGCGAGACCAGGATCAGCACCGACAAATAGAGGCCGGCCTGGTTGATCCAGTGGCGTACCCGATACCGGGTCACCGCGCGCGGATGCCGTTCCCCTCGGGTGACGGCAGGTTTCAGTGGCGGCGGGGCCATTACAGTGTCATCTCTTGTTGGCGGATGCCCAGCAGCACCAGGCTGGTCGCCATGATCAGCACGAAGAACACCACCACCATCGCCGAGGCGTAGCCCAGGGCGTAGTAGCCGAACGCGGTCTGATACAGCAGCAAGTTGATGGTTTCGCTCGAGGTGCCCGGTCCGCCGTTGGTGATCACGAAGATCGTGTCGAACGCCTTCAGCGCGTCGATGATGCGCATCACCGCGGCCACGACGATGAACGGCCAGATCAGCGGCAGGGTGATATAGCGGAACATCTGCCAGCCGTTGGCGCCGTCGATCATCGCCGCCTCGTACGGGTCGATCGGCAGGCTGGAGATGCCGCCCAGCACGATCAGCATCACCAGCGGCGTCCACTGCCAGGTCTCCACCATCACCAGGGTGGGGATCACCGTGCTGCTGCTGTAGACCCAGCTCGACGGCGGCAGGCCGACCGAGGTCAGCAGGTAGTTCAGCACGCCAAGCTGGGGGTGGAACATCATCGTCCACACCAGGGCGATCGCCACCGGGGTGGCCATCATGGGCAGGATGAATGCCGTGCGCGCCGCACCGCGCAGCACGAAGTTGCGGGCGAAGCAGACCGCGGCCCACAGGCCGATCAGCATCGGCAGGATCACCGCGGCCGTGGTGAAGTACAGCGTTCGCACGACCGCCCAGCGGAAGCGGTCGTCGTGCAGCAGGTGCGCGTAGTTGGTCAGCCCGACATAGTAGACGTTGCCGGACACTTTCCAGTCGTGTACCGACATGACCACGGTGAACAGCCAGGGGAAGACGATGACGGCGGCAACGATGAATGCCGCCGGCACCGCGAACAGCCAATAGCGCCTTGCGTAGTTGCGTCGCCGCGGACGGGCGAGCGGCGCAACCGCCGTGTCGGACGCCGTTGCGCTCACCCCCCGCTCCGCGTCAGGTCTTCAGCGACTGTTCCAGGATCGGGCGGAAGGTGGCGGTGGCCTTCTTCAGCTCGGCCGCCGGATCGCCGCCCTCGATCATGTTGGTCAGCGCGATGCCGAACACGTCGCGGAACTCGGTTACCGGCACGATCTCCGGCAGGCCGGGGCGGGCGATCTTCACGCTGGCCAGCAGGGTGGTGAGCCATTCCTGGCCGAACGGGCTGTTCTTCAGCAGCGTCGGATCGCTGTAGGTGCTCATGCGCGGCGAGGCACCGCCGCCCATGTTCACCAGGTTCAGCTCCATCTGCTTGCTGGTCGCCCACTGGCAGTAGAGATAGGCGGCGTCCTTCATCTGGCTCTTGACCGGAATGCCGAGCGCGTCGGTGAACACCGGGCAATAATGCGCCTTGGGCCCGGCGGGCATCAGGCCGAAGCCGACGTGATCGACGATCTTCGACACTTTCGGATCGAGCAGCGGCGGGGTGAAACCGACGCCGTCCATCCACATGCCGACCTTGCCCTGCATGAAGCTGGTCTGGCATTCGTTCCAGTTGAAGCCGACCACGCCGGGCGGCGCGGTTTCGCGCAGCAGCGACTTGTACATCTGACCCGCCCACACCGCCTGCGGCGTGTCGGTCAGCAACGTCTTGCCGTCCGGCGTGACGGTTTCCTGACCCTCGCCGAGCAGCAGGCTGGTCCATACCGGCACGTTGGCGTTCTTCACGCCGCGCGCGACGAAGCCGTAGATGCCCTTGCTCGGCTCGGTGAGCTTGCGCGCGGTGGCCAGCATCTCGTCGAAGGTCTTCGGGAAGCTCAGTTTCCGGTCCGCGAAGATCTGCTTGTTGTAGTAGACCAGCCAGATGTCGGTCTCCACCGGCAGGCTGTTGACACGCCCATCCGGCTGGGTGGCGGCGCGCAGCGCGCCGGCGCTCATGTCGGCCCAGTCGTAATCCGGCGCGGTCAGTTTCGGGTTGGCCAGGTAGGGCCGCAGGTCCACCAGCCAATGGCCTTCGCCGACCACGCGCTTGGAAACGTGCAGCGAGAAGTGGGTCACGTCGAAGCTGGGCCGGCCGGAGGCGAGCTCCATCACCATCTTCGGCCGCTGCTGCTGCTCCGGCATCTGCTCCGACAGAACCTTGATGCCGGTAAGCGCCTCGAATTCCTTCTCGTGCGCCTGCAGGTTGTCGGCGCGCGGGTTCTTGGTCAGGCTGACGGTGATCGTCTGGCCCTTGCATTGCTGCCAGTTGAAGGCGGGTTGCGCGCTCGCACGGCGCAAAATCGCCGGTGTGGCCAGTAGGACCGTCGAGGCAGCCAACAGAGTACGACGCCGGACCATAGCGTATCTCCTCATTTCCAGGGTTTCTGCCCAGGTTCGGCAACAAATTTCATAGGAAAATCAGGCTCTGCACCATGATCTAGATCAATTGCGCCGCGCCTGCTTTGCCGCGCGCCCCGTGGCGCCGGTCCAGCCAGGCGCGGACGCCGGGGAGGTGCCGCGGACGAGGCCCCGTGGACGAGGTGCCGTGGACGAGGTGCCGTGCACGAGGTGCCGGGGACGAGGTGCCATGGACAAGGAGCTTGGGTTGCGGTGGGGCCGGCGATCAGTCCCCCCGCCAGGCCGCCCGCAATCGCGCGGTAAGGCCGCGCGCCCTCCTGGCAGCCGTGTCCGCCGTCATGGCATTCGTCATGGCATCGACCACCTGGGCGGCATCCTCGGCCTGAGCGCGCGCCTGTTCGGCTTCCGCCTCGGCCGCCGCAAGCTGGGCCAACAACTCGTCGATCCGCGTGCGGAGCGCATCGGCCCGGCCGCGTTCCGCGTCTCTGGCGCGCTCCGCCTGCTCCGCCCGGCTCTGCTCTGCATCCCGTGCCCGTTCCGCCGCCTCGGCTTGTCGCTCCGCCGCCTCCGCCTGCCGCTCCGCGACCTCCGCCCGGTCACGCAAGGCCGCGACCGCGGCCTCCAGGACGCTCAGCACCCTTGGGTAATCCGTGGGATCGGCGGATGGCGAATCTGTCTCGTCCGCAGGACTGGGGGCGCGCGGGCGCGCCCAGTCCAGCGTCGTCGGCCGATCCTCGGCGGCGATAGTGGCCGGCGGCTGACCCGGCGCCGCCTGCTGGGCGATCGCCAGGGCCGCTTCGGGAGACGGGCGCGCAGTGCCGGCGCGCGGCTTGAGAGCCTTCATCATGGCGTGGTTACATCATCATGCGACGGTGCGGCCATGTCGTCGTGCAGGATGGGAACCCAGCCCATGGCGTGCAACTCGGCAATCAGGCTGGCGATCTCCGCGGCTGGCACCCCGGCGGTGGGCGCCCGGCCGCTGTAGGTCATCTCGCCGTAGGCAACCAGGTCGGACAGGGATGCCGTCAGGCGCGGCAATCCGGCGGCCGCGATCTCGCCGGCGGCGTGGCGCGCCAGGGTGGTGCGGCGGACGCGGTTGAGCAGGACACGAACCGGGATGTCCCGCCGCGCTGCCCGTGCCAGCCCCGCGACGAGCCGTACCGTCTTCTCGGCCTCGGTCACGTCCGGCTCGCCGGACAGACAGGGCACCAGAACCGCGTCGGCACTGGTCATGGCGACGGTTGCGGCCCGGTTGCCGAAGCCGGCGGTATCCACCAGCACCAACTCGGCTTCATCGGCTTTGGCGGCGATCAGATGCGCGAGGCGGATTTCGTCGGGTTCGGCCAGGGCCTCGAACGGGGGCCCCTCATAGGTTCGTGTCGCCCAGCGGTAGAGCGCCTGGGTTGGGTCGGCATCCAGCACCACGAGCCGCAATTGGCCGGCGAGGCTGGCGGCGAGCACCTGGCAGGCGGTTGTCTTGCCAGGCCCACCCTTGGAACTCGCCACAGTCAGCACCGGCATGTTCGCGCCCTCATCCCGCTACGGCGTTCCGTTTCCCCGACCGCGCCAGTGCCGTGCCGTAGAAGCGGTTCCTCTGGGGCTATAAGCCGACATGTCCTTGCTAGCCGACAATCTTGCTCATCCGGAGCGGACGATAGCCTCCGCTGCGGCCCGGCGACAAGGACTTTGCCGACCGGATTGTGGCGAAGGTCCTGGCCGCGGCGCGATGATCGCGAAATCGGTGCGCATTGCGACCGACCATCCGGCGTTCGGACGCGCGCCTCCGGCCGATATGCCGAACGATCCGGTCTGGCGCGGATCGTCAACATCGTGCCAATGGCAGCGTTTGGGGTCCGCCATGGCCGCTGGACGGTCGGCGAACCGCGCACGTGGCGCCATGGCGTCGCCAGCCGGAAGCTGAAGGCTCGGCCGCCCGGCAGGATCGTGGCGGCGCGCTTGATCGTTTCGGAGTTGCAGATTCGGCCAACCGGCCGAAGGATTGAGCCATCGGCGGCACCCATGTTGTCATGCCCGCCACCCGGGGTCAGCCGAAGGCCGGTCTGAGGACAGGCTCCGGCCGGCCATTCACGACTTACCTTCGCGCAGCAGACCTGATCGTCGCCATCGGCCTTTCGTCGCGGTGCCGTGGGCACTGTCGATGGGTCGATCTTTCGGACGGTTAAAGTTAGAAAGCCTAATGGCAGACGACGGAGGCGGCGGGTTGACAGCGTCGGTAATGCAATGACCCGCATGAAGCCGCAGCCGGGATCAGCAGCCCGCAACTCTTGACGCGCGTCGTGCAGCGGGCGGCGTTGCACAACGTCGCGAACGATTTCTGCGTGTTGCGTATCAAGGTGCGCGAGCATTTCGGCCACGTCACCATCGCCGACCGCGCGACAGCGATCTCCGCGGGAGAATGCATCAGCTTGTATTCACCGAGACGCAGAATGGTCTGACTTGACGAAGCCCCGGCGTGCTGCGAGCGGGGGTGCCGACACCGCCTCGGGCAGCGGCGCATGACACCGGCGTACGGCAGAAAGCGGCGAACGGCGTCTGCGCGTGGATCGGCAATGATCGATCCACCCGGTTCGTCGTGCGGACATGGAAGATCGGCCTGAACTTCCTTGACCACGGGATCAAGCCCAGTGACACGCCGGAGCGATCGCCAAGCGGCTGGCGTAGCCGGACCACTGGTCCGCAGCTCCACCACCGCCACCCCGGACACGACATCTCCGGGCGCGCTTCCGGGTGACGGGCTGGGTTTACCGCGACCTTGCATGGCTTGGCTGAACGGACACCGGGGCGGTAGTCTTCGACCGCGTCCCCATGGAGGCGGATCATGACCAAAGGTTCCCACGTTGTGCCGATGCTGTGCGCGGCCCTGTTCTCGCTGGCCGCATGCCAGCCGGCCGAGCAGGCGGGCACGACGGCGCAATCCTCGGGGCAAGCGCGGGCAACATCGGCGCTGTCGGCCGTGGATACGACCTTCATCAACACAGCGGGCAGGCTGGGAACTCGAGGAGGTCAGGTTCGCCCAACTCGCGGAGGCCAAGGCCAGCAATCCGGCGGTGCACCACTTCGCGACGACGATGGCTGCCGATCACGCCGCGATCAATCAGCAGCTCGCTGCGCTGGCCGAAAGCAAGGGGATGGCGCCGCCGTCCAACTCGGATGGACGCCACGAAACGCTGTATCGGCAGCTTGAGTCCCTGAACGGACCGGCCTTCGACCATGCCTATATGGACGGTCAGATGCAGGACCTGACCATGCTGATACAGGCGTTCCAGACCGCCGCCGACAGCGGATCAAACCCGCAGGTGCGCAGCTTCGCGCAGCAGGGGCTGCCGATGGTGCAGCCGCATCTGCAAATGGCGCTCGCGTTGACCAGTTCGGGATTCTAGCCCGGACTTCTCACATTGTCGTGGGTGCCGGCCCGGTCCTTGCCGCGCCGTCAGAAGGCACCCTTCTGCAACCGGAACACATCCGGATGCGCCGGGTCGGCGGCATACACCAGGGAGAGCACGCTCGGCGTCATCTGGGCCGTGTGCTCCTTGGCATCCTGGTGCACCGGCCCGCTCAGCAGCAGAACCACGGTGTGACCGGCCGGGTCCGTGCCGCGGAACAGCAGCAGGCCGCCGTTGGCGAGCACCGCGTTGACCGCGGTCTGTCCCGCGGGGAATGTCTCGGCCTGGAAATACCCCTGCAGCGTGGCGCCGGTGCGCACCAGCGTGGCGGGCTGGTTCGCCGGATCGGTCGCCGTCAACCAGCGGATGTTCACCTCGATCAGGCGCCGGCTCTTGTAGCCGAACACGTAGTCGATCACCGCCTTGCCGCTGTCGGGCACCAGATCGGGCACCGTGACGCTGAGCGAACGGGTGCGCTGCACCCGGTTGTCGGCTGCCCGCACGGCGCTGCCGGACAGCTTGAAATCGGCCTCGATCGCCTTGCGGATCTCCGCCTCGGTCATGCCGAAATGCGCCGCGCGGAACCCGTCGATCGCGATCGGCTGCGCGGGCGCGGGCGGCGCCTGGTCGGACGGGGCGGCAGCCTGCGCCGCGGCGGCAACCGGCGCTGCCAGCAGCGCAGCCAGGACCAAGGCAAACCGGGTCGGACGTGACATGCTCAGAACCCCACGACGACGGCGATGGCGCCAACGCCACCACGTTTGTCAGCCCCCGGTGCATCGCGCAACTGCCGGCCGACGTCGAACGTCATGGCGCCGCAGCGGTCGAGTGTGGCGTCTCGTCCCGGCAGCGGCCCCGCGTTAACGTCGTGGCAGGGAGGCAGCAAGACACGACGTGGGACCGTGGCGCGCCGGCAATTCTGCATTCGTGGTTGGCGGTTTTCTGGGGATGTTCGGTTCCCCGTTTGGGCAGGTTGATGGCACCGCAGGGATCCGGCTTCATCAAGACGACCGGGCTGCCGCTGCGACGATCGGCTGGCAGGCAGACAGGTCGTCACCGAGAAAAATCGGCTGGAGATGCGCGACGGTGGCAGCGTGCCAGCCAGCCAAGAAAGCGCTGGCTAAACCAGTCGACGATCAACGGTTGCCACGGGGCGGGGATTGGCCTGGGCGGTCAGTCGGCGGCTTCGACCGCTGGTTCGCTCGCCTTGCCGGTGTAGAGGTGCGGCCAGCGGCGCTGGATCACCGGGCTGTCCGTGCCGTAGGCGAGGCAGGTGCCGACGATCGCCGGGGCACCGCCCATGGTTTCCGCGACCTTGGCGTCGAACCTGTCGCTGCCGGCCGGGACGGTGCCCTGCATGGCGCGGCGGGCGCGGGCGGGGTTGATGGTCTGCAAGGCGGTGGTGGCCATTTGCTGCAGCATCTCGCGCAGATGGGTGCAGCCGAGCGTGCCGCGGACGCGGCTGGTCGCCTCGCGCAGGAAGCCGGGGCGGATGCGCAAGCCGGTGAGGGCGGCGAAATTCGGCGCTGCCTGGGGGCAGACGGCGTAGGGGGTGAGGTCCGAGGCGGCCTCGCAGGCGACGATTTCCATCGTCTCGCTGACGGTCATGCGCATCCAGAGGTCGTGGATCGGCTCGTTGGCGGCGACGTAGCCGCGGTCCTGGTTGGGGAAGCCGTAGGGCTTGGTGTCGCGCAGGCGGCCCTCGATGTCGAACAGGCCGTCGGCGCGGCGGTAGCCGTTGATCTCGATCAGGCGGGCGTGGAGCGGTTCACGCGGGGCGGGCGGGGGCAGTGGCATCATTGCCTCTCGGGGCGGTGGCGTCGCGCGGGCATCGGAGTTTGCGGCGGGCATGCTGCGGTGCAGCAGGTGCGTAGCCTGGGGGGTGGGGTGGGTGCAAGGGTGGGGGGAGACGGGCGATGGCGTGCCAGACCATCCCGGCGAACTGGAAGCGGGCTGCATCTTTCCGGTGGCCCGTTGGGCGGGATGCCCGCGTTTCGTCCAAGTCGCAGGCTCATCTGGGGTTGCTGCTGGTCGACGGCTTGCTGCGCGGGCGGCGGGCGGCCACCATGAAGCCACAACGATCAAGGGTTCGGGCGATGACATGCGCACGGCATGGGGCGATCGTGCTTGGCGCCGGGGTGGCCGGCCTGTCGACCGCGCTCTATCTGCAACGCGCCGGCGTCGCGGTGGCGGTGATCGATCCGCTGGGGCCGGCGGGCGGCGCGTCATTCGGCAATGCCGGTCTGCTCAGCCCCGACACCGCGGTGCCGATCGCGCTGTCGGGCATGCTGCGCAAGGTGCCGGGCTGGCTGCTCGATCCGCTCGGCCCGCTGTCGGTGCGGCCAAGCTATTTTCCGCGCGCGCTGCCCTGGTTGCTGCGCTGGATCGAGTCTGGGCGGCTGCACCGCGTGATGGCGATTTCCGACGCGATGCGCGCGCTGCATCGCGAGGCCTTGACCTGCTGGCAGGAGCTGTTGGGCGCGGCGCTGTACCGCGACCTGATCCGCCCGACCGGTCAGGTTCAGGTGTGGGAGGGTGACGCCGATACCGCCAACGCGGTGGTGGAGCGGCAGGTGCGAGAGCGGCACGGCATCAAGGCCGATCCGCTCACCGCCGACGATCTGCGCCAGATGTTTCCCGGGATCGCGCGTGAGGTGACGCGCGGGCTGCTGGTTCCGGGAAACGGCTACACGGTCAGCCCGCAGCGCAGCGTGCACACCTTGGCTGAGCTGTTCCGCCAGCAGGGCGGCACGCTGGTCAACGAGCGCGCAATGAAGCTGATCGCGCAGGAGGGTGGCTGGATGGTGATGACCAACACTGCCAACCGCTCGGCCGAGCACATCGTGGTGGCCACTGGTGCCTGGTCGCGGCAATTGCTCGACCCGCTCGGCATCAAGCTGCCGCTGGAAACCGAGCGCGGCTATCATGCCATGCTGTTCGATCCCGAGGTGACGCCATCGCTGCCGATCAGCAACAAGACCCGCGCCTTCGGCGTGACGCCGATGGAAGACGGGCTGCGGGTCGCCGGCACGGTGGAGATCGCCGGGCTGGACGCGCCGCCGAACGAGGCGCGCGCGAAAATCCTGGTGGGGCACGCCAGGCGGATGTTCCCCGCGCTGAAGGGCGAGCAGGTGCGCTACTGGATGGGGTTTCGCCCCTCGACGCCGGACAGCCTGCCGATTTTGGGTCCGGCACCGGGGCACGCCGGACTGCACTTCGTGTTCGGCCATGGGCATTTCGGCATGACCGGCGGGCCGCCCAGTGGGCGACTGGTGGCGCGGCTGATCACCGGCCAGGCCCCCGGCATCGATCCCGCACCCTATGCGGCGCAACGCTTCCGCTGAAGGAGACATCAGCCATGGCGGGCGGCGAGATCTATCATTCCGACTTCAAGGCGCTGCCGTACTGGTGGGAGGCCTATCAGCCGACGGCGCAGGATCCGCGCGACCTGCCGCAGCGCGTGCGCGTGGCGATTGTCGGCGGCGGCTATGCCGGGCTGTCCACTGCGCTGGAGGCGGCAAAGCAAGGCGTGGACTGCGTTGTTCTGGAGGCGGCCGAACTCGGCTTCGGCGCCAGCACGCGCAATGGCGGCAGCGTCAGCGGCGGGGTAAATGTCGGCAAGAGCTTCTCCGGCAAGGGCCTCGATCCGGACTCGGAGCGCGCACACGCGGTGCTGGCGGATGGCGCCGATGCGTTCAGCCTGATCGAGCGGCTGATCGCGGAGGAAGGCATCGACTGTCATTGGCGGAAGACCGGCCGCTTCGTCGGCGCCTGGACGCCGGCGCATTATGCCGGCCAGGCAAGGAAGATCGTGTTGCTGAACGCGGCGGCGAAGTCGGAGGCATACATGGTCCCGCGCGCGCGCCAGCGCGAGGAAATGGCGAGCGATTATTATTATGGCGGCATGGTGGTGGAGCGCTCGGCCAATCTGCACCCCGCGCTATACTACAAGGGACTGCTGGATGCCTGCCGCAAGCGCGGGGTTGCGGTGTGCGCCCGTGCGCCGGTCACCCAGCTCACCGAGCGGGCCGGCGGTTGGCTGGTGCAGACCGAGCGCGGTGCCGTGCAGGCCGACGACGTGGTGATCGCCACCAACGGCTACACCGGCGGCCTCACGCCGGCGCTGCAACGGCGCGTGGTGCCGCTGGCCAGCCACATCATCGCCACCGAGGAATTGCCGCCGGACCTCGCCGCGTCGTTGATCCCGAAGCGGCGCACCCTGTCCGATACCCGCCGCGTGCTGTGCTATTATCGGATGTCGCCCGACGGCAAGCGGATGATCTTCGGCGGGCGCGCGCGTTTCACCCCGGTCACCCCGCAGCAGAGCGCACCGATCCTGCACCGCTTCATGACCGATCGCTTTCCGCAGCTGCGCGGCACGAGGATCACGCATGCCTGGACCGGCAATGTCGCCTTCACGCTGGACGCGCTGCCGCATATGGGGCGGCAGGGCGGCATGCACTACCTGCTCGGCTGCAACGGCAGCGGCGTGGCGATGATGACCTACCTGGGCTGGCAGACCGCGCGCAAGATCGCCGGTGTGGCCAACCAGCCAAGCGCGTTCGACACCGAGCAATTTCCCACCCATCCGCTGTATTCCGGCAATCCGTGGTTCCTTCCGGCGATCGGCGGATGGTACCGGTTGCGTGATAATCTGGATCGTCGGCTGGCGTCGTTGTCGGCATAGGGATCGGCCCGGCAATGACGATCTGGCACGTCATCGGCGCCGGATCAGCCGGCCACACGGGCAGCGCGGCCCCGGGATCGTTTGCGTGGGTGGCGGAGGCCTTGGCTTCAGGGATATGCGCGGGCGCGGCGCAGCGGATGTGGCCTGGACATCCATGGCCTCTATCAGGGGAAACGGAATGCCTTCGACATCATCCCACGACAGCCTTGGAAATGCGGGCTAGGGACGCGGCGTATAGGGCTCCTGCAGCATCCGTTGCTCCCCCAGGCTGAGCCGTACCGACAGCGCATCGATCGCCTGATCGACGTGCCCGGGTTGCGTGGCGCCGATGATCGGCGCCGTCACGCCAGGCTGGTGCAGCACCCAGGCCAGGGCGACCTGCGCCGGTTGCAGGTTTCGCGCGGCGGCGAGCTCCGCCACGCGATCCACCACCGCCTCGTCGGCCGGGCGTCCATACAGCTTGTAGGTGTAGTCATCGGTCTTCGCCCGTTCGGTACGTGTCGGGTCCAGCCGCCGCGCCCGCCCGCACAGGAAGCCCCGCGCCATCGGGCTGTACGGGATCAGCCCGATGCCCTGTGCCCGGCAGAACGGCAGCAGCTCGCGCTCGTCCTCGCGCCAGAGCAGGTTGTAATGGTTCTGCACCGCGGCGAACCGCGCCGGCCCGTGCCGCTCGGCATGGAAATACGCGGTGGCGAACTGCCAGAACGGCATGTCGGTGATGCCGACATAGAGCACCTTGCCGGACCGCACCAGGTGATCGAACGCCTCCGTCATCTCTTCCAGGTTCGTGGTCGGGTCCCAGATATGGGTCTGGTAGATGTCGATATGATCGGTGCGCAGCCGCCGCAACGAGCGCTCGGCCGCGTCGATGATGTGCTTGCGCGAAAAGCCGCGTGCGTTGGCATCGCGTCCCATCGGGTTGCCGGCCTTGGTCGCGATCACCAACTCCGACCGGTTGCCGTGCTCGGCCAGCAGCGTGCCGACGATCTCCTCGCTCATGCCCGCGGAATAATAGTCGCAGGTGTCGATGAAATTGATCCCCGCCTCGATCGCGCGGCGGAACACCGCGCGGCTCTGCGCCAGGTCCAGCACCCAGGAGCGCCACGACGTGTCGCCAAAGCCCATCGCGCCGAGGCCCAGCCGCGACACCTTGACCCCCGCCCGGCCCAGCCTGACATACTCCATCGTGGCGTCCCTCCCCGTCAGCCGGCGGTCTTCCACAGCTCGCGGAAGCGTGGGATTTCGTCGGGGATCCATTCGAACCCGCCGACCGTGCGGCGCAGCGCGGCATATTCGGCACCGAAGATCAGCGGCACCATCGGCAGGTCGCTGACGATCTGCTGCTGCGCCTCGGCGTACAGCCGCTTGCGCGTCGCGATGTCGTAGATCGTGCGCGCCTGATCGAGCAGGGCGTCAACGTGCTCGTTGCGGTATTTCATCGTGTTCGCGAACCCCTTGCTGTGGAACAGGATGTACAGCAAGCCATCGGGATCGGCGCGCTGCGTCCAGCGCGTCGGCGTCATATTGGTGGTGCCGGCGACCACGCGCGCATACCATTCGCTACTGGCAACCGGTTGCAGCCGCAGCTTGATGCCGACGGCGCCGAGTTGTTCCTGCAGCAGTTGGTTGATCTGCTGGAACACCGTCACCTGCGGCGTCGACAGCTCGTACTCGAAGCCGTTGGGATAGCCCGCTTCGGCGAGCAGCGCCTTGGCGCGGGCGGGATCGTACGGATAGGATTTCAGCGCCGGATCGTACCACCACAGCCCTTCCGGCGTGGGTCCGTTGGACACGCCACCCTGGCCGCGCATGGTGATCTCGTTCAGCCGGGCACGATCGATCCCGTGCGCGAAGGCCTGGCGCAGCTTGGGGTTGTCGAACGGCGCGGCATTCACGTGCCATTGCAGGAAATACCACCTTCCCACCTTGATCGGTTGCAGCACGATCCCGGTGCGCTTCTCGATGGGCAGCACATCGGTCGGCGTGAGCTGGTCGACATAATCGATTTCGTCCGTCAGCAGCCGCTGCACGCCGATCACCGAGCCGGCCAGATCATGCACCACGATGCGGTCAAGATATGGCAGTCCGGCCTGCCAGTAGGTCGGATTGCGCTCCAGCACCACCTGGCTGCCGCGCGTCCATTCCTTCAGCACGAAAGCGCCGGTGCCCACCGGCTGGCTGGCAAACGCCTTGCCGCGCTGCTGCCAGGCGGTCGGCGAGACCATGAAGCCCGGGCGTTCGCCCAACAGGCTGAACAGCACCGGCGACGGCGCGACGAGGTTGAACGCGACATGGTTCGCGTCGATCACGTCAACCGAGGCGACGATCGGTGCCAGCAACTGGCGCTGCGGCGAATTCACCGCCTGGTCCATGCGCTGATCGATGTTCCACTTCACCGCGGCGGCGTCGAACGTCGTGCCGTCCTGGAACCTCACGCCCTGGCGCAGGGTGAACACGATCCGTTTGCCGTCGGGCGAGGTGTCCCAGCTTTCCGCCAGCTCCGGGCGGATGGAGAAGTCGGGGCCGTATTTCACCAGCGTGTTGAACGCCAGATAGAGCACGTAGCGCTCGGTGAACTGCACCGAGAAGATCGGATCGTAGGTCTTGGCGTCGTTCGCCAGCCCGACATTCAGCGTGCCGCCGCGCGATGGCGTTGCCGCAGGCGCCGCCCCGCCCGCCAGCAGCCCCCCCGCCAGTCCCGCCAGCGCCTGGCGGCGTCGCAACATTCCAGCGCCCATCGCGTTATCCCCCCGGTTTATTTGAACGACGTGCCGATGACGTAGAAGCCCATCACGGTCAGGCTGACCGCCGCCCCCGGCGCCAAACTCATCCACGGATTGACCCCCAGATAGTCGTATCCGGCACGGACCATGCCACCCCAGTCGGCCGCCGGCGGCGGGATGCCAAGACCGAGAAAGCTGAGGCTGGCCGAGGTGAAGATCGCGAAGGACACGCTGATCGCGAACTGCGCCGCGACCACCGGCAGCACGCCGGGCCACACATGGCGGCGGATGATCCACAGCGGCGTGCCGCCGGTGGCGCGCGCCGCCTCGACGAACAGCGCCTCGCGTAGCGCAAGCGCCTGGCCACGCACCAGCCGCGCGATCGGCGGCCACATCACGAAGCCGAGAATCAGCACGAGGTTGCGCAGGTTGGCGCCCACCATCACCGTGATGATCAGCGCCAGCACCAGCCCGGGCAGCGCGATGAACAGGTCGATCAGCGCGACCAGCGCTACGTCGATCCGCCCGCGCAGCGTGCCCGCCAGCAGGCCGATCGGCACGCCGATCGACATCGCGACGAGCGCCGCGCCGAGGCCGATCGCCAGCGAGGCGCGCGCGCCGTAGATCACCCGGCTGAGCACGTCGCGGCCCAGGTCGTCGGTGCCGAGCCAGTGTGCCGCCGAGGGCAGCGCCAGCATGTCGATGCCGGAGCGGTACGGGTCGTGCGGCGCCAGCAGCGGCGCGGCCAGCGCCACCGCGGCGATGCACGCGATGATGGCGGCGCCGATCCGGCGTCCCGGCTGCCTCACCGGTCGTGCCGGATCTGCGGATTGACGACCGTGTAGGCGATGTCCGCCAGCAGGTTCGTCAGCACCACGCCGACCACGATCAGCATGCCGATCGCCAGCATCACCGGAAAGTCGCGTCCCTCGATCGAGGCGACGAACAGCCGTCCGGTGCCCGGCATCGAGAAGATCGTTTCGGTGACCACCGCCCCGCCGGTGAGTTGGCCGATCGAGATGCCGACGAAGGTGATCACCGGCAGGATCGCGTTCGGCGCGGCATGGCGGAACGCCACGCGCCACTCGCTCAGTCCCTTGGCGCGGGCCACGCCGATGAACTGGCGCTGGATGACATTCTGGTATTCGGCGCGGTAGACGATGCTGAAAGCGCCGAAATAATAGGCCGACAAGGTCAGCACCGGCATGATCATGTGCCTCAGGTGCACGCTGGCGCCGTCCGACCACGGCGCCCAGCCGGTCGAAGGCAGCAGGTCGAGCTGCACCGACAGCAGGAAGATCAGCGACACGCCCAGCATGAAGTTCGGCACGGTGATCCCGACCAGGTTCACCGCGGTGACGATGCGCCGCAGCGTCACGCCCCCCACCGGGATGGTGTTGCAGGCCACCGCGGCGACCACTGCGAGCGTGATCGACCAGACGGCGAGCTCCAGCGTCACCGGCACGCGCGCGGCGATCGCCAGCGCGACGCTCTGCTGCGTGGTGTAGGAGCGGCCGAGATCGCCGGTCAGCGCGCCGCCCAGCCAATGCAGATACTGGCTCAGCGCCGGCTGGTCGAACCCGTAAGTTGCATTCAGCGCGGCGATCGCCGGCTGGCTGGCGTCCTGGCCGAGCATCATGCTCGCCGGGCTGCCAAGCAGTTGGGTCACGCTGAAGAACAGCAGCGCGGACACCGCGAGCGCGGTGAGCAGCATCAGCAGCACGCGCCGCACGATCAGCCTGAGCATCGGCCTTGACCATCCCCCTCCCACCGTCCCGCCAATCTCGCGCTGCCCGGGTGTCGCGATCTCCGCCTGGCGCGATCTCCGGCTGGCGTGTCTCCCCGCCTCGCAGTATGGTATACCAATCGACCCCGCGTCCACCCGCAATCGCCAGCCGCACGAACGGAGATCCCGCATGCGCTTCGGACTGTTCCATAACCTGCATGATCTCACCAGGCAGCGCGACTACGGCGAGCTGCTGGACGAGCTGCGCGACCTGGCAACGATCTGCGACGAGACCGACTTCGACGTGCTGTGGATGCCGGAGCACCATTTCAGCGTCTGGGGCCGTGAGTTGCTGCCCAACCCGCTGATGACCGCGGTCGATCTGGCCGCCCGCACGCGGCGCATCCGCATCGGCCTCGCCGCCGCGATCGTGACGTTCTGGCATCCGTTGCGCGCCGCCGAGGACATCGCGCTGCTCGATCAGCTCAGCGGCGGACGCATCGAGGTGGGCTTCGGCCGCGGCAATTACGGGCTGGAGGCCAGCAACCTGAACCCCGAGGCCAATCCGAACGACCAGGCGAAGAGCAAGCTGGTGTTCGACGAGGCGGTCTCGGTGATCAAGGCCGCGCTCAGCCAGGAACAATTCTCCTTCAAGGGCGAGATCTACCAGTTCCCGGCGCCGGGTTTTCGCGCCGATCGGGCACATTCCGTGGCCGATCCGGCCTATGTCGATCCCGCCACCGGCGAGCTGGTCAAGCTGTCGATCTACCCGCGCGCGCGCCAGCGGCCGCTGCCGATGTGGGAGGTGGTGAACTCGCTCGAATTCGATCCAGCACGCGGCGCGCCAGGACCTTGGCATCATCATGTGGCGCCCGCCGGTGGCCGCCCTGCGCGAGCGGCTGCAGGTTTACCGCGACACGCTGCGCGCGGCGACGGGCAAGGACCTGCCGCTCGGCGCCCGTGCGGCGATCATGCGCGACACCTTCGTGGCCGACAGCGAGGCGGAGGCGGTGCGCATCGCCGGCGGCCCGATGATGGAGTCGCTGAACTTCTCCAACTGGCGCGGCCCCGGGGTGTTCCTCAATCCCGGCGAGACGCTGCCAGCCGACGAGGAAGCCGCGCTGAAGCAGCGCCTGACCTATGAGTTCGTGCGCGACCGCAGCATCTATTTCGGGCCGCCGGAGCAGATCGTGCAGCAGATCCTGCACCTGCACCGCGAGACCGGCATCGACAGCGTGGTGTTCAAGACGTCGTGGTCCGGCCTGCCGCACGCCGCGGCGCGCGAAAGCGTGCGCCGCCTCGGCACCGAGGTGATCCCGGCGATCCGCGCGGCATTGCGGGCGGAGGCCGCGCCGGTCGCCGCGGAGTGATCGCCGCGCTGCGCCGCTCAGGGCGCATCCGCCAGCACGTCCAGCGCAAACCGGGCCGAGCGCGCCACGAAGGCCGCGCAGCGGCGTGCGGCGAGCCCGGGCGCGCGGGGCTGCACCGCGGCAAAGATGCCGCGCAGCAAGGCGACGGTGCGCAACTGCCGCGCCAGCGGCGCGCGTTGCGTGGTCAGGTGGCGCAGGTAGGTGACGCGCGCGTTCAGCGTCTCGAGGATGCGGCGGGCCACGTCGTTGCCGCTGCCGGCCAGCAGCACGGCGTAGAAGTTGCGGAACGCCTCGACATAGGCCGGGCCGTCGAGATCGCGCGCCGCCGCCTCGGCCGATGCGACGGCCGCGCCCAATGCCGCGATCTGGGCGGCGGTCGCACGTTCGATGAACAGCCGCGCCATCGCCGGCTCCAGCGCAGCGCGCACCTCATAGATCTGCCGCGCCTCGTCTGCCGAGACCATGGCGACGGAAAACACGCCGCGCCGCCCGCGGATCACCAGACCCTCCGATTGCAGCGACTGCAGCGCCGCGCGCACGCCGGTGCGGCTGACGCCGAGTTCATTCGCCAGTTCGCGCTCCACCAGCCGCGCGCCTGGCGGGAGCCGCAGCGTCAGGATCGCATCGCGCAACGTGCGCGTGCTACGTTCCGCCCTGGTCGTCACGGTGGGCGATTGATCGGGGCCGTGATCCATTCCGCCGTCGCTCCCCTGGCGCTGTCCAGGCGGTTTGGTAGGCCGATGCGGGTGCGGAACACAAGCTAGGCAAGCGAGGGAGGCGGAGCAGGATGGATGCCAGGCTGGAACGGACGGATGCGCCGACGCTGTTCTACCAGGTCGCAGGCGCCGGGCCGCCGGTGGTACTGATCCATGGCGTCGGTGCCGACGCATCAAGCTGGGACGCGGTCGTGCCCGAACTGATCCCGCGCTTGCGCGTGCTACGGCTGGACCTGCGCGGACATGGGCGATCCGGTCCTATCGAGGGACCGCTGGAGCTGGCGGACTTTGCGCGCGACGTGCTGGACGTGATGGAGGCAGCCGGCACGGCGCGGGCGCATGTGGTGGGGTTTTCCCTGGGCGGGATGATCGCGCAGCTGCTCGGGCTGGATCACGCGGCGCGGGTGGATCGGCTGGTGCTGCTGAGCGCGGTCGCCGGGCGGACCGAGCAGGAGCGCGCGCGGGTGCGCGAACGTCTGGAGATCCTGCGCACGCAAGGCATCGGCGCGATCACCGGCGCGGCGCAGGATCGCTGGTTCACGTCCGGCTTCATCGCGCGCCACCCGGAACTGGTGCGCCAGCGGATGGCGCAGTTGCAGCGCAACCATGCGCCCTCCTATGCGGTGGCCTACACGGTGTTTTCCACCAGCGATCTTGGCGAGCGGCTGCATGGCATAACCCGGCCGACGCTGGTGGCGACGGGCGAGCACGATGTCGGCTCGAACACGCGCATGGCGCGGTTCATGCTGGCGCAGATCCCCGGCGCGCAGTTGCAGATCCTGCCGGAGCTGAAGCACAGCGTGCTGGTCGAGGCGCCGGAGACGATCGCGACGATGCTGCTGGCGTTCCTTGGTTAGGGCAGGGTTTGGCCGACGGGATGCGGCGGGGCGTTCGCGCGGCTGCCCATGGCGGCGTGGTGCGGCGCCGGCGGATCGGGGGCGGGGCGGGGGGCGTCGTCACGCCGGATCGTCGAACAGGGTCTCCCGCAATGTCGCGCCTTGGTGGTCGCTGCGGAACCGGCTGCGGCGTTGCAGCTCCGGCACCAGCCGGTCGACGATGGCGGCGAGGTCGCCCGGCATCGAAACCACGTGGCCCAGCATGAAACCGCCGCGGCTGCCGGTGGCCTCGAACACCGCCTCCATGCGGTCCGCCACCTGCGCGGGCGTGCCGGCGACGGTGCGCGCATAGCCGGTGGCGAAGCGCAGCCGTGCTCGAAGAAGTCCCGGCCGGTGATCTCGGTGTCGGCGCCCTGCTCGGCGATCAACTCGCGCACGAAGCCGACCGGGGAGGCCTGGCTGGCGATGATTTCCCGATGCAGCGCGCCCAGGGTAAACCGTCCCGGTAACGTAGCGAAATCGTAGCCGGAATTGTGCGACAGGTAGCCGCCGGCGCCCTCCGGCGGGATCGCGGTCAGCAGCCGCCGCGCTGGGCAACGGCCTCGCGCTCGGTCTCGGCGACGACGGTGGGCTGCTGCCAGACGATGCCCATGCTCTGCGGGTCGCGCCCCAGCGCCGCCACCGCCGCGTCCAGTGCCTGGCGCTGCGCGATCTGCAGCTTCAGCGGCATGTCGGCGCCGAACGCCATGTCGGCCACATAGGCGCAGGCGCGGATGCCGCGCGGCGAGCCGCCGGCCTGCAGCAGCACCGGGCGGCCTTGCGGCGAGGGCGGCGTGTTCAGCGGCAAGCTGACCTTGAAGAACCTTCCCCGGTGCGCGACGTCGTGCACCTTGGCCGGGTCGCCGACCTGCCCGGTCGCACGGTCCCACAGCATGGCGTCGGGTTCGACGCTGTCCCGCAGTGTGCGGCAGACATCGATGAACTCCTCCATCCGCGCGTAGCGTTCGTCGTGGTCAACCAGGTCGTAGTAGCCGTAATTGGCGTAGTCGGAGCGGCGGGTGGAGGTGATGACGTTGAAGGCAATGCGCCCGCCGGGGACGTGATCGAGCGAGTTGAACAGCCGCGCCAGGTAGTAGGGGTGCGTGAAGGTGGTGGAATAGGTACGCCGAAGCCGAGGTGTTCGGTCACCCGCGCCATCGCCACCGCCAGCGGCGCCAGGTCCTGGCGCGGCCAGGAGACGCCGCAGTGCACCGCGGCGTCGCGCGCGCCCTGCCAGGTGCTGGGCCCGCCGGTGCCATCGCCGGAGAACAGCATGTCCAGCTTGCCGCGCTCGGCGATGCGGGCGATTTCCTCGAACATCGTGACGTCGGGGTAGGTGCGGTCTGGCCAGGCGCCCGGCATGCACCATCTGCCGTCCATGTGGATGTAGGACAGCTCGAAGGCGAGATGCATCCGTCTCGGCATGCTGCGGTCTCCGTCGGGTGGCGGCGATGTCGTGAACCGTGGTACGGGCGAGCAAGAACGGGGCCGATGAAGCGGTTGGGGGGCGCCATCAGGGGCGGGCTTGGCTGCGCCGGCGCTGATCCGGAGACGGCTGGGGAGCGGCGGGCGTTGTCTGCGGGTGAGGCAGGTTCCCGCGCTTGCCTGGCTGACCAGGTCATGTTAATATATATAACTACAACCGACGAGACAGCACACCATGCCCTCCGACCCGCGTTCATCTGCCGAGCTGAAGCTGCCGTTCATTTTCGTCCCGCATGGTGAGCCGGAACCGACCGAGTGGCTGGCAAGCCACAGGGACTGCATCAAGCTTCCGGCGACCCTGCAGCCGGACGCGCACGGCGATGGCGGGGCCAACCCGTGGTCTGGCAGTCCGCCATATGGCAGTCCGCCGCGTGGCAGTCCATCGTCTGGCCAGCGTCGCGCCACGGACGGCCATGCGGCGCCGCCCGATCCGGCGGCGCCGTGGCCACCGACGGGGAGTGCCATGTCCGACCCCATGTCCGCCGGACCGAACCAGACCCCCGACGGCGCTGGGATCTCGGACGATCCGATCGCGGCCTTCCGCCGGGCGAACGACGCCTTGGTGACGACCGCGAGAGCTTACGCGTCCGGCCGCGGCGCCGGCGCTGACGTACCGACCGGGGCCGCCGTGGCGAGCGACGCGACCAGCGCCGAGCGGACGCCTACCGATGCCGGTCAGGCGGAGGATCCAACGGTGCCCGCCGCACAGGGCGCTGGGCCACACGTATATGTCGCCGGCAACCCGCGCCAGTGGATCGGCCCGGCGCAGGTCGGCGACGGGGAATGCGTGACACTGGTGGAGAAAGCGACCGGTGCGCCGGGCGACAAAGACTGGCGCCGGGGCGCGCTGGTGCAAGGCAATACCCAGCTTGCGCCGGGCACTGCGATCGCGTTGTTCGACACCAATGGGCCGTATGGCAATCACACGGACGGGACGAGCCACGCAGCGATCTATCTGCGGCAGGATGCCGAGGGCATCTATGTCATCGATCAGTGGAATATCAGGTCGCATGGTAAGATCGTTGCACGCCAGGCTCCCCACGAACGCCGGATCCGGTTCAATCCGCCGAACAGAGCGGCCGTCGATCATGGGGAGTTGTATCATGTCATTCAATAAACTCGCTTTGTTGACGACAATTTTGTCGTTTCCCGGAACACTCGCACTCGCCGCTGCCACGAGTTGCCCGCTCACCTTCGAAAAGCATTCGTTGATCGACGTCCAAGTCTTCGACGGACCGCCCGCCGAGCTGACCGACATGATGGGGGTCGAAGGAAGGTGGACCCTCGGGTATTCCCCAGATACAAGGCACCGCTATTATCTTGGTTGTCACTATGAGGGGTTGGCCACACTCTACGCGGTTCCGGTGCCCACCAGTGCAACGCTATGCCGCATCCAGCTATCTCCGCGCACCCATATGCTCATGAACGTGGTGTGCGAATAACGTCTGTTCATGCATGTCGCTTGGCACCTTGATCTCTCCTGCACCGACCTTCATGGCGATCTGTCCTCGGTTGAACCCGAAAGAGATTCTCACAAGCGGCCAGCGGAATCAGGCGGTTGCGCCGGAGCGCGAGCGTGACGCGCGCTTGCCACGGTTCCAGGCCGGGCGTTAGCCTCGCTGTAGAAGTCCGCGAACCATGCGGGGCGAGGGGAAAGCGATCCATGTCCGATACACCAACGCTGGTGATCCGCGGCGGCACCGTCATCGACGGCAGCGGCGTCGCACCGCGCGAGGCCGACATCGCCATCGATGGCGACCGCATCGTCGCAATCGGCAAGATCGCCGCCAGCGGCGCCGAGGAAATCGATGCCAGGGGCATGCTCGTCACCCCGGGTTTTGTCGACCTGCACACGCACTACGACGCGCAGGTCACCTGGGCCAACCATATCACGCCGTCCTCGAGCCATGGCGTCACCACCGCGCTGATCGGCAATTGCGGCGTCGGCTTTGCGCCATGCCGCCCGGAGCAGCGCGCGATGCTGGTGGCGCTGATGGAAGGCGTCGAGGACATCCCCGAGGTCGTGCTGACCGAGGGCCTGCCGTGGAACTGGCAGACATTCCCGGATTTTCTCGACGCGCTCGACCAGCGCCGCTTCGATCTCGATGTGGCGACACAGGTGCCGCACGCCGCGCTGCGGGTCTACGTCATGGGCCAGCGCGGCGCCGATCGCGAGCCGGCGACGGCGGCCGACCGCGCCGCCATGGCGCGCCTCGCTGCCGAGGGCATCCGCGCCGGCGCGCTCGGCTTCTCCACCTCGCGCACCATCAACCACAAGACGCTCGACGGGCGGCACATCCCGACGCTGCAAGCCGACGAGGCGGAGCTTATCGCGATCGCCCGCGCGGTCGGCGAAACCGGCAGCGGCTGGCTGCAGGTGATCGCCGATTTCGATGACGAGATCGACGCGGAATTCGCCATGCTGCGCCGACTGGTCGCGGCATCCGGCCGGCCGATGACCATCACCGTGCTGGAACGTGATGCCAAGCCGCAGGAATGGCGCCGCTTGCTCGACCACATCGCCGCGGCGAACGCCGCCGGGGCGCGCATGACCGGCCAGGTGCTCGGCCGCCCGACCGGCATCATGCTCGGCTTCGAGATCTCGCAGCACCCGTTCGTTGCGTGTCCGAGCTACCAGGCGATCGCACACCTGCCGTTCCCGGAACGAATCGTCGCGCTGCGCCAGCCGGACCTGCGCGCACGCATCCTGGCCGAGGACGTCGCCGGCGATGCGATGGGCAGTCGCGTGCGCAGCTGGGACCGCATCTTCCCGCTCGGCGATCCGCCGGACTACGAGCCGCCGGCCGCGCGCAGCCTGGGCGCCCGCGCCCGCGCGATGGGCGCCGATCCCGCCGCGCTGGCCTACGATACGCTGCTGGAGAATGCCGGCCGCACCATCCTGTACCGCCCGCTCAGCAACTATGCGCACGGCAATCTGGAGACGGCGCGGGAGATGATGACGCATCCCAACACGCTGCTCGGCCTGGGCGATGGCGGGGCGCATGTCTCGGTGCTGTGCGATGCCAGCGCGCCGACCTCGATGCTGACGCATTGGACGCGCGATCGTCCATCCGGACGGTTCCCGGTGGAATGGGCGGTCCGGCGCCTGACGCGCGACAACGCGTTGGCAATCGGGCTGGCCGATCGCGGCCTGCTGGCGCCGGGGCTGAAGGCCGACCTCAATGTGATCGACTACGACCATCTGACGCTGCACGCGCCGCGCGTCGTCTACGACCTGCCGGCGGGCGGGCGGCGGCTGATGCAGGACGCCGACGGGTATGTGGCGACGATCGTCTCTGGTGTCGTCACCGCGCGTGGCGGCGCGCCGAGCGGTGCCTTGCCGGGGCGGCTGATCCGCGGTAGCACGGCCGCGGCGCACGGATAATCCACCGGCGCAACCAAAGGCCCGGGATACCGGACGCCAACACGGAGGACGTCTCGATGACCGCGATCACCCGGCGCGCGCTGTATGCGGGCGCGTTGCTGCCGTTCGTGCCGACGCGCGCCCGCGCCGCCACGACGTGGGACGGCTATGTCTACAACCCCGTCGCTTCGGTTGCCGCGGTGCAGGGCGTGCAGCGGATCATCGACACCGTCAGGGAAAAAACCAACGGCGCGCTGGTCATCAACCTGCATCTCGGCGGCAGCCTGCCGATCAATGCCACCAACATCACCCAGGCGGTCGCCGACGGCGTGGTGCAGTTCGGCGATGACGGGTTCGCCACCGGCAACGTGCCGATCAGCGCCATCCTGCGCCTGCCGATGCTGCTACAGAACGATGCCGAGCTGGCCAAGGCAATGGCGATCCTGCTGCCCTATCTGCAGAAGGACTACGCCAAGCAGGGGATCGTCGTGCTCGGCCAGTACTCCTACCCGTTCCAGGTGATCTGGGGCCGCAAGAAGATCACCTCGCTCGCCGACATCAAGGGACTGAAGCTGCGCGTCACCTCGGTGGAGGAGGGCGAGTTCATCCGCCGTTTCGGCGGCGTCGCCCTGACCATGGGCAGCCCGGATGTCGCCGCCGCGCTGGATCGCGGCGTGGTGGACGGTGCGCTGACCGCCAGCTCCGGTGGTGGTATCATCTGGAAGGATCTGCTGAAATACCGCTACGCGTTCCCGACCTGCTACGTGAACTCGACCTACGTGGTGAACCAGGACGCATTCGCCAAGCTGCCGCCGGCGACGCAGCAGATCCTGCGCGACGCGGCGGCCGACGCCGCCACCTGGGCCACCGCGCAGATGAACCTGCGGGAGGACCAGATCACCGCGCAGATGGGCAAGGACGGCATGGTCCTCGCGCCGGCGTCCGCCGCCGACATCAAGCTGGCGACCGAAACGATGCGACCCTACTGGGCCGAGTGGGCGAAGGCACACGGGCCCGAGGCGCTTGAAGTGATGGCCAAGCTGCGCGCGATGACGGGCCGCTGAGCATGCCGGGGAAGGGGCCCCCACGGGAGATTGCCCCCGGGGAGATTGCCCCAAGGCTGGCTGCCGATCACGACATCGGCGAACCGACGCCGTCGGAGACCATACTGGAACGCACCTGCCGCACGCTGTGCGAGGTCGGCATCGTGGTGATGGCCGCCATCGTCATCCTGGAGATCGTCACCCGCAACCTGTTCCACGTGTCCTTCATGATATCCGACGAAATCGGCGGCTACATCGTCGTCGGCATCACCTTCCTCAGTCTGCCGGTGTGCCAGGTGAACCGCGCCTACCATCACGTGCTGTTCGTGCAGGCGAGGCTGGGCCGGCGCACCAGGGCGGTCTCGCACCTGATCTTCCAACTGCTCTCGCTCGGCTTCTGCGCCATACTGATCTGGCAGCTCACGCGGCTGACGCTGCAGTCGTATCGCAGCGGCGATGTTGCGCCGACCGTGCTGGCCACGCCGCTGTGGATCCCGCAGGCGGTGATGCCGGTGGGCTGCGTCGCGCTCGCCGTCACGCTGCTGCGGGCGATCCGGATGAGCCTGCGCCAGATGGTGTGGGGCCGCCCGGGGGGAGGCCCCCTGGTGCGGGACCGCTAGGATGCATCTGGCATTTTCGCTGATCGGCTCGTTCGGCATCTTCCTGGCGCTGCTGGCCGCCGGTATGGCGGTGCCGTTCGCCATCGCCGTGCCGGGCGTGGTCTACCTGCTGCTGCAGCACGGGCTGGTGTCGTTGAAAGGCATCGGCCTGGTCACCTGGGGCAGCATGAACAGCTTCACGCTGACCGCGATCCCGCTGTTCGTGCTGATGGCGGAACTGATGCAGCGCTCCGGGTTGTCGTTCCGCATCTATCGCGGGCTGGCCAAGCTGGTCTCGGGGCTGCCGGGCGGGCTGTTGCAGACCAACATCGTCGGCTGCGCGCTGTTCGCGGCGATCTCCGGCTCGTCGGTCGCCACCGCGGCCTCGATCGGCGGCGTGGCGCTGCCGCAACTGATCCAGCGCAACTATGACAAGCGGTTGTCAGCCGGTTCGCTGGCGGCCGGCGGCACGCTGGGCATCCTGTTCCCGCCATCGATCGCCATGATCATCTACGGCTCGTTCACCGAGACCTCGGTCGCCAAGCTGTTCATGGCCGGGGTGATCCCCGGCTTCATGCTGACCGGGATGTTCATGACCTATATCGGCGTCCGCTCGAAGCTCGGCGGGCGCGGGTTGCACGCCGCGGGCGAGCACGGGACCGCCGGCACGGTGCTCGGCGCGATTGCCGATATCGTCCCGTTCGCGTTCCTGATCGGCGGCATCATGGGCAGCATCTATGCCGGCGTGGCGACGCCGACCGAGGCGGCCTCCGGCGGCTGCCTGTTCGCGCTGCTCCTGTGCCTGGTCTGGGGCGACATGACCTGGCCGATCCTGGTGGTCGCGATGCACCGCACGATCGCCATCGTCGGCAACCTGATGTTCATCATCTACGCAGCCTACATCTACGCCTATGCGATCGGCGTTGCCGGCGTGGGGGAGACGGTGACCGCCTGGCTGGTGGGACTTAATCTGACCCATCTGCAGTTCTTCGCCGCGCTGTTCGTGCTCTACACCGTGCTGGGCTGCCTGGTGGAAAGCATTGGCATGATCGTCATCACCGTGCCGCTGCTCTACCCGGTGCTGGCAAAATATGGCATCGATCCGATCTGGTTCGGCGTGATCCTGGTGATGTATGTCGAACTGGGACAGATCTCGCCGCCGATCGGCATCAACCTGTTCGTCATCCAGAGCATCTGGAAAGGCGAACTGAGCGACGTCGTGCTGGGCACCATCCCATTCCACGTCATCATGTTCGGGCTGCTGTTCCTGCTGATGCTGTTCCCGCAACTCGCCCTCTGGCTGCCGGCGCAGATGAACTGACCGCAGGGTCATTGCGTGACGCAGGAAGGTCAGGGCTCCGCCGTGAAACCCGCCGGGGGGCAAAGCTCCCCTGGCGGGGCCTGGGGCGGAGCTCCGGCCTTGCTTGCTTCACACGATGGCGGCTGGCTGATGATCAGGCGGTGGTGTTCAGTGCGCGCTGTGGCCCCGAGGATTCCTGTGCGGTGGCCGCGCTGGACTCGGTTGCATCGTTGTCGTGGTCACCGTCGGCGGGTTTGGCCACCGGCGGGGTTTGTTGGGACTGGGCGGGCGGCTGGCTGCTCACAGGGCTGATCGTGCTCATCGGACTGACTCCGCTGGTTGGGTTGTCCGGCGTTTTGCCGATGGTGGGACCTTGGAACCCCGCTGGGCCAAGTCTCGCCTGCGCAGTATTGCCGCAGGATGTTGCTGAAACCCTAAGGCGAGACCCGACAGTTACCCCATTCGGGCGCCGTCGCGCTGCTTGGTTGCCAGGGTGATCGCCGCATCGTCCGACGGAATGATGGTCGCGCCTGCCGATTGTGAAGGCGGGCCTGCCGCGGCGTGGACCAATCCGCGGCCGCCCTGGTCCAGTCATCCCGTTCGACCGCGCCGACTGGCTTGGCGCCCCGCCCATCGGCCGCGGGCCGGCGAGGTTGGTCGAATGCAGACATCGTCGTGTGCCCGAGCCTGCACATGTCCCGATTGCCGTCGGTTGCGATGCCTACCAGCGGCCCGAATGGCGGCCCGACCCGGCGGTGTTGGGCTGTCGGGATGAGGCTTGGTTAGGTGCGCAGCCGCCCCGCCAACTCCCCGGGCAGCCCCGGGCGCGATACCGTCGGTCGGAACGATGGAAGGGTCATCACTTCGGGCCGTCGGTATCATATACCCCTCTGCCTACGGAGGTTGGGACTTCGGTGCTCCGATGAAACGGAAGTGATCCGTGATCAGCGACGTGAGTTGCTCGCGGTAACTGCCGAGGTTGCGGAAGAACCCATCGATCGCCGCCTTGAAGCCGGCGAAGGTCGGATAGTATTCATTCCAAAGCGTGGTCTTCTTGAGAAGCCACCACAGCCGCTCGATCAAGTTGAGATTTGGCGAATAGGGCGGCAGAAACACCAACCGGACGCGGCAAGCTTCGCTGGACAGGTACACCTTGACTGCCGCCGAACGATTATAGCTCGCATTGTCGAGCACGACGTTAATGGCCGTCGCGGTCGGATGGCGCGCCGCCAGTGTCTCGAACAGCGCGATCATGGCCTCGCTGGTAATCTTCTCGGCCTCGAGAATGCACCACCTCGCGATCCGGCCAGCTCAACGCACCATTGATGTTGACGTTGACCCGACCATGGTTGCTCTTCAGCTCGCGCGTGACCCCACGCCGGATCCAGCCGAACCCCGGACGGGCCGTGTAGGACGGGTGCATGCCGTCAACAAAATACAGCGGATTGTCGGCATTCGCCTGCGCCATCAAGGGCAGAAGCGTCTGTTTGGCGAACTGCTCCTGCACCGCGGCGTCGGCCCCCCGCCTTCGCAGGGGCAGGCTTGGCCGGCACACATTTCGGCTTCTTGTAGACGAAATTCAACCGCTTCAGCAGCTTGGTCATGGCGTTCGGCGTGTACTCCACCTCGAACGTCCGCTGCACGAACTCGCACACCTCCTTCGACCTCATATAGAGATGAGCGTCCAATTCGGTCTTCAGCGCATCGAGCTGTGCCTCGCTCAATGCCGGGTCGCTGCCTTCGTAGTTCAGCCGCTCCAGCCCGGCGACGCCGGCGGTCTCATACAGCCGACGGTGCCCGCGCACCGTCTCGGCGTCGATGAACAGCACATCCGCCACCCGCTCCGCTGCCCAGCCGTCGTCCAGCAACAGCAGCGCGTTCATCCGCCGATGAACCGGGCTCGGCGTGTGACGGCGCATCATCCGAAGCAGGTGCGCCCGGTCCGCTGGGGTGAGAATCGATCCGCTCATGGCGAGCATCGAGTAGGCCGAATTCGGGCAGTCAAGGGGGGGCGGGCAGATTTTCTCGGATTCGGGGTATACCAGGTAGCGAAAGGATTGACCCACCGGCACCGCACCACGTCATGGCCGGCGGAGGCCGGCCATCCACGGGGTCCTTGCTGGCAACAGAAAAGTCGTGGATGGCCGGCCTCCGCCGGCCATGACGGCGAAGAGTAACCGTTTCGCTACCTGGTATCAGACCGTCACGTTCAGTGCATGCCGTGGGTTTGCCGCGTCAGGTGCCCCCGCCGGGCCGGTATCAGGCTGGTCGTCGGCGTGATGATGGCTGCTGTCGTGCTCATGGTCGCGACCGCGGCCGTGCTCGTTGGGACGGTCGGCCGGCGCGACCGCCGGTGACGCCGGGCGGGTGTAGGTCGGGGGAGATGGTCAAGTGGACCGATGCTGTTCATCGGACCTGCTCCACAAGCGCGATACGTGGCGTATCGCCGATGACCTGCCCGTGGCGGGCAAGGTCTGATCGCTCAGTGTCGCCGAAAACAGTTGCTGAAACGTTAACGCCGCCGCTGCCGCGCGCTTGCCCCGTTCTAGTCCGCGGCCGGTCCGCCCCACACCGCGGGCTGGACCGCACCCACCTGCGCCGGTGATCCGCCCATAGGCCTCGGGCCGGCGATGCTTGTCGAACGCGAAGATCGTCGTCCGTCCCAGCGTGCACATCTCCAGATTGCAGTCGGCGGTGATCAGTTCGTCGTCCCAGCTCGTCGCCATGGCGATGATTTCGCCCTGCGGATTGACGATGATCGAATGGCCGAACAGCTCGCAGCCGTCCTCGATGCCCGCCTTGGCCGTCGCCACCGCGAAGCAGGCGTTCTGGTAGCAGCCGGCCTGGATCGACAGATGCGAGTGGAACACCCGCAGGTGGTGCGCCTCGAACCCGCCGGCCTCCATGTTCAGGCTCGGCGTGTTGTAGCCCAGCATCACCAGTTCGACGCTCTGCAGCCCGAGCACGCGCCACGCCTCCGGCCAGCGGCGATCGTTGCAGATCATCATCCCCATGTTGATGCCGCGCAGCGTCGCCCATCGGCGCGCGCATCACCGGGAAGCCGAGGTTGCCGACCTCGAAATAGCGCTTCTCCAGGTGCTGCACCGTGCGGCTTGCGGATCGAACTCGGCGTGCCCGGGCAGGTGCACCTTGCGGTATTTCAGCATGATGTCGCCGTCCGGGTTCACCAGGATCGCGGTGTTGAACCGCCGTTTCTGCACCGTGCCGGTCGCGTCCGTCTCATGCGCGATCTCGGCGTAGCCCAGATGAAAGCCGATGCCGTATTTGCGCGCCGCGGCGAACAGCGGCGCGGTGTCGTTCGACGGCATCGCGGTCTCGAACCAATGGTCCGCCTCGGCAATGTCGGCATGGTAGTGGCGCGGGAAGAAGGTGGTCAGCGCCAGTTCGGGGAACACCACCAGCTCCACGCCGCGCCGGTGCGCGTGCTCCATCAGCCGGACCATGCGCGCGACCGCGACCTCGCGCGGCTCGGCCTGCTGGATCGGCCCAAGCTGGGCGGCGGCGACGGTGAGGCTGCGTGCGGTCACTGGACTTGCTCCAGAATCAGGCGTGGGACGAGTTGCACCGTCACTTCATGCCGCCGGCCGCCGTCCGTCAATCGGCTGACGTAGCGCACCATGCGGGGGATCGGCGTGCCTTGCGGCAGGGCGTGCGGATCGAACCCGGTCAGCGTCGCCTCGCAGACGAAGCGGAACGCGATGTAGCCGCCCGCCACGGTGCGGATGCCGGCCAGGCGCGTGGTGTCCGGCATCCTGAAGTGGCCGACCAGGCTGGCCTGCACCAGCGCGAGCGTGCGTGGATCGGTGCAGTCCGGCGGCGTGACGGTGCGATGCGCAGTCGACGACCGTGCCGCCGGCGATCAGCCCGAGCACAACAACACCGATGCCGGCCGGCCAGCGCCAGCCGAGTCGCCGCCGTCGATCCGGCGGCAGATCGCTCAGCGTGGGCCGCTCAGCACGTCATGCGCCGGACGAAGCGCCCGTCGCCCGGCCGCGCCAGCACCTGCGCGCCGTCCCAGATCAGCCGCCCGCGCTGCAGCGTCGCGGCAACGCGCGCGCGCATCCGCCTGCCGTGATACGGCGACCAGCGCAGCTCTGGCCGATCGACGATGGCGGCTTCGTCGAACGTGAAATCGCCGCGCTCCAGCACGCAGAGATCGGCGTCGGCGCCGACGCGCAGCGCGCCCTTGCGCGGCCACAGCCCGTGCAGCTTCGCGCTGAACGCTCGGCGCAATAGGTCGCCATCAGCATCGGCGGCAGGCCGCGCTCGTCGAGCAGGGTGAACATCAGCGCGGCAAAGCTTTGCAGCCCGGTCAGACCCGGCGCCGCAGGCGAAGATGTCGGGCAGCACCTTGCGCGCCAGCGGCCAGGGCGCGTGATCGGTGGAGATATAGGCGATCCTGTCCTCGGCCAGCGCCGCCCACATGCGTTCCACCTCGGCAGCCGTGCGGAACGGCGGGTTGCATTTGCCGCGCCCGCCCAGGCGCACCAGGTCATCCTCGGTCATGCACAGATACTGGATGCACGCCTCGCCGGTCGCCTGCATGCCCATGCCGCGGAATGTCGCGGCGAGGTCGAAGCCGCGCGCCAGCGAGGAATGCGCGATGTGCACATGCGCGCCGGTCTGCAGGCCGATCTCGAAGATCTCCAGATCTGCCATGGTCTCCGCCAGCGGCGGGCGGGTGCGGCAATGCATGATGGGTTCGGTCTGCCCGGCCGCGCGCGCCTGTGCGGTCAGCCGCTCGACCAGTTCCTGGTCCTCGTTGTGCACGGCGACCGGCAGGCCGGTGCGCGCGATCGCCGCGAACGCCTCGACCATCGTCGGATGATCGATGCGCGGAAAGCGCACCGCGTCATATTCATAGGTGGACAGCTTGAACGCCGAGATGCCGCCGGCGGCGAGCTCGGGGATCGCGGCGACGCCGCCGGTCTTCAGGATCGTGCCGTACAGCGCCATGTCGACATGCGCGGTGCGTTCCACCCAGCCGATCTTCTCGGCGAGCCTGGCCGCATCGGTCACCGGGTGCGGCACGTCGTACGGCATGTCGACGCAGGTGGTTACGCCGCCTGCCGCGGCGCTGCGCGTGGCGCCCTCGATGCCCGCCCAGCCGATTGCGGACGAGGTGTGCATGTGCCCGTCGACCAGACCCGGCAGGACCAGCCTGCCACGATGATCGAGCGTCTCTGCCGCCGGCGGCGGCGCGCCCTGGCCGATCGCGGCGATGCTCTCGCCGCGCACCGCGACATAGCCGTCGCGCAGCACGCGATCAGTGCCGACAAGGTCGCCGATGATCACGCGGTCAAATGCATGTGACACTTATATATGGACTCCCCTGGGCGCGTCGGCATGGCGCGTCTTGTCACGATGTCCGCCAAACCCCTCCGACACGCGCCGCTTGCCGTTACGCCGGCGCGATCCTACGAAGGACCAGTGAAAGGCTAGACCGCGCACGCGCGGACGCCAACCGGAGGATGCGCATGAGACTGCACGACGTCAGGGTTCACCCGTCGAAGGACAACCTGAAGCGCGAGGACCAGCTTGCGTGGAAGATCGCCGCCGTCGCCGCCGACAAGGTCGCGGTGGACAAGGACGTGACGGAGATGATCGTCAACCGGATCATCGACAACGCCGCGGTGGCGATCGCGGCGATCAACCGGCATTCCGGCGGTCTCCGCGCGCGGCATGGCGCTGGGCCACGCGCGCAAGGACGGCGCGACGGTGTTCGGCGTGGCCTCCACCAAGCGGGTCAGCCCGGAATACGCCGCCTGGGCGAACGGCACCGCGGTGCGCGAGCTCGACATGCACGACACCTTCCTCGCGGCCGACTATTCGCATCCCGGCGACAACATCCCGCCGATCCTCGCGGTGGCGCAGACCATGGGCAGATCCGGTCGCGACCTGCTGCGCGGCATCGCCACCGGCTACGAGATCCACATCAACCTGGTGCGCGCGATCTCGCTGCACAAGCACCGGATCGACCACATCATGCACCTCTGCCCGGGCGCAGGCCGCCGGCATCGGCACGTTGCTGCGGCTGCCGGCGGAAACGATCTACCAGGCGGTGCAGCAGGCGGTGCATGTCAGCGTCACCACGCGCCAGTCGCGCAAGGGGGAGATCAGCTCGTGGAAAGCCTATGCCCCCGCGCACGCCGGCAAGCTGGCGGTCGAGGCGGTGGATCGGGTGATGCGCGGCGAGGGCGCGCCAAGCCCGATCTATGAAGGCGAGGACAGCGTGATCGCCTGGGTGCTCGACGGCAAGGATGCGCACTACCAGGTGCCGCTGCCGGTACCGGGCGAATCGAAGCGCGCGATCCTCGACAGCTTCACCAAGCAGCACAGCGCGGAATACCAGTCGCAGGCGCTGATCGACCTGGCGTTCCGCATGCGCGGGAAGCTCGCCGATCTTGAGGACGTGGAACGGATCGTGATCCACACCAGCCACCACACCCACGCGGTGATCGGCACCGGGGCCAACGATCCGCAAAAGATGGATCCGAAGGCGTCGCGCGAGACGCTGGACCACTCGATCATGTATATTTTTGCCGTCGCCCTGCAGGACGGGCGCTGGCATCACGTCGACAGCTACGCGCCCCGCCGCGCCGGGCGGGCCGACACGGTCCGGCTGTGGCACAAGATCGAAACCCGCGAGGACCCAGAGTGGGAGCGCCGCTACTTGTCCACCGATCCGAACGAGATCGCCTTCGGCGGCCGGGTGGAGATCTTCCTGCGCGACGGCGCGACGCTGGTCGACGAGCTGGCGGTGGCCAACGCGCATCCGCTGGGCGCGAAGCCGTTCAAGCGTCCGGACTACATCAACAAGTTCCGCACGCTGACCGACGGCATCCTGTCCGCGCGCGAGGCGAACCGCTTTCTCGAGGTGGCGCAGGAGCTGCCGCGGCTGACCGCGGCACAACTGCCGTTGTTGAACATCGCGTTGCCGGCCGGGGCGTTGGCGGTCGGCAAGCCGGGGATCTTCTGAATTCGCGCGCGTGGTACACCTCTCCCGCTTGCGGGAGAGGTCGCGGCGCGTAGCGACGCGGGTGAGGGCCTTCGCGCACGACCAGCCTCACCCGGCGCTTCGCGCCGACCTCTCCCGCAAGCGGGAGAGGTATAACATGGGTCCGACCGCAACGACCACGAGGAGCATACCATGAGCGACACCACTGCCATCCCCAACCGGGCGAAAAAAGGCGTTGGCCTGTCCGGCGTCACCGCGGGCAACACCGCACTGTGCACCGTCGGGCGCTCCGGCAACGATCTGCACTATCGCGGCTACGACATCCTCGATGTCGCCGAGCAGTGCGAGTTCGAGGAGATCGCCTATCTCCTCGTGCACGGCGCCCTGCCGACCATCGCCGAGCTGGCCGGCTACAAGGCCAAGCTGCGCGCGTTGCGCGGCCTGCCGGCCGCAGTGAAGCGCACGCTGGAGGCGCTGCCGGCCGCGTCGCATCCGATGGACGTGATGCGCACCGCGGTCTCGGCGCTCGGCTGCGTGCTGCCGGAGAAGGACGACCAGAACCAGCCCGGCGCGCGCGACATCATCGATCGGCTGATGGCGTGCCTCGGCTCGGCGCTGCTCTATTGGTTCCACTACACCCATAACGGCAAGCGGATCGACGTGGAGACCGACGACGATTCGATCGGCGGGCATTTCCTGCACCTGCTGCACGGCAAGCCGGCGCCCGAGATGTTCGTGCGCGCCATGCACACCTCGCTGATCCTGTATGCCGAGCACGAGTTCAACGCCTCCACCTTCACCTGCCGCGTCGTGGCGGGCACCGGGGCGGACATGCACTCGGCGATCACCGCCGGCATCGGCGCGCTGCGTGGTCCGAAACATGGTGGCGCCAACGAGGTCTCTTTCGAGATCCAGAGCCGCTACGCGACGCCCGACGAGGCCGAGGCCGACATCCGCCGGCGCATCGCCAATCGCGAGGTGGTGATCGGCTTCGGCCACGCGGTCTACACCATCGGCGATCCAAGGAACAAAGTGATCAAGGAGGTGGCGCGGCGCCTGTCGAAGGCGGCGGGCTCGATGAAGCTGTTCGACGTTGCCGACCGCATCGAGGCGACGATGAGCGATGCGAAGAAGATGTTCGCCAACCTCGATTGGTTCAGCGCGATCAGCTACCACATGCTCGGCGTGCCGACCGCGATGTTTACGCCGCTGTTCGTGATCGCGCGCACCTCCGGCTGGGGCGCGCATGTGATCGAACAGCGCATCGACAACAAGCTGATCCGGCCGACGGCGAACTATGTCGGGCCGGAGTCCCGGGAGTTCGTGCCGCTCAAGGCGCGGCGCTAAGCAGCTCGCGCGCGGTGCATCGCGCGGATCGCGCGGATCGCGCGGTGCATCGTCGCGGACCGTGCGCGAGGCGTCCTCGCGCGCGTCGCTCCCGCACTTCGCATTTTAACTGATCCAGGCAGCCTCTCTCCGTCATGGCCGGGCCTGTCCCGGCCATCCGCCCCCACCGGTTGTGCGTGGATGGCCGCGGCAAGTCCGGCCATCACGAAGCGGCAATGTCGTCCTGCCGACATCAGGCCCGCTGGAGTCGCGCATCGTGCATCGTTGGCAAATTCGCGCACGGAGCGTCCTTCAGCGAACCGTTCCCGGTGCATGATTGAACGATTGATCCGTCTCCGAGCGCGCCGTGACAACGTCGCGCTGGCCCGCCACGCGCCCGCATCGTGTGCTCATGATCACGCGGCACATTTTTTTTCACTTATATGCGGCAAGACTGTTGCTTTTTATTGACAAGATCGCATCGCGCGATGGATAGCGAATTTGGTGTGCCGGTACCCGATTCGCATTGCCGATTCCGATGATCGGTGCAGGCCTCCGGATAACAGAAGGACGGTCCATGGACCGCAGCCTCGTCCAGGTGAAGCAAGGCCGATCAAATCTCCCATGCGGGGACCGCATCGCGCGGAGCTTGGCGAAAATGGTGGCACGCGATGCGATGTGCCGAGTCATTGCGCGACGTTCGTCTGGATGGGTGCGGCCGTGGCGCGTGGGGATCGTCGATCCCCACGCCGGATACGTCGGATGCAGTTCGCGCACCGGAAGAAGCAATGTTCCGGTGCGTCGAGGCAGCGCCGATCCGATCGCCGGCCCGATGAAATTGGCCCACCGGACCTGCCGGGCAGGAACGATGGGTGCATTGCGGGACCGGCTGCATGGGCGGCCGCTCGATAACCGCGCGACCTCCAACAATGGCTTGAGAAGGAGTTTCACCAGGTGAGCACCGAAGACACCACCATCGAGACGCCGCGCGCCCAGGCATTGGCGATGCGTGCAGCGAAGAAGGCCGCGCCGAAGAAAAAGGCCGGCAGGAAGGCCGCAGTGAAGAAGGCCGCGCCGAAGAAGGCTGCCAAGAAGGCTGCCGTGAAGAAGGCCGCGCCGAAGAAGAAGGCCGGCAAGAAGGCCGCAGCGAAGAAGGCTGCGCCGAAGAAGGCCGCCAAGAAGGCCGCCGCAAAGAAGGGCGCGCCGAAGAAAGCCGCCAAGAAAGCGGCGCCGAAGAAGAAGGCCGGACGCAAGAAGGCGATGGCGCCGATGGCGTCCGAGCCCATGCCGGGGTCGTAGACCTAGGTTCTTGCGAGCGCGGACCAAACCGGTCCGCATCGGAAAAGGGCGCCGCGAGGCGCCCTTTTTCATGCATGCTGGCCGCCCCAGGACGCGCCGCTTCGCCAGTTCGCCAGGCGGCCGACGGCTGGCACGCCGCGGGAACTGGCGAAACGGCCGGCGTCTTGCAGCGCTGCCCTCGCCCGCGGCATCGCCACCGCGAGGCTCAGCCAAACGTCGCCTCCAGGTCGTCCACCTGCACCGGTGTCAGCAGCCGCACATCGGCATCGCGTAGCGTCATGAACAGCCTGGCCGCCTCTTCCAGCTCCTCCGCCGCATAGACCGCGTCGGTCAATGTCCCGGCGCACACCACCGGACCGTGGTTTGCCAACAGCACCGCACGCGCACCGCGCGCCGCCTCGTGGATCGCCGGTTCCATCTGCGGATTGCCCGGCCGGTAGTACGGCACGACCGGCAGGCGCCGCCCGATACGCATCACGAAATACGGGGTCAGCGGCGGGATCGGGTTGCTCGTGTCGAGGCCGCTCAGACAGCTCACCGCGGTGGCCATCGTCGAGTGCAGGTGCACCACCGCGCCCGCGTCGCTGCGGGCCGTGTAGAAGGCGCGGTGCATGAACACCTCCTTCGACGGCTTATCGCCGGCGACGTGGCGGAACGCCGCATCGAGCTTCGACAGCCGGGTCGGATCGAGCCGGCCGAGGCTCGAGTTGGTCGGCGTGATCAGATAGCCGTCCGCCAGCCGCGCGCTGATGTTGCCCGCACTGCCGACCGAATAGCCGCGCGCGTACAGGCTCGCGGCCAGCTCCACCAGCAGACGCCGCGTTGCGATCTCGGTCATGCGTGTCTCCCTCGGTGCGATGCCCGGTCCCATGCCTACCGATCCACGGCGTCCCCGGACGCTTTGTCTGCGGACGGCGCTGCCCCGGGCGCATCGAACGCCTTCAGGAAAAAGTCACGCGCGCCGAAATTGCCCGACTTGAGCGCCACCAGCAGCGGCGCGTTGTCGCCCTCGGCATAGGTCCACGGCACACCCGGATCGATCTCGCCGCCGATGCGCAGGCTGCGCACGCCGAGTCGCGCGACCACCGCGCCGGCCGTCTCGCCGCCGGCCACCACAAGATGCCGCACGCCCTGCATGACCAGCGCCGCGGCGATGCGCGCCATCGTCTCCTCGATCAGCGCGCCGGCGGCATCGCGGCCGAGCGCCTGCTGCACGGCCGCCACCTTGTCGGGCGGCGCCGAGGCGGCGATCACGATCGGCGTCGCGCCAAGCCGGCCGGCCGCCCAGGCAATCGCGCCCGCGGCCAGCGTCGCCGCGTCGGGTGTGGCCAACGGGTCGAGTTCGAACACCGGAATGCGCTCGCGGGCGAAACCGATCTGCCCCAGCGTCGCGCGCGAGCACGACCCGGCCAGCACCGCCGCCGCCCCGGACAGCGTCGGCAGCGCGCCGGGATCGGCCCGCTCCGGCAACAGACCGGCGCGGCGGAAATTCGCCCCCAGCCCCATCGCGACGCCGGAGCCGCCGGTGATCAGCGCATGCGCCGCCGCCGCCTCGCCGATCGCCAGCAGATGGCGGTCGCTGACCGCATCGACGATCGCATAGCGCCGTCCCTGCTCGGCCAGCGCGGTCATCGCGCGACGGATCGCCGCGGCGCCCTGGTCGACCTCGGCATAGGGCACCAGCCCGACGGTGCCGTCGGTCTGCCGCGACAGCACGCGCACCAGGTTGGCGTCGGTCATCGGCGTCAGCGGATGGTTCTCCATGCCGCTCTCGTTCAGCAGCGCCCCGCCGACGAACAGATGGCCCTGGTAGACGCTGCGCGCATTGGCCGGAAACGCCGGGCAGGCCAGGGCAAAGCCCGCTCCCAGCGCCGCGAGCAATGCATCCGCCACCGGTCCGATATTGCCCGCCTGCGTGCTGTCGAAGGTCGAGCAGTATTTGAAAAAGAACTGCCGGCAGCCGGCGGCGCGCAGCCAGGCCAGCGCGGCGAGGCTTTCCTCCACCGCCTGGCGCGCCGGCGCGGTGCGCGACTTCAGCGCCACCACCACCGCATCGACGTCGGGCACCGTTTCGCCGGCGCGCGGCACGCCGATGAACTGCACCGTGCGCATGCCGTGCTTCACCAGCATGGAGGCAAGGTCGGTGGCGCCGGTGAAATCGTCGGCAATGCAGCCCAGCAGCATGACGGTCAGTCCTTCGACAGCAGCGCCGCGGCGAAGGCGCGTGCCTGTTGGTCCCATGACGGCAGGGCCCGGCCGGTCTGCCACGCCGCCTCGGCCATGTCGCGGCGCAGCTCGGCGCCGAAGATCACCCGCCGCAGCGCCTTCGACAGCGTGTCCTGATCGCCCGGCTGCACCATGATGCCGTTCTCCGGCGTCACCAGCGCGGGCGCCGCGCCGACTTCGGTCACCGCGACCGGCACGCCGCGCTTCAGCGCCTCGGCCATCGCCATGCCGTAGCCCTCCCAGTGCGAGGCCAGCGCGAACAGATCCGCGCCGCGCCACAGCATCTCCAACGTCGCGTCCGACACCGTGCCGGCGAAACTCACGCGGCGCGCGATGCCATGCTCCGCCGCCAGCGCGACCAGCCCATCGGCATGCACCCGATCGCGCGACGGCGCGCCGACGATGGTCAGGTGCCAGTCGAGATCGAACAGCCGCGCCAGCGCGCGCAGCAGCAGGTCGTGGCCCTTGCGCGGCACTAGCGTGCCGATCGACAGGATCCGGCAGGTCGGGCCGCCGCTGCCCGGGCTGCGCGGTGCGTCATCGGTGCCCGGCACCACTACGGCGATGCGCGCGCGCGGCACGCCGAACGCGGTGGCGAGGCGCTCGGCGGTCGATTCGCTGGTGACGATCACGCGCGCCAGGCGCGGCAGCAGGCGCTGCTCGAGGACGTGCAGCCGGGCGCGATCGTCCTCGGCAAAGCCGGTCTCCAGCGCGGTCGGATGGTGGATCAGCGCCATCGCGCCGCGCGCCGCCAGCGCATCGTCCATCCCCGCGAAGGCCGGCAGCGCCAGCCCGTCGATCAGCGGCCGGCTGGCCTCGGCCAGTGCGTCCCAGGCGGCACAGGCGGCGTCGCGCGCGGTGGCGTCGGCCAGCGGATGCGCCCCAGCCAGTTCGATCACGTCGACCAGGTGGCCCGCCGCGCGCAATCCCGCAACGATGCGCCGGTCATAGGCATAGCCGCCCGAGACGGTTTCGAACGGTGCAGGAACGATCAGCGCGAGCTGCATGGCGCTCAATCGAACGGATCGATCGGCACGATCGGCCGCGCCAGGCCGGCGCGGGAGACGTCGCCGCCGCGCCGATCCTGCGCGATCTCGGGTGCGTTGAATCGCGGCGTGGCGAGGACACCGGACGCAATCTGATCCATCGCCGCAGCATGCCGCGCCGCTGCCGACACGGCAACCGCCGCGCCGCGCACCCGGCCGGTTCAAATCCGACCGCCGCACCCTCGCCCCGCGCGCCCGCCGCGACCAGCCATCGGCTCCGCGCCTCTTTTCACCTCTCCCGCCCTTCGCGGGAGAGGTCGCGGAGCGCAGCGACGCGGGTGAGGGAGGTTCAAGCCGCACCGCCATCCCCCCTTAGTATCTGGCGTTCACCTCCGCGGCATGGTTTGAGCGGAGGTGCGCTGGGTCCGCCATCCGGCCCGCGTGCGACCGCCCGCGCATAGGGTCGTTGCGCGCAATCGCCACTCGGCATCGCCACGCTCCCCGCCGCCGCCGCCGCCCCCGGCCACAACTCCACCGCCGGCGGCCCGAACCGCGCGGCGAGGAGCTCGGCCACCGGCGGCTGCCAGGTCCGCGCCAGCGTCGTGCCGCCGAGCGCCAAGGCCCGCGCCGAGCCCGCCCGCGCCTCCCCCGCCCCGCGCCGCGCCGCGCCTTGCATGGGGTCGTTGCGCGGCGTGCGCGCTTGGCGCCCCGCTCCCGCGTCTTGCATGGGGTCGTTGCCGCGCGCCGCCAAGGCGGCGCGCAGCTGGCGCAGCATCACCTCGCGCGCCAGGGCCTCCGCCAGCCCGGGCGAGCCAGGCGCCCAGCCGACCGCCTCACCGGTCGGGTGCCGCGCCGGCGCGCCGCGCATGGGGTCGTTGCGCGAGCCGCGCGCCGGGTGCCGCACCGGCGCGCCTTGCATGGGGTCGTTGCTCGAACTGCGCGCCGCGCGCCCCGCCGCCCGTGCCGCGCGCTTCGCCCCGAGGGCCGCCGCGATCGCCGCCCGCCACGCCGCCTGCGTCGCCGCCTCGACCCGCGCCGCCGCCCGCTCGGCCGCCCGGCCGCGCAGCGCCACCGCCGCCGCGGCGTCGGCGCCACCGCCGGCCGCCCCTCCCCGCGCCCGCGCCGCGCGTCGGCGCCGCCCCGTCCCGCGCGCCGGCGCCGGGTCCGCGCATGGGGTCGTTGCGTGCAGCGCCTCCCACGCCACCTGCGAGGGGTGCTTCGGCGGCAGCAGCTCCGCCGGCACCGTCTCCAGCCGCGCCGCCGCCTCGGCCGGCAAATACGGCCGCAGCAGATGCGCCGCGCACGTCAGCCGGTTCCGCACCAGCAGTGCCCGGAAATAGCGCTGCTGCGTCCGCTGCGCCGCCCCGCTCATCGCGTAACGGCCGTGCGTGGTCTTTGCCGCGATCATCCGCGCCAGGCCCGCCGCGGTGCGCGGCCCGGTGCTGGCCCCGCCATGCAGGCGGCAGCGGCCGTTCGTCATCGCCAGGCCGAGGCAGGGGGTGGCGGCCCGCGTCCGCGCTCCGCACGGTGGTGCCCGGTGGGGGGCGGCTGGGGTCGCCGCGGTTGCCGGCGGCGGCGTTGCGCTGGCGCTCATGCTACAACCCGGGGGCGCGGGCGCTGCGTCCTGGGCCGATCCGCGGTTGCCCGCTCCGCCGTCGTCGGCTTCGCCGTTGGGGTCGGCCACGCCGGCTGGGCGGGCGCGGCGGGGGCGGGTGCGACGCCGGCGCGCGGCCTGGGCGGCCAGACCTCCAGCGACCAGCCATCGCCCTGCTCGACGATGCCGCCGGTACGGCGCACGCCGACGCCGCCCGCCGCGGGCTCGGCCGCCGCCCGGTCGGCCCAGGCCGGCGCGTCCGCTGCTTCGGCCGGCGCGGGCGGCTCCGGCGCCAGCTCCGGGTCCGGCGCCGGTGGTTCCGGCGGCGGCGCCTCCGGGCTGCGACGGCGCGGGCGCCGGCCGCGGCGGCGGCCTGCACCCCGCGGCACCAGAGGCCGTCCAGCGCCGCCAGGTCGAACCCGTCCACCGCCCCCACGTCGCGGAACGGCAGCACCCGCGCCTGCCGCCGCTCCAACGCCCGCTCCAGCCGCACCACCGAGCGCAGCAGGTCGTCGGTGGTGCGGGCGGTCAGGCGCCGCTCGGCCAGCGGCAGGTCGGGGGTCATCAGGCGCTGCATCATCTCGTCGGCGAGGAACTGCACGAGGACGAGTTGGCCGGCGAGGTGGCCCTGCGCCGGGTCCATCGGCACCCTTGCGGCGATCTCCTCGATGATCCGGGTGAGCCGCGCCTTGCGCCAGGCAGCAGAGGCATCGGGCGGCGGCGGCGCCATGGCGGTCAGCACGCCGTGCAGCAGGTCCTGGCTGAGGTGGTACTCGGGCATCGCTTCCTGGATGGTGCGGAAGGTAATTCCGCTGGTGGGGGTGGGCATAGTGATGGGCTCCGGCTGAAATGGATGTGGGACAGTCACATATACTAACTAATCAACGGAGGCAAACCTTTGTCCTGTGGTGCGTGGGGGCGTTGGCTGGTTTGCTGCTTGGTTGGGGTGGGGGCGGCCTCGGTCTGGGGCTTGGCGCAGTCCGCAAGCAAGCAAGGGGTTCAGCACGGAGAAGCAGCGAGGACCACGGAGGGCCACAGAGGCAGCAAGGATGGCGCTGCGCAGTGGCTTGGCACACACCACGTCATGGCCGGCGCAGGCCGGCCATCCACGCCTTGCCTTCGTGCAGCAAGCAAACCCGCCGATGCTGGCCGACGCCCGGCATGACCTGGTGGCGCCACCGAAGAGTCGATCATTCGGACGCCTGGTATTACGCAGGCACCAGGAAGGGAAAACGCAGATGCACGCAGATCAGAAGGATGCACGCAGATTCCGGCTAAACCGTTATTGGCTCACCTCCAGCCCAGTGACCGTGCAGGCGCGCCATCTGCGTGCATCCTTCTGATCTGCGTGAATCTGCGTTTTCCCTTTCTTTTTCCGGGTGGCGGCAAAGCCGGACCTCCGGTCCCACCGGCTTGCGCCAGATCCCGTGCATGAAGCGCGTGCGCTCCCGGCAGGCCGCGGCAGAAAACCGGTGAGCGTCACCCGACCTCTGCTCTGTCCGGAAGACGATCGTTTTCAGGACAGCCCCGCACCGCGGGCAGCGCGCGGCTCACGACCTGTGCCGCCGGGGGCAACCGCCGCATTCGCCCCAAAGTGGCCCGTTGAACAGACCACCGGTTGAGTTGGATCGGGAAGCGTTGTGCGACGGCAAATGCCTTCTCCATCGACATTTGCCGGACCTGCCGCCGCAGTCGCACCTTGTGGACACGTCTGGTGGCATCCGATATGTCTCCTTATATGCCTATGAGACTACATAATGCCATTCTAACAGGTGGCTATTAGTGAAGGAAATCGTCATAATGCCGATTTACGAGCTATCTTTTATATCTGATATTGGGCGTGAAGGAGCAACCCGCTATGCACCAGCCGATCATCCCCGACCGACTCAAGACCCTCCGCATCCGCCTCAAACTGACCCAGGAGCAGCTGTCCCAGAGGTCCGGCCTATCGAAGGACAGCATCAACCGCCTCGAAAACGGCCATCAAACGGGAACGCGCAATCGTACCCGTGCCAACCTGGCCCGGGTACTCGATGTGGACCCCCGCGTTTTGACCGGAGAGCTACCGCTGCCGGACCAGACCGCTGGTCAGCGAGCCAGCGGTCAGCGAAATACGGGTCGCTCGCAAGTCCCCGTGCGCGTCGACGCTGCGACGCGTAACGCGCTGTTGCTGGCTGCGCGGCGCTACGGGATACGGATGGCACGGATCATCGAGTTGGCGCCGCTGCTGTTTGTGTTGGCAGCCGAGGCGAAGTCTCGAACGGAGACAGTCGAAGCTCACCGAGCTGAGGGAACTGTTTGCGAGCGAAGACTTTCTGCGGTCCAATTTTTTCCACCTGCCAATGAACATCATCCCAAACGACGCAGCGACAGAGGCGATGGCGGCGGAGGCCGAATCGATTGCTGCGAACGATATTTTTGCCGACGTTCTCCACGACCAGATTTTTGACCACGACGCGTTCATGACCGTTTCCAATCAATACGATCCGAGCGAGCACAATCCATTCGCGGCATACCTCATGGAGGCTTACGCAATGAATCCGAATGTCGCCGAATTCTACGGCTGCAGCCGGTTTGCGGCCCATTATCAAATATGCTGTGAGGACGTGCTTCGGCTGGCCGGCGGCGACGAAGCTCTCACTACCGCCACCCTCCGCGGCCAAATCCTGCTCTCCGACATGCCGCGTGAGCTCTGGACTACGGACGCCACCGAGGCTCGTATTTCTTGGCTGAACGCAAAACGCGCTGCCTACGTGGCAGCCGCTCCTGACCCCGACGAGATGTTAGATTCGAGCGAGGAAGGCGATGTATCATGAGCTCAGAAAGTCTGACACGACATGCCTCGATCCGGATGGCGCAGCGCGGTTTTTGTCCTGAGGATCTCGATCTCATCAGGCTGCTGGGGATCGAGGTGAAGGACGGATACTTGGTCCGCGCCAAGGAGTGTCAGGCATTCGAGCGGCAGCTGAAGCGTATGCTCGACCGAGTTCGGCGCCTAATCGGTACGCGCGTGGTGGTCGCCGGAGATCATATCGTAACGACCTACCATGCCCGGCCAACGAAGGAACGTCAAGTGCTGCGGCGTGCCGAAGACCGAGAACTCGCGTTGTAGATACATGAGACATAGAGGAAGTTCAATAAATCGCAAGCATACTAGAGAGAGAGAACTCGCATGAATCAGGATCTCCGATCACAGTGCTTGCTCATCGCACTCAGAACTCTCGATCTCGCTCCCCAGCAGATCCTGGTGGGTCGAGACCGCATCCCCGCTACGGTTAACCCAGATGAGGGGCGGACCGCGCGCCCCACATGGGTGGGCAAGAACTACAAGCCAGGTGGCGTTCTGCTCTTAGGCATGAACCCGGGCGGCGGTACTGCCAGCTTCCATACGAAGCGTCCGCGGTGGGATTTCGATTTCTTCGATTCTCTGAGAAATCTTCGCGAAAAGCGCGATATGACGGCCTTTGAGTATCTTTCCGACGTGGCACAGCCAACCGCGATGCGGCAATGGCCGATGTGGCTGTCGATCAGGGCGGTGCTTAACGCGCTCGAGTTGGACCTTTTCTCCGTCGCAATGGGCAACCTCGTGCCATTTCGGACCGCAGGCAATAGCGTTCGTGCCGCTGAGTTTGAGGCGGCGTGGCGGCTTGACACCGGTCCAATGATCGCGACGCTCCGCCCGGGAATGATCGTGAAAATGACCAGTAAGTTTGTAGCTTTTGCCCGTCGCTGCCCAAGCGGAATATTGGTTCAGCAGTTCCATCGCTCCAACGGGGATCGCTATATCACTGCGGCGGGGCAGATGGATCTTGAGCGGCTCCGGAAAATTCGGCAGTCCACTTTGAGTCAAATTCACCAAAATGCCGTTAGCCTGGGCATGAATCCGCCACAGGCTGTCCGCGTGGCAGGGCGCGGCTCGTTATGAATCAGTGGCTGAGCTTAACGTCCGCTCATCACCTATTGCGGACTATCCGCTAGTAAGCGGGAAGCTGGCGGCGAGCTGTCCGGGAAAGGATCGCTTTGTCGGCCAGCGCGCGGCAGCCAGCGCAATCAAAGGCCTGGCTGTCACGCCAATCCCCATTTTATCCCGGCGACGTTACGTTGCCGTCATGGCGTGGCTTGGGCCGGCCATCCGCCCCCCAGCAGTGGTGCGCACACCGCCGAGCCTCACACCACACCATATCGAATTCATACCGTAACCCAATCAAAACAACCGCGACGCCCGCTCAAAGCCGCTCGTAGCGCACCTCGGACCCGTCCGCGACGGTCATCGCCATGCCCGCCCAGGTCTCCGCCGCGTCGTACCACAGGTCCACCGCGAAGGCGCCGCTCAGCGCATAGTGGTTCGCCGCGATCATCCGACCGGAGGCGAGCCGGATGTTCTCGGTGCGCAGATCGGCCACCTTCGGGGCCAGCAGCACGCCGTCCTCCAGGCTGATCATCTTCCCATCCAGCATCCGCTGGTTCCAATACGAGGTAGGAATGGCCGAGTCCGGCGCGACGTACCGCGCCGTCTGGCTGCCGACGACCACCAATCCCTCGTCGGTGCGCCGCGCGTTGACCCAGCCGCGCGTGCCGTTCTTGTCGGTCTGCCCGGTCAGGCCGACCAGCAAAGCCCCCCGCCAGGACTCCACCGCCCGGTGGCGGTACCGCGCGATCGGAATCGAGGCAAAGCTCACCAGCGCGTCCACCGCGATCCGCACCGTCAGTGCCTCGCCGTCCGGTTCGAAGCTCAGCGTGTGCGTGCCGATCTCGTCACCGTGCCGAACCAGGCGGAAGGCAAGGGACTCGCGCCTCGGCCGCGCCGCCGCGGTGCGGCGAGCGAGCAACGCGGCCCCTCCCACCAGTGCAAACCGCCGGCCAATCATCCTGGGCACGCCCCTTTGTCCACTGGGTTGCAAGACCGCTCCATCCGGCATGTCTGCCGGGGCAGCGCCGCGCTCACGCCGATCCAGACCACGGTGCGCGGCATGGTGCAATAAGGCTCCGCTGTTGCTGCCGGGGAAGACAGTTTCGTCACGCTTTGGCCGCTGGTTCCGACCTACAGGCTTCAACAAGAATTGACCGCCCGCGCCGCCGGTCGAGAGTGGAGATATGACCGCACGGGTTTTGTCAGGCCGTCAATGCCGCGCCGGCACTTGCCTTCCGGCCCCAAGGCGGCCGGATGGCGGGTCGGAACCGATGGTAAGGTCAGAGCCGGATCACAGAGCGACCCACCGTGCCCGCCAGCTAGCGCTCACCCGCCTTTTTCGGCCGCCTCGCGACACGCCCGTCGCCGTTTCGAACGCGGCAGAACGTCCCGGTGATGTCCACCAGCCGGGAAACCACCCTTCAGCCTGACAACTCGGGCAGTCTCACACCGTCACGGGTAGACTTTCGTCGTCGCGCTGCCCGAAGAAGACGCACTCCCGATCACCCCGCTGCCGGTGATCACCGTACCACCGTGGACGTGGGCCCCCCCAGCGGTCGCGTTGTATCCGGTGGACTGGGGGCCTGATACAAAGGAGTTCCCGGATACCGTGCCGGTGCCTCCAGAGCTACTGGCAAACGCCGCCCCGCTGCTCTGGATGGTGGTGACAGTCGCACCCCCGGCCAACGCAATCGAAGCGCCGCCGACCAGCAGGGCGATCACAGCAGCCGCGATCCTGAGACCATGCATGACCTTCCTCCGTCGTCCGAACTGCAAGTTGGTCCTTCAAGCCGACCCGTCCAGCGCATCCCTCGAAAGAACGGCGATTTTAACCGAATATTCCCGATCAGGGCAATGGCGTCGGCAAATCGCCGGCAATGCTCATTTGGGCCGACCCGGCCAGCCTCCCTCCGGCATGGCCGCGCCCTTGTCCCCGGGCTTGACCCGGGGACAAGGGCGCGGCCATGCCGGAGCGGCATCGTCACCCGGCCGAAATGACAATCGCCGGCGTCGGTGCCGACCATCGCGGCGCCGATCTTCATCAGCCGATCCAGTGGTGTGGCCATTGACCATGGCCCGTTTCCTTCCCGACATCGCCGTCAAAACGGATGGAGTTCCGGAGGCGCTGCCGCTGGCCGGGGGACCCAATGCGACCTTCGAGGGCAAGCCCCTCCTCGGCGGGTGAAGCCGCTGGAGCGTTGCAAGGGCGGAACCCTGACCTTGCCGCTGACCTGCTCGGCCGGTTGACCGCGCCTGGGGGGTGTTTCAGCTTCGTCCGGAGCAATGGAGGGCAGCATGGCGGGCGACTACACGGTGGGTGACCTGGTGGCGGAATTCCTCACCGCCATGTGGTGTCACGACGGTTTTCGGCATCGCCTCGGTGCACAACATTCCGATGTTGGATGCGATCGGCCGCCGCAACGCGGTGCGGTTCGTCATGACGCGCGGCGAGCTGGGCGGCACCCACATGGCCGACGGCTATGCGCGGGCCTCGGGCGGCCTGGGCGTGATGTTCAGCAGCACCGGCCCGGGCGCGGCGAATGCGGTGGGCGGCCTGATCGAGGCGCGGTTCGCCGGCTCGCCGCTGCTGCACATCACCGGGCAGACCAGCACGCGGTTCGTCGATCGCGAGATGGGCACGGTGCACGATGCGCACGACCAGCTCGGCATGCTGCGCTCCGTGGGCAAAGGCGCCTGGCGCGTGCGATCCGCCGCGCAGGCGCTGGGCGTGCTGACCGCGGCCACGGTTGCCGCGCTGACCGCGCCCACCGGCCCGGTCAGCGTCGAGGTGCCGATCGACATCCAGCGCACGCCGATCGACGCGTCCGGCGATGCTCGACAATTTCGTCCTGCCCCCTGCCGCCGCCGCGTCTGCCAGGCGCGGCGGAGCTGGATGAGCTGGCCGCGCGCGTGCTGGCGGCGAAGCGCCCGCTGCTGTGGCTTGGCTCCGGTGCGAAGCAAGCCGGACCGGCGGCGCGGCGGCTGCTCGACCTTGGCTTCGGCATGCTGAACAGCATCAACGGCAAGGGGATCGTGTCCGACGCGACATCCGATGAACCTGGGCGGGCTGCACGGCAACGGCATGCCGAAGGTGCAGGCGTTCTACCAGAACGTCGATCTGCTGCTGGCGGTCGGCACGCGGCTGCGCGGGCAGGAGACCGGGGATTTCGCGGTCAAGCTGCCGGGCAACGTGATCCAGATCGATGTCGATCCGACGGCGAACGGCCGCACCTACGCCAACTCCTGGTTCGTCTGCGCCGACGCCGCGGCGACGCTGGCGGCGCTGGCGGAGCGGATCGACGGGCGCATGGCGATCGATCCGGCGTTCCCCGCGCAGTTCCGCGCGCTGCGCCAGGAGGCGAGGGCGGATTTCCTCGCCACCCTCGGCGCCTATGGCAGTTTCGCCGAGCAGCTTGCCGCGGTGATGCCGAAGGACGCGATCTGGGCGCGCGACGTGACGCAGAACAACACCACCTGGGGCAACCGGCTGTTCCCGATCGAGCGGCCGCAGCAGAACGTGTTTCCCGTCGGTGCCGGCATCGGCCAGGGCCTGTCGCTCGGCATCGGCGCCGCGGTGGCAGCGGCGGCGGCGCGGCGCAAGACCGTGGTGATGACCGGCGACGGCGGGTTCTTCCTGAATGTCGGCGAGTTGTGGACCGCGGTGCAGGAGAAGCTGGACGTCAGCATCCTGGTGATGAACGATCGCGGCTACGGCGTGATCAAGCGCATCCAGGACACGTTCCAGCACGGAAGGCGGTTCTTTGCCGATCTGCAAGGACCTGACCTGGGGCAGTTGGCCGCCCTCGCCGGGATCCCGTTCTGGCAGGTGACGCGGGCGGAGGATTTCGGTGCGACGGTGGCGCACTCGCTGGCCCATTCCGGCCCCAGCATGGTCGAGGTCGACATGACCGCGGTGGGCGAATTTCCCGCCTATTACCCGTTCAACCAGCGCGCCGGCTGATGGCGCATGCGGCGTTGGGCGAGGCGGCGCTGCTGCTGCTCGCCTGGCTGTTGAGCGAGGACCGGCGGCGCATTCCCTGGCGCACGGTGATCGCCGGCGTGGCGTTGCAGGTGGCGCTGGCGGTGCTGCTGCTCGGCTTTCCGCCGGCGGTCGCCGCCGTGATGCTGGCCAACCGCGCGGCGCACGCGCTGCAGCGCGCCTCCGAGGCCGGAACGGGTTTCGTGTTCGGCTATCTGGGCGGCGGGCCGCTGCCGTTCACCGAGACCGCGCCCGGCGCCAGCTTCATCCTGGCATTCAAGGCGTTGCCGCTGGTGCTGGTGATCAGCGCGCTGGCCTCGCTGCTGTTTTACTGGGGCGTGCTGCAACGGGTGACCGGCGCGCTTCGCCTGGCTGCTGCGGCGCTGGATGGGCATCGGCGGCGCGCTGGCGCTTGGCGCGGCGGTGCACGTCTTCGTCGGCATGGTGGAGGCGCCGCTGCTGGTGCGCCCCTATCTCGCGCGCATGCAGCGCGGCGAGCTGTTCGCGCTGATGACCTGCGGGATGGCGGGGGTCGCCGGCACGGTGATGGTGATCTACGCGGGGTTCCTCGCGCCGCTGGTGCCCGATGCGCTGGGCCACATCCTGACGGCCTCGGTGATCAGCACGCCGGCCGGCCTGGCGATCGCCGCGCTGATGGTGCCGTTCGCCCCGCCGGTTGCCGCTGACGGGGCCGAGACCGAGGGGCGGCTGGTGCTGGAGGACCCGCCGGTCAGCTCGATCGATGCGATCGTGAAAGGCACCGCCGACGGCATCCCGGTGCTGGTCGGCATTGTCGCCACGCTTGTGGTGACGATCGCCATGGTCGCGCTGGTCAACACCGGACTTGGCCTGCTGCCGCATTGGGGCGGTGCGGCGCTGACCCTGCAGCGGATGTTTTCCTGGCTGTTCCGCCCGGTGATGTGGCTGATCGGCGTGCCGTGGCGCGAGGCGGGCGCGGCCGCGGTTTTGATGGGCACCAAGACGGTGCTGAACGAGTTTGTTGCCTATCTGAATTTCGCGACGTTGCCGGTCGATGCGTTTTCCCCCCGCACGCGGCTGATCCTGACCTATGCGCTGTGCGGATTCGCCAATTTCGGCAGCGCCGGGATCATGGTCGGCGGCATCGGCATGATGATCCCCGACCGCCGCGCGGAGGTGGTGCAACTGGGCATGCGCTCGATCATCTCCGGCACGCTGGCGACCTGCATGAGCGGCGCGTTGGCGGGAGCGCTCGCGGGCTGATACCAACCGGCCAAAGGATTGACCCATCGGCGACCCCCACATCGTCATGGCCGGCGAAGGTCGGCCATCCACGACTCGCCTTCGTGCAGCAAGCATCATGGTGGATATCGGCTTTTTGCCGGCATGACCTGGCGGGCATCGTCGAAGAGTCATCACTTCGGGCGGCTGCCGTCAGACCACCGCGTCGGCGCGCAGCGCCGCGATCGCGGCCGCGTCGTAGCCGATCTCTTCCAGCACCGCATCGGTATGCGCGCCGAGCGCCGGCGGCGCGCTGTCCAGCCGCCCGCCGCCATGCGCCATCTGGAACCCTGAACCCATCAGCCGCAGCGGCCCATACGCCGTCTCGGCGGTCTGCATTACCCCGCGCGCGACGATCTGCGGATGGTCGATGATCTCCTCGATCCGCCAGATGCTGGCGCACGGCGCGCCCGCCGCGTTGAGCCGCGTCTCCCAGGTCTTCGCATCTTCCCCCGCCAGCGCCGCCTCGATGATCTCCCGCAGCGCGGCCTCGTTCTCCTTGCGCAAGAACCAGTCGGCGAAGCGTGGATCGTCGAACACCTCGGTGCGGCCGAGCGCGGCCAGCAGCGCGCGGTATTGCTTCTCGTCGTTCACCGCGAGCAGCAGGTAGCTGTCCTTGGCGCGGAACAGATTGGCGGTGACCTTGCGGCTGATCGCCTGGTTGCCGAATTGCGTCTGCCGGTGCCCCGCCACCGTGAAGTCCGCCACCTGCGTTGACAGGAAGGCCAGGCTCGCCTCCAACATCGAAACGTCGATGAACTGTCCGATGCCGGTGTGGGTGCGCTGGAACAGTGCCGAGGACACCGCGAAGGCTGCCGTCATCCCCGACAGCACGTCACAGACCGCGAAGCCGGCGCGGGTCGGGCCCATCTCGGCATGCCCGGTGATCGACATGATGCCCGACAGCGCCTGGATCTTTCCGTCGTAGCCGGCTTCGTGGCTGGACGGCCCGGTCTGCCCGAAGCCGGAGACGGCGCAATAGATCAGCCGCGGATTGACCGCCGACAGCGCCGGATACCCCAGGCCCAGCCGGTCCATCACGCCGGCGCGGAAATTCTCCATCACCACGTCGGCCTTGGCCGCCAGCCGGCGCACGATCTCCTTCGCCGCCGGCTTTTGCAGATCGAGCGTCAGGCTGCGCTTGTTGCCGTTGATCGCCAGCCAGGACGGCGCCATGCCGCGCTCCGCCCATTCGCGCGACAGCGGGGTGCGGCGCATGTCCTCGCCCTCGCGTCGTTCCACCTTGATCACGTCGGCGCCGAGCAGCGCGAGCTGGTAGCTGCCATAAGGCCCAGCGAGCACCTGGGTGAAATCCAGGATGCGAACCCCGGCGAACGGACGGGTCATGGCCGGCCTCCCCTTCACCTCTCCCGCCCTTGCGGGAGAGGTCGCGGAGCACTTGCGACGCGGGTGAGGGGGGTGCATGCGGCACCATCCTCACCCGGCGCTTCGCGCCGACCTCTCCCGCTTCGCGGGCGAGGTGAACGGTGCATCACGCCGCCCTCTCGACACGGTTGGGCCGCGCCAGCTCCTTCTGCCGGTCGAACTCGGCGCGCCGGCGGGCCAGCTCGTCGGGTGGGATGCGATCGAGGGTCAGGTAGTCCAGCTTCCAGTCGGCGCTGGCCGCCCAACGCAGCGGCGACTGCATGGTGGTGCGCGGCCCCACCGCCGATTCCAGCACGCGCAACGCGAACTCCAGTGTCTGCGCCTGCGACTCCGCGTCATGCGGCTTGCCGGCGCTGTTGCCGAGGGGAAAATCGCTGAACAGCAAGCGCGCCACGCCGGCGTGCTCGACGATGTCCTTGGCGCAGCCCATCACGATGGTCGGAATGCCGTTCGCCTCCAGGTGGCGGGCGACCAGGCTGACGGTCTGGTGGCAGACCGGGCAGTTCGGCACCAGGATCGCGGCCTCGGCGCCGTCGTCGCGGCAGCGGCGCAGGATCTCCGGCGCGTCGGTTTCGACCGTGACACGATGGCTGCGGTTGGTCGGTGCGCCATGGAAGCGTTGCGTCAACGCGCCGATCCGCCCGGCGGCGACCGCGCGCCGCAGGGCAGGCAGCGGGAACCATGTCCCGCTGTCGGTCGCCGTCGTGTGGGCGCGGTCGTAGCCGATATGGGAGATGCGCAGGTCGTGCGCCGCCGAGGTGTCGCCGGAATACGGCACATAGAACTTGGCACTGCCGTTGTACGGCGCGCCGGGCCCCTGATCGCCCTTGTCCGGCTGATACGGCGCCGCCGTCGTGATCAAGGCCACCCGCGCGTCGCGCAACGGCTTGCTCAGCGGCGTGAACGGCGCATCGATATGGTGCGCCCAGCGATACGGCGTGGTGTAGCCGATCGCCTGGTAGTAGTCGCGCGTGCGCTGCATGTAGGGGATGGGTGCATCATAGTCCGGCGCGAAGCCGAGCCGAACGTCGAGATCGTCGTCCATGTCTGTCTCCTTTGCGCCAGACGGGCGCGGCGGCGCCTGTGGTTCGGTTGCTAGCTCACGCCGTGCGCGCCGTGTGTCAATGGTCTGCCTGCCGTGGACGCCGCCGCAAACCAGGTTCCTTCCCACATAGTGTGGTACCGCGAAAATTCTCGCCCCCGCGCGATTTTGCGGCGACATCAGTTACGGACCGGCCCCGGTGTGATGTCATCCGCCCCGGCGGTGTCGCGGGCGATCCGTTGCACCGGGTATGGAATGACACGGCCTCTCCAGAACGCGGCGTGAAGCGGCAAGCCTGCAGCGTTGCCTTATCCCGCCCTGGGACGTTGCGCCTTGTGGAAGCCGACCATGCCGCCCCAGATGCTCTTGCTGCAGGTCACGTTGGTGAAGCCGACCAGGCGAAACACCTCGGACAATTCCTCCGGCGTGTAGAAATTGGTGATCGCGTCGTGGAAATAATCGCAGCAATCCCTGGATGCCTCGGTCGATTCGAATATCAGTGCGGTCCAGGTCACCGAAAGGCGTAGGAAACGCACATAGAGCCATTCGACAAACCGCGTGCTCGGCTTCAGCATATCGCAATGATAGAAGCTGCCGCCTGGCTTCAGTACCCGCAGGATCTCCGGCAACACCCTGTCCAGCTGCAGGTGGCGCGATGCGGCCTGCAGCGTGACCAGATCGAACGAATTGTCCGGAAACGGCAGCTCGTGCACGTCATGGATCACGCTTTCGATTCGCACGCCGCGCTTCCCGGCGCGCGTCTGCCCCTCTTGCTGCATCTCCTTGCTGCGGTCGATCGCCGTGACAAAACCATCGGGCTGTTTCCGCAACAGTCGGAGCCCGATGTCGTTGGTTCCGGCGCAGACATCGAGCGCGCGGTATCCCGGTTGCAGCGCAATCGTCCTGACGAACTGCCAAACCCACAGTTCCCACAAGCCGAAGCTCGCGACAATGTTTCCCAGGCGGTAATATTTCGGCACATCCTCGAACACCTTGGGAATCAGCTCGCCCCAAGTGTGGGAAAACAGCGAGCGCCGATGCTGTTCGCGCTGATCGAACCGGGCCGGCGTCATCGCAACCGGCAGCTCGGCGGTCGCGGCGGCCAGCCACCGCTCGGCCTGCCGTGCCGGTCCAGTCTCCAGGTCCTGGTTTTCGTCGTCCACGGATTACTGCACCGTCACGGGCAGCCTGCCCGGGAGACGCGGCGCGCGGTTGCAGCAAGCCGCGTGGCACGAGCCGTCCGGATGCAAATGCGCCAGCTTGCGCGAACGACGCCGCTTCGCCTTGCGCGCGCGCAGCCTCGCCGCCGCATTGTGGCGCGACGGCGGCTCGACATCGCGGTCCGGCCTCGCCACTTGTGCGCGGGCAAAGCGGATCATCCGGCGCACGGGAAACCCCGCCGCGACCTGTTGGAGTAGGTCCGCCACGACCAGCCCTTTGTGCATCGCCGTACCAATGCCTCTCCCCTCGCGCGACTCCAGCATAGCGCATTACGCCGCCATGCACATCGGTCAACCGGCCAGGTTTCGGCTCAGGGCAATCGGGGGAACGAAAGCAAGGCCGGGGCTTCGCCCCGGACTCCAGCAAGAGGCGCTGCCCCGCATGCTACCATTGGCAACCCCGCCAAGGGCGACGTCTCTGGTGGGGGGGCAGGGGCGGAACCCTGGCCCAGCTGCGCCCCGCCCGACCGCCCTGACCCAGGGCCGCGGCGGCTTGCGTTCATGCCGTGCCTGTCGCATGCCGGCCGGACCATGTCCCCGCATCCCGCCACCTGGCTGAAACTGTTGCCGCAGGGTCTGTATTGCGAGCCGGGCGGCTTCTTCATCGATCCGCTGCGCGCGGTCGATCGCGCGGTGATCACCCACGCGCATTCCGACCACGCCCGCCCGGGCCATCGCCACGTGCTGGCCAGCCGCGAGACGCTGGCGCTGATGCGCGCGCGCCTGGGGCCCGAGCGGGCAGGGGCGGCGCAACAGCCACTCGACTGGAACGAGGTCCTGCACGTCGACGGGGTGGAACTCCGGCTGCTGCCGGCCGGGCACGTGCTGGGCAGCGCGCAGGTGGCGCTGACCTGGCGCGGCAGCCGCGCCGTGGTCAGCGGCGACTACAAGCGCCAGCCCGATCCCACCTGCCGCGGCTTCGAACCGATGGCGTGCGACGTCTTCGTCACCGAGGCCACCTTCGCCCTGCCGGTGTTCCGCCATCCGCCGGCGGACACCGAGATCGCGCGCCTGCTGGCCTCGGTGGCGTTGTTCCCGGAGCGCACGCATGTCGTCGGCTGCTACGCGCTGGGCAAATGCCAGCGGCTGATCGCGCTGCTGCGCGCCGCTGGGTGGGAGCGGCCGATCTTCCTGCACGGCGCGCTGGCGCCGATGTGCGAGGTCTACGCCGCGCTGGGCCAACGGCTGGGCGAACTACCGGCGGCGACGGTGGCGGCGAAGCAGGCGATGGCCGGGGCGATCGTGCTGGCGCCGCCCGGCGCGGTGGCCGATCGCTGGGCGCGCCGGTTCGCCGATCCGGTGGCCGCGGTGGCCTCGGGCTGGATGGGCGTGCGCCAGCGGGCGAAGGCGCGCGGCGTGGAGCTGCCGCTGGTGATCTCCGACCATGCCGACTGGGACGAGCTGAACGCCACGATCGACGAGGTGGCCGCGCCCGAGGTCTGGGTGACGCACGGCCAGGAGGACGCGCTGATCCATGCCATGGGCCTGCGCGGCATCAAGGGGCGGGCGTTGCGGCTGGTCGGGTATGGCGAGGAGGACGAGGCCGCCGCGACCTGACGGCGGCGCGGCGGGCGGGGGGGGGATTCGGCGCGCCGATCTTGCCGGCCGCGTTGCGCCCCGGGCGCCACCGCGCCACGTTGCATGGGCTCGGTTGTCTGTCGCCGCGCCCGCCAGCAGCACCGGGCAGCGCCGCCTCACGCCCTCCCGCGCGCCTTTCACCGCCTCCCGCCCCCTCTCCGTCAACGCCGAGCCTGACGCTATGGAAGGCAGTTAGGAATTCTTACACCAAACCACCCCTCGGCGCCACGCAAACTGCCGCCCCGCGAAGCATGGCCCGGCGAAGCCCTGGGGTCACCGCGCACGACCGAGGCGCTTTTTTCGTCCGCAAGCAAGATTTTAACACGGAGGAACAGGGAGGCAGCAGGAGGTCACGGAGAAGCGCCCCGCGACCGGCTGCACAGCCCGAAGTTCGACGCCTGCGGCGCTTCTCGCGCGTCAACAAGTCCAAAACCGTCACCCAGGCGCGGAGCGAACTCTCGACGGTATAAGACCGGCCGATACCGTTGCGGCCGCTGCTGGCATATGGTCCCTGCGGGACGAGTCGGAGACATGGATGAGCCATCTGCTGATCAACCAGTATCTCGGCGACCTCGATCGGCTTCGGAGGGTGTCGGGGGCCAGCCGTGAAACGGTGGTGCGCGAGGCATTCAAGGACCTGCTCAAGGCCTGGGGGCGCACGCTCGATCTGCAGTTCATCCCCGAACACGAATTCATCACCCCGACCAAGGTGACGACCGGTACCAAGTGCCGGTGTCCTGGCCTCCCGCGAGATCAATGATCTGCTGCACCGGATCAAGCAGCCAAGAAATTTCAGCCACAGATGCACGCAGATGCACGCAGATGTTCCGTGCGGCTTCACAGACCGTGCGCCAAAGCACGGATCTTGAGGCGGGACTTGCCGAAGTTCAATAGCAGGCAGAGTTGCAGGCCGGTCGCCTTGAGGTCGTTGAGGCATTGCGCTGCGTGGGCGTTGTCCAACGCCTTGGTCGCTTTCAACTCGACGATGATGGTTCGCTCGACCAACAGATCGACTGCGTATTCCCCGACGACAATGCCGTCGTCCTGGACGGTGACCCCGTGCTGTTGTGCAACAACCAGGCCGGCCTTGCGCACCTCGTAGGCCAACGCATTCTCGTAGACCTTTTCCAGGAATCCGGACCGAGTGTGTTCAGAACGCGGAATGCGCAACCAATGACACACTCCGACAGTCCGTTGACCCCGGTATCATCTGCGTGCATCTGCGTGCATCTGTGGCTGAAATTCCTTGCCTTGCTTCGTTCGGTTGCGGCCTCGCCGGCAGCAGACCATGTGTGCCAGCCGGTGGTTAACATCCGATCAAGCAATGCGGTTGGCTTGGTCGATTTCCCCCCCTTGCCGCGTTGCGCCTGGTACCAAGCATTGAATTATACTGCTATCGAGCAGAAAGTGCCCCCGGCGGTGTCCCTGGTCCGGGCGTCGCGTTTGACCAGATCGACGATGTCGCGTCCGGCTCGATGTGCAGGTCACGAAACCCCTTCCAATCGCCCCTGAGCGGGTGATCGCCATAACCGGCCATAAACGCCATCACCCCCGATCAGCAGCAACAGGACGGCCGTGAACTCGTCCATGTCCTTTTCGCGCCCTTGCCGCGTCCTCGCCGCGCTTCGCCGCCCGTCTCACGTCACGCTTGAAGCGGCCGGACCGTCCCGGCGCCATCACGTCAAATGCCCAAATCCTTGAACAGTGCGGCGCAGGTCGCGGACCGCTTGCCCTTGCCCTCGGCCAATTCCTTGATGGCAGCGCGACGTTCCCGGTTCGGGACCTTCACCTCGAACGGCAGGCGCTTCTCCTCCGCGACGCGGAGCAACAGCAGGCGGATCGCGTCGGAAATGGTCAGCCCCATTGCCGCCAAGGCAGCGGCGGCCCGCTCCTTGGTGGCGGTGTCAATCCGCGAGCGGACGACACTATCGGCGGTCATGCGGCCCTCACGCGTGGCTGTAGCCCATATGTAGCTACAACGGCGCGAAACGCAAGCTGAAGCCCGCCCCCCGCCGCCCTCCAACCCCACAACAAGGGCAGGGGGCAAAATCGCCCGCACCCCCTCGCCAGACGCCCCGAATCCCCCTATCTAAGCCCCGTGCCGCAGCGCAGCGAACCCGCCAGGCCCTCACACGGCCGACCAGCCGCCAGACCGGCCTGACCCCGAACCCCGAGCCAAGCTTGACCGAACCCACTGACGACACCCCCCCGCGCCCGCCGGAAGACACCCAGCCGGTGACGCTCGAAGCGGAGATGCGCCGCTCCTACCTCGACTACGCGATGAGCGTGATCGTCGCCCGCGCGCTGCCCGACGCGCGCGACGGCCTCAAGCCGGTGCACCGGCGCATCCTGTTCGGCATGCACGAGTCCGGCTTCACCCCGGACAAGCCGTACCGCAAGTCCGCCCGCGTGGTCGGCGACGTGATGGGCAAATACCACCCGCACGGCGACGCCTCGATCTACGACGCCATGGTGCGCATGGCGCAGCCCTTCTCCATGCGCCTGCCGCTGATCGACGGGCAGGGCAATTTCGGCTCGGTCGACGGCGACAACCCGGCGGCGATGCGCTACACCGAGGCGCGGCTGGCCAAGGCCTCGGCGCTGCTGCTGGCCGACATCGACAAGGACACCGTCGATTTCCAGCCCAACTACGACGAGACCGAATCCGAACCGCGCGTGCTGCCCGCGCAGTTCCCCAACCTGCTGATCAACGGCGGCAACGGCATCGCCGTCGGCATGGCGACCAACATCCCGCCGCACAACCCCGGCGAGATCATCGACGCCACCCTGGCGCTGATCGAGGACCCCGACATCACCCTCGATGCGCTGATGCGCATCGTCCCCGGCCCGGATTTTCCCACCGGCGGTTCCATCATCGGCCGCGCCGGCATCCGCGCCGCCTTCGAATCCGGCCGCGAATGGATCACCCTCCGCGCCCGCTCCGAAATCGAGGAGATGGCCCGCGACCGCCAGGCCATCATCATCACCGAGATCCCCTACCAGGTGAACAAGAAGACCCTGCTGGAGCGGATCGGCGAGCTGGTGCGCGAAAAGCAGGTCGAGGGCATCACCGGCGTGCGCGACGAAAGCGACCGCGACGGCATGCGCGTGGTGATCGAGCTGCGCCGCGACGCCACGCCCGAGGTGGTGCTGAACCAGCTCTACCGCTTCACCCAGTTGCAGGTCACCTTCGGCATCAACATGCTGGCGCTGGATGGCGGCCAGCCGCGCCAGCTCGGCCTGAAGGACGCGCTGCAGTGCTTCGTCCGCTTCCGCGAGGACGTCATCCTGCGGCGCGCCCGCTTCGAACTGTCGAAGGCGCGCGACCGCGCCCACCAGCTGGTCGGCCTCGCCATCGCGGTCGCCGACATCGACGAGGTGATCCGGCTGATCCGCGCCAGCCCCGATGCCCCCACCGCCCGCGCCGCGCTGATGACGCGCGACTGGCCGGCCACCGACATCGGCCCGCTGCTGGCGCTGATCGACGAGCCGGGCAACGTGATCAGCCCCGAGGGCACCGTGCGGCTGACCGAGGAGCAGGCGCGCGGCATCCTGGAAATCCGCCTGCAGCGCCTCACCGGGCTGGAGCGCGACAAGATCCGCGCCGACCTGGTCGAGATCGGCTCGCACATCCAGGGCCTGTTGGAACTGCTCGCCTCGCACCCGCGGCGCATGGAGAAGATGCGCGAGGAACTGATCGCCGCGCGCGCCGAGATCGCCCGGCCGCGGATGACCGACATCCTCGATGCGCTGGCCGACCAGGACGACGAAAGCCTGATCGAGCCGGGCCAGATGGTCGTCACCATCACCCGCGACGGCTTCATCAAGCGCACGACGCTGGAAACATTCCGCCAGCAGAACCGCGGCGGCCGCGGGCGCAGCGGCGCCTCGACCCGCGGCGACGACATCGTGACGCGCAGCTTCAATGCGCACACGCATCAGTTCGTGCTGTTCTTCGCCTCCGGCGGCAAGGCGTTCCGCGAGAAGGTGTGGCGCCTGCCGGAGGGCGGGCCGACCGGCAAGGGCCGCGCCCTGGTCAACCTGCTGCCCGAGCTCGGCGGCGACACCATCACCACCGTGCTGCCGCTGCCGCAGGACGAGACGCTGTGGGACAGCCTGCACCTGGTGTTCGCCACCGCCTCGGGCACGGTGCGGCGCAACCGGCTGTCCGATTTCCGCAACATGCGCGCCTCCGGGCTGATCGCGATGAAGCTGGAGGAGGGCGACCGGCTGATCGGCGTCGCCACCTGCCGCGAGGGCGACGACGTGCTGCTGGCCACAAGGCTCGGCCGCTGCATCCGCTTCCAGGTGACCGACGACACGCTGCGCGTCTTCGCCGGGCGGGATTCCTCCGGCGTGCGCGGCATCCGGCTCGGCAAGGGCGACGAGGTGATCAGCCTGTCGGTGCTGCGCCACGTCGAGGTCGGCAACGACGAGCGCGCCGCCTATCTCCGGCAGGCCGCCGCCAGGCGCCGCACCAACGGCGACGAAGCGGAGAGCGATGCCGCCGAGCCGGAGGAGGCCGCGGCGACGCCAACCGACGCGACCGACGCCGACGCGACCCGGGCCGACGAGCCCGCCGCCGACGTCAGCCTCGGCGCCGAGCGCCTGCGCGAGCTGGAGGAGCAGGAGGAGATCCTGCTCACCGTCACCGACGCCGGCTTCGGCAAGCGCTCGTCCGCCTACGAGTACCGCGTCAGCGGCCGTGGCGGCCAGGGGATTGCCAACATCACATTGGCGCCGCGTAATGGCACCGCGGTGGCCGCCACCTTCCCGGTGCGGCCGGGCGACGGGGTGATGCTGGTGACCGACGCCGGGCGGCTGATCCGGGTGCCGGCCGACCAGGTGCGGATCACCGGGCGCCAGGTGATGGGCGTCACGCTGTTCCGCGTCGATGCCGACGAACACGTGACCAGCGTCTTCCCCGTGGTCGAGGACGCCGCCGAGGACGCAGCGGAGGATGGGCTGGATGGCTGAGACCAAAGGCCGCATGCGCGTCGGCCTGTACCCGGGCACCTTCGACCCGGTCACCAACGGACATATCGACGTGATCGCCCGCGCCGCGCGGCTGATGGACCGGCTGGTGGTCGGCGTCGCCATCAACACCGGCAAGGGCCCGCTGTTCACGCTGGAGGAGCGGGTCGAACTGGTGACCGCCGAGATCGCCGCGATCGGCACCCCGAATGGCACGGTGATCGAGGTGCGGCCGTTCCAGGGCCTGCTGATCGACTTCGCCCGCCAGGTCGGTGCGGCCATGATCGTGCGCGGCCTGCGCGCCGTCTCGGATTTCGACTACGAATTCCAGATGGCCGGCATGAACTATCGCATGGCGCCCGACATCGAGACGGTGTTCCTGATGGCCAGCGAACGCCACCAGTTCATCGCCTCCCGCCTGGTGAAGGAGGTGGCGACACTGGGCGGCGACATCACCTCGTTCGTGCCGGCGCTGACCCTGGGACGCACCCTGGCCCGCCTCAAGCAGACCTGAGCAAAGCAAGGCCGGGAGCCCCGCGCTTTCGTCGCTCGCCCGCTTGCCCTGCGGGCCGCGCCGCCTTCGATCCCTGCCGGCAGCACGGACCGAAGCGGCAAGCCGCGTCATACCAACGGCCCTATCGGATGACCGATCGGCCGGCGTTGGGCCGTCGGTATGAGTTTTGGTTTGGCGCGCGGCCGCACGCAACTTCCCCGGGGCAACCCCGCGTGCGATACCGGCGGCCCGAAATGATGGAAGGGTCATCATTTCGGGCCGCTGGTATC